>NZ_JASISP010000028.1 GCF_030063185.1 Arthrobacter sp. H35-D1
ATACAAACGCTGGCATTTCCGGCAAACCGCGGCATTGTTCACAAAGTGCGGCATGTTCCGGCCCTTCAGGCGGGCACGGTGCCGGTGGCAATCAGGGCGTCCGAGTTCATGTCAATCTGAGGGCCCACCGAGTGGATGAAGTCGCGGCGGACCCGGGAGATGGCTTCGGGGTCGCGGGGGAGCAGGGTGCGCCAGCCACTGCCCATGACAAGGTTCCAGGCCATGGCGTCGTCGACTGTCAGTGTCAGCGGATGCGATTCAACCGACACGTTTTCCAAGCCGCGCCCGGTCAGCCACACGGCCAGCGCGTCCGCGGAAGCGATGCGGGCCATGTTCTTGTTGGGTTCCGGGACTACCCCGGCCAAGCGGGGACGTTCCTTGATGGCGGCTTCCAGAATGCGCCCGCCAAAGGGTTCCAGCGCCCCTTCCACCCAGGTGCTCGTGACAAGGCGGCCGCCCGGACGGAGCATGGACACGAGATGTTCCACCCCCGCCTCCATGTCAGCGAAGAAGAACATGCTGTAGGAACACAAGACAGCGTCAAAGGTGCGGTGTCCGCGCCAGGCGGTCACGTCGGCTTCAGTCAGCGTGGTGTTGAGAATCCCTTGTTTGGCCAGGTTTGCCGCCGCCATGCGCAGGAGCCCGGTGGAGAGGTCGACGCCGTCGACCGTCCCGGTGGTGCCGACGGCGAAAGCTGCCGGGATGGTGGCAGCTCCCGTTCCGCAACAGGCGTCAAGGACCTTTTCCCCTGCCTGGAGCGCGGCTGCGGCCACCACATCCCGTCCCATGGGGTCCCACAGCTTGTCCGACCACGCCTCAAATTGCAGTGCCCCATCGGTGAACGCCAAGCCAGGATCGCGAGCGGACATAGATACCTCCAGTTGGTGAAATGGACAAGGCGGAGACCCGCCAAAGAATTCTTAGGCCTGGATTTGCGCTCCGGCAAAATCGTTTTGGCGCCATGCCTCATAGACGGCAATTGAGGCGGCGTTGGCAAGATTCAGGGACCGCAGGGATGGCAGCATGGGCAGGCGCACCCGTGCAGTGATGTGCGGATCCAGCTTCACCTCGGCGGACAGTCCCGAGGATTCCTTGCCAAACATCAGCACGTCACCGGGCTGGTAGGAGATCTCCGCATAGCCCTTTTCGCCGTCGGAGGTGAAGGCAAAGACGCGTTCGGGGGCAAGTGCCTCCCACGCATCGGCCAATGTTTTGTGCACGCTCACCACGGCCAAGTCGTGGTAGTCAAGGCCTGCCCGCCGCAACTTGGCGTCGGAGAAGTCAAAACCCAGCGGTTCAACAAGGTGCAGTTCGGCGCCGGTGATGGCGGCCAGGCGGATGGCGTTGCCGGTGTTGCCGGGGATCTCGGGGGTGAGGAAAAGGATGCGAAACACGTCTTTATCCTACTGCCAGTGGAAGCGGTGGTTGGACAGCCGGGTCTTTAGTACATGCCGCCGAGCAGCCGGTCCAGCACGGACACGTCGACAACATTCGGGGCGGGCCCCGAGGCTAGGAAGTGCTTGGCCTCGCGCACAAAGCGGGCGGCGTTGGCCATGTTGATGGTGTTGGAACCGTCGGGTTCGGTGCCCCTGGCATAGTCGATGACAGGCTCAAAGAGATTTCCCGTGCTGCTGTGCACACAAACCCAGGCCGTGACATTGCATTCAGGGAAAAGTTCCTGGAAGGCCCTTGCCGCGGGAATCAGTTGAGGGGGAGCCACCACCTTGTTGCCGTGGATGAGGGTGTTGCCGTCCCAGCGGAAAGCGCCGTTGGGCACCAGCATGGAACCAATGACAGCAATCCTGTAACCCGAGACAAGCACGTGGTCCACGTAGCCCTTGCCGCCCGGTGCCGTGAGGCCGTTGATGAGCCTGGCCGCCGGAATGCCCGGCAGAATCTGGGCCATGATCAGCTGTGCGGTGCGGGCTTCCCTGGCCAGGCGTGATGAAGCCCCAAAGAGCCCGCGCTTCCGCGGCGAGCCGTGGACCGGCTGCGCAGCCCGGCTTTGCGGCATGAGCGGGGTCTCGCCGGCAGCCACGTCCGCATAGGCAGGAAGGTAGACGGCGGGAGAGCTTGCCGTGGACCGTTCCTTGCTGCCGCTGCCGCGGCGGGTGCTGAAGCCCCCGGAAGCCCCGCCGGAAGCGGCGCGGGCGGACGAGTGGGCCGAAGCCCCTCCAGCGGTGCCCGGGGCACGGGAACCCGGAGCTTGAGACCCCGAAGCGCGGGCAGTGCTGCTCCCGGTGACGCCGTAGGACCTGTCGTAGGCTTGCCGGCGCGCAGGGTCCGCTAAGACCTCGTACGCCTGCGTGATTTGGCGAAACAACGCCGCGTCCCCGCCCCTGTCGGGATGGGTGATCCGGGCCGCCTTGCGATAGGCGATCTTAATCTCGCGTTCAGAAGCCGTGCGTGCAAGTCCGAGGACTTGATAATGCGTGAGGAACTTCTCGCCCACCGGGGACCTTTCGCTAGCCAGGCAGTGCCAAAAGATCAGTCTAGCTGCCCGGCCCGCGCCGCCAATCCCCGTCCGACGCGCCCACCCGCCGGCATAATTGCCAGTGCCATGACCACACTTCCCGCAACCGACCGCCAACGCGCGGCAGCCGCCCGGTGAGCACCTCCGCGCCGTTGCGGATCACCGTCGCCATTAACCCCCGGGCAGCGTTTGGCGGCAAAGGAAAAAAGTCGCCGGGACGCATCGGCGGGCTGGCAGTGGCGCACATGCGCGACGCCGGACACCACGTGAGCGTTCTGCGGCGCCGCAGTTGCGAGGCCCTGCGCGGCGCCGTCGAGGACGAGCTTGCCGCCGGCGCCCAAGCACTTGTGGTGGTGGGTGGGGACGGCATGGTCCACCTCGGTGTCAACACTCTGGCCCACACCCCCATCCCGCTGGGGATCATCCCGGCCGGGACGGGAAACGACGCCGCCCGCGGCCTGGGCCTGGACCCCAACGACCCGGGCCGCATTGAGCGCGAGGGCCGGGCGCCGCCGTCGAACGTTTCCTGAAAGCCTGCCAGCTGCCACCGCGCACCATCGACCTGGGCCGCATTGAGCGGGAGGGGCAAGCTTTGGTCTGGTTCATGTGTGCGCTCTCAGCCGGTTTTGACGCGCTGGTCAACGAGCGGGCCAATGGTTGGCGATGGCCGCGCGGGACCTTGCGCTACCAGCTGGCAACCCCGCGCGAGCTCGCCACCTTGACACCGCGGACCTATTCGCTCGTGGTGGACGGTGAAGCGCGCAGGCAGCGGGCCGTCTTGCTGTCGATCTCCAACCTGGTCTCCATCGGAGGGGGCATGAAGATCACCCCCGAGGCGAAGTGCGACGACGGACGGTTGGATTTGTTTCTCGTCTCGCCGCTGTCTCGGCTGGCCTTCCTGCGCATCTACCCGCTGGTGTTCTCCGGACGGCACACCAGCCACCCCGTGGTGGGCATTGAACGCGTGCGTGAGGTGGCGATCGACTCGCCGGGGATCGTCAGCTATGCGGACGGGGAGCGGATCGGCCCGCTGCCGGCAACGGTCACAGTGGACCCGGGTGCCCTGCAGCTGTGGGTTTAACCCGCCCGCTTTAACCCAGCCGCCGCGGGGCGAGCGAGAGCTCCGGTTGCAACGACGCCGATGCCTGTCGGTACAGTGGATGCTGTGAATCGAAAGAGCGGCTCCACCTATCGGGCGACTGCAGCTGTGGGGCTTGCCGTTGCGGCGCTCGCAGCTTTGGGCGGATGCAGCATTTCGGTTCCCTCGCCCGTGCCGCAAACCACCGCGCAGCCCACCGCGCCACCCACCTATGCGCCGCCCACGGTGGTGGCCGGACACGACGCCGCCGCAGTGGCAGCAGCACCGATGACGTTTGCAGCGGGCACCACGCTTTCGCCGCGGGTGCCGGTGGAATTCAACGACATCCTGGGCCAGCCGCCGCAGGACTACTCTGAAACGCCCGGTCCGCCGGAGTGGAAACTGCTTAAAAAGAACGTGGCCGGCCAGACGCAGTACAGCAATGCGGCCGGCTGCCTGCTGGCCCATTGGACCACCGCCAACCAGGGCCCGCTCATCACGCAAGGCGACGACAAGGCTTCCTCCACCGAACTGATGAAGTACTTGATTCCCTCAGTGATGGAATCAGGCCTGTCGGAAGCAGAACTGCCGTGGGTTGGCGAAGCAGGCAAGCCCGGACCAAGCATTTCCTTCCTGGCCTTCAACACCAAGGCGGCCAAGGGTGTCATGGCCAGCACAGTGTGGGCGCGGATGCTCGGCGCTGCCGACACGGGCCTGCTGGTCACCCTGGCCTGCCCCAGCGATGCGTTGCTGGGCGCCATGACGCCAAAGGTGATGGCGAAATTGTCGGTGGCTCCGCCGTCGAACTAGCTGCACCGCAGAACTGACCCGCTCTTGCACCGACCGGGTCGCATTCGAAAGCGCAGCAGTCGGCAATGTTCTCGAGAAACATTGCCGACTGCTGCAGTCTCGGCGCAGGTGAAGGCCGCCGAAGGTGGGAAAAGGTGGGAAAGCAGGGCAACTAGTGGTCGGTGGAGCGCACATAACGCAGGAACAGCATGGAATCGGCCTTCATGATGCGGGCCAGCGTCATGCCTGCGGCCGCCGAAGCGTGGTCTGCGGTGTGCCTGGCAGTGTGCGGGGCGGCAGGACCGCGAGAGATCCGACCTGCCGAGCCGCCCACCAGCAGCGGCGAGATGGTCAGGCACAGCTCGTCCACTTTCCCCGCCTCGGCGAAGGTGCCCAGCAACGTTGGTCCGCCCTCGGAATGAATTCGCACCAAGCCGCGTGCCGTGAGTTTGGAAATGATCAGTTCCACGTCAAGGGAATCAGTCCCGACAGTGACGATCTCAGCGACTTTGGCCAAGGCGTCCTTGCGCCCCTGCGGGGCTGATTCAAGCGTCAAAATGAGCGGCCGCACCGGGGCCTGCGTGAACACTGCGAGCTCCGCGTCCAAATTCAGGGTGCCGGAGACAATGGCCAGCGGCGGGTGCGTGGACAACCAGTTCTCCTCCCGCCACGCCTGGGCAGTCTTGCTGAGCAGCTCTCCGCCATAGCCTTCGGCCCTGATGGTCTGGGCGCCCACCACAATGACGTCGGCGCTTTGGCGCAACAGTGAAAAAACGCGCTGGTCCCAGGCGTTGCCCAACTGGCCCGAGAGACCGTCCAGGGAAGCTGCGCCGTCAATGCTGGAGATGAAGTTGAAGCTCACCCACGGTGTGCCGCTTCGGCCCCGCTCCGGGGCGGGGGCCAGAAGTTCGTGTTCCAAGGCCGCAGCCGAGAGGACGGAGGGGTCGGGGAAGATTCGCTCAATCATGGGGAGGTCCTTAACGTTTCCGGTGAACCAGCCCTCAAGAGCCGGTTGGAGTGGCTGGTGCCGCAGGATGGTTGGCTTCGCCCATGTTGTGCCTGAGGTACGCCGGCCTGCGCCATCCCAGCACCGCCTCCGTCATGCCGATGGCAGAGCTGGCCGAGGCAACATTGTGCATGCGCAAAATCCGGGCGCCGCCGAGCATGCACACCACTCCGGCTGCGAGCGAACCCTCCAGGCGGTCGTCCTTGGCCTGGTTGAGGGTTTCGCCAATGAAGTCCTTGTTGGAAACTGCTGCCAGGGCCGGAAAACCCAGCGCGGCTATTTCGTTGAAGCGACGCGTGATCTCCAAGGTGTGCAGGGTGTTCTTGTTGAGGTCGTGCCCGGGATCAACAATGATCTTGTCGGCCGGGACGCCGAAGGAGAGGGCCAGTTCCACCTTTCGAGCCAGGAAAGCCGCCACCTCGGAAACAACGTCGTCGTACTGCGGTCGTGGGAACACGGTGCGTGGCCTGGCCAGCGAATGCGTAATGACCACATGGGCTCCGGATTCCGCCACCACCGATGCCATGTCCGGATTGGACAGACCCGTGGTGTCGTTGATGACAGTGGCTCCGGCGGCAATGCTGCGGGCCGCCACCTCGGGCAGGAACGTGTCAACGGAGATGATCACGTCGCTGGCGGCCGCCACGGCAGCGATGACCGGCACCACCCGATCGCCCTCTTCCTCGGCGCTCAGCGCCGGCCCCGGCGCGAACGGGACCCCGCCAATGTCAACCCAGTCGGCGCCGTCGTCCACGGCCGCCAGCGACGCGGCAACCGCAGCATCGAGGGCGAAGGTGGCCCCGCCGTCGTAAAAGGAATCAGGGGTCCTGTTGATGATGGCCATCAGCGCCACCTGCCGGCTGAAATCGATGGTGCGCGAGCCGAACCGGTGGACCGGGTGGAGCAACGGCGGAGTGTAAAACGGGGCAGCCGTGGCAGGGGCCGAAGTGGTCATACCCACCATCAAATATCCTCCAGCGGGGTTTCCGGGTCAGCCAGCTTGGTCGTGTCGACGGTGCGGCCGGAGCTGATGAGCGCCTTGATGGCCTCCTGAACGTCCCAAATGTTGACGTTCATGCCGGCCACCACGCGTCCTTCCAGCACCCAGAACGCAACAAACTCGCGCTTCTCCAGGCTGCCGCGGACCACGATTTCGGCATCCTTGGCCAGTGCGCCGAAGCCGGAGTATTCCATGCCGAGGTCGAATTGGTCGGTGTAGAAGTAGGGGATGTCATCGAGCACGGCAGTCTGGCCGAGCATCGACTTGGCGGCGACCTTTCCGCTGGCAATGGCGTTGGCCCAGTGTTCGGAGCGGGCGTACGCCCCGGTGGCGGGGTGCATGGCGTTGGCCACATCGCCGGCGGCAAACACGTCCGTTGCGGAAGTCTGCAGGCTGGCGGTGACCTCAACGCCGTTGTTGATGGTGAGTCCGGCATCCTTGGCCAGCGCAATGTTGGGCACCACGCCCACGGCGACAATGACAATGTCCGCCGGCAGCGTGACCCCTGTGGTGGTCAGGACGGACGTGACGGTGCCATCGGTGCCCTGGATTTCGGCGGCGCTGGCAGGGAGCACGAACTGCACGCCGGCTTCCTTGTGGCGGTTGGCGAAAACCGTGCCGAGTTCATTGCCGATCGCCACCGACAGCGGCACGTCCTCCAGGCCCATCAGCGCCACCTTGTTGCCCAGCTCGGTGGCCGTGGCGGCGATTTCCATGCCAATCCAGCCGGAGCCGATCATGACAACATTCTTGCCGCCGCCGGTGAAGAGTTCCTTCATGGCAAGGCTGTCGGCCTTGGTCCGGAACGTGTGGACGCCCTTGAGGTCGACGCCGGGAAACGGGATGTGGCGCGGTGCTGCGCCTGTTGCCAGCAGGACCTTGGCATACGAAAGGCTGGTGTCGTTGCTCAGGCCCACGGTATGCGCTCGCGGATCAAGTGCGGTGGCGGCAATGCCGGTCAGGAGCGTGACGTTGTTCTCCTGGTACCACTTTGCCGACAGCGGCAGCAATGCATCCTCGTCCTCCTTGCCGGCCAGGAACCCCTTGGACAGTGGTGGGCGCTGGTAGGGGATTTCCGCTTCGTCGGCCACGATGGTGACAGGGCCCGTGAAGCCTTCCTTGCGCAGGGTTTCTGCGGCGGTGGCAGCCGTGAGGCCCCCGCCAATAATCACCATGCCGGCATCTGCAGGGGAGGGCGTGCTTGAAGCTCCTGTGCCTGGTGTGCTGCTTGACTCGTTCATGATCGAAACTCTTTCCGTGGAAATTTTGTGTCTCTTGAATGAAAGTGGGCCTTCGGCTCCGCGGGCCCCAACGGGGCACGGCAGCCAGACGCATTGGGGAGGAGCCGGGGGCTGCTCCAGGGAACCGACCTAGGGGAACTGCTCCCGCAAGGGACCGGCGTCGGACAGCAGGCCGGTGAAAACGGACGTGCGGGTCATTGTGCCGGAGGTTTGCACGCCTCGCAGGGACATGCAGGTGTGCTCGGCTTCCATCACGATCCCGACCCCGCGCGGGGTCAGCGTGGTTTCCAGCCAATCGGCGATTTGCTGGGTGAGGCGTTCCTGGACTTGAAGGTCGCGGGAGAAGAGCTCGACGCCGCGGGCCAACTTGGAGAGCCCAAAAAGCCGATCGCCGGGAAGATATCCAACATGGGCCACACCCCGGAACGGCAAGAGGTGGTGCTGGCACAGTGAATGGAAGGGGATGTCCTTTACCAGCACCAGGCCTTGGTATCCATCCTCGTTCGGGAACGTGGTCCATGACGTGTCACGTGGGGTGAGCATTTCCGCATAGGCGGCGGCCACCCGGCGGGGAGTGTCCAAAAGATGGGGGTCGGTTTCGTCGCGGCCCAGCGCCCGCAGGAACTCGGCAATGGCGGCCTGGGCCCTGGGCAGGTCGATCCCCGACGGAACCGCGAGCGATTCAGGGTCTTCAAAGGTGAGCAGGTCAGGCAGCGACGCGCTGGAGAGGGACATTTCCAACCCTTTCTAAAGATTGTATTATTGACTTTAGAAGCGCAGACTCGAAGCGTCAAGCATGCAGGTAACAATCCACCATCTGCCAAGCATGGGCCGCCAGCGTCGGCACTCCACATCGGCAGGAAAGGACACAGGCCAGCGGCCATGAATCAACCCGTGAAGCAACCCTTCGCACACACTCCCGGGCTTGACGAGCATCAGCGCCTGAGCGCCGTCGCCTCGCTGGGGGATCCGCTGCGCAGGAAGCTGTTTGAGCTGGTGCGCGAATCCACGGGTGCGCTGAGCCGCGACGAGTGTGCGGCCGCGTTGGGCCTGCCCAAAAGCACCATCAGGGCCCAGCTTGACCGCCTGGTGGAGGAAAAGTTGCTGCTGGTGGAATTTCGCAAAATGGGCGCCAAGTCCGGCCCCGGCTCCGGCCGTCCCACCAAGCTGTACACGGCGGCACAGAGCGAAGTCAGCGCATCGGTGCCACCACGCCACTACGACCTCGCCGCAAGCCTGCTGGCGGCAGCTGTCCAGCGCTCCATGGATTCCGGGGAAGGCATCGAGGAGTCCGTGTCCGCAGTGGCCTTTGCGGAGGGTCGGCGCAGGGGGGCGGAAGCCGGCAACATCCACCAGCTGCTGGCCGACACCGGTTACAGTCCCGAACCCGACGGCAACGGCGGCACCATCATGGCCAACTGCCCCTTCCACCAGCTGTCCCGCGAACACACCGCTGTGGTGTGCGCACTCAATGGCTCACTGCTCAGCGGGGCCCTCGAGGGTTGCTCCGACGAACGGCACAGCCTCGAACCCGACGCCGAGATATCGCACTGCTGCGCACGGCTGGTCCCCCAGGAATCTTAAGC
The DNA here is from genome assembly GCF_030063185.1 of Arthrobacter sp. H35-D1. GTDB lineage: Bacteria > Actinomycetota > Actinomycetes > Actinomycetales > Micrococcaceae > Specibacter. The sequence continues at coordinate 9,174 of NZ_JASISP010000028.1, forward strand.
ATTTCCGGCGGCCACCTGGAAAGGCGGCCGCCGGAAAGGACACGGACGGATTTTCGGCAGGAACGGTGCCCTACAGCACGGCCTGCAAGGCATCCACAATGCCTTCACCGTAGTAGCTGTTGTTGGACAGTTTGCCGATGCACTCGGCACCGGTCGGCGTTGCAGATGGCATGCAGATATGGTCCTCGGCCTGCTTGCCCAATTGTGAAATCAGCTGCTTCGGCTTCCAGCCCGGGTGCTGGGACTTCATCAGTGCCAGCACGCCGGCAACTTGCGGTGAAGCCATCGAGGTGCCGCTGAGCAAGCCGTAGCCATTGTTCGGCAACGTGGACAAGATCCTTGATCCGGGCGCTGCCACGTCGATGGCGTTTAGCCCGCGGTTGGAGAAGGATGACAGCTTGCCGGCCTGGTCGGTGGACGAGACCGTCACCACGCCCTCCAGCTCGGTGGGCATGTCGTTGCATCCATTGTTGATTTGGCGCTCAATCCCGGCGCTGTCGTTGGGGCTGACATCGTCGGTGGTCTTGTTGGCCAGGTCGTAAGAGGCGTTGCCCGCGGCCGCCGCGTGCACCACCCCCTGCTTCGTGGACCATTCGACTGCGCGCTCAACGGCGACGCGCACGGCCTTCTGGTCCGGCTGGTCGTCGCACCAAAACTGCATCGGGTCGACGTAGTAGCTGTTGTTGGTGACATCCATGCCCTTCAAGCCCGCCCACATGAAACCGCAGATGGCGTACTCGGGATAGATCGAGCCGGCATCGTTGACCACCTTGACGGAGGCCATGCGCACGTTGGGGGCCACGCCCACAATGCCCACACCGTTGCGGGCGGCACCGATGATGCCGGCCACGTGGGTGCCGTGGGACGAGGTGGTGGGGTTCCAGCCCGTCGGAGAGGTGTCCGGCCGCCCGGCATTGGTGCAGTTGACGGAGTTGGCCACGTCGATGTTCGCCTGGAGGTCGGGGTGGTTGGGGTCGATGCCGCTGTCCAGAACGCCGACCAGGACGTTGCGGGAACCATCAGTGACCTGGTGGGCCTGGTCCGCCTTGATCTGCACCTGGCTCCATTGCTCGGCTTCACGGGGATCCGCGGCGACGCCGTCGAAGGTGGCGTCGCCATAGAGCAGATCAGACTCGGCCAGCTGCTTTTTGCGCTGCTGCGGAGCTTTCTGCCACGGAGTGTAAATGCCGTCCGGGGTGCCTTCCGCCACCGGGATGGTGCGTGTTGCACCCACCGATTCCACGGAGGCGTACCCGTACTTGAGGATGTCGGAACGGAAGCTGGCACTCTCGGATTGGACAATGACCACGCCGATCTCGGGCCACTGCTGGACGGCGACGCCGCCGGCTGCCGCGACAGCCCGCACCACATCCCGGGTCTTCTTGGGGTTGCTGGCTTTCGCGTTGACCACATAGCTCATGAGCTCGCCGTCGGCTGCGGGAAAGTCGACGGGCGTGGAGTGTTGATCGGGTGACGCCGCCATGGCGCTTCCGCCGAGCATGGTGGTTGCGGCCATTGCGACTGCGCACAGGGCAGCCGCGGTGGTGCGTCTAAATCGTGCTGTTTTCATGTATTCGCCCTCCCGGGACTCTTGTGTGATGCAAATCACCCACATACTGCCAGTGCAGACGGGCAGTGGCAAGGGATTTAGTGCGGTTGTGGACAAATCGGCAGGCGAATTGGCCGTTTGGACAACGTTTACCGGAACCCCGGAGGGGCAGGCTGCCTGAATGGCGTAGAATCGGTGGGTGCCCGTGTACCTTGATCACGCGGCGACCACGCCAATTTCGGCCCCGGCCCTCGCCGCACTCACCTCCGTTATCACCCGTAGCGGCAATCCGTCCTCGCTCCACGGATCGGGCCGACGCGCCCGCGCCACGGTGGAAGCCGCCCGTGAAAGCATTGCTGCAGCCGCCGGCGCGCACCCCACGGAAGTCATCTTCACCTCCGGCGGGACCGAGGCAGACAACCTCGCTGTGAAGGGGCTTTACTGGTCCCGCAACGCAGCCGAGCCTCGCCGCACGCGCATTCTTGTCTCCAGCATCGAACATGCCGCCGTCCAAGACACCGTTGAATGGCTACAAAAGCACGAGGGCGCAGAAGCCGTCTGGCTGCCGGTTGATGAACACGGCACCGTGAGCCTTGCAGCCTTGAAAAAGGAACTGGACGACGGCGCGGACTCTGTGGCACTCCTCAGCTGCATGTGGGCCAACAATGAAGTCGGCACCATCCAGCCCGTCGCCCAAATCACGGCGCTCGCAGATCAGTACGGCATCCCGGTGCACTCCGATGCCGTCCAGGCCTTCGGGTCAATTCCGGTGAATTTCAAGGACTCCGGACTGGCTGCCATGTCCATTAGCGGCCACAAGATCGGCGGCCCCGTGGGTGTCGGCGCGCTGCTGCTGGGCCGAGAAGTGGTCCTGACACCCGTGCAGCACGGCGGCGGACAGGAACGAAGCGTACGGTCCGGATCGCTGGACACCGCCGGCATTGCAGCCTTTGCCGCAGCGGCCCGGGACGTCACCGAGAACCTGGCGGAGGAAAGCAACCGCATTGCCGGGTTGCGCAACCAAATCATTCACGCCGTCCGCCAATCCGTCCCGGAGGCAGTGCTGCGAGGCTCCGACCCGGCTGACCATCCCGACACACGGCTCCCCGGCAACGCCCACTTCACCTTCCCGGGTTGCGAAGGCGATTCGTTGCTGTTCCTGCTGGACATGGCTGGCATTGAGTCCTCTACCGGCTCGGCCTGCACGGCAGGGGTCCCGCGACCCTCCCACGTGCTGCTGGCCATGGGCCTTGACGAAGACACCGCACGTGGCGCACAACGCTTCAGCCTCGGGCATACATCGAACCAACAAGACGTTGACTCCTTTGTGGCAGCGCTGCCACAAGCCCACACCATGGCCAAGCAAGCCGGCATGGCAGGGCACCAATCCACCATCCAAACCGCGAGTACCTGGTAGTTATGCGACGTACCTTCGCTTTACATGGCCCCCGCCCGCTGCGCGGACGCCCGAAAGGTTCCGGCCGAGGGTCCCGCTTCGAGCTTGCGAGGAGTGGGAAGGCCGGGAGCGTGCTCCCGGGGCCATGCAAAGCTCCGGTCCGTCGCAAGCTCTGAAGGCAAGCGGATGGTGGACGAGTAGTTTTTAGTTTCAATTGAGAGGTAAGCAATGCGAGTATTGGCCGCCATGAGTGGCGGGGTTGACTCCGCCGTAGCCGCCGCCAGGGCAGTGGATGCCGGGCACGACGTCGTCGGGGTTCACCTGGCGCTCTCCCGCATGCCCGGGACCCTGCGCACGGGAAGCCGGGGTTGTTGCACCGTGGAAGACTCCAACGACGCTTGGCGCGCCTGCGACTTGCTGGGCATTCCGTATTACGTCTGGGACTTCTCCGAGCGGTTCAAGGAAGACGTGGTCCAGGACTTCATCGACGAATACGCAGCCGGGCGCACACCCAACCCCTGCATGCGCTGCAATGAGCGGATCAAGTTCGCTGCCCTGCTGGAAAAGGCCATCGCGCTGGGCTTCGATGCCGTCTGCACGGGCCACTACGCGAAGGTCATCACCGACGCCGAGGGCAACCCGGAGCTGCATCGCGCCGCCGACTGGGCCAAGGACCAGAGCTACGTCCTCGGGGTCCTGACCCACGAGCAGCTCAAGCATTCCATGTTCCCGCTGGCCGACACCCCCTCCAAGGCCGAAGTTCGCGCGGAGGCCGAGGCGCGTGGCTTGTCCGTGGCCAAAAAGCCCGACAGCCACGACATCTGCTTCATTCCAGACGGTGACACGGCCGGGTGGCTGGCCGAGAAGATCAAAATGACCGACGGCGAGATCGTCGACGAGGCTGGCGCGAAGGTGGGGGACCATACCGGATCGAACCAGTTCACGGTGGGCCAGCGCCGCGGCCTGAAGTTGGGCACTCCGGCCTCCGACGGCAAGCCCCGCTTTGTGCTGGAAATTCGCCCCAAGGAGAACAAGGTGGTCGTGGGTCCGCACGCGCTGCTGGCCATCGACGACATCAAGGGCATCAAGGTCTCCTGGGCCGGGCTTCCCATCGCCGAGGTCGCCACGGGTGCCGAGTTTGACTGCCACGCCCAGGTCCGCGCCCACGGCGACCCCGTCCCGGCCCGCGCCTTCGTCGGCGAAGTGCTGGACGACGGCGTGTCCCGGCAAACCTTGACCGTCACCTTGGGTGAGCCGCTGCGCGGCGTGGCGCCGGGCCAGACAGTGGTTTTGTACCAGGGCAGCAGGGTGCTGGGACAGGCCACGATTGATTCGGCGAGGTCGCTGGCACGGCCAGAGATGCCGTAGCAATCCGGCGGGCTTGCACAGCTGGCGTAAACTTCCACTAATGGTGACTTGGCTCACGGAAGGACCACACTCATGCACCCGCATACAGTTCCCAACCCGCTTCAGCTCTTGGAGAGTGCACTCAATCAGTGCGCCGAAGTCATTGGGGCCATCCCGGCGAACCAAGCGGAATGGGCCACGCCCTGCCCGGAGTGGAATGTCCAGGACCTGCTGCATCACTTGGTGGTGCAGGATTTGCACAAGTACACCATCATGGCCCGCGGACACAACGTTGACCCGCTCGCTGCGGAAGCAACTGTAGGCGCCGACTGGTCCACCAGGTTCAGTGACGGTGCCATCATGCTGATGCGAGCCTGGTTGAGCGCAGACCTCAGTGCGCAAGTGGCCCTGCCCGGCGGTGGCGAGGCGCCCCTGCGCAGTCGCATCGGCCTGCAAATCACCGAATTCACCGTCCATGCCTGGGACTTGGTGCGGGCCACCGGGGTGCCCGTCGTGTTGGATCCTGCCCTGGCAGAGCAGTCGCTGGCCTGGGCGCAGCGGACGCTGAAGCCCGAGCATCGCAACGCAGAGCGGGGGATAGGCCCGGAAGTTCGTGTTCCACTGACCGCGGACCCCTACACCAGACTGGCTGGATGGTTCGGACGCAGCCCGTATTTCAGGACAGGGCCCTGGGCCGCGTCGCTTAGATAACCATCTGGTTGCAACTTCCTCTTTGCCGCCACGCGCTGCAGGGATCTCTGATAGAGATATAAGCATCAAAGGCGTGTTTCAGCTCACACGATGGCGTGTGGGCTGTTCCATGCAAAGCTCAAGAGAAAGTTTGCTGATGACTAAGAATAGATTTGGTCTGAAGTCGGTCATTTCCCTGGCGGGCGTCTCTGTCCTGGCGATGACGGCATGCACAGGCCCGGCAGGCGACGGAGAAGGCACCGGCGGCGGCGCAACAGGTGGCCCCGTAGTGGTGGGCACCACCGACAAGGTCACTTTTCTGGACCCCGCAGGGTCCTACGACAACGGCTCGTTCATGGTCATGAATCAGATCTATCCGTTTGTCTTGAACTCGGCCCCCGGAAGCGCCGACCCGAAGCCCGACCTGGCCGAGTCGGCGTCGTTCACATCTCCCACCGAGTACACGGTCAAACTCAAATCGGGATTGAAGTGGGCCAACGGCTCGGAGCTTGACTCCAAGGACGTGAAGTTTTCCTTCGACCGCCAGCTGAAGATCAATGACGCCAACGGTCCGGCAACGCTGCTGGGCAACTTGGAAAGCGTCGCTGCCCCGGATGCCACCACCGTGGTATTCACGCTCAAACTCGGCAATGACCAGACGTTCCCGCAGGTGCTGACAAGCCCCGCGGGCCCCATCGTCGACGACACCGTTTTTAGCGCCGACAAGATCACCAACGACGAAGACATCATTGCCGGAAAGGCCTTTGCCGGCCAATTCGACATCGACACGTACAAGAAGAACGAACTCATCTCGTTCAAGAAAAACGCCGACTACAAGGGTCTGCTGGGCCCGGCGAAATCCGACGCCGTGACAATGAAGTACTTCGCGGACTCCACCAACATGAAACTCGAAGTGCAAAAGGGCAGCATCGACGTTGCCTGGCGCAGCCTAACGGCCACTGACATTGAAAGCCTCAAGGGCGACAAGAACGTCAGGGTGGACATCGGACCGGGCGGGGAAATCCGCTACATTGTCTTCAACTTCGACACCATGCCGTTCGGTGCGAAGACCGCAACCCCGGATGGCGCCAAGGCACTCGCCGTGCGCCAGGCAATGGCCGACACGATTGATCGCAAGGCCATCGCCGAGCAGGTTTACAAGGGCACTTATCTGCCGCTGTACTCCTTCGTTCCGGCCGGCTTCACCGGCGCCATCGAGCCCTTGAAGAAGGACTACGGCGACGGCAATGGCGCCCCGGATGTGGACAAGGCCAAGAAGACACTCTCCGACGCCGGCGTCAGCGAAACCGTCACACTGGACCTGCAGTACAACCCGGACCACTACGGTTCCTCCTCGGGTGATGAGTACGCTGCCATCAAGGCACAGCTGGAGAAGTCCGGGTTGTTCAAGGTGAACCTGCAGTCCACCGAGTGGGTGTCGTACTCCAAGCAGCGCACGGACAATGGAGGCGCCTACCCGCTGTACCAGTTGGGCTGGTTCCCGGACTATTCGGATGCCGACAACTACCTCACGCCCTTCTTCAGCACGGACAACTTCCTGAAGAACCATTACAGCAACCCGGCCATCCAGAAGATGATCACCGAGCAGCTGACCATGACCGATCAAGCAAAGCGCACCAAGCTGATCGAGGACATCCAGATTGCCGAAGCGAAGGACCTCTCCACGCTGCCGCTGCTGCAGGGTGCCCAGGTGGCAGTCTCGAACGTTGACGTGAAGGGAACCGCCGACACCCTGGACGCTTCGTTCAAGTTCCGGTTGGGCGTCCTGTCCAAGTAGGACCGTCCGGCGCTGCTTGGCAAGCATGGCCGCCCGTCAACAGGGCGGGGCTTTCTGACAAAGGACGCCCCGCCCTGTTGCGCGACATGAACCACCAGAACCCCCTGTAGCACAGAAACAGGCACACATGACCGCAATGATTGACCTGCCCGATGCGCAACCCGCAGGACAGGCACCCGCAAAGAGGAAAAAGGCCGGGGGCAGCCTGGGCAAATATCTGCTCATCCGCTTCGCCTTGATCTTCCCCACCATTCTCATCCTCGTCACCATGGTGTTCTTCCTGATGAGGCTCACCGGCGACCCCATCACGGCGGCCCTGGGCGGACGGCTCGCACCGGACCAACTGGCCATCCGCATCCACGATGCCGGGTACGACCGACCCATCTTCGTCCAATATTTTGAATATCTGGGCCAGATGGCCACGGGCAACTTTGGCCGCACCATCTCCGACAACCTGCCCATCTCCGGCATGCTGGCCACCTACGGCACCGCCACCTTGGAACTGGCCATCAACTCGCTGATTGTGGCCCTGGCCATCGGCATCCCGTTCGGCATGCTGGCAGCCTACAAGCGCGACAAATGGCATGACGCCGTCCTGCGCGTACTGGCCATCTCCTTCTACGCCACGCCGGTCTTCTTCGCCGGGCTGTTGCTCAAGCTCCTATTTTCCATCTGGCTGGGCTGGTTCCCCGTGGCCGGACGGGCCAGCACGAGCACCGAAATTGACATGGCATCCCTGTCCGCACCCACCGGCATCTACTGGCTGGATGCGCTGCGCAGCGGCAACCTGGACGCGTTCTGGGACATCGCACAGCATTCTGTCCTGCCCGCGGTGGCACTGGGCCTGCTCACGGCGGGGATCTTCCTGCGCCTTGTGCGCACCAACGTGATTGGCACGCTGAGCAAGGACTACGTTGAGGCCGGCCGTTCCCGCGGCGTGAGCGAATACCGGCTGCTGACCAAGCACGCCTACAAGCCGGCGCTGATCCCCATCATCACCGTCATGGGCTTGCAGATTGCACTGCTGTTGGGCGGCGCCGTCCTGACCGAAACCACTTTCGAGTGGAAGGGGCTGGGTTTCCAGCTGGCCCACTACCTGACGGCGCGCGACTTTGTTGCCGTCCAGGGGATCGTGGCACTGCTGGCCGTGATCGTGGCCATCACCAACTTCATTGTTGACGTCATTGCCGCGCTGATCGACCCGAGGGTGAGGTACTAGCCATGGAGAGAAAAAAGTCCCTCTTCAGCCGCCTTCCCGTCATCTCCCAGCTCAAACAAAGCATGGGCCTGCAGCGCGGCATGCTCATTGCAGGCATCCTCATGACCGCCATCTTCCTCTTGACGGCCGCATTGGCGCCGTTGATTACCCCCTACGGCCCAACCCAGCGCTTCAACGAAACCCAGGAGCCGCCGTCGTCCGCGCACATCTGGGGCACGACGGCGGGAGGCTACGATGTCTTTTCCCGCACCATTTGGGGTGCCCAGACCGCGTTCCTGGTGATTGTGGTGGCCGTGGTGCTGTCGATTTTCATTGGCGTGATCCTCGGACTGCTTTCGGGCTACATAGGCGGCTGGCTGGACCGGATCCTGGTGGTGGTGGCCGATGCGATTTACGCCTTCCCCACACTGCTGCTGGCCATGGTCATGTCCATCGCCATCAGCCACGGCCGCTCCAACATGTGGTCGGGCATCTTCTCCGCTGCGATCTCCATCACGGTGGTGTTCATTCCGCAATACTTCCGCGTCATCCGGGCCGAGACCATCAGGCTGAAGGCCGAGCCGTTCGTGGAATCGGCCATTGTGGTGGGTGCCTCAAGCGTGCGCATCATGGCCCGGCATATTTACAAAAACGCGACCCGGACGCTGCCGCTGATCTTCACGCTCAACGCTTCCGAGGCAATCCTGACGCTGGCAGGGCTGGGCTTCCTGGGCTTCGGCATTGAACCGTCCTCCGCAGCCGAATGGGGCTACGACCTCAACCACGCCCAGACCGACGCCGCCTCCGGAATCTGGTGGACGGGTGTGTTCCCCGGTGCCGCGATTGTGTTGACGGTGCTGGGCCTGACCCTGCTCGGCGAGTCCATGAACGACCTCAACGATCCGCGGCTGCGCGGACGCAAACGGTCCAAGAAGAAGGCCCGAACCATGAATGGGAACAAGCAAGAGCAGGTGGTGGACGCATGAGCGGCGCCACGGGAAATACCTCTGCGAGGCAGGGTGCAGGGCAGCCGGTGCTGGACATTGAGAAGCTGAAAGTCACCTTCGCCACCGACCAGGGGGACGTGAAGGCCGTCAAGGATGTCAGCTTCACGGTGGCCCCGGGGGAGATTGTGGCCATTGTGGGCGAGTCGGGCTCCGGCAAGACCGTCACGGCCAAGGCCATCCTGGGCCTGCTCCCGGACACCGCGATCAGCAGCGGGGCAGTGGTGATCAGCGGCAACAACATTGTCAGCGTTGGCGAACGCCAGTTGCGCCAGATCCGCGGCCGCGACGTCGCCATGGTGTTCCAGGAGCCCTCCACGGCGCTGAACCCCGTGTATACGGTGGGCTGGCAGATTGCAGAAGGTTTGCGTGCCCACCGGCCCGAGGGCAAAAGGGTGGGGCGGAAAGCGGCGCGCAAGCTTGCCATTGAGGCGCTGGCCAAGGTGGGGATGCCCGAGCCGGAGAAGCGGGTTGATTACTATCCGCATCAATTCTCCGGCGGACAAAAGCAACGCGTGGTCATTGCCGCAGCGTTGGCGCTGAATCCGGGGCTGATCGTGGCGGACGAGCCCACCACGGCCCTTGACGTGACAGTCCAGGCCGAGATCCTTGAACTGTTGCGCGACCTCCGCGACCAGTTCGGGACCTCCATCGTGCTGATCACGCACAACATGGGCGTGGTGGCGGATCTGGCAGACCGCGTCGTTGTCATGTACGAAGGCGACGTGGTGGAGGAAGCCGGCTCCGCGGCCTTGTTCGCCGCCCCGAAGCAGGAATACACGCGGCAGCTGCTGGCCGCAGTGCCGCACCTGGGCCGCAATTCGGCATCTGCCGGTTTCACCACCAGGGCGTTCCAGGACAAGGAAGTGCTCGTTGAAGCCAAGGACCTGGAGGTGGAGTACCCGGGACGCTTGGGAAGTCCCGCCTTCAGGGCAGTGGACAAGGTCTCCTTCACCATCAGCGCGGGGGAGGTGTTTGGCCTGGTGGGGGAGTCCGGTTCCGGAAAGACCACCATCGGGCGGGCCATTGCCGGGCTCAACCGCACCACGGGCGGCTCGTTGCAGGTGCTGGGCTACGAGATGCTGGACTACAAGGAGCGCTCTTTCCGGCCCTTGCGCAAGGACATCGGATTTGTGTTTCAGGACCCTGCCGCGTCCTTCAACCCGCATCTGAGCATTGGCGAGTGCGTGGCCGAACCGCTTGTCATCCACACGGATCTGTCCGGGGCCGCCATTACGGCGAAGGTGGGGGAGCTGCTGGAGTCGGTGCAGCTGCCGCGGGCCTACGCCAAGCGATTCCCGCATGAGCTTTCCGGCGGGCAGCGCCAGCGCGCATCCCTGGCCCGCGGCCTGGCGCTCAAGCCCCGGCTGCTCGTTGCCGACGAGCCCACCTCGGCCCTGGACGTTTCGGTGCAGGCCAAGGTGCTTGAACTGTTCCGTGAGATCCAGACGGAGCTGGGCTTTGCTGCCTTGTTCATCAGCCACGACCTGGCCGTGGTGGACATCCTGGCTGAATGGGTCGGGGTGCTCTACAAGGGCAAGCTGGTGGAGCAGGGGATTGGCAGCCAGATCATGGGCAGTCCGAAGGACGACTACACCAAGCGGTTGATTGCTTCCCTTCCCGTGCCCAACCCGGCCGAGCAGGCTGAACGCCGCGCCGTCCACCAAGCACTGCTGGGAGGGAAATAGGCCGGCGGTTGAACAGGCTGGTGGAACAGCGTTGGAACGGCGGCGGCGGTTGCGGCGGTGCACCGGGGCGGAGGAGAGTTTTTTCTGCCCGCTGCACCGCCTAAACTGTGACTATGAGCGAACCGAGCCACGCAGAGCACTTGTCCGTTGAAGATTTCGATCCGGGCGCCAGTTCGCTCACGGGCGCCGTGGACCCGGCGATCATGGCCGAGCTGTTGACCATCCGTTCCAGCATCGACAACTTTGACGCCACGCTGGTGTACCTGCTGGCCGAGCGGTTCAAGGCCACCCAGCGCGTGGGCATTCTCAAAGCAAAGCACCGGCTGCCACCGGGGGACCCCAATCGCGAGCTCGCCCAGATCCAGCGCCTGCGCGCCCTCGCCGAGTCCGCCCACCTCGACCCCGCCTTTGCCGAAAAATTCCTGAACTTCATCATCAGCGAGGTCATCCACCACCACCAAGCCATTTCCGAGAGCCATTCAGCCGTTGCGGCAACCGGCGTCGTGCCCGTGGAGAGCGCTGACGGCCAACGCTTTGTGGCCCATCCCGAGGCATCGCCTGCACACCCGGCCGCAGCCACCGACGACGGCGGTACGCAGCTTCAGTGAACCCCTCACCTGCCCGTGGGGCCGGCCATGCCCCTGTCGCCGAGCCCGCCATGGCCGCCGAGCCCGCAGCGGCCCAGCCGGAGACCACAGCCACCTCTTTAGGCGGCTGGCCGGGGACCGACCCGGTGGAAGCCACCAAGATTTCCTTGGGCCTGTTCACGGATCCGCACCTTCCGTCCCTGCCCGACCTCCCGGCGCGGGGAGTGGGTTCCGACGCCATTGGCCGCACGGCAGCGCTGCTGGTGGAACTGCCGGTGGATGTCCAGCCCTATGGCTGGCGCTTTGTTGACCGTCCGGGCCTGGACCACCGACGAGCCGTGTCGGCGTTGTCCACGGACATCAATGTGCTGGCCGACGTGGCCGGCGCGGCGGACATTGCCCCGGCAACGTTCAAGGTGCATGTTGCCGGCCCGGTGACGTTGGCTGCCGCCATCCATCTGCACTACGGCGAGCGGGCGCTGCGGGACCACGGCGCCCGGCGGGACGTTGCGCAGTCGCTGGCGGCAGGGCTGGCCAACCACGCACGCAGGCTGGCTGCGGCCGTGCCCGGGGCGGCATTGACACTGCAAATTGACGAACCCCATGTGGCGGCCGCCTTGGCCGGCACCATCCCGACGGCGTCGGGCTACAGGACGCTGCGCTCCATCCCGGCGGCGGAACTTCGTCACACATGGACTGAGCTTGTCACGGCAGCCCGGGCGGCGGGCTTTGCTTCGGTGGCGCTCAACCTGGCCGATACCGGGGAGGGTCTGGGCCTGGACACAGTTGCCGAAAGCACCACCACGGGACTTGGCAGTGCAGCGACCAGCAGCACAGAGAGCAGGGCTGCCGAGGCCGGCGCTTGGTGCACGGCCCTGGAGACGGCCCTTGAATGCGGGATCGACGCGGTGGCCGTCCCGTTGCGCCGCCTTGACACGGGGCATTGGGAACAGCTGGCAGGTGCCATCGAATCGGGCCTTGGCGTGTGGGCAGGCACTGTCCCGCCCAACACTGTGAAGGCCAACACTGTGGCGGCCCGCGCAGGCCTCGCGCTGCCGTCATACTCGGTTTTGGTGGAGCGGATCATGCGTCCGTGGAGGGGTTTGGGCCTGGCGGAAGCGTCCTTGAACCAGCTGCGCATCACACCGGAACGCGGCCTCGCCGGTGTCTCCCCGCAGGAGGCACGGGCCATGGTGCAGCGGACGCTGGAAGTCGCCGAAGAACTGACGACAATTCGCAACGCCTGACCCTCCCCGACGCTCCTGCAGAACCGGGGCCTGTTTCCCTGACGCTCCTGCAGATCCGGGGTAAGTTTCCCCGACGGTCCTGCATCCTCGGGTCATTTTTTCCTGATGCTCCTCCGCCGTGTTCAGCGTCTGCGGCGCTTCATTGGCAGTGCAGGAGGGTTGGCCAGAATGGGCCCGAACGTGCAGGAGGGTTGGAGTGAATGGCCCCGAATGTGCAGGAGCGTCGGTATTAGAGGCGGCCGGCGGCCTTGAGCCTGATGTACCTGTCCGCCAGTTGCGGCGGAAGGTCTTCCGGGGCCGCGTCCACCACTTCCACGCCTGCCTGCTTCAGGACTGCCGTGATGGCCGAGCGGCGGTTGAGTGCGTGCTCGGCAGCGGCGGCACGGTAGGCCGCCGTGGTGCTTGAACGCTCAAGGCGGGCCTCGTCAACGGCTGGATCGCGGACTGCGGCCACCACCACAATGTGCTTTTGCGCCAGTGTTGCCGCGAGCGGGATCAGGCCCTCCTCGGCAGCCCCGGCATCAAGGGAAGTCACCAGCACCACCAGGGCGCGGTGCGCCGTGACGTCGCGGACTTGGCCGGGAACGGCCGCCGTGTTCAGCTCGATGAGTTCAGGCTCAAGCGGGGCCAAGGCCTGCACCATGGCGTTGAGCATATTGCCCTTGCCGGTGGAAGAAACCTTGACCCGGACGCGGCGGTCGTACGCGACGAGGCTCACCCGGTCCCCGCCGCGCTCAGCCAAAACCGCCAGCAGCAGGGACGCTTCAATGCCCGTGTCAAGGGCGGTTTCGTCCGCAATCCTGGCTGCCGAGGTGCGCGAGGTGTCAAGGACAATGACCACGCGCCGGTCCCGTTCGGGCCGCCACGTGCGGACCACCACGTCCCGGCGCCGGGCCGTGGCGCGCCAGTCGATGGAACGGACATCGTCGCCGCGCACATAATCGCGCAGTGAATCGAATTCCGTGCCGGCACCGCGGATTTGCACGGCTGCCCTGCCGTCGAGCTCGCGCAGCTTGCGCAATTTGGAGGGCAGGTGGCGTTTGGAGTTGAACGGCGGCAGGACACGCAAAGTTCCGGGCGCGGCAATGGTGCCTTGCCGCGCGGCCATGCCCAGTGGGCCAAAGGAACGGATGGCGACCTGCTCGGTGTGCAGGTCACCGCGCCGGGCAGGGCGCAAGGCAACTGTGAGCGCAGCCCGTTCGCCGGGGCGAATGTGCACGCTTTGCAGTGAATTGGTGGCCCCGGCCGAGGGCTGCCAGCCGTCCTTGACCTGGGCGCGGAGCACGCGGGCAGACTCATTGGCCAGCCGCAGCATGGCGGTGGCAGGTTCGCCCAGGCGCACTCCGGAAGGGAGGGTGCGTTGCAGTGCCACTTTGCGCGGCGATGCGGCGAGGGACGTGTCAACCACCAGCACCAGGATCAGCACGGCAAGGGCCAGCAGCCAGGTCATGGGTCCGGGCAGGGCGATGATGGGCACCAGTGCCGCGAGTGCCAAGAAGAAAAACCTGCCCGAAATTGCCATGGTGGTATGTGCCTGCCGTCAGCGGGGAACCGGCACGGTGGCCAGGATGGAAAGCAGGATGTCGTCCACGGCGACGCCGTCCATTTCAGCTTCGGGACGCAGCGCGACCCTGTGCCGCAAGGTGGGCAGCGCCAGCGCCTTGATGTCGTCCGGGGTGATGAATCCACGCCCCGACAGCCACGCATAGGCGCGGGCGGACTTCAAGATGGCCGTGGCCCCGCGCGGGGACACACCCAACGCGAACGACGGCGCCGTGCGGGTGGCCCGAACAAGGTCCACAACGTAGGCGAGTATCTCAGCGGCAACACCCACTTCCGCCACTTCCTTGCGAGCCTGTTCCAACTCGGCGGCACCGGCCACCGCGCGCACACCGGCACCGTGCAGGTCCTGCGGATCAAAGCCCAGGCTGTGCCGACGGATCACTTCGATTTCCTCATCACGGCCCGGCAGATCCATGGTGAGCTTGAGCAGAAAACGGTCCAATTGGGCTTCCGGCAGCGGATAAGTTCCCTCGTACTCCACCGGGTTTTGGGTGGCGGCGACCATGAAGGGCGAGGGCAGCTGGCGTGAAACACCGTCGACGGACACCTGGTGTTCCTCCATGGCCTCCAGCAGCGAAGCCTGGGTCTTCGGCGGTGTCCTGTTGATCTCATCGGCCAGCAGGATATTGGTGAAGACCGGGCCTTCACGGAAGGCGAAGGCGGAGGTGCCGGCGTCGTAAATCAACGAACCCGTCACATCGCCGGGCATGAGGTCCGGGGTGAACTGCACGCGCTTCGTGTCCAAGCTCAGGGCAGTGGAGAGGGCCCTGACAAGCAGGGTTTTGGCCACGCCGGGCACGCCCTCAAGCAGCACATGCCCGCCGGCGAGCAAGGCAATGAGCAGGCCGGTGACAGTGGAATCCTGTCCGACGACGGCTTTCGCCACTTCGCTGCGCACTGCCATCAGCGCCTGTGCCGAGGGGCTCGGGATGAAGCCCGCCTGCTGCTGGTGTTCCGGCTGCCGGGGTTGCTGCTCCTGATGCTGCGGTTGGGGCTGGTGCCGGGGTGCAGCTGCCGGGTAACTTGGCTCGGGCTGGTTCGGATTGGGCTGGTTCGCTGCTGTGTGGTTCTGGGCCGGGTAGCCGGGATTCTGGTGGGGCAGGCTCATCGCTGTGCCACTTCTTCCTCTAGTGCCGTGAGTTCCACGGCCATGGACAACATGTCTTTTTCGGTGGTGGGGGCAGGACCGAGCAGCAGGTCGTGCACGTATGCCTGGTTCCGGCCGCTCTGGCTGGACACCGCGTCAACCACGGCCGCCGGATCCGCGGTATGGCCCAACCGCATCGTGTGCGCCAGCCGTGACAGGGTGCCATGGCGCAGCGTCGCGGCAGCCGTGTCGAGCGCTCGCGCATTTTGATACAGCCGGGCACGACCGGCCAGCGTCTCCGAGGCCTTCACCACGACCGGCAGTGGCTCTGTCACCAGTGGTCCGTGCCGTCGCCCGCGCCAGACCATGCCCAATATTCCGACCAGCAGCAGCCACGCCGACGCCGGGAAGATCCACTGGGGGGTGAAGTCGGACAACGCCGGAGTCTGTTCCGCCACCGGGACGTCCTTCAGGCTGGCCGTGTACCAGAGCAGCTTGGGATTGCTGCCCAGCATCCGGAAGGTGAGTGCGGCGTTGCCCCTGCTCGCCAAGTTTTGGTTGATGAGGATGCCGGGATTCCCCAACGCGGCAACGTCGCCGGTGCCGTTGTAGGCAAGGTAGCTGCCTGCGGCGGGAGTCTTCCCGGAGGGGGAGAAGCAGTTCTGGGCACCCTTGAAGAGCATCAGCGAAGTGCTGACGGAGGTGGCGGAGGCACCCAAGGCGGGAGCTCCGCCGTCGATGGTTCCGGCCGCGACCGCATCGGGATCGGTGCACTGTGCTTCGGCCGTGGGAGTTCCTGCAGGAGTGCCGGCGCTGGAGAGCTCGGAGCTGAGCCCTTTCACGGCCAACGGGCCCGGGGCCACGGCCACCAACTTGCCTCCGGAGTCCTGGACGGCCGCCGCCAGTTCGGCTGACTGCTCGCGGGAGAGGAGATTTCGGGGGTCGTAAAACAACACGGTGCTATTGCCTTGGCCGTTGCCGCGCAGGGCTGCGGACGTCTCGGCCAAGGACTCCGTGGCGGTGACTTCAACTCCTTGGTTGCGCAGCACCGAAGCGGCCGCCTGGGAACCTGCTGGGGCGGGATTGGTGATGGAAAGGGTTCCGCCCGTGCTGGCGCCGCCGCTGCCCAGAATGATGCCCAGCAGCGACAGCACCAGGAAGGCCGCTGCGCACAACAGCCAGAACTTGTGCCTCTTCCACCAGCGTGCCGACCGCACTGCAGTGCTGGCATCTTCAGCCCGGAATACGACGGTGGCTTGTGTACTCATGGCCGCACCGCCGGGAAATTCTCGGCAGAGTGGGGATCGAAATAGCGGGGGGAGGTTGCGGCAACCGCCTGATCCGTTTCCGCCAGTTCCGCAAACATGGCCGAGGTGGGCTGCACCCGACCGTAGCGCACAGCATTGAACAGCTCGGCGCCGTGGTGCAGCCCCGAGCGGTGGGAGGGGAAGGCCTGTTCCAGTTCGGAGGCAATTTCGAAGGCTGTGCGCCCCAACGCCGGAACAATCACATCGCGTTCTTCTGCGGCCCGGACGATGGCCCGGAACTGCTCGCTAAGTGCCGTGCTGAAGTTTTCCTCCAAGGCAGCTGCCCGTGCCCGGGAGCGGTGCTGTGCCGCAGTCATCACCTGCTCGTTTTCAAACAAGACCGCGGCGGCGGACTTCCTGCGGTTCAGTTGCGGCCTGACAATGAAAATGATGGCGACGATGGCCAGCAATACCACGCCAGCCGCGATGGCCAGTCCTGTCCTTCCGTCCGCCACGCCGATTGAGTTCAGGAGTTCGTCCAACGCCTGCTTGAGGAGGGCCAGGACCTGGTCGGCGAAGCCCGGTTTGGCATCCTGGTACACCTTTTGTGCGAGCTCGTCTTGCGCCCATTGCCGGGCCTCGTCCGCACCGGGGACCACCGGAACCTCGGCAGGGTGCAGTGCTGCGCCCAAGAGTCTCAATGCCGTCAAGGAGGCGGCCTACTGTCCGTAGTTTCCGGGTTGCGGGTGGGAAGGGGCACCCGTCGCCTGGCCGCCCGTTGGGTAGGCTCCCGGGACCACGTCGCCGGGAACGGGGGAGCCGGGGATCCCGCCGTCGTCCTTCCCTGTTTCGGACTGCTTGAGCAGGGCAATGTCGAACCCGTCGCGGCGCATGCGCAGGTCAACATAAATCAGTGCCGTGACGCCGGCTTGGAAGGCCAACGTCACAGCTCCCACGATCGCACCAACGACCGCTGAGATGGCTTGCACAATCAGCATCTGCGTGATGGCTTGTTCGGCCGTGGGGTCGGCCCCGAGCATCATGGGCGTGAGCAGGCCCGCCAGAAAGCTCACTGGGGTGGTGATGATGCTGGCAATGACGCCAGCGATGATGGCCGCCAGGATGGAGGTGCCAAAGGTACGCCAAAAGTTGTTCTTGGTCAGCTGCCATGAACGCTTGATGCCCGCGATGGCGCCAATATTCTCCACCACGATCGCGGCGGGGGCCAGCAGAACTTTCGTGCCGATCCAGACGGCGAGCGCCACAAACGGCAGGCTCAGCAGGACGGCCAGACCGATGGCACCGAGCACCCCGGCAGTGTTTTCCAACAGGCCCATGGCCAGGAGCAGGCCCACCAGAATGCCCGTGAACAGGACCATGGCCAGCAAAGTTGCCGCCGCGTAGAGGATCGCGAGCAGGAGCAGGCTGCCGATCCGCGGCTTGGCCAGGCGCCACATTTGCCCGAAGCTTGTCTTGCGGTTGAGCACGGCACGAAGCACGGGGACCACGAGTGCGCCCTGCAAGACCATTTGGATGAGTACCGCCAGGAACGACGCCAACAGGATGGACACCGAGAACGTGACGAGTGCGCTGCCCAGCGCATCCATGGCGGCGGGATCCGACTCGTTGAACGTGTTGGGATCCATGGTGAAGATGTCGGTGATGAATGTTCCAAATGCCAAAAACATGACAAGGAGCATTATCGCCGAGGTGGCCAGTTGGAAGATCAGCGCCGAGCCAAACATGGCTTTGCCGTTGCGCCGTGCCGCCTGGAACGCACCATCGAGGATTTCGCCAAGGCCCAGGGGACGCAACGGAATGACGCCGGGCTTGGGCGGGGCCATGTAATTGGTGAAGCCGGGCTGGCCATATTGCGGTTGGCCGTACTGGCCCCATTGCGGTTGCTGGCCGGGTTGCGGGTATTGGGGTTGCTGCGGCGGAGGCGCCTGGCCGTACTGGGGCTGGCCATATTGGCTCCACTGCGGTTGCTGCGGCTGTTGGCCGGGTTGGCCGTTCTTTCCCTCTGGCTCCACCGGTGGTTGCTGCGGTTCCTGCGTCATCGTGCTCCCCTGAAAGATTCCCCATAAACGTCTGCGGCGCGAAAAGTGTCGGCTGGCAGTGGCAATTCGTGCGCACCTTGATGGTTGTGGCCGTCGGCCAAGGACCAGGCGTGCTGTTGCGCCACCCTCAAACCCTATCGGGAAGATCCACAATTCTGCTGTGAATGCCCGGGCATTGCGAAAAGTATTGGCCCGGGAACGGGCAGAGGCCCCCGGTTGCCGCATCGAACGGGTAGTTGTTGGCCATGTTTCACGGCGACATTGCCAACAACTACCCGTTCGATTTCAGCGCAAATTGCGGGCAGCACCATCGAAAAGATGCCCCTCGGCGGGCAAGGAACTGCACGCACAAGTCCACTGGTGGAGCGTCGATGGGGACAATGTGCCGGTAATAGGCAAATATAGAAGCATGAAGGCACGTATTTTAGTAGTAGACGATGATGAGGCACTGGCCGAGATGATTGGTATTGTGCTGCGCAATGACGGGTTTGATCCAGTTTTTTGTGCTGATGGAACCAAGGCTCTTGAGGTTTTTCAGGCCAACAAGCCGGATCTTGTTCTCTTGGATTTGATGTTGCCGGGCATCGACGGCATTGAAATTTGCCGCCTGATCCGTGTTGAGTCGGATGTGCCCATTGTGATGCTGACGGCGAAGTCGGACACTTCCGATGTGGTCCGCGGCCTTGAATCCGGCGCCGACGACTACATGGCCAAGCCCTTCAAGCCCGCCGAGTTGGTGGCGCGGGTTCGTGCACGGCTCCGTCCCGGCGACGTCAAGCCTCCGGAAACGCTTGTCATTGGCGAGATCAGCATCGACGTGGCCGGGCATGCAGTTCGCCGTGCAGGCGAGCGGATTTCCCTGACCCCCCTTGAATTCGATCTCTTGGTTGCCCTGGCCCGCAAGCCCTGGCAGGTTTTCTCCCGTGAGCTCCTCCTCGAGCAGGTGTGGGGATACCGTCATGCCGCGGACACCCGCCTCGTCAACGTGCACGTGCAGCGCCTGCGCTCCAAGATAGAACGCGACCCGGAGGCTCCCGAAGTGGTGCTGACAGTGCGCGGTGTTGGTTACAAGGCCGGGCAGTAGGCGCCGGCTTTGCCGTGGATCAAGCGGCTCCGGTGAAGGGGCAATGAGCCAGGACCAGTCCAAGCACGACGACGTCACGCACCACGCCGGCGCCTCGGGCGATACTGACGGCGCCTCGGGCGATACTGACGGCGCCTCGGGCGATACTGACGGCGCCTCGGGCGATACTGACGGCGCCTCGCCTGCTGTTCGGGTGAAGAAGGCGCTGGGCACGGCCGGCACGGCGGTCCTTCGCGCGGTCAGACGGTTCCGCAACTCCTGGTCCAGGCACTGGCGCACCTCGCTGCAGTTCCGCACGGTGGTCACCACGCTGTTGATTGCCTCGGTGGCCGTGGTGGGGGTTGGTGGCTATTTGGCTGGACAGATTTCCAGCGGGCTGTTCAAGGAACGCCTCGTCCAGGCGCAGCAGGAAACGACCCGCGGGGTCACCCGGGTGCAGGACGAATTTTCCAGCGCCAGCGTCAGCGACCAGCCGCGCGTGGCGACGTACGTGAGCGACACGCTGGCACTGCTTGACGTGGGCGGTTCCGATGACAACCGCAAGTACTTGATGCTCAAGATTCCGGGCCAAAACAGCAAGCTGGCTGTGAGCAATTCCGATTCCGGCGGTGTTACGTCCGCGATCATTCCCGATGATCTGCGCAAGGCTGTCCAAGGTGACACCGCCAGCCAGTTCTGGCAGTCCATTGCCCTGCCCACGGGCGTTAAGGACGTGCATCCTGCCGTGGTGGTGGGCAGTCAGGTCAACCTGCTGAACACCAGCTACGAGCTGTACATGATCTATGACCTCAACAGCGCCCAGGTGACACTGAACTACATCCAATCCGTTTTGTGGCTTGCCGGCGGCATCCTGCTTGTGCTCATTGGTGTCATTGTTTGGTATGTAACGCGCACTGTTGTCAGCCCTGTCAGCCAAGCGGCGGCCGTTTCGGAGAAGCTGGCCGCCGGCGAGCTGGAGGAGCGGATGGAAGTCACCGGGGAGGATGAGATGGCAAGGCTTGCCACCTCGTTCAACAAAATGGCAACGTCCCTGCAGGACCAGATCATGACCCTGGCAACGCTTTCGGAGATGCAGCAGCGTTTTGTCTCGGACGTCTCCCATGAACTGCGCACCCCCCTGACCACTGTGCGCATGGCCGCGGAAGTCCTCTATGACGCCCGCGAGGACTTTGATCCCATCAACAAGCGTTCCTCCGAGCTGCTCTTCCACCAGGTGGAGCGCTTTGAACTGCTACTGGCGGATCTGCTTGAAATCTCCAGGTTCGACGCCGGTGTGGCCGACTTGGATGTGGAGTCGCTGGACATCTTCTCGGTGATTCATTCGGTCATCGACGGTGCAGCCCCGGTTGCCGACGCCAATTCCACGGACGTGTCCGTCGTCACCAGGCTGCGCAACCACAAATGCGTGGTCGAGATGGACTCGCGCCGGATCGACAGGATCCTGCGCAACCTTGTGCTGAACGCCGTCGAACACAGCGAAGGCAAACCTGTGAAAGTCTTTGTTTCCGCCGATGAAAATGCTGTCGCCGTGGCCGTGCGCGACTACGGCATCGGCATGTCGCCCGATTCCCTCGAGCATGTCTTTGACAGGTTCTGGCGCGCCGACTCGGCACGTGCACGCACCACCGGTGGCAGCGGGTTGGGCTTGTCGATCGCCATGGAGGACGCCAGGCTGCACGACGGGTGGCTTGAGGCATGGGGGGTCCCGGGTGAGGGATCGTGTTTCCGGTTGACCCTTCCGCGGCTGCAGGGCGGGGGGCTGGTTCATTCGCCGGTCCCGCTCCCACCCGACGGCGGGCACGCCGGCGATTCCGGCTCGCTGGGCACCGGACCCGTGCTGACAAACACCGGCGCCATGGGCGTGGTGGGGGCCTTGGGCACGCGGAAGGGGCCTCCGTCCCATGAGACCGGCAGCTCAAATGGGAACACACCAAGTACCGGAAGCAACAATAAGGTGGAGCAGTGATGGGTTTCGTGGATAAATCACAGGCCCGCCGTCCCCCAGCCAAGGCGCGGCGGAACTGGGCGCTTGTCGCCTGGGCAATGGCCGTCGTCGTACTTCTGGCCGTGGCGGGATGCGCGGCGATTCCGACGGGAGGACCGGTGGGCAAAAGCGACGCCGTCGGCCCCCGCGACAACTCCGTCAACATCGGCTTTGAGCAGTTCTCCCCGGTAGATGGCGCGTCGGCGGAGAGCATTGTTGGTGGCTTTGTCGATTCAGGCACCGGCATCAAGGACGACTTTCAGGTGGCACGGCAGTACTTGACTCAGGGCCTGGCCCAGTCCTGGGCACCCGACCAGCGCACGCTGGTGTACAAGAACACTGTTACCGTGTCTCCGGGCAGGGCGAAGAACACGTTTGAATTGACGTTTGACGTGGTGGCGACAGTGGATGCCTCGGGCGTGCTGACTCCGGCCAAGGAGGGGGCGAGTGAAATCCTTTCCATGAAGGTGGTGCAGGTGGACGGCCAGTGGCGCATTTCGGAGGCGCCCGACGGCGTGATGCTCACCGAGGCGAACTTCCAGAACCTGTACAGTGCGGTGTCGATCTATTTCTACGACCCGACGTACACCTATGGGGTTCCGGACGTCAGGTGGCTGGCCGGCCGTTCCTCGCGCACCACCACGGCCATAGTGAAGGCCATGCTTGGCGGTCCCGCCCCGTATTTGAAGGGTGCAGTGGTCAGCGCCTTCCCCAACGGAATTGCGCTTGAGCGCGATTCCGTGCCGGTGAACAACAACGGCTTGGCCAAGGTGGGACTCACCGCGCAGCCTTTGCTGGAAACAAGCGTCAAGCAACGCCAGCAAATGCATGCCCAACTGCTCGTGACACTGCAAAAAAGCCTCAATACCGTCACCGGCGTGCAGTTCCTTGCCGATGACCGCGAAGTGGACATGGGCGGGGCGGCGGACTCCGTCGCACCCATGATTATTGACAACGCGGTGCCGTCCACCCAGGTTGCACTGGCCAAAAATGAGCTTGTCACCTTCGACGGGACCAAAATTTCGCCCGTTCCCAAGATGGCTTCGGTGGCGGCGTTGATTCCTTCCGTGCCTGCCATGTCATATTCCGGACAGAATTTTGCGTTCCGTTCCGGGGTGGGGGACCAGATTTATTCGGTGGTTCCCGGAGCGAAGCCGGTGCTTGCCATCTCCGGTGTCCAACTGACCCCTCCGTCCTTTGCCCCGGATGGTTGGTTGTGGTCGGCGGCCGGGGACGGTTCCGGCATGGTGGTCGCCATCAACCCGAACGACGACGGGAAGCTGGGGGACCCGGTCGTCCTGACTGTTCCGTGGCTGGTGGGGCAGGAAGTGACCACTTTGCGCATTTCACGCGATGGCACCCGCGCGCTTGTGCTTTCCCGTGCCAACGGGACCAGCCGCGCGAGTCTGACAGGCATCTTCAAAACCGGTGAAGTCCCCAAGGGCCTGACGGAACCGCTGAGCCTGACCCATACAGGTGCGCCCACGTTGGGGGTTTGGGAAGGGGAGACGGGGGTTGCGGTGATGGCGCCTTCGGGAACTGAACCTGTCAGCATTCAGCTGCTGGATCTGATGCGGGAGCCCGCTTTCATGGATGAGCTGCCAAGCCTGCAATGGCTGAGCGCCGGCTCGGGATCACGAAACATCAAGGCCCAAACAAAAACCGAGCTCTATTCCAACGTGGGCAACAACTGGGAACTGGTGGCCAAGGACCTCAAACAGGCCTCGTTCGCCGGGTAGGGCGCAGGCGCGCTGGTTCCTGCACAGGCGCGCTGGTTCCTGCACAGGCGGTGGCGGCAGCGTCCACAACCACAATTGACTGCCAGGGGCCTGCCGCAGTGGCGGAGCGGGGCCATGCTGGAGACATGAACACCGACGGGGACGCTGGGAGGAAAGACGGCGTGCCGGACCCTGTGCCGGAGGAGGGCATGCCACCGCCGCGGGCCAGGCACAGGGGAAGGCCCAATTCGCCCTGGCTGCGGTTCTGGCTGTGGTGCGAACAGGCATGGCGGGACTTCCTGGACCTTCTCATGCCTGCCGAATGTGTGGTGTGTGGATGCGAGGACCAGGCCCTGTGTCCAGCATGCGCGGCCATGCTGCGCCGGCAAACCTCCGGCCCGTTCCGGGCTGAACACTCCGCGGATGCGTTGGTGGGTGTCTTTGGGGAGTCCCATGTGCCGGTGATTGCCGCAGGTGAATACCGGGACGCCTTGGCGGCGGCCATCTTGGCGTTCAAGAACCACGGCAGGACGGAGCTTTGCGCCCCGCTGTGCCGGGGCCTGGCCATGGCGATCGCCCCGGCGCTGGCCCAGCTGCCGCTCCGGTCCCCGCAGGCAGGGAACCCATTGTGGCTTGTGCCGGTACCCAGCTCGGGCAACGGTTGGCGCCGGCGCGGCTACGACCCCGTGGCCCTGATCCTGCGGACGCTTGTGCGGGAGGGGAGGCTGCCGGCGGAGGCGAAAATTGTGCCGGCCCTGGCCATTCGTGTCCGGCTGCCGTGGCACCGACAGCACCAAAAGGGGCTGGGCCGGGCCGGGCGGCGGCGCAACGTGCACAACACCATGAAATATAGGCGGTGGAGGCGGGGCACCATTCGGCTGAAAGCGAAGCCAAGCGGCCAAGAAGTGCTGCTGGTGGACGACGTGCTCACCACCGGATCAACTCTGCGCGAAGGTGCCAAAACACTGCATGAATCAGGCTTTCGGGTGTGCGGGGCGGTGGTTCTGGCGGCCGCCCGAGCGCCGGAACACGGTCGGGAAAAGGAGGTCTTGGAAGGACTCGCGGAAAATTGGTTTCACGCAAATGATGAATAAAGCGATGTAGTGAACTAACGTAAGTAAACGGGTACCTCTTCCAAGAGGAAACCACCCGTCGGCGGTCGCGATTCGCGCACCATTGCCAGCCGGCCGCCGTGTCACCGAAGTTATTTGGAGGGCACCATGGAGTTCATGATCACCGGTCGCAACTTGACTGTTTCGGACCGATTCCACGAGTACGCAGCCGAGAAGCTCACAAAGATCGAGCAGTTGGCCAACAAGGTCCAGCGCGTCGACGTGAAGGTTTCCAAGGAAAGCAAGGCCCGCACCGCGGATGCTCCGCTCACTGTTGAATTGACGGTTGTTGGACGGGGTCCAGTGATCCGCGCCGAAGCGGCAGCATCAGACAAGTTCGCCGCCTTTGATCTGGCCTACGGGAAGCTGCTTGAGCGGCTCCGCCGGGCCAAGGACAAGAAGAAAGTCCACCACGGCAGGCACGCCCCGGTGGCTGTCAACGAGGCCACGGGGTCACTCACCCCGGTCAGCAGCTCGGAGCCCATCTACGCCCAGAAGGCGGAGGAAGCAGCCCCTGAAGCTTCGCCCTACGACATCGAGAACGACATCCCCGCCGGGGATTCGCCAGTGCTGATCCGGCGCAAGGTCTTCCCGGCCACGCCGCTGTCCCTGGACGACGCCGTGGACAACATGGAAATGGTGGGACACGACTTCTACCTTTTCATCGACTCCTCAACCGGGATCCCGTCAGTGGTGTACCGCCGCAAGGGCTGGACCTACGGTGTGATCGCGTTGGACAAGGATGCACCGGCCGGCGAGGAAATCTCCGCCTACCGCTCAGTGGATGAGCCGGCTCGCGTGTAGTTGCCACGTGTAATTGAACAAAGAACGACGCCGGCACCCGGGCGGGGATTGAACCCTCGCCCAGGTGCCGGCGTCGTTCTCGTTAAGCCTTCTTACACGCCGGCCGGCTCATGGGCGACGAGGAACTTGCGTCCGCCAACAATCACCCCGGCGCTGACAACCACCATGGCCGCGGCGACATAGAAAGTGACTGAAGCGTTGCTGTGTTCGGCAATTTGTGCGGCCAGGAACGGTGCCAGGGCCCCGCCCATCCAGCGCACAAAGTTGTAGCCGGCGCTGGCGACGGGGCGCGGGGAGTCCGAGACGGCCATGGCCATTTCCGTGAAGAGCGTGTTGTTGATGCCCAGCAGGGCTCCGGAAACGACGGTCAGCACCACCACGGTGGTTACAGATTGCCCGGCTGCCATGGCCATGCCGACCAAGATGACGGCCAAACCCACCAGCGATGCGGTCAGCGCCCCAACGGCCCCAAACCGGCGCTGGACGATCGGGGCCACAAAGACGGAGAACACGGCAACGGCCACGCCCCAGCCAAAGAACACCGCACCAATGCCGTAGGCGTCGAAGCCGAGGATGAAGGGCACAAACGCCAAAATGGTGAAGAAGCCGTAGTTGTAGAACAGGGCGCTGCCGGCGGTGGTGCGCAGTCCTTTGTGGCCCAGTGCGAGCAGCGGGTCGCGCAACCTTGTCCTGACGGCCGGGCTCTGGGTTTTGGGCAGCAGGACCATGATCAAGATGAAGGCAATGGCCATGGCGGCGGCGGTTCCGAAGAATGGTGCCTGCCACTTCCAGCCGCCCAGCAGGGCGCCCATCAACGGGCCCAGGGAAAGGCCCAGCCCCAGAGCGGCTTCATACAAGATGACCGCTGTTGCCGCGCCGCCGGAAGCGACGCCCACCATGACGGCCAGTGCCGTTGCCACGAACAGGGCATTGCCGAGTCCCCAACCTGCCCTGAAACCGACCAAGGCGTCAACAGTCCCGGAGAGTCCGGAAAGGGTGGCGAACACCACGATGACGGCCAGCCCCAGCAGGAGCGTGCGCTTTCCGCCAATGCGTGAGGATACGAAACCCGTGACCAGCATGGCGATGGCGGTGATCAGGAAGTAGCTGGTGAACAGCAGTGAAACTTGGCTGGGGGTGGCCTGCAGGTTTTCGGCAATGGCTGGCAGGATCGGGTCGACAAGGCCGATTCCCATAAAGGCGAAGACCGATGCACCGGCAACGGCCCAGACCGCCTTGGGCTGCTTCAAGATCGATTGCTTCTCCCGGGTCAGGGTTGCGGCCCCATTGTTGGCGTTTAATGCTGTGCTGTTCACTTGCACGTGCTCTCCTGCGATTTCGTTTCGTTCGTGCCGGCCCGTTGTCCGGGGCCGGGTGATGCTTGGTGTCCGCTTGCTCCAGGGGACAAGCTAGGGAGACAAGGCGACATTGAGCTTTTCGATGGCTGGGATGGCCAGGTTGATGGCCTGCCGTTCACGCGGGGACAGGGAATCAAAGGCCCGGGCCATTTCTCGGTTGCGGCGAAGATTTGCAGCCTTGAGTGTCCGCCTGCCTTCCTCGGTGAGTCGCACTTCAACCACGCGGGCGTCGGTGTGGCTGGGAACCCGTTCGACCAGGCCGGCGGCGGCAAGCTTTGTCACTTGCTCGGTGGCGCTGGGGACACGGATGCCTGCATTGCGGGCAATCAGACCAATGCGCATGGGTGCGGCGGCCAGCATGTTCAGGGTGCTCGTTTGGGCCGTGCTGAGCTCGCCGTCGGCATCGATGGAGCGCACCACATAAAGTGCTTGGCGCAGAATTTCGCGATAGCGTGCCGCCAGTTCCAGATTCTCAACAATGTCCATATTTAGGTAGCCTAATAGTTAGGGTGCCTAACAGTCAAGTACGGACCTGTCGGTCGGAGGCAATGAAAGCCGCGGGTATTACACTGGCTTCATTTCCGCTGGGCGAGAACACTGTGGCCCCGACGGGCGCCAAACGGGCGGCATGGCCCGCTTCCGCGACTTTTACCAGGTGCTTGGCAGCGGGAAATGGCAGTCTGTTGTGCCTCTTCTCACGTAGACTGAACAAGCTACTTTTAGGCAGCAATAGATTGGGAGCAATTTCGTGTCATCACTTCTTGAGCGGGTTCTTCGCACAGGCGATCGCAAAACGCTTAAACGGCTCAACGTCCTTGCCGACGCCATTGATTCGCTGGAAGATACCTTCCAGACCTTCACCGACGCCGAGCTGCGCGAGGAAACGGACAAGCTCAAGCGCCGTCACGAAGACGGCGAGACCCTTGACGACCTGCTGCCCGAAGCCTTCGCCAACGTGCGCGAGGCATCCTCGCGCACCCTTGGCCTGCGCCACTTCCGTGTCCAACTCATGGGCGGCGCGGCCCTTCACTTGGGCAACATTGCCGAGATGAAGACCGGTGAGGGAAAGACCCTTGTGGCAACTGCCCCGGCATACTTAAACGCGCTCACCGGCAAGGGCGTCCACGTGATCACTGTCAACGACTACCTGTCCCAATACCAGTCGGAGCTGATGGGGCGCGTATTCCGTTTCCTCGGGCAGAGCAGCGGTTGCATCGTCTCCAACCAGGACCCGGCCGTCCGCCGCGCGCAGTACGCCGCAGACATCACGTACGGGACAAACAATGAGTTTGGTTTCGACTACCTGCGCGACAACATGGCATGGAGCAAGGACGAGCTTGTTCAACGCGGCCACAACTTTGCCATCGTGGATGAGGTTGACTCCATTCTCATCGATGAGGCCCGCACGCCGCTGATCATTTCCGGGCCGGCCTCGGGGGACACCAATCGCTGGTACAGCGAGTTCGCCAAGGTCGTCCTGCGCCTGGACGTCGAGGACGACTACGAGGTCGATGAGAAAAAGCGCACTGTCGGCGTTCTTGAAGGCGGCATTGAAAAGGTTGAGGACTACCTCGGCATCACGAACCTGTATGAATCCGCCAACACACCCCTGATTGGTTTCCTGAACAACGCCATCAAGGCCAAGGAACTGTTCAAGCGCGACAAGGACTACGTCATCATGGATGGCGAGATTCTCATTGTCGATGAACACACCGGCCGCATTCTGGCCGGACGGCGCTACAACGAAGGCATGCACCAGGCCATCGAAGCCAAGGAAGGTGTGGAAATCAAGGCTGAGAACCAGACCTTGGCCACGGTCACCTTGCAGAACTACTTCCGCCTGTACGAGAAGCTCTCGGGCATGACCGGCACCGCCGAGACCGAGGCTTCGGAGTTCATGGGCACCTACTCGCTGGGCGTAGTTCCCATTCCCACGAACAAGCCGATGAGGCGTGCGGACCAGTCGGACCTGGTGTACAAGAACGAGGTGGTCAAGTTCGACGCCGTCGTGGCAGACATCGCTGAGCGCCACGAGACGGGGCAGCCTGTGCTGGTGGGCACCACGAGCGTGGAGAAGAGCGAATACCTCTCCAAGAAACTGGCGCAGGCAGGCGTCAAGCACGAGGTCTTGAACGCCAAGAACCATGCCGGCGAAGCAGCGATTGTCGCCCAGGCCGGCCGCCACGGCGCCGTCACCGTGGCCACCAACATGGCCGGACGCGGTACCGACATCATGCTCGGCGGCAACGCCGAGTTCAACGCCGTGACCGAATTGGCTGCCCGCGGCCTCGACCCGGAAGAGACTCCGGAGGAGTACGAAGCGGCGTGGCATGATGCTTTTGAGGAAGCCAAGCTGGCCGTCAAGGATGAGCATGAGGCTGTGCTGGCAGCCGGCGGGCTCTATGTCCTGGGCACTGAACGCCATGAGTCCCGCCGCATCGACAACCAACTCCGTGGACGTTCAGGCCGCCAGGGCGATCCGGGCGAGTCTCGTTTCTATCTGTCGCTGACCGATGATTTGATGCGTTTGTTCAACTCCGGTGCTGCCGAACGTCTCATGTCTCGTTCCTCGATGCCCGACGATGTTGCGCTGGAATCCAAGTTGGTATCCAAGGCCATCGCCTCTGCTCAAGGCCAGGTTGAGGGACGCAACGCTGAACAGCGCAAGAACGTCCTGAAGTACGACGACGTGTTGAACCGCCAGCGTGAAGCCATCTACAGCGACCGTCGTCGGATCCTGGAAGGTGGAGACCTGCATGAGAAGGTCCAGCACTTCCTGGAGGACACCGTCAACGAAGTCATTGAAGCCTCTCTGGGCACCGACCACGCCGGCACTTGGGACTTCAACACCCTGTGGAACAACCTGCGCACCATCTACCCGGTGGCGGTGACCGTGGAAGAAATTGCCGAGGAAGTCGGAGGAGAGGGCCGTATCACGTCCGACCACCTCAAGACCGAACTGCTCTCCGACGCCCGCGTTGCCTACCAGGAACGCGAAACAGCATTGGGCTCGGCCACCATGCGCGAGCTGGAACGACGCGTCGTGCTGTCCGTAGTGGGACGCAAATGGCAAGAACACCTCTACGAGATGGACTACCTGAAGGAAGGCATCGGCTTGCGGGCCATGGCCCAGCGTGATCCCCTGGTCGAATACCAGCGCGAAGGTTATGAGATGTTCCAGTCCATGATGGCCGGCATTCGCGAGGAGAGCGTCGGCTTCCTGTTCAACCTCGAAGTCCAGGTGGAGAATGCCCCGGCAGCCGCAGTGGGCGTGGTTGCCGATGCCCCCGCCAACCTGATGCAGCGCGTGGGTGGACCGGCCTCCGAGGATGCAGTTCCAGACGTTGCGGCACCCGAGCAGGAGCAGGCACCCCGCATAACGGCTCGCGGACTGGAAGCACCGGCTGAGCCGGCCCAGCTGCAGTTCACCGCCCCGGATGCCCAAGGCGATGCGGAAACCCGGGTGGAGCGCCGCAGCGATGGCGGTTTGCCGCCGTCTGCCAAGCGCCCAGCCGGGAAGAGCAACAAGAAGAAGAAAAAGCGGTAAAGAACGCTTGCAGCTGCAGCCTGCCATGCCGCCGTTTGGGCGGAAGCGCCACAGTTTGTTCCGTGGCATTTCCGTTCGAGCGGCGGCATTTTTCGTAGCTGGGCAGATCATCCAATTTGCAGGGCGGTGACTTTCCACAAGCCACGGTTGAGTTCAAAGCGCATGGCGATGGCACGGAAGCGGGTCTTGTCGGCAATGACCACGCAGGTTTCGAAAATCCCGGGGGAGACGGCACTGCAGTGCACCGAATGAACGAGGGGCTGGTGGCGCAGGGTGTGCACATTCGCTGCCCCCGGCACCTGGCTTTGGCGCCGGGTTTGGGCTTTGTACGCTTCGGCATGAAGCCTGGCCCGTGTGGTCAGCGCGCTCAAGCACCTGGCATCCAGCCACCGCGCAAGCTGTTGGACCGATCTGACGCCGCTGAGCACCTCGACGGCTGCCTGGGCCACCTTGCAGGACATCGCCCCGACCACGGCCCGCTCGGCGGCTTCCGGGTTGAGTGGCTCCACGCTGCTTCCAGCATCCGGGGTGTTGGGCCGGGGCTGGCGTTTAGTGCGCTCGCCACGCTCTGGCAGCGGGACCACTGTCCCTTCGCTGGATTCCGAATTGCGGGGGTCCGCGGGCCGAACGCGGGTGACCACCAAACGGGTCGGGGCGGTGGTTTGGGGGATGGCCGCTGTACTCACGGGGTGCTCCTTTGCACTGAGTTGGATGTGGCTGATGGAAGTTTGCCCGGTCTGGTGAAAATGTGGGCAGGGTGAAAGCTAGTGGCCCGGCGGAGCGGCAAGCACTTGCCCGGGAAGGATGACGTTCGGATCCGCACCGATCACCGCGCGGTTGGTTTTGTACCAGGCAGGCCAGGCCATCGCCACGTCGATGTCGCTGGCGTAGGGCCCCAGGGATGCAGCAGCAATGCTCCACAGGCTGTCGCCGCTTCTGACCACCACCTGACTGGCACCGTGAACAGGTTCTGCCGGTGAGTGTGGGGCAGCTGCACCCGGCTTGTCAGCTTCATCTCCGGCTGGTGGGCGGTGGGGACGGAGCGACGGTCGGAGCATCGGCCCGGGGTCTGTTGCGGCAGCCCGTGGAATCCATTGCGGCTCCACGGGCGCAGCGCTTTCAGCGGGCAAAATGTTGGCGGCGGCACTCGTGGCAGCGGCACCAGTGGGTGCGCCGGCGGCAGGGTCCGCGTCTTCATCGGCAGTGGAGGCAGGCGCTGTTGCCACGGTGCCGGCATGCCACAGGGGATCCAGTCCGGGCGAGTCGGCGGTGCTGGCCAAGGGTGCGGCCAAGAGGTTGATTCCCAACACCGCAGCAACCACTCGCCGCATGAACGCCGGTGTCCATGACCCTGTCAAGGCTGCAAGTCGGGGCGCACCCAAGGTGTGCGCCACACCGCTAATGCAGGCACACACCAGGGCGAGCAGCCACCAGCACAGCAGTGCGATACCGGTTCCGGCTCCGGCAGCCGCCAGCAGTTCAGGCAAGGTGAGCGGCTGTGCCGCCACCGCACCGTTCCGGCTCAACCGAAGCTGCAGGAGTGAGACTCCGCTGTAGACCAGCGAAGCGCCAAGAAGCAGGATGGCCGCGGTCATGGCGAGGTCTGCGCGCGTTTGCCGTTTCATCAAAGCCCTCCCTTGAACCATTTCGAAACCGTTTGACACTGTTTGAAACGTTAGAACCTATTTTGAACCCGTTGGAGTCTCTTGTCCATAGTGCTGGCAAAGTTTGTGGACAGTGCACGGCTGCTGCAGCCGAACACCTGCCGAAGCCGGCACGAGCACCCGGCTTGTTGCCTCATAGCAATACCTCCGGGAAGCTGAGTCGTTGCCTCATTTAGAAACCTCCGCTAAGGATTCTGCTTCCATTTGTTATTGACACGTGGTTTCACCGGTGCCGGCTTCTTAGTCAGGGA
>NZ_JASISP010000029.1 GCF_030063185.1 Arthrobacter sp. H35-D1
CAACTACTCACCGAAGAACTCAACAACACCCCCACACGGCTCCCCGGCGACCGACGCCCCCTGAACTACCAAATAGCCCAGGCCCCAATCTCAACAATGAGCAAACACGTACTTCAGGAGGTCTGAGACTGTGTCGCTGTGAAAGGGGATGGCAACGGCCGAAAGGAAGGTATTGTCATCGGCCCCGAGCGGTGTTTGACTGAGGTGACAAGCCACAAACGAACAACGGAAGGCGTGAGATGAAGGCGCTGACTTGGCAAGGCAAGCGGACCATCGAATACTCCAAGGTCCCGGATCTGCAGATCCAGGAACCCACCGACATCATCAAGGTCACCTCGACGGCCAATTGCCGAACGCATTGTTGGGATCGTCGCAGATGCTAGTAGCGACCTGTCCCAAATCTCTGCCGCTCGCCAGGCCCTCAATGCCGTGGGAGTGGTACCGCTGGTTATTGCCCCTAACGGCGGCGTCCTTAGCGATGATGAAGGCCAGACGATTGCGGTGCAGCGAACCTATCTCACTGCTAGGTCTACGGAATTCGATGCTGTCATACCGACACACGGTGGAACGCCCGCAGTGGGTAATAAACTTTCAAGGGATGCGAAAGCCAACCCCGACGTCTCAGCCTTGGATCCGCGGATCACTCTTCTGTTGTCCGAAGCCTTCCGGCACACAAAAGCAATCGGTGCGTGGCGCCCTAGCGTATTAGCGCTCAAAACAGCAGGTATCTCTCAAAACTCCGCCGGAATCACTGTGTGAGACAACGCCTCAACAGTTATCGCCGCAGTCACCGGCATACTAACGACCCATAGAGCGTGGGAATGCTTCTCACCAATAGGGAAAAACAATGAATGGACCGTGTCGCTTCTGTTATTCAATAGCCAATCCGGTTGTCCCATCGTTACTCCAAAGTGTTGATCCGACACCTCGCTGGAGGGTGGTCATTGGGAAGATAGATCGTTGCGGATCAAATACTTTGGGCGTTCAAAGTCTTGGGATCACTCATTCTATTGTTGGTGCTGGATAGGTGTCATCATTATGTCCGCAACGGTATGACAGTGGTTGCTACCGATGCGACATCTATCAAGGAAGGTTCATTTGTGTCGACCGAGAAGACAGTAGAACCTACTGCAGACGGACACTACCTCGTCATAGATGGAAGGAAGTGGAGAGCGAGTGATCCTTCGATTCCTGACACGCTTCGTCAGGAACTCGTTGATGAACTAATGTCCGCTCGACGAGCTGTCAAAAACCGGGAAAATGATGCTCGAATACGAGTGAACGATGCAAAGGTTGCGCTGGGAGAACGTGGCCAACCATGGTGGGAAAAGCATGAGCCACAAGCGTTCAATGAGAGAATCATGGCGACTATTGGAGCGCTTTTGCGGAAACGTGCCGGATCCTCTATCTGTCCGAGCGAGGTCGCCCGGGTTGTCGGCGGCAAAGGGGAATCATGGCGGCAGTACATGGATGATATCCGCCAGGTTGCGGCAGAAATGGCCTCTCAAGGTGAACTTATTGCTACCCAGAAAGGTGTAGCCGTCGAACCCAATAACGCGCGAGGACCCATTCGGCTCCTATTGCCACCCAGACCTGCCCAGTGACCTCCGATCCAAAAACTGGACAACATTGAAGAACACCACCAAATGACAAACCGCCATAACATTCCCTAAAGCGTCAAAGCACCTAGCACTGGGTACATGTTCCTCCTCGCTTCTACCTCGCAGAAAAAACAGTGACATTGCTGGAAGTAGATACGGTGCCATGAGAGACTATATTTCGTTAGCTAGTTCCCATATTTGGAGGTTGTTTAGCATGGTCGAGAAGCTGCACGAAGCAGGTATCAAAAGTGAATACGCTTACGCTGGAGGCTTTGCATCCATCGTCGTCTCCCTCATCTCTTGGCTCGTTAGCCGTGGTAAAAAAGGGGACTCCAAAGCTCAATCGGATCGCTGGGGAATTTTCATCGGTCACTGGGCGCCGACGTTTTTCGCTCTAGGTATTGCCTTGCGGTTGGAAGAGAAGAAGTAGTCCTCTCCCCGCACTGAGGAGTTTGTAAACGGGCTGCGGCAGTTAGTTAGCAGCCCGTTTGCAAGCGTCAACTTATCGACATACATGGGATCTGAGACGGGCGACCAACCGGCGGGCATTCTCTTCTGCGCTTGCTGATTCAGGCGCGGCCTTTGAGGATTAGGTGCCAGTAAACCCACGGGAGAATATGGCGCTCTAGGATCCACGTTGCCCGATGTTCTTTCATGCTTCCGCGCCACGGCAGGGTTGGTTGAGGGGCATGCTTGTCATCGAATTCAGCGAAAACCACTGTAGACCGGGAAACAGTGAAGGGTGTGGCGGAGTAGTGGTCGTATTTTTGTTCTGGTTCTTTGCCTTCCTTGACCGATTTGAGGTTCTTGGCGAGCACCAAACATTGCTTTCGCAGTGATGCCCCTGATTTGTAGTTTTTCGTACCGGCAACATCCCCGAGTGACCAAATGTTGGTGTAGCGGGAGTGCTGGAGGGTTTCAGGATTCACATCGATGAAGCCTCCCGGGTCGCCAAGACGTGTTAGTCCACTGGAGAGCAACCAGTCCGGAGCGACTTGTGGCGGTACCGCGTGCAGCAGATCGTAATGAAGTACTTGGTCCTGAGTGGTCCCGGCCTTAATCGGATCGGATGGGTTTTTTACCGTGGAGATGGTTACCGTTTGAGCGTCACCGTCTACGGCGGTAACTTCGCTGCTGCAATAAAGCTCTACCCCGTATTCGTCGATTTTACGGTTCAGCTCTTGATCCACGACATCTACTCCGTAGATAGTAGGTGAGTGAACCACCATGAGGACTTTAATATCATCGAGAACTCCTTGTTCTCGCCAGTAGTCACAAGCGAGATACATGATTTTCTGGCTGGCACCATCACATTTCACCTCCCCAGAAGGCATGGTGAACACTGCAGTTCCACTCCGTAGCTCGCGGATAAGTTCCCACGTTTTCGGGGCCAGTTTATACACGTAATTACTGGATACGGACGGTGTTTTCATCGCATCTTCAAGTCCTAGTACAGCAACCCAGTCCAACCGCATACCGGGGCAGATGACTAGGTGACGGTAGGTAACCACCGTGCCTGTTACGAGTTGGACTGTTTGGTGATCCGGGTCGATGATGACTGCTGCGTCGTGAATCCACCGGACTCCGGTAGGCATCACATCAGCTTGTGGTTTCATGGCTTCCGTAGCTTGTGCTGTGCCCCCTCCGATGTGCGAGAACAACGGCTGGTATAGGTGTTTATCGTTGGGTTCCACGATCGCGAGGCTACGAAAGCCATAACGCTTCAGACGCGATGCTAGTGAGATGCCCGCATTTCCCCCTCCGATGATGAGAACATCAAAGTGGTCTCTTGAGGCATCACTTCGGACACCTATGGGAGCCGTCGTGGGATCTACGTCGAGTGTGCTCGACCAAAGACTCGGAACCATTCGTATTTCCTTTTGCAGCTAGATACTCAATTTATGTAGAGCCTACGCGAGCATCCACGGGAGCAAAAGCATGGCTAGGCCAGAGTTTAGGTGACAGGCGACAGGTGTCGAGGGGTTGTCTAGGTCCTTATTTCTTGTCATTGACGGTGTCAGCACTTAATCGGTTCATGGTTGGATCTAGTGATGTATGGCGGGTGGACGCGGAGAATTGTTCTTTCCGATGAGGTTATTTCGCCCGTTTCAAGTCGCACTTGTCTGCGATCTTCTTCTTTGATGGCTTTATGTATGACTGCGCCAGTCGGGAATGGCTGCATCTAGGGTGTTGAGCGTTGATGCTCCGAGTGTGTTCTCAGTCCGTTTTTGGTGTTGGATGTGGAGCCAGACATCCAGAGTGTGCTCTTCTTCTGTTGCGTAGGCCCTGTATCTGGGAAGCTGCCCGGTAGCAGTGATGTAGTCCCTGAGCTGGATAAACCGGGATTGCCAATGCTGATCGAGTTCAAGCTGGCGAGTAGGAACGTCCCACCCGGTCAGCAGCGCGAACACCTCATGGCAGGGTTGTCAGTGATCGAGATCTGGGGAGTTGCCACCCGGCTCACTAAGCGCCTGAACGCTCTGCGTATCTGGTCAATCCTGGATTTGAGAAACGCGAATCCAGTGATGATCCGTGATCGTTTCTCCATCGTGATGATGCGCACCGTCCTAGAGTTACAAGGCACCCCCCCTGCATCCCTATGGAAGAAGAACGCATGGGTCGTGACCAACTCATCTTCTCTCGATCCTTTTCGACCCGGATCACCACCCAAGCCGATATGCGTCAAGTCCTGAGTCTGTACGCCCAACAGTCCAGCGCTTGGCTAGCCAAACACAACCTCCAGACCAAGATCATGACAGCATTCGCGGCGACGTCCTATTACAACCCGGGGGATACCTCCTACCCTTCGGTGTGTTCCTTTGCTGATGCCGACCGCGGATCCAGTGCTGCTGGCACGGACCGCTTTCGCATTGGTGCCCAGAATTGTGGAAGGGGTTAAATACGTGCACGCTGGGATCCTCGTTACTGACCTTCGCCCTATTGGGGACCAGCCGCCGTTGGAGCTTTTTGAGAACCCGCACGAGGAATACCACATCGGACAACTCCTGGAAGACGTCACCAAAAAGTACGGACGCGGCAGTATCGGCCTCGGTGCCGGAGGCGTTAAAGGTGGCCCGGACTGGTCCATGAAACGCGAGATGCTTTCCCCCGATACACCACGCACTGGGACGAGCTACCTATTGCCAAGGCTTCATGAGCTGATGGGTTTTAGCAGTTCCGGTCCGTCCCCTTTGAGTGGGGCAACCTGGTGAAACTCTAAGGCCTCGGCCACTGGCGTGGCAGCTGCTACAGCAGAATCAACCAATGTTTGATCCCCCTCCTGGCCGGCGTCCAACCACTCATCCCAAAAACTCGGTGGCAACGTCACCGGCGTGCGATCGTGGAGCTGGCTCACTTCTCCGACAGCTGTCCGGGTCAAGATCGTTGCCGTCAACGTCCAATAGTTCCAGTCATCCTCGGGAAGTGATTTGTCTGGCCACCACGTGTACAAACCAGCAAACGCCAACAACTCATCGTTGGGGCTGTGGATCGCGTAGGGGGTCTTGGTCTTCCCCTCGGTGTGCCACTCATAGTAGAAGTCGGCCGGAAGAATCGCTCTCTTGCTCTTGACCGAACCTCGGAAGGTGGCTTTCTCAGCTGCCGTTTCCGAGCGGGCGTTGAAGGTAGCGAATTTCGTTTTCAACTCCTTGGAGTAGGACGGCGTCAGCGACCATCGGCCCGCCTCGAGGCGACGAATGACCTCATCCTCGCCTTTGGCCGATTCAAGAATCACCGGCACGCGGTTTGTCGGCTTGATATTCCATGCCGGATCCGGCAATCCATCACCGACGTCCTGAACATCAAAGATACTCACCAAATCAGCCGTGGCCCTTGCAACTACGTAGCGTCCGCACATGAGCCCATTCTGCACCGCCAGAGCGGTCGTTAGGAAGAACTCGCCTACGACTTACCTCACCATCTCCAACCAAGCTCCTGCCTTGACATGCTGTGGTTCCCCCGGGATGGTTCGCCCCAAAAAGGTTTGGTACCCGCAGACTCACACCAGGCCATGGACCCTGCATCCACTACCCGGACCAGACGGTAAAACCACTCTGGCGGGGAGGGGCTGAAATGGCGTAGCGCCACCGGCCAGTCAAAAGCAACGCCCGGTCTCTGGGCACGCCCTATCAGCCAGACTCGTTAGAGACCGTTTCTTGAATGAGAATAGAGGCTGAAGGCAGGAGGGAAAGCTTCACAATGACTACATCCACATCAGCAGGAACCGGACAGCCCGGACCGGAGGAATCAACCAGCCAGGACCAGGTCTCAGCGGAGCCTGGGCCGCGTTCCAACCGGTCTGCCCGCAGGACTTTCACGGCCGAGTTCAAGCGCGCCATCGTCGAGGAATACGACGGGGCACCAAACGGGTCCAAGGGTGCGGTGCTACGCCGCGAACGGCTTTACGATTCCCATATTCAGGAATGGCGGTCCGCGTTCGAAGCGGGCGCGCTGGAGAAGCCGGTGGCACGCCGGGGCCGGCCGAAGAACACGGCCGAGCAGACTCAGATCGTCGCGCTGACCAAGGAGCTGGCCGCCGAGCGGGCTTCGCACGAGCGGACCCGTGACAAGTTGGCTTCCTCGGATGCGGCCTTGGATACCCTGGGAAAAGGAGTCGCGTTCTTGGAAGCTCTCTCGTCGAAGAACGCGTCATCGCCGGAACTGGGTACCAGTCGTGGCAAGCAGAGACCGTAGCGGAACTCAGTCCGCTGATCGGGGTGGTGAGTGCCTGTGCGCTGGTGGGCCGTTCCCGGGCCACCCATCACCGTCAGGCCAGCCCCAAGCCGCGGATGCACGGTCCGTGGCCCAAGGCCCAGCACCCGGCGGAACTCTCGACGGCCGAACGTGCCCAGGTCTTGGAGGTGCTCAACCGGGGGGATTACGCGAACCTCTCACCGACGCAGGTCTATGTCCGTGAGCTGGACGAGGGCCGGTATTGGTGCTCTCAGCGCACCATGTATCGGGTCCTGGCGGACGCAAAGATGGGCGGGGAACGCCGGCGCCAGGCCACCCATCCGCCCCGGAAGATTCCCGAGTTGATGGCCACAAAACCATGCGAGGTATGGTCGTGTTATGCCGAGGTCTTGGTTATGCCGACACCTCCGTCAGCGGCCCGGGTTCCTATGGTCGCCGAGGCCAAACTATCGGCATAATCAGAGTGCCTCGAGAAATGTGATGACTGCGTCCGTTGGCTGATAACGACCCTGGGCGGAGACCTCGGACGGGGCGACCTTCGCGATTGCTTCTTCTTTGAGGGTCATATCGGCATGGATGTAAATATTAGTTGTGGAAATCTGCTCGTGACCTAGCCAGAGCGCGATTACGGTGGTGTCGACCCCTGCTTGGAGCAGTCTCATCGCGGCGGTGTGGCGCTTATGTGGAATTCCACATAATGGGCATTACGTGGCCGGGCGAGTTATGTGGCCGGTTGGGGTGTTTGCGCAGGCGGGCGCACTTTTACCGTCATTTCCGGCCACATAATCCCTGATATCCGGCATTCTCTGGCTGGTGCACACCGATGGCTAGGCCCGGTTCTTTGCCTCTGTCCGGCATGCTTCGGCGCCCATTTTCCCGTTCGGAACCCGTCAAAATTCCATACCCGTGGCGAAGACTTGCCTTATCTGTTCACCACTATCAGAGGGGCTGGTTCTTATGGAAGCATCAAACATCAAAGAAGCGTCGGGGCGGGTGATCGTCGCGTTGAAGGCCGCGGATAGGTCACGCGCAACCATCAATCGCCATGAGGCGGTCTTCAACGCGTTTGCCAGATTCCTCGAGGCCCATGGCCGAGGACTTCCTACCGAGTCTGACTGCCTTGAATTCATTACCGAGCGGACCGGTACCGTGCTTACGGGTTTGCGAGAGCTGACCAGTTCCAGGCCTGCTCAACTTGCCCGACGGCCCCTGATACTGCTGATGGATACCCTTGATGCCGGCCTGCCCCGGGTGGGCCAGGTTACATCGCCGCGGTTCGAGCGGTGCCCTGCACGATTCCTGGGCATCAGGGATGAATACCTTCAGGTGTGCCATCGGCGCAGAAATGCCGAGGCCAGCATTGAATCGAAGCAACGTGCCGCGGATCAGTTCCTTGCCTACCTCGAGGGGATCGGGAGGGAATCCATCGACGAGGTTCAGGGCCAAGACTTGGTCGGGTTTTGGGTTCAGCGCCAGCACGGGCACTACGCCCCGAAGACCATTGGTTCGCTGCGTTCGGTATTGGCTGACTTCCTGCGCTACTTGCACCAGACTGGGCAGATCCGGGAGGATCTGGCCGAGCGGCTCCCACCCCAGCGCTATCCACGGCGCGGGGAGACGGCCCCGTACTCGTGGACCGCTGAGGAGGTCCGCCTGGTCTTGGATCAGATCGATCGGCAAGCGGCGATCGGGAAACGTGATTACGCGATGGTCCTGCTGACCGCCAGGCTCGGTTTGAGGGTCGGAGATCTGCGTCGTCTGGAACTTGGATGGTTCGACTGGCGGGCCAAGACCCTGGCGTTGACGCAGCACAAGACCGGCCTGCCATTGACGCTGCCGCTGCCCGGTGATGTCGGATGGGCTGTGATCGATTACATCCGTCACGGTCGGCCTGAAACGGACTGTCGGCAGGTGTTCGTGAAACATCGTTACCCGTTCACGGCTTTCGGTTCCTCGAGCTCGGCGGGCAGCCGGCTGGGCTATTACGCGAGGCGTACCGGGATAGTGTTCCCGGCCGGGCAGGCGCACGGCCTTCACTCGCTACGCGGCGCCTTGGCGGTGGCGATGCTCCAAACCGACACGCCCCCGCCAGTCGTCACGGCGGTTCTGGGCCACGCCTCTGCCACTACGACCGCCGCGCACTACTTCCGGCTCGACACTGAACACCTGCGCCGCTGTGCCCTCGATGTTGAAGATGTCCTGAATGCCGAGGAAGGTGCATGACTGTGAATACGATGACGTTGCCCGATCTGATCGATGTCCTGGTCGCGGCCCGCCGTGCCGGCGGCTTCCGCTATAACGGCCAAGAACGGGTGTTGGCCCAGTTCGCAGAACACTCCCGCCAAGAAGGATACGCGCATGGCTCGATTATCCAAGAAGCTGTTCAGGGATTCCTCTACGACCGCCACCTCAAATCCTCCACCATCCGCAAAGAGGAGATCGTCTTGCGTGAATTGGCCGAACACGCCCGCCAGTTCGGCTGGCAAGCGTGGGCGCCGCTGACCCTGACACATGTAAAGACCCTCCACCGGCCACCGCCCTACGTGTTCAGCGACGAGGAGATCCGTCGCCTCTTCCACGCCATCGATGCCCAGAAGCTGTCCGAGATTTCGAACAGGGCCCTGGTCGACCCGGTGTTGTTCCGAGTGTTCTATGGCACCGGGATGCGCCTGTCAGAAGCGCTCAATCTGGAACTGCGCGACTTCGACCGGGCCCGCGCCACCCTTGCGGTGCGTGACGGGAAAAACCACGAAAACCGCCTCGTGCCTCTCACCTCGCGCCTCACATCCACTCTGGAAAGTTACGTCGCGACTGCACACCCCGATCCCGACCCTGGCCACAAGCTTTTCTACACCGGCAACCGGGCCAAATCGGCTGACAAGTCCACGATCTACAATAGGTTCCGCCGCTACCTCGCCGACGCCGACATTCCCCACTTTCCGGGCGGCCCGCACATCCATTCGCTGCGTCACGGCTTTGCCGTGGCAAATCTGCGTCGCTGGGCTGCCGGCGGTGGGGACTTGATGGTGATGCTGCCCTATCTCTCCGCCTACATGGGCCACGCCGACATGCGCGGCACCCAGTACTACCTCCAGCTGACTGCGGACGCCTACCCCGAGGTCGCCGCGATGGCCCAAGCCAGGTTCGGCTACGTCATCCCGGACGTGGACATAGTGGAAGGCAGCAAGCGATGAGCGGCGAGGACCTGGCTGGCAAGTGGCTTGCGAAGTTCCTCACCGGCCATCTGGCCGGGGAGCGAGACCTCTCGACCCAGACCATCGCATCCTACCGAGACGCGATAAAGATACTGCTCACTTGGTACCGCGATGTGCAGGGAACCCGGCCCGAAAAACTCCGCCTGACGGACCTTGACCGGGACCGGGTGCTCTCCTTCCTGGACTGGCTCGAAGCCGAGCGTGGCAACTCGGCGGCAACCCGCAACCAACGCCTTGCCGTCATTAAATCCTTCGCCCGATACACCGCGGTCGCCCGGCCGGATTTCCTTGACCAAGCCACCCAAATCCTTGCCATCAAGCAAAAGAGGACCTCTGCCACCAACATGGGCCACCTCACCGGCGACGAGATGAAAGCCCTCTTGAACGAGCCAGACCCGGCCACCTCGCGCGGGCTGCGTGACACAGTCCTGCTCTCCACTCTCTACGACACGGCCGCCCGCGTTCAAGAGATCTGTGATCTGAACACCGCCGACATCCGCACGGCCCGACCCATGGTGGTGACGCTACGCGGCAAGGGCTCGAAAACCCGGTGCGTCCCGCTGATGGAACCCACCGCTCGGCTCGTGACGGACTACCTCAACCGTCGCATACCCCACCCCGGAGTCGGCGCGGACGCAGACCCGCTGTTCAGCGGGCCGAACCACACCCGGCTGACCCGGTGGGGTATCACCAAAGTCCTTGCCAGACACGTCCGATCCCTGCGGGGCCGTGATCCCGGATTCGCGCCGGGTCTCAAAGTCACCCCGCATGTGATCAGAAGGAGCAGGGCGATGCACCTGCTCCAGGCAGGGGTCAACCTGATCTACATCCGCGACCTGCTCGGCCACGCCGACGTCTCCACCACGGAAATCTACGCCCGCGCCGACACGGAGGCCAAACGCATCGCCATTGAAAGTGCCTACCAGTCGCTAACTCCCGAGCCCCTGCCCGACTGGACAGCAGACCAGGACCTCCTCGACTGGCTCGATCACGCCGACAACTAGAACCCAGCGTTATGTGGCCGGAAATGACGGTAAAAGTGCGCCCACCTGCGCAAACACCCCAACCGGCCACATAACTCGGCCGTCCACGTAATGTCGCATAGTGTGGGCGGTAATCCGTTGGCCGTTCAAGGAGGGGCATGAGGGCGCAGCGGTAGCTACCGCGACGCGGATTCGCTGTTCGATTGCGTCTCGGCTGAGTCTGCGTCCGGTCGTAGTCGTGAATAGAGGGGCATCGATGCAGCCTCCGTTCTCGTCGATCCAGTTGCCCATGATTGCCAACACGGCAGGTAGCAAGGGGGTCCGGCGTTCCTTGCGGCCTTTGCCCAGGCAATGGACGTGCGGGCCGGTTCCGGTGTGGATGTCCACGATGTTCAGGCCAATCAGCTCACTGACGCGTAGTCCCGTCTGAATCGCCAAGCTGAATAGTGCATGATCACGCCGGCCGGTTCTGGTGCCCTGGTTGCAGGCAGCCAGCAATGCATCAGCCTCGCCTTGGTCGAGCCAAGAGACGATGTTGCGTTGAATTCTCGCGGTCGGAATCGCCAAGACCCGCTGGATGACGGCGGCATGTTCGGGATGACGCAGTGCGGCGTAGGTGAACAGCGAATGGATCGCAGCCAGACGGGCGTTGCGGGTGCGGACGCTATTTCCCCGGACCGTTTCCAGATAGGTCAGGAACCCGGTCACGGTGCCGGAGTCAAGGTCGCTGATCTCCAACTTCGAGGGGGCTTTGCCTGTCTGGTCCTGCACATGTGCAAGCAGCAGCTTGAAGGTATCCCTGTAGGAGGCGATGGTGTTCGGGCTGGCTTGACGCTGGGTCATCAGCCGATCGGTGAAGAAGGCCTGCAACAGCGGGGCAAGAGAAGTCATGGCCCCACCTGCCCATGAGTGTCTGCATTGGCGAGCCGGGCCGAGGCATGGGCCAGCAATTCTGGGACGGCACTGAGGTACCAATAGGTGTTGGCCGGGTCGCTGTGCCCCAAATACGTTGATAACGCGGGCATCATGGCTGCGACATCGGCTCCATCGCGATACCAGCCCAGCAGGGTGTTCACGGCGAACGCATGTCTGAGATCATGCATTCTGGGATGCAGCCGGTGGGTCTGTATCCTGGCAGCGCTGGCTGCCTGGCGGAACGCCTTAAGGACGTTATCGTAGGGAAGCTGGTCACCTTCACGATTGATGAAAAACGGTGCACTGCCAGCGTGCGACTGTTGCTCATACCCATCGCGCCACGAAGCATAGCGCCCCAAGG
Organism: Arthrobacter sp. H35-D1; assembly: GCF_030063185.1. GTDB lineage: Bacteria > Actinomycetota > Actinomycetes > Actinomycetales > Micrococcaceae > Specibacter. The sequence continues at coordinate 11,768 of NZ_JASISP010000029.1, forward strand.
CAGCGATGCTGCTCTCATGCAGTGGCACCAGCCGCTGCTGGCGGGATTTACCGCTGCTGACCACTAATATTCCGGTATCAAGATCAACATCATCACGGGCCAGGCCCAGCGCTTCACCGACCCTGAGCCCGGAGACGGCGAGCAGCCCAAACAACGTGGGGTAGGTGTGTGCCCGAATTCCGTGGCTGAGATGTCCTGCCGACTCAATCAGCGCGGATGTCTCGGCATTGGTATAGATATACGGTGCCGAACGGTGAACCGGGTGAGCGAAGACCCCTTGGGGTGGGATCTCATGGGCAGGGTCCACCGCGTGCATATAGGTGGCGAACCCCCGCACGGCCATAAGCCGCCTGGATGCACGGGCGATGCGATGACCCGTTCCGCTGAAAGAGGCTTCAGCCCAAGAGACGGCGTTGGCGGTTGTGATAGTCAGGCTGCCAGCAGAAGCCAGATGGGTCGTATATTGACCCAACAGATGCTCGTCCCAGGCAAGGAGGGCACCTAACTGGCGACGTAGCCGCAAGTAGTCGGCCACGTGCTCTTCCCACCCGTTCATGACAGGCTCCCATCGGCCGGCCACGGTTGGGCCAAGGTGCGCAGCCTGGTCACGTCGACGCGAGCATAATTTGCGGTGGTGACCGGGTCATCGTGACGCAATACCTGCCCGATCGCGGCCAATGACACCTCGGCACCAACCATGGCCTCACCGAGGGAATGGCGTAGTCGGTGCGCACCGAAAGGCTGCATACCAGCACGCTTGCAGCCGCGAACGACGATTGCCCATACTGCCGGTGAGCCGAGCCGGCGCCAGGGTGCCTTCACGGTGCTGAAAGCCTCTCGCAGTTCCGGTATTGCCGGACGGGCATGGAGTAGATAATCCACCACAGCCGCCCCGACTTCGTCCGGCAGGGGTAGCCGTTCGTCTTTGGATCCCTTGCCGCGGACAAGGAATTCACCGTGATGCCAGTCGATATCCTCCAGACGTAGCCCTGCGACTTCACCAGCGCGCAGTCCTAATCGTGCGAGCAGCATGATCACCGCATAATCACGTCTTCCTACCGCGGAATTTCGGTCACAGGCCTCCAACAGGGCATGAATCTGGCTCGGGCTCACACCAATGGGCAGCAGTGAGGGCTGGGGCAATCGCACCACTAGGGTCGCCCCGGCCAGGTCACGATCCAGCTCTCCGACCAGGAAGCAGAAACGCAAAAACGAACGCAACACGTAGCCGAACTTTTTTACGGAAACGGGTTTCCTGCTCTCTCCCTCATCCAGCAATGCCCGGATGACATCAGCTGCCTTCAGGTCGGAGATACCTCCCGGAGGGGTGTAGCCGTTGAGGAAACGGCGCGCCCGGGACACCTGCGCCTGAACGGAAATCTCCTTCAGTCGCCGTTCACTGCGAAGGTAATCCTCGAAACGGACCAGCACCAGAGGATCCGAGATCTGCCGAGGCAAAGCCACCTCCACGGCGATCACCGCCGATGTGACCAGCCAGCTCAGCAGCGGCTTCAGCGCACGGTAGCTGAAGTGTGAGGCATATTTTGTCTGCCGCTCAAGGAGGAAAAGCTCAATGAGTTCCACCGTAAGGTCTGCCACGACCAAGTCCTTAGCTTGGAGCCAGCTGCTCAAATGTGCCATAAGACGGAGCTGGGCTCCAGCCGAGATAGGAGTGAATCCCAGCCGGATCAGTTCGGCTTCGAATCCCTCGACGTACGATTCCAACGGGCCACCGACATGCACCCGACTCAACTTGCCAACAATCGCCATGACTTCGTTTCCTTTGTCTCCGCAAATAATGGGAAACAAGTCGAACATGCTTCGATGGTTATGCCGATAGTTTGGCCTCGGCGACCATAGGAACCCGGGCCGCTGACGGAGGTGTCGGCATAACCAAGACCTCGGCATAACACGACCTATGCCGATATCGGCATAGGTCGTGGGATATTACGAAGATGCGTGGTCCGGCCAAGGGTATCTGGTACCACGCCTACGTGGTGCTCGATATCTTCTCCCGCTACGTGGTCGGTTGGCGGGTTGAACTCATCGAGGACGGCCAGCTTGCCGCCGACCTCGTGCAGGACATCGTTGCGGACACCGGCGGCCACCCGCCCGGGTACCTGCACGCCGATGGCGGGGCCGCGATGACGTCCAAGGCGTTGGCGTCGATGCTGGTGGACATGGACATCACCCGATCCCATTCCAGACCCCACACAAGCAACGACAACCCCTTCAGCGAAGCCCAGTTCAAGACCATGAAATACACCTCTGACTACCCCGATCGCTTCGCTTCAGTGAATGAGGCCCGGACCTGGATGGAAGGATTCACCGCTTACTACAACCATGAGCACCGACACTCAGGAATCGGTTATCACACCCCGGCCAGCGTGCATTACGGCACCGCCGGCGCCGTGCGTGACCAACGCCAAGCCACCCTGAACCGGGCCTACGGCGCACATCCAGAACGATTTGCCCGCCGCCCTGCCGCACCCCCACTGCCGGCCAAGGCAGCAATCAACGACCCGGCGAAAAGAGCCAAGGCCCCGATTCATTAACGACCACAACTACGTCTCATTTGATTTGACAAATTCCGCCTTCCCCACCACCAACAAAATTCCGGTGAGTACTATGACCTCTGCTGACTTCTGTCCCATCAGTACCAGCCCTCACGGACCAGACCGCTCCACCCAACAAACAAGTGACGCACTGGAACAGATCTCCCCAGATAAGAGCATTTACTTTCCCCCTGCCGCCGCCGCATTTACACACTGGCCGTTTCGGTGGAACGGGCTTCACCGTCTCTTGCCGGCTTACCCCAACCAATATGCCTTCTATGCGGTTCGTGTCCCTCGGTGCAGGGATTTGCCTCCGGCTTCCTTCCCACCCCACCTCACGGTGACGCAGTTGCCATCAGCTAGAAGTTAAACCACCTTCTCCTCCAGAGGACTTTCACCTCCAAGCAAATGCCCATGCTGGGCGTACAAGAAAGAGACCTCGCCGCCCATGGGGCGGCGAGGTCTCTACTGAAGGAAATCAGTTCTTAGAAATTTCAGACACGCCGTGTAGCGCGAGGGATGTGGGTGTTGCCGTGGCGATCTTTGTTGGCTACTGAACGGGATCCGAGGAGACCTCCGGCTGCTGCTACGAGGCTGCCGAGCAGCAGAGCCCAGAAGCCGGTAGTGGCGCCCTTCTGGGCTGCATCGGCTGCGTCATCAGCGATTTGCTTGGCCTGGTCTTGGTACTGCTTGACTGTCTGACCCGCCTGATCAAGCTGTTCCTGGGTGGGGGTAGGAACTTTATCGCCGGGCTGGACCTGAACGGATTGACCCAAACCTTCGGTCACTGTGCCCAAGACACCGCCAACGGTGCCGACAGCACCAAGGGCAATCATGGTGATCAGCACAACGGCTGCCACGACGGACCCTGCCCATGTGAGGAAGCCGTGCAGGAAGCCTGCACGTACTGCCAACGCTCCAGCGATTGCGCCGCCAACGAAGAGACCGAGCGCCAAGCCGAGGATGGTCATGACCGTGGCCCCGGTAGAGGAACCATCAAGGCCGAAAGAAGCAGTAGCCAGAGCGAAAAGGAAGACAATGGCCAAGAAGGTCACGATTCCTGCGAAGATAGCTCCCCAAGAAACATTGCGTACATTCTCGGAACGGTCGTTACCGACGAAAGTCTCTTTCCACGACAGGTTATCGTCCTGAACTCCGGTGGTGTTGGTATCAGCAGCGGCATGGCTGACGTTAGTGCCTACCGGCGGCGTCGAGTGAGGTGTGCTGGACATAATGGGCTCCCAATTTTTGAGGTCGTGTCAGGCGATGCGTCCAGACACGCTGAGTCTTACCGTACCGGGGTCTTGGTAGTAATGGAACAGAATTACACGATAGGCCGCTCAATGGCCCGATGACTCTAGTGTTGTCGCGACGGGGGGGGGTCCGCCGTGGCGCTGATCCGCTCAGCGGCGGCGTAGACGCGCTTCTTCACTGGCTGTTCTGCCACAGCAACTCTCCTAAAGTAGTAATCGTAGTAATACTCCTACTATGATTACTGATTGCGTCACCCCGTCACTCGCGGCCTCGGATGCGCTGCGGCAGGCATGCGCCCCCGCCACCGTCCCGGCCATCGACATGACAGGCATCCACACCGCAGCTGGAAACCAGCCAACGCATGAATACAATCCACACAAATAGCGATCACTACTAATGTCCTGCACCTGAAATTCTTTCAATAAGTGTAAGAATTGGTGCATGGCACGCACCGGACGACCCACGGCCGAATTGAACCTCTCTGATGAAGAGCGCGAGCAGCTGTCGCGATGGACCCGCAGGCGCAAGACCGCCCAAGCGCTGGCACTGCGTTCGCGGATCGTACTGGCCTGCGCTGAGGGGATGGCAAACAAGGACGTCGCCACCCTGGTCGGGTGCTCGGCCCCGACGGTGACGAAGTGGCGCTCACGGTTTCTGCAGCACCGTCTGGATGGGCTCAGCGATGATCCACGCCCGGGGCGACCGGCAACGATCACCACCGAGCAGGTCGAAGATATCGTCGTCGCCACCTTGGAAAGCACTCCGGAAAACGCGACCCATTGGTCCCGGGCCAAGATGGCCGAACGCGCCGGATTGTCAAAGTCCACCATCGGGCGGGTCTGGAAGGCCTTTGGCCTGACGCCCCACCGCACCGACAGGTTCAAACTTTCCAACGACCCGTTCTTCGTGGAGAAGGTCTACGACATCGTGGGCCTGTACCTGAACCCGCCCGAATCCGCGGTGGTCCTCAGCGTCGATGAAAAATCTCAGGTCCAGGCCCTGTCCCGGTCACAACCGGCCTTCGGCGATGATGCCGGGCATGCCCGAGAAGCGCACCCATGACTATGCACGGCATGGCACCACAAGCCTGTTCGCGGCAATGAACGTCTCTGATGGGACCGTGATCGCCTCCACCTGCCGCTTGCACCGGGCCGTGGAGTTCAAGAAGTTCCTGACCAAGATCGATGCGCAGGTCCCGGCGGACCTGGACGTGCATATCGTCTGCGACAACTACGGGACACCCAAGAGTCCAACCATTGTCTCGTGGCTTGCCAAGCACCCGCGGTTCACGATGCACTTCACCCCTACGTACTCGTCCTGGATCAATCAGGTCGAGCGGCTGTTTGCCGAAGTGACCCGGGAACTACTCCAGCGCAGCGACCACAGGAACGTACAGACGCTGGAGAAAGACCTGCGCAACTGGGCCAAGGGATGGAACGAGAATCCCAAGCCGTTTATCTGCACGAAGACCGCCGAAGACATCCTCGAATCACTGGGAAGACTACTAAAACGAATTAACGGCGCGGGACACTAGGATGGGAGATGTGGTGGCAGATTCTCCCGGGGGGGTCGTCAGCAAAATCCCCCAGACGAACCCCGTGGCCACGTCTACTCCCAGCCGACCGGCCACGGCCACGGCGTGCGGGAGTCTCTGAACAAGATTCAAAAGATCATCAAGGAGATGAATCCATGACCCAAGCCGAGCAACAGCGAGCACTCCTGAACGATCACCTAGAGCGCGTACAGGCCCGAGTACACAAACTCGAAGCTGACCTCACCGCTGTGGTTCGTACCCGGCGCAACCAGTCCGACGATGATGAACACGATCCCGAAGGTGAAACCCTCTCTTCCCTTTGGTCCATGCAGGCAGGCCTCCTTGAAGCCGCACGTGCAGATGCCAGTCAGGCCAAAGACGCGATGCAGCGCCTCGAGGCAGGCGCCTACGGCATCTGCATCTCCTGTCTCGAGCCCATCCCCATCGGCCAGCTCGAAGTACGCCCCTTTCGAGAACGCTGCGTGCCATGCACAAGCTAAACACCCACCCCTGCCCGGACACGCGGATAGGGGGTTGAATGGTAACCGTGCAGCCGTTGGCGGTAAGGACCGGTATTCGTTGTGCTTTCAGGGCAGAAGCTATGTGGCTAGCCCTGCTCTAGCCTCTCGCAACTCGTCCGAGTGTTGCTGAATTGTTGCCCTGATTTTGTGGTGGCTTTTGATCCACGAATCGCTTCCTTCTCCGCGCGATTACAGGTTCGCCGGGGGTCTATCGCAAACCAGCGATTGCGATAGACCCAGCAGGCTTAGCGCCAGCCACTGTTCGGTTACTACTCGACCGCCGACTCCCCCAGCAGTCACTATGGGCACTAAAACGGGGTCGCTTGTGAATTCGGACAATATCTAGAGGGGCATAGCGGGAAGCTTGGCGTTCTCACTGTTCATGAGACATCGAACAGGGCTTTGCACTTCCGGAGCTGATGAAGGAAATGCCGGCAGAACCTTCCACGCCGCTGCGTTGTTGGTGCAGGATTAGCTCATATGTGGACGATTCGTCATTGCAAGGGCTTTTGCTCAACCGGTCTTTACATGGTGGAGTTCCGGTCCGTGAGTGCGGCAACGGCACGAGCCTAACTTTGGCTGGTATGCGTCAATATCAACAGTTCGGCGTGGAAAGGGGCTGCACCCAGCCAGCGGCATCCGTGGCTTGCGGGGCTGGGTTTTTAAGCTCTCTGCACCCTACCGCCCTTGACTTAGGTGGACACTGCTCCTCTCCACAGTGGAGGGCACGTTGGCAGGCTCCGCGGGGGCTCGCTTCATACCCGAAATCGAGACTAGGCGGTGTTTCCCCCCCCATTCGATACTCATGTTGTCTTCCTACGGACTAAGACGAGCACCAGTACAATTCCGCCGATCAGTGCCAGAGCTGAGGAGAGGACGGCTGCTTGGATGCCCAGTGTGCCATTCTGGACCCGCACCCACGCCAACCTAAAATCGTCAGCTAACACAAAGCCCCTGTTTTCTGCTTGTTTACAAACTTGACCCCATTGGAGCTTGGCTTGCTTTTTGATGTTCAGCCGAGCACTGAATTCAACGACAGTTGCTCTGAGTTCCACCTGGCGCCTAGCAAGCCTTTCTTCAATCTGCACTGGCTCGGTGCCGGGCATTTTATCGTGCTCAGGGCTAGTCATGGGCGGTGTTCTCCTTGAATTCTGTGGCGGGCTCCTACACGATGATCATGGCCCGTTCGGATTTCAGCGATCCTGCAGCCACGACTTGCTTCTTTCCCACCAATGACACGATGCCGACACTGTCGGTCGGCACTACTGCTAACGACAGTACGGCCAGAGCAAAGAAAGCAAGGAGACAGCTAGCGCCGACCCTGAGCACTATCAGGACCCGGTCCGCTCCTCAATGGAAACTCATTTAGCTCAGGTGTTTTCTGGGGAGTGGTTGTTGCTGTGTTGGTCGGGGTCGTTGTTGTGTTGTTGGCGTAGCTCGCGACCGTGGCGGATTTCTTCTTCTTCTTTGGTTTGGAGTTTGTCGCTTTTTTTGGTGTCTCGTGGTGGTAGTTGGATCGTTTCCTCGGCTTTGATGCCGGCTTGGAGTTGGCGTCCACGTTCGACTTCGGCGTCGAATTCGGCGCCGAATAGCAGTGACAGATTCAAGATCCAGAGCCAGAGCAGTGCGATGATTACCCCGCCGATTGCGCCGTACGTTTTGTTGTAACTGCTGAAGTTGGCGACGTAGAGACCGAATGCCAGCGATGCGAGCAGGAACACCACTAGTGCGATCGCTGAGCCTAGGCTCATCCAACGGAATTTGGGTTGTTTCACATTGGGTGTGGCGTAGTAGAGGACTGCTATTGCCACGATGATGAGCACGAGCATGACTGGCCATTTGGCGATGTTCCATACACTCAGGAAAGTTCCTCCGAGCCCGATGATATTCCCGACGGACTCTGCTACCGGCCCGCTGAGCACGAGCATCGCGGCCAGCACGACGACGATCAACAGGTTGACGACGGTGACCACCAGCATCGTGCCACGGAACTTGATGAAGGCCCGGCCCTCGTCGATTTCGTATACCCGGTTCATGGCCCGGCCGAAGGCGGCCACGTACCCGGAAGCGGACCAGATGGCGGTGAGAAGACCGATAACCAGGGCCAGGCCGGCGTTGGACGAGCTCACAAGTCCCTCGACAACGGGGCGGATGGTATCCACAGTTTGGCTTGGTGCGATGTTCTGGATGATATCTAGCAGCGCGGAAGTGGTCTTTTCGGCCTGTCCAAATAATCCCAATAGGGATACCAGAGCCAAAAGGGCCGGAAAAATTGACAGCACAGCATAGTAGGTCAGACCGGCGGCGAGGTCCGTGCACTGGTCCTTGGTGAACTCGCGCAGTGTTTTCTTGGCGACGTATTTCCACGACGCTTTGCTGACGTCTGTGGGATTGTCTGGTTTGCGCATATCCTCAGGCGCAGGGGCCGTGCGGGCCTTGGCGGTGCTGCTCTTGCTGGTTTCAGCGTTGTTCTCGGACATGGGTCCATCCTTTAGGGTTAAGTGCAATAGGCCGGCCTTTCCCTGGAAAGTCAGGGAGGGCCGGCCGGTTGCGGTACTCAGCTTTGCTGGACGTTGTCCTTGGCGTCGGCGGCCCGGCCCTTGACATCAGCAACAGCGTCTTGGCCTTCGTCCTTGACATGTTCAGTGGCGTCAGTGGCGGTGGCTTTGACGTTCTCTATCGCTTCTTGGGCTGGTTCCTTGAGTCCTTCGGCCAGTTCCTTAGCGGTCTCTGTCACATCTTTGGTGAGCGGTTCGGCAGCGGTCTTCAGGGCGTCTGCGGCTTCGCGTTCCTTCTCGCTGGCCGGAATCAGGGATGACAGGAGCAGCCCGGCGCCGAAGGCGATCAGTCCGGCAGCGAGCGGGTTTCCTTGCGCTTTAGCCTTCACTTGAGCCGGTGCGTCCCCGATCCCAGCACCTGCCTCGCTTAGGTTCCCGCCGGAGTGGTCGCTGGCTCCCATGACCTTGTCCTTGACTCCGAATACGGCATCTTTAACTTTCTCAGTCTGCCGTTGCACGATGTGCGACGGGGTGACTTTGTCCGCCACCGCGTCAACATTGGTACCGAGCCGTGCGCGGGTCGCTTCGATATCGGCTCGGATGGCATCCGGGTTTTCACTCATCGTTTTTCCTCGCTGATCTACGAATTGGGTTTGAGGGTAGGAGGGATTTCCTGCAGGGTCTGCCCCGTTTGGGGAAGACCCTTGATGGATTTGAGTTCCTTCCGGCCAAGCATGGCCAGAACAGCTGCAATGATTCCCCAAAGGATCGCTACAGCAACAGCAGACCAGCCCAGTCCGATTAGGTATCCGAGGGCCCACCAAAGAGCCAGCGACAAAAAAATGAGGACGAAATGACCGGCGACTCCGGCTCCGGCCAGCATGCCGCTGCCCTTCCCGGCCCGAGTGGCTGATTCCTTGAGCTCAACTTTGGCCAGCTCGACTTCCTGGCGCATCAGGGTGGAAATGTCTTGGGTGACCTCGCCAAGAAGTTCACCCAAGGACGAAGATTCCGCTTTGGAGTGGGCCCCGGTGTTCGGTATTTCGCTGCTCATCGATGACCACCGTCCAAGGGATCGTCACGTAGCGGATCGGCCGTTCCCAGCGGATCGGTCACGGCCGGTTCAGAACCCCACGGATGCTGTTGGCCAAGCTCTTCTTGAACGACAGCCCCAGATACGCTCGACGGGTAGGTGTCGGGCATACCCGCTGTGCTCGTGTCGGCGGTCGGCGGTTCCACAGGTACAGGCGGGACAGTCATTGCCGTATCAGGAGCCGTGGTCTTTGATACGTGCGTGTCATCGACGGACCCTGCGGAGACTTCAGCGTCGGGGGCGCCGGCACTGAGGCTGCGGCTGAGCCTTCCAGCCAGCACACCAGCACCGGCTGCCAGAAGCAGGAACGTACCAGGCTTTTGCCGGGCAAAGGACGTCACTTCAGCCAACAAGGAGCCAGGATCCCTGGCATCCAACCACGACGCCACGGACGAGGACCGCTCAGCTGCTTGGCGCACGAGGTCTGTGGCGACACCTGGCTGATCGGAGGCAGAAACCATGGCTTGCAACTCGGTGGATACCGAACGCAAGCCCTCTGCCACTTTTTGCTGCTGATTCGCAGCTTGGTCGGTGAGGTCGGACTTCGCCTGCGCCATCAGGTCCCGGGCGTTGGTCTTCACTTCAGCAGCGACGTTGGCTGCCTCGTCTTTGGCCGTATCCGTCACGTCTTGAGCTGCATCCTTGGCGTGGCGTGCAACTTCACCCGCTTCATCTTTAGCCGCGTCCGACTTCGAATCCGCACCCTGTCCAGAAGCCTGCGGTGTCGCGGTCGCGACCGACGGGAACGGTGAGGGCTGCCCGGGCGGGACCTGCCGTCCTGGCACGGGGTTTTGGCCAGTCTCGGGGACTTTGAGTCCCCCGTTTTCGGGCCATGAGTTCTCTGTCATCGTCGCTCTCTTTCAGGAAGGATCCATTGGAAAACATGAATCAACGGTCCGGATGAAAATACTAACCACGGTTACGATCTAGATGATAGGCAAAGTCCCCGCACCTCCGCAAGACATTCTTCGAAAGTCATCCAGTAGACCATGAAAAAACAGCAAGGATGCTTGCCAAAAAGCTGCGGACCCTGCCTACAGTAGAAACCCGGCAGTAGATTGTTGGCTGCACTCACTGTCCGCCCCCATCGTTTCGGCTACCACCAGCAGAAAGGCCGCCCGCATGGTCACGTCTCCCATGCCCCGCACCCAGGACGACGTCCGGCTGCTCCTCACTGCAGCCCGTCTAGTCCAGCACCGCCAAGACGAAGCACTGGCACCGCTCCGCCTGACACGCACCGCCGTCATCGCCCTTGAAGCAGTGGCGCTGAGCCCAATGAACCAAGAACAACTAGCTCAAAAAGCCGGAATCAGAAGCCAAACACTCGGGCGCGTGATCACCCGAGTGGAAGGAGAAGGGCTAGTCACCAGAACCCGCAACCCAGCGGACAAACGTCAATTCCTGGTCCAGATCACAACAGCCGGGAAAACCGCACTCGAAGCCGCCACCCAGACAGAAAGCGTAGCCATACCCAACGACTTCGATGGTTGGGACAACCTGCGAGAACTCCTCACGCAGCTAATCGAGACCTTCCAAGCCCCCGCAAGACCACCCTCAGGCGACACAGAAGATCGAAACAACTGAAGACTCCCCCATCTGAATCCCGAGCCACGTACTCCGTAATTTTAAGGCACGGGCTTTGGAACCAATTATGGAACCACTTCGGCTTGCGCCGGGCAAAACCATGTTCAGCACAATGATCGGTTTCTTGCCTCTGGCCCGATGCCATCATGCTGATTTGCTATGTCCACGTTCAGCCATCCCATGATGGAATCCCCCACCAAGACACCACCCTGTAGTAAGAGTCAGAAAACAGTCGGTCCTATGGGTCGCGAAGCTAGTTGGGTCAGCCACGCCGCGCCCGTCAGCTCATTGCTGGGCTGGATTTCGCCGTGGCTGCCCGCGGAACCGGACGCGCTACTCTCGAGCGCATCGGACCTCCAAGCATTATTATCCGGCGGCGGCACAAGAGCCGGCCCACCGAGGGTGCTTTACATGCGTCCGTTGCACCGACACCACCGGAATCAGCACATGCGTGGCTCCGCACCCGCACAGTGTCTTTGGTGTGGGGCGCTCCTCCCGGTTCTTCACCACCGTGGTGCCATAACGGATAATCCTGGCTCTCGCAAAACTCAGCGATGCAATCTTCCCGGGTAATCCAGGCATAACAAAGGCCCTATGTCCAGATCAGATTCGACAGCAGCACGATCTTCACATACGGCGTGCACAGTTTCGCGTTAGAACGACCAAGTGCGGCCAGAGAATCTGGCATCGGGTCGGTCGTTCGTTTTACACAGCAGCCCTGTCGTCAGCCTGACGCTGCGAACCAACACAGGGTCAAGGCCCACCAGAGAAAATAACAATCAACTCTGGCCCATCGGCACCCAACGCGACTACCTAATGTGAACCAACGCCACGCGCAATACCCACGCCCGTGCCAGGACGACTACCCGGGGTACTGGATTGTTCTGGACGATGTCGAATCTTCAACCTCAACCAAATGCCCTCATCCCTGAACCAAAATTATCAGGGATGAGGGCAGCGGCGTTGCGGTCAGATGGAACTGTAGTTTTTAGTCATCGTGCCGCGGATATTTGTTGATTTCGGAGGGTTTAGGCGTGGCTTTTGTTCCTGCCAGTGATGGCGCCGTAGATTCCTGCAACAACCAACCCGCCAACGATGGCTAGCAGCCATGATCCCAAGCTCCAGAACGTCATTTCTCCCTTGTTGAAGAGAAGGTCTCCGATCCAACCACCGACGATGGCGCCGACCACGCCCAGAATGAGGCTAGTTACCCAGCCCCCACCCACCCGGCCGGGCATGACGGCCTTGACGATGACTCCGACGATGAGACCGAGAATGATCCATCCAATGAAACCCATAATTACTCCTTAGAAACGTGTGACTACTGTGAAGTGCACTGTGGCAGGACCTCTGTTTTTATTCAGTTCTGCTCTGCAGCCCAGAGCTTACCCTGACCGTATAGCGATTCGGGACTGTTTTCTAGAGATTCACGATAAATAGCCAGCGGAATACCCTTGATTCGGCCCTGTTGACACCGCCGGATCGATATTTATGTAACGACAATCACCTTCAGGTGACTGGAAGGCCACTCTTCGTTACTTGATTGGAGATAGACCCTAACTACATCCAGTCTGATGGTGGGAGGGGTCGTTTATGCGAGAGTGAGATGAGCGTTTAGTGCGTGTCAGTCTCAGGTATTAGAACCTTGCTGCTTAGTGGTGTTCTATGTAGCTCCGCGGATCAGGGGCCGTGGTGTTGTGGGGCATGAGGTAGGGCGTGCTGTGCTGACGCTTGGATACCGGTGATCAGGATTTGGCCGTGTCAGTACAGGGTTCTATGGCGAGGATGTTGATGTGGATGTGGCCGGGGGTGAGTCCGGTGTGCTGAAGGGTCTCGCGGACACGGTTTTGGACGGACTGGGCAACCGAAAGGGCGGTGTAGGCGATGTCGGTGGCTATATCGAGATGAACTTGGACGGTGCCATCGACGATGGTTGCAGTGACGCCGTCATGTCGGTAGCTGCCGTTTTGGCTCTTGGGTTTTAATAGACTGCGCAGGGCCGCGGGTCCGAGCTGGGCAAGGAAGCCTTGAATGGTGGGTTCAAGTCTGAGAACTCCAGGTGTTTCCAGTGCGGTGCGCGCGGCTAGAGAGGCAATCATTTGGCTGTTGACTAGAGCGCCCTGAAAGGGTTGTTCAGACATCGTAAAGGTCCTCCACGGTGATGTTGATGGTTCCGGCATCGATGCCTATTCCGGCCGGGAGGACGTTACGGATCTCTCGCCGCAGTGCCGCAATAGTGTGGGGGATATTGATGTCCGCTGATGCAGCAACGCGAAGATTGATGATCAGTTCAGGATCAGTGCCGGGGTTGGCTGTGAGGGTGTTTTTGGAAGAGTCATTGGTGCCGGGGAGTATGTCGATGCGGCAGCGTCGGGAGTGGATGCCAGGGATGGCTGTTGCTGCGCGTCGGATCACCGTGCTTAGTGCTTGTTCACTGATCTCGATGGTCCCGTACCCTGTTGTGCGCACTAGGAGTTTTTGACCGCGGCGTACCTCTGCCCGGGCGATGTCCATGATGGTATTAGTGATCCCGGGGCGCGGTTTGAGCTGCGGATCCTGCTGGTCGCTTTCGGCCAGTGCGTGCGTTGCCTTCTTGAGTTGTTGCAACTGTGTTCTGGCTGTTCGGCAATGTTGACAATGTTCTTCGTGCCCGGAAGGTGGCTGGTCAATGCCGGCCCAGATCTGATCGATGCTGCGGCCGCAGCCGAGGCGGGGAGTGTCATCTAGCGCCACTGGCTCATCCCTTCTGCTATTTTTTGGCGTGCGCGGGCGAGTGTGCCGCGGACCGTTGTGGGGCTAATCTTAAGTGTGTCACTTATTTCTGCGTAACTACGGCCATGAATTTCGCGTAAGAGCCAGCAGGCCCGTTGCACCGGCGGCAGCGTGTTCAGCACCTCGGTGAGCTCGCCCTGTTGAGCGGACCACTCAGCCCGGTCAGCCGGGTCCGCACCTGAAGAGTCTTGGAGAGAACCGCTTTCTGCCGTGAAACGTAGTTCCTCTGGATCGGTAATCGTTTCAGCATGGGTGGAGCGCTTACGGAGCAGGTCCAGGCATTTATTGGTTGCCAAGCGGTAGAGCCAACCACTAAAGGCGTCTACGTCCGCGAGCATCGGCAGGGAACGCCAACTGGTGGTGAGTGTTTCCTGAACGATATCTTCAGCATCTGTTCGGTTGTTGAGCATCCGGTAGGCCAGGCGGAACAGTCGATCTTGATAGGCCATCACGAGATGTTCAAAGGCTGCCAAGTCTCCGTCTTGGGCGCGCGCGACGACACTCCCCTCATCCTGTTCCACGCTGGGGCCGTGATCATTCATGCACTATCCGTTCTCTGAAGCCAGATATCGGCGCTTGGCCCCAATATGCCACATGCCGGACGCCAGCGGAGCTATAGCGTCCACCGGATGGGATTATTTTTTGTTGTCACGCGTGACGTATACCCCCGAGCTGCGTCTTTATCTATGCAAGGGAAATCACACATATCCACGAAGGAGCTGTTTTTCATGGCAGAGTCACCCAAAACCCCCGGAACATCCAGTGGCATTGTGCCCACTCCCGAAGAGCAGAAGCACAGCGCAGCTCAGCAAGAACAGCCCAAGAAGCATGATGCGCTACATACAGACCGCGGAGATACCTCCATCGAGGAAACCGTGGTCCAGAAGCTGGCTGGGATGGCCACACGGGAAGTCCCCGGCGTGTACGCGATGGGAAGTTCAGGTCGGCGCGCGTTCAGTGCCATCACCGAACGCATCCCTGGATCACAAACCAACGTCAGCGGCGGGGTCAGCGTTGAAAAAGGCGAACGTCAAACAGCCATCGATGTCTCCATCGTGGTTGAATATGGCGTTTCCATCGTCGAGATCAGCCAAGGCATTCGCCGCAATGTCATTCAATCAGTGGAGCACGTCACCGGCTTGGAAGTGATTGAAGTGAACGTCAACGTCACTGATGTCCACCTCCCCGAGGAAGATCAGCACGACCAGCAAAACCAGCAGGAACGCAAAACTGAACTTCAGTAAGGCAGAAGCACCGGGCGGGAACCCCCGCCCGGTGCACCAGTGAGTTAAAGAGAGGAAGAAAATGACTATGTCTACTACACGGTGGTGCCTAATGATAGGGCTGGTGCTGGGAATAGTTTTAGCTTTCGGTGGCTGGTGGGCGCTGGTATCGGCAGTGGTCCTAGCTTTCATCGGTTTGCTGATCGGCCGGGTGGCGGAAGGCAAACTCGACGTGGCTGCCGTGTTCGGTAAAGCAACAAGTCGATGAACCCGCCAGGCGCGCACGCCCAGCCACTGGACACGCGCAAGGACGGGGATGCCGGTGGCATCGATTCGCGAGGACAGACAGTGCTGGCGGATAAAGTGATCGAGAAAATCGCCAGCCAAGTCGCCAGCGATGAATCCGCCGCAGGTGGCGCCTCAGGCGGTTTTCTGGGCATCGGCGCCCACGCGGACCTCTCCGTCAGGCCCAAGGCGTCGGTTGATCTGAGCGGAAACATTGCCACGCTGAGCGTGGAAGTCGGGATGCTCTACCCCGTTCCTTTACGTCAGGCAACGGAGAATCTGCGTCAGCGGATCCGGGCCAGGGTCACTGAGCTAACCGGGGTAGAAGTCCGACATGTGGATATTAAAGTCTGTTGGCTCACCAATACCGACGGTGAGTCCCGTGGGAAAAGGAAATTGCTATGAGCCGCAACGATGGACGCTCTACACGCCTTCGCCGCCGTCCCAGCCGTACCATACCTGCTCTAGTTGCCGGAATTTTGCTCCTGGCTATCAGTGTTGGGCTGGTTTGGGCCAGCATTGCCAGACTCATCGACGGGACTTGGTCCACCCTCTTAGCAAGCCCCCGGGACTGGCTGACGAGCCTTTCATGGGACAGCCCATCCATATGGGCTATCGCAATAGTCGCCATCGTGGTTGGTGTGATCCTGCTGCTGTGTGCTCTCATTCCGGGAGCCTTCAGTGCACTGACTGTGCGCAGCGGCGCCGCAACTGGTGGTTCGAACTCTGATGCCCAGGCCCAAGAACGCGAGACTGTCATGACCCGCCGGGCTGTAGCCCACGTTGTCAGGGCCCAGTGCGTGCAGATTGATGGCGTCAGTGGGGTATCGGCCACTGCCAGCAACAAGCACGTGCATCTGAGCGTGAAGACCTCATTGCGGGAAACCAGCGATCTTCGCTCCCGTGTCATTGAGGAGGTCCGGGACCGGTTGACCACGATCGGGCTCGACCCGGTCCCGCGGATCAGCGCGACCATCGAGACCATCGAGACCCAAGGATGAGACAACCACCTACCCGTCATCAAATCGACAAGGAAATTCGATGAGACAAACAGCAGGAACTCTCAATCGCACGTGGCTGGCAATCCTAGGCATCCTCATTCTCGCCGCCGGTGCAGCCCTGCTCCTGCAAACCACAGGAATTCTGCAAAAAGTTTTCCAAACCCCGGCTCCAGGCACCAAGATCGTCACCGGCGAGCTGCACTCTTTCTTCGCACAACAATGGCTGATAATTATCTTTCTGATCATCAGCGTTGTTGTAGGTGTGCTGGCTCTAGTGTGGATCATTGCCCAAATCCCTGTGAAGAACTTGGCAGAGACCTACCGACTGCACCAAGAGGGCGCACAAGGACGAACGAGTTGCGACCCGTCTGTTCTGGCCAGCGCAGTGGAGCACCAGATCGACTCCCTGCCTGATGTGCTCACTTCCACGGTAATACTTCGAGGGACCGTCGATGAGCCCGATGTGACTTTGAGAGTCACCGTCAACGATCAAGCAGACATCCGTGCATTACTGCGCCACGTTGAAAGAACCACCTTGGCCGAGCTATCCACAGCGTTGGAAGCACCCCTGCATAAACGTCGCGTACAGATCGACGTCAGCGCACGCAAGCAAAACACCGGAACAGTCAGGCCCTCCACCGGTACCGTTCTGCAGTAATCCGAACCCAGCGAGCTTTCAGGAGGGTGCAGTGATCACTACCAAAGACCTCGAAACGATCATGACCGGCGGCGTTGTCTATTCCGGGGATGGGCAGGAAATCGGGACCGCGCGCGAGATCTATTTAGATCCCAAAAGCGGGGAACCAGCGATGGCACGGGTTAGCAACGTCATCCCCTCCACCGCAGATATCCTCCTGCCCCTGCAGGACGCAACATTGGAAGGCAACACCCTTCACGTTCCCTATCCAGCAGCGCAGATCATGGACGCCCCCGCCATAGACACCAGCGAAGGAATCAGCGCCACCACTCAAGCCAGGCTGTACCGGCACTACGCTGACCACTCCACGTGTGTTGATACTACCGACGCAGGGGACCACGCGGTGGAGATGATCCGCTCAGAAGAGCAGCTACGCGTACATTCTGAGACCTATGCCACTGAACGATTGCGGCTGGGTAAATATATCGTCACCGAAGACGTGGCGTTCACCATTGCAATTCGCCGGGAAGAATTCCGACTTGAACGCGAAACCGTTCCGACTACGGACGACGGTCCAGGTCTTAACCATGGACCCCTATCAGAAGGGGACTATGAAATGATCCTGTACGCCGAGCGCCCCGTGGTCACCATGGAAGTCGTGCCGGTGGAACGCATTACCGTCCGCAGAAACATCATTACCGCACGGCAACACCTCACCGAGCAAGTCCGCGAAGAACACATCGATACCCACGGCGGCAACAATAACGACTAATCCGCCCCACAACCCCAGGACGTATCCACGTGCTGGCCGCGAGAAATCTACACAGTAGAAATCGATACAGAGGAGAATCACCATGATCAGCACTGAACAGATTCAGGACCTGCTCGGCCGCGGCGGGACCGTCACCGGTGGTAACGGGTACGAGATCGGCCGGATCGGTCAGGTCTACTTGGACGATGACACAGGCCAGCCCGCGTGGGTCACCGCCAAGACGGGCTTGTTTGGCACCTCAGAAACTTTCATCCCGTTGGCCGAGGGCACTGTGGAGGAGGACACCATCCGCGTCCCCTACGACAAGTCCACCGTCAAAGACGCCCCACGGATCGACGCCGAGGAGCACTTGAGCGTGGATCAGGAACAGGCCCTCTTTCAGTACTACGGTCTGGGACATTCGCAGCCAGCCTCGGATTCCGGGCTCCCCGCCGATGGCATCGCTCAGCAGTCGACAGCGGGACAGCACACGGATCGCTCCGCTGAGCAAGACGCACAGGTCCGTGACACCTCCGGACCGAACACCGATGATGCCATGACTCGTTCGGAAGAGCAGCTGCGGGTCGGTACTGAAAAGGTTCAAACCGGCAAGGCCCGGCTGCGCAAGTACGTGGTGTCCGAGACCGTGACCACCACGGTGCCGGTCAGCCACGAAGAAGTCAGTATCGAACGCGAGCCCATCACCGAAAGTAACCGGGACGCTGCCATGACCGGCGGAGAGCTCACCGAAGAGGAAGTCGAGGTCACCCTGCACGCGGAACGGCCCGTGGTGGAGAAGGAGACCGTCCCCGTCGAGCGAGTCCGGCTCAATACAGAAACTGTCACCGAAGAGCAACAAGTCACCGAGGAAGTCCGCAAGGAACAAATCGACACCGACACCGATGAGGACGTCAACCCAGAGAGGCGCTGACACCTCGCTCACGTCCGAATTTCTTCCCCATCCCACGCGAAATCAACGCAAAGGAGAAAACAAATGCAGATCGACAAGCAGCAGATCATTGACCATCTCAAGGGTACAGGCGACCAAGACAAGGCCGATCAGGCCCAGTCCGAACTCCCCGAGAAGGTCGACACCGAGAAGGACTCCGGATTGCTAGACAAGTTCGGCATCAATCCCAAAGATCTGATGGGTAAGCTCGGCGGATTGGGCGGCTAGCCCACCCCCACTGCCGTGGAACGTCCGGCAGGTAAGCCTGAAGGACATGTTCGCCCCGTTTCTTCGTGGAGCGGGGCGAACCCAATAGAGCAACTGAACACAGCTCAGTGGCGCCAGAGCCCTCCAGAGCACCGCCGATATCCTGCAATGCTAAGCACCGTTGTGGGTTCTTACCTTCAGGTCGGAGTGCAAGGCCCACCAGCACGTATGGTCCTATGTGCTGGTGGGCCTGAGCACATCACAGCAGTATAAGGATTGCCTCGTTCGGGCTGGTACTACTGCCATGCTGCAGGGGAAGATGTGTCTTGTGAATTAAACCGGCGAGCGGCGTCCTATCTTCTGTGCCAACGCCGAGGTGTCCGGGCATGAGCGATATTGGCTGTGGCCGGCCTTAATCGAGTTCTCTTCGTTTTTGGCGGAAGCCGGTTGTTCCGGAGTCTCCTGCGCTAACTGTGTTGCCGGAGTCATTTTTACCTTTAGGAGCATTCATGATCACCGGAAGTTGTTTGGACCCCCTGGGGTCCCCGAACTCGGGGCCATGCAAGCATGGTGCCGAGGTTGATCATGGATAGCGTCGCGTTGTTGTTTTTAGCCGCCGGTATAGCGGCCCTGGCTGCAGCGATTCTGCCTAGACTGCTGGGACAGGTTCCGGTGTCCATGCCGATGGTGTTCTTTACGGCCGGTCTGTTGGGTTTTTCGGTCTTGGGTTTCCTGCCCAACCCGGACCCGGTCGATTATGGGCCCGTGGCCCAACATCTGACCGAGCTGTGCGTGATCATCTCCCTCATGGGCGCGGGGCTGGCCATCAATCGTCCCTTCCGTATACGAAGCTGGGCAACCACGTGGCGGTTGTTGGGCATCACGATGCCCCTGTCGATCCTTGCTGTGGCTCTCCTTGGTTGGTGGATGCTGGGGCTTGGTGTTGCCGCGGCCATCTTGCTGGCGGCGGCCTTGGCACCAACCGATCCGGTGCTGGCTTCCGAGGTGCAGGTGGGTGAACCCACCGATGATGAAGAAGGCCAGGATGAGGACGAGGCACGCTTCGCGCTCACTTCCGAAGCCGGCCTCAACGACGGCTTGGCTTTTCCCTTTGTCTACCTTGCTATTGGCATCAGCAGTGTCGGGTTGGCGCCGCGGGAATGGCTAGGTGAATGGATTTTCCAGGATCTGGTGTGGCGGCTCGCCGCGGGGTTCATCATCGGCATCTTAACCGGTTGGCTGCTGGGCAAGCTGTTCTTTTCCACCGCGGCCAAGCGCCTCAAGCTCTCCGAAAATGCCGAAGGGTTCTCCGCCCTTGCAGCAACGTTCCTGGCCTACGGCGCCGCTGAACTGGTCAATGGATACGGGTTCCTGGCCGTTTTTGTCGGCGCGTGCACGATCCGCGCCGCTGAGCGTTCCCACGGCTATCACCGGATCCTGCATAACTTCGTTGAACAGATCGAACGCATCCTCACCGTGGTGATCCTGGTCCTGCTGGGAGGCGCGGTCGCCCGGGGTCTATTGGCTGGTATCGGATGGAAAGAAATCTTCGTGGTCTGCTTGATCCTGCTGGTCATTCGACCCGTCGCCGGATGGCTGGGGTTGGCTAGAGGCAAGACCGGGCCACAAGAGCGGGCCGTTATTTCGTTCTTTGGCGTCCGGGGCATCGGATCACTGTTCTACATGGCCTATGCACTGGAAAAAGGCGCTTTCGGAGACGGGGAATACCTGTGGGCAATGGTGGGTCTGACGGTCACCGGGTCCATCCTGTTGCATGGTGCCGCTGCCTCCCCCGTCATGAACTATCTCGATGCTCAGCGCATCAAGAAGGCCAAAGCCCGCGGTAGGCCGGACCAAGCCCCTACCACCGCGGTCTGAGCCCACCGTTCACGAGAGTCCCGTTCCGCCAAGCAAACGCGAACCGTCAAGGCCCCGTTTTTGGGGATTATGGGATTGTCAATACGATCCGTTCAGCGTCAGATTCGTGCGTCAACAAGTCATGATATGTGTGCGCTCCGGACGGTCCAGATCATTAGGGCGTTTCCTGCACGACGGTATCCTGTGCCTCGGTCAGACCCTTAGTAGCTTCTGGTACCATGCGCCGAGAATTGAGGTGTGTCAAGGATCTGGGACAGTTGGTTAGTTTCTTTTTTGGTTAGGCAGCAGCGCGTTGTTGGTGGTTTTGGGTAGTGAAGTTGGCCATGGCTGTTGCCGGCGGTAGTCCGTCGTTATGGCTGTGTGGTCTCCACCGGTTGTAGAAGGCCTCGATATAGTGCATGGTGGCCTGTCTGGCGGCCTGGCGGGTATCAAAGCTGTAGTGGTGGTAGAACTCGTTCTTCAGGGACGAGAACGCTGATTCAGCCACGGCATTGTCCCAACACACACCGGCTAATCCCATCGACTGGCGGATATTATTTCCGGTACACCAAGCCCCCAGTTCGCGGGAGGTGTATTGAGCCCCATGGTCTGAATGAAAAATTCCGTTTGCTTGCAGATGGCCCTTGTCTCTGGCCATTTCCAGCGCACTGACACACAGGGATGCGCGCATATGGTCGGCCATGGCCCAGCCGACAATCATGCGGGTGCACAGGTCGATGACGGTGGCCAGATACAGCCATCCCTCTCCCGTGCGCAAATACGTGATGTCTCCGACCAGGCGGGTGCCCGGGGTTGCTGCGGTGAAGTCACGGCCGATGAGATCCTTGAAAACCTTGTCCGGATCGCCAGGGATGGTGGTTCGTTTGAAGGCGCGCATCCGCCTGGCGACCCACCCGTTTTCAGCCATGATCGTGGCCACGGTTCCCACGGAAACAGCCACCCCGTCGGCGGCTAATTTGGTGTGAACCATGCGGTGGCCAAAGATCTGATCGGAGGAATCGAACATCGACTTCACTTGATCGGTCAGCTCCCTATGGCGGATGGTTGTGGGCGTGTCGGTGGCATCACGCCAGCGGTAGTACGAGGACCTGGGCACACCCAGTTGCCGGCACATCCACGCGACTTTTTCTCCAGCGTTCTCCTCCTGCTGAACAAAGCGGTAGGTATCAATTACCGTTGCTCCTTGGCGAAGAACGCTGAAACTTTTTTTAGGAATTCATTCTCCCGTTCCACTTCACGAAGCCGGGCCTCCAAGGCCTTGTATTTCGTGGCATCCACCGGTTGATCCGGTTTCTTGCCCTCACCGCTTTGACCTTCGCGGGAGAGTTTGACCCAGCGTTTGAGGGCGGTCAGTGAGATGCCGAGTTCGGCAGCCACCAGAGCCAGCGGGCGGCCGGAAGATTCAGCTAACGCGACGGCGTCGGCCTTGAACTCATCAGAGTAGGTTGGTCGAGAAGACATGGGAACAATCCTTTCAGGAACTGTCTCACATCATTACTACACCTCAAATAGCGCTCAACCGCAACGTCTTCCGCAAGAAGTTAGAGTGCTGAATATTGGCACCAGTCCGCACTCTGCTGTTTGATGAGTATTTGAAGGCTTGAGCAGCACTACTATTGGGGTTGAGCAGCATTGGATATTGCTGGTGAGCAGCATCAGGGGCGAGGAGCTGCTCACCAGCTGGTTGGGGTTAGCCGCAATGCCGTTCGGTTAGGCCGTGGTGTTTGATGTCAAGTCGGCGTGTCTAGTGCGGAATGAGGTGTGGCTCCTATTTGAGTAGTTCGGTCCACCAAGACTGATCTACTCCAACGGGAGCCACTATGT
>NZ_JASISP010000002.1:0-152827 GCF_030063185.1 Arthrobacter sp. H35-D1
TTCCTGCACCGCAGGACTACCCCTTGCACACCGACGTGGTGAGCACCACGTTCTGGGTTGGCGAGATCTTCGATGATTCCCTCGAGGATGGTTCCCAGGTGTGCTCCACCTATGATGGCCAGTGGGCGTTCAACCACACCGGCACCAAGCTCGGCACCAGGCAGCCCAGCGCTGAGGGTTGCCCCGGCAGCGTCTTTGGTGGCTGCGACGGTGTCAGCTGATCCCCTGGGCCGAGGTGGACAATGCTGCCACCGGCGTGAACCACTGCTCCGACTCCAACTACAGCTGAACGGCTGTCTTGGCTTCGCCGATCTCGACGGCGACAACGACCACGTCTCGTGGCGGTTCATCGACAGCGGCAGCGTTCCCGCCGGTCCTTGGCGGAACGTTGCCACCTCCTCGGGTGTGGCTTCTTAACGCGCGCAACCATCACGCATCGATGGAGGCTTTGCTTTGCGCCCGGCGCACCGGGCTGACCCACACACCGGTTGACTTTGAGGAAAACGCGGTGGGAAGTGCCCGAAGACAAATGGCGGCATCAACGATCCGCATGATCGGGAAGAACGGAGCCATGAGCAGATACATCGGCTTGCGCACCGTGGCAGCGGCCAGCAGCGTCAATATCAGGTCGGGGATGAACACGCCGAGCAGGAGGTCCTGTGGGCGAAGAATCCCGGCAAGGAAGACAAGCTCCGGGGCACTCTCGCCGAAAGACACCAAAAGCGTGCTGATCAGTGAGAGCAGGAACGCAGGCACCAACAAAATAAAGAACAAGCAGCTGAGCACCAGCTCCAGGATGTAGAAACCCATCACTACCCAAAAACGGCTCATCCGCACGTTGTGCCGCCGGACCGTTTGCCAGAAGCCAAGAATCCACCGGTGCACTTGTTTGCTGTAATCCCGGAAAGTGTCCGGATCCTGGGTGTAGGCAATGGCGGCTTTGGGGTGGAAGGCTATCCGACCCAAGCGCTTGGCATGGATTTCAAAAGTCATGTTGAAGTCTTCAATGACCAAGCCAGGGGCCACGATGTCGATCTGGCGCAGCGCCCTGGTGCGGTACATGCTGGCGAAGCCGGGAACAATGGGCACCACGTTGGCAAAACGCGCGGCCTGGCCGTACTTCAGCATCAGCTGCACCACTACATAGAGCCGTTCCCGGTAGTACACCAGGAACCGTCCCAACCACGTGGATGCCGGCGGGTCCATGATTGACTTGGCCCGCCCGGCCACTGCAGCAACATCCGGATCGTCAAAGAGCGGCAGCCCCGTCTCGAGATAGTCGGCTGCCGGTTGCGTATCCGCATCAAGCAGCATGACGGCGTCAAAGCTGTCACAAAGCTTGAAATGCTCGATGCCCGCGGCCAGCGCCGCTGCCTTCCCCCTATTGGGATCCAGCTCGAGGACGTTGACCCCCGCCCCCCGCGCAATAGCCGCGGTGGCGTCGGTGGATTTGTCCGAGATGATGTGGATGTTGTGGAGCGGAACGAGGGCCGACACCGTTCGGATGGTGTCCCGAATAACCAATTCCTCGTTGTGGGCGGCGATCAACACCGCAACTTGGGACGGCTTCATCCTCGTCGAGACGGCACGGTGCACCGGTTCCCTGGTGGCGATCTGAGATTTCCTGTTCTTGCCCCCCGGATTCCCTGCGGCCAAGCGGGGACGGTGTCCGCGCGCAGGCATCCGGGGGATGACCCTGCCCAGCCAGTCCGCCGCGTCTCCGGCCTTCTCCGAAGAAGCCCGCGCCAAGCCAATGAGCGACCAGAATATGGTGCTGACACCAAGGACTAAAACTATGTAAACAAAAATCATGGCGCAGGGACTCCCGTGGTGTCGATCATGCTGTAGTTGTCGGTAACCAAGCTGCCGTCGGCGAAGAGGTTGAATCCGAAGCTCAGCGCCTCGGCCCCCTTGGGGATGGGCGGAGTGGCCCAGGAATATTGGACAGCCGCTTCGCTGGGCGCAAACCAGGGACTTGCCGTCCAATAAGTCCATTGGCCCGCCGCGTCCCTGAGGTAAACCTCGATTTGGGTGACGGCGGTGGAGGTTAGCGTGGCACCCAGGGAGTAGCTGTGCCCGGGTACGACGGCGGGCGAGCATTGGCCCAGGTCAAGGGTGGGAAGAATCTTGGCGTCGCCTGAGACAAAGTCCAAGACATCCAAGCGCGCTGCGGTTTCCCCGTCAATGCCCGGAGACAAAATGCCCGCAGACACGGTGCTGAAGATGGACGAGTTCTTGCCGTACGAGGATTTTTGCCAGCACTGGGGCAGATTCCATTCGCCGGGGGTTTCCAGGCCCGGGTTCACCAAGGCGTTCACCCCTGGGGGCGCGGGGGCCCTGGTGGGTCCGGAGACAGCGGGAGCGGAGCGGTTTCCAATGATCTCGTGGACGGTCCGGACCGTGACGCCTCGGTCCGACTGGTCCGCCAGCCAGGCGCAGAACTCCTCAAACACATTCGTGGGAATGGCTTTTTCGCCATGGATTTCGTCGCCGGAACCAAAGACCAGCTGCAGCCAGCTTCCCTTCGCTTCGCTGTCCCTGACGGCGGCCTGCAAGTCGGCCAGGGTCCACCGCGAGTCAATGCTGGCCGTGGCCCGGGTTGCATACACATCCTGGGGAATGACAGTCTCGGCCGCGGCACAAGTGTCGCAGCCGAACTTTCCACCCACCGTTCCCGAACTGCGTGCACTGTTGTATCCGCAGTCCGCCGCCATTTTCTCAATGGCGGCGTTTGTGGCACCAAACGGGTAGGAGAAAGACGTGGCCTTGAATCCCCAGCCTGTCAGCTTGACTCGATCATGGCATATCTGGCGTTTGGCTTCATCTGCGCCCAAGGCGGGCAGGTTCCCCAGCGTGAACGTGTGTCCGCCGACTTCCTGGCCGTCGTTGGCCAACTCCTGCAGATCATCTCGGCCCATGTAGCCGTTCGCCCCGACGAACCCGCTGTTAATGAAAAACGTTCCGCGCAGGCCATGGGCGGCCATGATCTGCGCCTGCTCCATCTGGCTGGCGGTGCCGGAATCAAAGGTCAGGCTGACATTAAAAACGGCCGAGGCCTGGGGCACCGCCACCGGGACGGGTTCTTCGGATGCGGCCAGGGTGGCCCCGCCGCCCACCAAACAGGCGATCACGGCCACAACGGCGGCTCCCCATGGCCATTTCCTGCGCCCGGTCCTCACGTTTCCGCTTTGCGTGCTTGTTCCAGCACTGTCTTCATGCCATGGCTCCACGCTTGCCCCCCAGGGTGATTCGTTCTGCTGATTCAGGCCACAGCCAGCGACCCCACGTCGCGGACCACACTGGCGGTCGATGAGAGACCCGGCCTTCCGCTACGGACCATGTCGGTAGTCGGCTTGGCCAGTCTATGAAGCATGCAGGCACAGGACACGAGTGCTCACTACTCGCTTTTCGAGGGACGCCGGCAACCGTCGTTTCAGGAACACGCGCATCCACCTGTGCAGCTACCTGTCCACACTTGTTTCACCACCCGAGAAACGTTTGCTGCTGCGTCCGCCGCCCGTGTCGGCGTCGACCATGCCTATACAATGCAAGGTAAGTCTCCTGGCCCGTGGTTGGAACGGGAACTTCCACAACGACTACCGGGCCGGGGTGAAACACAGCTGAGACCTGAGGGGATGCTTTGACTGATGGCAAGCACAGCTTCAGGCTGCCGGACCCGCGGAACAGGCTCCCTTTCCGCCTGGTTTCCGGCCTCATGTTGGTGGTTGTGCTGACGGTCCTTGGAATCTCCGCGTTCCGAACCACACTGCCCCAGGCCGAGCCTTGGTTTGCAGGCTATGTGGATGTCACGGTGTCGCCGGCGTACCCGTTCGAGACCCCCGCGTCCGACGCCGCCAAGAACGTCATTCTGTCCTTCATAGTGGCCGGGGCGGCCAACCCTTGTGAACCGCGTTGGGGACCCCACCACACACTGGATGAAGCAGGTACATTGCTGGGCCTTGATGCCAAACTGGCCACCCTGCGCGAGAACGGAGGGCAAGCAGCCATCTCCTTCGGCGGGGCCGCGAACACGGAACTGGCCACGTCCTGCACCGACCTTCCCTCCTTGGAGGATGCGTACCAGGGCGTTGTGGACCGCTATGGAGCATCAACACTGGACTTTGACATTGAAGGCGCGAACTTGGGGCATCCCGGGGCGGGCGCTCGCCGGGCCAAGGCCATCGCGGCCGTGCAGGAACACCAGCGGAGCCACGGCAAGCAGCTGGAGGTTTGGCTCACCCTTCCCGTCTCACCGCGCGGCCTAACGGACGACGGCGTTGCCGAAGTCGAAGCCATGCTCCAGGCCGGCATCGAGCTGGCGGGCGTAAACATCATGACCATGAACTACGGCGAAAGCCGGAGTTCCGGGCAGGGCATGCTCGAGGCCTCCGAGACTGCGGCGGCCACCGTCCATTCGCAGCTGGGCATCATCTATCAAAGGGCAGGGCAGGAGTTGGACAGCCAGGCACTCTGGGCCAAGCTTGGCTTGACGCCGATGATTGGGCTCAATGAAATTTCCACCGATGTCTTTGACCTTGAAACTGCCAGGCAATTCGCAGAATTTGCTTCGGAAAACAAGGTGGCCCGCCTGTCCATGTGGTCCCACAACCGGGACAAGCGCTGCCAGCCCGGCAGCCCGGACCCCACAGTGGCGTCCCATATTTGCAGCGGAACGGCCCAGACCCCAGGAGCTTTTGCCCAAGTACTGGGCGCGCCGTTTGCCGGCACGTTCAGGTAACTGCCTCAGTGGTTGACCTGGCTGGTGGTGACGATGGTCCGCCACGGCCCGTCCGGGACCTCCGACTCATCCACAAATTGCCAGTCCACACGGTCATTTTGCCCGTTGAGATCGCTGAATCCCAGGCAGCCGTTGATGGCGGGTGAGACGTCCATGCCCGCCCCGTTGAACTTCTTGTTTGCCGGCCGGGCGTCATCGGAGCCGAAAACGTAGGCCGAGTCGTGGTACTGGCCGGGGCCCGCGTCCTGGATCTGCCCGTAACAAACACGATCCTTGATCGCTATGCGTACCCAGCGGTTCTTCATGTAGCTGAAATTGCCGTTCGTCGCCTGGCCTGCATAGCCCGGATCGTTCGCCCACGGTATGACCTTGGCGCGCTCGGCGAACGCCGCAGGGTCGTTGATGTCGTCATAAGGCAAGTCAAGGTAAAACGGGTTTTCCATAGGCGTCATGGAACTTGGCATGTAGCCGTTCGCCGCAGTTCTGGGCTCGGTCTGGCACGCGGGCGTGAGAACTCCGTCGCAACCCCCGTAACGGGCCTGCCAATCGTCGTCGTAGGTTGAATACACTTGACTGCCGTCGGCGGCCGACGGATCAAAGACCTCACCAACCCAAAAAGTGGTGGCCACAATGTCCGTGTGCCACGGGTACTTGCCGCCCTCCCGGGCAGGGCCCCTGCCCGAACAGCCCGAGGTCACCACGAGCACCAACACCAGCACCGCAGCGTGCCACGGCATGGCCCGCCACCGGCGGGGTGCGGGCCCGGCCCTGTCCATACGCTCATTCACAAAGTCCCGTTTCTGGTTAATCCCGAACAACGGGGCGCGCTTGCCGCCCCGGGAAAAATCCCGTGGCACCAAACACACCCCGTTGCTGATTGACGCAATCCTGCTAGTTTACTGAGGCGCCAACCATTATGCCGGCGCCCTGCTCCTGCGCCGCTCGGCGTTGGTCATCAGCCACGTTGATGATGATCTCATCAAGGGTTGTTTGAGGATCAAAGCCGACAAATGCATGCGCCTTGCCATTGTTGGGCACACGCCGGCGCATGTCCTCATATCCTTCCGCGTAGGCCTCCTCGTAGGGAACGAAGATGATCTCGCTCGTGCTGTCCAGCAGTTCAATGATCCGCTGGGCCAGCGACAAGATGGAAATCTCGTAGCTGCCGCCCAAGTTGAAGACGTCGCCATACGCTTGGGGTTTTTCCGCAATTTTGGTCATCGCCGGCACCACATCGGCGACATAGGAAAAGCAACGCGTCTGCAGGCCGTCCCCGAACACTGTCAAGGGCTCACCAGCCAGGGCCTGCTTGATCAGCCGCGGCACCACCATGCCGTAGCGGCCTGTCTGGCGGGGACCAACGGTGTTGAAGAGCCTGACGATCGCCACGCGCAAACCAAATTCTTTCCAGTACGAGTGAGCAAAGGCTTCGTCTATTCCCTTGGCTGCGGCGTAGGTCCACCTGGATTTCAATGCCGACCCGAGGATGCGGTCTGCTTCTTCATCCAGGCTGTCCGAGGTGTTTTTGCCGTAAACCTCGCTGGTGGACGCCAGGAGCAGGCTCGCCCCCGCATCAAGAACCGCGTCCAGCACTACCTCCGTGCCGTGAATGTTGGTGCGCAGGCTCTCCAACGGGTTCTCCACGATCAGGTTCACGCCAACGGCGGCAGCCAGGTGGAACACCCTGTCGGTTCCCTTGACCAGCTGGTCCACGGCCGCACGGTCCAGGATGTTCCCCTCGATGAACCTAAAACGAGGATGGTCCATCACACGGTCCAGGTTCTCGATCCGCCCCGTGGACAGATTGTCCAAGACTGTCACTTCATCACCTTGGGCGAGCAAGTGCTCCACCAGGTGCCCGCCAATGAAACCGGCACCGCCGGTAATAGCTGACTTCATAATAAATCCTACTTTCCATTGATTCAAAAAATTGTGGAACCGCCTGGGAACGCCTAGAGCCTGAAGACGTTCGCTGCGCTTGGCAGCCGGTATGTGGTGTCCAGGACCACGGGAACGTCCTTAAGCCAGGAGAGGTCCACGCCGTCGTGGCGGGTGTGGACAATCACCAGGTCCGGACGCCAGCCAACTGGATCCTCCAGCGTGGTCAGGACCCCGCCATTGCCGTCCGGCGCCGTGCGGCACCAATGGTCCATATAGGCCACGTCGGCGTTTTCTACTGTGAGTGCGGAAATGATTTCCAGGGCCGGCGACTCGCGGAGGTCCTCGACGTCGGGCTTGTAGGCCACCCCGACAATCAAGACCCGCGCTGAACAAAGGCCGTGGTCACGGTCGGAGAGGATGCGCCGGGACCGCTCGATGACCTGCTGCGGCCGTGCTGCGATGCCGGCCATGGCGCTCTCGATGACCGGGCTGGCAAGCCGGGACTTGCGCAATTGCCACAGCAGGTAGTGCGGGTCGCAGGGGATGCAGTGGCCGCCCACTCCGGGGCCGGGAGTGAAAGCCATGAACCCGTAGGGCTTGGTATCGGCGGCGGTGACAACGTCCATGACCTCAATGTTCAGGACACGGCAAATGTCGGCGAACTCATTGGCCAGGGCAATGTTGACAGCACGGAAGGTGTTTTCCACCAGCTTGGTCATCTCGGCGGCGTCTGCCGTCGGAACCACGTGGACTTCCTTCGTCAGCGTCTTCAAGAAGTCCTCGGCCCTCCGGCCGCATGTCTCGGTGACACCCCCAACCACCCGGGGGACTTCTTCATGCGTGTGTGTTTCCACACCAGGGTTGATTCGTTCCGGGGAAAAGGCCACGAAGATGTCTTCTCCCGCAACGAGCCCGCGTTCGGCCAAGGGCCCCGACAACATGTCCCGTGTCGATCCCACATACGTGGTGGAAGTCAACACGAGCAGCTGCCCGGCAACCGCATTCTCAACGACGGAGGCGCAGGCGGAGCGCAGAATGCTCAACTCCGGCACCAGGTGGGAGTCCACGGGCGTCGGGACGCAGACCACCACGGCGGCGGCTTGGGAAATGAGGGAGAGATCAGAGGTGATCACGAAGTTGGGATCATCCAGTGCACTGCGCAGGCGGGCCTTGTCGGACTCCAAAAGGTCCGCTCGAAGCGACTCGATCACGGCCAGTCTGCGCTCTGAAACGTCCAGACCCAGGACCTTGTGTCCTGAGGCATTGACTGCGAGCGCCGTGGGAAGCCCCACATAGCCAAGTCCCACAATGGCCACATCGTAGGTGAACTGTTTGTCGGTCTGCAGCGGCAGGACCTGGCCGCCCAACAGGTCGTTCATCCACTCCGTTTCGACAATTGAGGCCTGGACAACCGGCCCGTGTGCTGCCGACACCCTGCTGTGGGTCTTCTCCTTGGTGTTGTATGCCATTGCTCTCTGAACTCCCCTAAAGTTTGTGAATTGTTTCGATTAATGCAGCCGGCCGGTCATCTGTCATGTCCCAGCGAGGTACTTCGCGACATTGGACATGCATGCAAGCCAGGCTGGCGGCCGCACCCGCTGATTTTCAGCAAAGGGCGCCCTGAACTGCCTTGGTCTTTCAAAGGTTTGCTTCGGTGGCAAATAACGGGAAGCGGCGGTTCCTTGATTCCGGTCGCCCCGAGATTGCAGTGGTGGCTGGCGCGGTCATCCCTCTACGGAGACGCTGTCCTTCCACACTCTTTCCAAGACCGTTCCATCCCCATGCGATTCATTGCTAAGACCAATAAATTCAGCCTAGGAAATGAATCCCTTCCGGGCACGAGTGCGGCTTACCCGTCTTTGAATTGCAGCTCTCCGGTTTTTCCCAGGCATACGCGACCTCCGCCTTCGCAGCACTCGTTTTCTACTTGGGCCGGTGAATTGTAGTGGCTTGAAGCAAGTCATTTCGTTGAATTTCTTGGTCCACCCTGCTGCACGAGAAAGGACCCGGCGGTTTCAAACCGCCGGGTCCTTCATGGCACCGTAAATGTGTCAAATAGAAATGTGGTTTTGACGCGAATCAAATCAAAACTGCCACGAATCCAGTCCCGTATTTGCTATTTCTGTTCTGTCGGATATTCCAAGCTTGGCAAATATGCGGTAAAGGTGGCCTTCGACCGTCCGCAGCGAAAGGCCAAAGGCCGCGGCGATATCCCTGTTGCTGGCGCCTCCATGGACCAATGCCGCCACTTTCCGTTCGCGCCGGGTCAACTGCGGCCCACTGCCCAACCGTTCCGACAGAGGAATGTGCCCGTGGACCAACCCGGCCAGGCGGCGTTTGGCCAGCCGCTGGGCGTTGTGGAGGCGGTTTCGGTCCCCCCGTCGACTCAGGAGGGTCACCGCGTTGGCCGCGCTCCAGGCGGCCTCCAGTTCCCGACCCTGGCCCTGTGCCTCATCGCTGAAAGCCAAAAGTGCCGTGGCGTCCCTGTCTGAGATTGCCATGGCGTAGGCAGCTGCATATTTCGCGGCCTGGCCTTCGCACCGCAGCGCAACTGCTTTCAGGCGCAGGGCCAAACCCAGGTCGCCGGCATGAATACCCAGCCTCAACACCTCCATTTCCACATGGAGCATGCCCAGGGCTGCAGCTTCATCTGCGACCCGGCGCAGACTCGGGCGCGGATTTCCCTCGAACATGCCTCGCGCTGCAAGCAGGTAGGCACGGGATCGCAGGCGCGTCGCAACGTCACGCCCCGGGGCGGCAGCCTCATACAACGTCGCGTACTTCTCCGCGACCGATTCCCTCCCCAGCACCGACGCAGTGTAGGCCGTGGCAGCCAGCCCCAAGGGCAAATCGTTTCCCGGATCTGAGACCTGCAACGCAGCGACCGCCTGCATGAGTTTGTGCAGGCCGTCATTCATGGCTCCTTGGCCAATATCGCCAAGTCCTTTTGCCAAGTGAATGGTTCCACCGTAAACAAGCAGCGACAGCGAGTGGCGCTCCGCCTCTTGGTTGACGAAGCGGCACAGTTCATCGAATTGTCCTGCATGCCACAGGGCCGAAAGGTGGCGGCGGGTCACAAATTCGTGCAACTGGGCCAATCGCCCGTCGCCCTGTGCCAACAGCTGTGTGGCGAGGGCTGATGATTTGAGTGCCTCAACCGCCCGTCCGGTTGCCGTCCTCGCCTCGCACAGAAGCGTTGCCGAGACAACGCCGTTCACAGTTCCGGCAACTGCGGAGTTCTGGAGCTCCACCAGCTCCTGTTCCGTGCCTTGGTAGTTTCCCTGCGTGTGCATTCCCTGGATTTCAAGCAGGCGAAGACCCGTGTGATGTTCTGCGCGCTCGGAGTCTCCATGGAAGGCTCCGCTGCGCTCAAGCCTGTGCACGGCCTCCCGCCAGGAGACAACCAGCTCGGCGATGGCAGCGGTTTCCAGCCCGGGGCGCAATCCCACATGCCCGCAGACCCCGGCAGCCAGTTGGACAGTCTCAGGATCCGAGGACTGCTCCAGTATCTCGGTGATCATAAGGGAGAAACGCCTGCGATCGCCGCGCCACAGCATGGCTTTGGCCGTCTCCAGCCGGGCACCGCCGCTCAGCCCCGGCGACGTCACCGCGGCAGCCGCCCGTTCGGCCACATCGGACAAGAAATGCTCGTTGCCCTGTTGGGCCGCCAGCAAGGCAACACTGTCAGGGATCTGAAGCCCCGCTTCCAGCGCCCAGCCCACGTGGCGGACAAGGCTCTCTCCACGTTCGCGGTTTAGATCCACCTTCGCAAGCAGGCGACGCCGCAAGAACAGGCTTCTGGCCGTCGGGAGGAGTTGGGCAGCAACCGCGCCCATGCGCGGGCTGGAGAAGCAGACGCGACGCGAGGGTACCTTGGAAATGACAATGAGCCGGGCTTCCTCCAAGTCATCGACGGCGGCCCTGTCCGCCACTTGGTAGAGCGTTTCCAAATCAAGGCTTCCCGCCAACGCAACATGCTCCAAGGCGTCTCGTGACGTTCCGGCAAGCTGCTGCAGCTGCGTCCCGACCGAGTCCCTCATCCGAGAAGTTGAGCCACTCGGGATCCGGGCAAGAAGCCAGACGCCGTCGACTTCAACCAGGTCACCACTGTTGCGTGCGTGGCTGATGAGTTCCAGCAAGTACAACGGGTTCCCGTCCGCGAGGCGACATAACATGGCGTTCGTCCCGGGAAACACCTGTTGCCCCAGGACGCGCAAGCAAAGTTCGTGCATGGTTTCCGGGGACAGCGGCGTCATTTCAAGGAACTTGAGCAGTCCGTCGGAACACATCGCCCACAGTTCGGCGGGGGCAGCCGGAAAGGGCGAGCAAAGGAAGATGAACTTTGTTCCACTGGCCACCGCCAATTGGGCCAAAAGGGCGGCGCTGTGTTCGTCAAGGAACTGGGCGTCTTCAATCACGAGCACGGCGCATTCATTGGCCTCGGTCCGGAGTGCAGCAGCCAGGGTTTTCAGGACCGCCTTTGGCGAGTCCCCGTGCTCCATCGGCAGCCCTGCAAGAAAGGGTGCCAGCGCTCCATACGGTTCGCCCGAGAGCACCGGGGAGGCAAAAGCATGAAAACCCCGCAGTCTCCCCTGGCCAAGCTCCAGCACAGCCGCAGCCACGGTGGTCTTGCCCATTCCGGGATCGGCCATGATCAAAGAGCCGTGCCAGTCCGGGCCCCGAAGTGAATTCATCACTTCGTCGATGATGTCGCGCCGGCCAAGGAGCGCTTCCGGCAATTCGCTGTTTCTCATGACCTGTCCCCCACAACCTGCTCAAGAACGACTGCCAGGTCAGAACGGTCGGAAATGCGCAACTTCCCAAAAATCTGGTACAAATGTCCTTCGACAGTTCGGATGGACACGTGGAGACTGATGGCGATTTCCTTGTTGCTCGCACCGCTCGCCGCCAATTTGGCGATTTCCAATTGTCGAGCCGTGAGCGGCTGTTTGTCACCTGCCCGCAGGCTGCTGATATCCATGTTCCGCCGACTCGTTTCCAAACGGGCGGCCAGACTGCGGCGTTGATACAGATCCAAGGTCCCCAGCGCCAGGCCCATTTCAGCCGCGTCGACGACGGCTGCATCGTTGCCCGCATCCGCGGCGAGCTCCGCAGCAAGGGCGAGAAGTCCGGCGTCGCCCTTCAGGGTACCCTCGGCCAGTGCACGGTAAAACGAACACGGGCCATCAACGAATTGCTCGGTCGCAGCCAACAACTTCCCGGCCACGCCGACCGCACCGAGCCTCAAGGCAAGACCCAACGACACCATTTCCCAATGGTTCCGCCCGGAGTCCCTGTCGGCCTCGGACAGGGACAGCAATTGGGTGACGCTGCCGTCGCGGTCCCCTGACATTCCCCTGGCCGCCAGTTCAAAGTGGCGCCCCATCCGCTCCACAAGCCACGGTGCGGCAGCGCCGCAGCCGCCCAATTCCGCAAGGTACCTGCGGCACGAATCGACGTCGCCGGACAGCGCAGACGCGTAGGCCGCCGCAGAGAGAGCCAGCGCCAGAGCCCCGCACTGGTCTTTCAGGCGCAACTGCGCAAGCTCTGGCCTCAGGAGAGACAGGCAATGCTCGCCGTGCCCCCTGGCAGCGGCGAGTATTGGCAGGGCCAGATCAGCGAAGACCGTGCCATGGACCGCGACTTCCTGGGCCATGCTCCGGCCATGGAACCCACGGGCCGATTCTTCTGCAGCGTCAAGCCTTCCCGCTATCAAGTAGGTGAAGAACAGAAGCTCCCGAACCTGTTCCGTTCCTGCCGGCGCGGCATCGACTTGGTCCAGTGCCGCCGTCAGCCCGTCGGCGAGCTCGAGAGCCTTGTCGATGTGGCCTGCTGCAGCCGTGGCCAGGCTCAGCTGGCCGCCAAGCATCAGGGCGTTGGATCCCGCATGCTGTGTTTCGGCCAACATACAGTGGTTGAGCTCGTCAAGAACGGAAGAATAATTGCCCGACCACCAGGCCGCCCCCACCCCGGCGAGTGCCAATTGGCTGCGGAGCGGGCCAATGCCCGCTCCTGTTGGAACGATCCCGCGATCCTGGGGGTCGGGGTAGAGTTCCGTGCGGACTTTATCCAAGTTCGCATCCGCTTCCTGCCAGGTCTCCCTCGAGGTCACAAGCATGCTGGTCTCCGCCAGCTGGAGCTCCACCCAGCTATCGAGGGTGGGTTCCTCGTGTGTGGAGCAGTAGAAGGACCTGAGCACATCATGAACAGCGGAAACTTCGCCCAGGATCATGTGAGAGCGGACTTGTTCGACTGTCACGGATGTCAATTTAACCCCAGGATCCTGCGACGCCAGCAGCCACAATGCCTGCCGCGGCCGCATCCTGTTGTTCTCCGTTCGGGCGGCGGCCGCCAGCGCCACGCCGTCGCCCGCCGGCTGGCCGCACTCCAGCGACCAGACCGCCATGCCCACGGCAGCTGGGCTGGATTCCTGCGCCCTGGGCAAGTGCAAGTTGACCGCCTCCCACAAGTCACGGCTACGTCCTGCCGGAACCCTGCTGCGGACAACACGGGCCAGCAGCGGACTGCCGGTCCGGACTATGTGCCCGGTATCGATCCTGAGGAGGCCCTTTTGCTCCAAGGCATCAATTTCATCGCCCTCCACCAGGGCCAGCAGGGTATTGATGGGAATTCCCCCTGCCAAGGCAACGATTTCCAGGGTTCGGGCCTCCGCAGAACTGAGCCTGCCCAATTGCTTCGCGAACAACCTTGCAGGGATTCGTTCGTCTTCTTCAACCGACTCATCCAGACACCAGACGCCGTCACCACTCACAAGGGCCCCTGACTTTTGCATGTCTTCCGCGAGCACGCCCAGATAAAATGGATCCCCCCCACTGGCATTCCACAACCTCCGCCCGGCAAGTCGGGACAGGCTTCCGCCCAAGCGTGCTTCAAGTGCATTGATTGCCTCAAGAAAAGACAACGGCTCCACCGCCAGCTGCCTGGCGCTACCATCCTTCACAAGGTCGGAAAGTTCCCGGGGCAGGAAGCGGGAGGCCGCGCATGTCAAGAGCAGGCGGACGGCGCCTACCCTGGCCAGTTGGGCAAGGATGACGGCAGAGCGTCCGTCCAAATCGTTGGCGTTGTCGACATAAAGGCAGACGGCCTTCCCTTCGGCCATGCATTCCAAACGCCGTCGAGTTGCCGCCAACACCTGGACCGGGTTGTTGGCGTTCCCCCGGCCCTCCTCCCACAGAAAAACAGCCAAGGCCCCATAGGGTTCTTTCGACGTGTGTGCGCTGGTGTGGAGTCGGATCACGTGCAAGTCGGGTTGCAGACGCTTGACAGCTCCAGCAGCCAAGTGGCTCTTGCCAATCCCAGACTCCCC
The DNA here is from genome assembly GCF_030063185.1 of Arthrobacter sp. H35-D1. Lineage (GTDB taxonomy): Bacteria > Actinomycetota > Actinomycetes > Actinomycetales > Micrococcaceae > Specibacter. The sequence continues at coordinate 13,947 of NZ_JASISP010000002.1, forward strand.
CGTCAGCACGACGCTCTTCCCCGCGCCCTCCGTTCCATCGCCTTCACCTTGAGGCTTCAGCGCCTCAACAATCTCCGCGACAACAGATTCCCGACCACTGACAATCCACTGCATCGACACAGAATTCCGCACGAACGCTCCCCATTGGTATTTAGACACCAAATACTGCTTGCAAGTCACAGCGGTGCCGCCGCACCATGGGTGGCTGCGGCGGCACCAGTCAACATTGCCAGCACATCTGAAAGTCATTGAGACACAAAAAAATTCAAACACTTCCGGCAGGCCCGGCCCCAGTGGTCGGTTTCTGCCAATGCCTCACGGTATCCAGCGGTATTTTCGTTTACACGAGTGCTGGCCACTCGTATTTGGCACCGGGGCTACTCGACTACGCCTGCGAGTACTCATTTTGGACGTGCGCCAAGCAGGCAAGGTGACTGTGGCAGGGTGGCCGCTCGAGGCTCAATGGCAACAACACTCGGTTCCGGTTGCCGTGGCACCTGCTGTCATGAGGGAGCACACTTCCATGGCACAGCCGGGAAACACAAGCAGACATGGTTGGGCCAGGAAGTTCCATGCTCCGAGTAGCAAAGCAAGTAGCAATCGGGATACTCGGCGGGACGGAACCGGCCTTTTCGCATTCCAGATGAAACAGTCGAGTGGTCAACACCCGTGTTTGTGCCGTCGGAAAACGATTTACTAGAGCTACGTACACCGGCAATTGCTGCGCTGGAGAGCTGAAATCGGCTCGCTGGCACATGCTGGCGTCGTTCCCCGATGGGGCCCCACACCAGAGCTCAGGTCAACAACTTGGACTTCATGGCGACCCGACCCATCAAAACTGCACGGTGATGCCACTGTTGTCATCACCGTGCCCCCGATCGGAGCCGGCGGCGGATAGGCCTCTTGAGACCCAGGCCTTCCCCCAGCCGTCGTCGGCTCCCCTTTAGTCCAAAAGCTCAAGCAGGTAGCTGCCGTAGCCGCTCTTGACGAGCTTTTCAGCCCGCTGCCGCAAATCGTTGTCACTGAGGAAGCCCATGCGCCAGGCAACTTCCTCCGGTGCGCCAATTTTCAAGCCCTGGCGGTTTTCCACCGTTCGGACAAAGGTGGAGGCATCGTTGAGGTCGCTGAAAGTTCCCGTGTCCAACCAGGCCGTGCCGCGCGGAAGCAGTTCAACATGCAACTCACCACGGTCAAGGTAGGCGCTGTTGACATCGGTGATCTCCAATTCTCCACGGGCGGAAGGCTTGAGGTTCCTGGCAATGTCGATGACGTCGTTGTCATAAAAATACAGCCCAGGGACAGCGTAATTGCTGCGCGGTTTCTTCGGCTTTTCCTCCAGCGAGACAACTTTCCCTTCAGCATCAAATTCCACTACACCGTAGGCGCTGGGGTCCTTGACCCAATACCCAAAAATGGAGCCGCCGGTGAGGTACTCGTGCTTTTGCAATTGGGTGCCCATACCGTGGCCGTAAAAGATGTTGTCGCCCAGCACCAAGGCCACTGTTTCGTGGCCAATATGGTCCGCGCCGAGCACAAAGGCCTGCGCCAGACCGTCCGGGGAGGGCTGCTGGACATAGCTGAGATTCACCCCGAACTGGGAGCCGTCGCCCAGCAGGCGCTGGAAGGCTCCTGCTTCGTGGGGCGTGGTGATGATCAAGATGTCCCTGATGCCGGCCAGAATCAGTGTGGACAAGGGGTAATAGATCATCGGCTTGTCATAGACAGGGACAAGTTGCTTGCTGATGCCCAAAGTGATCGGATGCAGGCGGCTGCCCGTCCCTCCGGCGAGAATGATGCCACGCATTGTTACCGTCCTAACATCGAGATCAACCGCACTGCCACTACGCTGGGGTGATGCGCAGACTTTTGGTTACCGGGGGTGCTGGTTTTATTGGGGCCAACTTCATCCACTATGTCATGGCTCACACTGATTTTCAGGTGACCGTGCTGGATAAGTTGACATATGCAGGGCACGAATCCTCGCTGAAGGGGCTGCCACCGGACCGGTTGACCTTTGTCCATGGCGATATTTGCGATGAAGTCCTCGTCGACGCGCTGGTGGCGGGGGTGGACGCCGTGGTGCATTACGCTGCGGAGTCGCACAATGACAATTCGTTGGCTGCTCCGCTGCCTTTCCTGCAGACAAACATCGTGGGCAGCTACGTGTTGCTTGAGGCGGTGCGAAAACACGGGAAACGCTTCCACCACATCTCAACTGACGAGGTGTACGGCGATTTGGCCCTTGACGAACCACTTCGGTTCACCGAGCACACCCCGTACAACCCCTCCAGCCCGTATTCATCCACAAAGGCCGGCTCGGATCTGCTGGTGCGGGCCTGGGTGCGCTCCTTCGGCGTGGAGGCCACCATCAGCAACTGCTCCAACAACTATGGCCCGTTCCAGCACGTGGAGAAGTTCATTCCACGCCAAATCACCAACATCATTGACGGCATCCGGCCCAAACTGTACGGCTCGGGTGAAAATGTGCGCGACTGGATCCACGCCGACGACCATTCCGCCGCCGTGCTGTTGATTCTGCAGCGCGGCGTTCCCGGGGAAACGTACTTGATCGGCGCCGACGGGGAAAGGAACAACAAGGACGTCATCGAAGCGATCCTTGTCGGCATGGGCCGCCCCGCCGATGCCTACGACCACGTCACCGACAGGCCCGGACACGATCTCCGCTACGCCATCGATTCCTCGAAGCTGCGCACCGAACTGGGCTGGACGCCGTCGAAGGCGGACTTCGCGGCGGGGCTGGCCGAAACCATCCACTGGTACCGGGACAACGAGGACTGGTGGCGGGAGCAAAAAGCCGCCACGGAAGCGAAGTATGCGGCCGCCGGGGAGCAGCTGGCCGGAGCAGCATCCAGGCAGGGCCGCTAAATGCCGGGCCCGGAGTTCGGCAAGCCCTTGGCCGCCCGCAGCACCCCCATCCCGGGCGTGCTGCTCCTTGACCTCCCCGTGCACGGGGACAACCGCGGCTGGTTCAAGGAAAACTGGCAGCGCGAAAAAATGAGGGCCGCAGGGCTGCCCGACTTTGGCCCCGTGCAAAACAACATTTCCTTCAACGAAAGTGCCGGCACCACCCGCGGCATCCACGCCGAGCCGTGGGACAAGTTTATTTCCGTCGCCACCGGGAGCGTGTTTGGGGCCTGGGTGGACCTGCGCGAAGGCCCCTCATTCGGGGCCACATTCACCGCCATTCTCGATCCTGCAACGGCCATTTTCATCCCCCGCGGGGTGGGCAACGCTTTCCAAACCCTCGAGCACAACACCGCCTACACCTACCTCGTCAACGACCACTGGTCGGCCGGCGCCCAGGGCCGCTACACGTTCTTGAACTTGTCCGATCCCGCCGCCGCCATTCCCTGGCCCATCCCGTTGGAGCAGGCCGAGCTGTCCGAGAAGGACCGCGCCCACCCCTTCCTTGACGATGTTGCGCCCATGCAGCCGCGTAAGATCCTTGTGTTGGGTGCCAACGGCCAGTTGGGCCTGGCCCTGCGCCGGATGTATAGCGGGGCGGCGAACGTTGAGTTTGCCACCCGGACCGAGCTTGACCTCGCCGGGCCGGACCCCTTTGCCGAGTGGGATTTTTCCGAGTACGGCACCGTCATCAACGCGGCCGCCTACACCTCGGTGGATGCTGCGGAAACCCCTGCCGGGCGGGCCGCGGCCTGGGCCGTGAACGTCTCGGCCGTTTCCGCCCTGGCCCGGCACTGCACCGAGCACCGCATCACGCTGGTGCACATTTCCAGCGACTACGTCTTTGACGGCCAGCTGAGCGAACACGGCGAAGACGAACCGTTTTCCCCGCTGGGCGTCTACGGGCAGAGCAAGGCGGCTGGCGACGCCGTGGTGGCCACAGTCCCGGCACACTACATCCTGCGCACCAGCTGGGTCATTGGCGAAGGAAGCAACTTTGTTGCCACCATGGCCTTGCTGGCCGCCCGGGGCATCCAGCCCTCGGTGGTCAACGACCAGTTCGGCCGCCTGACGTTCACCCGGGACATTGGCGCAGCCATCAAGCACCTGCTCGAAGTTGGCGCGCCTTTCGGCACGTACAACGTGAGCTGCTCGGGCCCCGTCCAGTCCTGGGCGAGCATCGCTGCGGACGTCTACGAAATCCTGGGCCACCGCCGCGATGCCGTCACCGGGGTGAGCACTGCAGAATACTTTGCCGGCAAGGACGCCGCACCGCGGCCCGTGCACTCCGCCCTGGCACTGGGGAAGATTCAGGCCACCGGCTTCGAAACACCTGCCCCGTCATGCCGACTACTTGAGTACCTCGACCAAGGCGGGCTCTGATGGCAAAGCTGCGGGCCGCCGTCGTTGGCGGGGGCATTGTGGGAGTGGCGGTGGCGCGCGAGCTCCTGCTCTCCGGCAAGGCAGCCGAGGTGGCCCTGTACGAAAAGGAACCCTCCCTGGCCGCCCACCAGACCGGGCGCAACTCCGGGGTGGTCCATGCAGGGCTGTACTACGAGCCCGGCGGACTCAAGGCCACGCTGTGCCGGCGCGGGGTGGGCCTGCTGCAGGAACTCACCGCACGGCGCAATGTCCCGTACGAGGAGTGCGGGAAGGTGGTGGTGGCGCGCGACGACGTGGAGCTTGCCCGGCTGCGCACCCTTTTTGACCGGGCCGTGGCCAATGGCGTGCCCGGTGTGCGCATGATCGACGGCCCCGAGCTGCGGCGCATTGAACCGCACGCCCGGGGTATCGCCGCCCTGCACTCCCCCACCACGGCCATCACCAACTACGCCGCGGCAACACGGGCCATGGCAGAGGATTTCACCGAGGCCGGCGGAACAATCTTCCTGGGCACCAGGGTCACCGGGATTGACGACGGCGGCACGCACGTTTCGGTGCTCAGCGAAGCAGGCTCCAGTTCCTTCGACTTGGTGATCAATTGCGCCGGCCTGCAGTCCGACCGGCTGGCCAAAGCCTCCGGGGACTCGGCAAACCCGCGCATTGTGCCGTTCTTCGGCGCCTACTTTCTGCTGCGCGAGGACCGTCGCAGCCTTGTCAACGGCCTGATCTACCCCGTCCCGGACCCTCGCTACCCGTTCCTGGGCGTGCACCTGACGAAGCGAATCGACGGGGAAATCATGGTGGGGCCCAACGCTTTCCTGGCTGGCGGGCGTGAAGCGTACTCAGGGCTGGAACTGATGCCACGGGACCTTGCCGCAGTGGCAGGCTTCGGCGGGTTCTGGCGTTTTGCCGCCGGGAACATTCCAGCCGCCCTGCGTGAGGGGCGGACCGTGCTCAGCCGCAAGGCGTTCATCGAAGCGGCGCGGGCCTATGTGCCCGAGCTGGCAGTGGCCGACGTGGTTCCCGGCAGCCGCGGTATCCGCGCCCAGGCCATGAACGGCGACGGCAGCCTGGTGGACGACTTTGTCATCACCGGCAATTCACGCATCATGCATGTCCGCAACGCGCCCTCCCCCGGCGCCACCTCGTCCATGGCCATTGCCGAACACATCGTGGTGCTCGCCACCACCTGCTGAGCCCGCAGGCAAGTAGTTCGTCCAATTAATCTGAGTACCTACTGCGCTTTGTCGCGCCTTCCCACTCTAGTGAGAGCCTCCCCCGGGTTCTAAAGTCAGCTGGAGCTGGCCCGTCCGTCGTGCCCCCACGGGTTTTCCCCGTTCGTGGTTTCCTGAACGGGTCCGCCTCTGCGACAACTACTAGCACGGGGGTTTTGATGTGTAGCCGGACTTTTGAGCACTTGGCGGGCCAGTCATGAACGATTGGTTGGATCTTGCACGATCCACGCAATTCGCCCCAAGCAGCGCTGTTTTCACCGCCCCAGAACCGGAAGCCGCCCGCGCCATTCTTGGCGGGGCGTACGTTGACCTCAGATGGTTCGACGAGGCTGTCCTTGAGATCATGGCTGCCACCAGGGACCCCCGCCGTAATCCGCTGGGTGTGGTGTCAGCCAATCTAGACCATGTCATGCACTTTGGCGAAGGCAGCCGGTGGCGCGGCACCCTCAACTCCTCCACGTCGATTGACTGGCTCACCTTGCTTGACGGCGCGCCGCTGCGCGCCAAGGCCACGGCGCTGACCGGCCAGCAATGGCCCCGGCTCGCCGGCAGCGACCTGATCAATCCGCTGCTTGACGAAGCAGAAAAAGCGGGATTGTGCATTGGCTTCCTCGGTGGAACGGAGGCCACCCACTCACTTTTGAAGGAACAGTTTGCGCGGAACCGACCGAACTTGCGGGTTTCTGGTTGGTGGGCGCCGGACCGCGGTTCGCTGGTTGATCCGGCCGTCTCCGAACAGCTGGCCCGCGATGTTGCCCGGTCAGGGACGGACATGCTCGTGGTGGGTCTCGGAAAACCACGGCAGGAGCTGTGGATCGCCCAATACGGCGCCTTGACCGGGGCCTCGGTGCTGCTGGCCTTTGGCGCCGTTGTGGACTTCCTTGCCGGCAGAATTCAGCGGGCACCCCAGCCCGTGGTTGATGCGGGCATGGAGTGGGCTTGGCGGCTGGCCCTGGAACCCAAGCGACTCGCCAAACGCTACCTGGTGCAAGGGCCGGAAGCCTTCATTCGCATGAACCGGCACAGCAGCGTGGGCAGTTCCACCGTGCGGGCCGGTGCCACCCGCAATCCTTTCACTGCGCGTGCGCAGGAGGTGGCGGCGGCCATTGGCACTGCCTTGGATCAGGTGAGTGAACCGGTGCCCGGGGACGGCAGATTCATGCCCCCAGACATGCTCGCTGATGTCACCGTGGTGCTGGTGACATACAACAATGTTGATGACATTGACCCGCTCTTCTCTGGCCTCCGTGAGGAGACGGCAGGGCAGTCCTTGAAGGTGGTCATCGCCGACAACGGATCAGTGGACGGCACAGTTGAGCGCATAGCCGCCCATGCCGACGTGGTCTTGGTCAAGACAGGCGCCAACCTTGGCTATGCCGGCGGCATCAACGTCGCCTTGGCGGAGGCCGGCCCCTGCCACGATGTGCTGGTACTCAACCCCGACCTGCGCATCTCCCCCGGCGCCATCAAAACCTTGCGCAGCCGCTTGATCACGTCCTCGGCAGGGATCGCAGTGCCCAAACTCCTGGACACGGACGGCACCACCTACACCTCGCTGCGGCGGGAACCCAGTCTTGCCAAGTCCATGGGAGACGCAGTTTTTGGCAGCAAGGCCCCGGGCCGGCCGGACTGGCTTTCAGAGATCGACTACAACACTGAAAGTTACCAATATCCGCACCCTATCGAATGGGCCACGGGTGCCGCACTTCTCGTTTCCGGCGAGGTACTGGCGGACGTTGGGGAATGGGATGAACAATATTTCCTCTACTCGGAGGAAACCGACTACTTCCGCAGGGCCCGCTACCACGGGCATGCGATTTGGTTCGAACCGGCAGCCACCATGGTGCACAGCCGCGGAGGCTCCGGAGCCTCGGCTGATCTGGTTGCGCTCATGGCTGTCAACCGGGTCCGGTACGCTGCAGCCCACCATTCCAGGGGCTACGCTGCGCTGGCACGAACCATTGGAGCCACTGCCGAGCTGGCCCGAGCCTACAAACCGGGAAACCGCAAGGCCTTCCTGGCCCTGGCCGGCGTGCACCCCTGGACGAAGCTCCCGCAAGCAACGCCGGCACCAGTTCCCGAACCTGCTGCTGCGCCCACCACAGATTTCCCATCGGGTGCCGTCATCATTCCGGCACACAACGAGTCTGCAGTTCTGGCCAGGACGCTCCAACCGTTGGCTGCTTTGGCGGCGTCGGGAGCTATTGAAGTGATCGTGGCATGCAACGGCTGCACCGATGACACCGCGGCCATTGCGGCAGGCTTTCCCGGCGTCACGGTGCTTGACCTGAAGGAGCCTTCCAAAACGGCAGCCCTGAACGCCGCAGATGCAGTTTGCTCACGCTGGCCCCGCTTGTACTTGGATGCCGACATTGAGATCACGCCGGAAGCCGTGGCGCAGGTCTTCGAGCACCTGGCGGGCCCGGGGGCGTTGGCCGCACGGCCCGCGTTCCGTTATGAAACCACCGGTTCCGACCCGCTGGTGCAGGCATATTACCGTGCCAGGATGCGCATTCCAGCAATGAACGAGCACCTGTGGGGTGCGGGGGCTTACGCTGTCAGCGCTGCCGGCCACGCACGTTTTCCGCAATTCTCCCCGGCCACAGCGGATGATGTCTTTGTCGACTCACTGTTCGGCGCTGGCGAGAAAGCGGTGCTGCACACCGACCCTGTGGTGGTCCGAGTCCCGCAAAACACCCGCGATCTGCACAAGACCTTGCGCCGGATCTACCGTGGGAACCATGAGCTGCAAGCGGGAACAAAACAGCCGACGGGACTGGGCCCGGTGGTACGGAGCATTAGCGGCCCGCATGCCCTGGTGGATGCCGGGGTCTATGCATCGCTGGCGGTCTCCGGCAAGGTTCGCAAGGGAAAATCCTTGACAACGGGGGGCGGATGGGACCGGGATGCAAGCAGCCGAAACCACCAAGTATAGGGCCCCAGTGCACGGATCGGCCCGGGGCGACGATGCCGACGCATGTTACGATTTGATACCAGGGGGAGATTGCCTAGGTCAAATCGACGCATATTCAGGACTATCCCACAATGAAGAAATCATCCGCGACAGCGCAGTCCCAACGGATTCAGCACCGTTCCGGCCGCGGCGTCCGTTCCAAGACCACTCTTGCCTCAGTGGCGACGTTGGCACTTCTCGTGCCGTTTCTCGTGACCGCCACAACGGTAAATTCACCATCCTACGCTTCCAACGTGTCGGTGTTGGAAAACGACGTCCCCAAGACCCTTGTTGACCCGGACACGGTCTCAGTTGAGCTCGGCGCAAAATTCACCACAAGCCAGGATGGCACCGTCACAGCCATCCGGTTCTACAAGTCACGCGAAAATTCCGGACCGCACGTGGTCAAGTTGTGGTCTCCGACGGGGAGGGTCCTTGCCACGGCGACACTTCCCGCGAGTGCAGGGAAGGCAGTGGGCTGGCAAACCGTCAAGTTCCCTGAGCCTGTCAAGATAGCCAAAGATCAAAGGTATCTTGCCTCGTACATTGCTCCCAACGGTCGCTACTCCTCCGACGAGCGCGGCCTGGACCAAGCGAAAACAGAAGGTCCGCTGACCATTCTGGCTGGTGGCGGCGTGTATGCCTACGGGGACGGCGGAAGCTACCCCTCCAGCAACTACAAAAACTCAAACTACTTTGTCGATGTCGAGTTCACCCCCGAGTCGGTCACGGGCCCTACCACCCCGGCACCTACTGCTCCGGCGCCCACGCAGACGGCTGAACCCAGCCCGACTGCGACAGCGATGCCCCCTACAACAGCGCCCCCCACCGCCACACAACCCTCGGCCCCGCCGAGCGGCTCTTTGCCTCCCGGTGTTTCCGTCCGTGCCGTTGATGGTGGGGCTGGCTACTACCAGCAGTTCAACAATCCACTGCCCAGTGGCGCCGACTATTTCCCTGTTGGCGTCTGGTACGAAAGTCTTGTGGACACCGCTGACACAGTGAAGGACAAAGCGGCGGGGATCAACACTTATGTAGAGCTCACCTCGAATTCGGATGCGACAATCGCTACAAAGGCCGGCATGAATGCCATCACTACGTGGAACGCTCCGGGACAGTCAGGTTCATTGATGCCTGATGAAGTTGACATGTGGGCGGGTCCAGGAAATGCGCCATGGACAGGCAATTGGCCAGGACAGGGTGAGATCTGCGAGCCTGCTGGCGCACAATGCGGATACACCATTCAGGCAGCACAAAAAGCTGCTGCTGCAAAGGGCAGCATGATCTTCGCCAATTATGGCAAGGGAGTGACTTTTTGGGAAAGCGACAGCCAAGCAGCAAAGTTCGTCAATGATTATCCTGACGTGATCTCAGATGACAACTACTGGTTCACAGATCCGAATATTTGTGGGATTAGCGAAGGTGGCAATCTCGTTTCCCCCCGGCGACAGCTGACTCAGGACGAGTGCAGGAAGGCATCGAACTACGGATGGACCATCGACAAGATCCGTTCCTTGGTTAGCCCAGAGGCCTCGAAGCCCGTGTGGGCGTTCGTAGAAGTTGGCCATCCATTCAGTGAAGACTGGGCCCCTACGATCACGGCGCCACAGATCAAGGCGGCGGTGTGGAGCAGCCTAATCCATGGAGCCCGCGGAGTCATCTACTTCAACCACAACTTCGGCGGAAATTGCCTATCCCAACACGTTCTCCGCGACAACTGCGGTGCCGACGTTCGCCCCGGCGTCACTGCTTTGAACGCTCAAATCACGTCCTTGGCACCCGTGTTGAATGCACCCTTCCTCGACGGCGCGGCCACCTCGAATGGTTCCGTCGACACGAGCGTGAAGATCCACAATGGAAACATGTACGTTTTTGCCGGTTCCACGAAGAATGCTGGCCAGCAAGTCGCGTTAACGGTCAAGTGCAGCAATGCCACATCGGCAACTGTCCTCGGTGAAAACCGAACCGTGCCAGTTATAAACGGCATCTTTGGCGACTCGTTCGCCGATGGGAACGCTGTTCATTTGTATCAGCTCAATGGTTCCAATACCTGCGGATTGTAAACTTTGATCCTTACCTGCAGTTCCGCCGCAGAACTGCAGGTAAGGATCAAAACCCGCTAACGAGGCTCTTCGCGTTTCGTGGTGAATGATCCCGCTGAGATGAATTCATGCCACCGTCCGGTCGGGACTTCTTAGCCAAATACATCATTGATAGTTGATTGGGTTGCGGAACCCGCGGGCAATTCGTTGGATGTTTTTGATCAACGTGGTAGCGGCCTGGACCTGCCGTTCAAAGTCAGCTTTGCAGTCCGGCGCGCTGGCGGAATAGCTATTGGAGCGCATCAGGCGCAGGGCTTTTTTCATGCCCTGAGGCGGCGACGAGTTCCTGACTCGGCTCATCGGTAGCGAACACGTCGTCTACTCGTCTCTTGCCCGCGTCGGAGAGCGTGTCGTAGCCCAGATTCACCACGAACCGTGAAGAGCCGTTAACGAACGCATCTCTCAATCAGAGCTTGGTTCCAACCCGGGACTGTCGCTTTAGATAGTCTTCTTTGCGGTTAGCTATCAGCTGTCTGGTATCGGCGGTCTTCCGTTGCCGGCTGTCCCACTCCCGATCCGGGTCTGGACCATGCTCTGCTGATAGATCGGCGCGACGGTTTCGATCCCCGCGTGTGCGACTACGCAAGTTGCCGAGCTTCTCCCTAGCCTCGCGTCTGCGGTCAAGCGCTTGGGCTGCAGAAACTGACGCAAACAGCAAAACAACACCTCCAGCGCCGATCATGATGACAGACCGGAGCCTGCTCGAGAACTGCTCTGTTGCCTGGTCCCCGCTCGTAACGGCCAGCGCGGTAAACAAAAAGCGCTTGTCTGCCCCATTGATTTCCTGCATGGCTTCGAGCTCCTGCACCAGGAACTCCCCAAGAACATCGACCGTGGACATGGCCTGATCAGGCGAAGATCCAATCGCGTTGATCTGAACCATCAGTCCTGTACCAAAACTGCCGGCCCTTTCTACCGAGTACTCGGTTCCGAGGCCCTTCATCTCCAATAACTTCGCCACCTCCTGAGTGCCGAGTCTTGTGGTCAAAGCTTGCGCAACCAGTGTGTTATCCGACGACCGAAGATAGGGGTTGTTCGAATTTAGTTTTCCTAGTGAAGGATCCTTCAGAATCTCTTGCTCTGTCGGTACCAGCGGATTCACCAAGGCAAACGTCGCTGTTGACTGATAGGTTCTGGGCCCCAAGGCAAATATATAGGCGGCGGCGAGCAGTGTCACCAGCACAACTGGAATCAGAATTAATTTGTGATGCCACAAAGTTCTGGCAACTGAAAGCGGGTCCACGCTACTCCTTTGATCTAATGCTTCGGTTGGATGCCTGATCTACCGTCAGCATACCCAAACCTTGAAATTGAGCCGATTCGCTCTTCACCATGATCCAAACAGCACCGCCTAGCCCCACTATCAATGGGTATAACAACGCAAACACTGGAAAGGAGAGGGAATCGAAAGTTGCGGAGGCCGGAGCCGCGACGAGCGCAGCACCCGCCACAGCTCCCGCGAGACATCTTAGCGAAGGATCTGCGGCATGCCGGGCGGCCTGCAGGGTTGTCAATCCCGGAAACGTGAGATAGACGAAAACGGCAATTGCGCCAATGGTCCCCATTTCAACAGCAGTATGCAGGTATTGGTTGTCCAAAAGCTCCAAGGCATTTTCAGGCATGTAAGTGCCTGGCCCGGTGCCACCGATCGGTCGCTCAAGGAACATGGCTTCCACACGCGGATAGTTGTTCAGACGTGTTGATATCGAGGGATCGTCGGAACTGACGGTCGTCGCTCCAAGCAACGTTGCCATCAAGCCAGGAACAGCTACGAACAGTCCTGTTACTGCCGCAGGAATAACCAACAAGGCCCACTGCCTTCCAATTTTGGGCAAGAAGAAGACCGATACCAATACAGCAACCGTTGCGGAAATCATGCCGGAACGGGAAATGGTGGCCGCTATTGCAAATACCAGCGAACCTGTAATGCACCAGTGCATCCATTTGCGTCCCACCCTGTCGAACATGCAGCGCCAGACAGAAATGGGCAGCACCATCGACGCCACCACGCCCAGTTCTATGGGCGTAAAAGTTGTACCAGCAACTCGCATCAATCCACCCCTGAGTTGAAACGTGGTATTACCTCCGTTGTCAGTAAACCCGATCATGAATTCCTGAATAGTTTCCATGGGATTCGTTCGGGTGACGAATTGAACGGCAGCGAGAAGACAACAAAAGAAGGCCCCACGCAGCAACGCGCGCACTAGGACCATTGCGTGGTCAGTTGTCTTCACAACTTCAGCTGTCACCAAGATGAGACCTGCCGATCCTGCCATTAGCAGCACCCAGCGATCAGCGCTGGCGCGCCCCGCGATGGTGCTGGTACCGCTGAAATCCGAAAACAGCATCACGTAGGTAATGCATGTGGCCAGCAGCATCATTCCCAGCGCAATTCGACCTGGATGCCGAAAAAGAGCTGACTTATGCAAGCCAAGGAGAAGGGAAACGCCCCAAAATACGAAAAGTAACAAGGACAAAAGCATGGCCACGTGACCCGCCGCGCCCAAAGGTTTGAGCACCATGTTGGCTGGAAACGCGAAAATTGCGAAAGCAGTGAATCTCAACAACCACGGCGGCTCTTCCCCGTTGGCTTGGCTAGGTCTCGGAGTGAAAATACGAGCGGAATCGAAACCATCTGCTGCTTTTCCGGCAACAATCACGATACCTCCCATCGTCCATGTCTGCTCATCATCACGTCGGTTTTCGTCGATACATACAAATTCATGATAAGTCACGGCCGTTGCAAATTGACCTACCCACGAGACGCTGCTTCCAGCTGGGCAAGTATTTCATGTCGTACGGACAATGGGGTATTTGACTTCGCCGAGATCATGGCGGCAATCTGTTCGGGACCAAATTGACGAATAAAGGCATGGGATTCTTCTTCGGTCAACGCAACTTCGTCAAAATAGTTTAGACACAGCATGTCGTCGGTGACTGGAGTATCTTCCAAACCAATTACCTGCTCAGCATATACACCGTAGAGGATCATTTCCGAAAAATGCAGCTGTCTTCCCACAGCAGTCTCCCAGGGACAGGAGTTCACCATTTCGATCCGTGCCAGCATGTTGCGGACGACCTCGGGGTCCCACGGGCAAGGACAGCAAATATAATCGGTCAGCGGGAACTCAACGTGAATTGGCAGCCCCAATAATTGCTGGGCCGTCTGCACCCACAGTTGATGGCGAGGCAGCGATTCATCGATTCCGTTGGGACGCCTAAAAAGCACCACGGCTTCATCGCGCACGAAGAGCTCTGCTGTGGTTTGCCGAAGCAATACCAGGTCAGAGTCGACCATCAACACCACGCTGGCAGTTGAACGCCTGGCTGCCTCGAGCTTGATGATCTGCTGGCTTATCCACCCCCTGACGGGCGGCCATGGTCTGCGTACGTTAATCCACATATTGGCAGCCGGGACCTTGACCATTTGTGCGGGCAGGAACTCTGCGGCATCGTGAATTGTAGTACGCGGCCCTCCCAACTGCCTGAACTGCGCAAGATCCCTGTGTGGCACAACGATAGTGTGCCTCACAGAGGAACCCGTCATGCGTTTGACTGAGATGTTCAGATCAGCGCAGAATTCGAAGTCGGGTGCGTAGCTCGGAGTGACTATTTCCAGAGGCAAGTCGGATTCATGGATGGACATTCGATTCTCTCCTTAAGTAGTGGGATGCCTAGGCCCCTCGGATGTTCAACGCGCCAGCAGGTTTCGTAGAAGTTCGGCACGATCTTTCCAAGTGTGAGCTCTGGCCTGTTTCGCCTGCTCTTCACGCTCTGCGTCTGTTGGCCATCTCGCAGAAACTTCCGTAACGGTTTGGGCGAATTCCGCCGCATTGCTCGCCACCCGAACTTTTGCCGCAGGCTCGAACTTCGATGCTGGCAGGTCAGTGGCAACTACGGGAACACCTGCTGCCACATATTCGAGTGTTTTCAGCGGGAAGCTGGACCGATTGAACCGGGTGTCTGTATACGGAGTGAGCCCGACGTTGGAGTCCGCCAGCAATGCAGCAACTCCTTCACTGTTCAACACTCCCTTCCAGTGAACGTTGGGCCGGGAGAGGAAGCTGTCGAGCTGCAAAAGTCCCTTTACTGACTTGGCTGTCTTCGGACCGGCAACCTGGATGTGAATCCCGGTGTCAGCAACAGCCTTTAGGACTTCAAAGTCCAACCGCTCATTGAGCTGACCGACAAGAGCCGCCTTCGCGAATCCGGGATCCTGGACATATATGGGTTCACCCATATTGCACCCATTGGGCACTACTTCCACCACTTTTCCGCCCAACACTTCGGACAAGTCCTGCCCCAGGTGGCCGGTAACCGCGGCAACCACTGTTGCCTTGGTCGCGTTGGTCCTGAGAACACGCCTGATATTGCTCTCTGAAAATCCCATGAGGTCTGACCCTGAAATCCAGTCGTCAGTAACGAACAAAAGACGATTCCCACCGACGTTCTTTGCGAAGGTCATGATTGGGGATGCACAAATGGTGCCATCGACGTCCAAACCGAGAAACTTGATGGCAGACCGAATGTAATGGTGGTAGGCAACCTTTGTCCACTGGCGCAGAACCGGTCTTGTCACCCCGGGCGGACCAATGGTGCGCAGCCGCACAATGCCCTCACCCACTTCATCCAGTAGTTCCGTCACTCTCGTTATCTGCTGCAGGCGAGTTGTCCGCAGCATGGATATGGGGGGATCCACCCAAAGCACTTGCCCTCCCCGTCCCAGTGCAACTGCCAAGTTTTTATCTGTCCCAGTCACCGAGTCCCAAGAGCTCCCGGCCTGATAGATTATCGTCTCCATTGTCAAGAGCCTCCTTGTCGAACGGATGCCATCTGTGCCCGCGCAGCAACAGGTGTGGCATTGAAGTCATCACTCGCATGTCGTCCCGCCAGCTTGGACGAAGCCTGCTGCCCCTTGTACATGGCAAACCTCCACACAGCCGCACAGGTACCACGGACATCGCCTGCACCGCCCTGCAGCGCCGCGGATTGAACCCTTTCGTAGAACTCCGCCTGTTGGGCCGCAGCCCCCGTCAAGGAAAACCGTTCCAGCACAAGCGCTCTGGCAAACGTGCCCAGGTGGGCGCGCAAGAGGGGTTTTGCCATGAGCTTTTCAACAATGGCCATCAGCTTCTCCTCGGCATCCTCCGGGCCCGAACCCGCGCCGTACCAGCCCTGCCACAGGAACGTTTGCACGGAGTCCTCGTCGAGGAGCTCCCAGAAACCGTTCTCGCCTTGGACTATCAGCGGACTGCCGAACGCCATGGCCCGCAGCGCAGAACCGCCCATGCCAATGCTGGCGTCCGCACAGGCATAGGCCGGCCGGGGGTCCTCCAGTTCGCCAGCCAGGAAGATCCGCTGCACGCCCAAGGCCTGGTTGCTGGCGGCCGCCTGCTCCGCAACCTGGTCCCGGGCCGGTCCGTCCCCGGCGATGACAAGTTGAACGGGCAGCCACTCATTCAGCCGTTCAATGGCTGAAATGGCGCAGAGGATGCCTTCAAGCTTCATTTCATGGGCCAGCCGGGACACTATCGACACGGTGAAGATGTCCGCACCGGCACCGAGCCCGGCCAGAAATTCCTCCGTGGCAAAGTCCAAGTCAGGATTGTTCAGCGATGTGTCCACGGGGGGTTCCAGCAACTCCACAAATTTTCTGCCAAACTCCCGCTCGGCAGCGGCAATTTGTTCAGTACCCACCATCAAGGGCACATTGCGGGGAATGAACGGGGCAACAGACATGGACATCACCGTCGCGCAGACAGCGGCCCCGCCACGGCCGGCACAGGCAAGCGACGCTTCAAGGGCGGGCGGCCACTCGTAGGCGTGCACAATGTCCACGCGCCGTTCCTTGATGGTGCGGCGAAGGTGTGCCGCCACGCCCGGCGTGGGCCGGCGATGCACTGGCGGGGAGGGAAGAAATTCAAGGCCCAGTTCCTTCACCCGTTCCACCAACGGCCCAGGCTGGCCGTAAACAACCACCTCATGGCCAAGCTTCTTCACTCCGGCGGCAAGTTCGATCGCATTGAGCTGGCTACCGCCAATGGCCATGTCGTGCGGGTAGACAAGGATTCTCATGCTGTTTCCTTCGGTTCTCTGCCCCAGCTGCGGATGGCGAGGAGGTCTTTTCTGCGGACGAAGAGCAGGACGGCCATGGCGAGAGTTCCCAATGCGGCGGCTGCCAGGACCGCCAGCCAATCTGCGCCCAGGCCCATCGCCAGAAGATAGCTCCCAACAGCCACAGGCACGGCCAAGGCAACGGGGGGCCACACCTTGGCGAGGAAATCGCGCACCTTGAACCCTTGTGCTGTGAGCATCTTCAAGTAGATGGGCAGGACGAACAAGGCCGCAACCACCACGGGGGCTGCCGCGAGCCCGGCCAGTCCACCCCAGGCCGCCCCGGCCAGCAAGGCTGGGATGAGAACAACCAGCCAGACGATTTGAACCTTGAATATTGCCGCTGAAATGCCCAACACCACCAGGTAGTCGTAAACCAGTTCAAACATGATGCGGAAGGCTGCAAAAAGTGCCAGCCATACCAGCGCGGCCGCAGCAGGGGCCCAGGCCTTGCCGTAAACGAACGTCACCAAGGGGACGGCAACCCCGGCCATGACCGCGACGACGGGAAACACTGCAGCGGACACCACTCCGACAAGGGAAAGCATGGCGGAACGCATGGCCGGCGGATCATGCTGCAGTTTGGCGAACACAGGCGGTGCCACGGACCGCAGGGGCTGGGAAAAGATGCTGGTGGGCCAGCTGGACAGGTTGAAGGCCAGCACATAGAGGCCCAGGGCCACGGCCCCCAGCATTCTGCCGGCAACGATCTGGTCTGCATAGCCAACGGCAAAAACCACAATGCTGGAACCAGCCAGCGGCAGCCCAAACATCAACAGCGGGCGCAACTTCTCCTTGTTGTAGCCGAACCTAATGGGCAGCGGCGAGTACTTGATGAACAAGATAGCTGCCACCAAGCTTGCCGACACGCGACCAATGGCCAGGCTCATGGCTCCCATCCCGGCAACAACCAACACCACCGAGACGATCGCTCCCAGCCACACGTTGACCTGGTCAATGATCATCCGGCGGCCCTGCAGGAAATCCCTTTGCATCAGTGCTGCCGGAGTTGCAACGGCGCCGTTGATCACAACACAGGTGGCGATGACCCGCACGACGTTGGTTGCGGCCGGATCCCCCATGGCTGAGGCAAAGTACGGTGCCCCGAGATACGCACCAATAAAGATCACCGTGCTGCTGACCAGTGAAATGGTGGTCACAGTTCCTGCGATTTCCTTGGGGTCCCCCGGCCAGCGCACAATGGCCAAGCTGACGCCGAGCTCATTGAAACTCAAAATGGCAATGAGTGCCACGAAGGCGATGGCGTAGGTGCCAAATTGTTCGGGCCCCAACAGCCTCGCCAGCACAATGCCGATCCCGATGGTGCCGAACCGTGAGATGACGGTGTTGAGGATGCTCAGGATGAAGGCCCGCGACGCGGTAGGCGTCACGGGGGTTTTGGCCCGAACAGTGGTCATTGCTTCCTCACCTGTCCAGCAACGCTGCAGCGAGGGCGGCAACAACGCGTTCCTGCTGCTCCACCGTGATGTGCGGGAAGATGGGCAGCGACAAAATACGCGCAGCGGCGGCCTCCGTCACGGGAAAGTCGCCCTCTCCCCTGCCGAGGTAGGAAAATGCCTTGGTCAAGTGGATGGGGGTGGGATAGTGGATGCCGGCACCAATGCCGGCGGCATCCAGCTCCGCCAAAACGGCGTCGCGGTTCTCCACCTGCACCACATACAAGTGCCACGCATCTTCGTAGCCGGCCCGGGTGGCAGGAAGCACCACCCCGGGAACTGCGGCCAGCATGGCGCCATAGCGGGCGGCCGCCTCCCGGCGCATGGTGTTCCAGCGCGGCAGCCGCTGCAGTTTTGCGTTCAGCACCACTGCCTGGATGGTGTCAAGGCGGGAGTTCATCCCCACCACTTCGTGCACGTACTTCGTGGAGCTGCCGTGGGCACCGAGTGTGCGCACCATGGCGGCAATTTCCGGATCGTTGGTGGTCACCGCTCCGGCATCACCGGCGGCGCCCAAGTTCTTCCCCGGATAAAAACTGGTGGCGGCGGCATGCCCGAATGAACCGGAAACCTGCTCACCCAGTCGCGCGCCCTGGGACTGGGCCGCGTCTTCAACGACGGCCAATCCCGCAGCCTCGGCGATGCTCATGAGATCAGGCATGGGGGCAAGCTGGCCAAACAGGTGGACGGGAACAATAGCCTGAGTTCTACTCGTCAGCGCCGCGGAAACCTTGGCGGGATCAATGAGCAGGTGGACGGGGTCAACGTCCACCAACACCGGCACGGCTCCCATGCGGGCCACCGCCTCGGCACTGGCCACGAAGGAGTTGGCAGGGACAATGACTTCCCCGCCGGCTTGAACCCCGCAGGCCCGCAGCGCCAGTTCAAGGGCATCGGTGCCATTGGCCGCCCCGACGCAGTGGCTGGTTCCCGCGAACTGTGCATACGCTTTTTCAAATCGCGCCACGGCCGGACCGCCAATAAAGGCCGCCGACCACAGGACGTCGTCGATCTCGTCCCGAATGTCATCGGCAATTTCGGCTTGTTGCACTTGCAGGTCAACCAAAGGAATCGCTTCCATGTCAGCCCCTTCCATTTTCAGTGCCTGCACCCGGCTGCTTTTTGCCGGCGTGCACGGAGCGGGCCGGCACCCCCACCCAGGTGGCGTCGTCGGGCATGTCCCTCAGCACGACGGCGCCCATGCCGACAGTGGCCCCGGAACCCACCGACAAGTGCTCGCGCACGGCAGAGTTCATGCCCAGGTAAGCGCGGCGACCGATGTGGACGCCGCCACCCAGGGAGACGCCTGCGGCGAGCGTGGCAAAGTCGTCCACTTCGTCGTCGTGGGTGAAGGTCACGTTGGGCATGGCAACAACGTGGCTGCCCAGCCGGACCCCTGCCGTCAGGACCACATTGGCCAGCAGGATGCACCCGGCGCCAATGACGGAGTCCTCGGAAACCACGGCCGAGCGGTCAACGAACGAGGCGTACCTGACGCTGCCAATGCCCATGCCTGCCAGCACGAACGCGATCTTTTCCCGCGTGGATCCCTTGCCTGCGCACAACACAAAGGAGGCGGTGGGAAATGCCGTGGCATCGGTAATCCTGCCCAGCACCGGAAGCCCGTCAAAGTGCTCTCCGGCAAGGGCAGGGTCGTCGTCTAGGACGCCGACCACATTTGAACTGCCGGACGTTCGCATGGACGCCAACACTTCGCGCGCCAATCCGCTGGCTGCGACAAGGATCAATTCGGGCATTTCTAGCTCTTCCCCCCTGAGCCCACAGCGTCAATAACACGGTCCTGGTCTGCTCTTTCCAGGTGGTGGTAGACGGGCAGGATGATGGTGCTGTCAGTTAGTTGTTCGGTGACGTCCAGGTTGGCCGAGCCCGTATCATGGCCGGCATAGGCCGGCTGGCGGTGGGATGCCATGATGCCGCGGCGGGCTGAAATGCCCTGGCGGGCCAGGTGCTCCAGCAGTCCTTCCCGGCTTGTGCCATATTCCGGCAGCACTTCAAGCCAGAACGACTGGAAGTTGCTGGTTCCATGGGCAGGATCGCCGGAAATTCTCAATCCCGGCACACCGTGCAGCTCCTGCGTGTAGCGGGCGACAAGGTCGCGCCGGCGCTGCACGGCCTGTGCCAGCCTGCCCAATTGCACAATCCCGACGGCGGCCTGCATGTCCGTCATGCGGAAGTTGAAGCCGATTTCGGTATATTCCTCCGGCGGGGCCAGCACTGCTGAATGCCGGCTGGTTGCGGAAGCGCTCATGGCGTGCTCGCGCAGCCCTGCCGCCCGCTTGGCCCAGTCCGCACGGGAGCTGGTGAGCATGCCACCCTCCCCCGTGGTCAGGATCTTGCGGGGGTGGAAGGACCAGGCAGCCAGCTCGGCGCCTGCCCCGACCGGCTGGCCGTGGTAAGTGGAACCGGCCCCGCAGGCGGCATCTTCAATGACAACGATCCCCTGCGCATCACACAGTGCCTTGATGGGGTCCAGATCCACCGGCATGCCGCCCTGGTCCACCACAATGACGGCCCGGGTCTGCGGGGTCAGCGCCGCAGCAATCGTGGCCGCCGTGACATTGCCCGTTTCACGTTCGACGTCGGCAAACACCGGCCGCGCCCCGACATAGGTGGGGGCGTTGGCCGTGGCAATGAAGGAAAAGGAAGGCACGACGACGTCGTCCCCCGCCTTGATGCCAGCCACCACCAGGGCGAGGTGCAGCGCCGTGGTGCAATTTGAGGTCGCCACAGCGTGCCGGGCCTGTTGCGCGGCGGCAAATTCGCTTTCGAACTGTGCCACTTTGGGGCCCTGGGCCACCCAACCCGAGGCGATGACGACTGCCACGGCATCGGCTTCCTCCGTGCCAAGCCACGGCAACATGACATTGATGCGTGGCAGCTCCTCAGCTGCCGGTGGCGTGGCCGGGGCTGCTGCGCTGGTGCTTGCCTCGAGCGTCACTTCCCACCACCTGATCCGGAGCCGACAAGACGGCCGGCGGCAATTTCTTCCCGCAGCGGCGCCCACCAGGAGACCAGCTGGCGCAATCCGTCCTCAAGCCCCGTGGTTGCGGTGAACCCCAGATCCTGCTGCGCGGCGGAAACATCGGCAAGGCGCCGCGCCACACCGTTGACCGCCCGTTCCTCTCCGTGCTCAACGGGAAGGGTGGACCCCATCGCTGCCAGCAGCGCCTCGGCCAGGCCAAGGAGGCTGGTTTCCGAGCCGCTGGCAACGTTGTAGGCGCCCTCGGTGATGTTGCTGGCCGCGGCCAGAATATTGGCCCGGGCAATGTCTTCCGTGAACACAAAGTCCATGGTCTGGAGCCCGTCGCCAAAAATCAACGGAGGCCGGCCATCGGCTATGCGTTCCATCCACCGCACCAGCACCTCCGTGTACAAGCCGTGGACGTCCATGCGCGGGCCGTACACGTTGAAGTAGCGCAACAGCACGTAGTCAAGGCCGTGCATGGCCTTGAAGCTGCGTGCCATGCCTTCGTTGAAGGATTTCGCGGCACCATAGAAGGTGTCATTGTTGTGGTGGTGGTGCCGTTCCGTGGTGGGAAACGCCTCAGCCATGCCGTAGACGGACGCGCTGGAGGCAACAATGATCTTGTCCACCTTGTGGGCTGCTGCCGCTTCCAGCACGGTGAACGTGCCGTCCACCAGCACTTCCAAGGCCAGCCGGGGTTCCTCGGCGCACTGGGTGATGCGGATGGCTGCCTGGTGGAATACCAGGTCCTTGCCGCGTGTGGCGTCGTGAACAAAGTCCCTGTTGCGCAGATCGCCCTCCACGAGGCTCACTTTCCCGCTGGCAAGGGCCTCGTCCAAATTGGCTTTCCGGCCCCGCACCAAGTTGTCCAGCACGTCGACGTGTGCCACGCCTGCTTCCAACAGCTGGTCCACAATGGTTGAACCGATGGTGCCGGCCCCTCCCGTGACGAGCACCGTGGCTCCTTGTAGATTGCTCATCTTGTTCCCTCCAGTTGAACCTCAAAATCAGCAACGGGACTGTGTTCACCGTCTGCTGCCAAACTCCTGCTTGCTGCTTCCAACACCGAGAGCACCCGCAGTCCGGATACGCCGTCGGTCCGTGAAGGCCGGTTCCCCAGAATGCTGTCGGAAAATTCCTGGACCATCATGCCCAGCGCTTCCTTTTCCGGCAGGGCCGGAGACCAGGTGTCGCCGAGCCGGTACGACACTGCCTGCTCCTTGCGCTGGGCGGCCGTGGTGGATGCCTTCTCAAAGTTCACGCCCCTGTCATAGACGCTGATGCGCTGTTGCGGATTGAGATCGTCCCAAACCAGGGTGCGTCTTGAACCGCCCACCACCAGCTGCCGAATCTTGGTGGGGCTGAGCCAGTTCACATTGATGTGTGCCATGGCATTGTTGGGCAGTGCAAAAGTCAGGTGCCCCACGCAGGACTTGCCTGTGCCCAGCGGATCAGCGCCCTGTGCTGCGACCGTTTCGGGCCGGAGTCCGCCCGGCAGAATGAAGTCGATGACGGAAAGATCGTGGGGGGCCAAGTCCCAGAAGACGTCCACATCGGGTTGGATCAGTCCCAGGTTGATCCGGACCGAATCAATGAACAGAATCTCCCCCAGCGCGCCCTCGGCAATGAGTTCCCTGATTTTCAGGGCTGCCGGGGTGTAGCAGTAGGTGTGGTCCGCCATGAGCGTCAGCCCGTTGGCTTCGGCAAATTCCACCATTTCCACACCTTGTTCCCGGGTGGCGGCCAACGGCTTCTCCACCACCACGTGTTTTCCGGCGCGCATGGCGGCCATGGCAACGCCGTGGTGGGTGCGTGCCGGTGTGGCGATGGCAACGGCGTCCACATCGCACCGTTGGAGCAAGTCGTCAAGGGAGGAAAACACGGGAACATCGCCCAGCGGGCCGGCGATCTTCAGCGCCCGTTCCGTGTCCATGTCCACAATGGCGCACAGCTCCCAGGCCGGACTGGCTTTAAAGTTCCGTGCCAAGTTCGGCCCCCAGTAGCCGGCGCCAATCACGGCAACTTTCAGGACGGTTTGTTCCTGCAACAGGTTCAGCTGTTGCATCGTGTGGGGAATCGAGACCATTGCATTAATTCCATTTCGTGTTCAGTTGTTCCCCCTGCATGCGTGAGCATGCGGGGCTAGTAGGCGCCCACAGGCGCAGTGACTGCTTTGAAGGTGCGCCACAGGATGACAATGTCCCCCGTAAGCGACCAGTTCTCCACGTAGTACAAGTCCAGCCGAACCGCCTCGTCCCATGCGAGGTCGGACCGTCCGCTGACTTGCCACAAACCGGTGATGCCGGGCTTGATGAGCAGCCGGCGGTGGGCGGTCCTTCCATAGCGAGCCACCTCGTCCGCCAGCGGCGGTCGGGGTCCCACCAGGCTCATCCGGCCTGTCAGCACATTCCAGAACTGCGGCAGCTCGTCCAAGGAAAATTTGCGCAGCCACCGCCCGCTGCGGGTAACCCGGGGGTCGTTGGCCATTTTGAAGAGCACGCCGGCTCCCTCGTTTTGCTCGCCCAAACCGGACAGCCTGGCTTCTGCATCAACCACCATGGAACGGAACTTCACCATTTTGAACTTTCCGCCGTTGCGTCCCACCCGTTCCTGGAAGAACAAAGCCGGCCCCGGCGAGTCGAACTTGACGATCATGGCCAACAGCAGCAGCATGGGCGCCAGCACAAGCAACGCCGCGGACGAGAGCACCATGTCCATGACGCGTTTGACCACATGCTTTCCACCCGAGTACTGCGGCAGCTCAACATGCATCAACGGCAGGCCTTCCATGGGCCTGAAGTGAACTCGAGGACCTGCAACGTTTGTCAGGCTGGAGGCGAGGA
Source organism: Arthrobacter sp. H35-D1 (assembly GCF_030063185.1). Lineage (GTDB taxonomy): Bacteria > Actinomycetota > Actinomycetes > Actinomycetales > Micrococcaceae > Specibacter. The sequence goes on from NZ_JASISP010000002.1 coordinate 37,945, forward strand.
CAAGCTCCGTTGACATGTCTTCCAACCGCCAGCCAAGTTCCTGAATTGCTTCAGGCCCGCCTGGCAGGGCCCCTGCCACCACCACGGCCTCGGCACAGGTCTTGTTGACCACATCTGCAATGTCGGCCAGCGAGGAAAGAACAGGGATTTCGTACCACGGCGGCAACAATTCCATCTTGGGCTCAAGGGTGGTCAGGGCGGCCCCGGCAACCCGGTAGCCGGATGCCAAGTGGTTGCCCAGGTGCCCAATCACGTACGCCACATCTTGCGGAGTGCCCAGGACAACAACATTTGAGAGTGCTTTTCCTGCCTCGCGTTGGCTGTTCAGCCACCGGCGCCACATCCACCGCTGCCCGAGCAGCAAGATCACGCCCGTCGGCAGCGCCACGGCAAAAAAGCCGCGGGAAACCCCAATCTGGAATACGAGCAGGACCATGGCCATGATGCCGAAGGTACGGAGCGTTGCCTGCACCACCCGCTGGTATTCGGTGACGCCGGATCCGAAGATGCGCTTCTCCCTCGAGCGGCACCACTCCAGGTCCACATTCCACAGGACCACGATGGCCAAACAAATCCACACGTAGCCGAGCTCGGAAACAACGGTGGCGCCTTGGCTCTCCGTGGCAACAAACCGCCACAGGTACGCCACACCAACCACGACCGCCGAGACCAGCACATCGCAGAGCCGCAACCTGTTGGCATAGCGTGAAGACCAGCTGACCGTGCTGCCTTGGCCGGCTGTTGCAGCACTTGCAGCGCGGGCGTCCCACACGCTGTGCTTGGGGCCGATCCCCTTGTGGTTGTCATCCTGGTTGCCATTGACGTCTTCGATGTGCCTGAACGGGGGCGTGTGAAGTTGCGGATGAATCCTCAGCTCAGTCACAGTGTGTGCCCCTTCCGGGCGTCTTGCCGTTCTTTCTCACTGGATCTTGCACCGCAAGGGAAAGGAGCCGACGGCGGCTGGGGGAAAGCCTTGGTCTCGAAAGGCTTATCCGCCGCCGACTCCGAATGTGGAGTCCAACTTTTTATGGAGGACAGTGTGCCCGGTCGCTGGGACCGAACTTGCGGTGCGGGGGTGGTTGTACCGCTGTTCCACGAGACAAAGAACTCGCCGGTGACAGGGCTGATTGCCGCTGAAGAAGTGAAAACCATCGTGAGACCTTCCGTGCTGAGACCATCGAGACCTTTGGAACAGTTCCAGTCAACGACAGGCGCAACACCAATACACGAGTAATCCCTACTTGAACTTCCACTCAGGCAAGTACTCAGTTTTGCCACGGGTACCTAGATGCGCGGTCCCACTACTGGGGTGAAACGGCAAAGAAGCCAATACTTGCATTATTAATGCAAGTATTGGGGTATGGCTATGCGGCTATAAAGGTGCGCCTGTCCGGCAACAAACGGTGGTACGGGTCAGCGGCGTTGGACCGCTTCCAGGACAGCAGCCAAATCATCCCGGCCGGAAATCCCCAGTTTTGTGTACGTCCTGTACAAATGGCCTTCAACGGTGCGCAGGGCAAGAGTGAGCTCCGCTGCAATGTCGCGGTCGCTCATGCCGCCGGCGGCAAGGCTGGCCACCTGCCGTTCTCGCTTGGTCAGCGATTCCCCGGCGTCTCCGGATCCGCCTGTCGAATCGAGGCTGGCCGCCACTTTGTCGAGGCGCCGGCGCGCCTTCAATGCATCCGCGCGGGCCCCCGTGCCGCCGAGCAGGCTGGCTGATTGCGTGAGGGCAAGCCGGGCGAAATTAAGCATTTCCGCTTCGCTCAACAGCTCTCCTGCCTTCGCCAGGGCATGGCCGTCCTGGCTCTGGACGGCCTCGGCGTACTTGGCGATGCCTGCTGCCCAAGGCCCCTCCACGCGCGCTGCCACCTCCGCCGCACGCTCCGCGATGGCGCCCTCGCCCAGCTCCAGGGCCAAGGCCAGGGCGTTCAGCTCAAGCATGGCCGAACCGGAGCCCCTGGCAGCGTCAGCCTGGGCCAAAAGCTGCGCCAGCCCTCCGCCGTCGGGCTTCAGGACATGGTTTGCAGCGGAAAGGTAGGCAAGTTCATGAGCCACGACCACGAACATGCCGGTGCTTTCCACATGCTCCGCCAAGAGCCGGGCGGCCAGTTCCGCCCGGCCCAGCTGCGCAGCGGCATAGGCTGCCATGGCAGTGCAAGATCCCAACAACTGCTGCGGATCACTAAGCCGCAGCGCTTGAAGTCCGGCATTCAGAGTATCCAGCGCCTCGAGCAGCTTGCCGGCACGCAGCATTGACAAGCCCCGCACCACGCTGGCCCCGCCGCCAAAGGAAAACACCACGGGACCGTCCTCCAGGGAAAACTGCTCCATGATGCTCGTCGCCGAAGCCCAGTCGCCCGCGCAGAGCACAGCCGTCAATTGGCGCAGCAGTATGCTCTCCGGCAAGAAGAAGACATCGTTTTCTTCGCCGTGTTCAATGGCAAAGGCTTCGGCCGCCCGGCGCACGCCCTGCAAGGGAAAGCCCTGTGCCGTCAGCCGTTCGGATTCCATGGCCAACGCCATGCTCAGCGTGAGTTTTTCCGAGTCTGTGGACGCAGCCTGCTCGATGAGCAACTGCGACGTCAAGGCTGTCATTTCCGCATATTGGCCTGCACGTGAAAGTGCCAGCAGCTCAACCATCATGGCCCCGCCCTGCGAGCGCGCACGGATCGCTCCGGCATCCGCCGGATCTTTCCGGGCCAATTGCTCGCCTACTTCGCGCAGTTCCTGCGCATCGTCCCACAGCGTGGCAAGCGGCATGCCCAGTGCGGATCTGGTGGAGGCGCGCAACAAGCTGCCAAAAAGCATGTCGTCAATGTTGCCTTTTTTTTCCTGCAGTCCTTCCAAAAGCGTGAATGCCGCCTGGTAGTCGCCCTCGTTGTATTTGGCCCGGGCCTTGACCATGGCGGCCCGGAGCTTGAACTCGCCATCGCCAACGTGGTTGGCCAATTCGATTGCGGTGGCGGACTGGAACATTTTGCTGGCCAGAACGGCTGCCCTCAACATGGTGCGGTCGTCCACCTCGGCACCCACCTCCACAGCCCACAGGACTCTGCGCAGCAGCGATTCCCTGCTGCCTGGTGCATTCTTCAGCTCTCCGACGAGCTGCTCGTGGAGATGACGGCTTTGCGTTACCGGAACCAACTCTCGGATGACTTTGCCATAGATGGGGTTGGCGAGCGTCAGGAACCCGGATTCCGGTGGCTGGTAGTTGACAAGCCTCCAGTCGAGCAGTTCCTTGAACACCTCCTCCGGGATCAGCGCGCGAAATGAAGTGGCGTCCAGCGGTTCCGAGAGCGCCACGAGGTTCAGTGCCTGTTGCCCCTCCGGTGACAGCCCTCGCAATACTGCCCTGACGGCATCCTCCAGGCCATGGCTGTGAACTTTCAACTCGAGCTGGCCGACCCACATTTCACCACGTTTTGACAGTTGCCCCTGTGCCACGGCCTCGGTGACAAGCAGGTACAGAAACAGGGGGTTTCCGGCCGCCGTGGACCAGTAGTGCCAGCTGCTGGCTGGGAGGACCGGGCCATCCAGCATGTCCTGGCAAAAAGCATGTCCTTGTTCCTGGTTCAGCGGCCGTAGAACTATATTCTCCGCCACTCCGGCCGCCCACAATTTGGGCAACGGTGCAGGCAGTTCGTTTCGGCTGGAGTGGGACACCACCACATTGATTGTTCCTGCCATGGCCAGGACAACAAGCACCTCGGCTGTTCCCTCGTCAATGGCATGTGCGTCGTCAACCACAACCAGCGGCAAGTCCCCGTACTCGGACACCCCTTCCTCGGGGCCGTCCTTCAGATTGGCCTTGAGCCTTTCAATCTCCGCCAGCAGCTCCCGCAGCACCCCCAGCCTGAAACCTTCGGCCGGGGCGTCCAACCCGGTGAGATACGGTGCCAGCACCCCATAAGGAATTTTGGCCAGCGACTGTGAACCGTGGACTGACAGCACGGGGACGTGTTCCCTGGCAGTTTCCACCAATTTCCGCAAAATAGTGGAGGCGCCGAGACCGCTGTCGGAGGTGAGAAACACGGCTCGGCAATCCTCGGCTCGAATGGCTGTGAGAATGTCTGCCAGCTCCGCCTTGCGGCAAAACGGCCGTTTCAAACTCTTGCCAGCCGCTGCCGTTCCTTCCGCGACTCCCGCGTTCAAAGATTTACCCACTTTTCAAGTTCAGCGCGCGAGGTGATGCCCAGTTTTGCGAATACTTGATACAGATGCCCTTCCACTGTACGCACGGAAACACCAATTTTGCTGGCAATCTCCCGGTTGGCCATGCCCCGAATCGCCAACCGGGCCACCTGCAACTCCCTGGGCGTCAACGCCACCACGACACTCTCAGCCAGCTCACTGTGCTCCGGAGTCCCTGTCTGGAGCCTGCTCTTGGCTTCTCGAACCACACGCTTCTCGCCTGCAGCCTTGGCAAGTCTTAGCGCTCGTTCGTTGGCGTGCTGCTGAATGGCAGGCAACTCCAAGGCGCTCGCCGCATCAGCTGCCTCGAGTGCAAACTTTGCTGCTTTTTCGTTGTGCGCCCGCGCCAAGAGGATGCCGATACCAGCCAAGGGGCCCTGGCAACGTCGGGACGCCTCTTCCAGGAATTCATACTGCTGCTCGGACCCTGCCATGATCGCTCCCAGCAGGCCTGTCGATGCCGGTGTGGGCCGGCCCTTGCACCAATCTTCCTTGGCGGTGGACACCAGCAACTGCGGAGCGGCCGGATCCCCCAAGGCGTGCCGGGCCAGTGCTTGAAAATAGTCGGACAGGGTTCGGTTGATCCATGCCGTATGCAGTGTGGCAGCGTCTGCCAATGCCAGGTATTTCTGGGCTTGCTCGGGCTCATCCAGCTTGGCGTACACACAGGCCAGGGCCGAGTACACCAGCACCAGGCTCTTGTAGGTGTCCCTGACCTCCAACTGGGCTGCAGCAGTGAGCAGCACGTCGGCGGACTGCATGCGCCTGCCGGCAAATGCGTACACCACCCCCAGAGCCAGTTCCATGGCTCCACCGCGGTAGTGCAGGGCGTCATTGGAATATTCAATGGCCTGCCGCAACACCGCCTCACAGCTGCGCCATTGCCCGCTCCATGTCAACGCAAAAATTCGCCCATAAAGATGCCAGTCATTCATGCGCAAAACAACATTGTGCGCGGTGCTCTCAGCGTCGATTGCCCGGGAGAGTTCCACCGCGTCCATTTCACGGCCCGTTGCTGCCCATGCCATGGTCAGCATGCAGGCACAGTTGAGCCGGTACTCGCGATCTCCGGACTCCCTGCTGGCAGCCTCAAGGTCATCCAATACCGGAGAGAATTCGCCCCTGTGGACATGCACTTCAAAACGGGCCAGATTGAGGAACTTTTCAGCGGCCTTCTGCTCCCCTGCCGGCGCTTCCTGCTTGCGAACTTCAGCGTCTGCCAAAACCTCGGCAATCCTGTCTGCACGCTGCGGGACCCATAAAAGGGCAACGGCCAAGTCCAGCGTCCACGAGGCGTAGTCCGCCGCCGAGAGTTTCCCCAGCACGGCTGGTTCAATTTCTTCAAGAACCTCTGCCGCCTTGACATAGTTTGCCATGACGTAATGGGCCCGACTACGTTTTTGCACCGCCTGCACCGCAAGGTGGTGCCCGGCTGGAACATGGGCGCTGTAGGCAATGGCCAGCTGCGGATCAAAATAGTGCAGGGCGGCCTGGGCCGCAGCAAGTGCCATGGTCGGCTGCATGACCATGCCCGCACCATGAATCCAGGCGGCAAATGTCAGCCGTTCCTGCATGTTCATGGCCTCGGTGTCGAGGGTAAGCACACTGCTCAGCTCTACGAAGTAGGCGGCCTTCTGCGCAGTGGTGAGCTGATTGCGCACAATCTCACCAATGTACGGTTCAGCGAAAGCCACCGTCCTGTGGCGGTCTGTTGCGACGGTCAAAAAGCCGCGTTCTTCCATGCAGCTGAGTGAATCCACACCAAGCGCCTCTATGGCCAGGGCCAGCGGGACGGTGTTTACAAGGGAAAATTTCTCCACACTTCGGCGCACTGCTTCCGATTCGCGCGCCAGGCGGGCCTCAACCAGTTCAAGCAAAATGTCATCCGAAACCTTGTCAAGGCGGCCGAAAGGCACCCAAATGCCGTCATAGCTCCGCAGCAAGCCACTGTCCCTGTATTCATGCACCAAAGCTTGCAAGACCAACGGGTTTCCAGCGCTGGCGGCATGGAGCGAGGCGACCACCGATTCGGCAACGGGACCGCCCAAGGCCTTGACGAGCAAGGTGCGCACTTCCGCCCTGGAGAATGGCCCGATGCGGTGTTGCGCCATGAGCCCGTCCTTGACCATCCAGACCAGGTCTTCGGGAAAGTCCACTGCGCTGCGGGCCACCACGAGCAGCTTTGCCTTCCTGCCGAGTACAAGGTGCATCAAGACACCCATGCTCAACGTGTCGATGCCAGGGAGCTCGTCAAGGACCACCACAATGGGCCGGCCGCGGGCCTCGCGGAGGATCTGTTCCACCAAGCCGGCAAGAACCGCTGCAGGGCTGTCTGTTTGCTGGGCGTTCAGCTTGGCCAGGTAAACGGAAAAAATTGCATAGGGAACTTCGGTGGGGACACCCGAGCCAAAAAGCCGCACAACATGGCTCGCCTCCCCCAAACGCCTGACTACACTGCGCGCCAGCGTGGTTTTCCCCACGCCTCTGGGGCCCAAGATGACTGAACCGTGCAATTGCGCTGAGAGGAGAGAGGCCAATACCGTGTCGATGTCCTCTTGCCGCACCAGCGATGACCAGCGACGTCGTTCGGCAGCACCCAAGGCACGCCGTTGGGGTCCGGTGTCCCCCCGCGTGGCCTGGTGGGACCCTGCGGCTCCCGAAACATATGTCATATTCGACCTTCCCCTGGGTCACGTAGCCCCCACGCAGACTGCTTTCGATCCGCACGGCCGAGACTTAGGGCGATTCTAACAGCGATTGTGAACTGGGTCTCACGAGTGGCAGGCCGCAAGCACCGCAATTCGCGCACCGAGGGCGGGACATCCCAAGAATTTGGCATCTCACACAAGCCGCCGACTGACTGCGCCGGCCCGCCTTGCATGTTTGTTGCCCGGGGCTTTGTTTGGACCAGGTCGAGGGGCGCGACACACCCCTTTTCTGCAGGGAACGGGACGATACACTGGCCCTGAACTTCACTGGGCAGGTTGAGCTGGAATTTTAGGGGGCAGCAATGCGCATTTCGGTCATTGGTTGTGGATATCTTGGCGCCGTCCATGCTGCGTGCATGGCGGATTTGGGGCACCAAGTAGTGGGAATAGACATCGATGCTGCCAAAATTTCCGCCCTCAGTGACGGGCACGCACCGTTTTACGAACCGGACATGCCGGAAATGTTGGCCAAGGGACTGGACTCCGGGAGGCTGAAGTTCACCACCGATGTCTCCGCTGCCGCTGACTGCCAGGTGCATTTTCTTGCCGTGGGAACACCGCAGCGCAAGAACGAGAATGCGGCCGACCTGCACTTTGTCGACAGCGCCGTGGACAGCCTGATCCCCCACCTTCGGCCCGGCTCGGTGGTGGTGGGAAAATCAACTGTGCCAGTGGGCACGGCAGCAAGGCTCACCGAACGCATCCACGCGGATTCCCCCGAAACCGTCTTGATCTGGAATCCGGAATTTCTGCGCGAAGGCTACGCCGTGGCGGACACCCTGGCACCGGACCGGCTTGTCTACGGCCTGCAAGCCGGGACCGAAGACTCAGCCCTTGTCCTTGATGAACTCTATTCCGCGGCGCTGGGCACCGGCACGCCGAGAATCATCACCGACTTTGCCACGGCCGAGCTCGTCAAGGTGGCCGCCAATGCCTTCCTGGCCACAAAGATCTCCTTCATCAACGCCATGGCGGAAGTCTGCGAGGTGGCCGGGGCCGACGTCGTCCAGCTGGCCGACGCAATAGGGCACGACAGCAGGATTGGCCGGCGCTTCCTCAATGCCGGGCTCGGCTTTGGCGGAGGCTGCCTGCCCAAGGACATCCGCGCGTTCATGGCCCGCGCAGGTGAGCTGGGGGCAGACCAGGCCCTGACGTTCCTGCGGGAAGTCGACTCCATCAATATGCGGCGGCGTTCGCGCACCATCGACTTGGCTAGGGAAGTCTGTGGAGGAAGCCTGCTGGGCAAGAGGATCGCGGTCCTCGGGCTTGCCTTCAAGCCAAATTCCGACGACGTCAGGGACTCGCCGGCACTGAGCGTTGCGGCACAATTGCAGCTTCAGGGGGCCTCTGTAGTCGCGACGGATCCCAAGGCTGTGGCCAATTCGGCAAAACGCTTCCCGGAGTTGGTATTTGCAGACTCCTTGGAAGAGGCCGTCAAAGGCGCGGACCTAATCATGCTGCTGACCGAATGGCAGGAGTACGTCGACGTGGCCCCCCATGAGCTGGCCGCTTTGGTGTCCTCCCCCGTCATTGTGGATGGACGCAACTGTCTGGATCCTGACAAATGGCGCGCGGCAGGCTGGACATACCGGGCCCTCGGACGCCCGTGAGCCTTGGCGATCCGGCGCCCGTGAGATGTGACACTTTGTGACAAGCATGTTTACCGGAACTACGGGCCCTATACCCGAAAAAGTCAAAAATTAATAGCACCGAGTTTGTGTTTGCGATAACAATCGGGTTACGGTCGTTCACGTTGCCATTTTTCCAGCGTTAAGGACCCACACTTTATGCCCCGCTCCACCCAAACCCGCATGCCCAAATCCAGGAAAGTTGCCACGGCAGTCTTGTCCGCGGCCGCCATGAGTGGCCTGCTGCTCAGCGGAATCTCACCAGCCGTGTCCGCCACCAGCGTTGTCACCGCAAAAGATTCATTCAACCGAACTGTCACCACGGGTTGGGGCACGTCGGACTCCGGCGACACCTGGTCGGCACCGGCAGGACTCAGCCGAGCCAACGGCAGCAGCGGCAACCTGGACATCAAGAAGGGCCAGGGCTTCTCAAACACCCTTGCCGGCTACAGTGCCCGAACTGCCGACCTGCAGGTCGCATTCTCACTCAACAAGCTGCCCACCGGAGCTGACACCTACCTTTACGTCACGCCGCGAAAAGTTGGCAACAACGAGTACCGAGCCAAAATCAAGGTAAGCCCCAATGGCGCAGTACGTATTGACGCCACCCGAATTGTCAACGGAGCTGAAACCGTCCTGCAAAGCCACTCGGCGGGGGTTATTGCAAAGGCCGGTGCCACCCTCAATGTGAAGATGTCGCTGAGCGGTGCCGACAAGACCACCATCGCTGCGAAGATTTGGGCTTCAGGAACTCGTGCCCCCGGCAACCAGATCAACGTCACCGATGCAGAGCGCTCACTGCAGGCTTCCGGAACAGTTGCCCTCGGCGGGTACTTGGGATCCCGGGCCACGAGCCCTATCACAGTTCGCTATGACAACTTGGTGGTTTCCGGCGCCAAGGACGGTGCAGTCAAACCCCCAAGCCAGCCAAACCAACCCAGTGCAGACGCGTCAAGGAACTCGCTCGTCAACGGCACCTACAAGCCCAGCAACACCACAGCAGGCGTTGTTCGCGGCACAGCACTCAAGCCTTACAACACCAGCGGCGCAGATCTCATCATCACCAAAGATGGAACGGTCCTGGACGGGTTGGAAATCTGGGGCGACATCAAGGTCCGCGCAGCCAACGTGACCATCAAGAACAGCCGCTTGCATGGCGGTTCGTCCATTCCCAGGTCCAACACCGGAATCGTCGATGCCAATGATGGACGAGTCAAGAACCTCGTAGTCCAAGACTCCACACTCCTGCCACAGCGTGCTTCCTACTACCGTGACGGAATTGTGGGACACGACTTCACGGCCCTACGCAACCACATCACGCAAACCAACGACGGACTGGGCATTTTCAACCGTCCAGGGGGACCCGCAGCCGCGAATGTAACCGTCAAGGGCAACTACATCCATGGCCTGACCTACTGGTCCAACGATCCCGCCCACCGCGACGGATCCCACAATGACGGCATCCAGGTCCAAGGCGGGGAAAACATCCTCATTGCGGGGAACACCATTGTTGGCGACATGGTCCGCGGCGCCGGCAGTGCTGCACCGCCGCGCGGCCTGCACACCACGACTGCCATGCTGCTGCAACAAAACGTCGCCAAGCTCAAGAACGTCGTCGTCGAAGGCAACCACATTGACGGTGGCTTGACCTCGGTTACCGTCGACAGCACCAAAAACAAGCAGTCTTCGCTGCAGATTACGCTGAAAAACAATCATTTCGGTCACAATCAATACGCTTGGGATGGCGCAAAGTACCAAATCCGGGTCATCGACCGTTCGGCAAGCACAATCACCGGGCTGTCGACAAATAAGTGGAGCGACACCTCCACACCCCTTGCCGAAGGCAAGAACAAGGGCATCTACTACACCAACGAGTAGAACCACATTAGATAGAACCACTGCAGTTGGAACCACCGCAGTTTGGTTGTGGGGCGGAGGAATTGGATTCCTCCGCCCCACATTTGTGCCACCGTCCTGCCCGCATAGCCTCGCTCAGCAACCATGCACTACCCTGTTGCACGGGCGCACTGTTTTTTGAAGAATTGGAGATTCAGTGCCATTTCCGCCGAACGGGGACTATTTTGAATGCAACCGACTACGAATCAGTCGTCATCGCTGTTTTGACCTACCAGCGACCGGACGAGCTGAAACTCATTGTGCCTCGTCTCTTGGAACAGGCTGCTTCAGTCCCCGTCGAGGCAACGGTGCTGGTCATCGACAACTCCCCCGAAGGGAACGCACGAGGCATAGTTGAAGAATTTGATGCCTGGAACCTCCACTTTGCGAACGAAGTCCAGCCGGGTATTTCCGCCGGACGCAACAGGGCACTTGCGGAATCAGCCGACGTTGATCTCCTGGTTTTCATCGATGACGATGAACTGCCGTCAAAGGAGTGGCTGCGCGCATTGCTCGTTCAATACGGCAGCTGCGGGGCCGCCGCTGTTGTGGGCCCTGTCGTGGCGGATTTTTCCCACGAGCCTTCCCCATGGATCGTGGATGGCGAGGTTTTCACGCGGCGCAACTTCGCCTCCGGTACCCGGCAGGATGCCGCCGCCACGAGCAACCTGCTGCTGGACCTGCGACAAATCCGGGCCATGGGGCTGTCTTTTGACGAACGCTTTGGCCTGAGCGGCGGATCAGACACGCTGTTTACCCGGCAACTGGTGGAACGTGGCGGGAGCATAATTTGGTGCCACGAGGCAATCGTCGTCGAACCTGTGCCTGTTGGCAGACTTACTCGCGAATGGGTGCTCAGGCGCTCTTTTCGCAGTGGGAACTCCTGGAGCCGGGTTTCACTTGTACTGGCTTCCAGCAGTGGGGGCCGATTCAAGACCCGGATAGACCTCTCCACCCATGGAGGCGCTCGCCTGCTGGGCGGGGCCAGCCGGTTCTTGCTTGGATTGCTGCTGCGGAACGTAAAGCACAGGGCAAAGGGCTTGCAGACCACCGCCCGTGGCGCCGGCATGATTTCAGGCGCTTGTGGCTACGTATATAGCGAGTATCGCCGCAAAACCGGATAAAGCTCATGGAACGGTTCAAGGACAGTCTGTGTACGGGCATTCGCCCAATCGAATTGAGGGGTTCTGTTTCCTTCGCGTTGGGAGGCGATCTTCACCTCCGTGGAGGGTACATCCGCTGTGCTAGGCTCAGCGTTGTCTGAGACTGCAGAGTCAATGCACCGACGAAGGGAACCGCGATGATCAGGAAAAGTGGGGAAATCGCCACAGGCACTTCTCCTGCGCGGACACCCGTCCCGGCCAGCCAGAAGCATGCGACTGGTTTCGCACGGAGCCGGTCAATCCGGCTTTCAGGCAGCCACGCGACCCGGCTTCAGCTTTCAGTTGCTTCAGCAGCGACTTGCCATTGGAACTTCATTTCACTCAATGATGCACCTGTCCTGGCAGCCATGGCCACGGCAGCCAGGTGATGGCGGTTGCGACGGTTGTTGTGCCCGTCAGAAATATCAAGAATATCTCGGTCGTTGCGTCGGCGGCCAGAACTCCGTGCCGGCTGGGTCTCCACCAGCCCTCGTCGTGAAGTCAAAACGGCGGCCGGACCGTTCACACGCAATTCGACCAATTCGCTGCGCTGCTCAGTGGTCTCCGTCAACACCATGTCAAATGAGCGTGGGTCCAAGGAATGCAGCGACTCTGACCTGAACCCTGCGCTGGCCATGTTGAACCTGCCGGCGCGTCCTGCCATGAAAGTCAGAAGCGGCGATCGACATCCGTTGGCCGCACAGATAATACGCATGGAGTGGATCTTCGAAACATGCTTGGCGCAGGCGTCGTTCTTCACAGCTGGCCGGCACTCATCGATGATCCCACCAAGTTGGACAGCGCCATGACTGACGACGCCCTTCGCATTCCGCTCCTTGCCGGCATTGGTTTGGCGGCCTTCGCCAATGCCTTCATTCTCATGCGACTGTCCCCTAGAACACTCATGGTGGCCTGGACACTCGCCTTGTTCTTTGTACCCATCTGGGCCGGTGCACAAATCGGGATTTATTTCTCGGTCATTACCGTCGTCACGATTCTGGCAATCAGCACCTCGTCGCTGCATTTCTTCAAGTTCTCCAGCGTGGACGCATTGATGGGTTCTTTCGTGCTGCTGCTCCTCGTTGGTTGGATGCTCGGTTTGGTCCAATGGGGGCACCTCGTCTTGGTCCTGACAGGATGGATGATCCCCTATCTTGGCGGTCGGTTTATCGCATCGAGGGTCGAGCTTAAGTGGATTTATGGTTGTCTGGCCGCCGGTGCCGTCGCCGCTGCCTGCTTGGCCATCGCAGAATTCGTCACAGGAACCAATTTCTTCGTGCGCCTAAAGATGAGCAACAGTCTCTACGCAACATGGCATACACTTCAATTCCGGGGCGGACTGCTGCGCGTGGAAGGGGCTTTTGGCCATTCAATTGCCTTGGGAGCCAGCCTGGCAATGTGTTCTGTGTTTATCCTCGTTGTGGCGTGGCCGCAGTGGTTGCGGATTGCCTCCTTGCTCGTTGTTGCGATTGCAACGGGGCTGACTTTCAGCCGCATAGGCCTTATTGCCCTCGCCTTGACCCTCGTGGTGGGACTGGTTGCCCTGCGGCATGACATCGTCGCATCGCTGCGGTGGAAGATCTTTGCGCTCGTCGGACTTGCTGCCGCCGTGGGGCTTCCCTTGCTTCTGTCGGTGTTCACTTCTGCAGGGAACGAGGCCTCGGGCAGCGCTGAGTATCGCACCGACCTTCTTCCACTTTTGGGCACGGCCTCACTTGTGGGGATTGCGAAGAGCCGGGAAGTGACAGCGGCCGGTACAACCTACTACGGCACTTTTCAGTCCATCGACAGTGAGGTGGTTCTCACCGCGTTGAGGTTCGGCCTCTTGCCACTGCTCATCCTTCTTGCTGCCCTGGCGATCTGCTGCATTGCTGTCCTCCGGGGCCGCGCCACACCCGCCTCCGTTGCGATCGTTGGAATGATTCCGGCATTCGCGACCGTGGCCCTGATCACCCAATACACAACGTTGGTGTGGTTTCTGGCGGGCTTGGCGGTCGCTTGCCACCACCAACGACTACATGGAGCCAGCCCCATCAAAACTGTTGTTGCATTCCAACCAACCCAGACAAAAAACCAACGGGAGGTATCCAAGTGGCTGTGACGAGAAGTGCCGGGACAACACTGTCAGCACGCATTGTTTCAACAGTGGCAAAACGTTGGTATGTGATTGTTATGGCTGCGGCAATCGGTGCAGTCGGCGCTTTTGCAATGTCGGCCACGGTAACGCCCAGCTACACTTCGAGCACGTCGTTGTTCTTTTCGCTGAACGCAGGAGACTCCGCTTCGGACTTCAACCAAGCATCCGCCTACACACAAAGCCAGATGCTTTCGTATGCCCAGCTGGCAACTTCTTCCGTTGTTCTGGATCAGGTGGTCAAGGACATCGATTCCAAGCTTGACAAGGAAGAACTGCGGAAAAGAATTGCCGTTTTGACCCCACAAAACACGGTCATTATGGACATCAAGGTTTCCACGACCGATCCCGACTTGTCGGCCCTCATTGCCAACAGCACTGGCAAAAACCTGAAGTTGGCTGTTTCCGCCATCTCCTCCGGAAAAAGCGGCGGTCAGTCGGATTTGCAGGCCAATGTCATCGAACCTGCCGTGCCAGCGGACTTCCAGTCCTCACCGGACAAGAAGAGGGATGCTATTTTCGGAGGAATCCTCGGGGTGCTCGTTTCGCTCTTCGCGATAGGTCTCTCCGTTGTCATCGACACCAAGGTCCGCTCCGAGGAAATCTTGAAGTCCATGACAAACCTCCCGCTGCTGGGCACAGTTGAGCGGAATCGGGCTAGCCAAGACGGCAGGCCTGTTGCCCTCAGCGCACCGAACGGTCCTGCCACCGAGCGATTCCGCCAGATCAGGGCCGGGCTGAGATTCGCGTCGGCCGGCCATGAAATGACGACGATTGCCATCACCTCGGGATCCCCGTCCGAAGGCAAAACACTTACTTCCATGAATCTTGCCCTGGTGATGGCAGAAAGCAAGGAGCGCATACTCCTGATAGACGCGGACCTGCGTCGACCCAGAATTGCCGAGTGCATTGGTTTCGAAGGGGCCATCGGACTAACGACTGTCTTGGTTGGCGATGTGAGCCTCCAAGACGCCGTGCAGAAATTTGGAAATACAACCCTGGACATCTTGACCGCGGGTGGAATTCCTCCAAATCCGGCCCAACTGCTCGGATCAATGCCGATGCAGAATTTGCTGGAGCAGGCCAAGCGGGACTACGACTTCGTAATAGTGGACACCGCACCAGTTCTGGCAGTGGCCGATGTGGCAGTCATTGCCGGCGTTGTCGACTCTGTGGTTCTTGTAGTGGACTCCACCAAAGTCAGGCAAGCACAGTTGGAACAAGCCATAGAGGCGTTGGAAACCACTGGAGCGCACATCTCAGGTGCCATCCTCAACCGTGTCAAACCGTCTAAATCACATGACGTCTATTACCAGAAACCAGTAGCCGGACCACCCCATGCCAAGAAGAAAACATGGCTTGAAATGGTGCCTTTGGCCAAATCCGGGGCACATAGCCTCGAGAGCACGGACTGACCATGGGCTTCGCCTTCGCCAACACGGTACAGCGGTTGGGCATTGTTCCTTGCACACGTGGTCCGTTCACCCCCCGCCGGCTCCAATAAGCACATGGACCCAGCAGGTGAGCCGGTCAACGCCCTCCAGGGACTGGGCCGTCGGGCTGTCCGCGGGGCGACTGTCACGGCGGTGGGACAGTTTGGCCGGATCCTGGTGCAGACTCTTTCCGTGGTGGTCTTGGCCCGGCTTCTCACCCCCAACGAGTATGGGCTGTTCGCCATGGTCCTGGCCGTTGCCGGCATTGCCGAAATATTCAGGGATTTTGGGCTTTCCCAAGCAGCTGTCCAGGCTCGGTCGCTTTCCAAGGAACAGCGGGACTTGCTGTTCTGGATCAATTCCTCAATAGGTGCCGTGCTGGCTCTTCTAGTATTTTTTGGATCATGGGCCATCGCAGGATTCTTCAGACACCCTGAGCTCCTGCCCTTGGTCCAGGGGGTGTCTGTCATCTTCCTGCTCAATGGAATCACCACCCAGTTCCGGGCCAGCCTGACCCGATCCCTCCGGTTCACTGCCTTGGCAGTGAACGACTTCGTCTCAACAGTGGCTGGGCTGGCAACGGCCATCGTGCTGGCGTTGCTTGGCTTCGGTGTCTGGGCGCTTGTTTTCCAAGTCATGGTCCAGGCCCTTGTGGTACTGGTGCTTTCAGCTGGAATGTGTCGCTGGATTCCCGGACCGCCCCGCCGAGGTACTGAAATTCGCAGTTTCCTGACATTTGGTTGGCACATGGTTGCCGCGCAAATGGTGACTTATGTTGGGAACAATGCCGATACCGTCACCATTGGCTTGGTGTTCGGGGCGGCTCCGCTGGGGAACTACAACCGGCCGTATCAATTGGTCATGAATATTGCCAATCAATTGCGGTCGCCAATTTCCAATGTCGCCATCCCTGTGCTGTCGCGACTACAGGACGCAGGGTATCGGTACTGGGAATTTGCCCGTGTGGGACAGGTTGCCTTGGGTTACACACTGGTGGTCGCGTTGGCATTGGCAACGGGTGCCGCGCTGCCTGTCACCAACATTTTGCTGGGTCCAAAGTGGCTTGCCTCTGCGCCGATCCTCTCGATGTTGGCTGCTGCCGCCATCTTCCAGACCCTGGCCTATTTTGGATACTGGATCTATGTGTCCAAGGGAATCACGAAGGCGCTGTTCCAGTTCAATTTGGTGGGCGTGGCCGTGAAAGTTGTCTGCTTGGTGATTGGTGCATTCTGGGGTGTCAATGGCGTTGCTGCGGGCTACCTCATTTCCACGCTGTTGAAATGGCCGCTTTCGCTCTACTGGATTGCGCGCTCTGTCAGCAACATGCCAATCCGTGTTTTCGTCGTCGGGTTCTTGCGGATGTCTTTGCTTGCGGGACTTGCGGCAGGCGGTGCTTTTCTGGGAACCCTGTGGGCTGGCAATTTTGGATCGTGGGTGCAGTGCTTCGCAGCATTGGGAGTGGTTATGTTCGTGTATGCCGCTTCGGCCACGGTCCCTGCAGTTCGACGGGACATGGCAGATCTGGTCTCTGCCGCGTCCAAGATCCGACGCGAACGCAAGTGATTCAACAGGCCGGGCAGTTCCTCATAAACGCATGTTCTTTCTCCGACGATAAGCACCTTTCGCGGTGCGCCACGACTCTCTGGGCTCCGGCAAGGACATCCGGAACAACCCGAATCCTTCGAACCGAGGAATTTTTCCTCCGGCAGCCACCACTCCCACAAGACGGGCAAAGAGGGTCGACCGCCGTTTGCGCTGCAGCGGCTGTACTGTTGCCAGCGCCTTGAGATCCAAGGGGGCAAGGATCAATATGCCTGCTGCGGCCGCCTCCAGTACCAGGTCGCGGCCGCGTTCCGTTCGTGCAATCAGTGCGCTTATGCCCGCTTGGTCGGCGAACAAGGGATACCCCTGTGCATCAGTCCGCCAAAAATCCCCTGCAGTGATGTCGGCACTTTCCCCAATCCCGTCCGGGCATATTTTGCATCGCCATTGGGTGGTTGGTCCCAAGTACTTGCCCCAGGATTCCTCATAGCTTGTCGTCTTGGTGGAACCGTCGTTGCGGGTTATGGAAAACTCCCCCGGCCACCCGTTTCCCCGATACCGCAAATCAACGATGTCTTCTCCTTCGGACACGCCCAACTTTTCAGCCAACTGCCCGGTTGAATTTTGGCTCGGCGTGCCTGCGCAAAAGAAGGAAAGCAGAATCGGGGACTTGGCGCCGTCGGTGGTTCCCTTGCTGAGCCCACGCAGGGCAGAGACTTCACACGGCTTGCCGATAAAAGAAGTGCCAGGTGCCAACGCCTCCTTGTGGGCAGCATTGGAAACTGGGGCGTACCGGGATCCTGAAGACGCGAGCGCCTCCGCCTTCGAGGTAATCCGCACCGTCACCGTCCGGCGGGCATTCTGCGGGTCGCCTTGCGCTCCAATGACCCGGGTTGAGTGTCCAGCCTGCAGCAGCCACGCGGACAATGCTGTCAGGGTCCCACCGCTACTGCCCTTGTGGCGTATTTCCGGGTCGGCCGACCAAGCTTCCCAAGCTTGCACCACGGGTCCGAGTTGTGCGTCCCGGCGAGATCCCCGCGGGCGTTGGGCACTCACCCGAACGCCGGGGCAAGCCCTGCCAAATGCCTTGACGGTACCGCTTCCACTTGTAGGGCTTTCGGGTGGCCGGTGCCGCACCGGCCGCATGTAGCCCTCGTCGTCCAGCTCCATGCGAAGCCCCTCATCCAGCAACGCACAGGCACCGCACCCCGAACAGTTGCCGGCATGAACCACTCGCTCTATGGCCGCATCGAGGCCGGATTCTGAAGTCATATCAATTTCCTTAATGATTCTTCTGCCAGCAACAACGACTCATGGGCCCTCGCCTGAACCGCGGGCACACCGGCAGCAAGGTCTGTCGCTGCGAGATGACGCAGCACGGCATCCACTGGATCCGTCGTCTTGTCTCTGAGGTCAACTGTGTGGTTCCATTGCATTCCTCGAAGAAGCGGCTCAAATTTCCGTGAATACGCCATCGGAATTGCCGGCGTTCCCACTGACAGTGCGTTGAGGCACGCATGCATTCGCGAGCCTATGACCACATTGGCGGAAGCAACCACGCTTCGGACCTCATCAAGGCCCTTTGGTATGCAAACTTCCGCCATAGACCCAGTCAAGTCGACAAACTCCTTGATCGCCGGGACATCGTTGTCGGCATTTCCGGAGTCGAGAACGTGGGCCAGCAACGTTATGCCGCGGCCCTGCGTCGTCAAAACCTCATGCAGCTTGCACACGGCGTTGCGATACCGTTGGAAATCGACGTGGGGATTGGGGTTCCACAGCAGTCCGGAAATATTCAGGACAACATCGCGGGTTGTGTCCACTCTCGGGACGTCGATGGCGAAGACAACATCCGTGGCCAACACACAACGTGCACGGTGCAGCTTCTCGGCTTCGGCCAGGCTTTCGGCGTCGCGTGCCATGACCAGGCGGGCCCCCCGCAACGAGCCTCGCGCCAAGAGTCTGCCGCGCACCGTGTTGAATGGGCCAATCGTCTGTGGACCGAGCACCACGGGGACCCCCGCCCGAACCACGCATGCAGCCACGGCCGACATGATGGTGTGCCTTTTCATGCCATAAATATCGGAGAAGCTGTCCCCTGATCGAGTGTCGATGACAAGGTCAAAGCCTGAAAGCCATTTCTGCATCCCATGGCGTCCGGATATTTGTTCACGCACCAGTGAACGGAGGCGGCCAAAAGGCATGTGCGGCGACCGATGTCCATAGTTTTGAAACGTCACTTCTGCACGTGGCCAGACGCGGCGCACCAAGGCCTCGGTTCCCCGGCCCAGTGCGCGGACGCCCAAGTTCGGCGAAGAGTCGTCGGCCCACAGCACCAATACCTGTATTTCGCGTTCTGCCGGCATCGAGTTGAGTATCTTCACCGCATCCCCCATGTCCAAGTTCTTCACGTTTGTTCATTGCCGCATTGCTAGAGGCGCTTCATGTCACCAAACCACTTCACGGAAGCCAGTGCCAAGTACCCAAGATTGGCGGCAAAAAGAATTGAATAAAGTCCAAAGAAGACGATGGGCCATCCAAAGACAACGAATGAAAGACACAGCACACCATAGTCGGTGGGTATCCCCAACAGCGCTCGCAACGGGGTGCTCGCCGTGCTCACAGCCGGAGATTTCCCCGAAAGATGCCTCGACTTGAGCTGGTCATTCAATATTGCCGCGAAGAACGACACTGCTGAAACAACGGAAAATCCGAGCGGCACGAGCAACCAAAGTGGTGAATTCAAATCGAAGTGGCGGAACACTGAAATCAAGACCGCCAAGTGAATTGTTGAACACTTGACACAATCCAGGACGTGGTCCAGCCATTCTCCGGCTGGCGTCCCGCCCCCGCGCAATCGAGCCACTTGCCCGTCCGCGGAATCAAAAGCATAACCAATCACAAGCAGTCCTGCTATAAGAACACCGCTCCACCAAGCTGGTTCAACAACAGCAATAGCCACGATCGCACCAAAAGTGAAGACAGCACTCACCAGACTCACCGCATTGGGTGAAAGTCCCAGGAGGTGGGATGCGGCCGCGAGCCTCCGGCCGAAAGGCCGATTGACGTAGATCGAATATGCGGGCGCACCGCGTGCACGTTCTTTCTGAGCCGACCCCAGTTCAGCCTCAATTTGCCGATAGCGTTCCCGGAAGGACCCGGATGCATTTGCGACGGACTTGCTCATTGCACTCTCGATTCAGGAAGCGTCGACGAAACGTCACTGTAGCCGTTGGCGTACTGATCACTTCCGACAATAGCCTTTCCGCAAGCCGAACTCACGGAATTCCTTTTGTGGCTGGGAAAGCGGGTTCTGAAACGGCACAGCCTTCAACGATCGATACGATCTTCTCTTGGTATTGGGCAATGCTGTGACGCTGCCGTGCGAGTGGCAAATCATCGGCTAGATCCCTTGGCAGATCATCCCACCGAGCCGTGACTGCTTTAACAGCCCCTGCCACGGCAGCCGGGTCGTTTGGCGGAACCCTGGTCGCTGCCGAGTAACCGGCGGTAGCTTCGATCAACCCCGTCGTTCCACTTGCTATGACAGGGCGTCCACCGAGGATGGCTTCCACAGCTGTGTTTCCGAATGGCTCATCGGCGCGCGATGGCACAACGACGATGTCGCTATCGGCTACGAAGTTCCACACCGACGGCTGAAATCCGAAGAACTTGACCTGGCCACCAAGGCCGCGCGCCTCAATCTGGTCTACCAGTTGCTGTTCGTACCATTCGTAGCCGGGAAAGACAGCACCCATGATGCCCAACTCAGCCTTGACACCGTCACGCAGCAACAAAGCCAAGGCATCTATGGCGGTGTCCACCCCTTTTCGGGGTGAAAGGCGCCCCATGTAGGCCAGCCGCAAGGGGCCGCACAATTCTGATCGAATGGGTCGCGGATTGAGTGGTCCGGGCACTGCGTTGTAGACCACCTGAATCCGCTTCCCAAGACTCTTGAACGAAGCTTGGATGACCCCGGCACTGAACGTGCTGTTCGCGATTGTTGTCCGGGCCAAGAACAAGGGCAGGGCAAGTGCCATCCGCACCACAGGGCCGGCTGACGCCTCTCCCTCGTGAACGTGCACCACCAGTGGGACCCTGTAGAAGCGGGCAAGTACGTTCCACAGCGGGATCGTCATGGTGTTGACGTAGATCAGTTGGGGACGTTCCTGCCGTATCAGGCGTGAGCCGTGTCGGAGCCCTCGCACTGTGACCAGCAATGTCTGGATCAACTGCTTCGGTTTGAACATGCTTTTACGCAGCACCGGGCTGGGGCAAAGCTCAACCCGGGCCCCGCGGGTGTGGAGTTCTTGTTCAAGCGGGCCGGTCACAGGCAGGGAAACCACCACCTGGTTTCCCGCCTGCACCAGCGCCGACACGCTCTCCAAAAACACCCGATCCGAGCCGTACAGCTCCGCGGTGGGGTGAGTCAGAAGCACGATGCGCGGATTCTTTCTCATTTCGTCCAAATATCAGTGATTGGCAAGGCCTTGGTGCTCCCATCGTTGGCAGGCAGTCCGAATGCGTCCTGAATGGTCCGCAAAACACTGTAATGCGTGATCTTTCCAGAGTACTCACCCGGCAACACATCTTGTCCGGTGATGATGGTTGGAATTTGGTTCTGGGCCTTGCTGTCATCCTCATCCCAAGTCAGGATCAAAAGGCTGTTGTTTTGCTTCGCCCAGTCCGCATAGCCACCGAGGTTCTCCTGCAGCCACGCATCGCCCTGGGCAATGGTTCCGTCGTGCATGTCATGCTGCAAATTGGGAATCACATAAGAGACCGTAGG
The DNA here is from genome assembly GCF_030063185.1 of Arthrobacter sp. H35-D1. Taxonomy (GTDB): domain Bacteria; phylum Actinomycetota; class Actinomycetes; order Actinomycetales; family Micrococcaceae; genus Specibacter. The sequence continues at coordinate 59,408 of NZ_JASISP010000002.1, forward strand.
CAACCGTGAGTAGTCAGTCGGGAATGCTGTCATGGGCTGGTTTGCGGCTGCAGGAATGGCTGGCCAATTCACCCACGGATTGTGCTTTCTTGCGTATTGCCCGCTCTCGCATCCGAGGAAGCCGGCACTTGGCAGGTCCTCGGCATAGCCGGTGAAAGTCAAGCCCGCATCCACCAGCTGGCTGGCAATATTCGGTGTTGTGTAACTGTGCGGGCAGCTATCGTCCGTCAGTCCCTGTGTGGATCCTGAAAAAAGCGCCAGATAGTTCGGCTGGCTCGGATGCGCAACGGCGAACGACTCCGTCATCGAGGCGCCGCCGCTTGCCAAGGAATTGATGAAGGGCGCATCCGCATTGCCCAGAATGGTGGTTGAAGAATGATTCTCCATGACTACCACCACCACATGGTCGGGTTTGGGTACGGTTTCCTCTTTCAAGGCAGCCTCGGGAGCAGTGACAGTCACGGAACGGGTGACCGCCACCGAGGCAAGCCCCTGATCATCAGTAACCACCAACTTCACCGTATAACTACCCGCCGCCGCATACACATGCTCAGCAGTCACCGACGTCCCAACAGAACCATCACCAAAATCCCAAGCATACGAAGCAACCGAACCATCAGCATCCGAGGAACCAGCACCATCCACCGACACCTTCAACCCAGACACACTGGAAGCAAACGCAGCAACCGGCGCCTTGTTCGCTGCCGGAGCGTCCTTCGCCGCCGGAGCGTCCTTCGCTGCCGGAGCGTCCTTCGCCGCCGGAGCGTCCTTCGCTGGCGGAGCATCCTTCGCCGGGGCGTCGTCCACCGCCGGCGCGTCCTTCGCAGGGGCGTTGTCCACCGCAGGCGCGTCCTTCGCCGGCGCCTTGTTCGCTGCCGGGGCGTCCATCGCCGGGGCGTCGTCCACCGCAGGCGGAGCATCCTTCGCCAGCGCCTTGTTCGCTGCCGGTGCATCGCCTGTTGTCACCGTGTAGTTGTCAAAGCTCGTGGCAACAGCTGTGCTGGCCGCCCCCGAAAGGTAAGCCCCCAACCCGACATTGCCAGCCTGCTGCAGGCTCGCGGTACTGTCGGTTACCGACGCCTGCCAACTGGCCGGCTCGCTCTCACCAAGCTTCCAAATCTTCCCTTGGACAGTTGTTGGCGATGTCCCGGCCACTTGCAAACGCAGATTCAACACCATGTTGGATGAATACTTGAGGCCTGGAACGGTCAACACCTGCAAGACCGTCGAGTCCCGATACACCACCAACGCCACGGTCCCATCAGCCTTGACCCATGACTTGAGCAGATAACTGGAAGAACCCACTTGCCGACCGATCACCGTGACAAAATTCCCAGTACCCGTCGGGACGGAATCCAGGGAAACCGTCACACGGGAATCCGTATCAGCAGAAGAAACCGACTTCAGGTTTGCAACCCGGGTGGACCCCGGAGACAGCGCCAGCTTGGCCGACCCTCCATCAACCTCGAACATGCCAGCCCCGCCTGTAAGCGTCCACGGACCACCCACATCAGCACTCCCCCAACCGTTGCTCACAGTCCTGCCAAAGGCATCCTGTGCAACAACATCCGACGCCGGAGCAGTGACAGTCACCGAACGGGTCGCCGCCACCGAGGCAAGCCCCTGATCATCGGTAACCACCAACTTCACCGTATAACTGCCCGCCGCCGCATACACATGCTCAGCAGTCACCGACGTCCCAACAGAACCATCACCAAACTCCCAAGCATACGAAGCAACCGAACCATCAGCATCCGAGGAACCAGCACCATCCACCGACACCTTCAACCCAGACACACTGGAAGCAAACGCAGCAACCGGCGCCTCATTCACCACCGGAACCTTGACAGTCACCGACTTGGATGAAGTTCCCGGCACGCCTGCACTGCTGGTCACCGTCAGGAGGACCGTGTAGCTACCCGCCTCGTTGTAGCTGTGATTCACCTTGACACCCGTTGCGGTTGGCGAACCATCACCAAAGTCCCATTGGTAGGACTGAATCGTCTGCCCTGCAGGAGCAGCTGAATTCGTCGCATCAAAGGCTGCATCCAGCGCATTTGGAGTGGCCGTGAATGACGCCGTTGGAACACCTTGTCCTGTGCCGAGCGCATGGTGGGAGGCAACCTGTGCCGCCGTCAAAGCTGTGTTGTAGACGGCAAAGTTGTCGAGGCTTCCATTGAAGTAGTCGCTTGATGGACGATTTGGCCAACCGGAAAGGTTGTCCCCGCCGACTCGCCAATATCCGTTGTATTTCTGGGCCGCTGTGGTCTGCGGGTCAGTTCCCACAACTGTCCCGTCGACATAAAGGACCATCCCGCCCGGGCCTTGTGTTGCAACCACATGGTGCCAGGCGTTGTTGTTGTAGCTGGAGGTGCTAGTGACAACCTTGGTTGAGCCGGTATATGCACCAAAAGCCAATCGGCCATCGTTGAGCATATATACATGCCTGTCGTAGGACGTTGAAGCCCCGCTGGAGCTTGATCCGTAGCCCAGGAGCTTGCCGCCCTGATTCGTGGCGGTTTTGAACCAAGCCTCAGTGGAGAAGCTCGTGCCGACAGCAGCTGTTTGGCTGCTGGCAATGACCCCTGTGCTGCTCCCATTGAACGTGGAAGCCGGGGATGTGTCCCCTGCAATGGATCCCCCGCCCGCCGAGGTGGAACCCACTCCTGCGCCCACGGTCCCGTCGTTGCTGCCAACCCAGTCTGCAGCAGCGACCGATGCCGAGCCACCCAACGGCCAGTAAAGTGCCGGATTGTCATTCAACACTGCGTCCGCATAAGGCGATACGGCTGAATCGCTGATCTTCACAGTTTTCTGGGCACTCGTTGCCGAATTTCCGTCAGCGTCTTTGGCAACCACGTAGTAAGTGTGGGTGGATCCCGGGGATAATCCAGTGTCTTTCAACGTCACTGCCGGCAGGTTCCAGAACGTGGACTGAATAGTCGTGGAGGCCACCGGCTGCGACTCCCCAACACGCATGAGACTGTATGTCAGGTTCAAGTCGTCCCGGTCCCAGTTCGCGCCAATGGTGACACGGGCAGAACCGGCAGCAACGGACGTCGCAGTGGGCGTCCACCCTGTCCCGGACAACCTTGGACCGTCTTTTGGGCCCCCGGGGGGATTTGAGGAAAACCGTGCAAGTCCTTGCTGGTGTTGGTTGTTGACCCCTACGAATTCCCCTCCCACTGAGATGAAATTCCCAGTGCCGACAATCGAGAAGCCAGCTTGCCCCATGCCGGTGGCCTTGCCTGTCAACCAGTCCGGATACCAGTCCACGAATGCAGGCGCCGGGTAGCCGCTCCAGTCCTTGTAGATGCTGTTTACCCAGGGCGAACGACTCAGGGTTCCCTTCGCCACAGCGGTGGTGGCCGAGGAGTTGCGCAAGTTTTCCGGTTGCTTTTGCACAATGCCGCCAGCGGACTCACACGCATGTTCGTGGCTGGTTGTATAGACGGTGGTTCCGTCTGAGTACACTCCATAGTGATCACCATGGCAGTCTGCAATCCAACGGATCTCGCCCGTCCCAGGATCAGCTGCGAATGTTCCCTCCAAGTTCCCCACGGTCTTGTCCGCGAACACCCATCCGGTTCCATAGACCGCATTCTGGTCCGTGGTCAATCCCCAGATTCCGGCCTTTCCGGCGCCGTTTCCGCTTCCCTTGCCATTCAGTATGATGTTGGGGGCCTGCCACGGAAGCAAAGCTCCGGTGGACAAATCAAGAGCTGCCATTCCGCGTTGGACCACCCCATTGACGACGGCGAACCGGCCGGCGGCGATCAGCTTGTCTTTTTGGGGCGTGAGCGTCATGGCGTCCACTTGGAGGTCGGCGGTGGGCGCCCAACCCAACAATTGCCCGGAAAGATCAAACGCAGCAAACCCCTTGCGCACAACGCCATTGCCCGCCCCAATGAGCCCGCCCACGTAAACCGCCGAATCCGTGACTGCAATGGCGTTCACGTATGAACCGCCCACGGAAGCCTTGAAGGTCGGGACGAGCGCCCCGGTGGCCACGTCAAAAGCGGCAAAGTTCCATCGAGTCTGACCGTCGACAGAGTTGAATGACCCTCCAACATACAAACGTTTCCCGTCCGGGGATGCCTTGACCGACTTCACCGTTCCATTGATCGACGGGGCAAACGAGGCGATGACGCCCGTCCTAATGTCATAGGCGAGTATGTTGCTGCGTGGAATCAAATTCGTTCCAGGAAGAGCATCTGCCGGTCGCGCATTGCTGAAAGATCCCCCGGCATAGACAACATTGCCGACGATTTCCTGGGCCCACACCACACCAGCATCGATCTGCACCGTGGGCAATCGATCGCTGGTCATGTTTGTGCTGCTTCTTTGCTCGATGGGGGCCGGGCCCGGAAGCAACGCATCTGCCGCCCACGCCGGCAGGGTGAAACCTGTCACGGCCAGACTGAATGCGCCAAGAACTGCCACCAATGCTGCAATGGGATGCTTGATGCGCGGAATCGCTGATCTCATGGTAATTTCATCTCTGCTAGAAGCGGTATGTCAGGGAACATCGCCAGTGAAACTTGCGCTGGCTCGGCCAGCCTCGTATTCCACGCTCAATGTCAGGTCTTTCCTGTCGTCCTTGGGCAAAAGGAATACGTAGATACCCTTTGCAGAGTCTCCGGCTGCGAGGTCGCCTGCAAAGGGACTGTAGGGATCTGAAGTTGTCGGTTGTCCAAGAGCACTCGTCGAATCGGCGACCGTCACAATGACTGAATTGATATTGATCACGCCGGCCGAACCGTTGTGTATGGACACGTGCATGGCAACGGCGGGTCCTGCTATCTCTCCCGGTGTTGTCGCCTTCGTTTCCATCGACTCAACGTTCAAAATTTCTATCGACACCTTGTTGGGAAGGGCTGCCGTGTCTTCCAAGCCAACTTTTGTGACCGGCCCCGGCGTGCCCTTGGGGATCACTTCAGTGATGGTCCCACCCGAAGGAGCTGGAATGGGCAATAGACGTTCGGGGATGGCAGGAGCAAGACCTGCAGCTTGCGACGGCTCAAGCGTGCCGGGACTGGCCGTCTGGCTGCCCGGGGTTGCCGACGGGTCCGCCTGGACCGACGACGGGACGGGACTTGACGTTGCCGAGGGTGAGTCGGGACTCGATGCAGGGGTGGAACATCCCGTGAGCGCCATGGATGAAACCAGCGCAAGAACCAGAGACGTCCACGCCATGGGTGACCGTTTTTCAGAATTGTTCATGTTCTTCCCTGTCCTTTGAGTGCATGGGCCAATCCCGCTGCGGCAATCGAGTGACTGTCGCCGGCGCCCTGGTCCAGGCCGATGCGACCCGGTGGTTGGGTTCTGGAGCGGATGGTCAAAATCATTCTCAGCCCATCGATGATTCCAGTAAAATAGGCCCTCAGCGGGGCAAACGAAGAAAAGAACTGCCGGCGTCCGCCCGCCAACAAAATCTCATACGACACTCGTGGAGTCGCATAAATCCAGCGCCGAATTTCTTGCGCCTCCAAATGCTTGGCCGCATAAACCAAACGATTGCGAATATTGTAGAAATAATAGACTTCCGACTTTGTGCGGACCCCGCCCACCCGAGTCTGGGTTCCACCTGGGTCATGCACGGCAAGAATACTGCCGGACACCGTCAGCCTGCCGCCGCTTTTGATCACCCGTCGTGAGAGGTCCACGTCTTCCCAGTACAGGAAATAGTCCTCGTCAAACCCTCCCACCAATTGCCACAGGGTCCTGGAGACTGCGAAGCAGGCTCCGGAAATCCAAGGCTCGTGTGGGCCAGTCGGGGCAACGGGGCGTCGTCGGCTGGCGACCCTTCCGGAATTGACGTAGAGGTCCATGCCGTCAAACCAAGTTCTGCCATCGCTGGTTTGGATGGTCGGGGAAACGATCAAGTTGGAGTCTTCCACGACAGCTTGCAACAGGCGCAGCAACGCTTCGGATTCGATGTGCGCGTCAGGATTGAGTACAGCCATGGCACGTGCACCTCGGGCAAAGGCGAGTTCCGCCCCGGCATTGACTGCCGCGCCAAAGCCGCGGTTGCTTTCCAACGCGAGCAGTGTCCAGTGCTGGGCCGATGCCAGTTCTTCCACGGCCTGCACTTCTTGGCTGGATGTGTAGTTGTCCACAATCACGATTTGCCCGCCCAGTTCAGCAAGCGTCAAAGCGCCAAGATTCTTGGCAAGCAATGGGGAGGAACCGTAGTTGACGACAATTAGGGCACATTCCTTGGCCTTGGGTGCGGAACCTTCACTCATCACGAACCCCCAACCGGTTCGGACTCCGTGACGAGCAACGATTCCGCTCCGGCGCCTGTACTTTTCCTGAGCCGACACGCATTTTCAAAGACACGCAGGTGGGCTGCGCCGGCACGTTCCCATGACCTGGCCTGCAGATCCGGTTCCTCTCGCGGCGGGCTTGAACGGTGTTTGTTGAGTGCTGAGCTGATGTCTTCGGCTTCGATGTGGCCTTCGAAGCAGTAGACCCAACCCGGCCCCACTTCGTCGCAGAGCCTGCGATTGACCTCCGTGGCGGGAACTAGAACAGGGCGGCCCAAGGACAAGGCGGTCAGCGCTGCCCCGGAATTGTGCATGAAGTTGTAGGGAAGCACAACAAGTTCCGACTGCGTAACAGCCTCGACCAGTTCAGCATCGGAGAGGAACTTGAAAGTGAATTCGATGTCGGAGCTGCCGTCGGCCAGCTTAATCAGGGTGTCGCGCAAGGCAGCATCCGTTGGACGTCCGGAGACCGAGAGCGACAGGGCCGGGTCATGAAGCTCAAGAAAAGCCGCAATCAAGTTCTCGACGCCCTTGTATTGACGGATGAGTCCAAAGAAGGCGATTCGGCCCACGGTGCTCTTCCCGCGGGGAAAGGACTCAAACCAATCCCGATAATGGCCATGCAAAATCGTCGCCGCCGGCGACGGCGCAACTGTCACATCATTCAGCCGGATGTTCACGGCAGTCAATCGATCAAACCACGCGTCAAGAACTTTTTGCCTGAGCGTCATTCCAGAATGGGGTTCGATGTTGTGCCGGGTTCTGACCAATGCCTTTCTGCCGAGCAAGAGGCGAACCAGTATCACTGCCGTTAGCAATTCGCGGACCAGCCCTTTCACGGGGCCGTTTCCGGTATAAATCAGCTCTGGCCAGTGCACATGGAAAACATCATAGGAGGAAAATATTGCCCGCTTGAAAGAGAACAAGACGAGTTCACATCCTGCTTCACTGTCCAAGCTGCGTGCCAGTTGAGTGATGTAGGGATTTGTTGTGGGGCGGGGCGCCTGGAACGATTCCAGTACGCGAACGGGCCTGGCGTGGCACGCCACGCGCAGGTCTCCACTGGCCGCAGTCATGATCGTCTGCCTGAGCGGGAGGTTCTGCCAGCCTTGGCCTGCCCGGAAAATTTGCGCGCCGCCAAGTCGATGCACAGCTGTTCGTAGGCCCGTGCAACTTCATCCCAGTCGTATCTCAGCGATTCCTTGTAGGCCAGCTTGCCGCGGTCAACACAGTCCAATGGGTCGCCTTCGGCCAATTCAAGGAGCCTGCACACGTCCTCACTGCTGGAGAAGTAGCGGCCGCTGCGCCGCAGGACTTCTTCATTGAAGGAGACGTTATAGGCATTGGTTGCCGTGCCGGCACCGATGGCCCGCAGCAGCGAGGGATTGGTCCCTCCCACGCTGTGCCCATGCCAGTACACGAGGGCATTGGCATAGAGCTGATTGAGCATTTCCTGGTCCCACACCCCGCCAAGGAAGATCACTCGCGAGTCTGCTGCAGCATGAACGTTCTGCACGTACCTGGCCGAATACGGGGCCGAGCCAACCACGACCAGCGGCAGGCGCGCCCCACTCTTCACGTAGCCTTCGACAATCATTTCCACATGGTTTTCAGGTTCAAAGCGGGCTACCAGCAGGTGGAATTGCTCGGCGACCAGACCGAGGCCGGCAAGCTTGTCTTGTCCGGAGCCCACTTGTTTCGGTGCGCCATAGGCGATGCCCACAGCATCCCTGCCGTAGTTGTTCCAGTAGTAGTCGGATATTCCGGAGGCATCGGCGATCAGGGCGTCGGAGTACCGCACCGCCATGGCTTCGGCACCCTTGTAATACCGGCGGCCGGTCTTGCCCCACTTTCCACGCCGCCATTCAATCCCGTCCATGTGCGTGGCCACCGGGATGCGGGCTGCCCGCAGCAACGGCAACCAAGGCGCGTTGGCGGCATTGAAAACCAGCGCTGCATCAACATTGCGGCCCAAAGTATCCGCTACGGAGAAGCCTGTGTGGCTCAGCGTCTCCAGGCTGCGCCGGTGCAGGGCGGGCTTGTGGATGATCTTCATGCCCAGATACTCGTCGAGTCGATCCGCCCGCGCCACTCCCCGTGAATACACAAGCACCTCATGCCCTCGGTCGGCCAGACGGCTGCCGACCTCTTCGACACACGTTTCAAATCCGCCGTATTGTGCCGGCACGCCGCGGGTGCCAATCATGGCAATGCGAAGCTTGCGCTGGGCAGGCATCGCCGTGTTGAGATCTCTCATGACAGGCCGTCCTGGGAGACGCGAGCAACTGCCAGCGGAGCATTGAGCCTGTTCAAGGTCCGCCGCAGGAGAGTACTTGAAGTGTTGAGGGTGTACGGGAAATACACCACGGCAACCCCCACGCTGGAAAATTGCCTTTCCAGCTCGAATCCGGCCGCAGTGCCACGCCAGTCGTCACCTTTGAAGAACACGTCAAAGTGAAGCTCCTGCCACGATTCCAGCCGGTTGGCGTGGTCCTCGACAACTGCCTTGTCCACACAGGAGATGCTTGCCACAATCTCCAGCCGTTCATTCAGCGGAATAACCGGTGTGTGCCCCTTGGCTTCCGCACACAATTCGTCGTTGACAACCCCTGCAATCAGGAAGTCGCATCGACTCCGTGCCTGACGCAGAATGTTCAGGTGCCCCACATGAAACAAATCAAAAGCACCTACTGCATAACCTACTTTGAGACCCATGGCCATCCCCCTTAGTACGCACCGGTTGAACGATAAACAGCTTTGAAGGTCCGCCAGAGGATGATGGTGTCCCCCGTCAGCGACCAATTTTCCACGTAGTACAAATCAAGCCGAACGGCCTCATTCCATTCCAAGTCGGAACGCCCGTTGATCTGCCACAAGCCCGTGATACCCGGCTTTATGAGCAACCGCCTGTGTGTGGGACGCTCGTACCCGGCAACTTCGGTGGCCAAGGGCGGCCGCGGCCCCACCAGGCTCATGTGGCCCAGCAAGACGTTCCAAAATTGGGGCAGCTCATCCAAGGAATACCGGCGCATCCACTGCCCCGCGCGGGTCACTCGGGGATCGCTGGAAAGCTTGAACAACACCCCGCTGCCTTCATTGGCTTCAGCCAGCTGCTCTCTCAACTGTTCTGCATTGGACACCATGGAACGGAACTTCACCATGGTGAACGGTTTGCCGTTGCGGCCAACCCGCTCCTGATGGAAGAAGGAGGGCCCGTGGCTGTCCAAGCGGACAATAAGAGCCAGCGCGCCCAGCAATGGGGCAAGCAGCAGCAGTGCCACTGCGGACAGGACAACGTCCATGGCCCGCTTGATGACATGTTTTCCACCCGAATACTGCGGCAGTTCCACATGCATCAGCGGTAGCCCTTCCACAGGGCGGAAGTGGACGCGGGGACCAGCCACATTGGTCAACGACGACGCCAGCACGAGTTCGCAGGACATGTCCCCCAGCCGCCAGCCCAATTCCTGCACGGCAGCCGGCCCGCCAGGCAATTTGCCTGCCACAATCACTGTCTGGGCCCCCGTGCGCTTGACGGTGCTTGCGATGTCCTCGCTATTGGCCATCTCAGGAACTTCATGCCAGGGGGCTTGCAGCCGGATCTGATCCTGGGGTGTTGTCAGGGCCACCCCCGCCACCTTGTAGCCGGCGGACAGGTTGCGACTCAGCTGTGTGATGACGTAGCGAACGTCTTTTGCCTCCCCTACGACAACTGCGCCCGACAAGCTGCGGCCTCGCGCCCTCTGCCGGCCCAACCAATTGCGCCACATCCACCGGCTGGCCACCAGCAAGCAGATGCCCAGCGGCAGTGCCACGGCGAAGAAGCCCCGCACCAACTGCAAGTCGAAGACGATGAGGACAATGGCCGGTGCACCAAAAGAACGCAACGTTGAATTCAGTACCCTCCGGTACTCTGCTGCGCCGGCACCCACCACCGTGCGTTCACGGGTTCGGAAGATCTCCAAGTCCAGATTCCACAGCGCAACTATCAACAGTCCCAAGCCTGCGTACTGCAGGGTTGTGGTGGATGGCCCGGCCGTTCCGGCGAAGCTAAACCGCGCTGCAAACGCCACATACACAACGATCACGGTGATCAGCAGGTCGCTGATCCGCAACCGCCACAGGAAGCTCTTGGCCCAATCCGCGCTTGTTGGGTTCTTGGTCGCGGCAAGGTGGTGGGCAACCGGCGTGGAGGCAGGGCCCGCAGCACTAGCTGTATCGGCGAGCATGGCGGGCAGTGCCCCGCCTGATAGGTGCATGCCGGTCCGTGCCAGATCCGTGCCCGGCCACCGGAGGAAGCGGTGTGGCTGCTCCAGCCTGCGCGAAGCCTGTCTTCCGGAGCTGTTTTCCTTGGAGTCCGCCCTGGCGTTTGCCTCGGCGGTCCGTGGATTGGCCGGCCGAGCATGCCCTGGCCGAGCAAGCCCGGGACCTTGGCTGCCATGCGGCGCTTGCAGTTGGCTCATGATTGAGCCTTTTCCACGAGTTTGCAGGCGTCCGTGGGCCGGCGCCCCTGGACTGCCGATCCGCGGGACAGCAGGACCGGCAGCAGTGGGGGGAACCGGCGGCGGCTGGGGGAAAGCCTTGGTCTCAGAAGGCTTCTCCGCCGCCGGTTCCGCTTTGGTAGCCCAAGACACTGCATACTGGCGCAGTGCCTCGGACAAGTATTGTGGTTGTCACTGCAGTGGTGGTCGCTGCCGTGCTGAACACTGCAGTGCTGAACACTGCTGTGGTGAAAGGGACACGGTGGACGGGAACTGCGTGGCATGCCTGAGCCGGTGGGACTGCAGGACATGGCGCACTGAGACTGAGACATGTGAGACCTCTTGCCTCCAGATTGACTGGACGTTGTAGCTTTCTTCCCCGAGTTGCTTTGCTACTTCCAGTCAACTTCCAGCTTGTTGGCGTAGCACGGGTGAACGATACGTCTTTTTTAGCTAGCTAAATCCAGCCATCACGTGGGCACGAATATTTTGTACGTGGTTCTTGGGCACGTACTACTTGGACTACGTGCACGGGTACGTCAGCAGATTGATCGAATCAAGGAAAAATACGTTGTTATGCATGACATCGCGTACGTGCCGCAGTCTTGTGTACCTGTTTCGGCTCGGCTTGTTCCTTGGCCTCTTTTACGGTGCGGCATGACAAGCGGGCGCCGAACATGATGCTGACCCCGACAGGCGGGGCATCCCCAACCGGGTTACAGAACCTCTGTCAGTTCACTGCGGGAGGTGATGTTCAACTTGGCATAGCAGTGGTACAGGTGACCTTCAATGGTGCGCACCGACAGGTGCAGCCGAGCTGCGATCTCGGCATCGCTGACTCCACGGGCGGCCAGGGCAGCAATTTCGCGCTCCCTGCGGGTCAGCACAACACTTGTGGCCTGGCGGATCAGCTCGTGCCCGCGGGCTTCGGCGCCCGAACCCATCGCAGCCTTGGCCTGCACGGCGCCTGCCCGAGCGGCACGGGCCAGCCTGCCCTGCCTGCCGATGATTGCCGTGGCTTCGGCCTGGTCAAAGAGGTATGCGGCATGCGAGAAAAGCTGCTCATTGGCCAGGTGCTGGGCGGCGGAGAGCTGTTCGGCCGCGCTGTGGCTCCCCACTCCGTCCGAGTAGTGCGCCATGGCCTTGCTCCACCTCCCTTGAACACGCCCGGCCACGGCCAGCAGCCGATCGGTACCTTTGTCCGGGGCAAAATCCAAGGCGAGCACAAGCGCGTTGAGTTCCACGGCGGGCAGGCCCCTGGCATGTGCGGCATCGGCAAGCTGCAGCAGTTCACCGAGCCCGACGCCGTCGCCCTTGAGATGTTCCTGACCGGCAGCGACAAAAGCCCGTTGGTGGGAACCGATCAGGTGCATGCCCGGACCTCGGCGTTGCATCAAGGCAAAGCGTTCGGCAGTTTTTTCGCGGCCCAACCGTGCCGCCGCGTAATAAGCCAAGGCCGTGCCCAGGGAATGAAGCTGGGCGGGGTCGTTCAAGGCCAAGGACTCGACACCAAGGGACAATACGTCAAGGGCCGGCTCGGACCTGCCCTGGCGCAACAGCACCAGCCCCCGCACCAAGCTTCCGCCGCCGTCATAGCCCACTGTTGACCGGCCGCCCTCAGCGGCCGACGAGACCAGCAACTCTTCAACTTCGGACCAGTTCCCGGCAGCCACGGCAGCGGAGTGGGCTCGACTGAGAACATGTTCGGGCAGAAAAATTGAGCTGTGGTCTTGCTGGGCCTGGGCTTTCAGTGCGGCCGCGGCCTGTTCCCTCGCGTCCAGCGGCCGGCCCAGGGCTGTCAACCGCTCTGCGTCCAGGGCCAAGGCCACAGCACGCATGCCGGCGGCCTCATGTTCGGTTGGGGACGGAGACCTGGACAGCAATTGCTGCAGTGGCTCCGCCATGGGACTGTAGCGGCCATCGCGCGAACATGCCAGCAATTCCACCAGCATGGCCATCTCTGTACATCGCCTGCGGATGCTTTCCTGCTCGAACTCGTTCGCCCGGGCCAGCACCTCCCCGTCTTCGCGCAACTTCACGGCATCGGCCCTGGACGCAGCTGTGCTGTGCCCCAGCGCTGTGTGGATCAGTTCACGCAGGAGGGCTCCCCGCAATAGCTCATCAACTGTGCCCTCGCCCGGCACGGGACGCGGCAGGGCCTCGAAGGCCCCGCTGTAGTCGCCGAGCAAGTACTTGGCCCTCGCACGGAGGCAAGCCGCCCACACGGCAGACGTGGGGCCTTTCATGGCCTCGGCAAGTCGCAGTGCCTTCCCTGTCTGGTGTACTCGGCAGGCTTGCACGGCGGCGTGGATGAGTTGGCTCTCGGGAACGGCTTCGGTGCTGTCCAGGGACCATATGGTTTGACGCAGCAGGGCATCCTCATTGATGAAGTTCCGGTGCGAGCCGGGCTGCAACTGGCGGTGCAGGAGCCGGCTGCGGGTTTGCGGGACCATGGCACGGACAACCTGGCCATAAATGGGATTGGCGGTGCGCAGATAGCCTGCTTGTTCCGGCAAGTCGATGATCAACCTGCGCGCACGCAGGGACTCAAGCGTGGACGCTCCGACCACAGCTGCCAGCTGGTTGCGTTGCAGCGGTTCAGCGAATGCCACAAGGTACAGCGCATTCCTTTCCTTGTCCGTGAGCCCTCGAAGCCGCTCCTGGACCACCTCGCTCACACCTCTCCCCTGCGGAAGGAACAAGGGCTCGGCAATCCACAGGCCGTTTGAAAAGCGCAAGGCGCCCACGGCGAGCGCCTCAGCCATCATGAGGCGCATCAGCAGCGGAGACCCCGCGGCTGCGTTGCGGATGTTCGTGCTGCTGGGAGCCACCAGTTTGCCGCCCAAGACTCCCTGGCAGTATTCATGGGCGGCCGCAGGTCCCAGCTGTTGCAGACTGATTCTCTCCGCCAGGCCATTGAGCCACAACTCCGGCAGGGGTGCAGGCAGCGGCAGCAACGAACTATGCGCAAGAACAGCCCGGGCTGCACCGGCCCGCACCAAGCCACTGATCAATTCAGCCGAGGCGGCATCCAGCACTTCTGCGTTGTCGACCGTTATCAGCGGCTCTCCGTCCGGAACACCTCCATGGAGTTCCGGACCGCCTTGCGAGCCAAAAAACGCAAAGACGGCCCTGTACATCTCCACGGACGTCAGCTGGGTGTATGGACTGCCGGGGCGCACAGCTGCCTGCAACGCGGCGAAAGGAACATCTTTCAGCACAGGGGACGAACGGACTTCCAGCAGTGGCCCATGGTCCTGCACCCTCCGTGCAACTTCGCGCAACAGGGTGCTCGCCCCCATGCCGGTCTCCGCGTCCACGAACACTGCCTGGCCATGGGAGCCATCGAGCAATGCGAGGATTTGAACAAGTTCGTCTGCGCGGCAAAATGGCGAGGCCACCTCCTGCGTCGTCCGTGTTCCGAATGCTGGTTTTGTCATGGTTCAGAGCTCCACAACGCGTTCCAGTTGGCTGCGCGTTGCCACACCCAATTTGTTGTAGGCCTGATACAGGTGCCCCTCGACCGTGCGTACCGACACCCCGATCCGTTCGGCAATCTCGCGGTTTCCCAGTCCCCGCTTGGCCAGCTTGGCAATTTGGCGTTCGCGAAGAGTCAGGTCCACACCAACTGTCCTGGGCTCCACGGGAACCACGAGCAACTGCTCCTTGAGCGTGTCAAAGCGTCGTTGCGCATTCCTGGCCAACACCAAGTCGCCGTTCTCCCTGGCGAAGTCCACGGCCAAGGCAGTCAGCCGTGTTTCTGCCGCCCCGGCACCCATCTCCTTGGCAAGATCAGCACCCGAGAGCGCCAGCTCCGAGTCCCCGGATGCCATGGCGCGCGAAAGCACCACGGCAAGCCGAGCCAAGGGGCCTTGGCATTGCAAGGCGGCTTGTTCCAACATGGCATGGTCCTTGTCCGAACCGTGCAGCACCGAAGCGAACAGGAGATTCGTGGCGGTGCTGAATTGCCTCCTGGACATGTCCGACCGCGCTGCCAGCAGCATGCTCCCCATGGCCGTGGCATCAGCAAGCCACAGCCGAGCCGTCCACTGCAGGATCCGTGCCATTGACCGGTCCATCCAAGAACCGGGCGACGGCGACGTGTCGGCAAGGCGCAGGTGCAAGACACTTTCCTGCTCATGCCCCTGCAGTGCCTGGGCCAGGGCAAGGGCCGAGTGTGCCACGGCCAAGTCTTCGCCCCGACGGTTGAGAGTGAGTTGGGTGCAGGCCGCACTCAACGTTTCGACAGCCTCGGCGCCGCTGCCCGAGAGCGCCTGGGCCATCCCCAGTTCCAACTGCATGCGTGCTGTGCGTTGGAACGGCGGCGCTGCGGCGGCCCGAAATTCCCCCAGCAGCAGTTCTTTGCCTTCACTCCATTGGCCACTCCAAAGCAGGGCGGCCAGCAGACCCTGCCGCAAATACGCCCTGAAGGACAGCGGCCGGCCCGTCACTTCCGCCTGCCGCACGGTCCAGTGCGCCAGATTGACGGCTTCAAGTTCCCTGCCCGTCGCCGCCAACGCAGGCACCAGCAAACTGGCACAATCCAGCGCAAAGCCCACATCGCCGTCGTCCTTGGCACCCTCGCTGAGCTCAGCCAGCACGCCGGCAAATTCACCGTGCTGCACGGCCACAAGGCAGTGCCCAAGACGGAGCGTGCGCGCCCCTGCCACGGGGGCCGCACCCTCGGAGTCCGGTTCCCCTTCCAGCAGCTCCCGGCCCTTCGCCAGCAGGGCGACGGCCTCGCCGCTGCCGCCCGGCATCCGGACAAGCGCCGAAACCCGGGCCAAGATCCATTGCGCATAGCCATCGGCGTCCAAGGTTTCCCCGGCAGCACTGTCACCGGCTTCAAGCTCTTCGGCGGCGAGCCGGTACTCACCCAATTCCATGTGCGCTGCCGCCGCCAACGAAACAGCTTCGGGCCACAACGGATCGCCGGGGACCACAGTTGCAGCGCATCGCAGGGCCAGGACGGGATCGGCGCGACCATTGGCTTCCCGCGCCGCCGCCAGTGCGGTCGGTGTTGAGAGTTCAAGCCCGGCGTCAAGCAGCCATCCGGCAATGCCCCTGGACTCCCCTGCCTGCACCATCAACGTCTCCAGATTGAGGCTCGGGTCGACCTCCCCAAGTAGCTGTGCCTTGCGCTCGGCGGTCAGCTGGCGGCGGATGACCTCGCCAATATACGGTTCGCGCAAAACAATGCTGTCCGCCCCGTCGGAACCAACGTCCAAGAGGTCGGCCTCAACCATGGCATGCACGCGTTCGTCCCCCAACGCTGCCATGAGCACGTCAAGCGGAGCCCGGCCCAGCAAGGCCATTCGCTCCACTCCCTCCCGCGCCAAGCGGCTCCGTCCCTTCAAGCGCAGCTCCACGATGCGGGCCAGCGCATCGCCAACAGCACCCTCGCAGCCTCCATTGGCACTGCTTCCACGGGCACAGCCCCCATTGGCACAGCCGCCACGGCAAGTTTTAGGGTTGGACACCACCCAGCCGCCGCCGTTGCTGACCTGCAGTCTGCCGTTGGCTTCGAGTTCTTCAAACATGGCTTCAAAGACCATCGGTTTGCCGTGGCTGCCCGCATGAAGCAGCGAAATTGCCGATTCCGCGGCTGCAGTCCCCGTGGCCTGGGCTATCAGTGCCCCGACCTCATCGTGGGTGAACGCTTCAAGCCTGAGCTGCTCCAGCCTGCCGTCCGTGAGCAGCCATGCCAAGTCCTGCGGAAGGTGCCGGGGTGTACGGGCCAGCACAAGAACCTTTGCTGAACCGGAGAGAATCTGGTGCAGCAGGACAGCAAGGCTGGCGGGGTCCACTTCGGGGATTTCATCAACGATGAACAGGACCGGCCGGGTACCTGCATCAGCATGGATCAGCGCACCAATGCCTGCAATGCTGGCAGCCGCAGAAACAAGGTCCGCCGGTGGAAGGCGCGCCAGATAAAGTTCGAATGCAGCAAAGGGGGCCGGCTGCGCCTGCCTTGCCCCAAACAACCGCACGATGTGGCGGCTGGGCAGAAGCTGCGCTTCCACGGCTCGGGCCAGGGTGGTCTTGCCAACGCCCCAGTGTCCAAAAACGGCGACGCCGCAGGCCTGGGACGTGGTGAGAATTCCGACTGCCTGCGCGATTTCTTCCCGGCGCAGGAATGAAGACCAATGCCGCCGCTCCAGCACCCGCAGGGGTTCCCGGCCCGCACGATGCTCATCCCCCGCCACGGCACCAGGATTGAGAAGATCCTCAACAGTCATGGACGCTGTCCTCCAACGGCCACCGTTCCCCGATTCTCGGCAGACATGCCAGATGGCCAATATTACGCCATCGTAGCATCGAGACATCACTCTGGAACGGGCAATGGCGCCCGCGGCGCGACCGTGTCAAGAAGCGGGAAGGGCAGGGTGCGTGCCCTATTGGAATTTCTGTTGTGCTGCCAGCAGCCCCTCGGCAACGAGCAGTTCCACGGCGTCTGCGGCGTTGTCGATCAAAAAGGGCAACGCCTTGTTCTCCGTTGTTGAGAAGTCGCGCAATACGTGGCTGGCGGCATCTGCACGCCCGGGCGGGCGGCCGACCCCTGCGCGCACGCGGTAATAATCCTTGGTTCCAAGGGTCCGGGAGATGTCCCGCAGGCCGTTGTGGCCGCCTTCGCCGCCACCCAATTTGACCTTGACCGTGTCAAAGGGGATTTCGATTTCATCGTGGACGGCAACCACGTTCCCTACCTGGAGGTTGTAGAACTTGGCGAGCGACGCCGTCGGACCTCCATTTAAGTTCATGAAGGTGCCGGGCTTGGCCAGAATCAGCTTGTGCCCGCCGGCGGGCAGGCGGCCCGTGGCCACCAGCGCCTTGGCTTTGTGGGTCTTGAAAGTGGCCCCCAGGCGGGAGGCAAGTTCCTCAACCACCATGTAGCCAATATTGTGCCTGTTGCGGCTGTAGCCGGGCCCGGGATTCCCGAGCCCGACTACAAGCCAAGTCTCACTCATAGGTGTTGACTACTCAGCAACTACTTCAGCTTCGTCCTCGTCGGCGACCACAGCCGGCTCGGCGAAGTGCACGATCAGCATGGCGCCGTCGGTCTCCAGCTCGTTGCCGGCCGGCAGAACCAGGTCTGCAGCGTAGATGTGCTCGCCGGCGGCGCGGCCGTTGATGTCTACCTCAACCTGGACCGGGACGTTCGTGGCGTCGGCGGAGACGCTGACAGACATTTCTTCCTGGTTCACCACGATGGAGGGAGCAGGCTCGCCGGACAGAACAACGGGAACGTCAACAACGACCTTCTCGCCCTTCTTCACGGTCAACAGGTCGATGTGCTCAACGATCTGCAGTACGGGGTCGCGCTGGACGTCCTTGACGAGGGCCAGGTGCTTGGTGCCGTCAACGGTAACGGTCAGCAGTGCATTGGCGCCGCGGATGGCGCGAACGGTCTGGCGCTCCGGCAAAACGATGTGCAGGGGGGCTTCACCGTGGCCGTAGATCACGGCAGGGATCTGCATGGCGCGGCGAATGCGGCGGGCCGCCCCCTTGCCAAACTCGTTGCGGGCTTCGCCGGTCAGGTCCAAATCAGACATAAAAAACGCTCCTTCATTCTTTGGTGTGGGCGTGGACTAAACAGGTCAACACAATCCACAACACGAATGCCAGGAGCGCAGAAGACCCAGTCGATCACGGACACCCACCCAATGGGGCGTCCCTCGCCAAGGTTTACTGGACAATACTAGCAGAACGACGGCGGACCCCCGGACCGTGCGCACGCTTGCGTTCAGCTTTGTGCCGGCGGGGGCGGGACCGCCTGCGCATCGCTGACAATCGGCCTGAATTTGCCGCGCACGACGTCAATCTGGTCAACAATTTTTAGCGAAACGGGGGCCTCCGCCCCCACCCGCGCCCGCAGCCGTCCCACCCGCTCTTCGGCAACGGGCAGGGCATCCGGGTGATCGGTGAGCCGCAGCGACACCTCGACCCCGTAGTCGCTGCGTTGGTAGACCGCATATTGTTGGATGTAAGCGGCGCTGCCCTCGAAATAGTCAAAAATGTCTCCAGTGAGCACCCGCCCGCTGGGGAAAACGAGGTTGTCGACGATGCGCCCCTCAATGGTTGCCACCCGACGGAACGGGCGCCCGCAGGCACAATCCCCTTCGATGCGGGCCGTCCTGTCGCCAATGCGGTAACGAACCAGCGGAAAGACGCGGTTGGCGAAGTCGGTAAAGACGGTCTCCCCCTTGGAGGAACCCTCGGTGGGAGAACCGTCGGCATTGATGATCTCGAGATTCTTGATGTCGTCGAAGCAATGCAGGCCACTTTGTTCCCGGCACTCGGCGGCAAGCCAGTTGCTCTCGGTTGACCGGTAGTGGTTGTACACGGGAGCACCGAAAGCCAACTGCATTTCCTGGCGCTGCCCTTCGAAGAGCGGGCCGGCGGTCACCGCAACAGCCGTGGGGGAATGCGCCATCTTGGAGCGTTCAGCCAAGAGCTTGCCTACGGTGGCCACTCCTCCGATGAAGCCCACCACGTACTGGGGCTTGACTTGATTCCACTCCTGCACGAACCTTTCGAGGGCATCGTCGTCCAGTTTGAGGGTGTCAAAAATTATGCGCTTTGTGGGCCAATACAAAAGTTGCTGTTGTGCTTGTCGCAGTCCATGACGGTGTGTCCGATCGATGGTGGCGCCGTTCTGCCATGGTTCAACGCCCCACCATTCCATGGCCCGCCACTCGTAGGCCCGCACCGGCGCCCGGACGTCGCTCAGCACGGTCAGTGGATGTCCCGTACTGCCGCTGGAAACGCTGGGCCGGGCAGTGCGTGAGTTTGCCTGCCCAGTCTTGATTTCAGCAAAGTGTTCGCGAACGTGGTCTTTGGTCAGGAACGGCAGAGAGTAGAAGCACTCGGGGTCATCAAGATCAGCGCGTGAAAAGCCATGGTCCGCGTAAAAATCCCTGTAAAAGGAAGAATTATCGTAGGCGAAACGTGCCATCTCCGAAGACCGCTGGTCTCGAAGTTGGGCAAGCTTCGCGGGCGAGAGCTGCTCCGAAGCCCGCAACCGGTTCAGCGCGATGAAACTCTGTGGCGCCAGCACGCGAGACTTTGTTGCGAAACTAACTTTCTTGAGCACCGACATTGACTTCTGCTTCCGTCGAGTCTTGGAAGAGCTGGCAAGCGAACGCCGAAGATGCATGCGACGGCGGATTCGCTGCGCCCACTGTACCAACGGGCCCGCCCGTCCGCCTAGCATTTCAGGCACCCGCGGAAACTCAGACGGCCGCCTCAGGAAACGCAGACGGCCGCCGGCCCCTCGCGAGCAGTAAGATTTTGCCGCTCGTTCCTCGCGAGCAAAATCCATCCTCGCTCCGGGGCGGGCGGCCGTCTGCTTAGGGTCTCGACGCGTTTGACCACCGGTGGCCGAGCGCATCGAGACCCTGGATGCCAGTCGTCAGGCGTCGCCGTCGAACAAGCTGGTGACGGAGCCGTCTTCGAAGACTTCCTTGATGGCGCGGGCCAGCAGCGGCGCGATCGGGAGCACAGTGAGGGTCTCGAAGCGCTTCTCGGCCGGGATGGGCAGCGTGTCGGTGACAACCACTTCACGGGCGCCGCAGTTGGCAAGGCGCTCGGCGGCGGGGTCGGAGAACACGGCGTGCGTGGCGGCGATGATGACGTCCTTGGCACCGGCGTCCTTGAGCACGCGCACGGCCCCGGCGATGGTTCCGCCGGTGTCGATCATGTCATCGATCAGCACACAGGTGCGTCCCTTGACCTGCCCCACAACAGTCTTGGACACTGCCTGGTTGGGGACGGTCAAGTCGCGCGACTTGTGCACGAATGCCAGCGGTGCCCCACCCAGGCGCTCGGCCCACTGCTCAGCCACGCGCACGCGGCCGGTGTCCGGCGAAACGACAGTGACGGCGTCGTTCCCCACAATCTTGCGGATGTGCTCGGCCAGCAGCGGGATAGCGAAGAGGTGGTCCACGGGGCCGTCGAAGAAGCCCTGGATCTGGGCGGTGTGCAGGTCAACGCTCATGATGCGGTCGGCGCCGGCGGTCTTGTAGAGGTCGGCGACCAGGCGGGCGGAGATCGGCTCGCGGCCGCGGCCCTTCTTGTCCTGGCGCGAGTAAGGGTAGAACGGCGCAACGACGGTGATGCGGCGGGCCGAGGCGCGCTTCATGGAATCAACCATGATCAGCTGTTCCATGAGCCAGTTGTTCAGCGGGGCCGGGTGGGCCTGGATGATGAAGACTTCCTTGCCGCGCACGCTCTCGCCGGAGCGGACGTAAATCTCGCCGTTGGCGAAGTCGTAGGCGGACATGGGCAACAACTCTGTCCCCAAACAGCGCGCCACTTCCTCGGCCAGCTCAGGGTGTGCCCGGCCGGACGCCAACACCAACTTCTTGTCGACGTTATGGACTAGTTCGCTCATGGATTCGCTTTCTCGCAGGGGTGGGGTCGGTGAGAAGTCTTATTTTTTTGCATGTGCTGCAGCCTGCGCGGAGACGCTGCCCGGGCGGTTGGCCGCGGTCCAGCCTTCGGCGTTGCGTTGCGGTGCCACGGTCAGGGTCAGTGCCCCGGCCGGAACGTCCTTGCGCACAATGGCGCCGGCCCCGGTGAATGCGCCGTCGCCGACGGTCACCGGTGCCACGAACACGGTGTTTGAACCGGTGCGCACGCCGGAGCCGATGACGGTGCGGTGCTTGTTGACGCCGTCGAAATTGGCGGTGATGTTGCCGCAGCCGATGTTGGTGTCCTCGCCGATCTCGGTGTCGCCGGCATAACCCAGGTGGCTGAGCTTGGAGCCGCGGCCGATGGTAACGTTCTTCGTTTCGTAGAACGCGCCGATCTTGCCGTCGGCGCCCAGCACCGTGCCGGGGCGCAGGTAGGTGAAGGGACCCACGTGGGCGCCTTCCCCAATGATGGCCCCGGTGCCGTGCGTGCGGGTCACTTCGGCACCGGCCGCGATCTGCACATCCCGCAGCGTTGAGTCGGGACCCACGACGGCGTTGCTGGCCACTGTGGTTTTCCCGTGCAGTTGGGTGCCGGGCAGGATGGTGACGTCCTGGGCCAGCTGCACCGTGGAGTCGATCCAGGTGCTGGCGGGGTCGATGATGCTCACGCCGGCGCGCATCCATGCTTCCAGGATGCGGCGGTTGTGTTCTGCGCCGAGGGCCGACAGCTGCACGCGGTCGTTGGCGCCTTCCACCTGCCAGCGGTCCGAGGTCGAGACCGCGGCGACCCGGCCGCCGTCGTTCCTGGCCAGCGAAAGGACATCGGTGAGGTACATCTCGCCCTGGTTGTTGTCCGTGGTGACGGACTTCAGCGCCTGGCGCAGCACGGCCGCGTCAAAGGCGTAGATGCCGGAGTTGATCTCACGGATATCACGCTCGGCGTCGGTGGCGTCCTTGTGCTCGCGGATGCCCAGCACTGTGCCGTCCTCGTGGCGCAGGATGCGGCCGTAGCCGGCGGCGTCGTCCAACACGGCCGTCAGCACGGTCACGGCGTTGTTGTCTGCGGCGTGCGTTGCCACCAGCGTGGCTAGAAGTTCGGTGGTGAGCAGCGGGACATCGCCGTAGGTAACCACCACTGTGCCGCTCAGTTCAGCCTGCGCGTCCAAGGCCTCGAGTGCCTGCTGGACGGCGCGGCCGGTGCCCGGGATGTTGTCCTGGTCCACGAGGATGGCGCTTTCATCCAGCGCTGCAACATGGGCTGCGACGAGGTCGCGTTCGTGGCGAACCACCACGGCCAACGTGCCCGGATTCAGCCCCTTGGCTGCTGCCAGTGCATGGCCCACCAGGGAGACTCCACCGATGGTGTGCAGGATCTTGGGTGTGTGTGACTTCATCCTGGTGCCTGCGCCGGCGGCCAAAACTATGACGGCTGCCAGGGTATCGGTGGGGATGTCTTGGGGGCTCACTAAGTGGCACTCCTGCCCGGATCAATGTCCGTTTTTAAACGTACTCAATGGGAAACAGTTCCATGGTACCCGCTTGGGCCGGATGCCCGATCCGCATCGAATGTGGTTCCGCCCATAGGATTCGAACCTATACTCCACAGCTCCAAAGGCTGGGGTGCTGCCATTACACCAGGGCGGACTACGCGCTTCTTGCTCTCGCTGGAAGCTCACGAGAATATAGTGTGCCACGCCGAGACGCCCTTGCGCGAGTTGAGAGCTGCATCGCTGCGCAAACAGCCCGTGCCACGTGGTGAACATCACAGTGACCGGAAGGTGCTGGCTGCTGCGCGCCATTGAGTTCCCATGGTGCGCCACAACTGGACCTGCGCACCGTTGGGCCCTAATGACGCCTCGCTGCAATCGTTTCAAAGGCCTGACGGATCCAGCGCAGCATTTCCTCCGGATAGTACATGGCCACGGCAGCCCTAAAGTGCAGCACAGGGACGTCTCGGATCATGAGAACGTTGCCACGGCGAAGGTCCTCTTTCCAGGCTTCTTCGTTGTTGTGGTAATCCTTGCCATCAATTTCAAGCCCCAGCTGGCCATCCACCAGCGCGTCAAGATGGCCCATGCCGCGAATGTAGGCCTGTCCCTGGACGTTGTAGCCAGCCTTCTGCAACTGGTATCTGGCGCATGTTTCAGGAATCGACATCGATTGCGGGTCGATCAGCCCAATGATTTTGCGAATCCGGGCATCATTGCGCCTGCTGAAGAACGCCCGCAGCTGTGCCACGGTGCATTTTTCCTTGACAACGGCCGATTCCAGGACACAAAGTATCTCCAGCTCCGTGCCACACTGCGCGCAATGGCGAAGAATGTCCCGTAGGAGCAGCCTGCCCTGGAATCTGTGCGTCACACAGCCTGATACCGGCCGGCCGTGCGCCGTCCCGACATGCGGAACGTCCTGGGCGTGGAGAACCCAGAGCCCGTCTTGTCTCGCACGGGCAAAACACGTCAGTTCCGCCTGATTGCTGGCCAGGTGCTCCGCCATGGGCGAGGACCCCTCAGCCGCATAGACACCACGGGAGACCCGCCTTATGCGACCTGATTGAACAGCCTGCCGGATATGCCGGTCCGAGAACCCTCGGTCCACGAGCACGCTGCGCCGAACGGTTCCACCCAGGGCGGCAATAACTGACTCAACGGGGCTGATGCTACGACTGTTTTGTGCATTCATGGCACCATGATCGGCCAGAAAAGGAAGCTGCGACAGTCCCGGCGTCGTACTTGTGAACAAGACGGCGCCGGGCCATGGCTGTGGAAGAAGAAACACAACCCAGCTCGGCGGGCAGGAAACGCCGTGGCGCACCCTTGAGGTTCAATGGTGCGCCACTCCTGGAGCTGCGCACGATTGCCGAACAATGGTGCGCTGTGGTCAAAGTGGCGGCGCTTACTCCAGCACCTCGGAAGCTGCCAGCCATTCCAGTTCCAGGCCTGCGCGCTCGGAGGCCAGTTTCGCCAGCTTGGCGTTGAGGTCGGCCAGCGCGTCGTAGTCGCCCACGTGCTCGCTCATTTTGGCATGGACCTTGGCGTCGGCAGCCGAATTCTTGCCCAGCTGGCGTTCCAGGCGGTTCAGGACCTTGCGGGCATCGCGCTTTTCCCCCTCGGTGGGCCCTGACGGAGCAGTAGCGGCGGCGTCGGACTTGGCAGAGGGACCCACGCCGGCGTCGGCACGCAGCTCCAGGTACTGGTCCACTCCCCCGGGCAGTCCGCGCAACTTGCCGTCGCCCAGCAGCGCCATCTGGTGGTCGGTGACGCGCTCAAGCAGGTACCTATCATGCGAGACCACCACCAGCGTGCCCGGCCAGCCGTCCAGGACGTCTTCCACGGCGGCCAAGGTGTCCGTGTCAAGGTCGTTGGTGGGCTCATCGAGCATGAGCACATTGGGCTCACCCACCAGCAGGCGCAGCAGCTGCAGGCGACGGCGCTCACCGCCGGAGAGGTCCTTCACTTGTGTCCACTGCTTGTCCTTGGTGAAACCGAGCTGCTCCACGAGCTGTCCGGCGCTCATGTCCTTGCCGCCCACGTCAAAGGAGCGCTTCTCCCGCTCAATGACCTCAACGACGCGCATGCCCAGGACGTCGTCTAACTCGTCCACTTCCTGCGTCAGCACGGCCGTCTTCACGGTCTTGCCGCGCTTGACCTTGCCGGACGACGGCGAAACCTCGCCGTTGAGCAGCTGCAGCAAGGTGGTCTTTCCGGCGCCGTTGACGCCCACCAGTCCGAGCCGTTCGCCCGGGGCCAGGCGCAGCGTGATGTTGTTGAATAGTTCCTTTGCGGTCTCGTCCTCCCCGTACGTCAGCGACACGTTTTCGAGGTCGATCACGTCCTTGCCGAGGCGCGCCGTGGCCATTTTGGACAGGGCCACGGTGTCGCGGGGTTCGGGGACGTCCGCGATGAGGTCGTTGGCGGCCTCGATCCGGAACTTGGGCTTGGCGGTCCGGGCGGGGGCACCGCGGCGCAGCCAGGCCAGCTCCTTCTTCACGAGCTGGACGCGCTTGGACTCAACGACGGCGGCCGTTTTGTCCCGCTCGGCCCGGGCCAGCACATACGCTGCGTAGCCGCCGTCGAACGGGTCGA
Source organism: Arthrobacter sp. H35-D1 (assembly GCF_030063185.1). Lineage (GTDB taxonomy): Bacteria > Actinomycetota > Actinomycetes > Actinomycetales > Micrococcaceae > Specibacter. The sequence continues at coordinate 84,658 of NZ_JASISP010000002.1, forward strand.
TGACGCCGTCGTGGACTTCCCACGTGCGCGTGCACACTTCATCCAGGAACCAACGGTCGTGGGTGACGACGACGAACGCGCCCTCGTTGGCCCGCCACCGCTGCTTGAGGTGCTTCGCCAGCCAGGCCACGCCCTCCACGTCGAGGTGGTTGGTGGGCTCGTCGAGCATGATGACGTCGTCGTCGCCGATCAGCAGCTTGGCCAGGGCCACGCGGCGCTTCTGGCCGCCGGAGAGCGAATGGATGTTCGCGTGCCAGTCGACCTCGCCCACCAGGGCGCCCATGATTTCGCGGATCTTGGGGTTGGAGGCCCATTCGTGGTCCGCCGCCTCGCCCACAATGGCGAAGCCCACCGTGTCCTCGCCGTCGAGCACGTCGGTTTGGTCAAGGTAGCTGACCTGCACCCCGCCGCGCCTGGTGACGCGGCCCGAGTCCGCCGTTTGCCGCCCGGCCAGCAGGCGCATCAGCGTGGACTTGCCATCGCCGTTGCGCCCCACAATGCCAATGCGGTCCCCTTCGTCAAGCCCAACACTGACCCCGTCAAGGACCGTCCGGGTTGCGAAGGAGATGCTTAGATTTTCTCCGCCCAGCAAATGAGCCACGTGGTACCACTTTCCGTAAAAATATTGATTGATGAAGACTTCTCTTGCGGGCGCGCTGGCCCTTGAGTGCACAGGCCCTTAGGCGATGATCGCGGCCCCGTGCACGGGGCCTTCCACAGCCCATGCTTCGTGGCCCCGCTCCGACAGGGCCGCCGCGAGTGCCGCGGCGTGCTCCTGCCCGGCCGCCAGGAACGCCAGGGTGGGCCCGGAGCCGGACACCAGCGACGCCAGCGCCCCCACTTCGTCCCCCGCCGCCAGCACAGCTGCCAGTTCCGGGGCCAATGCCAGCGTGGCGGGTTGCAGGTCGTTGTGCAAGTACGGGGCCAGGGCGTGCGGATCCCCGGCCCGCAACGCAGCCAACACGCCCGGTGCAACCTCCCGCGGCTCGACGGCCGCAACACCGCCCTCGCGGCGCAGTGAATCCAGCTTCCCGTACACCAGCGGCGTGGACAGTCCGTGCCCGGCCGGCACCAACACCCAATGCAGGGGCGTGGGTGCCAGGGCTTCGGTGAGCTTGTCCCCCACTCCGAGGCCGACGGCGGCTCCCCCCAAAAGTGCGAACGGCACGTCTGCACCCAGTTCGGCACCCAGCTGGGAGAGTTCTTCCCGGGAGAGCCCCGTGTGCCACAGCGCGTCGCAGGCCACCAGCGTGGCGGCGGCGTCGGCCGAGCCGCCGCCCATGCCGCCGGCAATGGGGACGTGCTTGGTGATCTCCAGGTGGACGCCGGCGGGGTTTTCGGCGATGTCGGCCACGAGCAGGGCCGCCTTGACCGCCAAGTTGCCTCCGTCCAGGGGTATGTTGGCCAGCGCGGCGGCGTCGAGGGTGCTTTCGGGGCTGATGCTCACGCTCACGTCGGCGGCCGGCCTGCCCGGTTTGACGGTGGCCAGCACTTCCTCATGGCGTGAGACGGCGAGATAGGTGCTGGCGACGCCGTGGTAGCCGTCCTCGCGCAGCGGACCCACCCGAAAGGAGGCGTTGATTTTTCCCGGGGCGCTGACCTTCACGTGTCGCGGGGAATGGCCCCACAAGGGGGTCGCTTCGAACGGCTCGGAAACGGTGGCCGCATCCCATGCTGCACGGCCCCCGCCGTCCTGTTCCGTCGGTTCCATGTCCGTTGGCTCCATGTCTATTGGTTCCATGTCAGGCCGTGAAGGGGATCTTGGCTTCGGCGATGCGCGCATAGGCTGCCACGTCAATGACTTCGCCGCGGGCGCTGGGGTCCACACCGGCCAGGCGCAAGCAGCGCTCCGCTTCGGCAGCGCCGCCGGCCCAGCCGGCCAGTGCTGCCCGCAGGGTTTTGCGGCGCTGGGCGAACGCTGCATCAATGACAGCAAACACCTCTTCGCGGCTGGCCCGTGTCACCGGCGGTTCGTGCCGGGTGAAGGACACCAGCCCCGAGGAAATCTTGGGGGCCGGCCAGAACACGTTCATGCCGATCACCCCGGCCTTGCGCATCTTCGAATACCAGGCGCCCTTGACAGAGGGCACACCGTACGTCTTGGACCCGGGGCCGGCCACCATGCGGTCTGCCACCTCGTCCTGGACCATGACAAGGCCGTGTTGCAGGGAAGGGAAGTGTTCCAGCAAGTTCAACACCACGGGCACGGCCACGTTGTACGGCAGGTTGGCCACGAGGGCAGTGGGCTCGACGGGGAGTTCCCGCACGCGCATGGCGTCGGAAAGCACCACCTCGAGATTGCCGGCCAACTCCGGGCGGAATGCGGCCACTGTGGAAGGGAGCTTCGCGGCCAGCACGGGATCGATCTCCACGGCCACCACGCGGGCGGCGGCGTCGAGCAGTCCCAGCGTCAGCGACCCCAGGCCGGGACCCACCTCGAGGACGGTTTCAGCAGGGTCAATGTTGGCCGCGGCCACGATTCGGCGGATGGTGTTTCCGTCAATGACAAAGTTTTGTCCCAGCATTTTGGTGGGACGCACACCGATTTCCTCCGCAAGGCGGCGGATTTCGGTGGCACCCAGCAGTGGCTGGGTTGCGGGGCTGGGCTCAGGCATGGTCACCGAATAATCGTAGCCGCTATTAACGGAAGCACTCCCCCGCCGCGGGAATCGCGGCGGGGGAGCGGATGAATCGTGTGCAGGGACGTTATCCTGCGGCGTGGGCGCAGCCCCACGGTCCCAGGCCGGCCTTGGCGTAGTACGTGTTGGCCACGGCGATCTGCTCGGCCTTGGTGGCCAGGCTGGCATTGGGGGCGTAGGCTCCGCCGCCGTTGGCCATCCAGCTGGGGATGTCGAACTGGAGTCCGCCGTAGTAGCCGTTGCCGGTGTTGATGGACCAGTTTCCTGTCGACTCGCATTGTGCGATGGCGTCCCACATGGCCTCATTGCCCATGGCCGGCGCTGTGGCACCGGTGTTGGCCGCTTTCTCTGCTGCAGCGGGCTTGGGTTCCGGCTTGGGCTCGGGCTTGGGCTCCGGCTTGGGAGCGGGCCGCTCCTTGCCGCCGATGCTCACTTTCGCCGCGATCGGGTCCTTGACAACCTCAGAGCCGGTTTCGGTGCGGCTGACAACAACCCCGTCGACGGTCACGGTGCGGAAGTTGCGCTGCAAGGTGCCGGCCACGCCGGCGGAGACGGTCGTCTTCTCGCCCTTGAAAAGGGCCGGGTCCACGCTTTGATCCGTCTCGAACGGAACAGCTTCGGTTTCCTTGGCGGTTCCCGACGTGTCCACGCGCGTCACCTTGATGACCATGTTTTCAACCACGGTGGCATTCTTGGGAGTGGAGAGCCGGTCCGTCTTCTCCAGTGTCACATCTGCATCGGCAAGCACGCCGGAAACGTCCTGGGCCGTGGTGGTCTTGACGGTCTTTTTGCCGTCGGCCACGAGGACGACCTTTTTGGCGGTGATGATGTTGATGTCGCTGGAGTTGGCAAGCAGTGCGTCAACGGGAACTGAAATCTTGGCATTTGCGGCGATGCCCAATTGGCTGATCAAGCCGCTGATCTTGTTTGAGGTGGTCGTGACAGTTTGCTCCGCACCGTCAAGGCTCACTGTGATGTCCTTGGCCGTGTCCACGGTGATGGTGCCGCCATCTTCCACGGGAGTCTCAAGGGCGGGGCTGACCCGATCCGCCGTGCCAACGGCGAGGTCTGCCCGTTTGAGCACATCCGCCACTGAGCCGCCGTAGGCCTGCACTGAACTACTCTGTCCGTCGACCACCAGGGTGACGGTCTTGTTGGCAGTGACAAACGCCATCAGGCCTGCGACAAGCGCCAGGAGCACTGCGGCCTGGCAGGCGAGCTTTAGATAGCTCAGCTTGCCCTTGACTGTAAGAAAAGAAGACACAGGTTCCCGTAACTTTTGGAGCGCCCGAGCACGGGAAAGCAAAGAGCAACGGCCACTGGATTTTTTCCGCAGTCATGCCACGAATCGTCCAGCAAAAATTGTTCTTCAAAAACGGTGTCCGCCGGCCCAATGTGAACGGTGGGCCCAACAGCATTTCACCCGTTGGCCTTCCCCGACCACGGCTAATAGTTCTCGAGCGTAACCTAACCGTGACCAAATGGACAAGATTGGGTCACGAATAAGTGATGGATACCACAGTGCCTGTCGGCCTTAGCCGGCCCAGGAGCCGTAAACTGCCTCCGTATTTTTGCGCAGAAGTTGGCACATGCCGGCCAGTTCACGCTCAAGCAGTTGACTCATGTTTTGCACCGTATAAGGCAGCATGTAGCTGGCGTTGGGCCGTCCGCGGAACGGATGCGGGGTCAAAAAGGGCGCATCCGTCTCAGCCAAAATGAGCGCCGGGTCGGCCACCGCCAGGGCTTCGCGCAGATTCTTTGCATTCTTGAACGTCACAGTGCCGGAAAAGGACATGTACCAGCCGTTGTCGTTGCAGATTTTTGCCAGTTCCGCATCCCCGGAGAAGCAGTGGAAAACCAGTCGTTCGGGTGCCCCGGACTGTTGCAGAATACTCAACACGTCGGCGTGCGCATCGCGGCAGTGGATTTGCAGGGCCAGGTTCCTGCTTTTGGCGATTTCAAGGTGCTCCCGGAAGGAATGGTGTTGGGCGGCCATGCCGTCCTCGCCCGTCCGGAAGTAGTCAAGGCCGGTTTCCCCGATGGCGCGAATCCGTGGGTGGGCGGCCAGTGCGTCAATTTCAGCGAGCGCATCCGCCAGGGTTCCTTCTTCCGCCAGCCCCGGGGCGTCGTTGGGGTGGATGGCCACGGCTCCCAGCAGGCGCTTGTCTGCCTCGACGGCAGCCACGGTAAAGCGGGACGAGGGCAGGTCGCAGCCAACCTGCACGGCCCCGCCAACCCCCACGGCTTCCGCGGCGTCCAGCGCATCCGCCAATGCAACGGGTGAGTCACCAAAGTCAAAGTGGGTGTGGTTGTCATACACCGGCACCGGCAGCGCCGGCGGAGCCGCGGCAAAGGGCCCAGGGCGGTTGCCGCCGTCGTTGCTTGATGACAGGGATTTCGCGGCCAGCTCCGCCAGCGAAACTGGCCGGTACGGGAGGGGAACTTCTTCAGAGCACATAGTTGTCCACTTTACCGTTTGTGGGTTTTCCCGGCAGCGGTGGCGCCAAACGGGCCTCTTGCTAGTAGCGTAGGTCACAGAAGCGTCCGGGCCTCGTGCCGGGCATCAACGGGAAGGTGGGGCATGCACCCGCGGGAGACCATGTACGAAAGCGAGGGGCTGGCAAGCGCGGCGCCGGCAGCGGCAGGGTCGACCGGAACAGGGCCGGCAGGCGCAGCCCCGCAAGCTGCAGGCGCAGCCCCGCAAGCTCCCTTGCTGCGTCCGCGTTCCACCAAGCCCGGGCCCCCCATGGATGCCGCCACCTTTGCCCGGCTCAGCGATGGAATCGTTGCCGCCATGAACACTGTCATCGACGGCAAGGAAGAGGCCGTGCGGCTGGCTTTGACAGTGTTGCTGGCCGGCGGGCACCTGTTGCTTGAGGACGTGCCCGGCGTGGGCAAGACCCTGCTGGCCAAATGCTTGGCGCGCGCTGTGGACTGCTCCGTCAACCGCATCCAGTTCACCCCCGATTTGCTGCCCAGCGACATCACCGGTGTCTCGGTGTTCAACCAGTCCTCGCAGTCCTTTGTTTTCCGCCCCGGCGCCATTTTTGCCAATATCGTCATTGGCGACGAGATCAACAGGGCTTCGGCCAAGACCCAGTCGGCGTTGTTGGAATCCATGGCCGAGCACCAAGTCACGGTGGACGGCACCACTTACCTTTTGCAGGAACCTTTCATGGTGGTTGCCACCCAAAACCCGATTGAAATGGAAGGCACCTACCCGCTTCCCGAGGCGCAGCGGGATCGCTTCATGGCCCGCATTTCATTGGGCTACCCCGACGAGGCCGCCGAACTTGCCATGTTGGAAAGCCACCAGTCGGTGAACCCGCTGGACTCCGTGGAAGCCGTCGCAACGGCCGAACAGGTCGGGGCCATGGTGCGGGCCGTGGCCGCCATTCACGTCTCACCGGCCGTGCGGGCCTACACGGTGGCCTTGGGCCAGGCCACGCGAAACAGCCCGGCACTGCGCCTTGGCGCCAGTCCGCGGGCGCTTTTGCAATTGCTGCGCGCGGCGAAGGCGGCGGCAGCCCTGGAGGGGCGCGGTTTTGTGCTTCCGGACGACATCCGCCTGCTGGCCGAACCGGTCCTGGCCCATCGTTTGTTGGTGGAGCGCAGTGCCGCCAGCCAGGGGGCCACGCCCTCCGGCGTCGTCGCGGAGTTGCTGGGGCGGGTTGCCGTGCCCGGCCCGCCAAACGAACGATCCGGCTAGGGCCGGGTGTTCGCGGTGCGTCCTTTTCGTCCCCGAGGCTGGTTGCTGCTGGGCTTTGGCGCGCTTGCCCTGCTGCTGGCCTGGGTCCTTGGCCGCCGGGACTTGTTGGCGCTGGCAGTGTTCTGCTGTGCGCTCCCGGGAGCCGCCTGTGCGGGCCTGTACTGGTTCAAGCATGGCTTTTCGGTCAAGCGCAGCCTTTCCCCGGCACTGGCCCGGGTTGGCCGCCCGGTCTCGGTGACCCTCGACGTGCGCGGGCACGCCATGGGCGCCGATCGAATGCGGTTGCGGGAGGAACTGCCGGTGAGCTTCCATGACCTGCCCCGGTTCAATCACCCGAACCCCGTGGTCCCGCGCAGCTTGTTGAGCCGCTACCAGTACCGGATGCACCCGTCGCGGCGCGGCGTGTTCACGATCGGTCCGCTCACCGCAGAGTTTTCAGACCCCTTCGACGTGGCGTTTGTCCAGCGCAACCTCGACGCCGGCGATTCGCTGGCCGTGGCGCCGGCCGCCGTCGAGCTTCCCGCCATTTCCTTGACCGATGGCAGGGGGCAGGACGGTTCGCGCAGCACGCGGGAGCTGGCCCATGCCAGCGACGACGACGCCATGACGCGCGAATACCACTACGGGGATCCGCTCCGGCGCGTCCATTGGCCGGGGACGGCCCGGCAGGGCAAGCTCATGGTGCGGGCCGAGGAGTCGGTCACGGCGCCGGAGGCGTCCCTGATTGTTGACCGGCGGTCGCTGGCATTCGGCGAGCCGTCGGCTGCGGCGGGCCTGCCCAAGCTGCGCACCACTGCCGCGTTCGAATCCGCAGTGGTGGCGGCAGTTTCCATTGCCACCCACCTGCTGGAGCGCGGCTACCAGGTGCGCATCCTCGACCACGCGGGGCAGCCCGCGTTTGCCTCATCAGTCTCTGCCGTGGAGGCACAGATGGAGGACTTCAGCGGCGAACAAGGCGTCTTTGAGGTGGCGGCCGCCTTGGCTGCCCTGGAGCTCGCTCCCTCCATGCCCGACGCCGGGCGCCCCGCCCCTGCGCCCCGCACCGCAGGCCCTGCGAGCGCCGCAGCCCCTCGGCCGACTGCCGGCACTTCCCCCGGCCCCTCCCCCGGCCAGGGTGGTGCTGGCCCTGCCGTTGGCCCTGCTTCCGGAGATGCATTGGGCGCCGCCTTTGGAGATGCCTTGGCACACAAGCTCCACCAGGGACGCCGCCGAGGCCCGATCGTGGCCGTGACGGGGATGCTCAGTCGAGACGAGGCCCAACTGCTGGCCAGCACAGCCAAGGCAAGCCAAAGCGCGTGCGCCCTCGTGCTATGCAGGGAGCCGAGCCAGGCCCGGGATGCGCTGGATATTCTCCACCGTGCGGGCTGGCAGGCTGCGGCACTCACCCCGGGAACACCCTTGGTGGAGGCGTGGCTGCGGTTTGACTGGCATGCCTCCACCAAGGGCCCTCCGGCGGCGGGACGGCTGTCATGACAGGGGTGCTGAACGCCGGGGGCCCCCGGTACGACGGCCCCGGGCCGGACGCAGGAAACAGGCCCCCCTCCCCACCGCCGCGGCGGCTTCTGGGCGAACCAACAAAGGGCTCGGCGCGCTGGGTTCTGGCGCTTGCCATGTTCGGGGCCATCATGGCCACCTCACTATCCCTGAACGGGGTGCTCGCAAGCTTTTCCTGGTGGCCGCCGTCGGCCGTGGTGGTTGCGGCAACACTGCTTCCCGCCGCCCTGCTGCGACGCTGGCCCGTGTTGGCGCCGTTCGCTCCGGTGGGAGCCATGGCGGGCTGGTTCCTGGGCTTGACGATCGTCTTTTTTCCGGCGACTGCAATCTTGGGCTTTCTGCCCACTCCGGGCACTGTCGAGGCTGCGGTGGAGCTGGCCGCCGAGGCCGCGACCGTGATCACCACAGGTGCCGCCCCTGTTCCGGCAGTGTCGGCGATGAGCTTTCTGGTGGCCGCCGGGCTGGGCTTTGTGGCGCTCGTCATTGACACGGTCGCCCTGACACTGGCCGTGCCGGCAGCTAGTGCACTGGGGCTGGTGCTTGTCATGTTGCCCCCTGCCCTGACCACCACGGACGGTATTGGCGGTTGGGGGCTTGCCTGCTCAGCAGCAGGGTTTTTGCTGATTCTGGGTTGTTCCCGCTGGTACGCCCCCGGCGGGAAGCTGCGCACTGGAGGGAGCGTGCACCCGAGCGGAACGCTTTCCCGTGCCGTGGCCTTGGGCACCGTGGTGGTGCTGTTGATGGCGGCCGTGCCGGTGGCCATCCCCGGTTTCAGCAAAGGCGCTTTCCCCCAAGGCACCCGGCTGGGCCAAGGTTCCGGAGCTACCCAACTCGATCCCATGATCGCCCTGGGCGTGGACCTTCGTGCACAATCCGACAGCGTCGCCGTGACGTATCTCAGCAGCACGAGCACGGCACAGTACCTGCGGCTGAACACCCTGGAAGACTTCACCGGGAAGGCTTGGCAACCGTCCGCGCTTCCGGACGGGCTGAAAGCCGGGGTCACCGGTTTGGCACCCGTCCCGGCCGTCCCGTCGACTCTGCCGCGAACCCGCGACCTGACATGGATCTCCACGATCGGCTTGCAAAGCAGCTGGTTGCCCACCCCGCTGTCGCCCACGAGCATTGAGAACCTCGACGGGTCGTGGGTGTGGAATCCATCGACGCAAACCATCAAGGCCAAGTCCTCCTCAACACTGGGCCAGTCCTACGTGGTGAACAGCGAAATGCCCGTGCTCAGCCGAGACCTGCTGGCCGCAGCCACCCGGAACGCCGGCGCCGACGTGGACCCGATCTACACGCAGCTACCCAAGGACGTGCCGAAGATTCTGCGCACCACAGCCGCGGAGGCTGCCGGTTCTCTCCAGAGCCCGTATGCCAAGGCCGTGGCCTTGCAGGACTATCTGCGCTCGGGATTGTTCAGCTACAGCCTGGACACCCCCGTGGAAGAGGGTTACGACGGCTCGGGCATGAAAGTGCTGGCTTCCTTTTTGCAAAAGAAGAGCGGCTACTGCGTGCACTTTTCCGCAGCCATGGCCGTCATGTCCAGGGAGCTGGGCATTCCTTCGCGAATCGCCGTGGGGTACGCCCCGGGGGCAAGCACGGATGAAAGCCGCATGCGCAATGGCCGCCAGCTGCGCGGTTTCCAGGCCACCGGCCTCGACGCCCATGCCTGGCCCGAACTCTACTTTGCGGGTGTGGGCTGGGTCCCGTTTGAGCCGACTCCCTCCCGCGGCAGCGTGCCTGACTATTCGCTGGAGCTCAGCGCACCAGCCCCGAACGACGGCGGCCCGACCGCCCCTGTTGTGGAAGAGAACCCCGTGCAGTCCGCCTCGGCCACGCCCAGCACGGCTGCGGCAGCGGCAGGCTCCACCGCCGGTGCCACCCATGCCAGCCAATGGCTGCTTGTTCCCGGCACAACCCTGCTGGTGCTTTTCCTGCTGGGGGCACCGGCACTTGCCAGGGTCCTTGTCCGACGGCGGCGCCTGGCCCAGGTGCGCGACGGCAACGGATCCACTGTCGTTGACACTGACATTGACACTGACACAGTCGCTGACGCTGACGCTGCCATTGAGGCAGTCGCTGACGCTGCCGTCGACATTGCCGGGACGCCGTCGCTCGTTGCCTGGCGTGAACTGCTGGCCACTGCCACGGACTACGGCTGTCCCGCGGACCGTTCGCTGACCCCGGCACTGAACGCCGCGCGCATCGCACAACTGACGGGACCTGCCGCCTCCGGCGCCCTGGACTTGCTGTTGCACTCCTACGAACGCGCCGTCTATGGCCGTTCGGAGCTTTCCGCGGGCGCGGGCCTGTCCGGCAATGGACGCGAGGACCTCGCCGAAGCGCTGGAAACACTCATTGCCCGTATCCAGACGCGCGCCACACCGTGGCAACGACTGCGCGCAACCCTTGTGCCGGCGTCGTTCTTCACACGGGCACCGGGCCGACGCGGCAGCCCCGAAATGGCTGCACCGAAGTAGCAGCGCAAGGCTGGCGTTGCGGCCCAGACAGCAGGGCGCAGGCGCCGGGGCCCATGCTCCTGCAGATCAGGCGCCGGGTCCCATGCTCCTGCAGATCAGGCGCCGGGGCCCATGCTCCTGCAGATCAGGCGTTGTTGGGGTTGGGGAAGCCAATGTACTGCGTGTACTGGTATTCCTCGATGCCCTCGATGCTGCCTTCGCGGCCCAATCCGGACTGCTTGACGCCGCCAAAGGGGGCCGCGGCGTTGGAGATGACGCCGGCGTTCAGGCCCAGCATGCCCGTTTCAATGCGGTTGGCCATGCGCAGCCCGCAATTGTGGTCCCGGGTGTAGACATAGGCCACAAGACCGTATTCGGTGTCGTTGGCCAGTGCGACGGCCTCGTCCTCGTTCTTGAACGTGACAATGGGGGCCACCGGGCCAAAGATCTCCTCGCTGAGGATGCGTGAGCCTTGCTCCACGCCCGCCAGCACGGTGGGCTGGTAGAAGTAGCCCGGGCCGTCCACGGGGGCGCCGCCGGTCACTGCGCGGGCACCGTCTGCCACTGCGTCGCTGACCAGGGAGTGCACCTTCTCGCGGCTCTTGGCATCGATGAGCGGGCCCACCGTGGTGTCCGGGTCCGTGCCGCGGCCCGTGGTCGTGGCAGCCATGCGGGCTGCGAACTTGGTTGAAAACTCTTCCGCGACGGACTCGTGCACCAGGAAGCGGTTCGCAGACGTGCAGGCCTCGCCCATGTTGCGCATTTTGGCAGCCATGGCGCCATCGACTGCGGCGTCGACGTCGGCGTCCGCAAAGACGAGGAAGGGGGCGTTGCCACCCAACTCCATCGAGGTGCGCAAAACGTTGGTGGACGCGTCGGCCAACAGCTTCCTGCCCACCCCGGTGGAGCCGGTGAAGGACAGCTTGCGCAGGCGGTTGTCCTGCAGCAGCGGGCCCGTCACGCCGCCGGCGTCGGAGGTGGCCACAACATTCAGGACACCGGCGGGCAGGCCGGCCTCGATGAGGACCTGGGCAAAAAGCTGGCTTGTCAGCGGGGTGAGATGCGCGGATTTGAACACCACGGTGCAGCCGGCGGCGAGCGCGGGGGCGATCTTGCGGGTGGCCATGGCCAACGGGAAGTTCCACGGCGTGATCAGCAGGCAGGGCCCCACGGGCTTTTTCTGCACGAGGATTTGCGCGGTGCCTTCGGGGTTGGAGGAATAGCGGCCAAAGGAGCGCACGGCTTCCTCGGAGAACCAGCGCAGGAATTCCGCACCGTACGTCACCTCGCCGCGGGATTCAGCCAGCGGCTTGCCCATTTCAAGGGTCATGAGCAAGGCAAAGTCCTCCGCACGGGCCGTGACCAGGTCAAAGGCACGGCGCAGGATTTCTCCCCGGGCGCGCGGTGCCGTGGCAGCCCACTCGTCCTGCGCGGCCACGGCGGCGTCCAGGGCTGCGGCGCCGTCGGAGGGTCCGGCGTTGGCAAGTTCCAGCAGCACCTTGCCGGTGGAAGGGTCCTCCACGGCAAACGTGGCCCCGGAGGCTGCGCTGCGCCATTCACCGTTGATCAGCAATCCGGTGGGAACACTGGCCAGAAGGGTGCTCTCACGCTCGGTAAGTTCTGCGGCGGCGACGGTCATGATGGACTCCTTTGTCGAAAGCTTGTCGAAAGTTTGCCGGAAGCCGCTGCCGGGCAGCCCCGGGAGGTACTCCCGGCGATGGTGCTGCGGCAACGCGGCGGTGTGCTGATTCTTCAATTCCTTGCTGGTCAGTTCACCGTAGTTCCCGGCGAACGAACGTGTCTAGGCTTGTCCGCACTGCCCGCAAGGCTTTTGCTGTGCACTCGTACAACAGTCGTGCACCCATTTGCAGCAAAACTTAATTTATCCGCCGAACCCGCCGCCAGTTCTGCAGATAAGTTCAAAGTCCGCCGCCAGTTCTGCGGATACGTTAGGCCACAGCTGTCAGGGCACCCCGCGCGCACGGTTTCAGTCCCCGGGAAGGTGAAAACTCTAGGCCCGGGCAGCCAGCACGGCGCTGTACAGCTCGCGTTTGCTGACGTGGACGTCGTGGGCGATGACCGCCACGGCTTCCTTCATGCGCATGCCTTGGGCCATGAGTTCGTTGACGGCGGCCACGTGGTCTTCGGGCGTGCCGGGGTCGGCGTCCGGGGAGCCGCCCACCACGATGGCAATCTCGCCGCGGATCTGGTTCGTTTCAGCCCATTCAAGCAGGCCCGAAAGCGGCTTGCGGATGACTTCCTCATACGTTTTTGTCAGTTCTCGGCACACCGCAGCCGGCCGCGACGGGCCAAAGGCCGTGTGCAAGGCGCGCAGCATGGCTTCGAGCCGGTGCGGGGCTTCAAAGAACACCATGGTGCGCTTCTCCACGGCCAGTTCGTGCAGCCGGGCGGCCCGCTCCCCCGACTTGCGGGGCAGGAAACCTTCGAAGCAGAACCTGTCGGTGGGCAGTCCGGACAGGGCCAGGGCGGTGAGCACGGCCGAGGGCCCGGGGGCGGCCGTCACCTTCACACCCGCTTCGACGGCGGCACCCACCAGCCGGAAGCCGGGATCCGAAACCGACGGCATGCCCGCGTCCGTCACCATCAGCAGCACCTTGCCCGACTGGACCTGCGCCAGCAGTTCGGGGGTCTTCGCGGCTTCATTGTGCTCGTGGTAACTCAGTATCTGCCCATTGACCTTGACTCCCAGGCTTGTCACGAGGCGGTGCAGGCGCCGGGTGTCCTCGGCGGCAACAATGTCCGCTGCGCCCAGCCAGGAAATCAGCCGGGCAGTGGCGTCGCCCATATTCCCAATCGGGGTGGCAGCCAGGACAATCAGGCCCTGTCCGGGCGGGGTGCTGGGCGCAAGGGACGAATCAAGGGTTTCTTCGGCCACTTCTGCCGTATCCGGGTCCTGGTCTTGCGTTGTGTCCGGGTCTTGGCCAAAGTCATCTTCCATGACTCCAGCGTAGTGGGCCACGGCAACGGCAGTGCATTTGGGTAGCATTGACCCCGTGCAACCCCACGCTATGGATACCGCCCCGGCGGCCCCGGACCCAGTCTCCCCCGACGAGCCACCCCTCGGCGGTTCCAGCGACGCACCCGCGGCCGATGCCTCAGTGGCCTCGGCGCGGAGTGCGGGGCAGCACGCTCGGGAGCAGCACGCGCGGGAGCAGCACGCGCGGGAGCAGCCCACTTGGGAGCAGCCGACGCAGCCACCGCGCTGGCTGCGGGATCCGGCGCTGGCCTTCACCCAGGCGGCCGTGGCGAGCCGACTGCTGGGCCAGCGTTTTTCCTTCAACACCACCCCGGCCAGCCTGCGGCTCTGGTTTTGGCTGGCACCTGCCCTGACGGCGCTCATTGGCGGGCTGTTGCGGTTTGTCCGCCTCGGCCAGCCGCCCTCGCTGGTCTTCGACGAGACGTACTACGTCAAGGACGCCTACAGCTACCTGCAGGGCGGCTACGAACGCAATTGGGCCGACAAGGCCAACGACCTCTTCAACCAGGGCACCTTCACCAGCCTCGAGACCACTGCCGAATACGTTGTGCACCCGCCGGTGGGCAAGTGGATGATCGCCTTTGGCCTATGGATTTTCGGCCCGGACAGCACGTTTGGGTGGCGTTTCACGGCAGCGCTGGTGGGCACCATCTCCATTTTTTTGCTGGCCCTGATCGCGCAAAAGATGTTCCGATCCACCATTCTGGGTGCCATCGCCGGCCTGCTTTTCGCCATTGACGGGCACGCCATTGTCCAGTCCAGGACGTCATTGCTGGATATTTTTGTCATGTTCTTTGCCCTGCTGGGCTTTGGCGCCCTGCTCATGGACCGTGATGATGGACGACGGCGGCTGGCGGCCAAGCTGGCCTCGCTCGCCGGAGCGGACGGCCGGGTTCCGGCGAAGAAGCTGCTTTACGGCCCCTGGCTGGGGATCCGCTGGTGGCGGTTGGCCGCCGGTGTGGCGCTGGGCCTGTGCATTGGCACCAAGTGGTCGGGGCTGTTCTTCCTCGCCGCCTTTGGCCTGATGAGCGTGGTGTGGGACATGAATGCCCGGCGCATCGCAGGCATCAGGTACTGGGTGCTGGGTGCCGTCTGGAAGGACGGCATCCTGGCCTTTGTGAGCGTGGTGCCCGTTGCGGCGCTGACGTATTTGGCCTCGTGGACCGGCTGGTTCATGTCAAAGGATGCGTACGACCGAAACTGGGGTGCGGAAAACCCGGCAGGCCCGTGGGGCTGGATTCCGGAGTCTTTGCGATCCCTGTGGCACTACCATTCAACGGCCTACAACTTTCACACCGGACTTGCCTCGGACCATCCCTACAAGGCCAACGCGTGGTCGTGGCTCGTCATGGGCCGGCCCACGTCCTTCTACATCAAGAACTTTGAAAACGGCGAGGCCGGCTGCACCGTGGACAAGTGCACGTCGGCCGTGACCAGCTTGGGAAACCCGCTCATTTGGTGGGCTGGCACGCTGGCGATTCTGTTCTTGATCGGCGTGTGGATTGCCAAGCGCGACTGGCGGGCGGGGGCCATCCTGGTTGGCTTTGCCGCCGGATTCGTGCCCTGGCTTTTCTATCCTGAGCGCACCATCTTCTTCTTCTATGCCATCGCCTACGAACCGTTCATGATCCTGGCGGTGGTCATGGTTCTGGGCATGGTGCTCGGCAAGGTGGGCGACCCGCCGTGGCGCCGCCAGCAAGGGGCCATGTTTGTGTGCATCTTCCTGGTGCTTGCCGTGGCCCTGAGCGCCTTCTTCTACCCCGTCTGGGCCGCGGAGATCATTCCGCAGGATGCCTGGCGCCAGCGCATGTGGCTCCCCAGCTGGATCTAATCCGGAGGAAGTGCGGGACCTCGGGAAGTCAACTCGTCGACGGTGACGAACCGGTAGCCCTGTTGCTTGATCCCGGTCGATGGTCAGTGCCACCATACGGGCGCATGTTCCAAGTTCCAAGGAAACGGAACACCCCAATGCAGAATCACCGTTGGTAGCGCGCTTTACCGTTCACCAACTGACAGGCTAGAAGAATGAGCCTTATTTACCTGCTGCCACTATGTGTCGGACTCTTCTGGGTGCTGCATGCCTGCTTGCGCCTGCTCGGCCGAAAGATGGCAAAGTACACCTCTTGGCTACTGTTGGCGGGCCTCCCCATCATGGCAATCACCTTTTTCCTGTCGTCAATGGCTGCCGAGGAACCTGACCCGTCAATCTTAATAGGGGATGTGTTCTTGCCGATGTTGTTTGCTATGGAGTGCCTCTTCCTCTGGCCCGTTGCAGGCATCGCAGAGAGTAATCTCGTCCTCATCGCATCCTCGCGGCGCGATAGATCCGCAACCAAAGACGCCGTGGGTATCGACCCTGTATGACGTTCCCGATAACTTCATCAGGAACGGTTCAACTTCCAACTACTGGATGATCTTCTATTTCGGGTGGCCCACTTCTAAGGAAGCGGGCCACCCCTCCGGCGGGATTTCCCCGCCAATGAAACATTGTCGGTACTCGTCTGCGCAACCTTGGTGCGACCGTAAGCGGAACCTCCTGCGAACCACCAAACGCGTGCGTCATGATGCCGAGGCGATATCGACCACCGCCAGCCATGTCGTTGGGAGAAGAGTCGTTCGCGTTTCGTTTCCTTTCCTGGTCGTCACGCAGCAGTTGGGACCTTCGGCACTCCCGACAGAACCCGACCACGCCTATTGTTTGAGTATGTGCCGCGCATTATGACGACACGTCGACGGCAGTACTCTCCGCGAAAGCGAGCAAGGCATGCGAGCAAATATTCTGACGAGAATCGCGATGAGAACCCTGATCGTCGTGGTCATTTTCAACGCCCTTTCGGCCGTGGGGGGAAGCCTCGCCATGTTTTTCACGAACGGACTTGGCATGCCGACGTCGTTCTTGGAGAACAGCCCCTTCACGTCCTTCTTTCTACCTGCGCTGATCCTGCTCGTCGGCGTCGGCGGGACTCAGGCTCTCGCAGCCGGGCTGCTCCTGGGTTACAGGGAATCTTCCCTACTCTGGACGGCTTTCGCAGGTTTTGCGATGATTATCTGGATCCTGACAGAGACCGTGATTATTCAAGGGTTTAGTTGGTTGCAAGCGATTTACTTCACGACCGGCATTGCGGAGCTCGCGCTCGTTCTTGCCCTCTCTGGCATCGTGTCCTGGTTGCCGCGCATCGAACTCGACGCCTGGCGAAAACGCAGTACGTTGCACGGTAGGGCATGAACGCACCCCGCGCCCGAAATGGCCTTCCCAAACCATGGCTCTGGCTTTCCATCTCGGCGGCGTCCCTCGCGGCTGCAGGAAGCATCGTGGGTTCGCTCAATCCTGCGCTGGTGTATGGCAAGGAAACGGCCACATTCTTCGATGCAAGCATCGCACAGGACCTTGTCAACCTTTTCTTCGTCGCCCACATGATCGTCGTCCTGGGGATACTGGCCTTCCATGGATCTTTGAGGTCTTGGCTGTGTCTACTGGGCTTCCTCGCTTTCACCGCTTATAACTACGCGATCTACGCCTTCTCCATCCATTTCGGACCGCTTTTCCTGGTCTGGGTGGCTGTACTCGGGCTGTCGGCCTACGCGTTCGCCGGCAGTGCGGCAGCGTTGCACCCTTCAGATTTACGTCGGCGTTTGGGCAGTTTTTCAATACGGCTACCCGGATGGTTCCTCATCGCAGCAGCAACACTGTTCACCTACTTGTGGTTGAGTGAGATCGTTCCAGACCTGCTGGCCAGCCGGCCATCAACCTCTGCCACCACCTGGAATGTGCCGAGCAACCCTGTTCATGTCCTGGATCTCGCGATCTTCCTACCCGGCGTCTTCGTCGTAGGGCTTCTGCTTCTGCGCCGCCACCAGCTGGGCTATGCGTTCGCACCAAGCGCATTGATATTCCTCGGACTCACCACCTTGCCGATCATCCTCACACCCTTCGTGGCGCAGGCCGAAGGTCATGCGCCGTCCTGGTCGGTCTTGGTACCGGTCGGCATCATCGCCCTCGCAACGCTCGCCTTGTTATGGCGGATGCTTCACAATGCCGGGAATAAATCAGACCTCGGATCGGGAGGCATGTCGTGAGTGCTGACACTCGAAGGCCACAGACCCTCGCCGAGTGGGAAGACGAGCTCACCGGCTTCGCCGACAATGCTGCCTTTACTGGAGAAGATGTCGCTGAACTACCAGAGCCCGTTCAAAAATACCTCAGGGCGGCAATCCGGACCGGTACCCCACTGGCGCAGGTGTTACCGAGCGCATTGTTTGACGATGGCGGCGTCGCCCTTGTTGGCGATGGGAATGGCGGGTTTGGTCGTCATCGTGACGCGGTGGTTGGCATTGCTGCCGGGAGGAAGAGCTAGCAATCAGTGTCGTCGTCATGGTGACGACTGTTTCTGGGCATGGCTGGGCACGGTCTCGTCGCTTTTTCAGGTGCGCAGCGGCGGACTCAGCAGGTTACCTTGTGTGAAGAGCCCGATCAGGGTCCAGGGCGGCAGATCGACGTCTACGCGGTGCCGGTAGGCCAGTGCGGCACCGGCCAAGATGTTCAGGCTCCAGCCGAGCAGGCTCGGCCAGGGTTTGGGCCGGGCGAGGGTATCGGGGTTGAGGCGGAATGCGTGCTGGACTGCTTGCTCGTACAGCCAGTGAGCGTGTGTTTCCGGCACCCGGCGCAGCCAACGGCGCACCGTCGAGAGGGGCCGGCCCATGTGGGCAGCGATCGTGCGGTACCCGCTGCCGGCGGCCTTGGCCGCCAACGCGGTCCCGATGACCTCCACCGTGTCGGCCCGGCGCACGGACAACGCGGCTGGCAACAGGATCTGGGTGCGGCGGCAGCCGGTGCAGCGGGCCCGCCGCGGCCGCATTGTAAGCCGCGTATCGCCTGGGCCCCGCACGGTGCGGGTGCGGGCCTGCCCGTGGGGGCGCAACGGCGATGAACAGTCCGGGCAGAGTATCTCGCCCGCCAGCAAGGCCGTCTCGGTCTGCCCGCGGCCGTCCACGATCATCATCGTGCCCGCTCCTGTTCGCCTGTCCCACACTCATGTCAATGACTATTGCCTATCATGCCCGCGGCGGGGAAGGGGCCACTTCGTGTTGAACCAGCACCGTCCCGGGACGAATACGCCACCGGCCACCGGCGGAACCAATGAAACCAGCATGACCACGGTATTTTCAGGATCGCAGCGCGCCGGTCGGAACGGCGGGTGTCGTCGTCACGATGGCGCCGCCAACGAACCCCGGGACCAGGACAGCGCCATCGTCAGGCAACGCAACTACCCGCGGTCATCCACTGCGACGCGTAACAGCAGGGCGTGCGGCTGACAATGCGAGGGAGCATTAAGATCGGCAGGTGGCTGCCATTTAGGGCCACACAATTGATCAACCCGCACAGAGGCTTCATCTGGAAGGCGAGAGTCGCTGGGATCATCGCTGGGTCTGACCATTACCTCAACGAAGAAGGAGGCATGGACTGGAAATTGGCTGGCCTCTTCACTCTCGCCCACACTGACGGGATGGACGCTTCCACAAGCGCCGCGGGGCGAGGCGGTGCCGAGGCGGTCTGGGTTCCAACAGCACTACTGCCCAGGTTTGGGGCAACGTGGACTGCAGCTGACGACACTCATATTTCCGTGGTCCATACCATCGGGAACACCTCAGTGGAAGTGCATTACACGCTACGCCCAGACGGCCACATCCATTCACTGGTCTTCGACCGATGGGGTGATCCAGTGTTGCGGTAACCGAGGGAAACGGCGCTGCGGGGTGGGGGCGCATCTGTTGGGCAAGATGGAGGACGTGGCCCTGAAGGCTGGTTCCAAAACTGTTTACGGTGTGACGAGTGCGGACTCGGCGGCGTTCTACAAGGCCGGGGGCCACCAAGTACAGAAGCCGGATGAGATGTTCAGGACCTATTGGGGAGAGTCTGAGGTGGCATTTCCCATTTCAGGTGATGCGCAGTGGTTCTCCAAAGGCCTGAAGCGCAGAAGCTCATCCTGGTTGGCCAACCTGGTCAACCCCTGATCGCTGGGTATGTAAGACTCAAGGAAGATTGTGCCCGATTCACTGACGAAGAAGCCCCGAACCATCACCGGTCCGGGCTTCTTCGTGTCCCGGTGCTCACGATCTGGTCAGCTATTTGCTGGTTCGACCGAGCCTTTTGACTGCAGCGACATAGGCGGCTAGGCCCTTACGTTCTCCGACTGATACTGCTTGCACGGCTTTGACTTTGCCGTCCTTGATTCGGTAGACGAGGCGGAAGCGAGGCTTCTGTTTCGTGTCGGTGTCGAAGTAGAGCTTGAAGCAGTCGCTAAGATCGCCGGTGGAAACCCTGTCATCCAGGCCCTGACCAGTGAGAGTGCCTTTGGCAACTTCGACCAGCAGGCCTACGGCCATTATTCGGAGCTCTTGGGTGGGGAGTGCTGACATATCGTCCTCAAAGCCGGGTAGGGCATCAAGACCAAGCTGAGAACTCACGCTTTCGGTTCATCAATGGTGATGCCGAACTTTGCGGCAACATCAGCAAGCGGTACGGCTGGGCCGGCTTCTTGGCGTTCACGAACGAGGCGCGCGATTTCCAGGTCCTCCATGATCGGAAGGAGCTCGGAGTACAGCTCGAAGGGGATGACCACAGCTTCGGGGCGGCGGTTGGCGCCGAATACGACCGGTGTGGCTGCCGCGTGGTCCGTCCGGAACCGACGAAGAATTGCCGGGACGCTGGTGCGGAATTCGGCTGTTGGCTGGACTTCAAGGAAAGTGCTCATACCCTAAGTGTACAACTAGATGGTCATAAAGATGTACATCTTGTTGTCATTTTTACATCTGTTGCGCCGGGGGTGCGGCGGGCGCGAACAAGCTCGGTTTCAATAAGCGAAGCATGCCTTTCGGTTAATGAAAACGTCAACCACTGCAGTCAATGCCGACTGAGCTTACCTGGGGCCCTTTGCGCCCCAGCGTGAGGGACTGGGGTCTGAGGATGATCCGTACGGAAATTCACGCTAAGAGGTTGTTTCGAGGTCAGATCGTCCTTGGTTTAAAAATATCCATGCCCGTAACGGGAACCTCCTGCGGTGCAACCTTGTGGTGTTCCAGACATCCAACTGCTGGGTGGGCATCTCATGCCACCGGGAGCCGCTTCTATGGCGGTTTGCCAGTAGATGCCCGGCGATACGGGCAAAGACGGAACCACCTGACACACTCTGATCATGGCCGCTTCTTTCGAATGCACGACACCATCCAGCTTGCCAAAAGCGCAGTTATTTGACTTGGCGCGCAGCATTGAAGCCCATAAGGAATCGATGGCGCAGTCCCGAGAAAAAGCTGTCGCTGGTGTCACGTCGGGACTCATTTCGTTGGGAGAAGAGGTGACATGGCGTGCGTGGCATTTCGGTCTTCCGCTGCGGATGATAAGCCGGATCTGGGCTCTCCACTTAAGCGGATTAAGCGGAGTTGTGAATCTTTATTCCCTGACGCCAGGGACGTACTGTGCGGCGGCGCTCCGATTTGCCGGGATAACCGGGTGTGATTGGCGGGGTTGGTGGTTCCTTCCGCCGCTGGTGGCCCACGGCTACTTCCCGATACTCAACGGGACGGTGCCCTACAGTAAGTGTGAGCAGACTGTGGAACAGCAGGCCTTGGTGATGTGAGGTGCGTCGGTTGAAGCGAAAAACAAATTCGTCCAGGTAGCTGTCCAGATGCTCCGGGCTCACGGCGCCCTGGTGTGTCCCCAGCAGCCAGCGTTTTGTCAGCGCCGCGACCCGGTGGACACCTGGCAACAAACCGCCAGGATCTTCTCCACGTGAGGCTGCGGCACGCTGGCTGCGAGGTTCGTGGACGTATCCCCATTCCTTGATGCCGCGATAGCTTGGCCAACCATCCGTTATGACGGTCGAGCCCGGCGCAACAAACGTTGAGACAAATTGTTGTACGGATGCTGCGGAAGCGTCGTCGAGTACGCCCATGCGACACCGGCCGAACCCCCGCGGTTCATTGACCTCGACAGCGATGCCGACCAGCACCTTCTTCCCGCGGGCACGTCCGCCTGCCAGCCCAGCTTCGTATCCGCCAATGAAAGTCTCATCGACTTCAACCGTGCCAGACAAGGGCCTTCGACCAGGCTGGGACAGCAGGGAACGAAAACGGTGCAATAATATCATCCACGCCGTCTGGTAGGACCCAATCTCCATCGTCCGCTGGAGTGCCAGAGCCGACACCCCGTTCTTGGCGGTAGCGAACAGCCAACACGCCCTAAACCACACCGTCAGCGGCATGCGCGTCCGGTGAAATATCGTGCCGGCGGTGACCGACGTCCGGTAGGAACACCTCGAACACATCCACCGCCCGTCGCCAAGTCTCCAGCCGCCACCACCACACTTCCGACAGGTGAAACCTGCTGGCCAACGCAGCCATTCCAGGTAGTCCAGGCAATCCGCGTCCGTGGCAAACCACTCCTCGAACTCGCCCAACGGGCTAGGATAATCAACACCCACAAGGAGGATTTCCATCCCCCAAATCTACTCCGCTTAAGTGGAGAGCCCAGTGCCGGATAACACAAATGGAGGCACCAGACTCCTTCGTCGATGAACAGGTTAAGGGCCCGTTCAAGCGGTTCCGGCATATCCATGAGTTCAGTCAAGATGCGAAGGGAACCACGATGATTGACCGAATCGAGTTCGCGGCACCTTTCGGCCCCATCGGGCTACTCGCCGAGAATCTGGTCCTAGCCCGCTATATGCAGAAGCTAATTGAGACGCGGAACCGCCGCCTCACAAGCAGATGAATCGTCCTGAAAGGAACCTCCACTGGGACGGATCGAGCGGACTGCCTCCATGCTCATATGGTGCAAATGGAAATCGCTTGGAAGACAGTTGGCATCAATCAAGGCAAGACATGAAGATCAGAAATCTACCGCACCATTATTGGGCTCTTTTCAGAGCGCTGCAACGAACAGGAGCTTCCTCCCGCTCAGTGGCAGCTGATTGGTGGCCCCTCCAATAGATCCGATTTGTATGCGCCGAAAACGGACACGACACCACCATCTGAAGCCCATTTCATCGCATAGCTGCCAGCTTCAATTGTCCGGCCGCCATCGTCAACGCTCCACTGGCCCACCCGATGTCCGATCCCGAAGGCGTTGACGGCGTATGCCTCGCCTTTGCCGCTCATGAGGAAAGATGATTCTCGTGCGACCGTTCGGCAGCCGTTGGGACCATGAGGCTTCAAGACGAAGTACCCAGTATCCCTAACCATGTCCTCCGCTACGCCTATGGCGCTACCCGCCCCGACGACAACGAGTAGCAGGGCCAACACCGATGAACGCAAGCAACTGCCCGACCCGGCCTGGGCTTTGGCCCGCAGACGCAGGAGTAGCAGTGCCGCCACAAACAGTGCGCTGCTGAGCATCCAAGCTCGGACAATGTACGATCCAATGGCAAATAATCCAGCTCGTCCAGGACGCTATAACGACTACGGCGCCGAGAAGCAGGCAGCAGACAACGGCCCAGTCCATGCGCATAATAATGGAGGGTTTGCGCTGCTCGAGGTTATTCATCAACGGAGTCTATCTGGGGTACCAAGAACGATTGTTAGAACGCCCATTGCCTGACCAGGGCCAGAATACGAGGGTTATCACGCACGTCTCTAGATGCGACACTAATGTCCCCGCAAAGGAACGTTCACCGGCACCGTGGGGAAGTTCGATCTGAATGCTGCCTTTGCGCGAGCGCGGCGGGCGACCACAGCGCGGGAGCGGAAATCGGTTCTCAGCACGTGGCCATGAAAGTAGCCCAGTTCTGACCCGGATCCGCGAGTAGTGGCTCTTTGAGGTCGACGTCCTTGGCGGGTCAAGTTTCGCGGATCTTGGCCCGGTGGGCATGGCAAGGTGCCCGTGTGTCGTGCCGGGTGGGCGGAGACTCCTACGGTGTCTCGGGTGGTCTTTCTCGTGGCGGGGGTACAGGTGAATTCGAGTGTCAACCTGGGGCGGACAGTCCCTGCAAGGTGGGCAGGACGGTAGCGAGCAGTTGTGGTCCCGGTGGCAGTCGGAGCTGGATTTCACCGGCGCGGCGGGCGATGCGGGCCGGGACGCGGATCAGTTCCCGCCGGAGCCGGGCCACGGTTCGTCTCCCACGCCCGTTCCCGTAGTCCATGCCGGTGATTTCCTGGAGCCAGTCTGAGATGGCGCAGCCGAGCAGGCCCGCCCACATCCACACACTGTTGACCCGGTGGCCAGCGGAGGTCAGGTGACGGAGGGCGGTTCCGTGTTTGGCGTTGCGGTTCAGCTCTTCGATGTCGGTGCGGTGGCGGTACCACCACTCCACCTCGGCGAGGCTTTCATCCGTGGAGACGTCAAGGTTGGTCAGGATGAACGAGTAGCCATAGACCTCATCGATCCGGCCCTCCAACGTGAGGGCGAGCTGGTTTTTGTCAATGGTGCGGCGTTTCCGGACCCGCACGGTCGGGATCCGCTCGACCGGGATCCGGGTCCGCCGGGCAATGCAGGTGATGTTCGCGTCCTTGGGCCAGGGACCGGGCAGGTAGTCAATGATTGCGAGTTCGGGGGGTGTCGTCCATGCCCACAGCCGCCACCCAGGTGTACCGGCCCAGTCCTTGGGCGGCAGCCATGACCTTCGCGGTGCGCTTGACCCCGATCGCGAAGTCGACCCCGCGCTTCGCACAGGCGGCGGCGAGTTCGGCGGCGAAGTAGCCGCCCATCCCAGCGGCACTGGATCTTCTCCACACCTTGGGGCAGTGCGGCAATCGAGCGGTCCAGGATATCCACGGCGTTGGTCCGGGGGTCTTCGGTCCCGCCCATCAACTCCGCCGCCACCGCCACCCCGGCCTCGGCCCAGAACCCGATATGGGAGCGCAGCGTCAGCGCCCCGGTGTACGCGTGTGTGGCCTTTTGCTTGGTCCGCCCGTACACTTCCACGTCGGTCGAGTCCCCATCGATCGTGGCGACCTCCAACAAGGAGTTCCGGCGCACCAGCGGCAGCAGGGAGACCCTGGCGGTGTTGATCGTCCCGATGCCCGTCCCGCTCCCGCGGAGCTGGTCGTCGCCGAAGCGTTTGGCAATCCCTGCCGCGGTCGTGGAGGCCGGGGTCGGCACCGGTTCCAGATCCTAGCCGGCCGCATCGGCCCGGCGCCGGTCCAAACCCACCAAAAAGTCTTCCCCGGCCAGCTGTGCCGAGGCCATTGAGACGAGCAGTTCGCCGCCGGTCAGGTCACGGTTGCGTTTCTTCACCGCCCCGATGCCCGCATCCAGAGCCGCCGTGACGCCCAGGACCCGGTCCACTTCCCGGAGCGCCTCGATCCCGGCCGCCGGCGTCAGCCGCGGATCCGGGGCACCGATACGCACCCGGCGTGCCCGGGCCCGCTTCCTCGCCCGCGTGTCCGACTTCTTGCCACGTTTCTTGCCATGTAAACTTGCCATCGAACAGGTGCCCCTTTTCTGCTGGAAATTATTGGTCTGCTAACCCCTATTTTCCCGCCAAAGACGGCACCTGTTCGCTTTAACATGCCCCAGTCAAAAAACACCAGTCAAAAAATTCTTACTCGCGGATCCGGCCCAGAAGGCGGCGATCAATTCCCGTGGAGACATGGATACGCTGCTACCCAGCTGCAGCGCGGCGACCCGGGTGCTTGGCCTTCGCAACAGCTTGGCGGCGGTCCTTGGTGGGCCAGGTGAAGGCCAACGTCAGGGAGGAGACCACCAGCACAAAGACGCCGATGAACAGGCCGGAGTCCGTCCAGAACTGGCTGGGGAACAGCCGGATCAAGGTGTCGTCCGTGTAGAACGTCCAGGTGCCGTCGGCGAAGAAGATCCTGTGGAACTCGGTGAAGAACGCCTCCCAACCCAGCACGGCCAGCACTCCCAGCCCAATGATCAAGGCCAGGGTGGCGATTGAACCGGCGAAGAGCCCCCGGCGGATCCCACCGTGGCTGCGTCGGCGCAAATACACCATGCCGATCACCATGACGATGGCCAGCACAAGACCGGTCAGGAAAGCCATGACGATCACTGCCTTGACATCGGCCATGTGGCCCACTTCCCGCTCAAGGAACAGCGGCTTGCCCAGCGTGTTGACAAGGCCGCCCAAGTAGCGTGCCGGAGCAAAATTCAGCAAGTAATCCACCGTGTACGAGCCGTAGGTGACCCTGTCTTCGGTGGTGAACCCGAAGGAGTCCGCAGGAAAGCCGGGACGATGGTACTCAACCCACAAAAACACCGAGGACGTCACGAGCCGGATCGACAGGACTAGCAAAACGATCGGATAAAACACGGCAATGAGCACCTGGAAGACGCGGGTCAGCACCGGTTTGGTGTTGGCCGCCCGCTCCATGGCGGCTTGGCGCCTGGCCACTTCCTCGGCCGACGGGCGGGCCGCGGGAGCCTCGACCAGCGCCTCCTCGACGGGAGCGCCGTCGTCTACGGGGCCTGCTTCGTCGGCCTCGCTGACACTTTTGGCCAGCGAGGCGGCGATTTCCTCGTCGCTGGGCAGCCGGGGCAGCCGACCGGCCGGGCGCATGGGCTCGTCGTCGGCAGCGGCATCCAGCTTGATCCTCGGGGCAGGATCGAGACTCTCCGGCTCCGCAACGGTTTGGGGCGCAGCAATGCCGTCAGCGGGGGCCTCGGCCCCGGCGCCAGCCTCCGAAGGGGACGGCGCCTGGGCAGCGCTGTTGGCTGAGTCCTGGGTTTTTGAAT
The DNA here is from genome assembly GCF_030063185.1 of Arthrobacter sp. H35-D1. Taxonomy (GTDB): domain Bacteria; phylum Actinomycetota; class Actinomycetes; order Actinomycetales; family Micrococcaceae; genus Specibacter. Next base: position 110,648 of record NZ_JASISP010000002.1, read on the forward strand.
TCTCGCTCACAATTCGAAAGGATACCGGGCAGCTGCCGCGACCGGGCGCTGCCACCCCGAGTCGATGCCAAAATGTCACCGGATCCCGCCAGTTCCGTGGCACCGGAACGTCCCGCGGCACAGCGGGCCAGACGGGAAAAGCTTCAGGCGGGACCTCCTTCGGGCGGGACGGCATTGCCGAAGATCCGCTCCGGACGCTGTTCCTCAACGATCGGCGAAGACGAGGTGGGCGGCGTGGTGTCCCAAGGTGCCGGGACCGGGCGTTTGGCACCGAATCCGCCGTTCGCCGGTTCGTGCCGAATACTGCGCAAAACATAGGGCACAAGGTACTCGCGGGCCCATAGCAGGTCCTCCTCCCGGGCTTCACGCCAGCTCCTCTCCGGCAGCGGCTTGGGCAGGTTCGGGCGCAGCGTGTGGGGCACATTGAGCGTTTCAAGCACCATGGTGGCCACGGCGTGGTGGCCCATCGACGAGGGATGCAGCCTGTCGGGGCTCCACATCCGGGGGTCGTGCAGTTCAGTCATGGCCCACATGTCCGCAATCACGGCGTCATTCTGTTCGGCAATGCTGCGCAAATTTTCGTTGTACACGGCAATCTTCGTGCGAAATTGCCCCAGCACCGTGGAACGGCCCGAGTCCGGCCCCACAAAGATCACCACTGCCACACCCTGAAAGCGCAATATCTCCACCGCTCTTTCCAAGATTCCCGCCAGCTTGTCAGGGTCCGCACGCGGGTGCAAAAGATCGTTCCCCCCTGCCTGGATGGACACCAGATCCGGCTTCAGCGTGAGAGCCGGCCCCAACTGCGTCTCGACAACCTCGTGCAGCAGCTGTCCTCGGACGGCCAGATTCGCATAGGCGAAGCCGGGAACACCGACGCTCAGCTCCTCGGCAACACGGTCCGCCCAGCCGCGGTAGCCGCCCGGGTTCAGCGGCTCGGGATCATCCAGGCCTTCTGTGAAGGAATCTCCCATGGCGACAAAGCGGCGCCAGGGGTGCGGCGGCGGTTTCGGCAAATCCTGATGGTCTTGGCCCATCACCCCATACTGCTCCTTTGCCTGCTTCAGCGGGAGGGGCAGGCGGGAATACCCCAGCCACGGGCTGTCCCCCAAGCAGCTCCGAGCGGCAGTCTCAGGCCGAGCGGACGGAGGCTCCGGCGTCGTCCGCGCCCAGGTCCCCGCTCTCACCGGCCCGCACCGCCCGGCCGCCCAGCACCAGGGTGTAGGTCCAATACGCGGCGAGAACCAGCGCACCAATGCTGATCTTGGCCCAGGTGGGCAGCGGGCTGGGCGTCACGTACGCCTCGACCAGGCCGGAGACAAACAGGACCAACACCAGCCCGGCGGCAACTGTCATGAGGGATCGGCCCTCCTTGGCCAGGGAATTCAGCCGCGTCTGCGGACCCGGGCTCACCCACGCCCAAAAGATGCGCAGGCCGGCCGCTGCGGCAATGAAAATGGCTGTCAATTCCATCAGTCCGTGCGGGAGGATATAGCTGAAAAACACGTCGCCGCGGTCATAGGCGAACATGACCCCGGCCGTCATGCCCACCCCCTGGGCGTTGGAGAAGACGGCGTACGGCACGAACACGCCGGTGATCCCGAAAGCCACGCATTGGGCCGCAATCCAGGCGTTGTTGGTCCAGACGGCGCCGGCAAAGGAGGCGGCCGGGTTTTCCGAGTAATAGCCCACAAAGTCCTGCTCGACGAGCTGCTGCAGTTGCGCGTCGCTGCCCATCGCGGCCAGCACCCCCGGGTTCCCTGCAGTCCACGCCCCGAACAAGGTGGCAATGAGGACAAAGACGGCGCCCACAATGACCGTCAGCCACCGAATCCGGTAAAACGCGGCGGGCAGCGAAATCACAAAGAAGCGCGCCGTGTCAACGAAGAAGTTGGATTTGGCGCCCGTGAACCGGGTTCGCGCGTTGGCAAGGGTGGCCGAGAGCGACGCCGAGAGCTGGCTCTCCGCCGCCACCGAACGAATCAGCGACAGCTGTGCAGAGACGCTTTGGTAGAGCTCAAGGAGCTCGTCGGCCTCGGCCCCGTTCAGCCGCCGCTTCTTGGCAAGCACATCCAGCCGCGCCCATTGGGGGCCGTGCACTGTTGTAAAAGCGTCCATGTCCATCCGCCCCAGCATAGCGCCCGACGGCCCGGCAGCGTGCGGCGGCATCCGCCGTTTCGCGGACATGTTCGCTTTCGAAGGCCGGCTCTGCGCTGGGGCGTGGATAGACTGTTTTAATGTCCGCGATCATCACCGGTGAAGCCGTAGTCCTGGAGCTTCGCCCCGCCTCCTTCGCCGCCCGCTCCCTCGCCACGGCCATCGACGTCACGGCCACGCTGGTGGTGGGCCTTGGACTGTTCCTGCTCCTGGCCGCGGTGCCGTTTGTGGTGGATTTTGCCGCCGTCCGGGCCATCCTGGTGGTTGCGCTCGTGGCGCTGCTGGTCATTGTGCCCATCACCGTCGAGACCCTGAGCCGGGGGAAGTCGCTGGGAAAGTTGGCCATGGGCCTGCGGATTGTGCGGGACGACGGCGGATCCATCCGTTTTCGCCATGCCATGATCCGGGCCTTGCTGGCAGTGTTGGAGATTTACATGACGCTGGGTTCGGTGGCCTGCCTGGTGTCCTTGTTCAACGAGAAATCCAAGCGCCTGGGCGACATGCTCGCCGGCACCTACGCCATCCGGGACCGAGCCCCGAAAGTGAAGCCGCTGCAGGTGTCCGTGGCACCGCAACTGGCGCCTTGGGCTGCGTTGGCCGACATTGGCCGGCTGCCGGACCCGCTGGCCCGGCGCATCTCCTTGTTCCTGGGCCAGGGGGCCGCCATGGCCCCCGCTTCGCGCCATGCCCTCGGGCTGGAACTGGCCGGAGAAGCCAGCCAGTATGTTGCCCCGCTGCCTGCCCCCGGCACCGACGCGTCCGTGTTCCTGTCATCGTTGATGGCTGAACGGCGGGAGCGTGAATTCAAGCGCCTGACGGCGTCGGCGCAGCGGGCAGCCGCCGTGCGCAGCCAGCTTGAACGCCACGGCGTGGGCGGGCACTAGGCCAAGCTCCACCAGCTGGCTGTCATGGCCGCTGAAGATGCGTGCTCCCCCGGCCAACTCGCGCACCTTCACTGTGCTGTTCAGGTAGTCAGGCACACTGCCGGATGGTCCGTGGCCGGGCATGGCCGTCAGCTCCACGGTGCGGCGCCGAGGAGAAGATGCTGCGCCGCCCGAACCTGAGTCAAACAGCAGCACGCGCCGATGGCCGATCAGCAGATATTGATTGTTCCGCTGCGAGTTGACTCAGCTAAAGTGACGCAGTCTCAAGTTAGTTGATGTACTAGGTGGCTGGTGTTTTTCATCAAATGGTGTGTCGGTGTCTGGGCTTGCGTTTGGTTTTTGGGGAAATTTAGATGGATGGATTCCTAAGAATTCTGGATTGATTGATGACGTTGGCTCTGGCGCCTACCCAGGGTGATTCGCTGTGAGGCACGGCTGAGTATTGTCATGGGCTGGTGCCTGAGAGCCCGATTTATGCGGTGCATCGGGAGTGCCGTATCGACCCCGAGGTGCCCGCTGCGGACCCCAATACCAGGCAAAAGCCAACAGCCTCACCCCCTCCTCAAATCGTCCCTCTTCAGCAACGGCACCACACAAAAGGCCCTTCGGCACCAGCCACCTAGTGACTCATCCAGACGGAGATTCCATTGGAGCTTTGGACCAATAGACCCATTGACCTGTGGCAGCTGGCACCATGGAGCAGCTTGACGAGGATTCCTGAATCTCAGGGGCATCACGTGTAACGTTTGGTTGCAGGCCACAATGACGATGTGGCGAGAACCCGCTCGATCAGGAGGCCCTGTGGAACCGTTGGATGATCCGAAGATGCCGCACAGCGTGCGCCCCTATGCGTCGGAGATCATGGCCATCACCGACAAAGTTTGTCTGGAACACCTGGATACGGAGTATGCCCAACTGTGCCGTCGGGTCATCGGGAAGTTGGCTCGCAAACGTCCTACCCCTCTGATTCGCGGCGACGTTCGCATTTGGGCGGGCGGCGTGCTCTATGCGGTCGGCCAGCTTAACTTTCTGTTTGACCCTGCTGAGGCAATGCACTTGAGCGCCGACCAACTTAGTGACTTGCTCGGAGTCAAGAAAACCACGATGGCCAACAAGGCCAAGTTGCTCCGTGATCTGATCAAGCTCGACCGATTTGATCTCGAATTCACCAGCAAAAAGATACAAGAAAGCAATCCACTCACTTGGATGGTCCTCATCGATGGAATGCCCGTGGATGTACGCCGGCTTCCAGTGGAAATACAACGTCGCATCTTCGAAGATGGACTCATCCCCTATGTTCCAGGCGAGGATGCCAACCATGACTGAAAACCCGGCCACCCTTCACAAATTCCTCACCGACCTGCATCGCCAGCTGGAACAGATGTCACCCGAAGTGATCCGTCAAGCGCTGTTCAACCATGCGGAACGGTTGGCAGCGTCCGAGCGTGGATCTTTCCTAAACAGCTTCTCCGTCGGTCAGCCCAGCGAACCGGACATCGTGAACGAAATGGCCGACAATCAGCAGCCTGTCCCGGACCTGTCCTGGCCGATTGAACACGACCAGTTACTTGAAGAGATTGACGATTTCGTCGAGCGTGTCGAAAGCGGCGCCTACTTCCAGGGGTTTGGGTGGGATGGAGAGATCCATGACGAACGTTCCTTCGGTGACGAATCATGGGTGGACGAAATGGAGGACTACTTCGCCGCCGCGAATGATACGTTCCACTCCGGACGGCTCGGTCTAGCCAGAGCCATCTACGGCAAGCTCTTCGATGCGCTGGAACTCGATGAAGAGGTAGGAACCTTCTGCGGCTCCGAACCAGCATTGTCGATGATAGGCGTCGAATTGGACGAAGCCATGAGCCGATACCTTCGCACCGTCTACGAAACCACGGCGCTTCCAGAGCGCGCGAGTGAGTTAATCACCGCGTGGCTCAGCCTCCCCACACCCTACGCTGCGCCAACCCTGGGGGCGGTCCGCGAATGCAGGCTGCCAGAACTGCCCGAGTTCGAACAGTTCCTCTCCTCATGGATCGATGAACTGCGGGCCTTGGAACGCCACGACCGACCAGCACATAATTTGTTGGTCGAAGCAATCCAGCTGGGTGAAGGAATTGACGGGCTGGGCACACTGGCACGCCAAACTGGATCTGCCCAGGGATCCTTCTATCTTGACTGGGTACAAGCATTGCGCGCCGCCGGGCGAATCACCGAGGCCGCGGATGCCGCCCGTGAAGCGCTGGCCACCGCTGGAGCAACTGCTGTGGTTCGGGCTGAAACGGCCGGGGAACTGGCCGAGCTCAGCGCCGGTGACCCAACCGTAGTCCTTGAAGCACGGCGTCTGGCTTGGCGTGCCCGGCCGAACCTTGCACGGCTGTTGGCCCTCCATTATGCGGCGGCTCAGACAACTGGTCCCACCCAGGTCATGGCCGAAGAACTTGCTGCCTTCGAATCCCGAGAACAGCGTTCAGGCCTGGGGCAGTCGCTCTACACGTCCCTCATGCTCCTGGCCGGAGAAGTCGAGCAGGCCACGCATCTATTGGCGCAGCCACCGGAACACCATCTGGACGAACTGTCCAGTACCATTTTGGTACCGTATCTGCTCATCTCCGGTTGCGGTGGACTGACCCATCCCGAGTCTTCCAAGACTGGGTTGATTGAATACTTGAACACCGTCGGTGGGCATTCCTGGCCATTCTCCAGCGAACCGCACGACGCTGTGGTTCGCAGTGATGGGGGAATACCAACATTGGCTCAATTATTGAGCACGCAAATTTCCTCCGAAACCGCCACCTCCGCAGCATTGAGCTTCAGGCTGGATGTTGCCCTCAAGCAGATGGGGCGCCAGGTCGATGACATCGTCTCAAACAAACAACGGGGCCGCTATGCGAAAGCCGCCGAATGGTTGCTCCACGGAGCAGAGGCGCTGGCACTGGCCCGCGGCGGTGCCTCCGGCCGCGCATGGTTGCAGGATTGGAGCACCAGGTACCCGCGGCACGTCGCTTTCCGCAGAGAATTGGATCGGGTTATGCAGCGAACACCACTCGCGGTCACCAGTTTCGATGCATGAAGGATCGCGCGTGCACCGACTCCCCACGGGACCACGGGGAACTTGGTCCCTTTTCGACTGAAACCACCAACTGACTCGCTGGTCAGCTGACTCACAGGTACGTCGGAAGCGCCTGCTCAGCCCGAAAAAGCAAGTGGAACTCCCTGCCTACGGGAAGTTCAGCCGGCCTTCCCATGGGCAAGCCCTCCTAAAGACTTGGAAGTCCCAACTTCGTTGGGAGAGGGCGGCCGATGCGTAAGCTGGCTGACCCACCGTCCACGATTTGCGGACAACCTCAACTGGCATTGCCCGAGTTTTTCCAAGATCACGCCGGCAGCAACATGGTTTGCCAAGGATCTTTGTCAAGGATCAGTGAGCAGCAGGACTATGTGCACCCGAAGGGTCAAGTACCAAATACGATTCAGAGTCGGGTGCTGCCCGGTGTCCTCGCCAAGCTCACCCACCTTCAGCTCGAGCGGGTCACCACTGGGTATACGGATCTGCGAGTGGTAAGGCTGGAAGCTCGGATGAGCAGGCCCGCCTGTGGCACGGCCATGCCGCCATTTGCCTTCGTCATCGTGGAGGACCACCTCGATCCGGTCACCGACCAGTCGCCTGTCAATGACTTGCCTTGGCAGCACCGCAGATACAACTACCAGCAGCGCGACAATGACCAGCAGTGCGAACCCTGACTGACCTTGACTGTCCTGATCGAAAAATATTGGCAGAGGAAGGACTGTTCCCGCAGGGGGAGCGATTGCGGGACCTGTGCAGCCTCGTTTTCGGTAGCAAGGTTGGTCGCGGGGTTGGAGTACTTCACCGTTGGTCCGGAACAGGCTGCTCCAGTTGCGCCGGCCCGCGAAATACCCCGGCTGCGGTACCCGGATACAGCCCCCGGACGACGATTGGAAGCGCAGCACGGTCGATACTCAAATTATGAAGACAACAACCGCTGGATCGCCTCAGTGCGAGATGGCTGTCAGCATGCAGGCGGCCGCCAAGAGCTATGCACGGCACCCTTCCGTGCACCCACTGGACCTTGAGGTCCGCTGCGGTGAAACCGTCGCGCTGCCGGGACCCAACGGGGCCGGAAAGTCGACGGCCATCGGCATGATGCTGGGTCTTGTCCTCCCGGATACCGGAAGGGTCAGAGTGGCAGGCCACACACCCCGCGCAGCCGTGGCCGGAGGACGGATTGCAGCAATGCTGCAGGATTCCGGCATGATGCCCGGCGTGCGGGTTGCCGAACTCGTGCGGTTCGGAGAGCGGCTCTACCCGAACCCGCTGCCCTGCGCGGAGGCACTGGAAGTCGCCGGACTCACCTCCGAACGCAGCAGACGCGTGGACAAACTCTCAGGCGGCCAGTCGCAACGGCTCCGATTCGCACTGGCCGTCGTGGCGAATCCCGAGATCCTGATCCTCGACGAACCCACCCGGGCCATGGACGTCCGCGGCCGTGCCGAGTTCTGGGAGACCATGCGCGCCTTCGCCGCCAAGAGCCGCACGCTGCTTTTCGCCAGCCACTACCTCGACGAAGTGGACAACAACGCTGAACGCGTGGTCTTGCTGGCCTCCGGCCGTGTCATCGCAGACGACACGCCTGCCCGAATTCGGACGCAAACCGGCGTCAGCGTTGTCCAGGTGTTTCTGACGGGCAGCACCGACTGGATCGGCAGGTTCGACGGCGTGTCCGACGTCCAGGTGCGCGGGGACCGCGTGAGAATCAAGACCACGGCCCCGGATGCGTTGGTCGCTGCGGTCGTTGGCGGCTTGCAGGACTGGCACGGCATCAACGTCAGCCCGCCGAGCCTTGACGAATCCTTCCTTGCCCTGACCGGCAGTGCCGCCACCGTCAGCGCCGCCACCGCGCATTCCGCGGCGGAGAACACGGGCACCCACACCACAATTTCCAGTCGTGATGACCACCTATTTTCTTCGTCTTGAAATAGTTCGGATGCTGCGCGATCCGAAATACCTGGCACTCGCGGTCGGCGCGCCGATCGGCTTCTACCTGTTGTTCGCCACCCTGTTCGGCACCCTGTTCGGCGGCGGGCACACTGCACCGGGCCAGCTTCCGGGCACGGTGGAGATTATGGTGGAGATCATGGTGGCCATGGCCGCCTACGGCGCCATCTGGGCCGTGATTTCAACAACGGGACCGCGCATTGCCGAAGAACGGCAGATCGGCTGGCTCGAGCAAGTGCGCGCCATGCCGCTGTCGGCCGCTTCGGCGCTCGGTTCCAAGGTCGTGGCGAGCGTCGCCACGGCGCTTCCCGCGGTCATTCTGGTTTGTGTGACGGCCGCCGTCGTGAAAGGCGTGCAGCTTTCAATGGGCCAGTGGGTGGCCTTGGTGGTGGCCATCTGGCTTGGAAGCATCCCGTTCGCGGCACTCGGGATCGCACTCGGCTTTGCCGTGGGTGCCGACTTCGCGTATCCGCTCAGTTACGGGCTCAACATGGCGATGTCGGCGCTCGGCGGGCTATGGGTCCCGCCGTCCGTTCTTCCCGCGGCCACCATGCTGAACGTTGCGTATTGGCTGCCCACCTACCATCTGGCCAAGCTGGGGTGGGCCATCGCTGCGGGCGAGCTGCCGGACGTGGCCAGCGTGCTCAACCTGCTCGGGTGGACGGCCGGGTTGGCCGTGCTGGTGCTCATCGCGTACCTGCGCCCGGCCCGGAGGATGGGAGCACGCGCTGCGACCGGCCCAGCGACGGATCCAGGCCTGGCCACGGATCCAAGTTTGGCACCGGATCCAAGCGCCGCGGGCACGGATAGACTTGCCACATGAACATCGCGGCCCGAAAGGTACGCACACCGAATCGCGTGGCGCAGCTGCGAGCCGATCTTGGACTCGTCGCGGCGATGGCTCTCGTGGTCTCGGCCGGAGTCGCCTTCGAGGTCGCCGGAGCAACCCCGCCCGTCCCGTGGCCACCGGGAGCCTACTTGCTCGGTGTTGGGGCGTCCTCCGTTCTCCTGATCCGACGCACGCGACCCGTTGAAGGCGGAATCACCATCGTGGTGCTCGTTGTGGTCTACCACTTCCTCGGTTACCCCGGTGCGGCGCTGGCGCTGTTCGCGGCCTTGTACTTCATCGCGGCCACGGACCTGGCGATGGGCAGGTTCCTGACCGGGATCGCCTTGATTCTCGCGTGGCAGGTCACTACTTCCCTGCCTCCGGCCTCGGTGCACTGGTATTAGTTTGCCATCCTGGGCCCGGGGGTGGGAATGCTCGCCGCCGTCGTGCTGGGGGCGGTCGCAGGCCAGGCACGCCGGGGAAATGTGCGTGCGCTTGAAGCCGAGCGGGTGCGGTTGCGCGAACGCTTGGCTGAGGAACGGCTGGGCACGGCACGCGAATTGCACGATGCCCTAGCACATACTGTTTCTGCCATCTCGGTCCAGAGCGGTGTTGCCCTTGACGCGTTCGACGGCGCCCCTGAGCAGGCGCGTGCAGCGATCGCGCAGGTGCGCACGCTGGCCCGGCGGGTGCTTCCGGAACCGCGGCGCACCCTTGCGCTGCTTCGCGACGAGGACCATCCCGGCCAGCCGCTGGCGCCGCAGCCGGGGTTGGCAAAGATCGGGGATCTTGTTGAGCATGCCCGCCGTCTGGGCCGGCACGTGGGAACCGAACTGGTGGTGCCCGAATCCGGCATGACGGCGTTTATCGAGCTGACCACCTACCGTGTGGTGTAGGAGGCGTTGACGAATGTCATCCTTCATGCGCAAGCACGCCATGCTGCGCTCGTGGTGCGAGCCGACGGCGACCGGCTGTGCATCAGCGTTGCCGACGATGGGCGGGGCGAACCGCCAACACCCGGACGGCAGGACGGAAGGCCGGACGGCAGGACGGAAGGCCGGCGCGGCAGGACGGAAGGCCGGCGCGGCAGGACGGAAGGCCGGCGCGGCAGGACGGAAGGCCGGCGCGGCAGGACGGAAGGCCGGCGCGGCAGGACGGAAGGCCGGCGCCTTGGCCTTCTCGGCATGCATGAGCGGGTCGAGGCGGTCGGTGGCACGGTCACCGCGGGAGGCACGGAGCGGTGGCGGGTTCCTTGTCACCGCCACGATTCCGTTGGCGGCACCATGACGATCCGCGTTGTTCTCGCCGACGACCAGCCCCTCATCCTCGAGGGTTTCCGTGCGATTCTCGAACGTGACGGCGGCATCGCTGTTGTCGGTGCGGCAGCCAACGGCAAAACCGCCGTCGAACTCGTGCAAAGGCTGCGGCCCGACGTCGTGATCATGGACATCCGGATGCCGGAACTCGACTGGATCTCAGCAACCTGGATGCTCACCGCACGCCCGGAGCTTGCCGGGACGAAGGTGCTTGTCGTCACGGCCTACGAACTCGATTCTGCCGTATATGAGGCCCTTCGCGCCGGGGCCAGCGGCTTTTTGCTCAAAGACATGGAGCCTGCGGAACTGCGACGGGCGGTCCATGTTGTCGCCGCCGGCGAGGCTCTGCTGGCACCGCGCGTCACGCGGCGGCTCATCAACCAATTCGTGTCCCGCCCGCATCCGGATGTCCAGCACACAAAAAAGCTGGCTTTGTTGACCGCACGCGAAAAAGAGATCGTTGCGCTGGTCGGGGCGGGTCTGAGCAACGCAGATATCGCCAACGGGCTGTTCCTCAGTCCAGCCACTGCGAAAACGCATGTCACCAGGGCGATGGTCAAGACCGGCGCGCACGACCGCGCACAACTGGTGGTCTTCGCCTACAGCACAGGGCTGGCGGGCACTCCCCAGACCTAAACAGGAAGGACACAGCCGGGAAGCGTTCTAGCGCGAGGCGTACTGCTCGAAGGGGATGTTCCAGTCGCCGAATCCGTCGGTGGGAGCGATCGTCTCGTTGGGCGTGCCCACGGTGTGGACAATGTCGCCCGGGCGCATGTTCTCAAACACCCAGCCGGCTCCCTCCGCAGACAGGCCGATGCAGCCGTGCGAAAGATTCGTTGTACCCAGGTACGGCATGGCGGATTTGGTGGCCTGGTGGATGAAGATGCCGCTGTTGGAAAGACGGGTGGCGTATTCCACGTCAACGGAACCGTAGTCGCCCGGGTCGCCGGGCTTCAGCCCAATGCTTGAGGCCTTGAACGTGGCGTAGCGCTGCTTGTCCGCCGTGAGCACCATATAGCCGGACGCCGACGGGAACGCCTCATCGCCCATGGTTGCCGGGAAGGTGCGAGCCACCTGGTCGTTGACAAGGATACTCACGCTCAGGGCGGCCGCATCAGCCTCCATGACAACTTTGTCGCCGATGTTGACGTTGTAGCTCTTGTTGAAGTTGCCGATCATGCCGTTGCCAATGTCCATGCCGAAGAGCTTCATGTCCACGTTGACCACTGAGTTGGCCGGCCAGTAATCAGCGGTGCGGTAGCGCACCTTGGTGTCCGAGTACCAGCGGAAGGCACCCGGCTGGCCGGTGCTGCTGGTGATCGTGATGGCCTTTTCCACGGCTTCCTTGTTCGCGACCGGTTCGCTGAAATTGAACTCCAGCGGCTGGGCCACACCCACGGTGGCGTCGGCACCCGGGTACATGGCGGCGTCGGCCTCGTGCGATGCCGGAACTGTCGTGAAGGTGCTGGCCTTGTGCTGCTGGGCCCCCACCGAGTCGACGGCGGTGACGTCAAGGGTGTATGCCGTATCAAATTTCAGTGGCGTCGTCGCCGTCCACGTGCCGCCGTCGTCGGAGAGCTTTCCGTCGCTGACGGCACCGGTGGCTGTTTCCTTCAAGACCACATTGGACATCTTGCCGTGCTCCACCGTGGCAACAACCGGCTTGGTCGGGTTCACAAAGGTCGTGCCGGTGGCCGGATTCAGGGTCAGCACGGCCGGCACCTCCGCAACGGGAGGGGCGGGGGTCGTCTCCGGAGCGCTCGGCCCGGCACTGTCCGAACTCGACGGCGAGTCCTGCCCTGCCGCGGTGGAGGTCCCGGGCAGCCACGAATTGGCCACCGCAACACCTACTCCGCCGCCGGCAACAACCAGTGCGATGAGAGTGATCAACGCAATTTTCCAGCCGCGGCGGGGCTTCTGCGTCTCGTTCAACTCAGCCATGCAAACTCCCCATTCAGTGGACCCGTGCAACAATCCTCAACAGTGGCGCCTGGTGCGCCAACCAACTATTTTACGGCATGTTTATCCAACGTATGGTGTTTTGCTGTGCGTGGGCAATGAACGAGACCGGACTGTTGCACAGGGTTGCAATTCGATGCCGCCCCTGTCCCGCACTGTCCTGCGCTGTTACAGGTCCGGGCTCCCGCCGTTGCGCAGATAGTCCAGCTGCGCTTCGACATTCAATTCCGCGGCGGCCCGGAGATTCGCCGGCACCTCCGGGTAGACCCGTTCCGCCACGGCCTGCACCGACGGGATTGTGCCGCTTTCCGTCTTCAGGCGTTCGACGGCGGAGCGCACCTGGGCGATCCGTTCCCCCCTGTGCTCGGCATAGGCTTCGGCCGCCTTGGCCAGGTCTGCCAGCACCGGCCCGTGCCCGGGCAGTGCGGGAACGGGGTTGCCGGCGGTGCCGTGTTCAAGTCCCCGGCTGCGCAAGGCTGCCAACGACCCAAGGTAGTCCCCCAGCCGCCCGTCGGGGTAGCAAATGACAGTGCTGCCGCTGCCAAGGATCGTATCCCCCGTCAGCACAAAGTGCCCGGCCAGCTGCGCCTGCGGGACCAGCGGGACCAGCGGGACCAGCGGGACCAGCGGGACCAGCGGGACCAGCGGGACCAGCGGGACCAGCGGGACCAGCGGGACCAGCGGGACCAGCGGGACCAGCGGGGCAACGGCGAAACACACGGAGTCGCTGGTGTGCCCCGGCGTGGCCAGGACAGTGATGGCGAGCCCGGCAGAGTGGATGGTTTCGCCGTCGGACAGGGACTCGCCGGCATGGCAAAAAGCAGCCAGGGCCGCACGGACAGGAGCCCCGGTGAGCTGGTGCAGGGAGGCACTGCCGTCGGTGTGGTCGCCGTGGTGGTGGGTGATGAGAATCAATTCCACGGCACCGGCAGCCGCCAATTCAGCCAGATGCGGCTCCAGCGCAGGGCCGGGGTCCACCACCACCACGCCGGGCGCGCCGGGGGCTGCCAGAACATACGAGTTCGTTCCGTCAAGGGTCATGGGCCCGGGGTTTTCAGCCCGCCGCCTGCGCACGCAATCCCCAATGCGCTCCCAACGCTCGTTCATGCGTTTCCTCCCCCGGCTTCGCCGGCCGTTAATAGCGGTGGTTAATAGCGGTAGTAGGCGGGCTTGTACGGACCGGCAGGATCAAGGTCCAAGTAGGCCGCCTGGTGGTCGGTGAGCACCGTCAGCTCAACACCGAGGGCGTCCAGGTGCAGACGGGCCACCTTCTCATCCAGAATCTTCGGCAGCACGTACACGTCCTTGGCGTATTCGGGCTGCGTCTGGTCCTTCTTTGTGAAGATTTCAAGCTGCGCGATGACCTGGTTGGTGAAGGAGTTGCTCATGACGAAGGAGGGGTGGCCCGTGGCGTTGCCCAAGTTCAGCAGGCGGCCCTCGGACAGGACGATGATGGAGCGTTCGGCGCCCGTCCCGGCGTCGAACACCCACTCATGAACTTGCGCCTTGATCTCCACCTTCGCCACGCCGTCGACCCTTGCCAGGCCGGCCATGTCGATTTCATTGTCAAAGTGCCCAATGTTGCCCACGATGGCCTTGTTCTTCATCGTGAGCATGTCCGCTGCCATGATGATGTCCCTGCCGCCAGTGGCGGTGATGAAGATGTCGCCCTGCTCGAGGACGGAATCCAACCTGGCCACCTGGTAGCCGTCCATGGCGGCCTGCAGGGCGCAGATGGGGTCGATCTCGGTGATGATGACGCGGGCGCCTTGGCCGCGCAGTGCCTCGGCCGAGCCCTTGCCCACGTCGCCGTAACCGCAGACGACGGCGACCTTCCCGCCGATGAGCACGTCGGTGGCGCGCATGATGCCGTCGGGGAGGGAGTGGCGGATGCCGTACTTGTTGTCGAACTTGGACTTGGTCACGGAGTCGTTGACGTTGATGGCGGGGAATAGCAGTTTGCCTTCGGCTGCCAGCTGGTACAGCCGGTGCACCCCGGTGGTGGTTTCCTCGGTGACACCGTGAATGCCCGCGGCAATGCGCGTCCACTTGTGCGGGTCTGCGGCGAGGGAGTCGCGCAGGAGCTGCAGGAAGACGGCGCCTTCCTCGGATTCGTCCTCCGCGGTGGCCGGGACTGCGCCGGCGCCTTCATAGGCGACGCCCTTATGAATAAGCATGGTGGCGTCGCCGCCGTCGTCAAGGATCATGTTGGGTCCCCGACTCGAAGCCCCCTGGGAGGGCCCGGTGGAAAGTCCCCGGGAAGGCCCGTCGGGGTCCATATCGGCGCCGGGCCAGCTGAGAATCTGCTGGGTCGTCCACCAGTACTCTTCCAGGGTTTCGCCCTTCCAGGCGAAGACGGGCACGCCGGCGGGGTGCTCTGGTGTGCCACTCCCCACCACAATGGCTGCGGCAGCTTCATCCTGGGTGGAGAAAATATTGCAGGAAGCCCAGCGAACTTCTGCACCGAGCGCCGTCAGGGTTTCTATCAGGACGGCCGTCTGGACCGTCATGTGGAGCGAGCCGGCGATGCGGGCGCCCCGCAGCGGCTGGGTGGCAGCGTATTCGGCGCGCAAGCTCATCAGGCCCGGCATCTCAAATTCAGCTAGGCGGATCTGGTGGCGGCCGGCGGCGGCCAGGGAGATGTCGGCAACTTTGTAGTCGGACGGGGACAGGGTCGCTGATGCACTCATGGGGAATGTCCTTGGATGTCGGGGCTGAAACCGGGTGGCGCCCGGCAGGAAGCGGAGGGGCCTAGCCGGTGATTTGTTCCGGACGCAACAACAACACAATGCCTTCATCGACGGCGTAACGCAAGGGTCCGCCGTCGGGCCCGGCGTCCATGCTCACGAGCGCCTCGCCGTCTTGGACCAGCCTGGAGCCGGTCACGGGGCACCGCAGCACTGCCAGCAGGTTTTCACTAATCTTCGCCATGCTCTTCCCTTTCCCTCGAGTCCCCAAGTTGGGTCAAAATGCTGCGGAATTAGTCGCGCAGCACGCGCAGGTGGCCACGCCTGCCGGCGGCGGGGCTGCTGCCGGGCACGGGGGCCGGCGGTTCAAGACTGCCCTGGAATTCGCGCCGTGCCGGATGCGAGTCCTTGGCGGGGTCGGCGTTGGCGGCCTCCCGCACGGCATCGGCCAACGCCAGCAGATCATCCGGGCCTGGTGCGGGCGGCTTGTCCGATCGGGCCAAATGGATCACTTCCCACCCTCGGGGGACGGTCAGCCTGGCCGAGTGCTTGGCACACAAATCGTAGCAATGGGGTTCGGCAAAAGTCGCCAGCGGACCCAAAACAGCCGTTGAATCCGCGTAGACATACGTCAAAGTCGCCACGGCCGCTTCACGGCAGGCTGATCTTGTGCATTGACGAAGGGTTCCCACGATTCCCAAGACTACCCTTACGGACGCGATATTTCCCCTTGGCTGGCCCCGGGCCTACAGTGAATTGATGGAGAACAAGTCCGGAAACAGCCTTCCTTCGCTCATCATTGCTTTGCATCCGGCGATTTCGGATGAAGAGAAGGACGTGCTGACACCTTCGCGCCAGTTCTGGGACCGGCACCGAGACAGGCATGGACGCGGGATGCGCGGACCCCTTTTGCCGGCATCGCTGCCGGCGTTCCGGACTCGAAGCGAGAAGTTCGAGGAACTGGTGGTGGATTCGGCCGAGCGGCTGCGCGAACTGTGGCCCGAAGCGCTCGCCCGCGCCGAATACCTGGTGGAGGAAGTCCCGGGGCAGCTGGAGGACCTCATCGCCTCCGGCGGACCAGCCCCCTTGGGCAAGTTCAGCCAGGCAGTTGCGGCCACAGCAGACTCACCGGCACAAGCGCCCGTCATCGCCATCTACCGGCACCCGGTGGAGGACTTGTGCGACACGGCAGGACAGGTGCGTGAGCTGGTGCACGAAGTCATGATTGAACAAGTGGCCGGGCTGCTCAACATGGATCCGGAAGCGATCGATCCCTTGTTTCGCCGCTTTCGCGGTTACTAGCCGAGCATTTCCAGGGTTGCTGGTTGCAGAGGTTGGTGGCACTCCTTTCACATCCCGACGGCGATTGGGCCCGTCCCGATCGGCTATTGCGCCTTTCATGGCGGGTGGTTAGACCCGCCTGAACGGTGCTGGAACTCGTAGAATTTATCGCATCTATGTACGTGTATCTATTGCAGTAGTGTAACGGTGGGGGTATTATGGGGGTATGAGTAGTCGGGAGGAGTTCCCCGGGGACCGGGGCTTTGCAGCCACAGCGGATGTGGCTGCACTGCTTGGTGCGATCACTCTTCCTTCCATTGAACCCTTTGGCCCTGACACTGCGGCACTGGCAGGCCTGCCGGCGTTCATTGCGTTTCCTCCCCCGGTTCCCGAGCCGCCCTCGCGGGTGGGGGTCGCCCGGGCCGTGTACGACGCCGGAATCGAGGCGTTGGCTGTGTTGAAGCGCCTCGAAGACGCCACCGCGGCCTGCAAAGCAGAACTCGTCGCCCGGATCATCGCAGCAGCGAACGTCGAGGGCACCGCGGTGGGTCTTGATTCCTGGCAGGCAGGAATCGCCGAAGCCAGTGCCTGCACCGACATCGCCTTGACCCTGTGTCTTCCCGAACGCACTGTCACCGCGCTGGCGCACCACAGCACCGCCCTGACCACCACCCACCGACACACCCTGGCCGCATTGCACGCCGGGGTGCTCTCCTACCGGCACGCGGGGCTGATCGTGGATGAATGCAACACCCTGGCCGAAACCCCGACCATCACCGCCGAACAGATCACCGTCTTTGAACAACGCCTGCTACGCCTAGCCCCGGGCACCACAGCCTCCGGGTTCGCCTCCAAAGCCCGCCGCGCCCGGGAAAGCACCCACCCAGAAACCAGGGCCACCGCCACCCGCCAGGCCTACCGGCACCGGGCCATGACCCTGGACCCCGGACGCGACGGAATGTCCTGGCTCACCCTGCACATCCCCACCATCAGCGCCGAAGCCATCTGGGTCCACGCCACCCGCACAGCACGCACCATCAAACACAACAACACCACCGGACCAGGAAACAACAACGACGGCAACGGCAGCAAGACTGCCGACAACAACCGCAGCGCCAGCAACAAGAGTGCCAGCGGGGAACACCGCACCCTGGCACAACTACGCGTCGACGTCGCCACCACCCTCCTCCTCAACCAACAACCCCTCCCCACCCCAGCCAGCAACACCAGCCACAATGGCAACGCTGGTGCCAATGGCCACGGCGGCGCTGGTGCCAACGGCAACGCTGGTGCCGGGCAGAACCACTCAGGAAGCAATGCTGGCCACGGTGACGCCAGCACTGGCGGCATGGGCAGCCACAGCAACGATGGGGATGGTTCAGAGCCCCCGAACCAAGCCGGCGACGTCCCGTTCGGTGCGAACTCCGCTTTCGGAGTCTCACTCATCGAAGAAGCACCCCCATGGGCACACCGCAACCCCACAAACGACACCGACGACACAGTCGCTCCCGACGCCGACAACGCCGACAGTACAAAATCCGCTGACAACAAAACCAGCAAAGCCAGCACCGACACCACCGACCGCCCGGACAGTGCAGGAGCCGCAAGCGCTAGCGACAACGAAGGTGCCGCCACCGGCAAAAGTGGTCCTGGCAAGAGCAAGGCTAATGAAACCACCACCGATGGTGCTACAGGGTCCGCGACCAGCGGTAGCAAGGGCAAAACGACCGGTACTGGCATGACCAGCGACGAAAGCCCCAACAAAACCCGTAGCGCAAACCCCACAGAAGCTATTGCCAGCGGAAACACCACCGCCAGCGGAAAGGCGACGGGAAGCAGCGCCGGGGCCAGCCAGGGCGCCGTCCCCGATGCGGCGGACCACCCTGCGGGTACGGAGGCCGATCCGGGTGAGCGGCCCGAGGCCGGGGTGGAAGACGTGCCCGTGGTCGGGGAACTCCTCAGCGATGGATCAGGCTACGTTGACGGGGTCGTGGACGGAATCCCGGAACATCCCGAACAGGACTACCTCGACCAACTCGAAGCAATCCGAACCCACCACACCATCACCGACCCTCCCATGCCCAAAGCCCTGGTCTTGGTCACCGTGCCGTTCCTGTCCGCGTTGAACATCACCGATGAACCAGGCGAACTCGTCGGTACCGGCCCCGTCCCAGCCCCGATCGCCCGGAAACTCCTCGCCAACTCCACCACGTTCCTGCGCGTACTCACCGACCCCGTCACCGATGAGCCCTTGGCAATGAACCCCACCCGGTACACGCTGCGCGAAACCGAAAAAGCTGTCCTGCGCGCCCTCGCCGGAGGCTGTTATGTCCCCAACTGCCCCAACCCCGTCATGGACACCGACACCGACCACCTGAAAGCATTCGAACACGGCGGGGAAACCACCTTGGCCAACCAACGACCCGCCTGCAAGCGCCACCACCACCTCAAACACTTCTCAGACGACAAAGACAAACACGGGAACTACCGCCGCGAACACGACCCCCAACGCACCACGATCCGCCTCCGCGGCTGGAAACCCCTGCCCGCCAACGACGGCACCACCGCCTGGCTCAGCCCCTCCGGCACATACCACCCACCCCAATACCAGGAACCCCGACCACCAGCCTTCCCCAAATGGCTCAAGAAAAAACTCAACAACGCCCTCAACACCAACCTCCACACCACCGCACCCACCACCAACCCCACCCACACAAGCCCACTAGAACAATTCCTCATCACCTACACCCGCAAACACCACAAATAGAGCCATCGAACAGCCAACGCAGCGATGACGCGATGGCGCAATGGCGCAATGGCGCGATGAGACCACGCAGTACTGGTGGGAAAAGTTCAGACGGTAGGTAGCCGGATTCATGTGAATCCCATGCGCGATATACGCCAAATAGCCCACCGCCGGTGAAACCGAACAGGCTTGAAACTCGGCGGTCTACCTAGTTGGGAGTCTGGTCCCTTATCCGGTTGCCGCAACATGCGAGGGACCATTACAACGGCACGCCCCCAACTGCTGAGCTCCGCTACCAACTGCCAGGGGTCACCAGCCCCTCGGAAATAGTTGGCTAGTAACCGGTGATGATGTTGATCGCGTGGGCGCCGGACGCGGTTCCGACAATCGGCAACACGGCAATATTGGCGGAGTCGCCTGTGTCCAACAATTGAGTACCGAAGGTGGGCGCTCCGGCCACTGAGACCACGACTGCTGTTGTTCCGGAACCCAGCAGGGAGGCAGGATCCACCGTCGCCGTCTTGCCGGCCTTGAGTTGGACATCCTTGCCGGCACCGAGCACCCCGCCAGTGGAGATGGGCACGAGCGTGACCGTCGACTCTCCCTCGGGCGCACTAAACACCAAGGTGGAGCTGACTTCCTGTGGCAATGACACCAAGTGCGTGTTGCCGAGGCGTGCGGCGGACGGCGCCAGCGCCAAGTCCACGGCTTCGCCGGGCTTGGTGAAGTTCACAATCTGCACACCCGCCGTGACGGGGGCATCTGCGTTGATGCTGAGTGAATATGTGCCCTTGGGCAAGCCAGCCAAGGAGAAGTTGGAGACCTTGCCCGCCGCAGCCGTGAACACTCCGCCGTTGGGCAGCGCAACCTGGCCTTCGGGACCATGGGCCTTCACTTCAACCACCGAGTCTCCGGCGCCAGGAACCGTCACCACAAGAGTCGGTGCAGCGTCCTTGTACCCACTCTGGGCCGAGATTTTCGCTGCCGCGCCGGGTGCCTGAACACGCACACCCGGGATCGAAAGCTTGGACGCCGGATTTTGGACAGGAGACAAGTAGTCGACTCCGCCCGGCGTCAACCCACGCAGCACGGATTGCTGAATGACGGCGCTGACCGCCCCTCCGGTGCTCTTGAGGTGGATGCTGAGCAGTTCCTGATCCGGAGCGAGGCCGGCAAGCACCACTGTCCGCACGGTACCAGGGGCAACCACGAGGTCCTTGCCGCCTGGGGCCGCAACTGGACCAGCGTCGCCGAACAGTTCCAGCGAAACAGACGCCGGGCTCGGGGAAGAATTGGAAATCGCGAGCAGGGCCGTCCTACCGACAGACGTGCTGGCCCCTGAGAGCCAAAGTTCGCTCGAGGGACGCTGACAGTTCGCTGCGGCCAAGCCGGCCAGATCGCCATCGTTCGCGGCGACCACGACGGAACCGGATCCCTGCGGCATTTGCTCCCCGAGCGGCTGCATGCGCAACACCGAAGGTGCAGCGACCGCCTTTCCATCCACGACGCCGGCACGCGCTTTGGGTGCTCCCGGCAACTTCGTGGACTTTGACGTAGGCGTACCTTCCTCTGCCACTGTGAACAACGGAGTGAATTTGCCATCAAGCGTCTGGACGGCCGCCCCGGGCAACTCCCCGGTGGAACCACTGAGCACCACGGCGTTGAGCTGGGAGGTCGTTTTTGAGGAGTTTGCCGAGAACTCGGGATCCGCGCCAGCGGAAGATCCTGCCAGCAATTGGGTGGGGCCCTGGCAATTGGCCAAGGACTCACCCACCGGAAGCGGGTGTGGAACCAGAGAGATTTCCGCAGTGGCATCTACGCCGGGATACAGGCTGGCGGCACCCACCGCCGCCACGGCCACCGCGAGGGCGGCCGCACCGGCCAGGACAACAGGCCAGCGACGGCGGGTCCGCGCACGCCGGGAAGCCTTGGCTGGCTTGCCTGCCTTGGCCGGTTTAGCTGCCTTACCTACCTTGTCTGCTGGCAGTGGCGTTTCCTCGGCAGCAGTTTTGGCGGCTTTCGGTGCCGGTGCGCTGGCAGCAGTTTTGTCGGCAGCAGTGTCGGCAGCAGTTTTGTCGGCAGCAGTTTTGTCGGACTGTGCTTCCACGGGCTTGGATACCGGAAGATTATCTTCCGCATTGTCATTGATCTCAGGCACTTCTACCAACCTTTTGCAATGATGCTTCGTCCCTGTAAGCCCCGGTGCGGCCCCTTCGCGCCCGGACCGGCAGGGCCAGCAGAACTGTCAGCCCGAACAAGATCAACTGGACCAAGCCCAGTACGGTGTTCAGCGGATGTACATAACGAATTTCAAGTTTGCCGCCAGCTGCAGGCAGCTCAAAAGTCTGGGTCCAGCCCGAACTGACTGCCTTCAACGGCGTGCCGTCAAGCCAAGCCTTCCAGCCAGCGTCCGAGCGCTCGGCCAGCTCCACGCTGCGTCCGTCGGCACCTTCGCCAATCATGGTGTCAACGTCTTGCCCCTGTGAGTCCACCGGCGCCACGCTGTTGCCCTTGGCATCGACAATGCGGACACGATTGACCACGTCGCTGAGGCCCTCGCCGGCATAGTTGGGCTTCACCCGCCACAGCCAGCCTGATTCGGTGGGCCCCACGGTGTCTAGGCCGGGCACTGCCTCAAGCTCCCCTGCCAACAACTCGGCTGCCGTGTCGCCTTGGCGCAGCACTACAAAGCCCACACCAAGATCCACCAGCCCGGGCCGCGGATCAATGCCCGATTTGGACAGCATGGCGGCCACGCTGTCCTGCAACGCCACCGTGGCGGGGTCGGCCTCAAGCAGGGTTTCGGAACCGGGTGCCCCCGTGATGCGTGCCGCGGCGGCAATACCGGAAGTGGCATCCAGCGTGGTGCCGGCGCCTTGCATGAGCGTCGCGTGCACACCGCCGTCGGGCATCACGGCCAAGACGATGGTGCGGCTGGCTTCGGGTCCTGCACCGCGGTCGGCTGCGGTCGCGGGAATGGTTCCGGCCGTGACAGCCTGCGGCAGGAACGCACCAGTCAAGGCAGGTCCCTGCTGATTGGTGGAGAGCTGCTGTGCACCCCACAAGCCCAGGCTTGCCAACGGAGCGGCAACCAGCACCACGGACATCGTGATTGCCATGGTGCGGGCCACTCTGTGCCGCTGCCGGCCCGCACTGTCTCGGATCTTGGGTTGCGGGCTGTAAGCGCGGCGGTACACGGCATCGAATCCGAGCAACGCCGCTCCGAGCAGGGCAAAGAAAGCCAGCGAAAGCGCTGGGCCGCTGAAAGGAGTCACGAGTGTCGCGCCATCGAACGCCACGGCAATGAATTTCCCTGCATAGGTGGCAGCCAAGGCCAACAGGGCCACCAGCCAAAGCGCTCGGACGGTGCCGGCTCGACGCAGCGGAAGCACTAGCGCTGCCGCTGCTGCCAGCACCACGGGGGCTCCAATGAAGATCGCCACCACCCACAACCACCATGACGGTGAAGTAAAGGCACCCAATCCGGACAGTTCCCCGGCGGCCCCCAGCTGTTCGGGGAAGCCCAGCAGCTGCTGCCACAGCGGGCCTGGATGTGAGGCCAGCGGCAGGCCCGGATCAGCCAGCAGGGCCCGGGGGTTGGCCCAGACAGACCAGGCAAAGGGCAGAAACAGTGCAACCGGCGGCACCAGCGCCCACCAGATGGTCTTGCCTCGTCGGCCCATGAAAACGGCCGTGAACAAGATGCCGACCACCGCGACGGGCAGCAGGCTCGGCGCAGCAGCCGTCACGGCGGCAAGAGCCAGTCCGGCGGCGGCAGCGGCCGTCCACGACGGATTGCCGTCAACTCCGGTGCGGCCAAGCTTCGCGATGGAAGTTGTGGTGGAACCGGCCACGGCGCCGGGCACCGGAACGCTTCGTTGCTCAGGGCCCACTGCCGCGCCCACGGCACGGATCAGGCCCAACATGACGAGCGGAAGCAGCACATGGACCAGCAGGGCACCCACACGCCCCTGCCCCATCGCTGCGAGCAGCATGGGCGCGCCAGCCCACGCCAGACCTGCCACAACGCGGATCCAGCGCCGCCGGCTCAGCGCACCGGCGGCCAGCCAAGCGGTGAAGCCGGACAACGGAAGTGCCAGCAGCATCAGCCAGAGCACTGACTGTGAGCCGTTGCCGCCCAGTGCGCTGAGCGCCGCCAAAACTACATTGAAGGGATTGCCGTGCCCGGGCAAGCCGGAGCCAAGGGAAACCCACCAGTCGGTGGCATGCTGCCACACGCTGCCCAGTTCCGCAGAGACGGGAAGCAGCGCGCCGCCTGCCAGTGCAGGCACGCCCAGGAAGCGGGAAAGGGCAAAAAGCGAGAAAACGCTCAGCAGGACGGCCAACGCCAGGGCGCTGACGATCGGGGCCGTTTTGAGGGCGGCCAACGGGGCCACGCTCTCTTGGTGTGTTTCGCCTGTGGGCTCAACGATTGCGGGACCACCCAGGATTTCCTGCGGCAGTTCCTCATCGGGGCCAATGGTCTCCCGCAGGATCTTCAGCTGGTCCCGCACGGCACGGTTTTCCACGAGCACGCCCTTGTGGACCGACCGGGGTTTCCTCCGCTGGGCGGCGAGCGCCTTCCGGCTCCGGTGCAAGGAGCCCGGGCGCACCAGCCCCGCACATGTTGCGGCGAACATGCGCACGGCATGGCCAGGCGCCTTCAGGACAAATCCTGCGGCAAGCCAATAGATGGCGGCCAGGAAAGTGCCTATGGCTTGGAATGGAACGGCCCAGGCAGGGGCATGCTTGAGCCGCATGAAAATCGCGGCTTTTCGGGCAGCCACGGCGGAGCCCATGCCGTGGGGCCTGTGCACCACGTGGAACATGCGGGCGTCGGGAACCACCAGCACCCGGTCCCCGGCCAAGCGGACACGGGCACAAAAGTCTAGATCGTCACCGGTTCCGGGCAGTGCCGGGTCAAAGCCGTCAAGTTTTTCAAAAACATCGCGTCGCACAAGCATGCCGGCCGAGTTCACGGCAAACACGTCCGACCTGCTGTCGTACTGGCCCTGGTCCTGTTCGTCGAGGCCGATCAGGACGAAACGATCAAACCACTTGTTGGCCCACAGCCCAACGTCTACAAGGCGCCGGTGGTTGTCCCAGTCAAGCTGCTTGCAGCCGACCACAGTTGCCGTGGTGGCACGTTCGGTGGCATCCAACAGCCGTTGCAGCGTCTCCGGAGCAGGGGCGGCGTCGTCTTGGAGCAGCCAGATCCATTCATTGCAAGCCGGCGAACTGCCATCGCCCTCGTCACCGGTTCCGGCGTCGTCAAGAACGCCCACTCCTCCGATAGCACCCGGACGCGCGGCCACCGTGGCGTCGCTGGGCAGACGCGACTGGTGTTCGAGCACGGCATCAACTGCGGCACCGTAGCCTTGGCGCCCGTCAAGGGAAATGACCTTGCGTTCGCCCAACTCCTTGCGCAGCAACTCCCCCGAGTCGTCTGTGGATCCCGTGTCCGCGGCCAGAACGACGTCGGCCGGGCGGGTTTGCGATGCCAGTGCGGCAAGAACTGTGGGGAGGTAGGCACCGCCGTTGTGGGCAACCAGAACGGCCGTGACTTTTACTGCTTCAAGAATTAGACCGCTCGCTTCCGCAGCCGCCGACGCTCACGTTCGGACAGGCCGCCCCAGATTCCAAACCGCTCATCATTGGCCAGAGCGTATTCAAGGCATTGCGCCTTGACGTTGCACGCACCGCACACCTTTTTGGCGTCCCGGGTGGAGCCCCCTTTTTCAGGGAAGAACGCTTCCGGATCGGTTTGTGCACACAAGGCATCAGTC
This sequence comes from Arthrobacter sp. H35-D1, assembly GCF_030063185.1. Classification (GTDB taxonomy): domain Bacteria; phylum Actinomycetota; class Actinomycetes; order Actinomycetales; family Micrococcaceae; genus Specibacter. Next base: position 135,307 of record NZ_JASISP010000002.1, read on the forward strand.
TGCCAGCCTAGTTCACCTTCGTCGCTGAAGTCCTCAAGCTGGGTTCGCAGTCCTATCCAGACGGGCGCATTGTCCACACCTTCAACAAGGTTCTGCGGGGTCGTTGCAGCCTCGTCGTCCTCAGGCGAAGTCAGGAACGCCGTTGCCGCATCTTCCAATGCCTGGCGATTTTCGCGCTGGTGGAATGCAGCCGATTCCGGATCTGCCGGGTCCACGTACCAGTCGGTGGGAACACCACGCGAACGGTACGCGACAGCAGCCTGGGCTGCCGTTGCTTCGTCTTGGGTGTTTGCCACACTCAGCCGAGCTTGCCCCATAATCGTCCTCCTGAATGTTGCCGCCACTACTGCTTGCCGAGTCGTCGGTTCCCGCTACGTGCGGTCAACAGTGTCATTTTGTGCGGTTCGTGCGTCTAATTACATCGATGTAAGTCCGCCACGTCAAGCGGAGGGGAATCATAACCACTAATACACAGGTTCTTCCGGCACGCCACGCCCGGCAATTTCATACCAATGTTTCCGCGCACCGGCTCACCCTTCGGCGCGAAAACCCGCGATTCAGCGCGGATCCGGCCCACTGGCGGGAACTTTCCACCACCGCCACCCCCGTGGTGTAACGCAGCTCACGTCACCAATGACAATTCATCCAATCGATGGACTCGTTGCCGGGGTCCGCTCCGTGCCGGGCATGGAAAGATGGTTGACCATGGACCTCCGACCCGGCACCCCCGCCCACTTGCTCACCGCCTTCCGCACCCGCAACCCCACCGCACCCAGACTGACTTGGTACGGCCCCGACGCCGAACGGGCGGAGTTTTCCGGACGCGTGCTGGAAAACTGGGTGGCCAAGACGGCAAATTACCTCGTTGACGAGCTCGACGCCGAGCCCGGCACGGTAATTGACCTGGACCTTCCGCTGCACTGGCGTTCGCTGGTGTGGATTCTGGCCGCCTGGGCTGTGGGCGCCACCGCCGTCGTGACCGACTCAGGCGCTGGGACCGGTGCAGACGTTGTGACTGGTGCAGACACAGGGACCGTTGCGAATACAGCCGGCCGCGCCGATATTGTGGCCACAACCAACCCTGCCGCGGCGCAGCAACGCCATGGCGGGGCTTCCCCGACCCCGCTGTTGGTTGCCGTTGCGCTGCCGGCCCTGCAGATGCGCTGGATGGGCGAACTGCCGGCGCGGGCCCTTGACTATTGCGGTGACGTCCGGGCCTATGCCGACGAGTTCTTTGCCGATGACACACCGGACCCTTCGGCCACGGCGTGGCGGCATGGAGCCACGGCCATCCGCTATGACGAGCTGCTTGCCCCGAAACTTGAAACCGCACCTGAATCAGCATCGCAACAAACGGCATCGCAACAAGCACCCCGGCGGGTGCTGCTTGAAGTGCGCCAGGGGTGGGCCGCCGTCGTGCCTGCCGCCCTCAGCGCTTGGGCCGACGGGGGTTCGGTGGTCCTGCTCGACACGGCTGTGGAGCCCACGGAAAAGTTGCGCAGTAGCGAGAATATCAACCAGGGCTGAGCTTGGGCGCCTGATCCCGGCGTCCGGCACATGATCCCCGGCACATGATCCCCGGCACATGATCCCCGGCCTGGGGGCTCAGGCCTGGGGGCTCAGTCCTGGGGGCTCAGTCCTCGGGCTGGGCTTCGAGGAGCTCGTGGTCGTCTTCGAACCCGGGTTCTTGGTCGAGTTCGGCGGTGAAGACCCAGAACCTGTAGGCAAAGAAGCGGAAGATGGTGCCGAGCACCAGGCCAACCACGGATCCGGAGATGAAATCCGCCGAGGCCGATTCAAAGCCAAGCACCCAGTGCGAGATGTAGACGCAGGCGCTGGCGATCGCGATGCCAATGCCGTTCATGAGGATGAACATGCTCACTTCGCGCAGCACGTTGGCTTGGCGGCGGTGGCGGAAGGTCCAATACCTGTTGGCAAGCCAGGAAAAGGCGGTGGCCACAATCGCGGAGATGATCTTGGCCTTGGTGGGGTGGGCGCCCATGCTGCCGCCCAGCAGCCACAGGTAAATGCTGGTATCGATCACAAAGGCGATGCCGCCAACAACGCCGAATTTGGCCACTTCACGCCAAAACAGGCCCATCAGGCCCTTAATGCGGTCGATGATATTTGTGAACATGGTCCTCCGTGGTCTCATGGCCGAAAACGGATGAAACACCCCGCGGCCTTCCCTAGATTCTAAGGCCAGTTCGACCCCGCCCCGGCCTCAAAAAGCGTCAAGGCACTGGGAATTGGCCCACATTTGTCCGTGAAATCGCCCCGAACGCCACGCAAAGGCAGGGAAGCGCACAGACTTTCGGTACGCTGGGGACTGTGACTTTTCCTGTAATCGGTGTTGTGGGCGGTGGACAGCTGGCCCGCATGATGGCCCCTGCCGCCGTGGCCCTTGGTTTTGAATTGCGTGTCTTGGCTGAATCTCCCGAGGTGTGTGCCGTGGCTGTTGTTGCCCAGGCACCCGTGGGCGACTATACGGACCTTGACACTTTGCGCGGCTTTGCCCGTGGCGTGGACGTGCTCACTTTTGACCACGAGCACGTTCCCGGCGCGCACCTGCAGACGCTGATCGCCGAGGGGGTGAACGTCCAGCCGCGCCCCGATGCGTTGATCAACGCCCAAGACAAGCTCGTCATGCGCGCGGCCATTGAGCGGCTCGGCCTGCCCAACCCGGCCTGGGCAGCCGTGGAATCCGTGGCAGACATCACCACCTTTGGCGACACCCACGGCTGGCCCGTGGTGCTGAAAATGCCGCGCGGCGGCTACGACGGCAAGGGCGTGGCCTTCCTGCGCAACGCCGGCCACGCCGCCGAGTTTTCCGGCGAATGGTTCGCCGCCATGAGCCCGTTGCTCGTGGAGGAGGTTGTTGACTTCTCCCGCGAGCTCTCGGCCCTTGTGGCCCGCACTCCCTCCGGCGAGGCCAAGGCGTGGCCCGTGGCCGAATCCATCCAGGTGGCAGGGGTGTGCGACGAAGTCATCGCCCCCGCTCCGGGCATTGCCGACGACGTCGCCGCCCAGGCACAGCAGGCTGCGCTGAAGATCGCCACCGAGCTGGGCGTCACCGGCGTCATGGCTGCGGAACTGTTCGAGACCCCCGGCCGCGGCCCCGGCTACCTCATCAACGAACTTGCCATGCGCCCGCACAACACGGGCCACTGGACCATGGACGGCGCTGTCACCAGCCAGTTCGAGCAGCACTTGCGTGCCGTGCTGGACCTCCCACTGGGGGCCACCGACGCCCTTGGGGAGATCGTCGTCATGAAGAATTTCCTCGGCGGCGCCAACCAGGACCTCTTCAGCGCCTACCCGGCAGCCCTGGCAGCGGAGCCAGCCGTGAAAGTACACAGCTACGGCAAGTCCGTGCGCCCCGGCCGCAAGATCGGCCACGTCAACTTGATTGGCTCCGGGAACGACGACGTAACCGCCGTTCGAGCCCGCGCCACCACCGTGGCAAACATCATCCGCGACGGAGCAGAAGGAACACAACCATGAGCCAAAGCAGCACCGCCGGAGCCGGCACGCCCTTGGTGGGCATTGTCATGGGATCCGACTCCGACTGGCCCGTCATGGAGGCTGCCGCTGCGGCCCTCAGCGAATTCAACATCCCCTTTGAAACGGATGTGGTCTCCGCCCACCGGATGCCCACCGAAATGATCGCCTACGGCCAGAACGCCGCCTCGCGCGGCATCCGGGTTGTCATTGCCGGCGCCGGCGGCGCAGCCCACCTGCCCGGCATGCTTGCCTCCGTCACCACGCTCCCCGTGGTGGGTGTCCCCGTGCCCTTGAAGACCCTTGACGGCATGGATTCACTGCTGTCCATCGTGCAGATGCCCGCCGGCGTCCCCGTTGCCACTGTTTCCATTGGAGGGGCCCGCAACGCCGGCCTGCTGGCCGTGCGCATCCTGGCCTCCGGCACCGACGACCTTGCCCGCAACCTCGCCAACAAGCTCAACGACTTCGCCGAGGCGCTCAAGGAGCAGGCATCCGCCAAGGGCGCCGCACTGCGGGAAAAGGCCGGCGCCAGCTACCCGTTGGCTGTTCTTCCCGGTACACACGTGCAGCCCGGTACAGCGGAAGGCGTGAGCACAAACGCATGAGTTTCAGCAGCCCTAAGGTCTCCAGGGCCTCCAGCCGCCCTCCAGTGTTGACAAACCCCGTCCGGTATCCGGAGCCAGCGTCGGCGCCCGCACGCTCCAAACGTGCCTGGTTCCTGCTGCTGCTGACACTTTTCCTGCCGGGGTCGGCGCAAGTCGTGGCCGGCAACAAGCGGCTCGGCCGGCTTGCCCTGCGCTGCACCTTTCTCGCCTGGGCAGTGGTGATTGCCGCCGTCGTGCTTGGCCTGTTCCGGCGCGAAACGCTGCTGAACCTCTTTACCAATCCAATTAGCTCGCTGGTGATCGTTGTGGTGCTGGCCGCTGCGGCCCTGGGCTGGGCGGTGATGTTTCTCAACACGTTGAAGATCATCAAGCCGTCCCTGCTGGCCCCCGGAATGCGCGGCCTGGTGGGCGCAGCACTGGTGGTGCTCATGGTGCTGACAAGCGGCTCGTTGGGCTACGGGGCGTTCCTTGTCAATTCAGGACGCAACGCGATCACGAACATTTTTCAGACCGGGCCGGACATGAAACCGGTGGACGGACGCTACAACTTCCTTGTCATGGGTGGGGACGCCGGCGCGGACCGCAGCGGGCGGCGACCCGACTCAATCATCGTTGTCAGCGTCGACGCCAAGAGCGGCCAAGCGGCAACAATCAGCATTCCCCGCAACCTGCAAAATGCGCCGTTCTCCCCCGATTCCCCGCTGTGGGACGTATATCCGGAAGGCTACAACTGCGGCGACAACTGCATCATCAACTTCCTCTACACGGACGTCACCAACAAGCATCCCGACCTCTACCCCAATGCCCCCGACCCTGGCGCGGCAGCGATGATGGACGCCGCCGGAGGCGTCCTGGGGCTGTCGATCCAGGGCTACGTGCTCGTTGACATGTCAGGTTTTTCCAAGCTCATCGACGCCCTGGGCGGGGTCACCGTCAAGGCCGGAGGATGGGTTCCCATCAGCGGCGACGACGTCAACGGCACCGGCCAGCACCTGCCGCCGACGGGCTGGATTGCCCCCGGCGTGCAGAAGCTCGACGGCTACCACGCCCTCTGGTACGCCCGTTCGCGCCAGTGGGTCCTGGAGTACAACCGCAGCCAGCGCCAGCAGTGCATCCAGGCAGCCATGCTGGCCCAGATGGATCCGGCCACGGTCCTGACAAAGTTCAACTCCATTGCCGACGCGGGCGCCAAGGTCATTGAATCCGACCTGCCCGCCGGACAGCTGGGCAGTTTCGTCTCGCTGGCGCTGAAGTCCAAGAACAACGAACTGGCCCGTTTGACCATTGGTCCCCCGGACTTCCCCAAGGACTTCCCCACCTACCCCGACTTCGATCAGGTCCATCAGCGGGTGCAGGCCCTGCTCAACCCTGCCCCGAAGCCGGCGGACACAAAGCCGGCCGAACAGAAAGCCCCGCCGAAGGACGCCGCCCCCGAAGCACCTGCACCCGCAGCTCCCGCCGCGCCAGCACCCGCAGCACCCGCTCCCGCTCCCGAAGCACCTGCAACCAACCCGAACATCACCGAAGAGTACTTGCAGCAGCTGGCCATCAACGGCGACGAAGTGGCCCTGTCGGGGCTGCTGTCCAACAACGGTGTGTGCTCCCCCGGCTAGGCATGGCCTCTTTTGCCACAGCCTCCGCAACCACCGTCACCCCAATCTCTAGCCACCCCGCACTTCCGCTTGCCCTCGACCAGGAGAAAATGCCAATGTTTGCCCTGACCAATCCCATCCGCGACTACCCGTGGGGATCCCGCACCGCCATAGCGGCCCTGCTGGGCACCGAGCCAAGCGGCGGGCCCGAAGCAGAGTTGTGGATGGGCGCCCACGGGAATTTGCCCTCCATTGCCAACACCCCCGAGGGTCCCGCGGCCCTGGACGCGCTGATCGCCGAACATCCCCAGAGCATGCTGGGTCAGGAAGCCCTTGACGCCTTTGGCGCCCAGCTGCCCTTCCTGGCCAAGCTCTTGGCGGCCGACACAGCGCTGTCACTGCAAGTGCACCCGACACGTGAGCGGGCCCGGGAGCGGTATGCCGCCGAAGAGGAGGCAGGAATTCCGCGCGATGCACCGCACCGCAGCTACAAGGATGCAAACCACAAACCGGAAATGCTGTTTGCACTGACGAACTTCGAGGCGCTCTGCGGCTTCCGCCCCTCTGCCGAGGCTGCTGACTTGTTCCGCGCCGTGGCAGCCGCCATTGCCGCCACTGGCGGACGAATACCGGAACTGCTGCAGCAAGTGGAAATGATGCTGAACTCACGCATGGCCGAACCTGCCGTGGTGCGGCGCGTTTTTGAAACCCTGTTGCAGGGCGGTGCCGAAACCACCGCACTACTTGAGGCGGCAACACCGGCGCTGACTGCTGCAGCCGCAGCTTCCGGAACCATGTTGCCCCCGGCCCTGGCCACAGTGGTTGAGCTGGCCAAGCAATACCCCGGGGACCCGGGTGTCTTGACCTCCCTGCTGTTGAACCGGGTGTCACTGGTCCCCGGTGAAGCCATGTACCTGCCGGACGGCAATATCCACGCGTACTTGGATGGCTTGGGGCTTGAAGTCATGGCCTGCTCGGACAACGTGCTGCGCGGCGGGCTGACAGGCAAGCACGTGGATGTTCCGGAGCTGCTGGAAACAGTGGATTTCGCACCAGCCGCCGTCCCCATGGTCCACACCCGCGTCACATCACTGGGCCAGCACCTTTGGGAACCCCCCGTCACCGAATTCACCCTGCAACGGGTGGAGTTGACCCCCGGCTCCGCACCCGTGCCGCTTGTACAGAACGGCCCGCTTTTGGTCCTGGCCGTCTCCGGTGCCGTGCTTCTTGATTCACCGCGCGGCGACATGGCCCTTGTCCGGGGCGCGTCGGTCTTCGTGCCGGCAGCCGAGAACCCTGTCATGGTCCACCCCCATGTCGATGCGGCCGGGGAAACTTCCGTGGTCTTCGCTGTCACGTGCGCGGCGTTCGGGGCATGAAACCAATCTTGCAGACGGCCGTCTGGGCGCAGTTCCAGCGCAGCCTGGGAAAAACCGTCCACGAGGCACAAGGGCCGGGCTGGAGTTTTCTGGCCATCGAGGAAAAGACCCCGTTGGGCCCTTATCTGTACGCCCCATACGGGCCGTGCGCCGACGGATCAGCCGAACTGGCCCAGAGCCTTACCGCCTTGGCTGCGCTGGCCCGTTCGGTGAAGGCACACTATGTGCGGGTGGAACCCGTCGCCGCCGGACAGGGCACCGACTCCGCAACCATCCTTGCCGCGCACGGCCTGCTTCGGGCCCCCTCCGATGTGCAGCCGCAGCTGAGCTGGAAAGTCGACCTGCGCCAAGACGAGGACGCCCTGCTCAGGGGCATGCGCAGCACCAGTAGAAACTTGTTCCGCAACATTCACAAAAAGGGTGTCAGCTTCGAAGTCTCCACAGATCCGGCACAGCTGCCCATCCTGCTGGGATTCCTGCACTCGGTTTCCAGCCGGGCGGACTTCACCGCCCAGACGGACAGCTACCTGCGCCATGCCGCCGACGTGCTCATGCCGGCCGGTGCCGCCAAGTTGTTCATCGCCAAGCTCGACGGCGTCCCCATCGCCGCCGCGTTGTCCTACGACACGCCCGACACCCGCGTCTATGCGCATGCGGCGGCCGACGACGCCCACCGCAAGCTCAACGCCGGCATCCCGCTGCTTGTGACAATGATGCTGGAGGCAAAGGCGTCCGGCATCCGCGAGTTCGACATGTGGGGTGTCAGCCCCGGGGACGAGCCCGAACACCCCTGGGCCGGCTTCTCCCGTTTCAAGCGCTCCTTCGGCGGCGTCGAAGTGGAGTATCCGGGCACCTGGGACCTGCCCGTCAACAAGCCCATGTACGCGGCCTATGCAACAAGCCGCAAAGCAAGGACCCTTCTGGTCGGGGCACTCAAAACAGCACGCAGCACAGCCGGAAGCGTCCGAAAGAAACTCAAAAGGGGATAGCGCAAAACAGCCCGGCGCTTGATTGCGCCGGGCTGTTTGTGTGGATGGGCCCACGCTTGCCAGGTTCCGGAAAAATCGCGCCAACGATACTCCAAGCCAGCAAGTGGATGGGCCCACGCTTGCCAGGTTCCGGAAAAATCGCGCCAGCGATACTCCAAGCCAGCAAGTGGATGGGCCCACGCTTGCCAGGTTCCGGAAAAATCGCGCCAGCGATTTTCCCGGCCGGCAAGTGGGGACTAGCTGGGGCGGGCGTAGGTCTCCCATTTGTGTGCCTGGTGCTCGCCGTCGACCATGCGGACGGTTCCCGACTTTGACCGCATCACGATGGATTGGGTCAGCACCTTGCCCTTGTCGTAGCGCACCCCGCGCAACAGGTCGCCGTCGGTGATGCCGGTGGCGGCAAAGTAGCAGTTGTCGCTGGTGACGAGGTCGTTGGTCGACAGGACCCGGTCCAGGTCGTGCCCGGCGTCGAGCGCTTTCTGCTTCTCGTCGTCGTCGGTGGGCCAGAGGCGGCCTTGGATGACGCCGCCGAGGGTCTTGATGGCACAGGCCGTCACGATGCCTTCCGGAGTGCCGCCGATGCCCATGAGCGCATCGACGCCGGTGCCGGCGCGGGCTGCGGCAATGGCGCCCGCCACGTCGCCGTCGAGAATGATTTTGGTGCGGGCCCCGGCGTCGCGGATGTCCTGGATGAGGGTTTGGTGGCGGTCGCGGTCAAGGACCATGACCGTGAGCTGGTTGACCTTGACACCCTTGGCCTTCGCGATCAGGTGCAGGTTTTGCTTCACGGGCAGGCGCAGGTCCACCATGTCGGCGGCTTCGGGCCCTGTGACAAGCTTTTCCATGTAGTACACGGCGGAGGGGTCGAACATGGTGCCGCGTTCGGCCACGGCCAGCACGGCCAGGGCGTTGTTGATGCCCATGGCCGTCAGGCGGGTGCCGTCGATGGGATCCACGGCAACGTCGCACTCCGGGCCGGACCCGTCGCCGACAACTTCACCGTTGTACAGCATGGGGGCTTCGTCCTTCTCACCCTCACCAATGACAACAACGCCGTTGAAGTGGACGGTGGCAAGGAGCGCGCGCATGGCGTCCACAGCGGCGCCGTCGGCCAGGTTCTTCTCCCCAAAACCAACCCAGTGGCCCCCGGCAATGGCTGCCGCCTCGGTGACGCGCACCAGCTCAAGGGCCAAGTTGCGGTCCGGTTCGTCGTCGCCCACGGCGAGCGAACGGGACAATTGCGAATAATTCATCTGCGAATTCTTGTGAGCCACTTGTAAACCCCATTGTTTAGGTAGGTGCAGTCTTGACGTGCGCGGCGGCGCGCACCCTGCCATTTTTTTGCTACTCCATCAATCATAGGCGACGCCGTCCCCCCAGTCCGCGTGATGTAGCACACGTCCGGCCGCTCGTGGTAAATTGTTCGCCCGTTTCTGGGAAGATGGTCTGGTGAGCGATTCCAGTCCCACCCCTCCCGTCAAGCCGGTCATTGCCGCCGGCGCCGCCAAACGCGCCAACGCCTCCGTGATCGGCATGCTGCTGGCCATGTTCTCCACTGTGGCCATTGTCCTGGTCATTGTGTGGCTCAATCCGCAGCAAAACGCGGAGAGCTACCGGCCCCGCATCGACGTCGCAGGGGTCTCGGCCAATGCAGCCGACACTGCGGGCTTCACGCCGGTGGCCCCCGCGCTGCCGGAAGGCTGGTCCGCCAACTACGCGCGCTGGAATCCGGCCGGCGCCGACGGGGTCTCGTTTTGGGATGTTGGCTACGTGACGCCAAACAACACCTTCATCGCCCTGCGCCAATCCGGCACAGCCAATCCAACCTGGACCGCCACCCAAGCGCAAAACGCCCCTGTTACGGGCACGCGCACCGTGGGCGGCCGCGATTGGGAACTCCGTGATAAACCTAAAGGTGAACGCAGCTTGGTTTTGGTCAGCGATGGAACCACCATTGTGCTGACCGGCGAAGCGGACTTCAAGGACTTCGACGTCCTGGCCGGCGGCGCCAGCAAACTGCTCGACGCCGAGGCGGGGAACCCGGCATCCGGCGGCAACCATGCCAGCAGCACCCCAACCAGCACCCCAGCACAGAAGGACAGTAAATAATGCACGGTGGAGAAGACGGCAACATCAACGCAATTTCAGGTCATCCGAAGACTCCCACCCAGGCTTGGCAAACGCTGATGGCAGGCAATGCCCGGTTTGTGGAGGCCAGCTCCTCCCACCCCAACCAAGATGCCGCACGCCGCAGCTCCCTGGTCTCCACCCAGCACCCCTTTGTCATGATCTTCGGCTGCTCCGACTCGCGCCTGGCCGCCGAGATCATCTTCGACCTGGGCCTCGGCGACGCTTTCGTGGTCCGCACCGCCGGCCACGTCATCGACAACACTGCGCTCGGTTCGCTGGAATACGGCGTCGAGTACCTGGGCGTGCCCCTGATCGTGGTCCTTGGCCACGACAGCTGCGGCGCGGTCACCGCCACGAAGGGCGCCGTTGCCACGGGCCAGATGCCGGCCGGTTTCATCCGCGACCTCGTGGAGCGCATCACCCCGTCGGTGCTCACGTCCCTGCGCAACGATCCCGACAGCAGCATCGGCGACATGGTCGAGGAACACGTGAAGCAGACGGCCTTCCGCCTCGTGGAAAACTCCCCCATCATCGCCAATGCGGTGGCACGGCAGAGAACCGCCGTCGTCGGCCTGACCTACCGCCTCAACGACGGCCGCGCCGACCTCGTCTACAGCAACGGCTCCATCGGCCTCTAGCCCGAGCCCAGCCTGCGAATTCCCACAGCCAGGGCAGTCCCCGGCCCTCGCCTTCCCACCGACTGGCCGGGCACGACGGGGGCACTTGACTGCCGCCGTCGTGCCCGGTTCAACAGGGCCCGGCTTTTTGGCTCTGCCCACGGCGGCGATATGGTGTATAACATGACTGATAATGCTGCCGCTAGCGCACAAGAGTTCCGCATTGAACACGACACCATGGGCGAGGTCCGGGTTCCGGCCAACGCCCTGTACAGCGCCCAGACCCAGCGGGCCGTGGAGAACTTCCCGATCTCCGGCATGACGCTGGAGCCGGCCCACATTGCCGCCTTGGCGCGCATCAAGAAGGCCGCCGCCACCACCAACGCCGAACTGGGCGTCCTGGATGCCGAACTGGCCCGCGCCATTGAGGCGGCAGCAGATCTTGTCGCGGCAGGCGGCTACGACAGCGACTTCCCGATCGACGTGTTCCAGACCGGTTCGGGCACCTCGTCCAACATGAACATGAACGAGGTTCTGGCGACGCTGGCCAACAAAGCGCTGGCAGCGGGCGGCTCCGAGAAGAGCGTCCACCCCAACGACCACGTCAACGCCTCGCAGTCCTCCAATGACGTGTTCCCCACCTCCGTGCATGTGGCGGCAACCTCCGCACTGATCAACGGCTTGGTCCCGGCTCTGGCCTACCTGGCCGAGTCGCTGGAGCGCAAGGAATCCGAGTTCGCCACCGTGGTCAAGTCCGGCCGCACCCACCTGATGGATGCCACCCCCGTGACGTTGGGCCAGGAATTCGGCGGCTACGCAGCGCAGATCCGCTACGCCATTGAGCGTGTGGAGTCCTCCCTGCCGCGCGTGGCCGAAGTCCCGCTGGGCGGCACGGCCGTTGGCACCGGCATCAACACCCCTGCCGGCTTCCCGCAGCGCGTGATCGCCTTGCTGGCCGAGGAGACGGGCTTGCCGTTGACCGAGGCCCGCAACCACTTTGAGGCCCAGGCCAACCGCGACGGCCTCATCGAGGCCTCCGGCCAGCTGCGCAACATCGCCTACTCCATCATGAAGATCAGCAACGACCTTCGCTGGTTGGGTTCGGGCCCCAACACGGGCCTGGGCGAAATTTCCATCCCCGACCTGCAGCCGGGCTCCTCCATCATGCCGGGCAAGGTCAACCCCGTGATCTGCGAGGCCGCCATCATGGTGGCCGCCCAGGTCATTGGCAACGACACCACCATTGCCCTGTCCTCCACCAATGGCGCCTTTGAGCTGAACGTGGGCATCCCCGTCATGGCCGCCAACCTGCTGCAGTCGATCCGCCTGCTGACCAACACCTCGCGCATCATGGCGGACAAGATGGTGGACGGGCTCACCGCCAACGTGGAGCGTGCACGCTTCCTGGCCGAGGCCTCGCCGTCCATCGTGACGCCGCTGAACAAGTACATCGGCTACGAAAACGGCTCCAAGGTGGCCAAGCACGCCATCAAGGAGGGCCTGACCATTCGCGAAGCCGTGCTGGCGCTGGGCTTTGTGGACCGCGGCGAGCTGACGCTTGAGCAGATGGACGCCGGCCTTGACGTGCTGGCCATGACCCGCGCCCCGCAGTAACCAGCGACTCCAATGCGCTAAGAGAGCCACCCGGGGACCCGCTGCGAGCTTGCGAGTGGTGGGAGGTGGCGAACGGGCGGGACGCCACCTTTGAAACACAAGGGGCCTCCCGCCGTCGTGCTTTAAGCGCTGCGGCCTTGAGAGGTGTGCTGCCAGGAGCTGTGCCGAACCCCACGAACAATAAATTATGCACTTTGATAGATTTAGTGCAAACTTATACTTTGTGACTGATAGTGCAAATTCTTGCCCCTCCGGCGGCCTGCGTGCCCGCAAGCGTGAAGCGACCCGCTCCGCCATTACCGCCGCAGCCAGGGTCTCCACCGCCCGAAGCGGCCTCAATGGCTTCACCGTTGAACAGCTGTGCGAAGAAGTCGGCATCTCCCGGCGGACGTTCTTCAACTACTTCCCGTCCAAGGAAGACGCCATCGTGGGCCACCTCTTGGATGAGTTTCCACCCGAGGACATGGCCGCCTTCCTGGCCGGCGGCGCCCCGGACTCGGGCGCCGAACGCGGTCCGCAGGGCCTGACCACCACGCTGCTGCAGGACCTGTTCGAGCTCACCTGTGCCATGGCGGAGGAAATGAACTTCATTCGGGAACACATCCAGGACCTCATCGCCGCCATGAAAGTGGAGCCGCAACTCATGCTGAAAGTGTTGGGCAGCGCCGAAACCCGCGAACATGAATTTGCCGCCATCATCGCTGAGCGGGAGAACCTGCCGCCGGAGGACCCCATCGCCATCATGGCGGCCGCCATTTTCGGCGCCCTGTCCCGCCGGTCCAGCCAGAGTTTCTTCTCGGAACACAACACCCGTTCCTACCGCGAGATCCTGGGCGAAAACGTTAGCTTTGCCCAACAATTCTTTGCTTTTTCACTCTTGACCCACGAAGGAACTCCATGAGTACCGCCCTCAAGGCAGGGGAACCGCTCCTGTTGACCCAAAAGCGGATTTGGATCATCTTTTCCGCGCTCATTGCTGGAATGCTGCTCTCCAGCCTGGACCAGACCATTGTTTCCACGGCCATGCCCACCATTGTGGGCAAGCTTGGCGGCGTGGAACACCAGACGTGGATCACCACTGCCTACCTGCTGGCGACCACCATTGTCATGCCCGTGTACGGCAAGTTTGGCGACATCCTGGGCCGCCGGAACCTGTTCCTTGTTGCCATTGCCATCTTCACGCTGGCCTCGGTCGGTTGTGCGTTTGCCACCGACTTCTGGGGCTTCGTGATCTTCCGTGCCATCCAGGGCTTGGGCGGCGGCGGTCTGATGATCCTCTCGCAGGCCATCATTGCTGACATTGTCCCCGCCAAGGAGCGCGGCAAGTACATGGGCCCGCTGGGCGCCATCTTTGGTCTTGCCGCAGTAGCCGGTCCGCTGCTCGGCGGATACTTCGTGGACCACTTGACGTGGGAATGGGCCTTCTATATCAACATCCCGATCGGCATCGTCGCCTTCATCGTGGCCTTCTTCACGCTGACCCTTCCCTCGAAGAAGGCGGACAAAAAGATCGACATCATGGGCGTGGTGTTCCTGTCCATCGCCACCACCTGCCTGATCTTCTTCACCGACTTTGGCGGCAAGACCGACGGCTGGACCTCGCTGACCACGTGGGCGTGGGGCGTCGGCTTGGTCACGGCGGTCGCGCTGTTCATCTTCACCGAAGCCCGCGCCGCAGATCCGATCATTCCGTTGTCACTGTTCAAGAACCCGATCTTCCTCAACTCCACCGCCATCGGTTTTGTCTTGGGCATGGGCATGTTCGCCGCCCTCGCGTTTGTGCCGACGTTCCTGCAGATGTCCTCCGGCACCTCCGCGGCCGAGTCCGGCTTGTTGATGCTGCCCATGATGGTGGGCCTGATGGGCACTGTCATCTGGTCCGGAATGCGGATGACGAAGACCGGCAAGTACAAGGCTTTCCCGATCGCCGGTTCCATCCTGACCATCATCGCCATGCTGTGGATGACCACGCTCTCCGCGGAAACGCCCATCTGGGTGATTTGCGCCCAGCTGTTCGTGTTCGGCGCCGGTCTGGGCCTGATCATGCAGATCGTGGTCATAGTGGTGCAGAACTCGGTTCCGGCCGCCCAGCTGGGCACCGCCACCAGCACCAACAACTACTTCCGCGAAGTGGGCTCGGCCCTGGGCGTGGCAGTATTTGGCGCCATGTTCACCACCCGCCTGGCCAATTCGCTCACGGAGGTCTTCAGCGCGGCCGGTGCCAGCCCGGAGCAGGCCGGCAACTCCATGTCCAGCTTGGATCCGCAAGCGCTCCACCAGCTGCCGCAGGCCGTCCAGGACGGCATCATCAACGCCTACGCCGACTCCCTGGCCCCCGTGTTCTGGTACCTGATCCCGTTCATGGTGGTGGCGCTGATCCTGGCCGCGACCATGAAAGTCATCCCGCTCTCGGACACCTCCGGCATGGTGGCCCGCGGCGAGGCCATTGGCGGGGAGGAAGCCATCCGGCTCGAAGCCGAACGTGCCGCCGGCAAGTCGTCGGAGGCGGCCGATGCAACCGCCGAAGACGCTTTGTCCACCACGGACAAGCCGTAAGGTTGCGTTGAAATGGTGTGTGCCGCCGTCGTACTTCTTCACGTACGACGGCGGCACGCACCATTGGTGGTTCAACCACCGCGTAGACTGTTCAGCTGGACACAAGGAGATGCATGGATTACGACACAGTTGAACTGCTCGTTGGCGCAGCGCTGGCTTTTATTCCGGTGATCGTGCTGGTCTTCGCTGGACTGTGGTGTTTGAAGAAAGCCCGGGTCCGGATGGCCCTCTACGTCGTCGCCGGGTTGCTGGCTTCCCTGGCCTATGGCCGGTTCGCGGCGCACTTGGCCTTCATGATCTTCCCGCCACCGCTTGACCCGGCCTACGCAGGCGAGGGCAGTCTGGACCCCAGAGGCATGATCCTGCTGTTCGGCGCCATGGTTGGTTGTGCGGCGGGCTTGATCACCACCATCGTGTTTGGCGTTTTGAGCCTGCTCCCGCAGCTGCGGCGAAAGCGCGCCGACGGCCAGCGAACAGGCACAGGCGGCACTCGCCGGGCTCCACACAGAGCCGGCTAGCGCTGGAAGTTTGGCGCGCCGTCGAACGCTATTGCGCGCTGAATGCACGCGAGGTGGCCGGGTCGCAGCGGGGGCAGCTCGTCGACGCCGAACCAGCCGACGGCGAGGGATTCGTCGTCGTTCACTCGGGCCGTGCCACTGACGTGGCGGGCGATGAACTCGATGTTCAGGAAGTCGCAGACGTCGCCGTTGGGAAACGTCACTGGCCCCACGGCCACCACGCCGAGCAGCTGCTCTATCTTGGCAACCACGGCCGTTTCCTCAAAGATTTCCCGCACCAGGCCGGGCCCCGGCTCCTCCCCCGGATCCAGAATGCCCGTGATCAACGCCCAGCCGCCGGTGTCGGAGCGTTCCCCGAGCAGCACCCGGCCCTCGGCGTCGAACACCACGCCTCGCACTCCTGGCAGCCACAGGGGATCGTGGCCGATTTTTTCGCGCAGCTTGAGAATGAAGTCCGGTGATGCCATGGATCCAGCCTATCCGGGCCGTCCCACCCGGTAAGGGTTGGCCGGGGGAACGTCAACCGGGGACAAGGACCATCACGGCAAGGGCCCCGGCCAGCATTGACGGGCCAAACGGAATGCTGGATTTGGCGGTGCCGCGGCGGCTCGCCATCAGGGCAAGGCCCCACAGCCCGCCGGCGACGAACCCGGCAGCCGCTCCAAGCAGCACGTGCTGCCAGCCAAGGAAGCCCAGGAACAGGCCCAGGACTCCCGCCAGTTTGACGTCGCCAAACCCCATCCCGGCCGGGTAGGCGAACCACAACAGCCAGTACAGGGCAGCCATCGCCACGGCCCCGCCAACGGCGTTGAGCAGGTGGTGCGGGGTTCCGGCAGCCAACGCGGCCGCCAGCAACAACACCCCGGCAATAGGGTAGGCCGGCAGAACGTAGCGGTTGGGCAGGGTGTGGGTGCGGATGTCGATGACGCTCAGCAATACGGCCAGCCACAGCAGGTACAGGCAAGCTGCCACGGCGCACAGGAACGCGAACAAACTGCTGTCCCACATCTCCGTCAGCCGTGCCACCATAGCGCGATGCTACGCCATGGCACCGGGATTCGGGGCGGTTTTTGCGTCCTCGGGGCTAAGCTGTGGACATGAATGCCTCCATTTACACCGCCACTACTTTTCGGCACCTGTGCCGCTCCTCCCCGTGGCGCTGGCAAACTGTGCGCTTTGAGCTGCACCGCAAGTTTCCGGCCGCGGCCGACGGCGCTGCCGGCACCAGTTGGATGCCCGGCGGCGCCGGACACGCGGACGCAGGACCGGTGCTGGCGATGAACTGCTGGGTCCGCCGGCCCGGCGCGCTCCGCGTTGAAACGCTGGACGGGACGTTGCTGGCCAGCACCACCAAGATCAACGAGTCGCGGGACACCTTGTTCATCAGCGGCAACCGCAAACCGTGGCTGTTGCAGCCCTCGCTCGTGAACCCCGTCAAGGACGACAACGGCTTCGTGGTCCGTCGCCCCGAAGCACGCTACGGGGAACCGGCCTATGGCACAGGGCGGAGCGCGGCCGCCCTTGACCCCGTGGAACTGGCAGGAGAACGGCCCGTCCCCTTGGAATTCCCGTTTGCCAATGTGGCCGAGATCGAGGATGTTGCCGTGCTCTCCCACCACGGGCGCGAGGCTGTTGAGGCCGTGCTGACGCCCAACTCGAGCTACGTTCCGGTCTTTGCCGATGCACCCCTGCTGTTCCCGGGCCGCACCGCCGTCCGCATTGATGTGGAAACGGGGATTTGCGTGGCCTCCCAGTCCCTTGACGGTCCCACGGCCGGTGCCGGACACTGGATCCTGCTGCACGGCGTCGATGAATACATGCTCGACGACCTCTTCGAAGAAGTCAGCATGGGCCTGACGGATGTGCGGTCCCACATCCCCTGGGACCTCGGGCCGGACTCCTAGGCCCCTCCTCCGGACTCAAAGTCCCCTCCGCAGGACTCAAAGTCCCCGCGGCCGGGCGGGAGGGCCGTCGCGGGTGCGGGAGGGGGGTGGGGGGGGGGGGGCGGGCGGCGGCG
>NZ_JASISP010000002.1:152837-154406 GCF_030063185.1 Arthrobacter sp. H35-D1
GCGGGGGGGGGTCCCCCCCCCCCGGGGCCGGGCGGGCCGGTCGCCGCGGCCCCTCCGCCGGACTCGGTGGCCCCAGCTGTGCCCTCACCGGCCCGCCCGGCGGGATTTATTGCGGGGGCGGGTGGTGGGGGCGGCTTGGTTCGCGGGGACCGTCGCCCCCTACTGCACTCTCGCGTGCCGAAAGCTGCCCGCGCTCCAATATTCCCGCCACTGCCCCTTGGGGCCCGCCCGCAAGGGACGGACACACTGGCACAATGGACGGATGAGAATCGATCCGGACCCTGCCGCTCCCGAAATCGAGTTGCTGGCCCAGTACCTCGACTACCAGCGTGAGACGATGCTGTCCAAGACCGAAGGTCTCACGCAGGAGCAGCTCGGCCAAGCGCACCCGCCCTCGGCATTGACGCTCGCAGGACTGCTCCACCACTTGGCGCTGGTCGAGGAAGACTGGGTGGAGGTTCGCTTCGCCGGCATGGCCGAACGTGAGCCGTGGGCGGGAATCGATTGGGAGGCAGACCCAAACTGGGAGTTCCGCACCGCCGTCGATCGGGATCCTGACTGGCTGCGGGAACGCTACCGGCAGGCATGCCGGCGCAGCAGGGCGGCCCTCGAGGGGGTGGGACTTGAGGATCTTTCCGTGCAGCCGCTGCGCGACGGGCGGCGGTTCACGGCCAGCTGGATGCTCTTGCACCTGATTGAGGAGACGGCACGCCACGCCGGGCATGCCGACATGCTGCGCGAGGCGATCGACGGCCAGGTCGGCGAATAGCGCCGGCGAATAACCAGGCGCGAATCCACCCCGGTTCCGGTTGACGCCCCATTCGACGTGGGCACATACTTTACTGATGAAGCTTGTCGGTGCCCATTTGTGTGCGACTTCCATGCCGCCGCCCATTGTGGGAGCTCGAGGAGCATGAACGGCTGGCTCGGAGTTGTCTCGGCCGCCCATGTCCGCCGCGGGGTGGAACTCGGCATTGCCCAAATCGGCCATGGAAAACGCGCCCCGCTCGCCCGGATGCGGGCCGGGGACACGCTCGTTTACTACTCGCCTGTCGAACAGATCGGGGACACCGCCGCGCTTCGTGAGTTCACGGCCCTTGGGGTCATGGCCGACGACGCTATCTGGCAAGCCGATGAGGGCTCGTTCAAGCCGTTCCGCCGCCGTGCCGAGTACCTTCCGCTGCGTCCGGTCCCGCTGGCCCTGCTGCGCGACCGGCTCCACCTGACGTCCGGGCCCAATTGGGGATACCAGCTCAGGCGCGGACTCGTGCCACTGGACCAGCACGACGTCGAAATCATCAGGGAAAGCATGCAACGGTGACTGCGCCGCTCGGCCGGTTCCGGCCTGTTCCAACCGGCCCCCAACGACCAAGCCCCGCCGAAAGTGCAGCAGTCCGGAAACGTCGGGACGAACATGGCCCCCACCTACGCAGCCGTATCCCTAATAAACTCGCCCTCCCCCCTAAGCCTCCCCCACGCCGACACGGGGGAGGCGAGGGAGCCGGGGAGCCTGACCATCCCCCACAACCGGTGCCCCAGGATCGGCGCAACAACCCCCCCCCCCCCCAC
>NZ_JASISP010000002.1:154416-246603 GCF_030063185.1 Arthrobacter sp. H35-D1
GGGCGGGGCACTTGTGCTTAGCCCGGCGGGGGGCGTTAGTGGGTCGAGGGGCCCCCCACGCGGTCTACTTCCTCGGCTACCCCAGGACCGGGGGCGGGCGCGGCGGGGGGGTTACGGGCGTTCCCCCCCCGCCCCCCACCCCCCCCCCCCCCCATACTGTGCGTGTGGGTTTATTGTGGTAGCCATAGAGGCCCCACTACTCCGCTTTCGATTCCTAAATCTCCGCGCGCTCCAGCATCTCGGTAACCAGCGCCGCAATGGGTGAGCGTTCGGAGCGGGTCAGCGTGACATGGCCGAACAGCGGGTGCCCCTTGAGCGTCTCAACAACCGCCACCACGCCGTCGTGCCGGCCCACCCGAAGGTTGTCGCGCTGGGCGACGTCGTGGGTCAACACAATCTTGGAGCGTTGACCGATGCGGCTCATGACCGTCAGCAGCACGTTCTTCTCCAAGGACTGCGCCTCGTCCACGATGACAAATGAATCGTGGAGGGAACGGCCCCGAATGTGCGTCAGCGGCAGGACTTCGAGCATGCCGCGGTCCATGACCTCATCCATGACGTTTTGTGAGACCACCGAACCCAGGGTGTCAAAGACCGCCTGCGCCCACGGGTTCATTTTCTCCCCCTCGGAACCGGGCAGGTAGCCCAGTTCCTGCCCACCCACGGCGTACAGGGGCCGGAACACCACCACCTTGCGGTGTTCGTTGCGTTCAAGCACCGCCTCCAGTCCCGCACACAGGGCAAGTGCGCTCTTGCCGGTGCCGGCGCGTCCGCCGAGGGAGACAATGCCCACTTCCGGATCCATGAGCAGGTCCAGGGCCAGCCGCTGCTCAGCGGAGCGACCATGCAAGCCAAAAACCTCCCTGTCCCCGCGCACCAAGCGGACCTGTTGGTCGACCCCCACCCGGCCCAGCGCCGAACCGCGATTGCTGGTGATGATCAGCGACGTGTTCACCGGCAGCACCGCAGCCTCTGGAATGGGCACCGGTTCGTGGTTGTACAGCGCCGCCACTTCCTCCTCCGTGGCCGCAATTTCACCCACCCCGGTCCAGCCGGAATCCGGCATCAGTTCGTTGCGGTACTCCTCGGCAGACAATCCCAGTGCCGATGCCTTCACGCGCAGCGGCACATCCTTCGTCACAACAGTGACGTTGTGCCCCTCGTCGGCCAGGTTCCGGGCCACTGCCAAAATGCGCGCATCGTTGTCGGAGCCGCGCATCCCCGCCGGAAGCACCTCCAGCGAAACGTGGCTGAGCTCCACCAGCAGGGACCCGCCGTCGTCCCCGAGCGGCACGGGCTTGCTCAGCCCGCCGTGCTGAAGGCGGAGATCGTCGAGAAGCCGCAACGCGGTGCGGGCGAAGTAGCCCAATTCGGGGTCGTTGCGTTTTCCTTCGAGCTCGGAAATTACCACGATCGGCAAGATCACCAGATGCTCGGCAAAACGCATGATGGCCCGAGGGTCGGCCAAGAGGACGGAGGTGTCAAGCACGTAAGTGCGCAATTTTGCTCCCGTGTGCGAGCTGTGTTCCTGCTGCCCGCGGTTGCCAACCTGTGTCATGTCGACTCCAGCCTTCCGGAGCAGTGACGCGTCCGGATTCCACATCGATGCGGCGGGCTGAGTTGCCCTCCGTACTGCCAAACTACGCGGCAATCCATCCCAGCGGCAACGCCACGCCACACCAGACAGGTGAATGTTGGGCAACTGCGGGGCGAACGCGCGGTGACCTAAATATCGACCCGGGTGGCGCCGCGCCGGACGGGCCTGGCACGGAGCCAGCTGTTGAAAAACACGGCCAGCACCAGCACCCCCACGGCGATCCACAGCGCGTTGAGATCCAGCGACAGGTACGCGAACCCGCCCATGATGGAGCCACTGGTGAGCGCCATCCACAACGCGAAGTAGCGCACCCACAGCGTCTTTTGACCGCCCGTCAGCGCATTGGCAATGTGCTGGCCCATCTTCACCAGCGTGCCGGTCATGTAGGTCAGGCCAATGCTGACCTCGCCGTCGCGCTCAAAAATGACGTTCTCGGCACCCATCGCCAGCGCCATGATGGCCGGGGCCAGCCAGCCGCCAATCCCCAGATCAAACAGCACGACGGCGGACGTCAGTGCCGCTGTCACATACAGCAAAACAGCCATGCGCTTGCGCGAGCGGACCATCCTGCGCAGGATGGCCGCGCTCACCACTCCCGCCAGGAAAGCTGCAACAAGTCCAAAGGCAAGGGCAAAGCCCGTCCAGTTGCCTTCCGCCAACGCCGTTCCGCCGCGGGTGGAGTTGCCGCTCATGAAAGAGACAAAGTAGCCGCCCAAGTGGATGAACCCCACGGCGTCCACAAATCCGGCCGCGCTGGCCAGGACGGCGGCCAGCGTCATTTCAGAGCGGTGATGGCTATGCACTTGACGAGTGGGCCTAACCGCCGAAGCGGCGGCTTCGCCCGGCGTAGTCGCGCAGGGCACGCAGGAAGTCGATCTTCCTGAACGCCGGCCACAGCGCTTCGCAAAAATAGAACTCGCTGTAGGCGCTTTGCCACATGAGGAATCCGGACAGCCGCTGCTCCCCCGAAGTGCGGATGACAAGGTCGGGGTCCGGCTGGCCCCGGGTGTAGAGGAACTTGGAAATATCGTCGACGCTGAGAGTGTTGGCAACCTCGGCCATGCTGTGCCCCGCGGAGTCTTCGGCATGCAAAAGCTCGCGCACGGCGTCGACAATTTCACGGCGGCCGCCATAGCCGATGGCCATGTTGACGTGGATGCGTTCGGTGGCCGGGACGCGGGCCGTCAGCGAGGAAAGCCGTGCAGCCAAGTAGTCGGGCAGAATTTCGGGTGCACCCATGGCGTGGACGCTGATGTTGGCATCGGCGTCGAGCACGTCAAAGGTGTTGGCGATGATGCCCATGAGCTCATCGAGTTCTTCAGCCGAGCGGCTCATGTTGTCGGTGGAGAGCATGTACAACGTGACGACCTTGACGCCCAGTTCCTGGCACCAGCCGAGGAACTCAATGATCTTGTCGGCGCCCGCTTGGTGGCCTTGGCTGCTGGGTGCGTTGAACAGCCTGGCCCACCGTCGGTTGCCGTCCACCATGACGCCAATGTGCGCCGGCACGTTGCCCAGGTCAATTTCCTTGACCAGGCGCCGTTCGTAGTAGTTGTACAACAGCTTGGGCATCCGCACAGAGTCGGTAGACAGCCGCATGAGAGTGCACCGGACCTTTGCCAATAACGGCCCTGCGGCCTGCGAATGTTGCCCTGTGAATGTTGCTAGGACTAGGTTACCCGCCCGGAGCGCGATTTCAGGTCAAGGCAAGCCGTGCAGCCTGTTGCCACACGGGAAATTCCTGTGCGGCAGGATATGCTTTCCCCATGAGCGCCCTTCTCGAAACAGCGATCAAACCAACGTGGCGCGGCTGGCTCCATGCAGGAACTGCACCCCTTGTCTTGATCACCGGGATCATTTTGGTTGCGTTGGCACCAGGCGCCTTGGCCAAGATCACATGTGCCATTTACGTCGCCACTGGCGTGCTCTTGTTTGGCACAAGTGCGCTATATCACCGTGGCACCTGGTCCCCGTCTGCCACGGCGCTGCTCAGACGCCTTGACCACAGCAACATCATGCTTGTCATCGCCGGTTCCTACACACCCCTTTCAGCCTTGCTGCTGCCGGAATCCACGGCCACTCTGCTGTTGTGGATGATTTGGATTGGTGCCGTGGCAGGGGTGCTGTTCCGCGTCTTGTGGACCCATGCACCCCGGTGGTTGTACGTCCCCATCTATGTGCTGCTGGGTACCACGGCACTGTTCTTCCTGCCAGAGTTTTGGGCGGCAGGAATTGTTCCGACACTGCTCATTTGTGCCGGCGGAGCCATGTACATTGCAGGAGCCGTCATCTACGGCATCAAAAAACCCAACTTCAGCCACCGTCACTTTGGCTTCCACGAGCTGTTCCACGCACTGACTGTGGCCGGCTTTGCCACGCACTTCATCGCCGTCGTGCTGGTGGTCTTCGCATAGTGCAGGCCGCAGGCACCGGACCACGAGCGGCCAAGCAACGCGGTTCCGGCCAACGCGGTTCCGGCCAACTGCGCTAAAGCAGCTTGGCCAGCTCCCCCACTGTGGAAACCGGCATGGCGCACACCATGCCCCTGCACACGTGGGCCAGCGTCGGGAAGTTCCCTTCCACCGACGCCGCCCCCTCGGCCGGGCCGCGACCTTCCAACAATGGCACCGGCGCCCTGCCCGTGCCGTCCCACACCGCCATCACCAGGCCGGGTGACCCGGAACGCCATGCCTGGCCGACCATGGCCGCTTTCACGCCGGGCCCGCCTCCGCCATTTCCACCGCCTCCGCCAGATCCACTGCCGCCGGTGGTACCGGCCGGTCCCACGATGGCGACTTCAAGCGGTCCGGCCGCCAGGGCCAGGGCTGCACCGAGCAAACCGCCCACCGAGCGCGGCGCTCGACGCGCCAACTCCGGCACAGACGCCAAAATATTCCCTGCAATGTCCCTGTGCCGAGTCGAGCCCGTGTACGCCGCCCAGGAAATGAATGCGCCCGCCAGCAGAGCCACCGCGCTGGTGCTTGCATTGTCAAAGGGGTCGGCGAAGCGCGAGCCTTGCAACGGTCCGGGCACACCGCCGGCGCTGTGGTTGAAGACCACCCCGTCGGCAATGAAGTCCGCTTCCATCGCCTCCACCAGCTCCCCGGCCAGCTCAAACCAGCGTCGCTGCCCAGTGGCTGCGTAAAGCGTCAAGTAGCCGTTCGCACACGCTGCATAGTCCTCCAGCAGGCCCTTGATGCCGCGGGCCCGCCCGTCGTGGGACACCCTGTGCAGCTGCCCGTCCCAGTGCACGTCCTGCAGGTATTCGCCAAGTTCGACGGCGGCCGACAGGTAGGCGGGCACACCCAGCACCATGCCTGCTTCAGCCAAGGCTCCCATGAGCATGCCGTTCCAGGACGCCACCACCTTCTCATCACGGGCCGGCATGGTCCGCAACGCCCGCATCTCCAGCAGGGCCGGCTTGATCCTTGTCCACTGCCTGTGCTCCGTGGCGGACAGTGGGCGCCCCGGGTGCAGCGGTCCGCTCGGCCCGGCTGGGCCGGCTGGGGTACTCTGCCCAAGCCCCGCGGCACCGGGAATCCCCATGGCTCGGGCCACCCCGACAGCCAAGTCCAGCGCTTGCCGGTGTTGGGCGGCCGCGGATTTTCCGGCGGCGCTTTTAGCGGCAGCTGGTTCTCCAGCAGGTGGTCCTGGTTCGCGGGCAGCCGGTTCTGGTTCGCGGGCAGGTGCTTCGCTGACGGCATTTTCTGCCGCCACGGTCTTGACGGCGGCGGCCTGGATCTCCGCCGCGCTCCACTGGTAGCTGGCACCTTCGTGGTGGACGCCAGCAATAACGGTGTCCGCATCCAACGACGATGCAAAGGCTCCACCGGGAAGCCGCAGCTCCGTCATGAGCCAGCCGATCAAGACAGCGGCTGCCTCCCTGGCATCGGAAGCACCAAGCTGCGCCACACCCTCATGCGCCACGCCGGGCTGGGCCGGAACTGGCAGATCATCCGCCTGCGCTTCTGCACGGCCCTCGACGAGCCGGATCCAGTGCACCAACGATTGCAACAACCCGGCGTTGTCGTAAAGCATTTTTTCGTAGTGCGGTTCAGACCAGTCGGCCGTTACGCTGTAGCGGGAAAATCCGCCGCCGAGCTGGTCGAAAAGTGCTGAATGCACCATGGCACCCAGCGTCCGGCCTGCCAGCGCAAAAGCTTGCTCGCTTGACGCGCCGGCCCCCGAGCCAGCCTGCCGCAGGAGGAATTCAAGCCCGGGAGCGGGCGGAAATTTTGGCGCCTGGCCGAAGCCGCCGTGGATGCGGTCCTCGGCTGCAGCCGTGGCCGCACAAGCACCGGCGGCGGCAGCGTGCCAGTCCGGCCCCCGCTCAGTGCCAAGTTCGACAGTTCCACGGTCAGCGGCTCCAAGTTCAACAGCGGAGGGCGTCTCGGTGCGCACCTGCCACAATGGCTGCGCCAAAGCTTCTGCGAGGGACGCGGCCGTCCGCTCCACTTCCTCGCGGCGCTCGATCCATGCCTCATGGACCGCTTCCAACACTTGCAAAAAGGAAGGCCTGCCCGGACCGGGTGCGGGAGGGAAGTAGGTTCCGGCATAAAAGGCCCTGCCGTCGGGAGTGAGAAAGACACTCATGGGCCAGCCGCCCTGGCCGCTGAGGGCCTGGGTCGCGGCCATGTAGGCGTCGTCCACGTCCGGGCGTTCCTCGCGGTCCACCTTGATGGCGACAAATCGCTCATTCACATAGCCGGCAATGGCCGGGTCCGCAAAGGACTCCCCTGCCATGACATGGCACCAATGGCACGCGGCATACCCCACGGACAAAAATATTGGGACATCCCGTGCCACGGCTTCGGCAAAGGCAGCATCGTCAAAGGGCTGCCAGTCGAGCGGGTTTTGGGCATGCTGGCGAAGGTAAGCGCTTGGTTCACCCGCCAGCCGGTTCATTGCTGAACTACTTCTTCTCCGGCGACGCAGCCGGGCCGTCCGCCGGGGCTTCGTCGGTGCCCGGAGCCGCTTCTGCCCCTGAGTCGGGAGTGCGCGCCGGAAGGGGCTCCCCGGCGTGGTCCGGCGCAATGGGAATTCCCATGTACTCCGCATCGGGGCCGTGCGTTCCACCGCTGCGTTGCTCATTAACCTGGGCGCGGTACCGGACGCGGCGAATGCGCTTGACCATGTCGCGGATCAGGAAAACCATAATCACCACAATGCCGAAGGTCGCCACGAAGCCCAATAATCCCGGGGTGATTTGGTCTGGTGTCAGTCCCGGGCGCAAGCCCGGCTGGGTGGGGATGGCGGGGTCGGTGGCAAGCAAAATCAGTGTGTGCACAATTCGTCTTTCGTTTCATCCCCGGCCGGCAAGGTGTCGGCGGGAAACGTTCATTGTCTATCGTAGGCCAGCGAATAGGTCATGCTCGGGCATGGCGGCGGGAACACGGGATTCAATGAGTGCATAGTCTTCCCATGGCCACACTTTCCGCTGCATTTGCGGGCTGACGGAGAAGAAGAACCCGTCCGGGTCAACTTGTGTGGCGTGGGCGCGCAAGGCGTCGTTGCGGGTTTCAAAGTAGTCGCCGCAGTCAATTTGCGTGGTGGCCGAGTGTTTGCTGGCGGGCGGGGTGTGACCCTCGGTGTCCGCCTCCAACCAGGCGGCTATGCGCTGGGCATAGGGCGAGGCCAGGCCTGCCTCCTCCAACGCGTAGTGCAGGGCCCGGAAGCGGTGCGGGTTGAACGCCAGGTCGTAGTACAGCTTGGCAGGTTCCCAGGCGGGCCCGGTGTCTGGGTACAGTTCAGGGTTTCCTGCGGCTTTGAACGCTTCAACAGCAACCTTGTGCGCCATGATGTGGTCCGGGTGCGGGTAGCCGCCGTTCTCGTCATACGCAACGATGACGTGTGGCTTGAAGCGGCGCACCAGGCGCACCAACGGGGCGGCGGCAATCTCAAGCGGGGTGAGCGCAAAGCAGTGGGCCGGGAGTGCGGGCAGCGGGGTCCCCTCGGGCAGGCCCGAATCGGCGAAGCCCAGCCATTGGTGGCGGATACCGAGAATCTTGGCAGCCCTGGCCATTTCCAACCTGCGCGCCCCCGCCATGTCCCTGCCCGAATGGGCGTCGCCCACCATGGACGGGTTTTGGATGCCGCCTCGTTCACCACCGGTGCAGGTGGCCACCATGACCTCCGCACCGGACGCCACGTAGGAGGCCATCATGGCCGCGCCCTTGCTTGCTTCGTCGTCCGGATGGGCATGAACAGCTAAAAGTCGCAACGGCTCGGTTGCGGGGATCTCATTGTTGTTCACGGAAGCTACCTTCGATTCATGGGAAATTACAGGGCAAAAAACAACGGGCAAAATGAACGCTAAACTTGTCCTAGTCCAACGCCTTCTTGAGAGGGGGCGGCCAGACCGCGGCAAACCGCGGAACAGACACAAGTGGATGCAGTGACAACTTCTGATTCTCCAGCAGCTACCAGCCTAACCAATCGCTACGGCACACCCAAGCGGCGCATGCCCCAAAGGACCCGGAAAATTCTTCTGGCCGTGGCAGCCGTGCTGTCCGTGTCGTGGGTGCTCTGGGCAACCCTTGGCGGAAACACGGGAATTTCACAAAAGTTGGTCAGCTACAACGTGATTGACGGCACCATGACCACCGTGGACTTGGCTGTGACCAAGGCCCCGGACTCCACAGCCCGGTGCGCCATCAAGGCCATGAATTCCACCTATGCCGTGGTGGGTTGGAATGTGATCACCATCGGCCCCAACAGTGTGGATGAGGGTTCCGGAAACGGTCGCACCACCACCGTCCGCGGCGAACTGCGAACCGACTCCCTGGCTGTGACCGGCGTCGTTGAAAACTGCTGGATCGTAGCCCCCGCGTAACACTGCCCGTGTCATTTCCGCGGGTTCTTGGGTTTATCCGCCTTATTGACTAAACTGATTCCTATTACCATCTGCCCCGCTTGGTCAGTCATTGAATTTTCAGCGCGTGGATTGTGTTCCTTGCAAAGGTGCACAGGCCTGAGCGCCTTAAACTTTCAGTGGGTTGGCTCCAGCGGGGCCTTTGCTTTTGTACATTCGAGGAGAACTACGTGCCTACCACTAACAGTGCGCCTTCTGCATGGCTGACGCAAGAAGCCTTTGACCGCCTGCAGATTGAACTAACCCAGCTTTCAGGCCCCGGCCGTGCTGAAATTGTCAGCAAAATTGAGCAGGCCCGCCAAGAAGGCGATTTGAAGGAAAACGGCGGCTATCACGCAGCCAAGGACGAGCAGGGCAAGATCGAGGCCCGCATTCGCCAGCTCAGTGAAATGCTGCGCAACGCCCGCGTGGGCGACGCACCGGCCGACGATGGCATTGTGGAACAGGGCATGGTGATTGTTGCCAGCATTGCCGGGGACAAAACCACCTTCCTGCTCGGCAGCCGCGAGGTTGGCGCAGGCGACTTGGAAGTTTACAGCGAGCGCTCCGCACTGGGCACAGCCATCATGGGCAAGAAGATCGGCGACAAGCTGGACTATTTGGCCCCCAACGGCCGCACCATCGACGTTGAGATCATCTCCGCCAAGCCTTACGAGAACTAGTCTGCGGGCTTTGCAGCTGCCGGCTTTCCGCCGACACAAGAACGACCACCCGGATTTCCGGGTGGTCGTTCTTGTTCTTACCGGCACTTTTTACCGGCACAGGCATAAAGCCCTAATGCACAACAATCGGCTGGAAGCCTTCGGCACGCAGTGCTGTCAGCACCAGTTCGCAGTGTTCGTGGCCCTTGGTTTCAAGGTTGACTGTGATGGAGACGTCGCCCATGGAGATGGAGCCGCCCACGCGGGTGTGGTCCACGCCTGTCACATTGGCGTCATTCTCGGCAATGATGCGTGAGATCGTGGCCAGCGCGCCGGGGCGGTCGTTGAGCATTATCCGCACTGTCAGGAACCGTCCGGCAGCGGCGAGCCCCCGCTGGATGACCTTGAGCATGAGCATTGGGTCGATATTGCCCCCGGACAAGACCACAACGGTGGTGCCCGGGTTTTCAATCTTGCCTTCCATGAGGGCTGCAACACCCACGGCACCGGCCGGCTCCACCACCATCTTTGAGCGCTCCAAAAGGAAGATCAAAGCCCGTGCCAGGGAATCTTCACTAACCGTTACCACGTCGTCAACCAGCTCGCGGATGATCGAGAACGGCAACTGTCCGGGACGGCCGACGGCGATTCCATCGGCCATGGTGGACACCTTCGTCAACGGCACCAGCGCATCGGCGGCCAGCGACGGAGGGTAGGCGGCAGCATTTTCCGCCTGCACGCCAATCACCCGAATCTCGCGGCCCAACTCCTTGGCGCGCGCCTTGACGGCCACGGACACCCCGGCCAGGAGCCCGCCGCCGCCAACACCCATGATGATCGTGTCGACGTTGGGCACCTGGTCCAGGATTTCCAGTCCGATGGTGCCCTGTCCAGAGACCACGTCGACGTTGTTGAAGGGATGGACAAACACGCAGCCCGTCTCGTTGGCGTAGCGCTCGGCTTCGGCCAACGACTCGTCCACGTTGTAACCGTGCAAAATCACTTCGGCACCGTGGCCACGGGTAGCCGCCAGCTTGGGCAGCGCCACGCCCACGGGCATGTAGATGCGTGCCTTGATGCCCAGCGCCTTGGCCGCAACGGCCACACCTTGGGCATGGTTTCCGGCGGAGGCGGCGACCACGCCGCGGGATCGTTCCTCTGGCGACAACTGTGCCATGCGCACATATGCCCCCCGCACTTTAAACGAGCCTGCACGCTGCAAGTTCTCGCACTTGAAAAACACGTCGGAGCCCGTCATGCGCCCCAAAGCACGCGAACTCTCAATCGGCGTGATTGCAATAATCTCCGTCAACAACTCCCGCGCATGTTCAATATCTGCAAGGGTCACGGGGAGATCGCTCTGTGCGTTCACGGTACTTTTCTCTTTCTCTACGGAACTGAAATAAAACTATGGGTGTGCCGGCCCCTACCGGGCAGGCGGAGCGCCTTCGGACGCGGACTCCTCATCCGGCTCGCCGCCGTCGGGAATGGCCCGCGGCAGCCCGTAAATGTCAGGCAGGGCGGGGTCGTTGCGCCAATCCCTGCCGGCTACGTAGCGGATAAACGCATTCGCCACGGCCAGCAACGGAACAGCAAACAAGGCACCGAGGATCCCGGCAACACTGGAACCTGCCGCCACGGCCAGAATCACGGCCACGGGGTGCAAGGACACTGCACGGCCCATGACGAATGGTTGCAGGAGGTGGCTCTCCAGCTGCTGCACTGCCAGCACAATACCCAGCATGATCAGCGCATTGACCCAGCCGTTGGCCACCAGCGCCAAGAGCACAGCCACGGCCCCGGTCACCAGTGCGCCCACCACGGGGATGAAGGAGCCCACGAACACCAGAACACCCAGCGGCAAGGCCAAGGGCACCTGGATGATGGCGGCGCCGGCGCCGATGCCCACGGCGTCCACGGCGGCCACCAATACCTGGATGCGCACGTAGTTGCCCAGCGAATGCCAGCTTCGCCGTCCTGCACCGTCAACAGCGGGCTGGGCGCGGCGCGGGAAGAACCGTACACAGAACTCCCAGATCCTTTCGCCTTCCAGCAGAAAGAAAATCAGAATGAACAGGGTCAGCAACAGGCCGGCCGAAAAGTGGCCAAAACTGCTGCCAACGCCCAGCGCCTTGGACAGGATCAGGGTGCTGTTGCCCTGCACGGCGTCAAGTGCCTCGTTGAGGTAATCGGTCATCTGGTCGTTGCTCAAGCTCAACGGGCCCGACTGCAGCCACTCCTGGATCTTGATCAGTCCGGTGATGGCCTGCTGGCTCAGTTCGGCAAATCCGGCAACCAGTTGGCGGCCCACGAGGAACAAGCCACCCACCACCACCACAATGAGTCCCACCTCGGCAATGGCCACGTTGATCCCGTGCGGCAGGCCCAACTTGTCCAACAGCTTCACGAAGGGCGTCAGCAGCGCCGACAAAAGCGCCGCGACCATAACGGGGATGATCAAGATGCTGATGTTGCCCATGATCCACACCAACATGGCTCCCACCACGAGGATGATGGCCACCCGCCAAGCCCAGGCACCGGCTACTTCCATGCCAAAGGGCACTACTTTTGCGTCGTGCTTTGTGGAGAGGTTTGTCTCCTGCATATTGGGCGTCATAAACCAATAATTCCCTATGGAACAAAAATTAGTAAAACGGCGCGCCTGCCCAGTGTGGCGCCGTTGATCCGTGCAGCCCTCAAAAACTCGATTCGATGCCCCAATTCATGGTGTAGGACTCCCCCGCAGCCAGCCAGCGCAAACCGTCTCCGGAGTTGAAAGCGTTGGCAGGCCCTGTCATCGGCTCCATGGCAACGGCCAGCGGGCGGCCCGGAAAGTCCCGGGTGATGAAGACGTGCACGTGGCTGACGCTTCCGTCGTGCCACAAACTCACGCTGCGCCCGTCCGGGGCGGACAGCGTGTGCCGGGCCACGCCGTCGTCCGTCTGCAGGTTGGTAAAGGTGGTGTCCATCAGGGATTCCGCAACGGGCCGGCCGTGTCGAAGATCGTGGCGGCCGGAAACCTCGACGGCGCCCGTGGGAATCATGCGCTCGTCCGCCGTGAGGTAGGTGGCGGCCTTGACCTGGATGTGCAGCTGTTCCGCGGCTGTCTCGCCCAGCGTGAAGTACGGGTGGGCGCCCAGGACGAAGGGAGCCGGGCGCGCGGAGTCGTTGACAAGGGTCTGTGCGACGCGCAGCGCCCCGGTTTCGTCGAGTTCGTAGCGGACCTGGTGGCGGGCCAGGAACGGGTAGCCGTGCTGGGGGTGGATGACAGCTTCCAGCAGCACATGCGTTTCGGAGGACTCCCGTGCCGCGTAGCCGGTGTTGCGCAACAATCCGTGGATGGCGTTGTTCCGTGAAACCTCGGTAATGTCCAGCTGCTGCGCGGACCCGTCGAGAGTCCACAACCCGCCGTCCACGCGGTTGGCGAAGGGTGCCAGCGTGATTCCAGCGGCGCCGGGGGCGACGGCATCCAGCGGGTAGCTCTCCACCAACGCTGCCCCGCCCTTGTCATAATGCCGGAGACCAGCAGCCAGGGAGGCAATAATGGCGGTAGCGTCCCCGTTCCGCAAGGTGTACTGCGAGCCTGAGGCCGGCCGGATTCCTCCCTTATCTATGGGAGCCGTGTCTTTGGAAGTAGTCATGGGCACTAGGGTACCGCCAAAAGGCGGCGCAACAAGCTTGTTTTCTGCCCAATACCTGCAAAACGAGCCTTTGTAATGTAAGGTTTTGTTTGAAACTGTTTATTTTGAGACCATACGTTTAGGGGACCTCTTATGCTGGCACCAGAGCGCCAGGCGCGCATCCTCAAGGAGCTTCAACTGCACGAGGCAGTTCGAGTGGCGGACGTTGCCGCGACGCTCAATGTCAGCGAAATGACCATTCGCCGGGACATCGAAGCCCTTGACCAAAACGGACGGGCACGAAAGATCCACGGCGGCGCCATGCGACTGGCCCGGCTCAGTGCACTCGAGCCCGGTTTTCTGCTCAATGTGGACAAGGAAACTGAAGGCAAGGCCACCATCGCCCGGCAGGCATTGGCGCTTGTCCATCCGGGGATGACACTGGCGCTGACAGGCGGCACCACCACCTACCAGCTTGCCATGGTGCTGGCTGGCGAACTTGACCGGCTGCCGGGGCTGACAGTTGTCACAAATTCCCTGAAGGTCTCCGAGCTGCTGTACCGCCAACATGGCAACTCGGACCTGAAAGTCATCGTCACCGGCGGGGAGCGCACTCCCTCGGAGGCCCTGGTGGGCCCGGTGGCACGCATGGCGTTGAACCACCTGAACACCGACATCTGCTTCATGGGTGTCCACGGTTTGGACGCCCAGCGCGGGCTGACGAGTCCCAACTGGCTGGAGGCGGAAACCAACGCCGCGTTCATCGAATCCACCTCGCGCCTGGTGATCCTGGCCGACAGCACCAAGTTCCACGTTCGCTCCCTGGCCTCCATCGCAGCCCTGTCCGCTGTGGACACCATCATTACCGACGACGCGACCAGCGCGGCCACCGCCGAGTTGTTCGCGTCCCGCGTGCCCAACTTCATCAAGGCACCGGCGTTGGCGGATTCCGAGCGCACCCCCACCAGAAAGACATCATGACCATCGCCACCACCACCCTTTTGGCCGACGGCCGTGAACTCATCTACTTTGACGACGGCGCCACCGGCCACTCCCATGCGGCCCGTGACACCCGTCCGCTTGACCCGCGTTCGGAAGCGAACACCGGGGAACTGCGCTTTGATGCGCTGACAGGCGACTGGGTGGCCGTTGCCGCACACCGCCAGTCCCGCACCTACCTGCCCCCGGCCAACCAGTGCCCGCTGTGCCCCACCACGGGTGCAAACCTCTCTGAAATCCCGGACTCCGCCTATGACGTGGCGGTGTTCGAGAACCGTTTCCCGTCATTGGGCCCGGCACTTGGCCAGATCCCGGACATCCCCGAGTGGGGAACCACGGGCCGTGCATTTGGCCGCTGTGAAGTGGTGGCGTTCACTCCCGAGCACACCGGCTCCTTTGGCGGGTTGTCGGCCGAGCGGGCCCGCACCGTCATCGACGCCTGGGCGCACCGCACCGAGGCGCTCAGCGCCATGCCGGGCATCAAGCAGGTGTTCCCCTTCGAGAACCGCGGCCAGGACATTGGCGTCACCCTGCACCACCCGCACGGCCAGATTTACGCCTACTCCTACGTGCCCCCGCGCAGCCAGGTCATGGCCAATGCTGCGCGCGCGTTTTTTGACAAGCACGACGGCGGTGCCACCTTGCTGGGCGACATTGTCGCCCGGGAGTCCGAATCCGGTGAGCGCATGATCGCCCAGGGCAAGCACTTCAGCGCCTATGTTCCCTTTGCCGCGCACATGCCGTTGGAAGTCCACCTCACCCCGCACCGCCACGTGCCCGACTTTGCCGCCCTGAACGATGCAGAGCGCGACGAGCTGGCCGTGATGTACCTGGATGTCCTGCGCACGCTGGACAACCTCTACGACACCCCCACGCCCTACATTGCAGCGTGGCACCAGGCACCGATGGACACCCTCTTGCGCCCGGCAGGCCGTTTCCATCTTGAGCTGACCTCGCCGCGACGAGCAGCAGACAAGCTCAAGTTCCTGGCCGGTTCCGAGGCAGCCATGGGCGCCTTCATCAATGACACCACCCCGGAACAGGTGGCGGCCAAACTGCGCGAAACCTCCAGCACCTTGAAGTCCACCACCATGGACTCCGAACCGCTGACATCCAACGGCGTGAAAGTGGGACAGGCATGAGCGCATCCATCGACGCAGCCCAGGTGGCCCAGGCATTCGCCGACACCTTTGGCACAGCCCCCGACGGCGTCTGGTCTGCCCCGGGCCGCGTCAACCTCATCGGCGAGCACACCGACTACAACGAAGGTTTTGTGCTGCCGTTCGCCATTGACCGTGCAGCAGCGGTGGCCATCAGGCTGCGCGAGGACAACACTGCACGGCTGCACTCAAGCTACGGCGAGCAGGCAACGCTCACAGTGGACCTGAACACGCTCTCCCCCGACTCCATGGAAGGCTGGACGGCCTATCCGCTGGGCGTCGTGTGGGTTATGCGCCAGCTGGGCGTCGCCATTGGCGGCTTTGACTTGTACCTGCACTCAACGGTCCCCTCCGGTGCCGGACTGTCCTCCTCTGCCGCCATCGAGTGCGCTGTCGCCACGGCATTCAACGAGCTGGAAAATGCCGGTCTGAGCCTGCGTGAATTGGTGCTTGTGGGCCAGCGGGCCGAGAACGAGGTTGTCGGTGCCCCGACAGGCATTCTTGACCAGTCGGCGTCGTTGTTGGCCACCGACGGCCACGCCGTGTTCCTCGATTGCCGCACCCAGGAGTCCCACCTGGTGCCGCTGGACCTGGCCGCCGCCGGACTGCTCATCCTGGTGGTGGATACAAAGGTTTCCCACGCGCATGCCACGGGGGGATATTCGGCCCGTCGCGCATCGTGCGAACTGGGCGCAGAGGTGCTCGGAGTCGTCTCCTTGCGCGATTTGACCGCTGCAGACCTGCCCGAGGCCGCCGGGCTGCTGGACGAGGAAACGTACCGCAGGGTTCGCCACATTGTGCGCGAGAACCAGCGCGTGCTTGACACCGTTGCCATGCTGGACGACGGCGGACCCGGCACCATTGGCGAGCTCCTCACGGCAAGCCACGCGTCCATGCGCGACGACTTCGAGATCTCCTGCGCGGAATTGGACCTGGCGGTGGACACAGCCTTGGCCAACGGTGCGCTGGGGGCGCGCATGACAGGCGGCGGCTTTGGCGGCTCCGCCATCGCGCTGATTCCTGCTGCGGCGCTGGCGAGCGTCCGCGACGCCGTTTCGACGGCCTTTGCCGACGCCGGCTTCAGCGCCCCGGATATTTTTGCCGTCTCCCCTGCCCCGGGAGCGCGAAAGGTCAGCTAGCTGCTCCTGCTCGGCGATGACGGGGCCACCTTGCCAACTGGCAGACAAGATACGCCGTCATGGCAAGCTGGCCCCGCCTTCGGTGAGCCTGGCACTGCAAGGCGCGAGAATGCCCCGTCCCCACGGCCACGAAGGTGGCGGGAACGGGGCATTCTAGCGTGCCGGGCAACAGCTTTCGTGCCTAGCGGCCCAGGAACTCCTGGTGCTGCTGCTGGGCCTTGTCGACCTGCTCGAGGATCTCCTCGGAGTCCTTGTGCTTGTCGCGATACTTCGGCTCCATGGTCTGGATGGTGTTTTCCTCGTCCATGAGCAGCGTGTAGACCCGCTCACGCTCGGCGTCGTCGGCCGTGTAGTCCAGGTCAAGGTAGTTGTCGGCGTGGCGACGGGCGTTGTTCAGCACCGTCTGGGCCTTCCCGGACTTGCTCACCAGCGACGCGATGATGGTCACTGTCAGCACGCCAATGATCACTATGAGCGAGACGCTGGTGCTGATCTCGATGACGTTGACCGACTCGCCGTCGTTGATGAACGGCAAGTTGTTCTCGTGGAGGGCGTGCAGGATCAGCTTGGCACCGATGAAGGCCAGGATGGTGGCCAGGCCGTAGGACAGGTAGATAAGCCGGTCCAACAGGCCGTCAAGCAGGAAGTACAGCTGGCGCAGGCCCATCAGCGAGAACGCCGTGGCGGTAAAGACAATGTAGACGTTCTGGGTCAGGCCGAAGATGGCCGGAATCGAGTCCAGGGCGAAGAGCAGGTCGGTGCCACCAATGGCCACCATGACCAGCAGCATCGGGGTGAGGACTTTCTTGCCGTCAAGCATGGTGAAGAGCTTGTCGCCGTCGTACTTGTCCGAGGTGTGGAAGAGACGCTTGGCGAGCTTGATGATGAAGTTGTCTGCGTCGTCGCCCTCGCTGTCTTCTTCCTTGAGCAGGTTGCCTGCGGTGATCAACAAGATGATGCCGAAGATGTAGAACATCCACGACCAAGTATTGATGAGGGCGGCACCGGCAAAGATGAAGGCGGTGCGGGCAATCAGGGCAAAGACGATGCCGAAGAGCAGCACTTTCTGCTGGTCTTCGCGGGGCACCTTGAAGCTTGCCATGATGACAAGGAAGACGAACAGGTTGTCAACGCTCAGCGCCTTTTCGGTGATGTAGCCGGCAAAGTACTCCCCGCCCATGGTGGCGCCACCGAAGATGACCACCACCACGCCGAAGAGCAGGGCCAGGCCTACATAGATCGAGGACCAGATGGCTGCTTCACGCAAGGAGGGGATGTGCGCCTTGCGGATATGGAAGAAGTAGTCAAAGGCCAGCAGGGCAAGGATGACAACAATGGTGATGCCCCAGATCAGAGGGGATACGTTCATGGTCTGCTTTCGTTGGTTGCATGCGACAGTTATTGATTAAGGGAAATTTTGTAAGCAACGCCCGGTCCGAAGTTCGGGCCGAGCGTTGCACAAGCTGGGGCGGGGAGCGTCAGTCGTTGCCCCGCAGGATGGCCAGAAGGCGCAGGATCTCCACGTACAGCCACACCAGGGTGACAGTCAGGCCAAAGGCCGCCGTCCAGGAGTACTTGACCGGCACACCGTTCTGCACACCCTTTTCAACGGACGTGAAGTCCACGATCAGCGAGAAAGCGGCCAGGCCGATCGCAAACAGGCCAAGCACCACGCCGAAGGGGATGTTGGTGCCCGGGATATCCATGCTGCGGATGCCCCAGGGACTGTTCGTGACGTTGAAGATCATCAGGCCAAAGTTGATCAGCGAGAACAGCGCGTAACCGGACAGTGCGATGATGAAAAAACGGGTCATCTTCGGGGTGGCGCGGACCTTGGCGTTGCGGAACAACACAAGGGTCACAAGGAACACGCTGAGCGTGCCCAACACGGCCTGGACAACTATGCCGGGGTACTGGCCTTCAAGCAACTGCGAAATGCCGCCAAGAAACATGCCTTCAAAGAGGGCGTAGGCAAGAATGAGGACAGGCGAGGGTTCCTTCTTGAACGCGTTCACCAAGCCCAAGACCAGACCGATGATCACGCCCGGCCACATCAAGACAGGGACCATCCAGCCCAGCGCAGCACCAACGAGCACCAACGAGAGCGTGAAGACCGTCTTCATGATGACGTCGTCGTAGCTCATCCGCCCGGTCTGCGCCGGGCCCGCTGCCGGCTTGCTGTACAGATCCTGCAGCTGCTGGGCGGAGAACTGTGCCTGGGCGGACATGGTGTCCGCACCGCCATTGACGCGGCCGCGCCGTGCAGCAGGGGCTTCCTTAAAGTTCTTGTTCTTGGCAAAAACAGGATTGCCGCCAAGTGCCATAGTCCTGATTCCTCCGAAATAGGGGGGTGGGTAAGGTTCTCCACTCTACCAAGGGAGATGTGCGAAAAAGCATTTTTGTTCCATCTGACTGACATTGCCAGTGCTTTGCCAGCAATGTTCATCCACTGTTCACCAAGAGCACCCGATTAAGTCCCCTGGCACGGGAAATTGTCGGGTTCAATGACAGTTCGAATCATGCTTGCCGCGGGACCACGGACTTTATTTGTACCCCAGGTCGGACTCGAACCGACACTTTACAGATTTTAAGTCTGGTGCCTCTGCCATTGGGCTACTGGGGCGCGGCCGGTTTCGTGTTCCGGCTGCACACAACTTTACTGGATGGGCGGCCTGCGGAAGAAACCGGCTAGCGATGGGCGGTGAAGGGTTCTGAATAGGCAAAGTGCCCATGCGCGCCGGGGACAAAGGAATCAAGGGCCAGTGCCATGAAATGCGAACCCCACGACGGGTCCGGGGAGATGATGCCCAGCGAGTCCGCCGGCGCAAAACCAAAGCGCGGGTAGTAGTCGGTGCTGCCCAGCAGGACGATCGACGGCTCACCCAGCGTGTTCGCCGCCGCGATCGTGGCACGCATCAAGGCCGAACCGACACCTTGATT
The DNA here is from genome assembly GCF_030063185.1 of Arthrobacter sp. H35-D1. Lineage (GTDB taxonomy): Bacteria > Actinomycetota > Actinomycetes > Actinomycetales > Micrococcaceae > Specibacter. The sequence goes on from NZ_JASISP010000002.1 coordinate 173,384, forward strand.
CTGATGTTCCGGCAACACGGCAATGGGGCCAAGCCCCAGGGAGCCGCTCTTGCCGATCCATGCCCGGGTGGTGATCACATGGCCCAGAAGCTCCCCCCGCGCCTCCGCCACCAGCGACAGCTCCGGCAGATACTCCCGCGCAGCAAACAACTCCCGCAACAGCTTGGCCTCTCCGGACTCCGGGAACGCAGCCTCCACGAGGGCCAGAATTTCGGGCCTGTCCTCTGCACGCTCACGCCGAATCTTCATGCGGTTAGTCTATGGCCCCTTTTCGAAAGAGCGTCTACCCCGCAGGACCGCGTCTGCCCCGCGAAACCGCGGTTGCCCAACAGCGGTTGCGCGGGGCAGGCGCTGCCACGCGGGCCCGGCGCGGTTTCGCGGGCACAAAAAAGCGGCCCTCCCCCAGTTTGGATGCAAACTGTGGGAGGGCCGCCGTCAACTGTTGACAGGAGTCAACTGCCTGAAGCAGGAACCGTCCACTTGGAACTACTTGGAAGCGACGGCTTCTTCCTTCATTTCAACCGGAGCGGCAACGGGAGCGTCGGCCGGCTTTGCAGCCGGCTTCGGCTTGGGCGTCGCAGCAGCGACGAACGTGCGCCGCGGCGCCTGCAGGTTCTCCAGCTGGGCCAGGTCGCGACCGGCAAGCATGGAGACGAACCAGTCCATGATCACGCGGAACTTGCGCTCCATGGTGGGCATGGCCAGGCCGTGGTAGCCGCGGTGTGCAATCCAGGCCGGGGCGCCCTTGAGCTGGATGCCCATGATCTTGGCGACACCCTTCCATTCGCCGAAGCCGGCAACGGCACCGAGGTTCTTGTGCTTGTAGCCCGTCAGCGGCTTGTCGAAGCGGCTCGCCCAGAGGTTCGCAGAAAGGCGCTTGGCCTGGCGCAGCGCGTGCTGGGCGTTGGGAACGCAGGTGCCGTCGGGCAGCCCGCCGGTGACATCCGGAACGGCTGCAACGTCGCCGGCGGCCCAAGCGTTTTCGATGACGCCGAATTCGCCGTTGATCTGCAGGTTCACGTTGGTGGCAACGCGGCCGCGGGGTTCCAGCGGGAAGTCCGTGGAGCGCACCATGGGGTTGGCCATGACGCCGGCGGTCCAGATGAGCGTGTCGGCGTCGAACTGCTGGGCAACAGTCTTCTCCGGCATGTTGATGAGCTTGAGGTTTTTCTCCTCGGCGTTGTCCAGCGAGGTGTTCAACAGCACCTCAATGCCGCGGCTGCGCAGGTGGTCAATAACCCACAGGGCCTGCGACTCGGTGACCTCGGGCATGATGCGGCCCATGGCCTCCACGAGCACAAAGCGCAGTTCGGACTGGTCGACGCGGTCGTTGAGCTTGACGGCGGCGCGGGCCATGTCCTCGAGCTCGGCGATGGTCTCAATGCCGGCAAACCCGCCACCGACCACAACGAACGTCAGGGCGCGCTTGCGGGTCTCGGGGTCGGACTCGGTGGAAGCCTGCTCGATGAGGGAGAGCACCTGGTTGCGCAGGGCAATTGCTTCCTCAATCGTCTTCAGGCCAATGCCGGACTCGGCCAAGCCCTTGATCGGGAAGGTGCGCGTGATGGCACCGGCAGCCATAACAACGTCATGGTAGGGCAGCTCGAACGTGGGGGCGCCGTCGACCGGGGCAATGACTGCCGTGCGGTTCGCGTGGTCGATGCTTGTCACGGAGCCCTGAATGACCTCGGTGGCCTTCAGGTGCTTGCGGTAGGAGACCACGGCGTGGCGGGCCTCGATGTTGCCACCGGCAACTTCGGGCAGGAACGGCTGGTACGTCATGTAGGGCAGGGGATCAACGAGGGTGACGATGCCACCGGACTTAGCGATCTTCTTCTGCAAGTTAAGTGCCGTGTAGAGGCCGACGTAACCGCCGCCAACTACCAGGACGCGTGGGCGTGCTGAAAACGTGGGTGTAATTGCCATACATCCATTGTACAGAAGTTTGTGAAAATATTCACTAGCCCCTGCACGACGGCGAAAAAGGGCCTGTGCGTCGCGGAAAGACGGGCTTCTTGGAGCAGGTAACGACGCTGTTCGCCCTAGTGTCGATGCCCTGCCGCAGGATTCTGTGCGGCCTCCTTGGCGGCCCGGCGACGGATGATCGCCACGTGGGTTCCGCCGGCCGCCAGAATCACCAGCAAAAGTCCTCCCGAGCCCAGCACCAAAGTCCCCGGGAGCGCATTGGAGAGTTCTTCGGCCGGGACGGCCACCGGTGCCGCCGCATCGATCAGGGTGGGGTCGGGCTGGGTAACGGAGGGCTTGCCGTGGTTCGACGGTGGAACCACAACGCCGCGGCGGTGTACATGGATCCACTCGGTGATGCTCCCCAGCGGATTTTTCTCCACGACGGGCACGTCTGCGCGCAGGGCCGCTTCGGCGTCCAGTATCCCGTAGCCGTATATGGCGTTGGGGACGCCTTCGCCCTTGGGCTTGGCCGTGGAAATGATTCGATTGATCACCTGGGCGGCGCTCATCTCCGGGTTTTCAGCGCGAATCAGCGCCGCAACGCCGGAGACGATCGGGGCGGCACCGCTTGAGCCGTCCCAGCGGGCATAGCCTCCGCCGGGCAGTCCCCCCACCAAATCCTCGGCCGGCGCGCTGACGCCGATGCTGATGCCCTGCGAAGAGGAGTCCACGCTCGCGGTGCCGTCGCGGTCAAGTCCGCCCACGGCCAGGATGCCGGGGATGGTGGCGGGGGCGCCCACTTGTTCGCTGCCTGATTTCCGGTTCCCGGCGGCGGCCACGATGACCACGTCCTTGGCCTCGGCATAGGCAAAGGCGTCGTCCCAGCTTTGCGGCCAGGACGTCGAGCTGCTGCCCAGCGACATGTTGATGACCTGCGCGCCGGCATCCACGGCCCATTTCACGGCAGCGGGGATCTGGTCGTCAATGTTCTTGCCGGACGGGTTCTCGCTGCCCAGCCAGACGGAAACGCTGAGGAGTTCGGCCTTGGGCGCCACTCCAAGGACGCCCTCCGGCCCGGTTCCCACCTTTTGCTTGGCCGGCTCCTTCGAACTTTTTTTGGAGGGGGATGGGGATGCGGAGGCGGACGGGGAGGGGCTGCTTGACTTGTGCCCTCGCCCGGCCAGCATGGTGGCCACCAAGGTGCCGTGCTCGGGTTCGGCACCAATGCCCTTGGTGCCGTCGGCATTGCCGGCGCCGGACATGTCGATTCCACCGGCCACGGCGCCCTTTAAGTCAATGTGCGACTTGTCGATGCCGCTGTCGATAATGGCGATTTTCACGCCTTCGCCCTGCGACACCTCCCACGCTTTCTCCACCCCCGACTGCGCCAACCAGTATTCCCGGTTCCGAATGTCGTCTGCCGAGGCCGCGGGGGCCGCCACCACGGCCAGCGAGCCTGCCAAGGCAAGGGTCATCAACGCGGCCGCGACTACACGCAACCGTGGGACTGGCACCATGGGGGCTCGTTTCCTAGGGGATCTCGGGTCAGCCTCGGGCAGCACCCAAGGCAATTCCGTCAAGAATATCGTGTTCGCTGCTGGTTGCCGATTCGAGCCCGCGCGCATTGGTCCGCGCCAAGCGCCGCAACACGGTGCGCCAGATCAACGCGCCCGCGCCAATGACGTCCACCCGGCCGGGGTGCATGAACCCCAGGGCGGCCCGTTCGGTGCGCGTCATGGAAAGCAATGAACTTGCCGCGGCGTCCACTTTTTCAAGCGGCACGACGGCGGCATGAATCGCCTCGCTCCGGTAGCTCGCCAACCCGAGGGCGTGGGCTGTGATGGTGGTGATGGACCCTGCCACGCCAACCACGCTGTCCACCTGATCCAACGGAAGCACTGCCGCGACGTCCGCCAGTTTTTCTTCGATGGCTGCTTCGGCGGCCTTGATTTGTTCCTCCGTGGGCGGGTCGCCTTGCAGATAGCGTTCAGTGAAGCGCACACAACCCATGTTGGTGCTGAGCGCATCCGTGACGCCGGTGGCATCGCCCATGACGAATTCGGTGCTGCCGCCACCCAGGTCAACGACAAGGACCTTGTTGTTTTCCAGCACGGGGAGAACGCTGACGGCACCGGCAAAGGACAGCGCAGCTTCCTCGGCTCCGCTGACGACTTCCGGGGAAAGGCCCAGCCTGGCCTGGATTCCTGCGACAAACACGTCCCGGTTTCCGGCGTCGCGCGTGGCGCTCGTGGCAACGAAGCGCACACGTTCCACGGCGGCATCCCGGATGAGCTCCGCGTAGTCGTCGACGGCTGCGAAGGTTCGCTCGAGTGCTTCTTCCCCCAGCATGCCCGTGACATCAACACCCTGGCCAAGCCTGACCACGCGCATCTCACGGTGCACGTCGCGCAATTGCTGCCCGCCGTCGTCGGAGGCGTCAACATCGGCTATCAGCAGTCGAATGGAATTGGTTCCGCAGTCAATGGCGGCTACGCGCATGGGAGGACCTTTCGACAGGAGCTGGGGGTCGGGAGGGCGGGTCAGCTGTTTTGCTGGTTGCTGTTTTGCTGGTTGAGGTGCTTCACGTGGCGGCTCAGGTCCTTGTTTGGCACAGGGGCCTGATTGTCCCACGCGCCGGCGCAGTGGCAGGTTTCGGCGGTCCACCACTGGGCAACGGCGGCCAGCGCCTCGTCCCCCAGCGGGTTTACGCCCGGCCCGGCAGCCAGGGAATGGCCGATCAGCACGTGCAGGCATTTCACGCGGGTGGGCATGCCGCCGGCGGATATCCCGGCGATTTCCGGAACCGGGCCGGTGCCGGCACGCTCGCCGATGGCTTCGCGGGCGCCAATGTAGCTCTCATGGGCGTGCTGGTAGGCGGCGGCCAGTTCAGGCTCGAGCGCCAAACGCTCGGTCATCTGGTTCATCAGGCCGGCCGCTTCCAACCGGGAGGCGGCAGCCGTGAGCACGGGGTGGGTCAGGTAATACGTGGTGGGGAACGGAATTCCGTTGCTGAGTCGTGGTGCCGTGGCGGCCACGAGCGGATTGCCGCAGACGCAGCGGGCCGGAATTTCCACGACGTCGCGCACGGGGCGGTTCAGCTGGCGGCTGAGGGTGTCAAGGTCCAGCTGGCTGGGGACGCGCCCGTCCGTGGTGGAGCTTTCAGTTGCGGACACGAGGGGCCTTTCATGGAACGGTTTCGATGCGCCCGGCCGCTGGCGGGCCGGGATTCTCCCCGACGGGCGGGCCGGGATTGTCCGCGACGGGCGGACGCATCATGGTCAGGCGATGGTGTTCAACCAGCCATTTTAGCCTGCCGGTGCCGTCGCCGGTTCAGCCTTCTTTGCAGGAGCCGGTTTAGCCTCTTCGACGTGAACTGCCGCCGACTTTTGCACGGCGTCCCACAGACCCGCCACCCAAGGCTCGACGGTAATTTCCGTGGCGGTCTTTGCCGTGGCGCCTTGGGCGGCGGCTGCCTTGGCAGCCTTTGCCGTGTCTTCCAGGCCAACAACTCCGTTGGCGCCATACACCCAGTATCCGGTCTCCCCCGGCATGAGCATGCTCACCCTGTTGCGGGCCTGCTGCTTGATGTAGGCGGGGTCGTCCCAGCGATTCAGTTCGGCTTCATTGGCGCCTTGCTGAACTTCCTTCGCGGCAATGTCCTGCCGAAGGGAGGAGATCTCGGCGCGTTGTTGCAAGTACGTGTGGACATTGGGCGCCAGCAGCAAGGTGACAGCCCCCATGGCCAAGCCCAGAACCAGCAGCCTTCCGGAGAAGGATCGAGCGGGCACGGGAGAGTTTCCCGCAGGATGGATCACGCCCTCCGCGGTGCCGCGCTCTGCGGGCTTGGAGGTGGTTCTGCGCTCTCGGGCCCCGTTGCGGCCTGGTTTGCCAACGGTTTTTCCTCCACCTCCCACGCTCCCGTTGGAGCCGGACGCGCTGTCCGGGGCGGCTTCCATGCCGGGTTTTGGTCCCGGAGTTGCACCTTTGTGGTGTGCTCCGCTGAGGCTGGAGGTGTATTGAGCCTTGGGTACAGGCGGCCTTCGCGTGGCCATGGTTCTCCTAGCTGCTTCTACCGATCCACATCATCCACGATGCAGCGGCCGTGCTGCGAAACTACTGTGGAAACAGCAAAGCCGCGGCAACTGGTCAAGGTGTGTGTCCACCTTATCCAGCTGCCGCGGCCAGTGCCGCTATTTAGCCCTTGAAACGCGGGAACGCGCTGCGGCCTGCGTAACGTGCGGCGTCGTCGAGCTCTTCTTCGATGCGCAGCAGCTGGTTGTACTTGGCGACGCGTTCGGAGCGGGCCGGGGCACCTGTCTTGATCTGGCCTGCGTTGGTGGCAACGCAGATGTCAGCAATGGTGGTGTCCTCGGTTTCGCCTGAGCGGTGCGAGGTGATGGTGGTGTAACCGGCGCGCTGGGCCATGGACACGGCGTCCAGGGTCTCGGTCAGCGTGCCAATCTGGTTGACCTTCACCAGCAGCGAGTTGGCGGTGCCGGACTCGATACCGCGGGCAAGACGCTCCGGGTTGGTGACGAACAGGTCGTCGCCAACAATCTGAATCTTCTCGCCAATGGCGTCTGTCAGGGTCTTCCAGCCTTCCCAGTCGTCTTCATCCAAGGGATCTTCGATGGAGACCAGCGGGTAGTCGGCCACGAGCTCGGTGTAGTAGGCGCTCATCTCGGCAGCGGTCAGGGACTTGCCTTCGAACTGGTAGGTGCCGTCCTTGAAGAACTCGGAGGAGGCAACGTCCAGGGCCAAGCCCACATCCTTGCCAGCTTCGTACCCTGCGCGCTTGATGGCTTCCAGGATCAGGTCCAAGGCTGCACGGTTGGACGGGAGGTTCGGCGCAAAGCCGCCCTCGTCGCCCAGGCCGGTGGCGAGACCCTTTTCCTGCAGCACTGACTTGAGGTTGTGGTAAACCTCAACGCCCCAGCGCAGGCCTTCGGAGAACGTGGAGGCACCCATCGGCACCACCATGAATTCCTGAATGTCCACGTCGGAGTCGGCGTGCGAGCCACCGTTGAGGATGTTCATCATCGGCACGGGAAGAACGTGGGCGTTGGGGCCGCCCAGGTAGCGGTACAGCGGGAGTCCGGCAGATTCTGCTGCAGCGCTGGCCACGGCGAGCGAGACACCCAAGATGGCGTTGGCGCCGAGCTTGGACTTGTTGGGGGTGCCGTCCAACTCCTGCATCATGGAGTCGATCAGGCGCTGGTCTGTTGCGTCCACGCCCTCAAGTTCAGGTGCGATAACTTCCAAGACAGCCTCAACTGCCTGCAAAACACCCTTGCCCTGGTAACGGCCCTTGTCGCCGTCGCGCAGTTCCGAGGCCTCAAAAGCACCCGTGGATGCGCCGGAAGGAACGCCTGCGCGGCCCATGGCGCCATCTTCAAGAAGAACCTCAACCTCTACAGTCGGGTTTCCACGGGAATCCAAAATTTCGCGTGCATGAATGGCTTCAATAAGTGCCACGTATTGCTCCTAATAGTCAGCTTTGTACGGTAGGTGTCGACCACGCTGTCGCCTCAATCGTAGCCGACGGCGTGATGAGGGGCTCATTGCTACGCCGGGCAAGCCGCGGCGCCCGCTCGTGTACCGTTTGACCATGATCCTTCCCAAGGTCAGGGACGCTCGTTTCATTGCGATCCGCCGTGGCGGAACCCTCACCGATTCGGACCACCGCCTCCTGGCTCTTTGGGCCGCCTCGTGCGCCGAGCACGTCCTTGGCCTTTTCGAGTCTGCGCGCCCCGCAGACCTTCGTCCGCGCCAGGCGATCGATCATGCCCGGGCCTGGACACGCGGCGAAGTGAAAATGATGGAGGCTCGCGCTGCGGGAGGCCATGCAATGGCCGCAGCCAAGGACCTGCGCGGGGCAGCTCGCCACGCCGCGTATGCCGCCGGCCAAGCCGGGGCGGTGGCCCACGTCGCCGCGCACGAGCTTGGCGCCGCGGCCTATGCCATCAAGGCCGCGCGTGCTTCCGTGCCGGAAAACAGGAGCGCGGCTGCAGGGCGGCTCGAGTGCCACTGGCAGCGGGAGCAACTTCCGGAAGCGATACGCGAACTTGTCCTTGACGACCAGCGGCTGCGCAACGACATCTGCGCAACGACATCTGCTGGTCGGTGTTTGAGAACTGAGCACCGGTTCCGCGTCGGGCATCGCTTCGGCATGGCCCCCTTGGGCGCGGGGCAGGACCAGCCGCCAACCCGGAGCACGAGAGCACCGAGCGACTCGACCATGGCGACATTCAACTCGGCGCCGTGCTGCGCGTCAGGGAGAGAAAAACCGGCGCCCCGGTGAAATGGTGGACGAGATCACGCGCTGTGGCCCTCCCGCTTCCGTGACGTGGGAAGCGTCCAGCGCGCGGCACCGCATTCCGGGCGCGCCTTCCACCATCGGGGAGGGAGTCACCTGGAGCATCGAAGCTGCCCCGGCGAGCGCCACCCGGTTGAGCACCCAGGCATGGGCAACGTCGCCGGGCCCCTTCGGCTGGCTCCTGCAATGGACCGTCACCCGCATGTTTCGCGGTCTCCGGAAAGATCGCAAGCGCGCGCACCAAGCTGCCGTACTTCAAGCGCACCATCGAAGGCCGGTGATGGAGACACCAAGCCTCGGCTGGCCGGTCACCGCCAACTCCACAGCGGAAATTGCCCCCATCCAACGCGATCCATCTCACAGTCCACGGGTGTATTATCGCGAATATCCACGTCGCCCAAAGGAATGTCCATGCACTTGTTGCCGCGAGAGCAGGAAAAGCTGCTGATAGTCGTCGCCGCAGACCTTGCCCGACGCAGGCAGCGGCGCGGTTTGAAACTGAACTTTCCCGAAGCCATGGCCATCATCAGCTACGAGCTGGTTGAGGGGGCCCGCGATGGCCGGACCGTCGCTGAGCTGATGAGCCACGGAACCACCATCCTGCACCTGGAAGACGTCATGGACGGCGTCGCAGAGATGATCGCCGACGTCCAAGTCGAGGCGACGTTTCCCGACGGGACCAAGCTTGTCACCGTCCACCACCCGATCCGCTAGGAGCCGGCCATGAAGCCAGGCGAATTCTTTTTGAAGGACGACCCCATCCACTGCAACACCGGACGGGCCACGGCCACTGTCGAAGTGACAAACACCGGCGACCGCCCCATCCAGGTTGGTTCCCATTATCATTTTGCCGAAACCAACAGTGCCCTGCACTTCGACAGGGAGGCCACCCATGGCTTCCGCCTGGACATTCCGGCCGGCACGGCCGTCCGGTTCGAACCCGGGGATGCAAAAACGGTGCCGCTTGTGGCGCTGGCTGGCAGGCGGGAAGTGCATGGCCTTGCCAATGGGGTCAACGGCCCGTTGGATGTGGACAGGCAGCTAAACGACGCCGGCCCCGACAGCGCAGAGGCGTCCGCATGAGCTTCGAGATGAGCAGGAAACAATACGCGGATCTGTACGGGCCAACGATTGGTGACGCCATACGCCTGGCAGATACGGGCCTTTTCCTGGAGATTGAAAAGGACTTCACCGTCTACGGCGAGGAAGTGGTGTTCGGCGGTGGGAAAGTCATCCGTGACGGCATGGGCCAGAACGGCCGGCTGGCGCGCGGCGAGGACGTTCCGGACACGGTGATCACCAACGTGATAGTGCTGGATTACACGGGCATTTACAAGGCGGACATTGCGCTGCGGGACGGTCATATCTTCCGGATCGGCAAGGCCGGCAACCCGGACATCATGGACGGCGTGGACATTGTCATCGGCACCAGCACGGAAATCATTGCCGGGGAGAGCCGGATCCTGACAGCCGGCGGCATCGACACCCACATCCATTTCATCAGCCCGGACCAGATACCCACCGCCCTGGATTCCGGCATCACCACCATGATCGGCGGCGGCACGGGCCCGGCGGCCGGAACCAAGGCCACCTCGCTCACCCCCGGTAAGTGGCACATCAGCCGCATGCTGCAGGCACTGGACGGGGTGCCGATGAACATCGGGCTGCTCGGAAAAGGCCACGCCAGCGCTCTCGAGCCACTCGCCGAACAAATCCGTGCCGGCGCCATCGGGCTGAAGGTCCACGAGGACTGGGGCGCCACCACTGCGGCCATCGACAACTCGTTGAAGGTGGCAGAGGAATACGACGTGCAAGTGGCCATCCACACCGACACGCTCAACGAATGCGGCTTTGTGGAAGACACCATCAAGGCCATCGCCGGCCGGGTGATCCACACTTTCCACACCGAGGGGGCCGGCGGCGGGCATGCACCGGACATCATCAAGATCGCAGGACTGCCCAACGTGCTCCCCGCTTCCACCAATCCGACGCTTCCATACACCCGCAACACCGCCGAAGAGCATCTTGACATGCTCATGGTTTGCCACCACCTGAACCCCGACATCCCGGAGGACGTGGCTTTCGCGGACTCCCGAATCCGGCCCGAAACCATTGCCGCCGAGGACGTGCTGCAGGACATGGGCGTCTTCTCCATCATGTCCTCCGATTCCCAGGCCATGGGCCGGGTTGGGGAGGTCATCCTCCGCACATGGCAGGTGGCGGACAAGATGAAGATGCAGCGCGGCAAGCTCGACGGCGACACTGCGGTGGGCGATAATTTCCGGCTCAAGCGCTACGTCGCCAAGTACACGATCAACCCGGCCTTGGCGCAGGGCATCGCGGACACGGTGGGCAGTGTCGAAGTAGGCAAATTCGCCGACCTTGTGCTGTGGAACCCTGCCTTCTTTGGGGTGAAGCCCGCACTTGTCATCAAGGGCGGACAAATCGTCGCTGCCGTCATGGGCGACCCCAACGGCTCCATCCCCACTCCCCAACCTCAACTCATGCGCCCCATGTTTGGAACGATGGGCAGGGCCGTGGACGAGTGCGCCATCACGTTCCTGTCCCAAGCCGCCATCGACGCCGGCGTACCGGCAGAACTGGGGTTGCGCAAGCAGATCCGGCCGGTGCACGGCATCCGAAAGCTGACAAAGGCCGATCTCAAGTTCAATGGCGAAACCCCGCACATTGAAGTGGATCCGGAAACCTACACCGTGACAGTGGACGGCATCGTGGCGACCTGCGACCCGGTGGAGGAACTGCCCATGGCACAGCGCTACTTCCTGTTCTAAGAAAGTTGTTCCAGAAAACACCGAGGAAAGTCCAACCCATGATCGTCAACTCCGTCATTGGCAACGTCCACCACATGCCGGCCGCCGGTCTTGACGGGATGCACGTTGAAAAAGTGCTGCTGTCCGGTGCGGACCTGTCCAAACGCATTCAACGGGTGTGCACCGACCACGGCACTGAGGTGGGCTTGCGCCTTCGCGCCACTGCCGGCAGCGACGGAGACCTGTGCGACGGCGACATCCTGTTCCGCGATGCCGCGACCCTGATTGTCGTAACTGTGCTGCCCACCGACGTGCTTGTCATCGCCCCACGGAGCGTCCTCCAGATGGGCAGTGTCGCGCACCAGCTGGGGAACCGCCACCTTCAGGCGCAGTTCTTCGGCATGGAGAGCGACTATGGGGCAGAGGTCATGGTGGTCCCCTACGACCACACGGTGGTCCAACTGCTGGACCACTTGGTGGTGCCCTACAGCCGGCAGGAGCGGGTCATGGCCGCGCCGTTCCGGCATGCGGAGCACACGCACTGATGGACGCTCAGCAGCCTCCACCTTCGCCGTCGTACCTGCTGCCACTGCAGCAACTATGTGATTCGGCGCTGCCCACGGGAGCGTTCAGCCATTCTTTCGGGCTGGAGACGTACCTGGCCCGCGGGATTGTCCATGACGAGAACAGTTTCGCGGCCTGGCTGCGCCACTTCATCGACCAGCAGCTGGTGTACAGCGACGGGCTCGCCATCCGGCTCACCACCGAAGCGCTGGAAGGTGCCGGACTTGCGGACGTCTGGGAATTGGACCGGCGGGTCACCGCCCAGGCGCTGCCGCTGCAGTTGCGTGGGGCAGGCATCAAAATGGGGCTGCGCATGCTGGAAATCGGCGAGGGCATCTTTCCCGCGCCGGCACTTGATGAGTACAGGACCCAGATCAAGGCCGGTCGCTGCGCTGGCCACACCGCAGTCGCTTTCGCACTGACTGCGCACGGGCTGGGAATTCCACTGGCGCAGCTGATGTCCGCCTATTTCTTTTCCACCGCCACCACGCTGACGCAGAACGCGGTCCGTGCCATCCCGCTGGGCCAAAACGCCGGCCAGCGCGTATTGCGGCTCATGCACGGCGTCGTCACCTCGGCGGTGGCAACTGCCATGACGCTTGAAGCCGAGGATCTGGGCGCCGTCGCCCCCGGGCTGGAGATCGCCCAGATGCGCCACGAGTACCAGCACGCCCGCATGTTCATGAGCTGACACATTTGCGCACTTGACCAATCGCACAAGGAGAACATCATGGAAGCGATCAAGATCGGCATCGGCGGACCCGTCGGCGCCGGCAAGACCCAGCTCGTCGAGCGCCTGACCCGCCATATGAGCGGCGAAATATCAATGGCGGCCATCACCAACGACATTTACACCATCGAGGATGCGAAGATTCTGGCGCAAACCGGGATCCTGCCGCTGGATCGGATCATCGGCATCGAGACAGGAGGCTGTCCCCATACCGCCATCAGGGAGGACACCTCCATGAACGCGGCGGCGATCACCGAACTCGTCCAGCGGCACCCGGACCTGCAAGTGGTGTTCGTGGAAAGCGGCGGCGACAACCTCTCTGCCACCTTCAGCCCGGAACTCGTCGACTTTTCCATCTACATCATCGACGTGGCCCAGGGCGAGAAGATTCCGCGGAAGGCCGGCCAGGGCATGATCAAATCAGATCTTTTCATCATTAACAAGATCGATCTTGCCCCCTATGTCGGCGCCGACCTGTCCGTGATGGAACACGATTCGAAGGAGTTCCGCGGCGACCGGCCGTTCTGCTTTACGAACCTGAAGACCGACGAGGGGCTTGACTATGTGATCGAGTGGATCCGGCACGACGTGCTCATGCTTGATTTGGAGCCGTGACGGCCATGCGGGCGGACCCTGCCGTAAAAACGCCCATGGGTGAGCTGCGTCTGGACATCGGTGTCCGCAACGGCCGCTCCCTGGCCACCGGGCAGTACCACCGCGGGGCGCTGCGGGTGCTGCGCCCGCACTACCTCGACGAGTCCGGTCAGGTTTGCTATATGGTGGTCAACCCGGGCGGCGCGTTCTTGGGCGGGGACCTCTACACCCTGGACATCACCGTGGCCGAGGATGCCCGGCTGCTGCTGACAACACAGTCGGCCACGAAGGTCTACAAGACGCCGGCCACGTTCGCCGAGCAGCGCATGACTGTGCGCCTGGGTGCACACAGCTGCCTCGAATACGTCCCGGGCCAGCTCATCGCCTATCGCGGAGCGGCATACCGGCAGTCCGCGCTGATCGAGATGGATGCGAGCGCGTCCCTCATCATGGCCGAGGTGGTCACCCCTGGATGGTCCCCGGACGGGCGCCCATTTCGTTATGAGCAGTTGCGGCTGCGCAACGAGGTTCGGTATGGCGGCCGGCTGCTGGCCATCGACAATGTGCTGCTCACTCCCCCGTCGGACGGCACTTCCGACGTCGCAGCTCTTCCCGTTGCGGACATTTCCGGGTTGGCCCTTATGGAGGGGTTCAGCCATCTTGGCTCGCTGCTGGTGGTGGATCCTCGGGTGGATGCCGTCCTCGTTGCAGAACTGCAGAAGTTGCTCCTTGAGCATGAGCCGGACACCCTCACCGGCATCTCGCAGCTGAACGGGCCCGGCTTCGTGGTCCGCGCCCTGTCCGGGAGCACCTCCCGGCTCACTTCGATGATGAACGCAGTCACGGCACTGTTGCGGGAGCGCTGGTTCAACCAGGCGCCGCTGAACTTGAGGAAGTACTGAACAGCAGGCCATGGGAGGATCGATGAGCACTGTGGAACGACGGCGGACCACGTTCATGTTTGCCACGATCGCCTTGTTGCATGTCGCGGGTTTCGCGGTCTTCATCCTCTTCGTGGTCCCCGGGCACTACAAGGGCCTGGGCATCGGCATCGCTGTCCTGGCCTACTCGCTGGGGCTGCGCCACGCCTTCGATGCCGACCACATCTCCGCCATCGACAACACCATTCGCAAGTTGATGAATGACGGCAGGCACCCGCTCAGCGTGGGATTCTGGTTCTCACTTGGCCACTCAACGATCGTGGTGGGCATCGGAGTGGGCATCGTCGTGGCGGAGAAGGCCGTCTACGGTGCGGTCTCGAACAACAACTCCGCACTGGAGCAATTCGGCGGGATCTTGGGCACCATCGCCTCCGCTTCCTTCCTGTTCCTGATTGCACTGCTGAACCTGGTGATCCTGGTCGGCATCATCAAGGTCTTCCGTGCAATGCGGCACGGCTCCTGCAACGAGACCGAACTCGAACGCCAGCTGCAAAACCGCGGGTTCATGAACCGTTTCTTCGGCCACTGGATGAACACCATCGACAAGGAATGGAAGATGTACCCGCTGGGGGTGGTCTTCGGCCTGGGTTTTGACACCGCCACCGAGGTGACGCTGCTGTCCACCACTGCACTGCTGGCCAGCCAGAGCCTGCCGTTCTACGCCATCTTGTGTTTGCCCATCCTGTTCACCGCCGGCATGACCTTACTGGACACCCTCGACGGGATCTTTATGAATTTCGCCTACTCCTGGGCGTTCTTCAACCCGGTCAGGAAGGTCTACTACAACCTGGCCATCACCGGCCTCTCCGTGGCGATCTGCTTCTTCATCGGCGGCATTGAGGTGCTGGGTCTGGCGGGGAAGGAATGGGGCGCCCTGCACGGATCCTTCTGGGACTTCATGGCCACTTTTGACCTCAACAAGGCCGGATTCGTGATCGTCGGCATCTTTGTTCTCTGCTGGGCCGCGGCACTGGCGTTCTGGAAGGTTGGCCGTGTCGAGGAAAAGTGGTCGGCCAGGCTGAAGGTGCAGCCCGCCCCCGCGGCGCCTGCCGACGGTGACGCGCCCCGCTGACAAGCCCGGTGAAGGCCGTCAGCGTGTGTCGGGCCGCCGCTGAAAGTCCAGCACGGCCAGGCGCAGGGCCCGTTCCGCGTCAAGCCCGTTCTGTTGCGCCACGCGGACGACGTCGAAGAGCACCTTTCCGAGTTCCCCTTCCGTCGCGATGTCCCCGCCTCCCATTGGCCCGGCGTCCAGCGGCCCGGCCGCCGCAGCGGGCATGGCAAGTCCCGCCCGGGCAGCCCGTTCCAAGGACTTTTGCGCCATGGCCAGCGCGGGCAGCGACCGCGGAATGCCGGCAAAGGGGCCCTGCGCGGACGGAGTGGGGCCGGGCCGGGGTTCCCGGAGCGAGGATGGATTTTCCAGTGAGGAACGAGCGGAAAATCTTACTGCGAGCGAGGGAACCCCGGCCTGGTCCCCGCCAGCATCCATCAGGGCGGCGGCGCGTTCTGCGGCCTTGACGCGTTCCCACGTTTCCTCGATCTCGGCGACTGTGGCCGGGAAAGTTTCCTGCAGGGTTCCGTCGGCATGAAAGACGTGGGGGCTGCGGCGGATCAATTTCTCGCTGAGCCCGCGGGCCACATCGTCCACGTCAAAGTGGCCGGACTCCTCGGCCAGCCGGGCGTGCAGCACCACTTGGAGCAGGATGTCTCCCAGTTCGGCGGCAATGTCGTTGCTGTGGCCGGTTTCCAGGGCTTCAATCAGCTCGTAGGACTCCTCCAGCAAATAGGTGGTCAGGGAGTCGTGTGTCAGGGCGGCCGTCCACGGGCAGTGCTCGCGCAAGGCGGCCACCACGCCAACAAGGCGGGCCATTTCATCCGTGGACGATCCGGCCCGCCTGCTGCTTTCGTTCAAGGGATCAGTCTTCAATCCCTGCATCATCCAGGTCCGACTCGGCAAAAGCTTCAAAGCCTTCGGAGTCTTCGAAGTCGTCCATTTCATCCATGGCGTCCTCGAAGTTTTCAATGATGAAGTCGGCCAGCTGTTCGCGGGCTTCCATCGGCAGGAACGTGGCGTGCACGGCGTTGAGGGTCATCTCCAGCACCGTGTCAAGGCCGTAGCCGAACGTCTCCACCAGCCGGCCAAACTCGCCCGACAGCGTTGCCCCGCTCATGAGCCGGTTGTCGGTGTTGACGGTGACGTTGAAGCCCAGCTGGTACAGCAGGTCGATGGGGTGTTCGGCCAAGGTGGTGCCAAACGCTGCGATGGCGCCGGTCTGCAAGTTCGACGACGGGCACAGCTCGAGCGGGATCTGGCGGTCGCGCACCCACTGGGCCAAATCTCCCAAGGTGAGCGTGCCGACGTCGTTCCCGTCCTCTTCCTGGACGTCAAGGTGGATGTCCTCGGCGATGCGCACGCCGTGGCCCAGGCGCAGGGCGCGGCCGTGGACCAGGGCGTCCTGGATGCTGTCAAGGCCGGCCCCCTCGCCGGCGTGGACGGTGGCGGGGAAGTTGTTCTCGGCCAGGAACGTAAACGCGTCGGCGAAGCGGGAGGGCAGGAAGCCGTCCTCGGCACCGGCAATGTCAAAGCCCACCACGCCGTTGTCGCGGTGGCGCACAGCCAACTGCGCAATCTCGTCGCCGCGTTCGGCATGGCGCATGGCAGTGACGATCTGCCCAACCTCAATGTAGCCGCCGGCCTCGTCCACCGCGTCCATGCCTTCCTCAAGGCCCAGCTGGACTGCCTCAACGGCTGCGTCCAAGTCCAGCCCGGCGGTCAGGTGCTGCTCCGGAGCCCAACGAACTTCGCCGTACACCACCCCGTCCTCGGCCAGATCCTCGACGAATTCACGGGCCACGCGGACCAGCGCATCGTGCGTCTGCATGACGGCAACGGTGTGGTCAAAGGTTTCCAGGTAGCGCTCAAGCGACCCTGAATCTGCCGAGTTCACGAACCACTCGCGCAACTCTTCGGGCTCGGTGGCCGGAAGCTGGTGCCCCACCTCCGCCGCCAGTTCGATGATGGTTTCCGGACGCAACCCGCCGTCCAGATGATCGTGCAGGGATACCTTTGGCAGCGATTTAAGGTCCACAACGGGGATGGACACGGCTGCATGCTCTGAAGTTGGGTTAGTCACAATGCCCACTCTAGGGATGTGTTCGGCGCTGCGCTAGTTGTGCCGGGTGCCCGTGGTTGCCGCCGACGCGGCCGCGCGGGCCCTGGCGTGCTCCGGGCGCGGCTCCACGAGGCGGTTTCCGGCCTCCGTTGCAGGGCCGGCCGCTGGATCTTCGCAAGCCACGCCTTGCTCGGGGGCTTCGCCTGCGTTCGCCGTGGGCGCACCCGCGGCGTCGCCGCCGCCCTGTCCCACCATGGATTCTGTGGCTGTGTCCGTTGCAGCGAGCCGTGCGGCCTCCGCCTCGGCTTGGACCTCGGCTGCGTGCCGGGCCGCCATCAGGCCGGGTTCGGGGCGCGGTGCCAGCTTGCCGCGTTTTTCCAGGAAGTGGTGGACGTATTTCATGCAGTGGTCCACCAGGAAGCCAATGGCAATGGCGAAGGCAATGGCAATGCCCACACCCAGCAGCGGATTGTCGTGGACCCATTTGCCGGCAAACGTTCCCACCGCCACCGAATACCCGGCCCAAGTCACCACCGCAATCCCGTCGAGCACCACGAAGCGGCGCCACGGAAAATGGGTGGCTCCCGCAGTGAAGTTGACGGCGATGCGGCCCACCGGGATGTACCGTGCGGTGAAAATCAGCATGGCCCCGCGTTTTTCCAGTTCCCTACTCGCCCAGGCGAACGCCCTCGCCCCGCGCGGCTTCCGCATCCATTTGAACCGTGTGGTGCCCAGCGTTTTGCCCAGGAAATAGGCAATGTTGTCCCCGGCAACGGCCCCGACGGAAGCTCCCGCGATCAACAACCAAATATTGGGCTCGCCGGACAGTGCGGAGAGGGAAGCCAAGGCCACGATGGCTGTCTCGCTGGGGAGGAACAGGAAGAAGCCGTCGATCAGGCAAAAAAGGCTGACCAAGGGGATCACCCACCATTGGGCGGCGGAGTGTTCGATCAGCACGTTGATTTGATCGATGATGTACCAAAAATCCACCCTGGCCGGTTCCTGTCCTGTGGTCGTTGTCTCCCACAAGTTTCCCACGTTCCGCCGAGCGCCGGTATCCACCTGAAGGACTAGATGCCCAAGGACGCGATGCCGTGCCCATGGCGGCGCTGCCCGGGAGGTTCCACGGCCCGCCGGCCACGGAAGGCACGCACATAGGCCACCGCGTGGCGGGCGGGAACGCCGTCACCCCTCATCAACGCTCCTGCACTTTCGGGGCTCAATTGCCGAACGCTCCACCAATGATTGTCGGAGCGTTGGCTGAAACCGCCCCAAAGGTGCAGGAGCGTCGGGGTGGCGGGGTCAGCTGATGCGGTCGATGATGAGTTTCGACGCCGGACGGGAGCCAACGGGGGCAATGGTCACGGCATCCGCCAGCGCTTCCTTGGCGCGGTCAAACTTCTCCGGGGTGTCCGTCAACAGTGTCATCAGCGGTTCCCCTGCCCGCACCAGCGCTCCCGGCTTGGCGTGCAGGCGCACACCGGCTCCGGCCTGAACCACATCTTCCTTGCGAGCCCGGCCGGCACCCAGGCGCCAGGCGGCAACGCCGACGCTCAGGGCATCCAAACCGACCAGCACGCCGTCGGCTGGCGCGTACACCACCTCGGACTCGCGGGCCACCGGAAGCGCCACATCGGGGTCCCCGCCCTGGGCGGCAATCATGCGGCGCCACACGTCCATGGCGCGGCCGTCCTTTAGTGCGGCGGCGGGGTCTGCCCCGCGGATGCCCGAGGCCTCGAGCATTTCCTGCGCAAGTTTCACGCTCAGTTCCACCACGTCGGGCGGGCCGCCGCCGGCGAGCACCTCCACGGATTCCTGGACTTCAATGGCGTTGCCGGCGCTCAGGCCCAGCGGGGTGGACATGTCCGTCAGCAACGCGACCGTGTTCACCCCCGCGTCCTTGCCCAGGGCCACCATGGTCTCGGCCAGTTCCCGCGCCATGTCGACACTCTTCATGAAGGCGCCGGAACCCACCTTCACGTCAAGGACCAGCGCACCGGTTCCTTCGGCGATCTTCTTGCTCATGATGGAGGAGGCGATCAGTGGGATCGCTTCAACGGTCCCTGTCACATCGCGCAGCGCGTACAGTTTCTTATCCGCAGGGGCCAAGCCAGCACCGGCAGCACAAATGACCGCGCCCACTTCGGAGAGCTGGCGCATCATTTGCTCATTGCTGAGATTGGCGCGCCACCCCGGAATGGCTTCCAGCTTGTCCAAGGTGCCGCCGGTGTGCCCCAGTCCCCTGCCGGAAAGCTGCGGCACGGCTGCCCCAAAAACCGCCACCAAGGGTGCCAGCGGCAAGGTGATCTTGTCCCCGACCCCGCCGGTGGAGTGCTTGTCCGTGGTGGGCATCGACGCACCTGCGGCGTTGCGCAGGCCGCTGAAGTCAAGGGTGTCCCCCGAAGCGATCATGGCTGCAGTCCACTGCGCAATTTCTGCCCGGTTCATCCCGTTGAGCAGGATGGCCATGTTCAGCGCGGCCATTTGTTCTTCAGCGATGGCACCGCGCGTGTAGGCGTCGATGGTCCAGCGGATTTGTTCTCCGCTGAGCGTGCCCTTGTCCCGCTTGATGCCGATAATATCGACGGCGTCGAAGCTGGGGCCGTCATAGCGTTTGCTGCTCATGGTGTCTCGCTCCGGGAGTTGATTTTAGTGGTTTCGGGCGCAGCAGCTCTGGCAAGGTCCCGGGGGCCAAAGGCATCCGGGAGGACCCAGTCCATCGTTTTCACCCCTGCTGAAGTCATCAGCTGTGTCTCCACCGTGCTGAATTCAAAAAGAATCTGCCGACAGCGTCCGCACGGCATGAGCACGGCACCCAGGCCATCCACACAGTAGAAATGTGTGATGAGCCCGCCGCCGTTCATCCGGGCGGCGCCGACCATGGTGCATTCGGCACACAGTGTCAGGCCGTAGCTGGCATTTTCCACGTTGCAGCCGGAGACGATGCTGCCGTCTTCCAGTCTGGCTGCGGCCCCCACGGGGAAATTTGAGTAGGGCGCATAGGCGTGGGCCAGCGCTTCGGTGGCAGCTTGGCGCAAAGGTTCCCAGTCGTCGGGCACGTGTTGATCCAATTCGTACTCCTGTTCCTACTCCTTGATGTACGGTTCGCCGTCGGCAGCCGGGGCCATGGCCTTGCCCACAAAGCCGGACACGGCCAGAATGGTCAGCGCGTAGGGCAGCATGGCCAGGAATTGGCCGTCGATCGGTGTGCCAGCCAGCGAGAGGATGCTTTGCAGGTTCCCGGCCACCCCGAAGAGCAGTGCAGCCAGCGCGGCCCCTATGGGGTTCCACCGGCCGAAGATCAACGCCGCCAAGGCAATGAACCCCAACCCGCCCGTCATGTCCTTGCTGAAACTGCTGACCGCCACCAGCGTGAAGTAGGCCCCGCCCACACCCGCCACGGCGCCGCCGGCCAGCACGTTGAGCACACGCGTGCGGTTGACATTGATGCCCACCGTGTCAGCCGCCTTGGGGTGCTCGCCCACGGCACGCACGCGCAGTCCCCACCGGGTCCGGAACAGGCCAAACCAGAGGGCCGCGACAAGGATCAGCATGAAGTAGCCAATGATCGACTGCCGAAACAGGGTGGGCCCAATAATGGGAATCTCCGAAAGCAGCGGGATGGGGATGTTGGGCAGGTGGGCAGGATTGTTGAAGATGGTGACCCCGTCCACCTTGTTCTTCATGATCTTTTCGAACAGGAACCCGGTCAGGCCGGAGACCAGTACGTTCAACACCACACCGACAATGATCTGGTTCACCACGTACTTGATGCTGAACAACGCCAACAGCACCGAGACCAGCACACCGGCCACGGCTGCAGCAATCAGGCCGGCATAGGCGTTGTGGGTGATGGAGGCAACCAGTGCCGCAGTGAAGGCCCCCGCCAGCAGCTGTCCTTCGATGGCGATGTTCACCACGCCGGCACGTTCGGACAGCACCCCGGACATGGAGCCAAACACCAGCGGCGTGGTGATCAGCATGGCGCCGGTGAAGAGTCCCACGAGCGTGATGTTCTGTGTGGTGGTGCCGCCGATGATCCACACCATCAAGCCCACCACAAACACCACAGTGAACGTCACCACCACCCAGGTGTCGATGCGACCGCGGGTCTTGGTCTGGCTGTAGGCCAAGTATGCCAGGGCTGCGCAGATCAGCGCGACCAGGATCCCCAGGGCCTTGGCGGGCAGCACCACATTGGGCAGCTGCCAGGCGTCGTTGCTGGTGGACAGACGGAATGTTGCGGTGCCGTCGGGACCGAGCACAATGAAGACAACGACGGCGAAAAGCGTCAGGACTCCGAGCAGGATCGGCATTTTCCAGCTGCGGATGGCAACGGCGTCCAGCACCTTGCCGGTGTCTGTTGGGGCGGCGATGCTCATGCTGGGACTCCTTCGCGGCGTACTTCCTTGATCCGGAACATGGAACGCACCAATGGCGGCGCGGCGATGAACAGCACAATCAAGGACTGCACCACGGCCACAATGTCAATGGACACATCGGCGTTGACAGCCATTGAGGTGCCCCCTGCCTTGAACGCACCAAACAAGAGTGCGGCGAAGAACGTGCCCCACGGCTTGGAACGCCCCAGCAGGGCAACGGTGATGGCGTCGAAGCCAATGCTGCCGGCGACGTCTGAATCCAGGATTTTTTCCGTCCCGGCCAGCTGGGTCACGCCTGCCAGGCCGGCCAGTCCACCGGAGATCAGCATGACGGTGATGTAACCGCGGGACACGAGCATGCCGGCCGTACGGGCTGCGCGCGGGTTGGCGCCAATCGCACGGTATTCGAAGCCCAGGGTTGAGCGGTTGAGCAGCCAGGACACCACAAAGACGGCGGCAACGGCCAGGATCAGGCCCGCGTGCACCCGGTAGTTGGGACCCAGCAGCAGCGGGAACATGGCACTTTCATGCATGCGCGGGCTGATGGGGTTGCTGCTGGAGGGGTCGCGCAGCTGGTTCTTGAGCAGGTACAGGACCAGCGAGATGGCGATGTAGTTGAGCATGATCGTCACGATCACCTCGTGCGCCCCGGTCTTTGCCTTCAGGAATCCTGCGATCCCGCCCCAGAGGGCCCCGCCGAGCGCGCCCGCCAGCACCACTGCCGCCAGGTGGATGCCCGGAGGCAGTTCCATCATGAAACCGACGACGCCGGCAAAGGTGGCACCCAGGATGATTTGGCCCTGCGCACCAATGTTGAAAAGGCCCACCCGGAACGCCAGCGTCACGGCCAGTCCGGACAAAATCAGCGGCGTGGCGAAAGTGAGGGTTTCAAAAATGCCCAACCGGCCCTGCCAGGTCCGGGAGCCCGGATCGTAGGTGGCCCCGCGCCACAAGGCTCCGTAGGCATCTGAAATGGCGGCCCAGATGGCACCGAAGGTGGCCCCCGGATCGCTGAAGAAGTAGCCAAAGGCGGTGACAACCCGTTCGTCGGTGACGGCGATGAGCACCCCTCCGATGACAAGGGCAACCAGCACGGCCAAAACGGAAATCATCGCGTTGCCGCTGACGATTTCCCGCATCAGCTGACTGCCGTTTGCCTCGTTGTCGGTCTTCCACGGCGCCTTCGGGCCACCGGCCCCGGCCCCGGCCTCCTTGCTGTCCAGTGCTCCCGCGGGGGGCAGGATTTCCGGCTCGCTCATGGTTCCATCCCTTCGCCGTTGGTCGTGCCCTGCTTGTTCGTGCCTTGGTTTTTCGTGCCTTGTTGGTCAATCTGTTCCCGTGCTTCCTGCACGGGCAGCCCTGCCATCATGAGCCCAAGAAGTTCGCGGCTGGAGTCTCCGGGCACAATGCCCATGAGCCGTCCGCCGAAGAGCACGGCGATGCGATCGGCCAGTTCCAGCACCTCGTCCAGCTCCGTCGAGACGATGAGCACCGGAGTTCCGGAATCCCGCTCTGCCACGATGCGCTTGTGCAGGAATTCAATGGACCCCACGTCCACGCCGCGGGTGGGCTGGGAGGCGATGAACAGTTTCAGCGTCCGGGAGAGTTCCCGGGCCAGCACCACCTTTTGCTGGTTGCCGCCGGAGAGTGTGTGTGCCGGGTCCTGGGGCGACTGGGCCCGGACATCGAACTCGGCAACCTTTTCCTCCGCATTTTTCGCGACAACGGCACGGTTCATGGTGCCGCGCTTGGAATAAGGAGCCTGCTTGTACAGGTCCAGGACCAGATTCTCGGCGATGGAAAAATCCCCCACCAGTCCGTCGTCGGAGCGGTCTTCGGGCACGAACCCCACCCCTGCATCCAGGATCCGACGGACACTCTTTCCCAGCAGTTCCTGCCCTTCCAAGGTGATGGAGCCCCGGACATGCCTGTGCAAGCCCAGCACTGCTTCGGTCAGCTCGCTCTGCCCGTTTCCCTGTACGCCGGCCACCGCCAGAATCTCGCCTTGGGAGACGCCCAGGGTGACGTTGTCGAGAAGTCTCTGGCCGGCGTCGTTCATCACCGTCAGGGCAGTGATCTTGAACGTTTCCTCTCCGGGAGTGGCCGTTTCCTTCTCCAAGGACAGGTTCACGGCGCGGCCCACCATCATGGTGGCGAGCTCCGTGGTGGGGGTGGACGGGGGCGCGGACCCCACCACCTTGCCGCGGCGGATCACGGTGATGGTGTCCGAGACGGCCTTGACCTCGCGCAACTTGTGGGAGATGAACACGATGGACGTGCCGCCTTCGCGCAACTGGCCCATGATGTCCATGAGCTCGTCGGTTTCCTGCGGCGTGAGCACGGCTGTGGGCTCGTCAAGAATCAGAATTTTGGAGTCGCGCACCAGCGCCTTGATGATCTCCACCCGTTGCTGAACACCCACCGGGAGATCGCCCACCATTGCGTCCGGGTCAACGTTGAAGCCGAACCTGGCGGAGATTTCGCGGACCTTTTTCCGCGTCTCCTCCAAATTCAGGATGCCGGCGAAGGAGGTGGATTCAGCGCCGAGTGCAACATTTTCCGCCACAGTGAACACCGGGACAAGCATGAAGTGCTGGTGGACCATCCCGATGCCAGCCGCCATGGCGTCCGCGGGGCCGGAAAAGCGCACCGGCACGTCGTCAATGAGGATCTCCCCGGACGTGGGTGCGTACAGGCCGTACAGTACATTCATCAAAGTGGATTTCCCGGCGCCGTTTTCGCCGAGCAGGCTGTGGATCTCCCCAGTCTCCACAGTCAAGTCGATGTGGTCGTTCGCCACCAGGGTGCCAAAGCTCTTGGTGATGCCCCGTAGTTCAAGTTTCAACGTTTTTAGCCCGTCTGCGGATGGTTGCCTCGCAATAGCTTCATGATGCCAGGCGGCTGCATTGCCCGTGCCGCACCACCGGATGATGCTGGTGATGCGGCACGGGCCATGTGAGGCTCGCAAAGGCGAGCCCCGGTTGACGCTTATTTCGGGCTGGACTTGGATTCGACCTTGATGGACCCGTCGATGATGCCGGCCTTGATTTCCTCAAGCTGGCTCTTGGTGTCGGCACTGACGGCCGAGTCAAGATCGTGGAACGGGGCCAGTGCGACTCCGCCGTTGTCCAAGGTTCCGACGTATGGGGTCGGGTCGAACTTGCCGTCGACATCGTCCTTGACAATGGATTCCACTGCCTGGCCCATCGTCTTGATGACCGAGGTCAGCAGGATGGACTTGTAGGTGGGGGCTGTGAGGAAGCCGTCGGAGTCAACCCAGACAAGCTTGACGTCCTTGCCGCCCTTGTTCGCGGCCAGGATGGCATCGCCGGCACCCTTGCCAAGCGGGCCGGCAACCGGCATGACCACATCGGCGCCTTCGGAGATCAAGTTGTTCGTGATCTTGGTGCCTTCCTGGATGATCTCAAACGTGTTCGCGAAGGAGCCCTGCTGCTTGGCCGAGTCCCAGCCAAGGAGTTTCACGTCCTTGCCCTGCTTTTCATTGAAGTACTTCACACCCTCGGCAAATCCGTCCATGAAGATGGTGACGGTGGGGATGTTGATGCCGCCGAAAGTGCCGACCTTGCCCGTCTTGGACACCGACGCCGCAACGTACCCTGCCATGAACGCGGCCTGGGCGGTGTCGTAAACCACCGGCTTCACGTTGTCGGCCTTGATGGTGTCGTCATCGATGATCGCGTAGTGCAGATCGGGGTTGTCCTTGGCCGCAGCGGCGGTGGCCTCGGCCAACAGGAAGCCCACGGTGACCGTCAGGTTGCAGCCGGCGCTGGCCATCTGGTTCAGGTTCGGCACAAAATCCGCAGTGCTGGCGGACTGGGCTTCCTTCATCTTGATGCCCAGATCCTTGACAGCCATTTTCATGCCCTCATAGGACGACTGGTTGAAGGACTGGTCGTCGAATCCGCCGGAGTCGGAAACTATGCAGCCCAGAAAGTCTGCGGCCGCCGCCTTTTCCGTGCCGCCACCGCCTGGTGCGGGCGGGGCTTCGCCGCAGCTGGTGAGCAGCAACGCGAGGGCGCTCACTGCCACCGTTCCGACGATGGCTCCGCGCTTGACGGTGTCCAGAAGCAGTTTCTTCACGGTTCCTCCATGTGGTGTGGGGCCGCCGTAGTGGAGGAAGGGCTCCGAAGACACGTGCGGGGCCGTCCCCCACGATTGGAACGGCATTGTTCGAATCGGTGGCGGGAACCCGCTTGCCTCGGCGCACCCCTGCATTGCGGCGCTATGCAACATACCTTAGTGCGACTTCTCTACCGGCCGGTAGTGTTCCACGGGAACCTTGGTCCATCGTTGGGGAACCGTTACATAAAAGTGATTCGCCAACCGCCGCCCTGTTGATCGACCCTATTGATCGGCCCTACTGGTGGGCCCTACTGATCGGCGGGGTCGCGCAACGTGCGCAGGGCAGCAGCGCAGAGCACGCGGATGCCGACCGAGAGTGCACGCTCGTCGACGATGTAGTCGCCTCGATGCAGGTCGTACTCCTCCCCGCCCGGGACATGGGTGCCCAGCCGCATCAAGGATCCCGGAATGCCTTGCAGGAACCAGGCGAAATCTTCCGCGCCCATGGACTGCGGCGCCAGCACCACTGTGTCCTCGCCCAGTTCGGCACGGGCCGCGGCTTCGATGACAGCTGTTTCGTGTTCGGAGTTGACCACCGGAGGCACCCCGCGGGTGTGTTCAAGGTGCACGTCCACGCCAAAGGGCGCCGCAACCTGCTGCACGACGTCGTCAAGCAGCTCCCCCGCAGCATGCCAGGCTTCACGGTCCAGGCAGCGCATGGTGCCCGCCATGACACCCTGGCCAGGGATGGCGTTCGGGGCCGAACCGGCATGAATCTGGCCCCACACAACGGAGACGCCGCTGCGGACATCCACCCGGCGGGACAGCACGGCCGGGACGCTGATGGCGATCTGTGCCAGCGCGAACACCAGGTCCTCGGTCAGGTGCGGGCGCGAGGTATGGCCGCCACGGCCGGAAAGTTCAATCTTGATGGTGTCCGAGGCACTGGTGATGGGCCCGATCCGCGTGCCAATCTTGCCCACTTCAACACGAGGGTCGCAGTGCAGCGCCATGATGCGCGGCACGCCGTCCAAGGCTCCCTGGTCGATGCAGGAAAGCGCCCCGCCGGGCATGGTTTCCTCGGCCGGCTGGAAGATGATTCTGATGCGCCCGCCCAGCGGGGTGTGTTCGTGCATTTTGGCCAGCACCAGAGCGATGCCCAGCATGGAGGCGGTGTGGAAGTCGTGGCCGCAGCCGTGGGTGACGCCGTGGTTCCGGGAGGCGAACGGCAAGCCCGTCTCCTCCACAATGGGCAGGGCATCAATGTCCCCGCGCAACGCCGTCGAAATGGGCCCCTCCCCCACATCCACGATGACTCCCGTGCCGTCGAGGCGGCGCGGGGAAAGGCCAGCCGCTACCAGGCGGTCGTAGATCTTGCCCGAGGTGCGGAACTCCTGAAACGACAGCTCCGGGTGGGCGTGGAGGTCGCGCCTGAATTCAACGACCTCTTCCAACAAGGGCTCAAGCCACGGGCCTACCAGCTCAGTCTGTTCTGTTTCCAGCGAGTAATTGCGCACACTTCAAACTCTAACCATTTCCGGCGGCTGTGACGTCATTGGTGTACGCCCATTACTCCCGGCTTGCGCCAGCGTAGTGGACCGTGCTGGGCCCACGGCCGCGAGGGACTCCGGCGCGAGCTTGCGAGCAGTGGGAGGGGCGTACTGGGCCCACGATCCCGAGGGGCCCCAACGGGGTACGCGCCAGCGGACGCCGTTGGGGAGGGATTGGGGACTAGAGAACGTCGGTGTCGCCTTGTTCCTTGAGTCCGGCGACGGCGTTTTTCACCAGTTGGGAGTGGGCGCGCGTGGTGACAAGAAGGGCGTCGGGGGTGTCCACCACCACGACGTCCTGGATGCCGATCAGCGCGATGACGCGTTTGGTGTCCGAGACCACGATCCCGGTGCTGTCCTCGGTGAAGACTCGGGCGCCTTCGCCAATGACCTTCACGTCCTTGACTTCCTTGGCGCTGCTGAGCCGGGCGATCGCGGCGAAGTCACCCACGTCGTCCCAGCTGAAGTCCGCCGGAATCACTGCCACGTCACCGGCATCGGCCGCCGGTTCCGCCACGGCATAGTCAATGGCGATCTTCGGCAAGGTGGGCCACACCCGCTTCTTCACGGCCACCCGTTCCGGAGTGTCCCAGGCCAACGCAATTTCCATCAGGCCCTCGTAGAGTTCGGGCTCATTCGCCTTCAAGTGCCGCAGCATCAATTCCACCGGCGCCACGAACATGCCCGCATTCCAGTTGTACTCACCGCTGGCAAGGTACGTTTCGGCGACTTCCCGGCTCGGCTTCTCCACGAACTTCACCACCGAATGCGCGCTCGGAGCGCCAGCCACCACCAGAGGCTCCCCGGTGCGAATGTAACCAAAACCAGTCGAGGGATGGGTGGGCTTGATGCCGATCGTGACAATCTTCCCGGTAGCTGCCGTGTAAATGGCCTCACGGACCGCGTCCTGAAACTTTTCCACCGGGCTAATGACCTGATCCGCGGCAAAGGAACCCATAATGGTGTCCGGGTCGCGCAGGAACAGAATCGCCGCCGCCAAACCAATCGCCGCACCGGAATCTTTCGGCTCGGTCTCCAACACCAGGTTCTCATCGGCAACCTCGGGAAGCTGACGGCACACCGCTTCCCGGTGCGCGTCCCCCGTCACCAACAGGACCCTGCTGCCACTGATCGGCTCCAGCCGATCATAGGTGGCACGAATCAGGGTGCTGCCGCTGCCGGTGAGGTCATGCAGGAACTTCGGCGCCGCAGCCCGCGACAACGGCCACAGCCTGGTACCCACCCCGCCCGCCGGGATCACTGCATAAAACCTGTCCATGGGGTCCGCTGCGGAGGATCCCGGAGCAGGCAAATTTTGCGTATTCATCATCTCAACCATAAGCGATCAAAGGGCACGGTTGCCCGAAGCCGTGGCCGTTTGGCAGCAAACTTTCGCCCAGGGTCGCAGTCCCGCAGCCCGCCGTCGTGCTTCCCGACGCAGCTGCTGCCCCTTATACAACAACGATTTGAGACCAAGCTGTGATTTACTGCATAGGGCAAGGAATGCCTAAGTTGAATATGCTGTTAGCTAAGCCTAAATTTAGGCTCAAGTATGAGTGCTCACGCCGTGTGCGTTTCCCCGCGTGGAACCACGCCAGCGCAACGGTGATGCAGGGAAGGTTTATTCAGTGCCGACAAAACCAGCTGGCACTCTGTACCGCGGCCGAGAAGGCATGTGGTCCTGGGTGGGACACCGGATTACCGGTGTAGTGATTTTTATATTCTTGTTGGTGCACGTCCTGGACACCTCTTTGGTGCGAGTGTCTCCGGAAGCGTACACAGCAGTTATTGGGGCGTACAAGAACCCCATCATGGGGTTGGGCGAGGCCGCCCTCGTCGCAGCAATCGTGTTCCATGCCTTTAACGGCTTGCGCATCATTGCCGTCGACTTCTGGAAAAAGGGGCCGAAGTACCAGCGCCAGATGCTGTGGGCCGTGCTCGGCTTGTGGGCAGTGACGATGATTCCGTTCCTGATCCGCCACCTCACCATTGTCTTCTCCAATTTCTTCGGAGGGAACTAGCATGAGCTCGAATTCCATCGCTGCGCCCCGCTCCAACAGCGCGCAGTCGCCCAAATACAAGCGCAACAAGGCCTCGCACTCCAGCTTTGAGATGATCGCTTGGTTGTTCATGCGTCTCTCCGGCGTGGTGCTGATCGTGTTGATCTTCGGGCACCTGTTTGTGAACCTGATGGTTGGCGAAGGCATCCACGCCATTGACTTTGGTTTCGTCGCCGGCAAGTGGTCCGACCCCTTCTGGCAGATCTGGGATCTGGCCATGTTGTGGTTGGCCATGCTGCACGGCAGCAACGGCGTGCGCACCATCATCAACGACTACGCCGAGCGCGACGGCACCCGCATGACCCTCAAGGCCGTGCTGTACGTTGCCTCGACCGTCATCATTGTTTTGGGCACCCTGGTCATCTTCACCTTTGACCCTTGCCCTCCGGGCGCCGTCATTGATCTTCCGTCCTTCTGCACCGTTCCCTGACCCACCCTCAAGGAACATGCCCTGGGGCCTTGGCTTCGGGAACGCATGAAGTG
This sequence comes from Arthrobacter sp. H35-D1, assembly GCF_030063185.1. GTDB lineage: Bacteria > Actinomycetota > Actinomycetes > Actinomycetales > Micrococcaceae > Specibacter. Next base: position 202,876 of record NZ_JASISP010000002.1, read on the forward strand.
AACACCAGTTTTTAATGCAGTAAATGAGAGAAAGAGCATCCAGTATGCAGGTCCACAAATACGACGTCGTAATCGTCGGGGCCGGTGGCGCAGGAATGCGTGCCGCCATTGAATCCGGCCAGCGTGCCCACACCGCCGTCCTGACCAAGCTCTACCCCACCCGTTCGCACACCGGCGCAGCCCAGGGCGGCATGTGCGCGGCACTGGCCAATGTGGAAGAAGACAACTGGGAATGGCACACCTTTGACACGGTCAAGGGCGGCGACTATTTGGTGGACCAGGACGCTGCGGAGATCATGGCCAAGGAAGCCATCGACGCCGTCATTGACCTGGAAAAGATGGGCCTGCCTTTCAACCGCACGCCCGAGGGCCGCATTGACCAGCGCCGTTTCGGTGGCCACACCCGCGACCACGGCAAGGCGCCTGTGCGCCGCGCCTGTTATGCAGCGGACCGCACGGGCCACATGATCCTGCAGACCCTGTACCAAAACTGTGTCAAGCACAACGTTGAGTTCTACAACGAGTACTACGTTTTGGACCTGCTCACAGTGGATGAGGAAGCCACCCGCGAAGACGGCACCGTCTACCTGCAAAAGCGGATAGCCGGCGTGGTCTCCTACGACCTGGCCACCGGCGAACTGCACGTGTTCCAGGCCAAGAGCGTCATTTTGGCCACCGGCGGCGCGGGCAAGGTCTTCAAGACCACCTCCAACGCCCACACCCTGACCGGCGACGGTATGGGCATTGCGTTCCGCAAGGGCATCCCGCTGGAAGACATGGAGTTCTTCCAGTTCCACCCGACAGGCCTGGCCGGTTTGGGCATTCTGCTCTCCGAGGCCGCCCGCGGTGAGGGCGCCATCCTGCGCAACTCCGAAGGTGAGCGCTTCATGGAGCGCTACGCCCCGACTATCAAGGACTTGGCACCGCGTGACATCGTGGCCCGGTCCATGGCCAACGAAGTTCGTGAAGGCCGCGGCTGCGGACCGAACAAGGACTACGTGCTCCTTGACCTGACCCACCTGGAGCCGGCGCACATTGACGCCAAGCTGCCGGACATCACCGAATTTGCCCGCACCTACCTGGGTGTGGAGCCTTACACGGAGCCGGTCCCCGTGTTCCCCACGGCCCACTACGCCATGGGCGGTGTTCCCACGAACATCACCACCGAGGTCCTGCAGGACAACGACACCATCATCCCCGGCCTGTACGCAGCCGGTGAAGTGGCCTGCGTATCCGTCCACGGCTCCAACCGCCTGGGCACCAACTCCCTGTTGGACATCAACGTGTTTGGCAAGCGCGCCGGAGTGGCCGCCGCCGAATACGCCAAGGGCGCCGATTTCGTGGACCTGCCGGAGAACCCGGAGGCTGACACGGTGGCCCTGTTGGAGCACGTTCGCATCTCCGACGGCGGCGAAAAGGTTGCCATGATTCGCAAGGAACTGCAGGACACCATGGATGCCAACATGCAGGTGTTCCGCACGGCCACCTCCATCGACAAGGTGTTGGCCGACATCGCCTCCTTCGAGGAGCGCTACTCGCGGATCACCGTCCAGGACAAGGGCAAGCGTTTCAACCTTGACTTGCTCGAGGCCGTTGAACTGGGCTTCCTGCTGGAACTGGCCAAGGTCATGACAGTTGCCGCCCTGCACCGCCAGGAATCCCGTGGTGGACACTACCGCGAGGACTTCCCGGATCGCGACGACGAGAAGTTCATGAAACACTCCATGGCATTCAAGGATGTGGCGGTCACCACCGAAAGTTCCGCCGAGAACATCGCCGGAATCCGTCTGGAGACCAAGCCCGTTGTCGTCACGCGCTACCAGCCGATGGTAAGGAAGTACTAATGAGCAACATCGAAACTGCCGAAACCGCCCCGGAGCCGGCATCCAAGGTTGAACTTCCCGCCCACCTCGGCGGTGGCGGGGAAATCCCCACCTTCGAGGTCACCCTGCGCGTTCGCCGCTACGACCCCGAATTCTCCCAAGAGTCCAAGTGGGAAGACTTCACCATGACCATGTACGGCACCGACCGCGTGTTGGATGCCCTGCACAAGGTCAAGTGGGAGCAGGACGGTTCGCTGTCCTTTCGCCGGTCCTGTGCACACGGTGTCTGCGGTTCCGATGCCATGCGCATCAACGGCCGCAACCGCCTGGCCTGCAAGACGCTGCTGAAGGACCTTGACACGTCCAAGCCGATCCTGGTCGAGCCCATCAAGGGCCTGCCCGTGGAGAAGGACCTCATTGTGGACATGGAGCCGTTCTTCCAGTCCTTCCGCGAGGTCATGCCGTTCCTTGTCAACCGCGACCACGCCCCCACCAAGGAGCGCCTGCAGTCCGCTGAAGAGCGCGCGCGTTTTGATGACACCACCAAGTGCATCCTGTGCGCCGCGTGCACCTCTTCCTGCCCCGTGTTCTGGACCGACGGCCAGTACTTTGGCCCGGCCGCCATTGTCAACGCACACCGTTTCATCTTTGATTCGCGCGACGACGCCGGCGACATGCGCCTGGAAATCCTCAACGACAAGGAAGGCGTGTGGCGCTGCCGCACCACCTTCAACTGCACTGAAGCATGCCCCCGCGGCATCCAGGTCACCCAGGCCATCGCAGAGGTCAAGCAGGCCATCCTGTCCCGCCAGATCTAGGGTTTCAGCACAGCCCGATCAGCAAAAGCGCCGCTCCCCTTGGGGGCGGCGCTTTTGCGTTCCCAAGGCAGCATTCAAGCCTCACCCCGGAATCTGTGGTGCAGTTATTGGACCGAAACCATGGATTTTCTGTGTTTTTCGTCCAACAACTGCAGCACAGATTTGCTTGGGTCGCCAACCTCAATGGCGGGCGGGACGGGGGCGCAGATCCGCGGACCTGACAGCCCCAATCGCTGCGGAGAGCAAATACACCTGGCTGAGCAGGTAGAACCAAACAAACAAGCCCAGGATCACCGCAAAAGGAGCCAACAGTTTGTTGTTGGTGATTCCACTCAGGAGCATGGCGCTGAAGAAACGCAGCACGGTGGCGCCCGCCCCGGAAAACACGGCGGCAAGGAAAAGCACCTTGCCCCGCATGCGAACGCGGGCGGCGATGCTGAACATGATGATGGACACGGCAACGTCCAAAATAAACATCAACAGCACAGAACTTATTTGTGCCGTGGCGCTTGTCAGGAAAGTTCCCCAACCAAGGAAGTTGTTGATGGTGTCCATGGCGGCACTGCTCAGCAGGCCCAGGGCGCTTGTCAGCACCAGCGCAACGGCCAGCACGAGCAAGGTGAAAGCATCCCTGAGCTTCGACAGCACCGGATTGGTCCTGTCACGGGCCAGTCCCACCAACGACCGGATGCCCTCGCGCAAGCCGTTGATCCATCCCATGGCCGTAAACAGCAGGGCAATCAACGAGATCACCAGGGTCGCACCGAAGCTTCCTGTGCCGAGCAGCTGTTCCGGTGTGACCAAGCCCCCCTGTCCGGTGTTGATCAGGCCGGGGGTACTGTCTGCTACAAGGTCGATGACGGCATCGCGCAGCGCGTCGTTGTCCGAAGCCACGATGCCAAAAATGGCGAAACCGGCAACCAACATGGCACCGACGGAGAAGAACATCAGGTAAGCGTTGCCAGCAGCCAGCAGCGGTCCGCGGCGCCGGATATATACATTCCATACCCGCAGCGGGAACGTGGTTGCAGCCCACGCCAGGGTCCACTGCATCAAGGCGGCCGCCTGCGCCAGGAACTTTCCCTGCTTGCGCGTGTCGATGAAGGCCGCGTGTTTGGCCTCGGACCACGCTCTCAGCGCCCTGTGGTCAAGCGGACTGGGCGGAGGCTTTGCCGAGGCGGCCATGGGCCGCTTGGCGCTCACGCCGGGAGCAGCGAACCCAAGAAACTGACCGCGCACGGGCACGGACTCAGTTCTTTCGCCCTTCGCCAAGATTCAGCTCCTCTCGCAGTACCCACCCGCCGGACACTTGATCAAAAAGCCCAACGCTTCGCACCTCGAACTCCGCCTGGAACCCGGCCATTTCATTCTTGGCTCGGGACATGACGTGCTCGTCAAGGTCGTGTGCAATGGTCAAATGGGGATGAAAATCAAACGCCGGCAAGTGCTCCAGCGGCCCTGTCACCAGTTGTTCGTGCAGTGTGGTGCATGCTTGTGCCCCGGCACCCACGTTCAAGTAAATCACCGGCGAAAGTGGCTCGAACGTTCCCGTCCCGCGCAATGAGAGCATGAACGGTTCCGCCGCTGCGGCGACCTTGCGCACATGCGCAGCCGCGTCCTCCCATGAGCGGCACGCCCGCCCGGAAACCAGCGTGATGTGGGGAGGAACGACGGCGGCATCCGGCCCTGAGTAGGACACCCGCCGCGCGCTGAGTTCGGCAGCGAGTTCGGGTGGCAGCGAAATAATGACGCCCAGGTTGTACTCCTGCGGAGCGTCGGGGGCCCGTCTCCGAGCGATGCCGGGCATGGCTAGCCGACCGCGCCGAGAGGTGGCAGGAAGCCCACCTTGGCGTACACATCGGCCAGGGTGGGCGACGCGATGTCCCGGGCCTTCTGTGCACCGCGGGCCAGCAGGGAATCAAGTTCGCCCGGATCATCGAGCAGTTCAAGGGTGCGCCGGCGGATCGGTTCAAGGCGTTCCACCACGGCGTCGGCCACATCCACTTTCAGGTGCCCGTACATTTTGCCTTCGTACTCGGCCACCAGCTTGTCCATCGGCTTGTCCGTCAGGGTTGAGAGGATTTCCAACAGGTTCGTCACGCCGGGCTTGGCCGCCCGGTCGTGCGCAATGACGGTGTCAGTGTCGGTCACGGCCGACTTGATGCGCTTGGCTGTCACCTTGGGCTCGTCAAGAATGTTGATCAACCCGTTGGGGCCCGAAGCGGACTTGGACATCTTCGCCGTCGGATTTTGCAGGTCGTAAATCCTGGCGCCCTCCTTCTGGATGAAGGCCTCCGGCACCACAAACGTTTCGCCGAAGCGGTGGTTGAAGCGCGTGGCCAGGTCGCGGGCCAATTCCACGTGTTGGCGCTGGTCGTCTCCGACGGGCACGCCCTCGGGGCGGTACAACAGGATGTCCGCAGCCATCAGCACGGGGTAGGTGAAAAGTCCGACGCTGGCCATCTCGGCACCGCCCTTGGCCGACTTGTCCTTGAACTGGGTCATGCGCGAGGCTTCGCCAAAGCCGGTGATGCAGTTCAGCACCCAGGCCAGCTGGGCGTGCTCGGGCACATGCGACTGGACGAACAACGTGGACTTTTCCACGTCGATGCCGCCGGCAATGTACTGGGCGGCCGTTTTGCGGGTGCGGGCCCGCAGTTCGGCGGGATCCTGTGCCACTGTGATGGCATGCATGTCCGGGATGAAAAACAGGGTGTCGTAGTTTTCCTGGTTTTTCACCCAGTTGACCAGGGCGCCCAGGTAGTTCCCCAGGTGCAGGGAATCGCCGGAGGGCTGCATGCCCGACAGCACGCGGGGGCGTGCGGAGATTTCACTCATGTAAGCGTGGGTCCTTTAGAACTTGTAGTCAACGACCAGCGGGGCATGGTCGGAGAATCGGGTTTCGTAGGATTCGGCCCGATCCACCACCGATGTCACCGCTTTTTCCGCGAGAGCGGGCGTGGCCATGTGGTAGTCGATGCGCCAGCCGGTGTCGTTGGTGAAAGCCTGTCCGCGGTTGGACCACCACGTGTAGGGCCCGTCCACTTCGCCGGCGAGTTCGCGGGCCACGTCCTTGTAGCCGATCTCCTCGCCCAGGAACCTGTCAAAGTAGGCTCGCTCTTCGGGCAGGAAGCCCGCTCGCTTGACGTTGCCCTTCCAGTTCTTGATGTCCAACGTCGTGTGGCCCACGTTGAGATCGCCCACCACCAAGGCGTGGTCGCTTCCTGCTGCCAGTTCCGGCAGTCGGCCAATCATGGTGTCAAGGAAACGGAACTTGTCATCCTGCTTGGGGGTGCCCACCTCGCCTGAATGCACATAGGCGCTGACAACGCTCAGCGTGGTGGGTGTGCCGTCGGACGCCGTCAGTGCGTAGTCGGCTTCAACCCAGCGCCCGGTGGTGGCGAAGTAGTCGTCGCCGATGCCAACGCGGGTCGCCGTGGGCTCCAGCACGTCCTTGCGGGTGGCGATCAGCACCCCTGCCCGGCCCTTGGCTTCAGCCTCGGCATGGAGCAGGTGCCAGTCCTCGCCGAGGAAGCCCTCCACAATGGCGTCGGGCGCCCGCACTTCCTGCAGACACAGAATGTCCACGTCCCGCTCCGCCAGCCACGGACCCATGCCGTTTCTGTAGGCGGCACGAATGCCATTGACATTGACGCTTGCGATCCTCAACCGACCGTTTTGAATACCTTTGCTCACCTGATCCACCTTACCTGCAGCGGCTGGCGATTCCGTTTTCCGCGCATGCGTTTCGCTGCCTTGACTGCAGCGAAGCTGCGACAGTTGACGTAGGGCAATCAGTCTATGATGACTCCGCTGACCGGATCCTCGCCAGTTCCCTTGCCGTCCGTCTTTTGCCCGGCGGCTGCTTGGCGCTCGGCGTTCTTCTTGGCCATGGCAGCATCCATCTTGGCTTCCTGGGCTTCCCAGTTGGGGTTGATCATGCCGCGTCCGTTGGCGGCGGTAATGTCAATGGTGTCCAAGGCCCGGGCCACCATGTCCGCATCCTTGCCCAGGTATTCGCGCACCACTCCCGTCTGGACGTTGATGATTTTAAAGGAGTGGTCCAGCTTGAGTTCGCGCGCCTTCTCGGCCGAGCGCGAACCGGACTCCTGCGACACGAGGCGGGTGCCGCCGTCGGACGGGGCATTGGCACTGTTCTGTTGTGCCATCTGCGCCTGCGCCAGGTGCACCTGCCGGGCACCAAAGGCGGCGGCCTTGTGCACGCCGATGTACACCACCGTGGACAGGACCAGCCAGCCGAAGGCGATGACGGCAATAACCCAACCCAGCACCGTGCTGTTGTTGGCGGCAAACACCAGCGCCACCAAGAAAACTAGGGCCAGCACAATCGTGCCCATGCCAGTGAATTTGCCGGGTTTGGACATTTTGCCGGTTCCAAGAGAAGTCATGCATCCATTCTCTCAAATCCCGGGGCACCCCGGGACCTGCTTCCACCAAAGGCGAACGAGCCGGGGCTGGACGCCCGCCCTGCCCTACTTGGAGGGGTTCCAGGGAGCCATCGGTGCCAGCAGCGAAAGCCCCGAACGCAACAGCAGGAACCCGAGAATTCCCACCACCCACGGCAACGTCCCCGCCGAGAATTTGCCCACCTTGGCGCCGAGGCGTTGCAGGACGGCATCCAGTCTCTCGCCAAGGACCAGGCGCAGGACCAGCAGCACCAGTGCGGGAATGAGCATGACCAGGCAATAGACGCACAGGACAAGCAGCTGGGCCGAAACCGGCAACGTCGAACTTGTCAGAAAGCCAATCGCCGCCAAATAGGGCAGCATGGTGGGAAGCTCCAGCAACCCCGCCAGCAGCGCCAGCACCACAATGCCGCCGGGACTGCGCAGTGCCGTCCCCAGGCGCGCCTGCCACCGTTGCTCGCCGGGAGCCGGTGCAGGGGCAGTAGCAGCGGCAGGGGCCGTGGCACGGGCAGTATCAGGGGCAGGGGCGTCGGGGTGGCCGGAGGTGGACCCGGCCCCTGCTGCAGGAGCGGCTGCGACAGCCGCTTGCTTTGAGCGCTTCTTCCCCAAATCGGCGAGCAACGCGTACGCCAGCATGGCGCCACCACCAATGGCCATGCCCCATTGGATGGCAGGGATGCGTGTCAATGAGCCGGCCCCCAAACCACCAAGGGCCCAGCCCGCGCCGCTGAGCACAGCCGCTCCCAACAATAGGTAGAAGCCTGCCAAAACGCCCAGGAACAGCAGAATTCGCGGAGCCAACCGCTTCGCATCCGGGCGCATCAGCAGCCACAGCGGGATCAGCAGGGTCCCAATGCTTGTGCTGTCGATGAGCGCCAGGACCGTCAATTGAACGTAAATTACGATTGTCATGAACCCAGCTTGGCCATTCTGCCGGTTTTCGGCGTCGGCCATCCGGGCCATGGAGGGCTCATCCCTTAGTTGCAGATCAGGGGCACCGGCTTGCCTGCGGGCAACACCGCAGCGGAAGATGGGCCAATGGACGAACTCACGGCTCCGGCCGCAGCGACGCCGGCGTTCGGCCGCCTTCGCCGGGGATACCTGCAACTTTCAGTGCGCCGCATGGTGAACATCAAAGTGGAGGACATGGCCCTGGCCGGCGGCTATTTCGCCGCCTTCTGGTTGCTTGACGCTGTCAATCTCTCCGCCACCGGCGATCTGCGGGTGCCCGCCCTCGCCTCGGCCTGGGCCGCGCTTGCCTTGCTGGGCTGTGCCGGGGTCCTGCTCCGACGCGTCTTTCCCACGGCCATGGCCTGGATGTGTGGCCTTGCCGTCATTGGATTGGCGCTGGCTGGTCATGCCGGTGCGTTCGTGCTTGCCTTTGAGTTCTTCTTTTCACTTGTCCTCTTCGCAACACCCCGGGCATCCCAACTGTCGGCCCGCGCCGCCTGGATCTTGACAGTTGTGCTGGTGCTGGCTGCCTTTATCGTTTCCCAAAGCGCGTCCACCACCATCGCAGCGGCCCTCATTGCCGTTGTCACGCTGCTGACCCCCGTGGAGTGGGCCGGGAACCTGCGCAAGGCCAACCTCCTGGCCGACAGCGAGTCTGCCCGGGCGGATGCGCTCCAGGACGCGGCCGAGCAGCGCCTGCTCGCGGAACGCAGTGCCCACGACCTCGCCCTGGAACGCGAACGCCAGCACATGGCCCGCGAACTTCACGACGTCGTCTCCGCCCGGCTCTCCGCCATCGCCCTGCAGTCAGGCGCTGCCCTGCAGTCAGGCGCTGCCCTGCACATGTCTGCCAACCCGTCTTCAACTCTCACCGGCCCTGTTCCCCCCGGCACAATTTCCTCCGGTGCTGCGCTGCTGCACCAGATCCGGGACGAGAGTGTCGCCGGTTTGGAGGAACTCAACAGCATGATCCGGCTCCTCCACACCGGTGTTCTGGCGGAAGCGGGCGGGCAACTCAGTGACCTGCACGGATTACTCAGGCAGTACCGCAATACCGGAATGGAGCTGCGGTACTCAAATTCCTTGGACGACGCCGGGGAGTCCTTGAAGCTGCCGCTCCAGGCTGCCGTTTACCGCGTCGCTGCCGAAGCAGTGGCCAATGCTGCCAAGCACGCCCCCGGCCAGGCGGTGGACGTAGTGCTTGCTGCCGAATCCGTCTCCTGCGCCGGTCCCGGAGCACCGGAGATTTCCCCAAGCGTTGTCCTGGCCGTGTCCAATCCCCTCCCGCACACTGGACAAAAAACGTCCGCGGTCCCTGCTCCAGGCCAGGATTCCACGCAGCTCATGCCGCCAAGCAGTACCGGCACAGGCATTCCTAGCATGCATTTTCGTGCCGCCCATGCTGGCGGAACCCTCACGGCCCAGCCCGTTGCCGGCCTGTGGAAGGTGGTGCTCCGGTTGCCCATCCCTGCCCCGCAGGCAGCCACACCGCTCGCAGAAACACCGCTCGCAGACACACCGACGCAGCCTGCAGGCACCCCTGCCATCAACAGCCACGAAGAAGGTCAAGCATGAGCGTTTCCCCCGACCCCGTGACCCACGGCTTCGAGCCCAATGCGGCCAATGAGTCCATCAAACGTCGCATCACTGTCCTGTTGGTCGATGACCACGCTGCCATCAGGCTTGGCATGCGCATGGTCGTGGACACGGCCGAAGACATGGAAGTGGTGGGCGAAGCCGCTGACGGTGCCAGCGCCGTCGGCATGGCGCGGGCACTGGAGCCGGACGTTGTCCTCATGGATCTGAGAATGCCCGTGCTGGACGGTGTGGAGGCAACGAAAGTCATCTGCGCCGAAGGACTCTCGAAAGTGCTGGTGCTGACCACCTTCGACCACGATTCCTACTTGTTCGGGGCTCTGCGTGCCGGAGCGGTCGGGTTCCTGCTCAAAAGTGCCCAACCGGCAGCGATCACCGATGCGATCTGCAGTGTGGACGCCGGCCGGCAGGTCATCTCCCCGGAGGTCACGGCCCGGATCGTCGCCGCAGCCCTCACCCCCGGACACGAGACGGACCGGCATCCCAGGTCGGAGCTGGAGACCTTGACCATGCGGGAACGGGAGGTTTTTGAGGCGTTGGGGGACGGTCTGAGCAACTATTCCATCGGCAGGCAGCTGGGCATTTCGGAGGCCACGGTCAAGACGCACGTCTCGCGAGTACTGGCGAAACTGGGCTTGGAGTCGCGCGTGCAGGCGGCACTCTTTCAACACCGCCGGCAAAACTAGCACTGGCGCAGAGCTGTGGCAGCCGCGTGAAAAGTCCGCTGGGGTGTTTGTCGGTGCACGGGGGTAGCCTGAGGAGACAGCTTGCACACAACGTGTTGCACGCAGGTGTTGCTTTCATCCCGTGGATCGCACGGCCGCCGTTCTTCGCCAGCCGTGCCTCAGTGGTCAAGGAGGACCATCATGGAATTCTTGGACAACCGCCCTGTTTGCAAGGCCGAACCGCGCCCGCCACGGCATTTCCCCACGGGCATCCCTGATCAGCGGGCCCGGCTGGTGCGCCAAATGGATGCCCAATGGGTCAACGGAACTGTGCTGCGATACTGGTTCTTCGAGGGCCCCGAACCGCAAAAGCAGGCGGTCAGGGATGCCTTCTCGCACTGGAAGTCGTTGGGTCTGGGGCTGGACTTCGTGGAAGCGACCGCCCGGAGCGAAGCCGAGGTCAGGATCGCCTTTGACCAGTCGGACGGCGCCTGGTCCTACATTGGCCGCGATGTGTTGGGGATTGCCAGCACCAATCCCACCATGAACTTTGGCTGGGACCTCACTGACGACTACGGCCGCTCCACCGCCCTGCATGAGATCGGGCACACGCTGGGCATGCCGCACGAACACCAAAACCCCTTCGCCGGGATTGAGTGGGACGAGCCAAAGGTGTACAGCTACTTTGCCGGCTCCCCCAACAACTGGTCCCGGCAACAGACTTTCCACAACGTGCTGCAAAAGCTCAGCCCGCAAGAGGTCGAGGGGTCTGATTGGGACCCGGATTCGGTCATGGAGTACAGGTTCCCGGCCGGACTCATCAAGGAGCCGGCACGGTACCGGCAAGGACTGACCCCTCCAGGCGGGCTCTCCGACGACGACAAGGAATGGGCCGTCCGGTTCTATCCTGCACTGACCACGGCAGAACGGTTCCTGACGGCGTTCTGTTCGGTTCCGCTCTCGCTAAAGCCCGGCGAGCAGGCGAACTTCACCGTTGTTCCGGAGGAAACCCGTGAATACCAGCTGTCCACCTTTGGCCTGGCGGACACCGTGCTGGTGCTGTTTGAGGAGGTGGACGGCGAGTTGCGCCATCTGGCGGCCGACGACGACAGCGGGCAAGACCGCAACACCTCCTGCAAGGTGAAACTGTTCAAGGACCGCAGATATGTGGCGCGGCTGCGCTTGTACTGGGCCGGATTGTCCGGGCACACCTCGATCATGTACTGGTAATTTCCTTGCCCCACCATGCAACGGGGCGGCCGACGGCGGAACCAGAGTTCCGCCGTCGGCCACCCCGACGCGGGTGGTGCGTGCTCAAAAGCAGCAGCTAGGCTGCGGCGCGCTCGGAAGCCTCCACCACGTTGGCCAGCAGCATGGCCCGGGTCATGGGGCCCACACCTCCCGGGTTCGGGGAGATCCAGCTGGCCACCTCGGCGGCTGCAGGCTCCACGTCCCCGGTGACAACAGCTTTTCCACTGCCGTTGTCCACGCGGCTGACGCCGACGTCCAGGACAATGGCTCCGGGCAACAAGTCCGCGGCCTTGATCATGTGTGGCACGCCGGCGGCAGCAATCACCACGTCAGCCTGGCGCAGTTCAGCGGCCAGGTCCTTCGTGCCGGTGTGGGCCAGCACCACGGTGGCGTTGATGTCGCGTCGGGTGAGCAGCAGGCCCATGGGCCGGCCGATCGTCACGCCGCGGCCAACCACCAGCACGCGCTTGCCGGCCAGTGAAATTCCGTGGCGCTCCAACAACACGATGCAACCCTTGGGTGTGCACGGCAACGGGGACGTCATGGGGCGGTTCACATTGGCCACCAGGCGGCCCAGGTTCATCGGGTGCAGTCCGTCGGCATCCTTGTCCGGGTCGATGGCTTCAAGCACCACGTCCTGGTCAATGTGTCCCGGCAGGGGAAGCTGGACGATGTAGCCCGTGCAGGAGGGATCCTCGTTGAGCTGGCGGACGGCGGCCAGGACTTCATCCTGGGTGGCCGACTCCGGCAGGTCGATGCGGATGGACTTGATGCCGACCTCGGCACAGTCCTTGTGCTTTCCGCCCACGTACCACTGGGAGCCCGGATCCGAGCCGACCAGGATGGTGCCCAGGCCCGGCGTGACACCGCGGGCAGCGAGGGCTGCCACGCGTACGGTCAGTTCGGCTTTGATGGCAGCGGCGGTGGCCTTGCCATCAAGGATTTGAGCTGTGGACATTTTTACCATTCTTCCTGGCCGGGGTAGAGCGGGAAGTTGGCGGTCAGGGCCTTGACACGAGCGCTTAGTGCGTCCACGTCGGCGCCACCCTTCAGCGTCGCGGCGATGATTTCGGCAACTTCGGTGAACTCCGGGGCACCAAAGCCGCGGGTTGCCAGTGCCGGGGTGCCGATGCGCAGGCCGGAGGTGACCATCGGGGGGCGCGGGTCGAACGGGACGGCGTTGCGGTTGACGGTGATGCCAACGCTGTGCAGAAGGTCTTCGGCCTGCTGTCCGTCCAGCTTGGAGTTGCGCAGGTCAACGAGGACCAGGTGCACATCGGTGCCGCCGGTCAGCACTGACACGCCTGCTTCGGCAACATCAGGAGCGTTCAAACGCTCGGCAAGGATCTTCGCACCTTCCAACACGCGCTGCTGGCGTTCCTTGAATTCTTCGCCTGCAGCAACCTTGAAGGCCACGGCCTTCGCAGCGATGACGTGCATGAGCGGGCCGCCCTGCTGTCCCGGGAACACTGCGGAGTTGAGCTTCTTGGCCCATTCCTTCTTGGCCAGGATGACTCCCGAGCGCGGACCGGAAAGGGTCTTGTGAACCGTGGAAGTGACGACGTCGGAGTACGGCACCGGGGACGGGTGCAGACCTGCTGCAACCAAGCCCGCGAAGTGCGCCATATCCGTCCAGAGCAGTGCTCCCACTTCGTCGGCGATGGAACGGAACGCTGCGAAGTCCAGCTGGCGCGGGTAAGCGGACCAGCCGGCGATGATGACCTGGGGCTTCTCGGCGATGGCCTGAGCGCGCAGCTTGTCCATGTCGATGCGGAACGTATCGGGCTCAACTTCGTAGGCAGCGACCTCGTACAGCTTGCCGGAAAAGTTCAGCTTCATCCCGTGGGTCAGGTGGCCACCATGGGCCAAGGACAGGCCCATGATCTTATCGCCGGGCTTGATCATGGCTGCGAGCGCTGCGGCGTTGGCCTGTGCGCCGGAGTGCGGCTGGACGTTGGCGTATTCGGCGTCGAAGAGGTCCTTGACGCGCTCGATGGCCAGGTTCTCGGCCACGTCCACGTATTCGCAACCACCGTAGTAGCGGCGGCCCGGGTAGCCTTCGGCATACTTGTTGGTCAGCACCGAGCCCTGGGCTTCCAGGACGGCGCGAGGGGCGAAGTTCTCCGAGGCGATCATTTCCAGCGTGTCGCGCTGGCGGCCAAGCTCATCCTTCAGGACGGCGGCGATTTCCGGGTCAAGCTCCGAGAGCGGGGCGTTGGTCACGGACGAGGTGGTGGTAAAAGACACTACAGACTCCTGGGTGGCGGCACGAAAAAAACTCTTCTTGAAAAGATTATCGCCAATCCGTTTATGGCCGCATTCGAAGGGGACCACGCCTGCAACGTTCCTCGGGTTTTGGGTCCGTGGAATGGGTATGACGGCGGAACTCCTGCACGGCCAATGCGCGCATTGGCTTTACGTGACCTCGCGTCCCAGGCGTACGATCGTGAAGGTCTTCGCTCGTGCTGCTCCCCGGTGGTGTCCCACCTCATCGCCAGTCGCAACTCCTCCAGTGTAGTACAGGGCCCCAATTGGGCGGTAACCTTGAAAGGGTGAATGAGCTGAGTTCCCCTGCCGTGTCCGATCCGGCCGTTTCGCACGGATACGTGCTGACACTTTCCTGCGCCGACCGCCCCGGCATAGTCCACGCCGTCTCGGCGGCGCTGCTTGAGTCCGGCTGCAACATCACCGACTCCCAGCAGTACGGCAATCCCGACACCGGCACGTTTTTCATGCGGGTCGCCGTGGAAACCACGACGTCGTTCAGCCTCCTCCGCGAGCACGTTGACGCAATCGCGGGAGACTTCGAATTCAACTGGGCGCTGCACCATGCCGGGGCGCCGGTGCGCACCTTGATCATGGCTTCCAAGGCAGCCCACTGCCTGAACGACATTTTGTTTCAGCAGCGCTCAGGCACCCTGCCGGTGGACATCCCGGCGATCGTCTCCAACCACCGCGATCTTGAGCCCTTGGCCGATTTTTACGGCATCCCTTTCCACTACATCCCCGTCACAGCCGACACCAAGGCCGAGGCCGAGGGGCAACTTTTGGAGCTGGTGGCAGAGCTCGACGTCGAGCTCGTTGTCCTGGCCCGCTACATGCAGGTCCTCTCCGACGACCTGTGCAACCACTTGGCCGGCAAGGCCATCAACATCCACCATTCCTTCCTTCCCTCCTTCAAGGGCGCCAAGCCGTATCACCAGGCCCATGCCCGCGGGGTGAAGATCATCGGTGCCACGGCCCACTACGTGACGGCGGCACTGGATGAAGGTCCCATCATTGAGCAGGAAGTGATCCGCGTGGACCACGGGCACTCGGTGGAGAAGTTCGTCTCCATGGGCCGCGCCGTCGAGGCGCGCACGCTGGCCCAGGCCGTGCAATGGCATGCCGAACACCGCGTCCTGCTCGACGGACACAGAACAGTCGTCTTCGACTAAGCCCCACGTCCTCCCCACATCTGTGCTGCACTTGTTGGACCGATTTCACCCATTTCCGTGGTTTTTCGTCCAACAAGTGCAGCACAGATCCCCATGGGGCGGGCTGGCTGTGGATAGGCTGGGGGCATGAGAGAGCACACCCTTGGGAAAACCGGCCGCACCGTCTCCGCCGTCGGGCTTGGAACATGGCAGCTTGGCGCCGACTGGGGCGAGGTAAGGGAAGCTGATGCCCTTGCCGTGCTGGGCGCAGCAGCCGACTCCGGGGTGACGTTCTTCGACACCGCCGATGTCTACGGCGACGGCCGCAGCGAACAGGCCATCGGCAAGTTCCTGGGCGGCAGGGGCCCCGACCATGGCATCACCGTGGCAACCAAGATGGGCCGGCGGCTGGACCAACTCCCGGAGAATTACGTCATGGAGAACTTCCGCGCCTGGACCGACCGCTCGCGGAAGAACCTGGGCGTCGACACGCTGGACCTGCTCCAGCTGCACTGCCCGCCCACCGCCGTCGTCACAACCGACGAGGTGTATGACGCCCTTGACACGCTCGTGGCCGAAGGCGCCATCGCCAGCTACGGCCTGAGCGTTGAAACCTGCAGCCAGGCACTCGCCGCCATCGCCCGTCCCAACGTTGCCACCGTGCAAATCATCCTGAACGCGTTCCGCCTCAAGCCCCTGGACGAGGTGCTCCCCGCAGCACTGAAGGCCGGGGTCGGCATCATTGCCCGCGTCCCCCTGGCCAGCGGACTGCTCGCCGGCAAGTACACGGCCGGCACCAGCTTTGCCGGCAGCGACCACCGCAACTTCAACCGCGACGGCAGCCACTTTGACGTTGGTGAAACGTTTTCCGGCGTGGATTATGCGTCCGGGCTGCAAGCAGCTGCCGCGTTTGCAGAGCTCGCGGCTTCCATCGGCACCACCGAGGTGGGCACAACGCCTCCCACCACCGCCCAGGCCGCCGTCGCTTGGGTTTCCCAGCTCGAAGGCGTGTCGACGGTGATCCCCGGCGCTCGTTCCGCCAAGCAGGCCCAGGCCAATGCCCGGGCAGGTTCGCTGCCCGAGCTTGGAGACAGCTTCACCGACGGTGTCCGCAATATTTATGATGCGCAGTTCAGGGCAACCATCCACCCCCGCTGGTAGCCCGCCCTGAAGTTGTGCAACATCCTTCCCATCCGCTTGTTCCGTCCATCGGCTCCATCCACCCCGTCCGGCCCATCCCATGATTGGATCCGCAATGAAGCAATTGATCGCCCTTGACGGCAACACCCCCTCGGTCCACGAAAGCGCGTTTGTGGCACACACTGCGCTCCTGATCGGACAGGCCTCGATGGGCGCCGACTCCAGCGCCTTTTATGGTGTCGTGGTCCGCGCCGACACCAACCGCATTTCGGTGGGCGAGGGCACCAATCTTCAGGACAATGTGGTGCTTCACGCCGATCCCGGGTTCCCCACCCGAGTGGGCAATGGCGTCAGCGTGGGCCATGGCGCCATCATCCACGGCTGCACGGTGGAAGACGACTGCCTGATTGGGATGAGCGCCACCATCATGAACGGGGCCGTCATTGGGGCAGGCTCCCTCGTTGCGGGCGGAGCCGTGGTCCTGGAGGGTGCGAATATCCCGCCCGGCTCGCTGGTTGCCGGAGTTCCCGCCAAGGTGCGCCGCGAGCTGGACGCAGGGGAATTGGAGCATGTCCGGGAGAACGCCAAGAACTATGTTGTCCTGGCCAAGAAGCACAAGCAGCTCCAGTCCTAGCCCAACCCGCGACCGCAGCGGCGCGCGATGCGCAGTCCTGGCACTGGCACTGGCACTGGCCCAATAAATTCACTAATTCCAACAGATTCAGAACAACGCCTGCGGTTTTACAGCTTCAAAGCCGCACGAATGACAGGACAAAGCGCAGTGCCGCGGAAGTCTTCGCCGACTACGTGCCTCTTACGTTAAGGCGCGAGACTACCCATTGAGGGTTTTTGCGTTCACATCTTGACTGCAATAAAAAAGTGATGCACGCTACTACCTATGAATAAACGCCCCGGCCAGCCTGCCAGCCAGAGGCCCCGGCCAGGGTCGCAATCAGCACTGCGCCACCACAACGAACAACTCGTCATAGCCATGCTGCTCGAGCAACGCACGCTGTCCCAAGCAGAACTTGCCCGGGCCACCGGCCTGTCCACGGCCACCATTTCCAACATCGTCAAGGCACTGTGCGCCCGCGGCATGGCCACCACACGTCCCACCACAAGTTCCGGTCGACGCGCCGTGGCCGTTTCGCTGCTGGACTCCCCCGACGTTGCCGTGGGCATTGACTTTGGCCGCAGCCACGTGCGCTTGGTGCTGGCCAGTCCCGGCAACAAGCTGAAAGCCGAGCGTTTTGCGCCGCTTCCCGTGGGCCATCTGGCCGCGGACAGCATCGCGAGCGCCGCCGTCCTGCTGGAAGAAGCATTGGCAGAATCGGGGATATCCCGCAGTCGCGTGATCGGTGCGGGTGTAGGCATTCCAGGACCCATCGACCACAAAACGGGCACTGTCATTCGTGGCGCCATCCTGCCCGAATGGGTGGGCGTCAACATTGTTTCCCAACTCGAGCACGCGTTGGCGATGCCAGTCCTTGTCGACAACGACGCCAATCTGGGCGCACTGGCGCAAATCACGTGGGGCGATCACCGTTCAGCCAAGGACCTGGTGTTCCTGAAGATCGGCAGTGGCATCGGCGCCGGCTTGATCCTCAATGGCGCCCCCTACTACGGCCACACGGGAATCACGGGGGAAATCGGCCACTCGACCATCTATGACCAAGGCCTGGTGTGCCGCTGCGGAAACCGGGGCTGCCTTGAAACCGTGGCCTCAACCGCCGTCATGATTGACCTTCTGAGTCGCGGCGAACCCACACCCCTCACAGTTCCCGGCATCATCGACCGCGCCAATTCGGGCGACGCGGCCACTCTGCGCGTCATTGACGATGCCGGCATGGCTGTCGGAAAGGCGGTGGCCAATGTCGCCAATATGATCAACCCGGAAATTATTGTGGTGGGCGGACCCCTTGCCGCGTTGGGCGAAGTGTTGCTGGCCCCCATACGCCGCGGGCTGGTGCGCCATGCGGTGCCGGCCATTGGCCACGGGACGGCCGTTGTCATGTCATCACTGGGAGATCGGGCCGAGGCCCTCGGCGCACTCTCGCTGGCCCTGGGCCAAAACCCGGACTGGCAGCGTTAGCACGGCCCGGCCCCGCAGCAATTGCATCTCGATACGCCGTTACCATTCCGTTGCGTTAAATAGTTGACTGCAACTAGTGATGCAGGTAACTTTTGTTAGGTGCGAGTTTCCATCTGCACGCAGATCATCATTTTCGAACAATAATTCACGGAGGATATACATGCGACGTCGTCTATCGTTGCTTGCCGGAGTTGCAGCGCTGGGTCTGACCCTGGCGGGTTGCGGCGGCGGCGGCGACACCGCCAGCGAAAACTCAAATGCCAAGGATGCCACCGGAGACGTCGGCGTCTTCACCTGGTGGGCCGACGGCTCCGAAAAGGCCGGCCTGGATGCCCTGGTAAAAGTCTTCGGCACTGACTACCCGAACGTCAGCTTTGACAACCTTGCCGTGGCCGGTGGCGCAGGCTCGCAGGCCAAGAGTGTTTTGGCTGCCCAGCTCAAGGCCGGCAACCCGCCGGATTCCTTCCAGGCCCACGCAGGTGCCGAGTTGCAGGACTACATCGACGCCGACCAGCTCGAGGATCTCAGCAGCTTCTACAAGGACAACGACCTCACGTCGCAGTTCCCCGCGGACCTGATAGACCGCTTGACAGTTGACGGCAAGATCTACTCCGTTCCCTCCAACATCCACCGCGCCAACGTGGTTTGGGCCAACGTTGAGGTTCTGAAGAAGGCCGGCGTGGATCCGAAAAAGCCGGCTGAAGACCTCGATGGCTGGTTTGCCGACATGGACAAGATCAAGGCCTCCGGCGCGATCCCCCTGGCAGTTGCGGGTTCCTGGACCCAGGTCCAGCTGTTCGAAAACATTCTCCTCTCCAGCCTTGGCGCCGACGGCTACAACGGCCTGTGGGATGGCAAAACGGATTGGAAGAGTGCTGAAGTAACGACAGCCATCAAGGCTTACGAGAAGGCCCTCTCCTACACCAACACTGACCGCGACTCACTCAGCGACTGGGCTCCGGCCACGCAGCTGGTCCAGGACGGGGCAGCAGCCTACAACGTCATGGGCGACTGGGCGGAAGCCAAGTTTGCCCAGGACGGCAACAAGCCCGGCGTTGACTACGTCTACTTCCCGACACCGGGAACCGCAGGCGTCTTCGACTTCCTGGCCGACTCCTTCACCTTGCCCAAGGGTGCCCCCAATCCGGGCGGCGCCAAAGCGTGGCTGACGACGATCGGTTCGGCCGAAGGCCAGGCCGCGTTCAACAAGGTCAAGGGTTCCATCCCGGCCAACACCACGGCAAAGACGGACGACTTCTCCGAGTACCAGAAGAGCGCCATCAAGGACTTTAGCCAGGACACGATTGTTTCCTCGCTGGCCCACGGTGCAGCTGTTCCGGTGGCCTGGTTGAACGAGCTGAGCACCGCCGTCAACAAGTTCGGCGGCGACAGCAATATTGAAGAACTGCAGAATTCCGCTGCAGACACTGCGAAGAAGTTCGCCAAGTAATAACCGCTGTCAGGTCGGGGGCGGTCGCAACAATCACGTTGCGCCGCCCCCAACCCATGCGGTCCCGATTTTCTTCGGAAGGAGGCAAACTATGTTAAAACGCGTAAAAACATGGGGCCCCGGCGTATTGCTGCTGGCCCCCACCATCATTCTGGTGGGCGTCTTCGTCTACTGGCTCATCATTGAGAACTTCCGTGTCAGCCTGACCAACCAGCACACGGCCAAGCCCAGCAACAAGTATGTTGGCTTTGAGAACTACACAAACCTTTTGGCAGATCCAAATTTCCAGCACTCGCTGTGGAACCTGCTCATCCTGACCATCGTCTTCCTCGGCGGCACACTGATCTTCGGCTTCCTGTGGGCCTGGATCCTGGAACAGCCAGCCAAGGGCGAAGGCTTCTTCCGCTCGGTGTACCTTTTTCCCATGTCTGTCTCCTTCATCGCCTCCGGCGTTGTCTGGCGCTGGCTGCTCTCCAGCCTGCAAACAACCCAGCCCGGCGGAGAACGCACCACGGGCTTGAACCGCCTGCTCGACAGCGTTGGCCTCGGCGCACTGCAAAACGACTGGTGGTCCAACCCCACGTGGGGCATTGCCGCCATTGCCCTCCCGGCCGTCTGGCAACTTTCCGGCTACGTCATGGCCCTCTTCCTTGCCGGCTTCCGCGGCATCCCCGACGAGCTGCGCGAAGCCGCACGCATCGACGGTTGCACCGAATGGAAGCTGTACCGCCACGTGATCTTCCCGCAGCTGAGCCCGGTCATGCTCTCCGCCATCATTATTATCGGCCACATGTCCCTGAAACTCTTTGACTTGATCCGCGCCATCGTCCCGGATGCCAACACCTATGACGTGCAGGTTCCTGCAACGATGATGTGGGTCAAGTACATTGGCAGCGACTACGCCGATGCCGCCGCCATTGGAACCATTCTGCTGGTGCTCGTGGCCCTGGTCGTCATCCCCTACCTCTGGTACACCTCACGAGCGGAGAAGCGCTAATGTCCACCGCCACAGTGAAAAACAACAGGCGCCTGCGTTCAGCGCAGGACATGGCCTCGGATGCCAAGCGCACCACGAAACGCCGCATCAACCGCACCCTGAAGTATGCGCTGCTGATCTTCTTTGTCATCGTGATCCTGCTGCCCGCCTACGTTTTAGTCATCACCAGTTTCAAGGGAACAGCCGACGCCGACCCCTCACGGGCATGGTACCTTCCCGAAGTGTGGGAAACCGGAGGCTGGGTCAAGGCCTGGACCACCCTGGCCCCGTCCTTGGGACGCACCGTCATGCTCGTGGTGCCCTCGGCGCTGCTCTCGGCCTTCCTGGGCTCCATCAACGGCTACGTGCTCGCCAAGTGGAGGTTCCCCGGAGCCAACATCGTCTTCACCTTGATCCTGTTCGGCATGTTCATCCCCTACCAGGCAGTCATGATCCCGCTGACCCAGCTGGTCAGCAACCTCGGCGTGCCCCAGGGCGTCCCGTCACTGATGCTGTTGCACATTGTCTATGGCCTGCCGATTTGCACGCTGATCTTCCGCAACTACTATGCCTCCGTTCCCGATGAACTCATCGAGGCTTCCCGCATGGACGGCGCCGGAATTCTGCGCACCTACGGCTCGGTGATCTTCCCCCTTTCCGCCCCCGGCTTTGTCGTGGTGCTGATCTGGCAGTTCACCTCCGCCTGGAACGACTACCTCTTTGCCGCCTTCTTCTCCTCCGGCCGCAACGGCCCGGTGACGATCGCGCTGTCGTTCCTGGCCGGCGGCCAACTCACCGACTACGCCGCCTCCATGGCTGGTGCGCTCATCGCTTCCGTTCCCACCCTCATTGTCTACATCTTGTTGGGCAAGTACTTTGTGGGCGGTTTGATGAGCGGTTCCGTCAAGGGCTAACCCCTTGACGGAACCGCCGCCCTGAGGAAGCAGCGCACTGAAGAAGCACAGCTCAAGGCGGCTTCACTGCCCAAGGCCCCGTCCGGCGTCGTCCATCACGACGCCGGACGGGGCCTTTCGCGTCCCACCCGCCTTCCGGCGCCGGAGCCACAGTTGCGTTTCCCGGGCCACTTAGCCACCGCCGGCAACAAAGCGATACAACCCGGCGCCAATGCAGCGGGCAACGGCACTGCGCTGCCACATGCCTTTCATGCGCCCCTCTGCGCGGCACCTTTGCGGCGCACCATCTCGTTGATCCACAGTGGTGCGAAGGGTGAGGTGCAGTTCGGCGGCGTTGGGTAGTCCTTGAGTACCTCCAGGCGCTCACCAATGCCGACTGCGCGACCACGATGCTCCGGGTGCTCGATGCCGATCTGCGCCAACGTGTTGTTCATGGCCCACTGCAGCCGTTCCGGGGCGTCCTTCAGCTGCACTTCAATGGTGTCCAGCAGCTCAGTGAAGTCAAGGCCTGTCGGATTTTTCACCACCCGCTCCGCTGTCAGCGCCCATCCCGCGCTGGCGACCACTGGATCCGGGTCGGTGAACCAGCGCCGGCGCAGTGCCTCGGCATGCGGGCTCTTCTTCACCACATAGTTCACCAACCAGTCATTCACCTCGGGACTCCGCCCCTCCCGCACCATGGCGTCCAGCTGGTCCTGGCCAAAATCCTTCGGCCGGCAGACCAGCAGTGCCAGGAGCCTGGCCGCGGTATCGCCGGTGGACCAGAGTTCACAGGCCAGTTCCTGCTGCGTTTTCAGCCGCTTGGCCACCGCGCGCAACCTGCCCAGGTTCACCCCGTGGTCATCTCCGTGCCGCTCGTTGACAGCCCGGACCTTGGGGTTCTCGAGGGCGGCCAGCTCGGCCAACAGTCCATCCACGGTTTCATTCACTGCAGGCATCCGATGCTCCTGTCCATCTCCAGTGGTCATCTCTTGTGGCCAAAGCCTATCCGCACCCGTGGCGAGCCGTCATGGTCCGCGGGATGGGGATGGTTGCTGGCAGAATTGCGGCATGAGCATCCAACGTTTTGTCGGCCGGCCCGACTGGTACACCACTTTCAACCCCGAAACCCTTGCCACCACCGGCACTGCCCTGCGATGGGGCGTTGTGGCCACCGGAAACATCGCCGCCACCGTCACCGCGGACCTGGCCCTCTTGGAGGATGCCGTGCTGCAGGCCGTCAGTTCCCGCAGGGCCGGGACCGCCGCCGAATTTGCGGAAAGTTTCGGCTTTGCCAGCCACTACTACGACGGCGGACCCGACGGCACGAGTCCTGCCGGCTACCTTCAGTTGATGGCCGACCCCGCCGTGGACGTGGTGTACATTGCCACCCCGCACGCTGCGCACTACGATATCGCCAAGGCCGCCCTTGATGCAGGCAAACACGTCTTGTGTGAGAAGGCGCTGACCATCACCGCCGCCGAAGCCCGCGCCCTGATCGCCCTGGCGCGGGAACGGAAGCTGTTCCTCATGGAGGCCGTCTGGGCCAGGTTCGTGCCGGGCTTCCAGCGGGCGTTGGAGATTCTGGAATCCGGTGAGATCGGCCAGGTGAAGTGGGTGCGCGCCGACCTCGGTTTCCCGGCACCGCAGGATGATTCCGCCCGCATCTGGGCCCCTGCCGACGGCGGCGGCGCACTCCTTGACATCAGCGTGTACCCGCTGTTGTGGGCGTGGGGGACGCTGGGCCGCCCCGACTCGGTCGCCGCCACGGCCGAGTTGACGGCGCTGGGCGTGGACTCCCAAAACACCCTGACGCTCAGCTATGCCAACGGCGCCCAGGCCCAACTGATCAGCTACCTGTCCTCGCATGGGCCGCGGGTTGCCTCGGTGTCTGGCACTGAGGGGTATTTGGAGACGATCGGCTCCGTCAACAACCCCACGGGCCTGCGGATCTGCGCCGGCTGGGACAACGAACGGGTGGAAATGTTCGAGCACCCCGGCAGTGGCTACACCTACCAGCTGCGCGAAGTGACCCGTTGCATCCAAGGGGGGTTGACGGAAAGCGCCACCATGGGGCTGGATGATTCCTTGGCCATCATGGAACTCTTCGACGACGCCCGCCGCCAGATGGGCGTCAGCTACGCCAACGACTCCCGCACCGACCTGTAGCCCACCCGACGCTCCTGCACCTTTCGGGGCTTTTCCCAAGACCCTCCTGCACCTTTCGGGGCCAAACGCGAAACGCTCCTGCAGTGGACTGCAGGAGCGTTTCCGATATCAGTGCAGGACGAAAAATATCCAGCTGTGTGGAGTCACTTGACGCTGAGCGTGGCTGTTTTCGTTTCGGGAAGATTAATGCCGCCATGGTCGGCCGGAGCGGGTGTGGTGGGTCGGCGGCGGAACCTTCCGGGATCTTTGTCGGAGTAGCCCTGGAGCACGTGGTTCCATGTTTTCCAGGCTTCCTTTCAGGGCCTGTCGTGAACCTGCGAGGGTGAGAAGAAGGCAATGCCGGAGTGCTTGTCCTTGGTAGTACACCAGGGCACGTAATCGCCTAGGTGGGCCACAGCCGTCTCGACTTCCTTGCAGACGCGCGGGTAGCTGATCGCCTGCTACAACCCGCCCCCGGCAGCGCTCCGTCAACACAAATGCGAAGAACTGTTGAACGTCACCGAAGAGCGGTTGAAAACCATCCAAAAAACAGTGGCCGCGGGCCGGCTCAAAAACGCCGGGAAAACCGGGGTCAGGGTCGGGAAAACCTTGGGCCAGAACAATATGGCCAAGCACTTCGTCCTCACGATCACCGACACCACCCTGTCTTGGGAAAGGAACCCGGACACCGTTGCCAGGGAAGCGGATCTGGACGGGATCTACGTCATCCGCACCAGCGTTGACGCAGACACCATGGAAGCCCACGAAGCGGTGCGAGTCTACAAGTCGTTGGCGAATGTGGAGAAGATCTTCAAAACACTCAAATCACGGGACCTGTTCATCCGCCCGATCTACCACCACACCGGGACACGTACCCGCTCCCACGTATTCCTCTGTATGCTCGCCGGGCACCTGACCTGGCACCTACGCGCCGCCCTGGCACCACTGACGTTCACCGATGAAGACCGGCCCGTTCCTACCAAGACCTGCTGCGCCGCCTGGGCACCAGAACCAGAACCAGGAACACCATGAAAATGGCCGGCACCACCGGCACTTTCGGGCTCCTCGCCACCCCCAGACGCAAAAACAGGAAAACCCCCGCAAACCCGGGGATCTTCCTGTCTCAACTAACGTAACTTCAGGCTTGGCCGGTCGGAGCCTCCGAGCCCAACCAAGTCACCGCATCGGTGGCCAGCTGCTGTGGGCTACTGGCGATGTCGAAGACGCGTCCGGCCTCATCGACACCCAGCTCCTCGAGGGTGACCAGCTGCGAATTGAGCAGGCTGGCGGGCATGAAATGTCCGGGTCTGACCTGCATGCGCTCGCGCAGCAGTTCCGCCGTCCCGTGCAGGTGCACGAACCGGGCATCCGGTGCTACATTGCGGATCAGGTCGCGGTACGAACGCTTGAGCGCCGAACATCCGATGACCAGGGTCCGCCCCGCCGCTGCCGCCTCCCCGAGCGAGACGCCAATTTCGCGCAGCCACGGCTTCCGGTCGTCGTCGTCCAGCGGGATCCCGGCACTCATCTTCTCAATATTGGTCGCGGGGTGCAGGGCATCGCCATCGACGAAGCTTCCGTCGAGTTCGACGGCGAGCAGACCGCCGACGGTCGTCTTCCCGCAGCCTGAGACCCCCATGACGACCACGCGTTCCCCGGGCGTCGTCCTACGTGTTTCCAGTGGTTCGCCCCGCACTGCGCTCACCAGTCGTGGACCGTTCCGTCGATGAGGCGGTTGTAAGGCAGGTAGGCCTGTTGGTAGGGGAACTTTGCGGCGGCCTCGACGTCGAATTCGACGCCGATGCCTGGAGCGTCGCCAGGGTGCAGGTACCCGTCGGTGAAGGTCATGGACTGGCGGAAGACCTCGTTGGTGGCGTCGGAGTGCTGCATGTACTCCTGGATTCCGTAGTTGTGGATGGCCAGGCCCACGTGAAGCTGTGCGGCAAATCCGATCGGTGAAATGTCCGTGGGGCCATGAAAGCCGGATTTGATTTGGTACTGGGCGGCAAAGTCCATGACCTTTTTCAGCGGGGATATTCCCCCGAAGTGTGTGGAAGCTGCACGGACGTAGTCAATGAGTTGCTCCTTGATCAGGGTCTGGAAATCAAAGACCGTGTTGAAGATCTCGCCGATGGCCAGCGGCGTGGTGGTGTGCTGGCGAATCAGCCGCAGGCCCTCCTGATTTTCTGCCGGCGTGCAGTCTTCGAGCCAGAACAGGTCGTACGGTTCCAACGCCTTGCCCAGCTTGGCGGCCTGAATGGGTGTCATGCGGTGGTGGCCGTCATGCAACAACGGGATTTCCGGGCCAAACTCATTGCGCACCGCTTCAAAGACGGTGGGCAGGTGGCGCAGGTAGGCTCGCGTGTCCCAGTCCTCCTCCTGCGGGTAAGTTCCGCGCCCGGCTGGCTCGTAGTCGTAGCGTTCCCCCGATGCTTGCGCTTGGGCGGCAACACCATATACGGCCTTGATGCCGGGAATGGCGGTCTGGATCCGAATGGACTTATAGCCCAGTTCCAAGTGCTCGCGGACCGAATCAAACAGCTGCGGGATGTCAGCGCCGGAGGCGTGCCCATAGGCGCGCAGCCCGTTGCGGGATGCACCGCCGAGCAGCTGGTAGACGGGAAGGTTCGCGACCTTGCCCTTGATGTCCCACAGGGCCATGTCCACCGCGGCGATGGCCGCCATGGTGATCGGCCCACGGCGCCAGTAGGAGGAGCGGTAGAGGAACTGCCACGTGTCCTCGATGCGGTGCGGGTCCTTGCCGATGAGCAGCTGGACGACGTGGTCCTTCAGGTAGCTGGCGACGGCGAGCTCACGGCCGTTGACCGTGGCGTCGCCGATGCCGACGAAGCCCTCGTCGGTCTCCACGCGCAGGGTGACGAAGTTCCGCGAGGGGCTGGTCACGAAGACCTCGGCTTTGGTGATCTTCATGGGGTGTTTCCTTTCGGACTGACGCTGCGGTGCGCCGGGTTGGATGGTGGGTCGATTAAAGTGCCACGGAGGCGGTCGATGCCGGACACCGCATCGGGGTCCTCGGCCAGGGTGGCATCGACGACCGCGAGCAGCGCCCGGGTCTGTTCGGTGCCCGTGGCTTCGGCGGCCGTGGCGATCAGTCCGGCGGCGGGATCGTGGACGTCCTGGCCGGTGGAGAGTCGGGCGACGCTCAGGTCCATCCACGCGGCCAGCGGGCGCAGGGCGGCAGCCCCGTCTCGGCCAGCGCCGCACTCAGCCCGGTAGACGGGGACCGCGCGGGCGGCCAACTTCAGCGAGCCGTCCCGGCCGATCTGGGCCAGGTGGTGGGCGATGCGCGGGTTGGCGAATCGTTCCCGCAGGGCGGCGCGGTAGGCGGGGATGTCGAGGTGGGGATCCAGCAGGTGGTGGGCCGCTGCATTCCAGAACTCCTCGACCCAGTCCGATACCCGCCGGTCGGCGAGCGCATCGGCGATCGTGGCGTGACCGCGCAGCGCCCCGGCGTAGGCCATCAATGAGTGGGCCCCGTTGAGCAGCCAGAGCTTGCGTCGTTCATAGGGTTCGAGGTCATCGACGAACAGGGCTCCTGCTTGTTCCCAAGCGGGCCGGCCGGCCGGGAAGTCTCCGGCGAGGACCCAGGAGGCGAAGGGTTCGGCGACCACCGGAGCCACGTCGTCGTACCCGGTTGCCTCCGCCACGCCGGCACGGTCGGCGTCGGTCGTTTGCGGGGTGATCCGGTCGATAGAGCTGTCCACGAACGAGACGTTGGCTTCGATCCAGGCAGCCAGCAGCGGGTCGACCTGTTCCGCCATGCCCAGCAGGGATGCGCGGGCGGCGGCACCGTTGGCGGGCAGGTTGTCACAGGAGACGACGGCGATCGGCCAGCCGTCCGCCGCTCGACGGGCCGCCAGGCCCACCAGCAGGCGCCCGGCGGTGGTCCGCACGACGTGTCCGTCCAGCCCCTGGGCGCCGAGGGTGAAGGTCATCCCCTCCTGGTGAGCCCGCAAGGCGGCGATATCCGCGGCGACCAGCTCGTCTGCGGTGTCCAGGTGGGCCGGCGTTCCTCCGGGGCCCGCGGCCAGGCGGTATCCCGCCTCGGTCACGGTCAGGGTTACGATGGCGATGTCGGGCTGGGCCAGCAGCGTGGACAGGGCCTGCAGGTCGGCCCCGTCGTGCGCCTCCACCTCGCTAGTGATGATCGCATGGCGGTCGCCGTCGGCGGCGCGTTCGACGAGCGTGTAGAGCCCGTCCTGCTCGTTCAACTGCCGGGCGGCGTCGGGGCTGCGCCCGGTGAAGGCGGCAATGCCCCAGCCGTCGCCGGCGCGCTCGGTGTACCAAGCCTGGTGGGCACGGTGGAAAGCCCCGAGCCCTAGGTGGACGATGCGCACCCGGGGCCGGGCTCCGGTCTCGTACGTGGAGGCGTTCAGCGGTCGTTTCACGGTCCGGGCGGCGCTCACAGCTTGAACGCCCGTCGGGGTGAACCGTCGACCAGGTCGACGATGACTTCCGCCGCCCGTTCCTCGGTGAGCCTGTGTTCGGCGACCAGTCGGGCAAGGAAGGACGCTTCCGTCCGGCGGGAGGCATCATGGCGGGCGGGGATGGAGCAGAAGGCCCGGGTGTCATCGATGAACCCCGAGAAGCGGGTGAATCCGGTGGTTTCGGTCACGGCGGACCGGAAGCGCAGCATGGCGTCCGGGGCGTCGAGGAACCACCAAGGGGCGCCGACGAACACCGACGGATAGAATCCGGCCAGCGGTGCGATCTCCCGGGAGAACACGGTCTCGTCGATGGTGAACGGGATGAAGTGGAATCCCGAGGCGGTGCCGAAGTCCGTCAGCAGCGGCTGCAGTCCGGTGGAGAAGTCCACGGCAAAGGGGATGTCGTGGCCCGTATCGGGGCCGAACCGTGCCAGCGTGCCCGGATGGGTGTTGCGGTGGACACCGGCATGCATGGTCATGACCAGCCCGTCCTCCACGGCCATGGCTGCCTGCTGGTACATCATATGTGCCTCGAAGGCGAGCCCCTCGGCGAAGGTCGCCGCCCCGGCCAGCCCCTTTTCGAACAATGCGGCGGCTTCGTCGCGGCTGAGTTTGAGGGTGTCGGCGTTATGTGTGCCGTGATCCGAGGAGACCGCACCGTGCTCGACGAAGTAGCTGCGCCGGGTGGCCATCGCTGCCAGGTAGCCGTCATAGCCGGCGGCCCCTCCCCCGGCCGCCTGGATCAGGCGGTCCGCGTTGGAAGCGAAGCCGGCGACCCAGAACTTCGTATAGGCGTCGGGCCGGAAGGTTGGCAGCACGCGCGGGGCGAAGGAGGCATCGGCGGCCAACACGTCGTGGGCGGACAGATCGGCCAAGGGGTCGTCGGTGGTGGCCAGGACCTCGATTCCGAACTTGTTCATCAGGGCTCGGGGACGGAAGCGCGGGTCGTCGATCCGCTGCTGCAGCGCGTGAAAGGTCGCGTCCGCAGTTTCCTCACGGATATCCAGGTCGTCGAGGCCGAAGACCTCGACGAATTCCTGCCGGAGCCAGTACCCCGAAGCGGTTCCGTCGAACAAACGCCAGTTCCGGCAGAAGGTGCGCCAGGCCTCCTGCGGGCTGGCACCGGTGCTGCCGCCGACCCGCAGCTGGTCCAGGGGCACGCCGGATGCGTGCAGGAGCCGGGTGACGTAGTGGTCCGGGCTGATCAACAGGGCCGTCGGATCGGGGAAGGGCTCGTCGTCGGCGATGACAGCGGCGTCCACGTGCCCGTGCGGGGAGATGATGGGCAGGGTTTCCACGGCGGCGTGGAGGCGGCGGGCGATGTCTCGTACGCCCGGATCAGCCGGGAGTAGCCGATCAGGATGGTTGGCGATGGAAGAAGGCATGAGTCCATCGTGTAAGCCCGCACCACCAATGGCAACAAGTTGCCACGTGTTGCCTCATGGCCGGGGGCGGCCGGTCGAGGCCCGCACCACCAGCCGGGTCGGCAGTACCACAGGTCGCTCCGGGACCTGGACGACGCCTCGTGAAAGGACCAGCAAGTTGCGGACTGCCGCGGCGCCAAGCGCGTGCAGGGGGGCGGCCACGCTGGTGAGTGCCGGGTGGACCAGCTCCGCGACCATCGAATTATCGAACCCGGTCACGCTCACGTCTCCGGGAATGTCATAGCCAATGGACTGCGCGCGCCGCATGAAGCCGGCGGCCAGCTGGTCGTTGTACCCCACCACGGCAGTGACCCCAGTGGCCAGGACCTGCTCGGCCACGGCAGCGCCACCCTCGCGGGTGGGCGCTGGGCATTCCACCAGGGTGACCCGCATCCCCAATTCGTGCGCCCCCTCCTTGAGGCTGCGCCATCGCATCCCGTTGGCCCAGGAGGCCTCGGGGCCGGCTAGGTACGCCAAGTCGCGGTGTCCCAGTTCCCCCAAATGCTCAATCGCCCGGCGCATCCCCCGGGCGTTGTCGGTAACCACGCTGGCCACCCCACTGACCCCGCGGTTCATCACCAGGGTCGGCTTCTGCTTGGCCATGGCGCGGATGGCCGCATCCGACATCCGCGAGCTGCTCAGCACGATGCCGTCCACGATCCCAAGGACCCGTTCGATGGCTTCACGCTCGATGACGGCGGACTCCCGAGTGTGGGCCAACAGCATCGTGTACCCGTTCTTGGCGGCCTCTTCCTCCGCCCCGCGGATCATGTCGAAGAACACCGGATTGGAAATATCGGCGATGATCAGGGCTATGGTGCCATGACGCTGCCGCCCTTGGGCCATGGGGCGGCGCATGTCCACGGAGCGGTACCCCAGTTCCGCAGCCACGGTCCGAATCTTCTCGGCCGTGCCGAAACTGACCCTGCCGGGCCGTGCGAAGGCCCTCGAAACCGTCGATGCCGCGACGCCGGCCGCGCGGGCGACGTCATAGATCGTCGCTGGTTTCGGGGACTCGGGTGTCATGGGCATGTCCCCATCTTGCGCCATCGCCGGGCGCGCGCAAAAACTGGCGGCAACCCGTGGCAACTTGTTGCCATTGCCCGCGAAAAACGGAGACCATGCTTTAGTACCGTCAACGGGGCCGGTTACCGCGTATCGAATGCGGCGCGGACACCCCAAGTCCGCCGGCCAGAAAGTAGTGAACCGAATGAAAGTGAGCTTCCTGCGCCTGTGCGCCATCGGGCTTGCACTGATTCTGGCCTTGAGCGCCTGCAGTTCAGGTTTGTCTGGAACAGCTGTTACCGGCAAGACGCTGGTTCTGTCACTGAACCAGTCCGAATCCCACCCCTCCTACGTCGCACTGGCCGATTTCGGGCAACGGCTCAAGGCCGCCACCGACGGCCGCTGGGATGTGAAGGTCTACCCGAACGAAACACTGGGCGCCCAACAGGAGGTCCTGCAGCTGGTCAGCGACGGCTCCGTGGACATGGCGGTGGCCTCCGGGACGCAGTTGGAGAACCTCAACCCGCACTTCGGTGTCCTGAATCTGCCGACCACCTTCAAGAGCATCGACCACCAGATGTCGGTGATTTCCGATCCCTCGATCGTCGGCGGCCTGTTCACCTCGCTGGAGGACTCGAAAAACCTCACGGTACTCGGCGGGCTGACCCAGGGTGACCGGAACCTCTACACTCTCACCGGGCCTATCCGGGAACCGGCAGACCTGCATGGGATGAAGATCCGCGTACAGGAATCGGATATCCACATCAAGATGGTCAACGCGATGGGCGGCTCCGCCACCCCGATGTCCTACGGCGAGGTTTACACCGCGCTGCAGTCGGGCGTCCTCGACGGCGCAGAGAACAACATCGTCTCCTACGTCACCCAGCACCACAACGAGGTCGCCAAGTACGTGGCTCGCACCCGCCACCTCATCGGTCTCGACTACATGCTCATCAACTCCGATATCTATGCCGGCATGTCCGATACGGACCGCAGGATCTTCGATGCCCAATGGCAGCAGACCATGAAGGAGCACACCGCCATGTGGAAGCAGGAGACCACGAAGGCGATCCAGCAGGCTACTGATTCAGGTGCCACCTTCAACGACGTCGACCTTGCCGCCTTCGACCAGGCCCTCGCCCCCGTGGTGAAGGGCGCACTGAAGGACCCGGCCGACCACGAGTTGTTCGATGCCATCCAGGAGGCCAACAAATGATCGCGATCAAGAACAGCCTTGATGCCCTCTTGCGCTGGCTGTGCATCATACTCTTCATGGCGCTCGTGCTGGTGGTCGTCTGGCAAGTCTTCAGCCGCCAGGTGATCAGCTCCCCCGCCACCTGGACAACGTCGGTGGCCCAGTACCTGTTCGTCTGGCTGGCCCTGTTTGGCTCCGCTTGGGTCTTCTCCGAAAAAGAGCACATCGCCGTCGACTTCCTCACCCGGCTGGTGCGCATCGACAGAACCCGAGGAATGGAGGTTGCCGTCAACGTAGTCATTCTGGCCTTCGCCGCCCTAATCCTGGTCTGGGGCGGGACCCGCGGGGTGGACATTACTTGGAGCCAGAAGGTCTCCGGGCTTCCGGTGAGCGTCGGCATGATGTACCTGGCCCTGCCGATCTCCGGGATCATCATGATGCTGTACTCGCTGTTCCACATCTGGGAGGCGGCACACGGGCGCGGCCTTCCGAAGACCGACCAAGAAATTCAGGAGGCGATCTGACCATGGAAGCAGCTCTCGTTGCAGGAATCGTCCTGGTGGTCGGCATTGCCGTCCTCCTGCTGGCACGGGTCCCGATCGCCGTCGCCGTCGGCCTCTCCGCCTTCCTGGCTATCGCCGCGGTCATCGGCCCGGAGAAAGCCTCATTCGTTGCGGCCCAGCGCTTGTTCACCGGGGTGAACTCCTTCGCCCTACTGGCCATTCCGTTCTTCATCCTCGCCGGCGTGCTGATGAACAACGGGGGAATTGCCGGGCGGCTCATCGACGCGGCCAAGGTCCTTGTGGGTCGCATGCCCGGCTCCCTGGCCCAGACCAACGTCGTCGCCAACGCGCTCTTCGGATCGGTCTCCGGTGCCGCTGTGGCCTCGGCGGCAGCCGTTGGGGGCGTCATCGGACCGCGCCAAGCCAAGGAGGGCTACGACCGGAACTTCTCCGCAGCCGTCAATGTGGCCTCGGCTCCGGCGGGCATGCTGATTCCGCCGAGCAACACGCTCATTGTGTACTCGCTGGTCTCGAGCACTTCCATCGCTACGCTCTTCGTCGCCGGATACATCCCGGGGATACTGTGGGCCGCAGCCTGCATGCTGGTGGTCTGGCTCCATGTCCGTCGCCGTCCCGGCACCGGGGACCGGGAACGCATTTCGCTGCCGACCGCGCTGACCACGCTATGGCGGGCCGTCCCGTCGATCCTGATGATTGTCGTGGTCATCGGCGGTATCCTGGCCGGCTTTTTCACCCCGACAGAATCCGCGGCCATCGCCGTCGTCTATTGCCTTTTCCTCGGTTTTGCCTACCGCACCATCCGGGTGCAGGACCTGCCGCGCATCGTCCTGGATGCAACCCGCACCTCGTCCATCGTGATGCTGCTGGTCGGCGTCTCGACCATCATGGCTTGGGCCATGGCGTTCTCCGGCCTGCCTGCCGCCATCTCGGAAGCCATGCTCGGGTTGACCGACAGCCCGACCATGATCTTCATCATGATCATGGTGATCTTGCTGCTCGTGGGCACGTTCATGGATCCGACTCCGGCCATCTTGATCTTCGTCCCCATTTTCCTGCCCATCGTCACAGAATTAGGGGTCGACCCGATCCACTTCGGGATCATGATCACGTTCAACCTGTGTCTGGGCACGATCACACCCCCGGTGGGCAACGTCTTGTTCGTCGGTGCGAAGATCGCCAATCTCCGCGTGGAACCGGTGATCAAATCCCTGATTCCGTTCTTCGTGGCGCTGGTGGTCATGCTCTTCGTGGTGGCCTTCGTTCCCGAGCTTTCGCTGTGGTTGCCAAGGCTGCTGGGGCTTTCCGGCTCCTAGCAGGCGGGCGAAGCATGAAGATCCCCACGGCCGCATCCCGGCTGTGGGGTTTTTCATGTCCAGTCCAACCGGGGTTCGTCTTCGACCGGATGTCGACGCCGTTTCGCCCCGGCCCGGGGATGGCCACTAGTTTCTACACGTGTCCCTGTCGTTGTCCATTGCTGCCCCTACCGTAGCCTCACCGTTGTGGAACTGGTTGATCTGGCTGGACCGGACGTTGAAGATCGCGATCAGCATCGCCATCGGCGTGGTGTTGAACTACCTCATCCGGCGGCTCATCTGCAGGACCACCGATCACATTGCCGCCAGCGATGCGGCCGTCCTGACCAAGGAGCGTCCGAAGACCGAAAAGGACGGATAACGCTGGCTGGTGCAGGAATCGCCCATCGCTGTGGCCCGGCGGGCCCACCGGGCCCAGACCGTCGGCTCGGTCCTGCACTGGGCTTCGGCGCTCGGGCGTTGGTGAAAGACTACCTCTCGGGGATCTTCCTCGTCGCCGAGAACCAGTTCGGCATGGGCAACCACGTGGACCGTGGGGAGGTGCGGGGCGTGGGGTTGCGCATCACGCAGGTCCGTGACGTCGTCGGCAGATTGTGCCATGTGCGCAACGGCGAGATACTGCGCGTGGGCAGCTTCTCCCAGTGCTGGTCCGGGCCGTGCTGGACATCCTGGTTCCCTACGATTCAAAGATTCCCCAGGTGAACAACCTGATCCTCGCCTCCGCGCAGAAGCCGCAGCAGGACCCGCAGTGGTCCCCCGAGATCCTGGGCGATCCCGAGATCTGGGGCGTGCAGGACCAGACCGGGGAGTCCATCACCATCCTGCTCGTCTTCCGCACCCGGCCGCTGCAGCAGTGGGCGGTCGTCCGCACGATGCGCGCCCGGCTCAAGGCTGACCTCGACGCCGCCGGCGTGCGGATCCCGCTGGTCCGCAGACCACCATCCGGGCCGCGAACCCCGGGGGCTTCACGACCGCCCATGCCGGCTCCGAGCCAGCCCCGTCCACCCCGCCCGGCGAGGCGGAGACCACCAGAAGCTAGCGGGAGATTCCGAGTGGTCTAGGTTTCGGGGCCAAACCCGAAACGCTCCTGCAGTCGTTGCAGGAGCGTTGCCGATTTCAGTGCAAAAGGTGCGGGAGCGTTGGTCGGGTGGGCGGCTTCCACACACTCGACGACGGGCCCAGATCAGCCGACGCCGAGGTAGGCTTCCTTGATCGCCGGGTTGGCCAGCAGTTCCTTTCCTGTTCCGCTGTGCGTGATTTCCCCTGTTTCCAGGACAAATCCGCGGTTTGCCCTGGCAAGGGCCTGGTTGGCATTCTGTTCCACCAGCAGCACGGTGGTCCCTTGGCCGTTGATCTCGGTGATGATCTTAAAGATCTGCCGGATGAACTGCGGGGCCAGACCCATGGAGGGCTCGTCCAGCAGCAGCAGCTTGGGTCGGGACATCAAGGCGCGGCCAATGGCGAGCATCTGCTGCTCGCCACCGCTCATGGTGCCGCCAAACTGCTTTTCACGTTCCTTCAGCCGCGGGAACAGCGTGAAAACCCTTTCAAGGTCCTCCCCCACTC
This sequence comes from Arthrobacter sp. H35-D1, assembly GCF_030063185.1. Classification (GTDB taxonomy): domain Bacteria; phylum Actinomycetota; class Actinomycetes; order Actinomycetales; family Micrococcaceae; genus Specibacter. The sequence goes on from NZ_JASISP010000002.1 coordinate 237,997, forward strand.
CACTTCTGTCCTTGCGACCATAAGTGCCCATGTCGAGGTTTTCCAGTACCGTCATGGCCGGGAAAATGCCACGCCCTTCCGGTGCCTGGGAGATGCCTTGGACCACCCTGATGTGCGCCTTCATCTTGGTGATGTCCTCGCCCATGAACTTGATGGTTCCGGTGGATGGATTCAGCAGGCCGGAGATGGTTTTCATGGTGGTGGTCTTGCCCGCCCCATTGGCGCCGATCAAGGAGACAATTTCGCCCTCTTCCACGGTGAAGGACATGTTGTGGATTGCCTGGATCCGCCCGTAGTGGACCGAGACATCTTCAAGCTCAAGCAAACTCATCGTCAGGCTCCCCTAGGTAGGCGGAAATTACGCGCGGGTCCTCACGGATGTCGTGCGGCCTGCCGTCGGCGATCTTCTTGCCAAATTCCAGCACCACAATTCTGTCCGTGACGCCCATGACAAGTTTCATGTCGTGTTCAATCAAGAGCACCGTGTAGCCGTCGTCCCGGATGGTCCGGATCAACGCCATGAGCTCTTCTTTTTCTGCAGGGTTGAAGCCGGCAGCCGGTTCATCCAGGCACAAGAGCTTGGGATCGGTGGCCAGCGCCCTGGCGATTTCCAACCGCCGTTGGCTGCCATAGGGCAGGTGCCGGGAAAGTGTGGCGGCCTGGTGCCCAATGCCAACAAAGTTCAGCAGGGCCATGCCACGGGCAATGGCGCTCTTTTCCTCCCGTATGTGCCGGGCGGAACGAACCAGCGCACCCACCACACTTGTCTTGTGCCGGGCGTCCAAACCCACCACTACATTTTCCAGCGCCGTCATCTCCGCAAAGAGGCGAATGTTCTGGAACGTTCGGGCAAGTCCCGAGCGCGTGATTTTGTGCTGCTTCATGCCGTTGAGCAGTTTGCCTTCAAGCAACACTTCCCCGCTGGTCGGCTTGTAGACACCGGTCATGGCATTGAAGCAGGTTGTTTTCCCGGCCCCGTTGGGACCGATCAACCCCAGGATCTCACCGCGCTTGATGGTGAAACTGACGTTATCCATCGCCACAAGACCACCAAATTTCATGGTCAGGTTCTTTACCTCCACGAGATCCTCACCGACCCCAACGGCAAAGTCCCGCTCAGGGGCAATGGCATCGCCCGCCTCCGCACCTAATCCACCGAGCACCACCGTGCCCGCCTGGCTCTGCGGTCCAGCTGCTTCTCCACTCATGATGTTGCCCCCTCGGCATTGGGTTCCGGCGCTGCAGGAGGCAGGCCCGATCCTGCAGTGCCGCCAGGCGCGCCCGGGTCGCCGTTTTTCCTCACTCGGGCGGAGTTTTCCTTCCTGACCGCAGCATACGCCTTGGTGCCATATGCCAACAGCCTCTGCTTGGCGGGCAACAGGCCCTGCGAACGGTAAATCATAATAAAGACCAGGGCCAAGCCGAAGATCAGGAATTTGTATTCTGCAATGGCGGTGAACCGCAGCGGGATGTAGGCGACAAGCGCCCCGCCGAGGATGGCCCCCACCTTGTTGCCCGAGCCGCCCAAGACCACTGCCGCAACAAACAAAATGGACGTCACGACGTCGAACTTCTGGTTGTTCACGAATCCGACCTGACCGCCCATGAGCGCCCCGGCCAAGCCGCCAACACCGGCCCCAAGGGCAAACGCCCAGACCTTGTACTTGAAGGTGGGCACGCCCATTGTCTCTGCAGCGTCCTCATCTTCGCGGATGGCGATCCAGGCGCGGCCCACGCGGCTGCGCTCCATGTTGCCCACGAGGAAGAGAATGATGATGAGGATCACCAGGGTCAACCAATACCAGGGGGTTCCATTGGAGTTGGCGAAAATGGGGATTCCGTCGGCACCGACTCCCGGGGGGTGGCCCACGTTCTGAAAGCCTGGTTGGCCTTTCATGGCCGGAATGATGGTGGCCAGGATTCGGACGATTTCACCGAAACCAAGCGTGACGATGGCCAGGTAATCCCCTCGCAGGCGAAGGGTGGGCAGGCCGAGCAGGACGCCGACGAACATGGAGACCGCGATGGCGACGGGAAGGGTCCAAAGGTACGGGATTTTGATGAATGCGGAGTCCGGGCTGGTCAGCATCGCCGCCGTGTAGGAACCCACGGCGAAGAAAGCGATGTAGCCCAGGTCAAGCAGCCCGGCATAGCCGATGACAATGTTGAGCCCCACGGCAACCAGCGCATAGATGGCCATGAGCTGGCAGGCCAGGGGCCAGTCGTTGCCCGGTTCCGTGGTGATGAACGGTGGGTTGACGACTGGAAGCAGGAACGCCACGATGACAATGGGGATCAGGACCAGCCATTGCTTTTGGCGCGGCATCTCCCGCCAACGATCACTCCAGGCACCAAATTTTCGGTTGGGACGCGGGGCGGCTGCGCTGGATCCCTGCGTCAGACCAGAGGATTCCATGTCAGTGCTGGCTTGATCGGACTTGGCCGTATTAAGTGGCTTGGGACCGTCGAACATGCTCATGCCTTGCTCCTTCCCAATGACGAGCCCAGGATGCCTTCTGGGCGGAACAACAGCACCAGCACCAGCACCAGGAACGCCACAACATCCGTCCATTGGGAGTTGCCCAACAGGATCTGCCCGTAGTTGCCAATCAAGCCCAGCAGGAGCCCGCCGAGCAGGGCGCCACGGACGTTGCCGATGCCTCCAAGCACGGCTGCGGCAAAGGCCTTGATGCCCAGGATGAAGCCTCCGTTGTAGACCACGCCCGAGGGGATCTTCATGACGTAGAACAGTGCGGCGGCGCCGGCCAGGACACCGCCGATGACGAAGGTAGTGATAATGATTTTTTCCTTGTTCACGCCCATCAGCGTGGCCGTGTCGGGATCCTGTGCCACGGCGCGGATGCCGCGCCCTGTCCGCGACTTGCTGATGAAGCGCTCGGTGATCACCATCATGATGACGGCGGCCGTCACGATCAAGATCTGATCCGAGTAGATGATGGTGCCGAAGACGTTGAAAATGGGTTTGGTCTGGAACATGGTCAACGCCTGCTCGGGCACCGGGCCCCGCCAGACGAAGATGAGGTATTGGATGGTAAACGATGCACCGATGGCCGTGATGAGGAAGACCAAGCGCGGTGCATTGCGTTTCCGCAGCGGTCGGTAGGCGAGCCGTTCCAGCAGGAACGCCGTGAGTGCCGATGCGACGATGGCCGCTATCAGCGCCAGCAGGAGGTTGAGGACGATTTGCCCGACGCCCAAGTTTGGCGCGGAGGGGCCAAAGCCCAAAAAGCTCAGCGTGAAGAACACGGCGTAGCAGCCCATGATGAACACTTCGGAGTGGGCAAAGTTGATGAGGTTCAGGACACCGTAAACGAGGGTGTAGCCCAGTGCCACGAGGGCGTAAATGGAGCCAAATGTCAGGCCGTCAAAGGTGGCTGACCAAAAGTTCTGCCCCAGGGCAACAAAGTCGAGGGTAATCCAGTCGTTGGCTGCGGGCACGGCTGTGAGGATGGTTGGAATCATAGGATTGTCCGTTTCTTACGGGGTGCCGGGACAGATTGTGACCGCGGCCCCTGGATCCTGCGAAGTGGGCGGGGAGGTGCGTGCATGGCAATGCTGCGGGACGGGTTCCCCCACCCCACAGCATTGCCGATATGCGGGATTACTCCCCGATGGGACCGATGGGAACGATCTTGCCGTTCTCAACCTTGTAGCCGTAGACAGTCGGGGCCTGCAGCTCGCCCTTGTCATTCCACTTGTAGTGCTTGCTCAATCCGTCGGCGTCGTAGTTATTCACCCAGTCGAGCAGCTTCGCCCGGTCCTGGTTGCCCGCGTCGATGCCGGCCAACAGGACAGTAGTGGCGTCGTAGCCCTCAATGGAGTACGTGCCCGGATCCATGTTTGTCAATGACTTGTAAGCCTTGGCAAAGTCCGGAATCAATTCACCGGGGATGCAGGGGCAGGTGAAGTACGCGTTCTTTGATGCGTCGCCTGCCTGCTTGATGAACTGGTCATCTTTGAGCCCGTCCGGTCCAACGAACGTACCGGTGTAGCCCTTGGCGACCAGCTGCTGGTCAAACGGTGCCCCTTCAGCGTAATAGCCGGAGTAGAACACCGCGTCGGCGCCGGAGTTCATGATCTTGGAGATCGTGGCCGAGAAGTCCTTCTGGCCTTGGGTGACCTTGTCGGTGCCGATCAGCGCATCTCCGAGGGCGTCGGAGGTGGTCTTGCCCAGACCGATTCCGTATTCGGAGTCGTCCTGAACAATGTAGACCTTCTTGGCACCCAGCTTGTCTGTCATGAATTTGGCTGCTGCGGGCCCCTGGACCGCGTCGTTGCCCAGGCCGCGGAAGAACGTTGTCCAGCCGTTCTCGGTCAATCCGGGGTTGGTGGCTGCAGGGGTGATGTGCACCATCTTGACCTGTTCGAAGATGTTGCCGGTTGCCTTGGACTCACCCGAGAACGGGAGCCCAACAACGCCAATGATGTTTGCTTCCTTGGTTGCCTGGGTGACAGGGCCTGTTGCCTTGTTCGGATCCCCTTCGGTGTCAAATTTCTTGAACGCCACTTGGCAGTCCGGATTCGCCTCGTTGTGTTCATTGATGGCTAGTTGGATGCCTTGGAAGATGTTGATGCCCAACTGGGCATTTGCACCGGTTTGCGCACCAATATAGGCCAAGGTTGTAGTTGAGGGACATTTGGCTTTTCCATCTCCGGCGGGCAAAACAGCGTCCTTGGGCGTGTCAACGGATGTCAGTGCCGGAATGTCAACGGCACTTTGATTGCCACCGTCGGAGGACCCTCCCCCTTCCGGGGCCGCCTGATTTGCGCACCCTCCCAGCAACATTCCAAAAGTGGCGGCCGCAGCCAGTGTGGTCATAACTCTCTTGCGGTTCATGAATCAGCCTTTCGCCATAAGCATCAATACCCGCGGAACGCCATCGTTCCACGTGATAATTGGCTTCACGTGATCTGACCCTACCCTTGAGTATGTGACGTGGAACACGTTTTATCGTAAAGATCTGATAACGGATGCTTTCCTGCCAGTTCGCAAGCTCGGCAGGGCGTGGGACAAGAAAAGAACCCGCCCTGTGAAGGACGAGTTCTTTTCTTCCCGGGCCGGATGGCCCGGCCGTGCTCGAGCCGTGGTGGTTACACCAGGCTGGCGATGGCTTTGTTCAACAGGGCCGAAGGTCGCATGATGGCGGCAACCTTCTCGGCATCCGGGTGGTAGTAGCCGCCCAGATCAACCGGGTTGCCCTGCACGCCGCCGAGTTCGGCAATGATGGCGTCTTCATTGCGGCCCAGATCTGCAGCCACTGCAGCGAAAGCGCCGGCCAGCTCGGCGTCGATGTCCTGGGCCGCCAGTTCCCGTGCCCAGAACTTGGCCAGGTGGAAGTGGCTGCCACGGTTGTCAATCTCGCCGACCTTGCGCTTCGGGGACTTGTTTTCCAGCAGGAACGTGCCTGTCGCGCGGTCGAGGGTGTCGGCCAGGATCTGTGCCCGGGCGTTGCCTTCGGTGACGGCCAGGTGTTCGAAGCTGACGGCCAGGGCCAGAAACTCGCCCAGCGAATCCCAGCGCAAGTGGTTTTCCTTGATCAGCTGCTGGACATGCTTTGGAGCTGAGCCGCCGGCACCTGTTTCAAAGAGGCCACCGCCCGCGATCAGCGGTACCACTGAGAGCATCTTGGCACTGGTTCCCAGTTCCAAGATCGGGAACAGGTCGGTGAGGTAGTCGCGCAGCACGTTGCCGGTGACGGAGATGGTGTCCTCGCCCCGGCGGATGCGCTCCAAGGTGAAGGTCGTGGCCTGTTCCGGGGACATGATCCGAATGTCAAGACCCTCGGTGTCGTGGTCCAACAGGTACTCGTTGACCTTGACGATGAGGTTGGCGTCGTGGGCGCGTGTCTCATCCAGCCAGAACACGGCTGGAGTTGCGGAGGCGCGGGCACGGGTGACGGCCAGCTTGACCCAGTCGCGGACGGGGATGTCCTTGACCTGGCAGGCGCGCCAGATGTCGCCGTCGGCCACGGTGTGCTCAATGAGCACCGAGCCCGCCGCGTTGACGATCTGCACGCTTCCGGCTTCGTTGATTTCGAAGGTCTTGTCGTGGCTGCCGTACTCTTCTGCGGCCTGGGCCATGAGTCCCACGTTGGGCACTGTGCCCATGGTGGTGGGGTCAAAGGCGCCGTGTGCGCGGCAGTCGTCAATGGTCGCTTGGTACACACCGGCATAGCTGCTGTCAGGCAGTACCGCGAGAGTGTCGTGTTCCTGGCCGTCCGCACCCCACATGTGGCCGGAGGTGCGGATCATGGCGGGCATGGAAGCGTCCACGATCACGTCGGAGGGCACGTGCAGGTTGGTGATTCCGTTGTCGGAATCAACCATCGCCAGGGCCGGTCCGTCTTCATAGCCTTGCTTGATGGCAGCTTCGACGCCCTCCCGGACGTCCTGCGGCAAGTCGCCGAGGCCGTTGAGGATGGAGGCCAGGCCGTGGCTCGGGCTCAGACCGGCAGCCGCCAACGCTTCACCGTAGTTGGCGAACAGCTCCGGGAAGTAGGCCTGGACCACGTGGCCGAAGATGATGGGGTCTGAAACCTTCATCATGGTGGCCTTCAGGTGGGCAGAGAGCAGAATGCCCTCTTCCTTGGCGCGCGCAACCTGGGCTGCGAGAAACTCATCCAGTGCTGCGGCGCGCATGACGGTTCCGTCGACGATCTCGTTGGCCAGCACCGGGAAGGAGTCCTTCCAAACGGTGGTGGTGCCATCGGCGGCGACAAACTGGATCTTGATCTTGTCATCGGCCTCGATGACAACCGACTTCTCATTGTGGCGGAAGTCGCCGTCGGCCATGGTGGCAACGTTGGTCTTGGAATCGGCAGACCAGGCACCCATGCTGTGCGGGTTGGCCTTGGCGTAGTTCTTGACCGACAGGGGTGCGCGGCGGTCGGAGTTGCCTTCACGCAGGACCGGGTTGACGGCGCTGCCCTTGATCTTGTCGTAGCGGGCGCGCACGTCCTTTTCCTCGTCCGTGGAGGGGTCGTCCGGGTAGCCCGGCAGGGCGAAACCCTGGCCCTGAAGTTCGGCGATAGCCGCCTTCAGCTGCGGGATGGACGCGCTGATGTTCGGCAGCTTGATGATGTTGGCGTCCGGGCTCTTGGCCAGGGCACCCAATTCAGCCAGGGCGTCGACGACGCGCTGTTCTTCGGTGAGGTAGTCGCCAAACACGGCGATGATGCGTCCGGACAAGGAGATGTCACGGGTTTCCACGTCCACGCCGGCCGTGGAGGCAAAGGCCTCGACAATCGGCAGGAATGAGTACGTTGCCAGCCTGGGCGCTTCGTCTGTCAGGGTGTAGATGATTTTGGCCATGGGTGAGCTGTCTCCTACGAAAATTCAGTGGATTGCGACGAATCCGGTGAGATTTCTTTCCCTACCCAACTTACCCGAGGCAGGGCGTTTGCCAGCCATCGGCGGCAATGTGGGCACACCAGGCGGTGAAGTGGGCCACTTTTACTGGTCAGCGGATGCATCGGGCCATAGCGTTGAGACATGGATCTTAAAGGAAAACTCGCAGACGCAATCAACGACCAAGTCACGCTTGAAATTCAAGCCGCAGTGGTGTACCGCCAGCTGGCCATCGAAATGGACGTCCAAGACCTGCCCGGCATCTCCGGCTGGTTCCTTGCACAGTCCGGCGAGGAACTCGAGCACGCGCAAAAGTTCACCGACCACATGACAGACCGCGATGCCCAGCCCAAAATTGGCACCATCACGGCCCCGAATGTCACCATCGGCTCGGTGCTTGAGGCGTTCGAAGCGGCCTTGGCACACGAGCAAAAGGTTTCCGAGTCCATCCGCAACCTGTACCGTCTGGCCCAGCAGGAGGGCGACATCGACTCCATCCCGCTGCTGAACTGGTTCATCTCGGAGCAGTTGGAAGAAGAAGCCTCGGTCGGGGAAATCATTGGCCGCGTTCGTTTGATCGGCGGGGACGGCAATGGCCTGCTGCGCCTTGACGCCGAGCTGGGTTCACGCAAGGAAGCCGCCGAGTAGCCTTCCCTGCGGCGTGCCATGCTGGCGGGGGCGTATGAAATTCATGCGCCTCCGCCAGTTTGGCACGCCCTCGCCGGGCGCATGGCGGCGACGTCGTTGTGGACGCCCCTAGCGCGATCCATTGGGCGGGATCGCTTGGTCGTGCGGGCGTGGATGCGGCCATTCAACAGATGCATCGGGTTTTTTGCTGCTGAAACGGCCAATCAGCAGCAGCGTCACCAACACCACCACGATGAGCGCAAATACTCCCACAGCCACCATGACCCACACAGCACCCGACATGCCCACACTCCCCAGTTGTTCCTGTACTTTCTTGAATCACTCGAGCATGTCGTGGCCGGACCAAGCTTGGCTACGTGCCCGGCCCGGGACGCAGCGACCAATACACATATTAATACATAGTGGTTAAAATACGACGTCCGGGCGGCCCCGAAAAAACCGAAAATGTACACCCAACCGACGATTTTTTAAGGACACCGACAGTTTGGTGAGCGAGCGCGCCACTATTACAAAAAAACCACCACCCCCCCCCCGAACACACCCCCGGCGCTAAACCAGTCACAGATACCCGGAACCAATTACGGCCCCCAC
>NZ_JASISP010000002.1:246613-378795 GCF_030063185.1 Arthrobacter sp. H35-D1
CACCCACCCCGCCCCACCATGCCCCACCCGCCCGTTTTGGACGTTTTCTTTATTAACTCTCTCGAGGTTGGGGGGGCGCTCCAATGTTGGTCAGGGGGCCGGCCCGGGGCCCCCGCCACAAAAACACTTATAAAGACAGGCGTTTTAAAAGGCGAGGGGGGCGGGGGGCTTTGGCCCCGACGGCCCCCGCCCCGACGTCGTATTTTTCCGGCTCAGCTCGTTTTGGCTCAGCGCTGGCGCATCTTTACAACAATGCCCACCAGCAGCGCCAGAAACGCTGCCGCGGCAATACCCGTGATCAGGTTCGCGGCAACATAGGGCGCCGCCAACCAGTCAAACAAATCAGTCACAATCCACTCCCATTTTGTTGGACCCGCAGGAGGGCTTGGGTGGGCCCACAGCCGCGAGGGCCCCGCCCCGAGCTTGCGACCCGAAATTGGGGAGGAAGTGGGGCCTAGTGGAAGAAGTGGCGGGCGCCGGTGAAGTACATGGTGATTCCTGCGGCGTTGGCTGCGGCAATCACTTCTTCATCACGGACGGATCCGCCGGGCTGAACCACGGCGCGGACACCGGCGTCGAGCAGGATCTGCAGGCCGTCGGCGAACGGGAAGAACGCGTCGGAGGACGCCACGGCACCCCGTGAACGCTGTTCCGAAACGGCACCTTCGGGAGCGCCAGAAGCGCCGCCGGCTGCGTCAACATCGGATTCCACGGCCACGCCGAGCGTGTTGGCACGTTCCACGGCCAGCTTGCAGGAGTCCACACGGTTGACCTGGCCCATGCCAATGCCCACTGCGGCGCCGTTGTTGGCGAGCAGGATGGCGTTGGACTTCGCTGCGCGGACGGCGGTCCAGGCGAAGGCGAGGTCGGACAGGGTGGCGTCGTCGGCCGGGGCGCCTGCGGCGAGGGTCCAGTTGGCGGGGTTGTCGCCGTCGGCGTCGACCTTGTCTGACATCTGCACCAGCATGCCGCCGGAAACCTGGCGGACTTCTGCCGGGTAGCGGCCGTAGCCCTCGGGCAGGGACAGCAGGCGGATGTTCTTCTTCTTCGAGAGGATTTCCACCGCTTCGGGCTCAAAGTCCGGGGCGATGACAACTTCGGTGAAGATCCCTGCCACGGTGCGGGCCATGCCGGCGGTGACGGTACGGTTCGCCGCGATGACGCCGCCGAATGCCGAAAGCGGGTCGCAGGCGTGGGCCTTCGCGTGGGCGTCGGCGATGGGATCTGCCGCGTCCGGGGAGGCCACGGCCACACCGCACGGGTTGGCATGCTTGATGACGGCGACGGCCGGGCCGGCGAAGTCGAAGGCAGCACGCAAGGCGGCATCGGCGTCGACAAAGTTGTTGTAGCTCATGGCCTTGCCGTGGAGCTGGTCCGCCTGGGCAATGCCCGACGGCGCACCCTTGTCCACGTACAGCGCTGCCTGCTGGTGGGGGTTTTCTCCGTAACGGAGCACCTCTGAGCGTTCCAGCGAGTAGCCCGCGTAGGACGGCCAGTCGATGAGACCGTCGCCGTCCTCGTCCAGGAACTGGGCGGCGGTCCAGGCTGCCACCGCGTTGTCGTAGGAGGCAGTGTGGGCGAAGGCTGCTGCGGCGAGGCGCTGGCGGGCGCCCAATTCGAAGCCGCCGGCCTGCGCTGCTGCAATGACGGCACCGTATTTGGCAGGGTCCACCACCACGGCCACCGAGGGGTGGTTCTTGGCGGCCGCACGGACCATGGAGGGCCCGCCAATGTCGATCTGCTCAACGACGGCGTCCTGTCCGGCACCGGATTTCACGGTGTCCACGAACGGGTACAGGTTCACGACCACCAGGTCGAAGGGCTCGACGTGCATTTCTTCGAGCTGGTGCACATGGTCGGGCAGGCGGCGGTCAGCCAGGATCCCGGCATGGATGAGCGGGTGGAGGGTCTTGACGCGGCCGTCCAGGCACTCGGGGAATCCTGTCAGCGTGGACACTTCGGTTACGGGAACACCGGCGGCAGCAATTTTGGCTGCCGTTGAGCCGGTGGAAACAATGGCGACACCGGCGGCGTGCAGGCCCATGGCCAGCTCCTCCAACCCGGATTTGTCGTAGACCGAGATCAAGGCCCGGCGGATGGGAACACGGTTAAGAGGAACGCTTGTCACAGAAATTCTCCGTAGGGTGGATCGACGATGGCGACATATAGAGTTTAGGCCACTTCCCGCCGGTAGGATTTCCCTTATGACTTCACGTGAGCTGGACCACGCAGCGTCCCTGGCTGAAACCATTGCACCCAACCTCCCCGCAGAACTTCCCCGACTGATCAATTCGGTCATCCTTCCCGGCTTTATTGGTACGACTGTGCCACAGTGGTTGGCGACGGCCCTCGACAACGGGCTGGCCGGCGTCGTGTACTTTGGCCACAATATTGACCCCGATGCCCCGGAACAGGTGGCGGCCCTGTCCGCCGCCATTCACGCGGCCAACCCGAGCGCCGTCATCGCCGTGGACGAGGAAGGCGGAAATGTCACCCGCCTGCAGTCCCGCGACGGCTCCACCCTTCCCGGTGCTGCCGCCCTGGGCGCGTTGGATGACTTGACGACGACGGCTGCCGCGGGCCGGGCGATAGGTCGCCTGTGCCGGGACGCCGGCATCAACTTGACCATTGCCCCGGTGGCGGATGTCAACACCAACCCGTTGAACCCCGTCATCGGCGTGCGGGCCTTTGGCGCCGACACCACCCTTGTCAGCGCCCACACCGCCGCTGCCGTCACCGGCATCCAACGCGAGCGGGTGGCCGCCTGCGCCAAGCACTTCCCCGGGCATGGGGACACCGTGGCCGACTCGCACATGGACACGGCGCGCGTGGACCTCACCATGGAGCAGATGAGGCAGTTCCACCTGCCCCCTTTCAAGGCTGCTGCAGATGCCGGCGTTGCCTCCATGATGAGCGCGCACATCATCATTTCCGAACTCGGCGAGGTTCCCGCCACCTTGAACCCGGCCGCCGGCGCACTTTTGCGCGAGCTGGGTTTTGAAGGTGTGTTGATCACCGACGCGCTTGACATGGCCGCCGTGCGCGCCACGGTGGGTCCCGGCGAGGGCGGCGTGCTGGCACTGCTGGCCGGCAACGACCTGCTGTGCGTCGGCAACCCGCAGAACGCCTACACCACGGGTCGGGACGACGAGTCCTGCTACACCGAGGTGTACGATGCCCTGCTCGCCGCCGCCACTTCCGGCCGCCTGCCGGAGGAGACGCTGCGCCGTGCCGCCGCCCGCGTCCAAGCACTGGCGCAGTGGTGCGCCGGCGAACCCGACGACGCCGCCGCGGATGCCATCGACTGGGCGGACGTGGCTGCCCGCGCCTGCCGCCTGGACTCGCTGGGCGAAGGCTCCGCTGTTTCACTGCCGGTGCTCACGGGGACGGGCCGGGTGACGCTGATCGATTCCCGCACAGGCCACAACATGGCAGCTGGCCCCACCAAGAATTTCCTCGCCACGGCGCTGTCCAGCTACGCGGTGACCGAAGCCAACGCTGCCGAGCTTTCCGGCGCAGAGCTGGAAATCCTCGTCACGCAGTCGCAGGGTGCAGTGCTGGTCATCGCCGATTCACTGGACTCCCCCGAGCAACAGGAAACGCTTGAGCTCGTGCTTTCCGCGGCGCCCGGCGCCGTGTGCATCAATGCCGGTTTAGCCCCCGAACATCCCTGCGCCGTCGCCACCATCCACTGCCACGGGTTCAACAGGGTTGGCGCCCAAGCAGTCGTTTCATTGCTGGAACAAGAGCAGGGAGCGCCATGACCACCGCAGAAGCACGCGGCATCGATGCGGTCCGCTCCGAAATCGGTGCGCTTGTCACCGAGTCGACCAACCCCCGGTACCCGGATTTGGCGGCACTGGGCACTTCCGAGCTCGTCGCTGGAATGAACAGCGAAGACTCCCTGGTTCCGGCCGCGATTGGCAGACAGCTTCCCGTCATCTCCGCCATCATCGATGAGATTGCCACCCGCATGCGCCAGGGCGGCCGGCTCATTTACGTCGGCGCCGGGACACCGGGCCGGCTGGGCGTGCTGGATGCCAGCGAGTGCCCGCCCACTTTTGGCACCGACCCCTCATTGGTGGTCGGTGTCATTGCCGGGGGCCGGACAGCCGTGAACCAGGCGGTGGAAAACGCCGAGGACAGCGAAGAAGCCGGGGTCGCAGACATGGCCGCCTTGGATTTGGGCCCCACGGATTCGGTGGTGGGCCTGGCAGCCTCGGGCCGCACCCCGTATGTGGTCGCCGCAGTGAAGGCCGCCCGCGCGCAGGGCGCCTACACGGTGGGCTTTGCCTGCAACAACAACTCGGTCCTGGGCGCCGCGGCGGACACGGCACTGGAAATCGAGGTGGGCCCGGAAATCCTTAGCGGGTCCACGCGGTTGAAATCCGGAACCTGCCAGAAACTGGTGTTGAACATGATCAGCACCATCAGCATGGTCCGGCTGGGCAAGACCTACAAAAACGTCATGGTTGACCTCCGCGCCACCAACGCCAAGCTGCATGCCCGCAGCGAGCGCACGCTCATGCGCGCCACCGGCTGCGACGCCGCCACGGCCACCTCGGCGTTGACCGCAGCCGACGGCCACGTCAAGTCCGCGATCCTGTCCATCATGACGGGCCTGCCTGCCTCCCAGGCGACGGAATTGCTGGCCGCCAACGACGGTTTCCTGCCTGCAGCCATCGCCGCCGGCACCCTGTAGAAGTACGACGCCGGAGCCCTCCCATGCCTGCCACCCACCAAGAACTCGAAAAAGAAATACAAAGCCTGCTCGACCAGTGCGTGGGCGACGGGGTTGCACCCGCCGCCAGCTGCGCCGTCGCGCTCGGCCGTGATTGGCTGCCGGAAATAAGTGCCGGGAAGGCCTCGGCACAGAGCTTCTTCGATCTGGCCTCCGTCACCAAACTTTTCAGCACCGTCACGGCGCTGGCCCTGGTGGATACCGGCACCCTGGAACTGGATGCGCCCATCAGCACCCAGCTGTCCGCCTACCGCGACGGGCCGAAGTCTGCCGTGACGCTGCGGCACCTGCTCACGCACACCTCCGGGCTGCCCGCGCAGTGGTTCGGTTGGCGGACCGCCCTGTCGGAGGGACGCGGCTTCAACCGGGAAGCACTCCTTGCGGACTTGCTGTCCACGAAGCTGGAGGCAGTTCCGGGAACGCGCTTTGAGTACTCGTGCACCGGATTCAACACCATCATGGCGGTGGCCGAACACGTGACGGGCACGGCTTGGGCGCAACTCGTGCAGGAGCACCTGCTGGATGCACTGCCCACCACCGGCATCACCGGCGCTCCGCCGCTGGAATTGTGCTCCCCCACTGAATTTCAGCCCCTGTTGGGCCGCGGCCTGGTCCAGGGCGTGGTCCACGACGAAGCGGCGTGGTCGCTGGGCGGATTGAGCGGCAACGCCGGCATGTTCGCCACAGCCGCCGGGTTGCGCGTCTTTGGCGTGGCGCTTCTCAACGGCCTGCCCGGCATCCTCTCCCCCGGGCTGGCTGCGGAGATGTGGCGCAGCCAGCTTCCCGAGGTGCTGGGCAGCCATTTCAGTCCTGACAACCCCGAATTCGGCCACGGACTGGGCGTGCGCATCAACCAGCAGCCATGGATGGGAACGCTCGGCACGCGGGCCCGCGGACATGGAGGATTTACCGGCACGGCGCTGCTGGTGGACAAAAGCCGGGACGCCGTCGTGGTCCTGCTCAGCAACCGGGTGAGCCCCAGCCGGGACGGCAATGACGCAACAGAACTGCGCAAGGCGGTGTCCGACGTCGTGCTGGCTGCGGCCACGAGCAACGCCGCGGAAGAAGCTGCGCCGTGCCCACAACAGCGGAAGGCACCATGAGCGTCCCCGCGGCAGTGTTGACGGGCGACCGTGTGGTCCAGGAGCTGCCGTGGCGTTGGCGGGTGCAGGGCAGTATTTTCCTCATAGGCGGGCTCGGCTTCATGTTCGATGCCTGGGACGTGACGCTGAACGGTTTCCTCATCCCCCTGCTGTCGAAGGAATGGGGTTTGAGCCCGGGCCAGGCAGCGTGGATTGGGACGGCGAATTTGATCGGCATGGCCGTGGGCGCGTTTGCCTGGGGGTCCATTGCCGACATCATTGGGCGCAAAAAGGCGTTCACCCTGACGCTGCTGATTTTTGCCGCGTTCACGGTGTTGGGCGCCGTGTCCAATGAGATTGTGCTGTTTTGTGTTTTCCGCTTTATGGCCGGTTTTGGCCTGGGCGGCTGTATCCCGGTGGACTACGCGCTGGTGGGCGAGTTCACCCCGCGCAAGCACAGGGGGCGGGTGCTGACGGCGATGGATGCTTGGTGGCCCATTGGCGCGTCGTTGTGCGGGGTGGTCTCGGCGGTGTTGATGGCCAGCTTTGGCAACTGGCGCTACTTGATGCTTGTCATGGTGCTGCCTGCGCTGCTGGTGTTTTGGGTGCGCGTGGGGGTGCCGGAGTCGCCGCTGTTCCTGGTAAAAGCGGGCCGACCCGCCGAGGCGAAGGCCGTCATTGACAAGCTCATTGAACGCACGGGAGCCACGGTGGGGCCCTGGGTCCTGCCCGATCCGGCGGATGCCCCGCGCTTGTCGCTGGGCAAGGTCACCGACCAGCTGGCCGGGCTGTGGCGCTTCAATTGGCGCATCACGGGTGTTGCGTGGTCTTTGTTCCTGACCATTCTGCTCGTGTACTACGGGGCGCTGACGTGGATGCCTTCCATTTTGGTGGCCACCGGCTACGCCGAGAACAAGGCATTCATGGCCACGGCCTCCATGACGGCGATTGGCCTGGTGGGCGTCATCGCCGCGGCCCTGCTCGTGGAGCGGGTGGGACGCAAGTGGATCCTGGCCGTCACCGGGCCGCTGGCCGCACTCTCGCTGGTGATCTTTGCCTTGGTGCTGGATGCCCCTGTTGCTGCCCAAGTATGGCTTTTGGTGTTTGGCTTCGTCATCCAGGTGGCCATCCCCGTGCTCTACACCTATGTCTCCGAGTTGTACCCGACGCATCTGCGGGCCACCGGTTTTGGCTGGGCGTCCACGGTTTCGCGGGTGGGTGCCGGGTTGGTGCCACTGATCTTCGGCTCCCTGCTGTGGCCCGTTTTGGGTCTTCCGCTGACTTTTGGCCTCACCGGCGGGTTGGTGCTGCTGGCCGTGGTTTGGATGGCATTCGCCGCGCCGGAAACGAAGGGCGCCGCGCTTGACTGACTTTGGCGGAGGCAGGGGTTGCGGCGGCGACGGGACAACTAACCGCACCGGTGTCATCACCGACCCGCTCGTGCCGGAGGCCTGAAATGACTTCAATTCCAGCGATCCCGAGAAGTCGGCCCAAGACGCCATGCGCGGCCGCGGGCTTCAGGGTGAAGGATTCACACTGGCCATGTTGACGTCCCGAACCCCCTCCATGACAACATTCTGGTGGAGACTCCCCTTCCCGACGGCAACCTGGCCAACAGGGACCAGCGCTGGGAATACATCACTGAAGACACCTATCCTGCGTACATGGATTTGGCCAACGACCCGGACCGCTTGCAGGACATTGTTGAGCAACAAGTGAGCGATCAGGGATACCAAGACGCAGTGGACTCCAACCGAATTCTTAACCGAATGGATTCCATCAGCGACCAGATAGTCTTCGGAGATGGGAATCCGTTCGATGGGAAATAACCGCCGCCATGGCCCGTTGCTGGTGTTGGCCCTGCTCCTGGCGCTGGCCCTGGCCTCATGTTCCCTACCATTCCAAACGCAACCCAGCACCACAGAGGAGACTTCCGTGGGTACCAGCACATCCATGATGGACAAGGCCGGGATCAAGAAGATCAAGGCCGACGGCGGGGGCCGCTTCGACCTGAGCGCCACCTCCGTGCCACAAGAGTCGGTGGGGCTGGCCCCCCATGCGAATGACGTCGCCTACCTTGCCACGGACATTGACAAGCCAGTGAAGATCACCCTCGAGCTTCCCCATGACACACTGACCGTGAAGACCAGCGACTTCAAAATGTCCACCTATTCAACCAGCCCCTTCGTCGACACCGTCACGTGGTTTGAGCCAGTGGACGGACTCGATGCCTTGGATGCCGCCGTTGCCGCGGCGAATGAACATTTTGGCTTTTCACACACTAACTTGGCTGCGTGGGAGGCCAAGGATTTCATGTCTGCAGGAAGCAAGGGCCAACAGAGCCTGGGCATGGGAGTAAAGAACGGCACCGCCGTGTACCTGTTGGTCTATTGGAAGAAGGACTCCCCCGCTCAGGTTCTGCAGTTCTCCGCCTTGATAGCCCCGGGCTATTACAAGCCTGAAGTTCAGGCAGAAATTGCCGAGTACGGCCGGGCACCCATCGGTTTCGATGCGGATGGGGAATAGACGCCCTCCCCCACGGTTCCGCCACATCCACCGTATAGCCTGTCTTGTACAGAGATGTGCACCCTTGCACGAATTTGAGGAGAAACCATGAGCGCTCTGCTTCCCACTGTTTTTGCCACCGCCGGCCTGCTCGGCGGATACACTGCCGCCCGTGCCACGGGGAACCGCCAGCTGGGCGGTGCCGTGCTTGCCGCAGCCGGGGCAGCAGCTTTTGCGAGCTGGAAGAAAAACGCCGGGACCGGCAGGGCGACGGTGTTGACCGCCACCTATGTGCTGGCTTTTGGCGTCTCGCACCCGTTGGCCAAAAAGATGGGGGCACTGCCTGCGGTGTACACCATCACGGCTGCCACGGCGCTGGCCTCGCTCTGCTTTGGCGGCAAGCGCGGCTAATGTATCCCGCCCGACTCGATAGAATGAATGTGGCGGCCCGTCTGGTTGCTGCCGCATTGATATAGAGAAGGGCATGCATGGAACTCGCCGCCGACGCTACAGGCTTCCTCTCCAGCTTCTGGATATACGTCGTCGGAGCAGGTTTCGTCGCATTTTCAGCATTGCTTCCGCCTGTTCCCAGCACCACCGTCTTCGTCGCCTTGGGCGCACTTGCCGGGATCGACGGTGGCCCCAACGCGGGCTTCTTGGTGCTCGCCATGCTGGCAGGTGCCGTAGCGGGGGACCTGGCCACGTACGGGCTCATGCGGCTCTTTGGCCAAACACGCTGGGGATCGACGCGCGGTCCCAGACGCCAGCGGGCCGTTGACGCCGGCACCCGCAGGCTGCGGCAACGGCCATACATGTTCATGCTGACCTCGCGCTTCATCCCACTGGGCAGGCTGTCCGCGAACATGGCCGCGACCATTGCCGGATACCCGCTGCGCGCCTTCTTGGTGTTTTCATTGGTTTCCGGCAGCATTTGGTCTCTTTATTCAGTGGGCATTGGGATCCTGACCCAATTCTGGCCCAACGTCTCCACGCAGGTGGCAGTGCTGATTGCGATCGTCGCCTCCATTGTGTTGGGCTGGCTCGTTGGCAAAGTCTCCACGTGGCTGCTGGACAGGAAAAACTCAAGGGAACATCCAGCAGCGGTACTTCCGGAAAGTTAGGCCTGCACTGAATCCCAGCGCCCGGCCAGGTCCGCCAAGACCTTGATGAGCAGCTCCCGTTCGGCCACTTTGATGCGCCCGTGCAGTGAATCTTCCGTATCTTCTGGAAAGACTTCCACAGGCGTCTGCGCGATGATGGGCCCGGTGTCCACGCCCGCATCGGCGAAATGAACGGTGCATCCGGTGACCTTGACCCCGTAGGCCATGGCGTCACGAACCCCGTGCGCGCCCGGGAATGAGGGCAGGAGCGCTGGATGGGTGTTGACGTAGCGGCCCTCGAAAGCGTCGATGAAACCGGGAGCAACGATGCGCATGAATCCGCTGGAGACAACGTAGTCGGGCGCGTAGGACGCCACCTTTCGCAGCAGCGCGGCGTCCCAATCCGTGCGGGTGGAGAAGTCCTTGAAGTTCACCTCAAATGTCTCCAGACCGGCATCGGCCGACCGCTGGACTCCGTAGGTGCCGGGCCTGTCGGCTCCCACCGCGGCGATTTCCACGGGCAGGCTGCCCTTGGCAACGGCGTCAATGACGGCCTGCAGATTTGAACCGGTTCCGGAGACTAAGACAACTATGCGCATGCGACCAATTTTAGGGCCAAGGGGCGGGTTGGCCCTATTCGGCGGCTTCGCTGCGGCTTCGCATCAGCGGCAGGGTGGTCCCGTCGCCTTCGAGCCACGGCGCCACCAACCCACCGATCATGACGCCGACGGCGACTTCGGCACCAATCCACAGCGCCGCCGAAACCGGGTCGGGGCCAAGATCCGTCAAGCGTCCAATCCCCGCCGAGCCGTGCGAGAGGAAAAAGAGGAAGCTGGAGAAGAGTGCGGCCACCACCCCTGTCACGGCGCCAAGGAAGATCGTTGACAAAGGCAGCGACAACCAGCGTTGCCTGATCTTCAACGACAACCATTCGTCAAAGTGGTTTTCGCCAGCCCGCACAAACCACCAACCACCCAGAACACCGGCAGCGACGGGAATCAGCAGCGCCACAAAGCCCCAGCCAAGCTCGCCGACGGGAAGTGCGGCCAAGAGCGGGATGGGAGGAACTGGTGCCACCGACGTGCCCAGCGGTGAAACGCTTGAGCCAACGCCAAGGGAGAAACCATCCCCGCCGGTCCAGGCCAGCGTCCAAAATGCCATGTTGGGCATGTAGGCCAATTGGGCCAGTGTCAGGGCCGCCCCGCCCGTGGCGCCGGCGTGCAGGCCCTGGTAGACGGCGATGATGTCATTCCAGCGTCCAATCACGTTGGCGGCCAGCAGCAACGCCGAGACCGAGACGGCCGAAACTACGGCGATAAAGCCTGATGTGACAACCGTCCACACATAGGACCCCGCCCAGCGCTGGTCTTGGCTTGTCCTGGAAATCCAGTCGGCGGCGCTGATGCCGATGAGCCGGCTCCACGAGCCCGCTTCAAGCCGTGAACCTGTGATGAGTCCGGCAGCTGCAGGAATGACGGGAAACAGCACGCTGGCCAGCAGCGGTGCCTTGACGTCTGCAGTGCTGCACACGAATCCCGTGGCCAGCCCGGCCGCCGCATAGACCGCAAGGGCACCAAACAGCGGCTGCCACAATTGGTCCGTGTAGGAGGCCCGTGCCAGGCGTCTGCCCGAACGCCATGAAAGGAAGAACGGGATGAGGAGAAGTCCCAGCGGGATCAGGCTGAAGGTGCCGGTCTGCATGGTGGCCGCGTCCGGACCGCTGCTCAACGTGAGGTTGAGCGGGACGCCATGGCCAACGAGCCAAATCTGTCCTGCGAACTGTGCAACAACTGAGAGGTTCTTTTCGGCGAAGCCGCCGGCGAACCAGGTGGCTGCCAAGGGAACAACCACTATCAAAGCCGAAATGACGAACATTTGGGCAGCCTCGAAGGCCCCCTGCAGCCCTAGCGGCATGGGAATCCCGTCGCGCTGGCGCTTGGCCACTTTGCTGTTCATCGACTCCCATGGTGCCACATGACGGGCCCCACATCCGTGAACGGCGCCGGTGGACTTTCCCACATAATGCTGCGAAAGCCACATTTAGCTACAAACAGGACGTTAAACACAAACAGGGCCCGGGATAAATCCCGAGCCCTGCCTGTTCAAGCCGCTAGGCCTAAAGAATGCGCGGTTGCCCGCACGGTTTCTTTAGAATTAGATAGCCTGGATGTTGACTGCCTGAGGACCCTTCGGACCCTGCTCAACATCGAAGGAAACCTTCTGGTTCTCTTCGAGGGAGCGGTAGCCTGAGGAGTTGATCGCGGAGTAGTGCGCGAAAACATCCTGGGACTGGTCATCGGGTGAGATGAAGCCGAAGCCCTTTTCAGCGTTGAACCACTTGACGGTACCTGTTGCCATTATTTCTGTTTCCTTCTGAAGTTGGAGATTCCGCCCGACCTTCGGGCCTCCGTTTACGGTGTAAGTCCGCTTCTCCAGAAAAGCGACGTCTCCCCAAGGGGCGGCATCGCTTCAACTACAAAAAACGCAACACTACAACTACGTCTCAGTATACATGCCCACGACTCCAGTGCCACTTATTACTGAGAGGTGCGTCACTTTAATTCCCGCGGCGCACGCCTAATCCGCAAAGAACGTTGAGTTTCCGGGGATTCGTGCCGATTCAATGCGACACGTCACTCATTGCCGCATTGTTGCTTCGCGGGCATGTCGGGCAAAAAGTCCGGATGTTACGCAACGGACGACGCCGAACCCACCTCCCAGCCGCCTGCCGCGAACGCTTGTGGTTCAGTTTGCGGACGCACCGTTTCAGCCAAGGCGCTGCCGTATAGTGGGTGGAATATGCCGGGACGACGCCCTGGATGACAACAACACCAAGAGGTGAGGCCGAATGCAACGCATCAATGCCCTCCCCCGTGTTGCCGCCCACGCCCTCATTCTTGCTTTCGCTGCGTTCATGCTGCTGGCCATTGGCTCCACCGGCGCCCAAGCCTCCCCCAATGGGCAAGTCGCATCGATTGGCGCTTCCGCGTTCAATGACACCGTGTTGCACGATGACAACGCACAGAACGTTGACGCCGCGCTAAACGATGGCCCGGCACTGAACACTTCAGCCGGGATGACCGCAGACACCGTCCGGGGCACCGCCGCGAAGTCGTCCGCCGGCGTCTCCGGCCAAGTGTTGACGTCCTGCACCCCTGGAAGGGACAAGGTTCGGGTGGAATCCAACGCCGTTGCTCCCGCCCAGGCCCAGTTGCAGCACTCTCCCGGCAATGACTGCACCGGGCTTTTCGCTCCCGTCCATCCGGGGATCGCAGCGGACCAGCTCTCGGGCAGGACCCCTGCAGCATTGACACATCTGGACCTTGGGATCGTGCGGACGTAGACACAGGCACGCCTGCACCCCACCGAAGGCGAAGAGCCAAAGGCGGGTGCCCGGCGTCGAACGTGTCCTTGTATATACGCATGGTGCGCCGTGGCCGGTCCGTCATTGAGACGGGACCGCCGATGTGACGAGCCTGCACAATCTTGAAAGTTCCCCCATGAATACGAAGAAAACCAGGAACCTCATCCTGACGCTGGTACTGGGTGTCGTGGTCGTTTTAACAGTGATGTTTGTTGGCGCAGCCGCCCAGGAGAAGCGCGTAAACGAAGCGAATGCCCCGGCATCCGGGGGCCAAGCCCCAGCAGGCTCCGACCAGCCTGCCGCCGCGGAACTGAATTTGGAGCGGCGCACCGCCGACGATCCCGTGGCCTTGGGAGCCGTGGACGCGCCGGTCGTCATGATCGAATACTCGGACTACAACTGCCCCTTCTGCGGCGCCTACGCCCGCAAGACCCAGCCTGAAATCGTCAAGAAGTACGTTGACACCGGCCAGTTGCGGATCGAGTGGCGGGACCTTCCAGTGTTGGGAGAAGCCTCGATGAACGCGGCCGTGGCCGCCCGTGCCGCAGGTGAGCAGGGACTGTTCTGGGAGTTCAACGAAGCGCTCTATGCGTCCGCCCCCGAAAAGGGCAAGGCCGACCTGTCCGAGAAGGCACTGCTGGCCTTTGCCGAGCAGATCGGCGTTCCAGACATGGCACAGTTTGCCCAGGACATGTTGAGCCCCGAGCTGGAGGCCAAGGTCCAGGCAGACCTGTCCGAGGGAACCCAGCTGGGGCTGAACAGCACACCCACCTTTGTCATCAACAACCAGGCCATTCCCGGAGCGCAACCGATGGATGTTTTCACCCAGGTCATTGACGAAGCGCTGGCAAAGGCCAAGTAGCGATGGACATTGGATACACGGGGGCGTTCCTTGGCGGAATGCTGACCCTTTTGAGCCCGTGCTCGGTCATGTTGTTGCCCGCTTTCTTTGCCTACGCATTTGCCAGTCCCGGCAAATTGATGGGCCGCACTGTCCTGTTTTACGCCGGGTTGCTCACCACTTTGGTGCCCTTGGGATTGCTGGCCGGTTTCCTCGGGTCCCTGGTGATGCAAAACCGGGGCTGGCTGATTACGGTGGCGGCCGCCGTGGTGATTGTCATTGGGATCCTGCAGATCATCGGCGTGGAATTCACCGGGCTGAGCCGCGGTTCCGGCGCCGACGGGACGTCGGCCGTCTCCGTTTTTGTGCTGGGTTCGGTCTACGGCGTGGCCGGAGTGTGCGCGGGCCCCATCTTGGGTTCCGTGCTTGCGGTGGCCGCTGCGGGCGGGAATCCGCTCTACGGCGGGATCATGCTGGCAATTTTTGCGCTGGGCATGGCGCTGCCGCTGGGGATCATGTCACTGCTGTGGACTCGGTTGCGGCTGGGCGAGCGGTCCTGGCTGAAGCCGCGCCGCTTCCGGTTGGGCCCGTGGGAGAATTCCGTGTGGATGGTGGTTTCCGGCGTGCTCTCGATTGGCATTGGCGTGCTTTTGCTGGCCACGCAGGGCACCTCTTCGCTGGGCGGCTTGCTCACCATTGACGCCCAATATGCTGCGGAATCGTGGGTTGTTGCCATGTCGGCCAAGGCCTCGAACTTGGTGTTCGGACTGGTTGCACTGGCTGTGCTGCTGGCGGTGGGCGGGCTGTACCTGTGGCGCACCCACCGGGCGGAACGCGAACGCAGCACCACGGAAGGGGGCTGATTTGCTCACCATTGCTGGCAATCTGCGCCAATGGCCAGGGCGCCGTTGGGTGGCAGGAACAGCTGCGGCCGTGCTGATCTTTGTGGTGGTTGCCATTCCAACCGCCTTGATCCCCAATATGTTCTTCACCCGCGAGATCCCGCCCACCTGGTGGTCCTACACCGCGCTGGGTATCAGCTCGTTGTTGACGGGACTGCTGGTGGCAACCTACGTGGCCTCCCCCATAGCCCGTACGGGAAACACCAACAAGTCCGGAATTGTCGCGTCGCTCTTGACGTTCTTTGCCGTCGGCTGCCCTGTGTGCAACAAACTGGTGCTGCTGGCATTGGGCACGACTGGTGCCATGACGTTTTTTGAGCCTGTGCAGCCCCTGCTGGCAGTGATCTCCATTGGCCTGCTGGTGTGGGCACTGCTGCGCCGGGTTTCCCAGGAAAATGCCTGCCGGGTGGCGCCGGTGGCTTCCTAGCCCGTCTCTCCGGTCCGTACCCCATTCGTACTGCAGCTCCTGCGAGTGCCCCGAACTCTCCACCGTTCATTCTGCAGCTCCTGCGGGTGCTTTGGATTCTCATCCGTTCATTCTGCAGCTCCTGCGGGTATCTTGGATCCTCATCCGTTCATTCTGCAGCTCCTGCGGGTATTGAGCCCTGACACCCGCAGGAGCTGCAGAATCAACCAGAGGAACGGCGGCACACCCGCAGGAGCTGCAGAACCAAATCGGGGTACGGCGGCACACCCGCAGGAGCTGCAGAATCAACCAGAGGAACGGCGGCACACCCGCAGGAGCTGCAGTATCAACCATGGGCCCGACGGCGTTGCTCACCGAAGCCGTGCCGCAACGTACCGATGAGTCAATACCGTTGAGTCAATACCGATGGCCCAATCAAGCGAAGGCGGGTGCCGGCGGCTGCTTCCGGCGCCCCTCTTCGACTCTCGCGCGGTGCCGGCGAGCGCGAACAAGTCGCCGTGGCGATGCGAAGACGGTGGTCACCTCACTGGCGTACAGCACCGAATCCGGGGCGCGTCCGGCCAACGCTTCGAAGCCGGCCGCGGCCAACAGCCCGTCCTCGAGATACAGGAGCTCTGCGTGCTGCAGCGGCCACTGTTGGTGGTGGTTGCGCGCGTAAATGGTGTGGCCGAGGCGGGTTTCATGGAAACCCCAGCGGGCCGTCAGAAAAGTAGATATCGGATCGGTCGCGAGCGCAGCATTTGCCGCTGGGTCATGGCCCGGACGCACGATGATGTGGGAGGTTGCCTCCGGTTCACCGTGCCGCCTGGTGCGGTAGGCCACTTTCCCATCACGCTGGTCCAGTTTCATGGAAGCCCACCGATAGTTCAGTCCAAAAGCTGCCCGAGCGATGAGCACCGGCACAAGGTGTGACGCCTCAAGGCTGAGAAACACAACGCCTCGCCGTCCCTGTTCATCGATCGAGTACAGCCGCACGTTGACTTCAGGGAAGTCGCCGAGCCACGGAATGCTTGGGCCACCGAAGAACGAGCTCTTGGACATCTGAAACGCGATGAGCCCAACCCAAGTACTTCC
This sequence comes from Arthrobacter sp. H35-D1, assembly GCF_030063185.1. Lineage (GTDB taxonomy): Bacteria > Actinomycetota > Actinomycetes > Actinomycetales > Micrococcaceae > Specibacter. The sequence continues at coordinate 262,650 of NZ_JASISP010000002.1, forward strand.
ATCAATCACGTCGGGGCGGCATCCCGCAGGCATGAGCGTTTCGACCATTCCAGGATCGACACGCCAGTGCAGAAACGTCACATCGCTCCAGCGTTGCCGCAGAATTGCACGGCTCCCCAGTGGGGGTGCTTGCGGGGAAAGCAGGGGAACATTCATTGACAGACCCTTTCCTTACGCCCGGGCCAGGATTCCGGCCAGGTCGGCGGACGCAGGCAACGTGCCGTAGTTGAAGGTGCGCCCCTCCCCCATCCGGGAGACAACAAACGCATCGGAGACCGCCGCCGGTGCAAACCGCAGCAATAGCGAAGCCTGCAACGCAAGGGCCAGCTTTTCCACCACGGTGCGGGCCTGGCCGGCGAAGTCCTGCGGCGTTGAACGGATGGGCGCCACTTCTTCTTTCAGCCTCGCCGCGAAGTCGTCAAACACCGGATGCGCGCCCGACGCCAGCCGAAGCTCAGCAACGAACGCCTCCACGGACTCGGGCTCGGTGGCCATCGCCCGCAGCACATCGAGCGCGATCACATTGCCCGTCCCCTCCCAAATCGCCATGACCGGCTGCTCCCGGTACCGCATGGCCAGCGGAAAGTCTTCGATGTAGCCGTTGCCGCCCAGGCACTCCATGGCTTCATACGCGTGGTTGGGCCCACGCTTGCACACCCAGTATTTGGTGACGGCAGTCGCCAGCCGACGAAACGCTCGTTCGGAGGTTCCGGCGTCGTTGTCAAAGGCACGGGCCAGGCGCAGGCCGACGGCGGTCGCGGCCTCCGCTTCCAGCGCCAGGTCCGCGAGCACGTTGGTCATGGCCGGCTGGTCGATGAGCCGCGCGCCAAAGGCGTGCCGGTGGCGGGCGTGCCAGACGGCCTCGGCCACGGACTGGCGCATCCCGGCCGCCGTGCCCAGCACGCAGTCCAACCGGGTCTGGCCCACCATGCCCATGATGGCGCGCACGCCGCGGCCCGGGTCACCGATCCGCCAGCCTGCGGTATTGGCAAATTCCACCTCGGCGGAGGCGTTGGAGCGATTGCCCGCCTTGTCCTTGAGCCGCTGGAGCAGGAAGGTGTTGCGGGCCCCGTCGGGCAGAACGCGTGGTACCAGGAAACAACCCAGCCCGGCGTCGTCCTGTGCCAGCACCAAAAACGCGTCCGACATCGGCGCCGAGCAAAACCACTTGTGCCCCGTCAGCAGGTGGTGGTCGCCGTCGGACACCGCCCGGGTGCTGTTGGCGCGCACATCGGATCCGCCCTGCTTCTCCGTCATGGCCATGCCAACCAGGGCTCCGGGCTTGTCCGGCGTCAGTTCCGGCACATACCGGCGCGAATACAGCCGCGGAAGCCACTCCCCCGCCAAGTCTGGGGCCACCGCGATGGATTCGACCGCCGCATGGCTCATGGAAATCGGGCAGGCATGGCCCGGCTCAACCTGCGCGAACAGCATGAACTGGGCCGCGCGCAAAGCATTTGCCCCCTTGCCGGGATCCGCCCACGCCGAGGTGTGCGCACCGGCCGCAACAGCCTGGGCGATGATGCGGTGGTACGAGGGATGGTATTCCACCTCATCGATCCGCTGCCCATACTTGCTGTGCGTGTGCAGCAGTGGCGGGTTTTTGTGGGCCAGCCGGGCGTCTTCCTGGAATTGTGCAGAGCCAACGACGGCGCCCGTTGCCTCGAGCGACGGGGTTCCGAGCGCTTGGGTTCCGGCGGCGGTGGTGGTGGTCTCCTCGGCCTCGCCGATGGTGTGAAGGTACTCAACCAGCGGCGTGTTTTCGAGGAACTCGTTGACGTCTACGCGTGGCGGGGGCTGGTTCAGCACGTGGTGGGTCGGATAGCAGGAGACGGGTCCGGCAGCGTTGGCGGTCATGCCACTAGGCTATGCCGTGCGTCAAGACGATACGTCACGACAATGTGTCAAGACAATACGTCAGGACCGGACCTCAAGACCGGGCCTCAAGACTGCGAGCGCCACGACGTGAGGATCTTTTCGGTGGCAGGGTCGTTCAGTCCTGCAAAAAAGCGCTCAAGAACCTGCTGAAAGAGGTTTTCGTGGGGCGCTGCATGGCTAAACAGTGTCATCGATGAGCGGAGTTTCATGGCATCCATGGGGCCGAGGATGTTCACTGCCAAGCTGGCGTCGCCGTCGAGCAGGAGCCGTGAACACTCCCGCAGCCGCGGCCCAAGGACAGGATGGGCCAGGTAGGCTTTCGCCTCGCCCATCGACGTGATGGCATAAAGCCTGGCGGTCGTGCTCGAGCCAAGACCGGAGACCTGCGGAAACACGAACCACATCCAGTGGCTTCGCTTGCGCCCGGCACCCAACTCCGCCTTGACGGCGTCGTACGTCCCTGACTGCGCGGCAACGAAACGCTCAAGGCCTGCTGCCATGCCCATGGTCCGTTTCCGGGAATCCGAGGGGCGCCGTTACAACCCGGCGGCAGTGCAGGCCCCGTCCAGGAACTGCGCCACCTCCAACGGATGGGACAGGATGGGGGCATGGCTGGAATCCAGCTCGGTCACGGCCGCGCCCATGCGGGCCGCCATCTCGCGCTGCAGCAGCGGCGGAACCGCCTGATCAGCTGTGGCCACCAAATAATGCGACGGCAGATCGATCCAGGCCGGCGGCCTGACGGGCACCCGGTCAAGCCCGATCCGCACCATTCTCTGCGTGGCCGCGGCAACCGCAACGGCCTCGGCCGGAGCATCGGCGGCCAGCACCTGCGCAAAGTGGTCCCTGTCCATGTAGGTGTAGTCCCCGGCCACCACAACATGGTCCGGGATCAGACTGCCCGGGTGTCGGCGGGACAGCCCGCCGACGGATTCACCCTCGGCCGGGGCGAAGGCCGCCACGTAGGCAAGCGCCTTCACGGCAGGGTGGGCATGGGCGGCCTCGCCAATCACGGCTCCCCCATAGGACCAGCCCACCAGCAGAACCGGCCCCGGCACGGTGCCGAGGGTGCGGCGCACCGCTGCCACGTCGCCGTCGAACGTTTCAAGATCCAGCTGGGCCGCCACCGGCTGGTGCCCCATGGCTTGAAGCTCCATGATGACCCGCGCCCAACTCGTTCCGTCCGACCACAGCCCGTGCACCAAAACGATCGTTGCCATTCAAGCCACCCCGCTTTGTAGAAGTTCCCCCAAAGGTACCAAAGGCTGGCCTCGTGTCGAGGGGAATCTGGCCGCGGTGTTTGACTAATCGCAGAGGAACACGCCTGCTCGATAGCCATAGTCTCGTTCCAGCTGGTCGATGCCGTCGGGGTTGTGGCCTGTCAATGCTTCCTGGATGGCTTCCGGGGGCGCCGGGAATTCTGCGTTGAGGTGCTTCAACGCCCACGTGTTGCTGGTGAACGCCCACTCAAAAACCAGCAGGGCGCCAATCACTGCGGCCCACGTCAGCACGTGTGCCGCCGTCCACTCCATTTCTCCGTTCAACGGTCCAAGCACCATGGTGCGGGTAGTCACCATGGCGAAGCCGGCGGCAAAGAACCCGGTAAAAACGGCGGCCTCCGTCGCCCCAAACGACACCCCTGAACGGATGAACCAGCGGCTGCGCACCATGAACTGCCAGTACATGGCGGCGTTGACGATGGTCAGCACCGTGTACGCCCACAGTGCTGCGAGCGTCCACCAGGGGACGTCGTCGATCATCCCCGGAACAAGCAACGTACCCGCCAGCGCCAAAACGGCGATCAGGTTGGGTGGGATGCAGATCAGAAAGCGGGTCCGCCGGGCAGCGTGTGGCGTGGAGGGCCCGCTGGAGTGGGTTTCATCGGCCATCCACTGCGGAATCTTTGCCATGCCGGCCTGCCCGCTGCCAGAGACAGTGCCATCCGGGCCCAGTTCCTGCCCTGGCCCAGCCTCGGGGTCGCGTTGATGTTGGCCCGCAACAGGTTCGTCGGCTAGTTGGGCAAATTCCTGCCCCACGTAGCGGCGTTCAATCATAATGTTGTCCTGGACAAACGGCCGTTCAGGATCGAACCACACGTCAAATACATTGCCCGCCGCCGGCGCCCAGACCGGGTAGTCGAAGAAGCGGATCCTGGCGGTCTCCAGTTGCCCGCTCGTCCGGTACTCCAAGCCCACGTGAAACATGGCCCTGTCCTCGACCATAAGCTCTTCGTTTGTCACCGCAGCAACCGTGGCGATTGAGTGCTCGCCGCCCGCCACAATGTCCTGCAGATGGTGGTGGTCGTCCCTGGCCTGTTGCCACACGATCTGCGCCAGCCTGAGGTACTTGAGGGTGGGCAGCAGCAGCAAAACGGCGATCCCGACCAGCAGCAGGGAGCCCAGCCAGTCCTCGGCAACTGCGCGAATGGCCGCTGCGGCAACACTGCCGGCCAGCAGCCCGGACAGCACCGAGACGTGGGACAGGCGCCTGCCACGTTGTGGAAGAACCGTGTGGGCGCGGTGTTTCGAGACGCTCTTGAGATTCCCATACCCCAACACGTGTTTGAATGCGTGGCCAATCTCGTGGCCCAGTGCAAGAGCGCCCACGAAGCCAATCACGAACAGCAGTGCCGGCACAAAGTGCGCGACATCCTCAAACACCTTGCCGATTTCCAGCGGTGAGTAGAATCCGAGCATCGCCACGGCCAAGGCCCACAACAACGCCACCCCGAAGCAGGCTCGGATGGTCTTTTGGACGTAGCCGGACCACACCACCGGCGACGTGGGCAGTGGCACCGTCCGCGCCTCCAACACCGCCCGAGACATGGGATACGCCACTTGCTGCCCCCTCCACATAGCTGAGCTTTCATTGTGCCCATGGGCGGCGGCGATGTCGAGCTACGCCACGGCTGGCCCCGCAACTCTCCGCGATAACGTCCCAGCCCCTGTCACCGCACCACCGCACCACCGCGAGGCTACAGGCGCATGTCCCCGGTTTCGATGTAGCGCTGGTGCCAGGAAAGCGCCTCGCCCATCAGGTGCGGGGTGTGCTTGCCATAGGAATCGCGCGATGCCCTGGCAAAGTAGTCTTCGAGCATCGGCTTGTAGTCGGGGTGCGCACACTTTTCGGTGATGTCGCGGGCGCGCTGCTTCGGCGCGAGCCCGCGCAGGTCGGCCAGGCCCTGCTCAGTGATGATGAGCATGGTGTCATGCTCGGTGTGGTCCACGTGGCTGGCCATCGGAACAATGCCGGAGATCGCCCCGCCCTTTGCTGTGGACGGGGACATGAAGGCGCCGAGGAAACCGTTGCGGGCAAAGTCGCCGGAGCCGCCAATGCCGTTCATGACGTTCATGACGTTCATGACGTTCATGACGTGCGATCCCACCACATGGGTGGAGTTCACGTTGCCATAGATGTCCGCTTCGATCATGCCGTTCAGGGCGATGCAGCCCAAGCGGCGGATCAGTTCGGGGTGGTTTGAGATTTCCTGGGTGCGCAGCATAATGCGCTCACGGTAGAAGTCCACATGCCGATTGAATTCCTCAATGCCGGCCTCGGACAGCGAGAACGAGGTGGCGGAGGCAAAGGCCAGCGTGCCGTCCTTGATGAGTTCAAGCATGCCGTCCTGAATCACTTCGGTGTACGCCTTCAGTCCGCGATAGCCTCCGCGGGTCAGCCCGGCCAGCACGGCGTTGGCAATGTTGCCCACCCCGGACTGCAACGGCAGCAGCGTGTTGGTCAGGCGTCCCGTCTTGATTTCCCCGTCCAGGAAGTCCAGCAGGTGGTCGGCGATCTGGTTGGAGGCCTCGTCCGGAGCGGCAAACGCGGAAAGGCGGTCCGGTGCGTCGGTTTCCACGACGGCGATGACCTTGTCCACGTCCACGTCCAGGTACGGCTGGCCAATGCGGTCTTCGGGTTGGGTCAGCATGATGGGCTTGCGAAACGGCGGCAGCGCGGTGCCGTAGTAGATGTCGTGCATCCCCTCCATGGCGGTCGACTGCTGCGTGTTGACTTCCAGAATTACGGCGTCGGCCATGTCCAGCCAGGTCTTGTTGTTGCCCACTGAGGAGGAAGGAATCAGGCTGCCGTCCTCGCGAATGCCCACAACCTCGACAATGGCGATGTTGATGCCTCCGTAGAAGCCGAACCAGGTGTGCTGCGCCACGTGGCTGAGGTGGATGTCCATGTAGTCCAGGTCGCCGTCGTTGATCCGCTTGCGCAGCGCCGGGTCGGACATGTACGGCAGGCGCAGTTCCATGCCGCCCACTTTTGCCAGGACGCCGTCCAGCTCAGGCGCGGTGGAGGCGCCGGTGAGGACCTTGATCTTGAACGATCCGCCGTCGGCGTGCACTTCTTCCATCCGGGAAGCGAGCGCCTGCGGGACGGCTTTGGGGTACCCGGCGCCGGTGAATCCGCTCATGGCTACTGTCATGCCCGGCTTGATCAGCGCCGCCGCCGCCTCGGCCGACATTCGCTTATCCAACAGTCCGGCGTGGCGGATACGATCGTGCACAGTGGTCCTCTTTCACTTTTATTCCGGCAGCATCCGTCCAATGTCGCCCAGACCACTATAGACGGTGACGAACCATACACCCAGTTGGGCATCCAGTCCATAATTTTCTGCCATATTAAGCACGACGGCGTCACATGCCATGGGCGCGCCGGGAACCTTGCGCCGCTGGGCGGCCGGGCGGCTGCGCCATTGGGCGGCCGGGCGGCTGCCGAGACAAAAGACCATTCGGTGGACTATTCGGTGCCGTCATGTGCAGACTTGACCATGCCTCCGGACAAGCCAGACAAAACAGACAAGACAGAGCACACCGAGGAAACCCTGCCTCGCAAGAAATCCGCTGAGTGGGAAAAGGACGCGGAAGGGTGGGCAAAGCCTCCAGCCCCTTCCGACGGTTCGCCGAGCTCGAAGGCTCGCAAACGCCGCTTCATCACCGGATGGAGTGTGGGAATTGCGGTGGTGGGCTGGGTGCTTGCCATCATTCCCATCACTCTGCTGAATGCCTACATCCAGCTGGTGGGCCAGTGCACCAAGGATTCCAACAACCTATGCACTTCGGCCTCCGAGCGCGACAACATCCCTGTGGCAATTTTTTTCATCGTGCTGCTGGTGGTGGGTCCGCCCCTGCTGGGCTTGGCCGTCGCTGCCGGGAAACGGCCGGCACCGGAGCGCAAAGCAGCGGCAACAAACGAAGGCTCCCAGCCAAAGCTGGTAGACATGGAGGATGACTGACATTTCCAGCCACCCTGCCCCCCATGGTGAAGATTTGAAGCCGCAGCGTTCACAGCAGACTGGCACGCTGGTCTCGCTCATTGGCTGGACGGTGGTGCTCCTGCCCATCATCTTGATGTCGATAACAATTTTTGCGGCCGTTGTGAATCCTTCGGCCGGCATGGCCGCCCCTGGCCGGCTCGCGCTGATGTTCCTGGGCGCCATCTTGTTGTTCTGCATGATCGCCAGCCCGCACCTGCTGGGCCAGGCCGTCATTCACCGAGAGCGTGCCATGTGGCGCGCTGCCGTGGCCACGAGCATTCCCACCGTCGCGGTGATTGTGTACTTCATGTTCCGCTGGCTGTCCAACTTGGGTTGATCCCAGCAAGGCATGCCAAAATGTAGCCATGCCACGTCCCCATCGCGAGATCCCGTCCCAACGCCTGCCCGTCTCACGCACCCAGGCACCGGAGACCACCGCCAAAAAGCCCCGTTCCCTGTGGTGGGGCATGCTGATCACCGTGGTTGGCTGGCTCCTGCTGGCCTACCCGATTGTGCTGCTGGGCCTGGTGTCCACCGTGTTGGCGACCGGTCCGCTGGACGGAAAAGTGACGGCCGCCGGAGTTGCTTTGGGCATCCTCGGGTACCTCGGCACGCTGGCCATGCTGGCGTTCCCGCCGGTGTTGGGGTTCGCCGTCATGGCACGACGCCGGACACCCTGGATCATTGCCATCGTCACCGGAGTGCTGACGCTGGCCGCATTCCTTTACCTGACGGTCGAATGGCTGGTCCCGCTGGCCTGACGCTGCGCAACCACGCCCACTGCTAAATCCACCGCCGCTGGCACTGCCACTTCCAATCCCATTGCCGGACCACAGCGCAAGCCGCGGCCTGCGAGCGGAACTACTGGCCGGCGTCGTGCTTGATGAAGGTGACCATGCCGGGTTCCAGGCGGGTGCGCATGACCTCGATGGCCTCGGGGTTTTGGTCCACCAGCACGAAGCGGCGCCCCAGCTCCAGCGCGGCCGCTCCGGTGGTGCCGCTGCCGCCGAAGAAGTCCAGCACCCAGTCGCCCCTCTCGGTGCTGGCAGAGATGATGCGGCGCAGGATGCCCAGCGGTTTTTGGGTGGGGTAGCCGGTCTTTTCGCGCCCGTTGGGTGAGACGATGGTGTGCCACCAGGTGTCGGTGGGCAGTTTGCCGAGCGCCACTTTTTCGGGCGTGACGAGGCCGGGCGCCATGTAGGGCTCGCGGTCCACTTCGCTGCTGTTGAAGTAGTACGTTTTGGGGTTTTTGACGTAGACGAGGATGTTGTCGTGCTTGGCGGGCCACTTCTTTTTGGAGCGGGCGCCGTAGTCGTAGGCCCAGATGATCTCGTTGAGGAAGCATTCGCGGCCGAAGAGCGCGTCCAGCAGGACCTTGGCGTAGTGGACTTCGCGGTAGTCGAGGTGGAGGTAGAGGGTGCCGTCGTCGGCGAGCAGGCGCCAGGCCTCCTCCAGCCGGGGTTCCAGGAATTCCCAGTAGTCGCCGAAGGAGTCGTTGTAGCTGAGCGTCAGGCCCTTGATGGTCTCGTAGTTTTGGCCTTTGAAGCCCACGCGCGAGCCGGTTTCACTGCGCACGTTCGTCATGTTCTGGCGGGCTTGGACCTTGCCGGTGTTGAACGGCGGGTCGATGTAGATCAGCCGGAATTTTTCATCCGGCAACGTGCCCAGGTAGGCGAGATTGTCGCCTTGGACCACCAAGTTCTCCTTTTGGCCCTGCCAGATGGGCAGTTGCCCGAAGTCCTGCGCGTCTTGTGTCATGCTCCAAGGCTAGCCCGGTGGTTGGGTTCGCAGAAACCGGGTCGACAGCCACCGTCCACGGTCATAATGCGGGACGCCTTCACCCTGTACGGGCAGTGGTGGTTCAGCGGGGATTATTCCGTGGAGACCGAGCAATCGGTGTCCGAGACCTCTGCTGTGACGGAAATGTCTGTGCTGTCCTTGCTGAAAATTCGCAGCTCTCCCCCGCTGCCATCCGTGGAGCTGATTCCCTGCCACCCGCCCTTGATGGAATCCGTGTCCTTGATCTCGGCAAAGCCGCTGTCCTGCAACACCGGGTTGACGGCCTCCATGACTGCCTCCCAGCCGCCGGCAAGGTCCGGCAGCGAATCCTGGGAGCGCAGGGTCCCTATGGACAGGAAGCACTTGCCGTCGCTGTGCCGGCTGAGCCGGGTTTGCTGATTGTCCACCGGCAGCCACGGCTCGCCCGGGAATTTCGCCGCCAGAGTGTCGCCGATGTCGGTGGAGAGCTGCTGATACTGCGGACCAGCCTCGGCCGCGGTAAGCGTAGTGGACGAGCTGCAGGAGGCGGTAGCCAGCGCTGTGCAAACCAGCACCACGGAGAGGCGTGCCGGTGTGCGGAATACTTTCAACATGGCTCAACTCTAGCGATCAAGTCGCGAGGGCGGATGGTTAGGTCTCCCCATTGGCCCAAAACCATCCGCCCCGTAAGCTGAAAAAAGCAGCCGTCCACGCATACAGGAGCCTCCGTGAACAACATGATCGGTGCCGATCCCGAACAATTGCGGGAGTTCGCGCGTGCCGCCTTGAAGGGCAGCGAGCAACTGGCACGGGCCGAGTCCATGATCTCCACCAGCCTGTCCCAATCACGGTGGCAGGGACCCGACTCACAGCGCTTCAAAGCCAAATGGGGCTCCGACCACCGCACCAGGCTGAAGACCGTGGGGGCCGAATTGCGGGACATTGCCTCAGCCCTCAAGCGCAATGCCGAGGAGCAGGAGAAGGCCAGTGCCGTTGACTCCGGCGGCGCGGGCGGCCCCGGCGCACCCGGCGGCGACAGAAGCGACCGCGACCAGCCGGGCGACCCGGACCCCTTCGACGGCATGGGCGAATACCACGACCTCCCGGAGGACATCCCCCTGGACGACGAAGCGCTGGACCCAACCAACATGGAACAGGGCAGGCTCGGCGACTGCTGGTTCCTGGCGGCAGCCGGCGCAGTGTCCAAGAACGATCCGGACTGGATCAGGGACCACATGGAAAAGAACGACGACGGCACCTGGACGGTAAAAATGTACAAGGACGGGGAGCCCGTCTACATCACGGTGGAGGGCACAGTCCCGGAAGGCTCAGTTCATGACGCCAGCGGCAATGACAACTGGCTTTCCATCTACGAAAAAGCCGCAGCGGAGTACTTTGGCGGCGACTACGAAGATCTCGACGGCGGGTTCAGCCACGACGGCCTGGCCGCAATTACCGGCCAAGATGTGCAAAAAACTGGAGAAACCAACTTTGACGACCTCGCCGAGAAGCTGGAGAACGGTCCGGTTGCCGTGGGCACTGAAGACGAGCCGGACGGCAGCCGCAACTGGTTCTTTGAGTCGGACAAGATCGACGACGACCGCATCGTCCCCAATCACGCGTACATCGTCGATACCGTTGAATCCCGCGAGAACCCGGACACCGGCGAGTCTGAGACAATGATCCACCTGATCAACCCGTGGGGCCCCAACGGGGGAAACTTGGAGGGCGACACCACCACAGATGGCCAGAACCAGCGCTGGGGCGATATCTGGCTCACTGAAGAGCAGTACAAGGAGAACTTCGATTCCGTGTACTCCTCCGCGTCAACGAAGGATTAGGGGACTTAGATGGAAACCGAAAAAGTAACTCTCAGCGCGGGACAGGGGTCTCAACCCACTGTGGGGACGCTGCGCATCGGCATTATTGATGTTGCCAGGTACGACGGCGTGTCCAAGGCCCGCCTTCTGCTCCGTCCGGCGTCGGGAGACCGGGCAGTGACGGTCACGGAGGGCACCTCCGTGACCGTGCCCGGACACGGTGAACTAACCCTGGAGCATGTATCGACCGACGGGAAAGGTTCCGTCACCCTCAGTCTGCAAAGCTCTCCCGCCGCTCCGGCGGATTAGGCGCGCAGCACGTCCTTGGTGGCGTGGTCGTAGTGGAACGTCACGGGTCCGCCGTCGTGGGAGAACTCGTGGTTGGCGCCGCCGTTCACGCCGAACGCACCGTAGTTTTCATCCCACGACCCGTTCACCACGGCCTTGTAGCTGTACTGGCCTGCAGGCAGTTCGGTGGTGAGCTTCCAAACGCCACGCCGGCGGTCCAGCTTCATCTGGACGGCGTCGTGGCTCGGATCCCAGTTCGCCGCTCCGACTGCAACGCCAAAATCGCCAACCAATGCCACTGACGCGGGCTGGTTTTCAAGCACGACGTCGGACGCATCCGTTGCGGATTCCTCGGCGGCTGGGGCGGTGGAACCGTTGGCGGACGGAGCGGATGTCTTTGCCGCGGACTGCTTGGCCGGGGTTTCCTTGGCCGGCTTGGCGGCGGGCTTTTCCGCAGGCTTTTTGGGCAGTGCCGTATTCGCCGGGGCTTCGGTACCTGTTGTCAGAGCTTCAATGAGCTTGTCCACAGTGTTGAAAGCGACGGTGGCCTTCAGTCCGTTTTCGGTGATTTCCCAGCCGCTGCGGCCTTTGGTCATCCAGTTGGCCTTGGCCAGGATTGCCGTTGCCTTGGTGAGGTTCTTGTGGCCGCGGGGAATGCCGCCGCTGAGGAGTTCGGACTCTTCCGGGGTGAACGGAACGCGGGCAACGGCTTCTGCCAGCACCTCTCCCCCGTTGGGCTTCGCATCCAGCCACGATCCGGCGGCCATGATGTCCAGAACTTCTTTGAGTCGACGATTGGTGTTGTCGCGAATGCTCACAGCAGATCTCCTTGTAACAGCGGGGTGTCTATCTACTGTGACACGGTATGCAGGTACCGGCGAGTACGTGACGCTGATGGTCATCATTCCTGTCGACATCACCGCAGCTATGTGCATCACATAGTCGCAAATCAAGGAGCTCGTCGCGACACTACTGCACTACGTTCATTGTGCAGATCTCCTCCGACGCCTCGGTGCTGACCGCGATTTTTGTGGAGCTCTTCGCTGTGATCCGCAGCTCGCCACCGAGGTTATTGATGGAGGTGATGCCGGCCCACGCACCCTGAATGGAGTCTTCGTAGGTGCTGTGGGCGAATCCTGCATCATCCAGAGCCGGCTCAATGATCTCCATGACCGACTTCCATCCGCAGGCCAGTCCGCGCAAGTCCTTACATAAATTGAAATGTGCCGATGCAGAGGTTGCACACTCCCTCCTTGTTCGTCCGTATGCTGGCCCCATTTCCTTCGACAGGAGCCAGTTCCAGGCCATGGCATTCAGCACTCACAACTTAGCTGATGTCCGTGGTCAACTGCTGATACGCCGCACAAGCTTCGGCAGGTCATAGGAGGGTAGGAACACGGTAGCCCTCCGCCGGTCAAGCGGTCAGGTCAAGCACAACACCGAGCACTATTGTTACCACCCCATTTTGGGGTAATCACATGAGTGGTTACGAATATTTCACTCCAAGTCTTTGACGTCACTCAACATCTATAGAGATAGAGGAACTTTCAAAGGACTGTTCAAGCGCATTTTGAATGGATTCAAGATTATGAATCCTACTTATGAGATCACCAAGATCTCGGCCACTCGTATACAGCGAACGGTCTGGATGCATAACATCGTTCCTGAGCGCCACCAACCCTCTTTTTAATCCAGTCCAAGAGCCAAAGGAACGGAGCGATTCTTTAAATCCTTCCTGCTTACCAGCAATCTGAAGTAAATCGGCCAAGTTGCAAGCCGCAAAACAATCAATAAACTCATCGTCGATCTTTTGTCTTGCAATAAATTCAGAAAGTATTTCTTGTCGTGTTTGGGACAAAAGTAAAAGAGCATCCGCACTGTCCACGAAGCAACTTCTGAGATATTTGCAGAAGTTCATTTCCACACTCGCAACCCTTAAGTAAATAAATGATTTTCCGATTGGCGATCCGAGATCAACTGCTGTGACAAAGCCCGTCAATCGGCTCCCCTCAAGGATGAACTGAAATGGATCCTCAAGTAACCTATTTGCGGTTTCGATGAATCCCGTATCTGCTGAAATGATAGATCTCATGCCAATAGCTTGCATGGCTTCACCTGCTTCCACCCCAGATTTACAGTCTGAAAGTACAAGCACTCCCACTGGTACTCCACCTTCAATTACGGGACAGCTGTCGAACTGCCGACTCCTCAACGTAAGCGAGACTTCAAGACTGTCCGCCTGAGGAGCGCAGGAAAATACTTCCGAAATGGGCCGAGCAATATGGCTTACCTTAATAAATTCTCGGTTTCCTAAAATTAATTCCACACCTAGGTCCGATCGTTCATTTCAGATGGATGTTCTCGGTAAAAATAGCTTAAGGTAAATTCATCATTAAGTAAATCGAAATCTATAGCTACTGCGCCACGGCTGCGGCATCCGCAAACACATCGGCAGGCATGGCCCTCTGCAGCTTCCAGGTGATGGCGATTGGCTTCTCACCCTTGTGTTGGACGTAGTCCACCTGACCAAGGCACGTGTAAGGCATGGTCAACCCAGTTTCGTCTTCCGCTGCATCCCGGGTGAAGAGCACAATCTGCGATCCGTGAGACGCCCGGTCCAAATAGCGCAGCCCCGTCGGACTCGATGGTGACGTCGCGTTTTGCGACTCCCAGTGAAACAGTTCGGGGCTGACCGCATAGTCCTTGTACATGGTCGTCGCCGAATGATTGGATTCGTTCTTGTTCAGAGTCACGAAGAAGGCATCTGTCTTCGTTTCCGAACACCATGCAACACCTTCGCGGTGGCTGACGTTCTTACCCTTGGCCAGCGATCCGAACTCCAATGCGGCAAGTATTTCTTCGCGCCTGTACGTGGCGTGCGAGAGCAAGGGGATGCCAGCCAGCTCCATGCCCAGGCTCTTGCCTGCTCGCTTGGAGGCTTGTGCCGCCACAGAGACAAGCTGCTGAATCTCATGACATACGAAGGGGTAATTTCGCAGATGCCTGAACCCGGCGTCGTAGGAAGTGAAGCCGCCCGCATCGTCCCACAGGGTATAGAAGAGCATCTTGGCGAAAACCTGTTCGCGCGGTGTCAGCTCGGAGTAGGACGGGGCGCCGTTGGACACAAGCATCGAATACGTCTCGGCTCGTTCCTGGTCATCGACATGGATGAGGGCAGCCATCCGGGACAGCAGCTTGTCCTCGGCCGCGTACGACAAGCTCTCGAGCTTGCCGATTATCAAGGCTTCCGCCGGCGAGAGTCCTCCAATTAGGTTGGCCTTCCGCAGATATCCGGTCCAGGAATCTTTCGTCGAGCGGTAAATAGTCTTTATGTCGTGGCCGGACTTCACCAGGTATTCCGCAAGCAGCACCTCAGCATAGGACTTTATGTCCCTAACCAAGCTGGGCCGGTTCAAGTTCAGTTGTGCTTTCAAACCGGTCAGGACAACATCCTTGGCCACACGGTCAAGGATAATATGCGACCCGGACGGCAGGAACGGGAAATCATCCTCGACTGCCTTCGCCAACTGCTTCCGCCCGTACCCAGTCAGTGCCCGGTACCGAACATCGAAGCGGAACTCTCGGTGCTGCTGCCCGATGAAGTCCAAAACGGTAAGAACGGCCTTGTCCGGGGCCCGGCGCAACCCGCGCCCCAGTTGTTGGATGAAGATCGTGGAACTTTGCGTGGGTCGAAGCAGCAGAATCGTGTCCACCTGAGGCAGATCCAGCCCTTCGTTGAACAAGTCGACGGCGAATATGCAGTTGATTTCCCGAACACGCAACCTTCGCAGCGCAAGCGCGCGTTCGGCGTCGTCCGTTTGGCCCGACACTGCGACCGATGCGATCCCGGCACGGTTGAACACTTCAGCCATGTAAACGGCATGTTGGACGGAGACACAGAATCCGATGGCGCGCATGTCCGCGGTGCTGGTGACCTTCTCCCGCAGCTCCCTAATGACCTTTGCAGCGCGTGCATCATTGCCGGTGTAGAGCTGGCTCAGCTGCTGAAGGTCGTAGGAGCCGCGCTTCCACTCCAGATGGCTCAGGTCGACGTCGTCCGACACCCCGAAATAGTGGAACGGCACGAGCAAGTCCGCATCCAGCGCGTCCCACAGTCGCAGCTCGCTGGCCGTGCGCCCCTCGAAAAATTCGTCTGCAACGTGGATTCCGTCGCCCCGCTCAGGTGTTGCCGTGAGCCCCAGCAGTTCCATGGGTTCCAGATGGTCGATGAGCTTGCGGTACGTGGGCGCTGCCGAATGGTGGAACTCGTCGATGACGACGACGTCGAAGCGGTCTGCCTGCAATGCGTCGATGCCCTTGGCCGAAAGCGACTGGACGCTGGCGAAGACGTGCTTCCACAGTGTGGGCTTGCGCTCGCCGACGTAAAGCTCGCCGAAAGCGCCATCCTGCATGACGTTGCGGTAGGTCGTCATTGACTGTTGCAGGATTTCCTTGCGGTGGGCGACGAAAAGCAGTGACAAGTCCCGCCCTGCGGCCTCGCACAAACGCTTGTAGTCGAGTCCGGCGATGACAGTTTTGCCCGTACCCGTGGCGGCAACGAGCAAGTTTCGGTGGAAGCCCTTGGCGCGTTCGGCCTCGAGGTCCTCAAGCATCTCTTCCTGGTGGAGATACGGCTGGACTTCCAATCCAGTAATCGCGTCGGGCGCGGCCGTGAATTTGCCGCCATTGCGGGCTAGGGCGGCGTCCAGCTTGTCGGCGTCAAGCCCTGGATCGTATCTTTGGAACGCCCGCTGTTCCCAGTAGCTGTCGAACGTGACGCCAAACTTTTGAAGCAGGGCAGGGGTCCCTACGTTGGAGAGCCGCACATTCCATTCGAGTCCGTCCAACATGGCAGCCTGGCTCAAGTTGGAGCTGCCCACATATGCTGTGTCGAAGGCTGTGTTGCGACGGAACAGCCAGGCCTTTGCGTGGAGCCGTGTGGACTGCGTCTCGTAGCTGATCTTCACCTCGGCGCCATACTCGTTGACGAGGTGGTCGATGGCCCGTCGCTCGGTGGCGCCCATGTATGTGGTGGTGATGACTCGAAGTTTTCCGCCGCGTTCCTTCAAGCCAAGCAGTGCGGAATCCAGGAGACGGATTCCTGTCCAGCGAATGAAAGCACAGAGTAGGTCAACGGAATCTGCGGACTCAATCTCGGCTCGAATCTCTGCGGCGAGGTTCGGGTCATCTTTCCCGTTGGTCAGCAGCGCGCTGTCGCTGAGCAGCGTTGTTGGCCTGCGCAGCTGCCGGCGCTTCAGAGTATCAGGCCGATGCAGCGATTGAAGTTGCTGCGGACCCGTGGTGACTTGATTCCCAGGGTCTATGACTCTCAGAATCTGGTTGGCTTTGGCAACACGATCCTCGGCTTTGATGCCCTTGAGCACTTCGCGGACGGCATCGGCAACATGCCGGGCAAGGACATCCGGCGAGATTTCCTTATCGACCTGGACAAGCTCCTGCTGCAGCTCCGGTACCAGCCGTAGCCGATTTCCCAAGTCATCGGTATGCAGCAGCTCGTAGAGCCCTTCGACCAGCAATTCTGCCGGCTCTCCCCCATCAAATATGTTCACCAGGCCAGGGTATGCGATTGGTGCGACAACGACGAATGGTGAGGATTTTCCGACCGAGGACTGGAGCGCATATTTTGGCAATCAACCCAACGATCCGCCGCATCAAGTATCCTCTCAAAGAGACCCAAAATAATCATCTTCAAACTTGTTAAAGTAATCTTCAACCTACAGCACTAAATCGAGTTAGCAGCTAATATATGCACTATTTAACCTTCCCAATTTTATCATTCACAAAATGCTGCCACCGTGTTTTTTGTGCTCGAAACCTCAGCACATCTGCCAAATCTCGAAGGGATTCAGCGGTCTTTATACTGATATTTTTTATTTGATCAAAACTTCCGACAATTAATTCATTAAGTATGCGTTCCCGTTGTCCGAAAGTAGGCTGCGAACCCTTAATCACAAAAGAATAAGATATCTTGCATAGAATCTTGTTATAGTCGCTATAGTGACCCTCTTTTAAATACCGTCCAATCAATTCAAGTGCGGGAACAATTTGAGTAGAGTCTGACAACTCGAAGAGAACATTAAGCTGCAGAAGTAAATCTGCTTCCGACCAGCGACCTAATTCACTCGGCCCACATGCCATCAGATTACGCGCCGTTTTGAATTCTTTTGCTATATACATCGCACGTGCAGCGACGCGCCAAGCCCCTGGGACTGCACTCCCAAGATACAGCGTAATATCAATCAGTTGATCCTGCTCCAACAATTCTCGTGACAAATTTTCGGACACACGATTGAAAAAATAACTGAGATCCAAAGTATCCGAGTCGATCGTCGCAGTCTTCAATGGGCCGAGAAGGCGGAGATATTCGCTGTCAGCCAAAATTTCCGTGGTCAAGCCGTGATGCTTTACGCGACTCGCACCAAAATTAAAAGAAGCTGCGGGTACATTCAACCATCGGGGCTCTTCTTTACCTGTAGGGCGTAGAACTTCGACCATGCTGCTTACGACTAGTTCGTCAATGGCAGCCTCTACGTCGATATTATCTTGATTACCCGTCCTTCGTTGAACAGCATCAAGGGCGGCCAAGGGCACGACACTCCGCCAGCTGCACAGAAGTAAGAATGTTCGCTGAGCTCCAAGACTGAGCCTTTCGAACGATCGCTGAAAGAGTGCATCCAAAATATCGTCGCGTTTCGCCAATACGCGCTCTACTTTCTTGGGTATACGGTGTTCCCTAGCTATATCCCCAAGAACGATTTTGACCACATAGGGATGTCCGTATGTTTCACGGTGGAGAGAACGGATATAAGTTGGTGATTCAGCTAGAATTGTAACGATATTTAATCGACTGGCAGTATTTTTAACTAAAATATCAAATTCGTCAAATTCCATACCAACAATTTCGATAGGGTATTGGCCTTTGAAGTCTGTAAACCTAGTGGTGATTAGCAGTTTATTGGGAAGCCGAACGCTCGATTTTAATACTCTAAATAATGCCGCCGGTTCCAATATAGTTTCAAAATTATCGAATACGAACAGAGTCCGTTCACCGGCACTTCCTCGCAATGCGGACCTGAATGCATCTTCCGGTTTACTCACGTCATATCCCATAGCCTTAACCAGACTAGAATATGATTCCGCTGCATCTCCAAAACTCAATACTTTTGGCTTTACAGCGACTGCCCCTTCGGTATCTAATAAATCGACATCGCGGGCGCTAAACCAAAGAATTAAATCGAATTCTCCCTGTTCAGCTATAGTATGAAGCACCTGCAGAGCAGTGGAAGTTTTACCAATGCCACCAGGGCCACCCAATGTGATTATGGGATCAATCTCTGGGTCGAGAAGTTCATCAAATAGCTCTTTTTCTAATACCTCACGTTCGACATAGTCCTCTTTTTTGGGTGGTAAATTACCCCAAGTTGAACCCTGCAGGTCTAATTCCATAAGTCCTTCGGATTCACTCGGAGATAACAATTGAGGCTCAAGTGCATATTGGGATGCTAACGTCCGTTTACGCAACCCTGTGTGATACGACAGTGCTTCATACGATTGATCTCTGTCTAAATAATGTCCGTTCGCAAAAAAAATATCGTCACCACCGGGCAACACCTCAGCCAAGTGTACATTCAGCGCTTTATCTTCACAGATTAAGATAAGACCTTTACGTGGACATTCTTCTGGAATGTCAATTTTTGCTTCCGCGAGGAGCACATACCGCGGGTCTCCAACGATTGTTTCTGTGACAAGGCACCATGGTAGTCGTAAAAGCTCAAAATTATTGGAGAGCATTTTTAATGATTCTGATAGATATCCGGCCGCGTCCACGACCTGCCCAAGAACGGGCGCACCATGATCATACTTATTACGAATATTCGCAAATCGAGTAAAGAATGAAACAATGGCTGATTTTTCCGTACGCACTGAAGGCTCAGATATTCCAATTGCTCGTTCTGTACTTTCCAACAAATTCAAGCATTCTGCCTGCCACGCCTCTGATGCTCTGTTAAACCGCTGGGTTACTTGGCCAATAATAGAGCTAGATTCTCGACGAAATATACTCTTTGCTGGCCCTGTGACTAATTTCTGAAATTCGTAAGCCCAAGATCCCACACCTGGAGACCTGACTAGGTTATATTCTGCTTCGTAGCGAAAGAGGTGATCTTTGTCTGTGTCGAGCAAAGCTAGGGAATTTATAAGAGCGATTTTGGTCGTCAATTCACCATAGCGAAGTAGCGACTTAAATCGCGCAACATCTCCGTCGAAAGACTCATTTTCGACACGAATTTGCATCATCTGCAGTGGTGTCTTCATGGAACTAGCTTGCCACAGGTCAAAGACTTTGTCATTGAATTCTGCCCCATGATTTTGCCTCGCCCATTCATACGGGTCAGCCCAAGTCTAGGCTGCTTTATGCTCTTTGACCGTGGCGCAATTGATGGATTCTACAGGGCTGATGGAGACGATGCCGGGGTCGAAGTGGGCTACGATCGGGGCCGTCCACGCGGGCATGCTTCGGGATTAAGGATCCGTCTGACAACGGGGCGCTAAGTATTTTCCGTCAGTCGCCTTTCGTCGAAGACAGCGCTTGAGCAACTGGGGCATTCGGGTTTCGGGGCTTCTACCCCACGGGCATCAGGAAATCGATCCCGGCGGTGATTGAGTGTTCTACCGGTGCCATCGATGCCACGGGTGCTGGTGACCAGACAGACTATGGACACGTTGTACCCGTAAGCCTCGCCACCACGCCACCACGCCACCACGCCATTCTTGCCCCTGCTACCTCCTTGGTGGACATCATTCACAGGTCCGCCAAGCACCTGTGGGGGCTGTTGTGGTGATCGGACGCTGCTGTAGCGGCCTCCGATCACCACAACAGCCCCCGAAGGTATTTGGCGCCCACTGCGCAAATGGTTCCGCACCGATTTCAACGGACGGAGGGAGTTCTTATACTTGTAGAAACTGGAGAATGCGCTATGGCTAAAAATCAGACGAACTTGCGGATCGAAAAGAGTCTGGACCACCGTCTTGAAGTTCTCGCCAAGCGGACCGGGCGAAGCAAGGCCTTCCACGCAGCAGAGGCAATCGAGGGCTTCCTTGACGACCAAGAAGACTGTCTTCTTGCCCAGGACAACTTGGCGGATT
Source organism: Arthrobacter sp. H35-D1 (assembly GCF_030063185.1). Taxonomy (GTDB): domain Bacteria; phylum Actinomycetota; class Actinomycetes; order Actinomycetales; family Micrococcaceae; genus Specibacter. Next base: position 282,822 of record NZ_JASISP010000002.1, read on the forward strand.
TTCGCAACGAAGATGACTCTGCAATGCTGCTTCACGAGGACGTCAACTGGGATGCACTCGGTCAATGACCCACAAAATCAGGCACACTCGGAGGGCCTCGAAACAACTCAATCGTTACGGAAAAACTCGCCCGGTGGGGACAAGCTCGCCCGCCTGACGCACGCTCGGCAAACGGTCAGCCGAGCTTGCCGCCCAAGCGTTGGCGCATCAGCACGCTGGCATCGTTGAGACCGACAACTTCCACGTCCTTGCCATAGTGGCGGTATTTCTCCGTAACAGCGTCCAACGCAGCGATCGTGGAAGCGTCCCAGAGGTGTGAGCCGTGCATGTCAATGACGACTCTCTCGGGGTCCAGGGCGTAGTCGAACTGCGTGTACAGGTCATTGGATGAGGCAAAGAACAGTTCGCCGTTCACCGCGTAGGTGGCAATTTCATGCCCCTCAATGGTTTTCACGGTCCGCTCGACCGTCATGAAATGCGCCACGCGGCGGGCAAACAGGACCATGGCCACGAGCACGCCCACGCCGACGCCAATCGCCAAGTTGTTCGTGGCAACGGTAAAGACCACGGTGGCGAGCATGACAGTGGTTTCGCTCTTGGGCATCATCTTCAAGGTGCTGGGACGGATGCTGTGCCAGTCGAACGTGGCTATGGATACGAAGACCATCACCGCCACCAGGGCCGCCATGGGAATCAAGGAGACCACATCGCCCAGGACCACCACGAGAATAAGCAGGAAGACCCCTGCCAGGAAGGTGGAGATGCGGGTCCGTGCTCCGGAGGCCTTGACGTTGATCATGGTCTGGCCGATCATCGCGCAACCACCCATTCCGCCGAAGAAGCCGGTGACAATGTTTGCCACGCCCTGGCCCCACGCTTCGCGCGTCTTGGGCGAACGCGTGTCAGTGATGTCATCGACAAGCTTTGCTGTCATCAGTGACTCGATCAAGCCAACAAACGCCATGGCCAAGGAGAAGGGGAAAATGATCTTCAAGGTTTCCAGGCTGAACGGAACGTTCGGCAGGAGCAGCGAGGGCAGTGAATCGGGCAGCGCACCCTTGTCACCCACGGTGGGAACGGCCACAGCAGCAAAAACTGTGATGAGAGTCAGCACCACAATAGCGACCAGCGGGGACGGAACGGCCTTCGTCAATCGCGGCAGGCCGAAAATGATCAGCAAGCCGGCAGCCGCCAACGGGTACACCAGCCACGGCACCCCGATCAGCTCGGGCACCTGGGACATGAAGATCAGGATGGCCAGGGCGTTCACAAAGCCAACCATGACCGAACGCGGAATGAAGCGCATCAATTTTGCCACTCCGCCCAGGCCCAGCAGAATCTGGAAGATGCCGGCCAGAATGACAGCGGCGATCAGATAGTCAAGACCGTGGCTCTTCATCAGCGGGGCGATGACCAACGCAACCGCACCGGTGGCAGCTGAAATCATGGCCGGCCGCCCGCCAACAAAGGAAATGGTCACAGCCATGGTGAACGCGGCAAACAAGCCGATCCGCGGATCCACCCCGGCAATGACGGAGAAGGCGATGGCCTCCGGAATCAACGCCAGTGCGACCACGAGCCCCGCCAGGACTTCGGTCTTGAGCCGGCGCGGGGACTTCAAGGCGCCGACAACTGATTGCAACTGTTCGGGAGTTAAAACCGGGGTATCCCCGGCGGTCTTGACGGCCATTTCTGGCTCCGTTCATGGTCAGGACGACGCAGCACGTCGCCTTCGCTTTCAAAAAAATGAGAAGAATGAGGGGGCGCAACACCGCGCCGATCTGAGGATGGGCCACCCGAGGGGCCCCACGCTCCTTGGCAACTCTACCTTAACGTGATGGTAGAGTTTCACTCGGAACAGGAGGGCAGCGCCCATGACGGCAACAACAGGCATGACCATGCACATTGGTGAACTGGCGGAACGGACAGGGTTGTCCCTGCGCACCATTCGGCACTACGACGACGTCGGGCTGCTCCCGGCCACGGCCCGCACCGACGGCGGTTTCCGCCTGTATGCGGAGTCCGACTGCGACCGACTCCAAGTGATCAAGGCCATGAAACCGCTGGGATTCTCCCTCGAGGAAATGGCGGAGATCCTCTTACTCCTCTCCCCCGACGACGGCGATGCCGGGTCCTCCACGGAAGTCGCCGAACGCTTGGCCTCCTACCGCGACCGGGCCATCCACCAACGTGCCAAGATGGCGCGAAACCTTGCCCAAGCCGACGGATTCATCCAGCACCTGGGCGGCTGACACTGGTGGTTGGCTCTGGCCGCTGCCCTATGGTTAAGGCAAGGGCGGGCAAGTTTCCGCCGTGGGATTGAGCGAAGCAACGGAGTTTCTTACGTGCAGGACCTTTCAAGTGCCGACGGCAATATCCTGATCGCCGATTTCGTCAACATCGATGCGGCCGGGAAGGTCAACATCATCGGTGGCGGGGTGCAGTTCCTTGGCTTCGATCCAGACACCGGGATGACCGCGCCGTTCTCGCTGTACGCCAGCATCATCGTCACCCTTCCCACGCTCGATGAAGCGTCGGAGGCCGTGGATATCCTGCTCGTGGACGCCGACGGGCAGCCCGTGACGCTGCCCGGGCCGGAGGGGCCGAACCCGCTGCGCTTCAACCAGATTGTCGACTTCACACACGTGAAAAACCCTGCCGTCCAGCAGCCGCCCATCGGGTTTCCGGGCAGCTCAAACGTGGTGATGAACTTTCCCGGCGGGCTTCCGTTGCCGTCGGGATCCACCTATGAATGGGTGGTGCTGGTGGACGGAAGGCGGCTCGCATCCACCACCTTCTTTGTGCCGGGGCCTGCTGGGGTATGAGAGGGAAAGGTTGGCATCCCTGTGTCTCCGGAAGACCGGTTGCTAGATTTGGGGGCTTCCTGGATTGAGAATCTCAATGTTCAGGCCGTTGAGATAGTCGGCCAGCCAATCGAAGCCCCGCCCGGCAGCGAAAATCCGACCATGCAAAGGCAGCGGTTCCAGATCCCCTGATTGCACCCTGTCTCCGAAGAAAACATAAGCCCGGTCCGTGTTGCGGCGACTGCTCATCCACACCAGTCCGTCAAACCCCGCTTCATGGGCTGCCTCGGCCCAGCGCACAGTTCGGTCGTACTGGTCCGCCATAGTGTCGGTTACCTGCTTGGCTTCTGTTCCGAGGATGCGCAGTCCGTCGCCCATCAGGGAGGCAAGCCGCAGGTCGCGGGTGGGCGCCAAGGGAGCGCATACCCGGTCCGCCACATTTCGATACAGTACTTTTCCCGGACCCGGGGGAACTTCGTGCAGTATGGATTCACACACCGCAGCCTGCTCGGTATCTGCGGCATAAAGCACGGGCACAACCGGAGCGCCAAAGAATGCGAACCGGGTTCTTGATCCAATCCCCGGGTTGAAGTCTGTCACCCTCCGGGGACTTCCCTCTCCGTGGTTGGCATTGCCGAAGACTCGATACAGCACAGTGCCGCGCTGGAGCGCATGTTCCTGCGCCTGGAAAGGGGTGGGAGGAACGCGGTTCACCATTCGACGTTGAAGGACTGCCTGGCCGCTTCCACCACCGTTTCGGGGCTGTCCAGCTGATCAACCGGCCGGGCGCCATCAAGGTAGCCGGTCGGCGAGTACAGCCATAGCGCCAGATCTGCTTCCGAGTTGTCCGCCGTCGCGGCCACTTCAATGAGCTCCTTCATGACCGGCCTAATGGCGTGCTCGCGAGAGTCGATCTGAAACCCGGGATAACGCAGTCCACCGGGCCGTCTGATCGCCAAGAGCTTGCCCCTTGCGCGTTGCTCCGAGGCGTAGCTGCGGTTCGGCGATTTGGAGCCGGCCGATTGGGAAACTTCCAGACTGGAGAGCAGACCGAACTCTGCCTCCATGTCACGCCACACGTTCTCTGTGGACTGCATGCTCCGAGCGAGTTGCGGTGATACGGGCGTTTCGACTTCAGCCAGCGCACGGCCCAGTACTGCAACACTGCGCTCCATGTTGACCGCAGCAGCCACCTGCCCATCGACGGACCGATGCCGCAGGATGGCTCCCGACGATTGACCGACAAGGCTGGCCAAAAGACTGTCGCGGAGGGCGCTCATCTGCGAGCGCGCTGGTTCAGTTGTTGGCAGCCGTGCGTCAAGTACGAGTGCAGCGGCGAAAATTGTCTCATCCATCTGGGTTGAAGAGGCCTGCGTTTGAGTGAGCGTTTCGTGATCGCCATCGGGAGCACGCCCGGCTGGGCGGCGAACTTCCACGTCCCCAACAACTAACTTCTTCGAATTTGCCATTCAATAACTCCTTACGCTTCTTACGTCTATTATACGCGTCAGGACCGTGGGGGTAGAAGTGGCTCACATATACATCCAAAATACTCGCGAACGCAGCCGCCTCCGATTTCCCCAGCGCTCACTATGGTCCTCGTTGGGTCATTGACTGTTGGTTGCAAAGCGCGGATGATTAATGCTAGGAACTGGATTGGACTATTTACAATTCCTGAATGAGTTCCAAATATCGACCGAAGGATTCCCGCATGTCCCCGTCCCAGTCCATGCTGCAGAGCCCGTCTGAGGCACGCACGGCAATGTTGGGCATAAAGCTTGTTTCCCTCGCCAATTTGCTTCGCTTGGTGCCTGAAACCGACGACTTCCGCATCGGCAAGCAATCAGTCACGGCCGCCTTGGACGCCTTCGCGCAGGTTGGTGTCGGTCGGCACGCAGCCGCCCATGGTGCGCAATTCATGGCTGGCAACCTCACGCCCAGGCTGACCACCAAAATGCTTGAAGATGTCCTTGAAGCCATAGAACAGTCTCCGCTGCCTGATCATGAATGGGCTCCCATGGCGGAACTGCTCGGTGACGACCTGCTCGAGAGTTTGCTCGGAGCGTCTGCTTCCTCGGTGCGGCGTTATCGAACCGGCGAGCGTCCGACGCCGGACCGCATTGCCCAACGGCTGCACTTCGTGAGCTTGATAGTCGCAGATCTCGCCGGCAGCTACAACAGTTTTGGCATTCGCCGCTGGTTCGGCAGGAGCCGGCAGGCGTTGTCCGGCCAGTCCCCGTCCGGGATTCTTGCCGGCGACTGGGACTCGAGTGATCCCGGGGCGACGGACGTCCAAGCACTTGCCGCTGCCTTGCTGGCACCCATGTCATCATGATTGCCTTCCGCCACGGCGACAGCCGGTTTCCCTTTCTCTGGGAAGACGATGCGCAGCCCCCAGCCCGATGGCATCGAGCGGGTGAAGGTCCTGTGCAATACCTTTCCGACACGCCCACCGGTGCTTGGGCGGAATTTTTGCGGCATGAAGAAATCACCGACGAGTCCGACTTGGAAGGCATCAGCAGGGCCATGTGGGCCGTCAGGATTGATGACTCGAGTTTTTCCTCGCCCCAGCTGCCAGATGCCACTCTACGTGGGGGGATCGAGACCTACACCGCGTGCCAAGATGAGGCGGCAAAGCTCCGCAATGACGGGGCAGCCGCAGCTCGCACCAGATCGGCAGCGCTCTATGAGGGTGCTGCAAGAGGCTGGCGGGTGGAGCACGGCCTCCAGCCAGGACATGATGCCGACGGTCAGGTCTACATCCTGTTTGGCCCGCGGCCCGAAGCCGTGGGGTGGTGCGTTGTCAGCCAGGGCCGACCGCCGGCAGGACTGCTTGCCTTGGTGCGCCCGCTGTAGGCGTGCCCAGCCCTCCCCACCCGGCCGTCCGGCGTCGTACCCGGGATTGAACACTTCGCCCTGCCTAACAACTCTCGAAATTTCCGGCAGAGGTTGGTAGCGTTCGGCTCAAGGGCAGCATTGCCTCGGCCCACACTGTGAAAGGTATTTCCCATGAACGGGTTCCCGATGGATTACGAACTGTACGAGCTCGGCGATTTCAAGCTCCAAGGGGGTGCAACGCTGCGCGGGGCACGGCTGGCGTACAAGACCTACGGCACGCTGAACGCCGAGAAGAGCAACACGATTGTGTACCCCACCTGGTATTCCGGACGCCACTGGGACAACGAATGGCTCATCGGGGAGGGCATGGCGCTGGACCCGGCCAAGTACTTCATCATTGTCCCGAACATGATTGGCAACGGCCTCTCGAGTTCCGCGAGCAACATGCCGGCGCCCTACAACGCGGGCCGCTTCCCCAACATCACGTTCTACGACCAAGTCGAGGCGCAACACCAACTGGTGGCCGAGCACTTTGGCATCGAAACCCTTGCCCTAGTCACCGGGTGGTCGATGGGTGCCGGCCAAACGTACCAATGGGCCGTCAGTTATCCGGACATGGTCCAGCGCGCCCTGCCGTTCTGCGGGTCCTCCAAAACCAGCGAACACAACTTCGTGTTCCTTGAAGGCGTCAAGGCGGCGCTGCAGGCCGACGCCGCCTTCCAGAACGGCTTCTACACTGAGCAACCAACCCGCGGGCTGCGCGCGGTGGCACGCGTCTACGCTGGTTGGGGGTTCTCACAGGCGTTCTACTGGGACCGCGTCTACGAGCACATGGGATTCTCGGCGCGCCTGGGCCTGGACCTCTCCTTCTCCTCGCTGGAGGACTTTCTGGTCTGGTACTGGGAGGGGCACTTCCTGGGCCAGCGCGACGCCAACGATCTGCTGACCCAGCTGTGGACGTGGCAGCACGGCGACGTCGGGGCAACCCCCGGCTTCGACGGGGACCACATCAAGGCGCTGCAATCCATCAAGGCCAAGCTGATCGCCCTGCCCGCCAGAAAGGACCTCTACTTCTGCCCGGAGGACGAGGACTACGCCTCCCAATACATTCCCAACGGCGAGGTCCGCGTCATCCCCGGAGTGTGGGGTCACTTTGCCGGCAGCGGCGACAGCCCCGTGGACGCCGCCTACATTGACAGCGTCGCGAAGGAGCTACTGGACAGCTAAGCGACCATGGTCGCCACCGTCGCGGCGCTCAATGGCGGGGTGGCTGGACAGCACCTCCAAACTGGGCAAATATGAACTGAACCAGTGGTGAACCAGACCATCGGCAGGTCGAGACAAGGCTGCGACCGGCCTCATACGGAAGGCGGACACGTGATGAGCGCGGACTATAAAGTCGGGGACAGGGTGAGCTGGGACTCGGAGGCTGGCAGGGTTTCGGGCAAAATCATCAAAATCCACACGAAGGATTTCCAGTACAAGGGCCATCAGCGGCGGGCCAGCACGGACGACCCCCAGTACGAAATTAAAAGCGAGAAGACCGACCACATCGCAGCGCACAAGGGCGGGGCTTTGCGCAAACTCAAATAGGGTGAATCGGGATTGAACGCTACGACGCCACCGTCGCGGCGCTCAAGTGCGGGGCAATTTAGGGGGTCTCAGTGACAAAAGCCAGTACAGGCGAACGGGCCGCGCAACAGGTATTCACCATCGGCCATTCCACCCGTGAATTTGATGAGGTGCTGGCGATGCTGCGCGCCAACGGGGTGACTGAGCTGGTCGATGTGCGTTCGTTTCCAGGGTCGCGGAAATACCCGCAATGGAACCAGGATGCGATCAAGGCTGCCTTGCCCGCGGACATCAAGTACCGGTGGCTCCGGGACATTGGTGGCCGGAGGTATACGCCAGTAGGTGTGGCGAGTCCGAATGGTGCGTGGCGGGTCAAGGCCTTCAGCGACTACGCGGATTACATGGCGACCGATGAATTCCGTGCGGGGCTCCAAGAGTTGCTGCAGCTCGCGACCGAATCGGTGCCGGCCATCATGTGCAGCGAAGCCGTGCCCTGGCGGTGCCACCGGCGGCTGATCACCGACGCGCTGCTTGTCGAGGGGGTGGAGGTGTTCCACATTATGTCGGAATCCTCGACCAAGCCCGCGGAACTAACCCCGTTCGCCTCGGTGCAGGACGGAAAAATCACCTACCCCGCACCAGCGTGAGAAGGGGTGCGAATGTGGCGATGGTGCCGTCCTGCTGCATTTCTGCCGCAGGCTACTGGGGCAAATCGGCTACTGCAGGAATTCGCGGCCTGGCCAGCGAGAGATCGTTTCGGCGCCGGCCATAAAGGCGTCATAGTCCATGCCGGGAACCACGCCACGCCACATCTTCTGTGCCAGCAGCCCGAACGCGGGCTCGATCATGCCGTGCATCACGGACTCGTCGTAATCCTTGAGCACCAGGTCGTTCCACAGAGCGCTGGCCGCGCCAAGCAGCTGCGGGTGGTGCGGGTAGAGGTTCTTCCCCTCCCCAAAAACATGCGGCTCCCAAGTCTCGAACAGCAACCGGCCGTCCAGCGCACCACCATGGTAGTAGTCGGCGAAAGGCACAATGTAGAGCAAGTCGTCATTGGTGTTGATGACGTTGTAGCCGTCGGCCACGGCCGCCTGGCCGCTGTACCAGTCATTGTTCCAAGCACAAATGAGCACATCCCGGTTGTACCCGGTCTCCGGGGCGCCGGCACCGTTGGCCATGGTGCTCAGGCTCCCCCAGGCCATGGGCTGCTTGCCGAGCGAGCGGATGTGGGCGCTGATCTCATTGAAGAACTTCCGGTACTCCGGCTCGTGGTCCTTGGCGTATTCATCCGCGCCAAAGTGCACCACCGGCCCCCTGAACCACGGCATAAATTCCGTGAACAGCTCCTTGACCAGCTCCGTGGCCTCCGGGCGCGACAAATCGAGCATGTCCGAATCCCCGCCGTTGAGCCCCAGCTCCGGCTTCCACTTGATGAGCGAGCGGGCGTGGGCCGGGACGTCGATCTCCGGCACCAGGTTCACGTGGTGCGCCGCCGCCAGATCCTCCAAGCCGTCCCACTCCGCGCGGGTGTAGCTTCCGTCCGTGGCTGCCAGCCCGGCCAGAAGCGGGTTCTCGGACTCCAGCCGGAACGCCTGCTGTGCCACGTCCCAGCTGCGCTTGGTGTCCTTGGCAATCTCATTGTCGTTCAGGTGCACCAAGAAGGTGTTCAGCTTGAACCAGCCCATATACCGAACCATGTCCTGCAGGTACCCGACCTGCGAAAAGCGCCGTCCCACATCCAGCATGAAGCCGCGCACGGGGTAGTTGGGCCAGTCCACAGCGTTGCCGCGCGGCAGTTCGGGAGAAGCAAGCAGCATCTGCAGCAGCGAGCGGGTGGCCCAAAAAACCCCTGTCGCCGTCCGGCTGTGAAGCACGACGCCGTTCCCCACCGACAGCACGTAGCCCTCGCCTGCCGCCGTGGCATTGTCGGTGCCACAATCCAACGCCGGGTCCAGGGCGAGCAGGATGTCCCCTGCGCTGATGTTCCCTGAACTAAATTCTCCGGCTGCGGTGCCCCCGCCCACCCCGGCACTCTCTGCAGAGGCGGCTGTGCCGGTCAGGCCCGCCAGCTCGGCGATCTCCGCGACCAGCTGTGTTGCCGTGGACTCCAGCAAGCCATCCGCCCAGAGCACACGGAAGCCGTCCTTCAGCTCCAGGGTACCGGAGCTGGCCGTCCACCGCTGGAGTGCCGGAACCACCACGGGGGCAGAATTATCCTCTGCGGACATGTCCTCTGCAGAATTGTCCGCTGCGGAAATGTGCGCTGCGGAAATGTGCGGGGCGGAAATGTGCGGGGCGGGTACTTCGGTGATGGGCATGGGGGTTCATCCGTTTCCGTGGGTGTCGTTTAAAGAGGGTAGCCGTCAGCCCGCGTGCTGTTGGCGGCATGCGGGGCTGACGGTGGAGTCTGCAAGTTGCGCAGATGGGCAGGAAACTTGGCTATGCCTGTGCGGCCAATGCGTGCCGTTCCTCGCGGCGCTGGCGTTGGCGGGCCGGATCGGCAATGGGGGACGCCATCAGCAACCGCCGAGTGTAGTCGTTCTTCGGGTTTTCCGTCACGTCCGCGGCGTCGCCGAATTCCTTCACTTCCCCGCGATACAGCACGCAGACCCGGTGGCTCAGGTGCCGCACCACGGCCAAGTCGTGGGAGATGAACAGATATGCCACGCCCGTCTGTTCCTGGAGCTCCAGGAACAGGTCAAGCACGCGGGCCTGCGTGCTCAAGTCCAGAGCCGAAACAGGCTCGTCGCAGACAATCAGCTTCGGTTCCATGGCCAGTGCCCGGGCAATCGCCACGCGCTGGCGCTGGCCGCCGGAAAACTCGCGGGGCAGCCGGGTGGCGGCGTCGCCGGGCAGATGCACGCGGTCCAGCAGCCTTCCCACCTTGGCCTGTGCGGCCAACTTGTCCATGCCCTGGACAATGAGCGGCTCGGAGAGGATGTCGGCGATGGTCATGGCAGGGTTCAGCGACGTGTAGGGGTCCTGAAACACCACCTGGATGTCCTTGCTGACCTTCCGCCGGCCCTCGCCCGAGAGGTGGGAGATGTCCTGGCCATTGAAGGTGACGGTCCCTTCCGTCACAGGTGCCAGACCCAGGACAGCGCGGCCAATGGTGGTCTTGCCGGAACCCGACTCCCCCACCAGTCCCACGGTTTCCCCGGCCTTGACGTCCAGGTTGACGTTCTTGAGCACCCGCACGGGAGGCTTCCGCCATCCCTTGACGGGGAATTCGGTGACCAGGTTGCTGACCTGGAGCAGCGGAGCACTCACAGTGCAGCCTCCTGAAGTGATTCGTTCGCGGGCGGCAGCAGCCGGGTGCGGGGCGTTTTGTCTTCCAGCCCGGCATCGAGCAGCATCCGCGTGTAGGGGTGTTGCGGGTTGGCGAACAGCACCTCAACCGCGTTCTGTTCCACGATCCGGCCCAATTTCATGACAGCAACGCGGTCGCAGAGATCGGCCACCACACCAAAGTTGTGCGTCACCATGACCACGGCCATGTCCTTTTCCTTTTGCAGTTCGCGCAGCAGGTCAAGCACTTCGGCCTGGACTGTCACGTCCAGCGCAGTGGTGGGCTCGTCGGCGATCAGCACGTCCGGATCGCACGCCACAGCACCGGCGATAAGCACGCGCTGTGCCATGCCGCCGGAGATCTCGTGCGGGTAGGAGTCAAAGGTGCGCTGCGGATCGGCAATGCCCACCCGGTCCAACATGGCCAGGGCCTTGGCCTTGGCATCCTTGCCGGAGAGTCCCATCTGCCGGCGCAGCGGCTCCACCAGCTGGAAGCCGATCTTGAAGGAGGGGTCCAGGTTGGACATGGGCTCCTGCGGAATGTAGGCCACCTTTTTGCCCAGCACGTTGCGCATGGCGCGCTTGGACAGTCCGGGCAGGGACTCCCCAGCCACCTCGATGGTCCCGTCCACCACTTGGCCGCCGGAAGGCAGCAGGCCCAGGATGGCCCAGGCGGTCTGGGTCTTGCCGGAGCCGGATTCGCCCACCAGGCCCAGGATTTCCCCGCGCCTTACTCCAAGGGAAACTCCCTTGACCACTTCTTTCACGCCGTCTGCCGCAGGGTAGCCCACACGGAGCCCACGCACGGCCAGCACGCTGTCGGCGGGGATCTCGTCAAAGCCTTCCACGGGGGCTTCGCCACCTGCGGTGGGCAGGGGTTCGGCAGCTGCGGGGGCTCCGGCGTCGTTCTTCTTGGAAGAGGAACGACGGCGGCGACGCACCTTCGGCCTGTCTTCCAAGGCGTCCCGGAGGCTGTTGCCGAAGATGATCAGGGCGGCGCTGACAAGGCCCAGGGCGATGCCCGGCCACAGCATCAGCCCGGGGGCGATGTACAGGTTCACGAGCGCTTCGTTGAGCATGGTGCCCCAGCTGGGGACCGTGACGTCGCCCAGGCCCAGGAAGTCCAGGCCGGACTGGACACCGATCACCACGACGCCGGCCAGTGCCGCGTAAATGATGATGGGTGCGCGGATGGCGACCAGCACGTGGCGGCCCAGGATGCGTGTCAGGGACAGCCCGGAAACTCGGGCGGCGTCGACGTACAGCTCGTTGCGCACGCCGCTGACTATGGCCCGGACCAGCCGGTGGAAACCGGGGGCCATCAGCACGCCGAAAACGACCATGCTCAGCCACACGTTGCTGCCCCACGCGGCGCGGACGGCCAGCAGGATCATGATGTTGGGCAGCGCGATCAACAGGTTGCTGATCCAGTCCAAACTCGAGTCCATTGCACCGCCAAAGTAGCCGGCAAACAGGCCGGTGGTCACGCCGATGGCCGTGGCCACCGCCAGGGCCAGTGCGGCACCGCCCAGGGTGATGCGCCCGCCATAGACAATCCTGGCGAAAACGTCGCGCCCGGCACTGTCGGTGCCCAACCAATGCTCGGAGCTGGGACCCAGGAGGGCCTGCCCGATGTCCGCGGCGGAGGGGTCGAAACGGGTCAGTAGCGGCGCCAAGGCCACGGCAAGGACAATAAGTGCCAGCACGCCCAGCGAGATGGCGGCCATGGGCGAGGAGGTGATGCGCAAGAACAAGCTCTGCCGACGGGCCGACTCGCTCTTTGGCGTCACGGCAGCGGGATCAAGGACGGAGGTCATGAAAGCCGCACTTTCGGGTTGAGCCACCCATTGACCAGGTCAATGAGCAGGTTGACGATGACGACGATGATGACGGAGACCACCACGGCGCCCACGACGATGGGAATGTCCCCGACCCCCGTGGCTTCCACGGCGATGCTTCCCAGACCCGGCAGGGCGAAGACCCGCTCGATCATGACGGCACCGGACATCAGGGCGATGAAGTTCAAGGACATGACGGTCAGGGTGGGCGGGGCGGCGTTGCGCAGCACGTGCCGGAACAGCACGCTCGCCTCGGACAGGCCGCGGCTGCGCAAGGTGCGCACGTAATCCATCTCGAGCACCGCGATAGTTGCACTGCGGACCTGTTGGGACAGGCCGGCTACGGCGCCTATCGCCAGCGAAAAGACCGGCAGCAGCAGGCTTTGCGCCCAACCGCCCACCGACACCCCAAACGGCGTGTATCCCGTGGCGGGCACCAGCCCCCAATCGATGGAAACCTTGACTACCAGGACCAGCGCCAGCCAGAAGCCGGGAAACACCAGCCCCAGCACGGAAACTACCTGCAGGATCTTGTCCGGCCAGCCCCTGTACAAGGCGGCCACCACACCCACCACCACGGAGATGAGCGTGGAGATGATGACAGTTCCCACGGCAAGGGAAAGAGTCACCGGAATTCGGGTGGCCAGCAGGTAGCTGACCGACTCGGCATTGAACCAGGACTGGCCCAGGTCGCCTTGGACGGCGCCCACCAGCCAATGCAGGAATTGCACAAGCACGGGGTCGTCGAGACCCAGCTCTGCCTGTTTCGCCGCCAGCTGTTCGAGGGAGGCCTGGTCGCCGAGGATGTTGCGCGCCACGTGTTCGCTGTTGGCGAGCATCAGGGCAAACACGATGAAGGAGGCGACAGCCACCAGTGCAATGCCCGATCCGATTCGCCGGAAAATGTAGGAAATCAAGGGTCAATCCTTGCGTGTGAGGGTGGTGGCGGCCGGGATTCCGGCCGCCACCGTTTGTGCTGCTGGTGTCTACTTCGCCGGGGCGAAGTTGTAGATCGACGGAACGGGCTGGCCGTTCTGGACGTCTACTGTGACGTTCTTGGAGATGAAGTACGGCTGGTCGATGCGGTACCAGGGGGCGAACCAGGCGTTGTCCACCAGGTACTTGTTCAACTCCTTGAGCTTGCCGTCCGCGGCATCGCCTTCACTGCCGAGGATCTCGGAAATGAGAGCCTTCGTCTCCGGGGTGCTGGAGTTGAAGATGTTCCAGGGAGCATTCTCAACAACCATGCTGTTGATGGCCGACCAGGCGACCACCGGTTGGCCGAAGGCCGTGAATGCGGCACCGTAGGTGCCCGACTGCTGCTCTGCTTGGTACTGTGCCGACGGGATGTCAACCCAGTCCACCGTGATGCCGACCTTGGAGAGCTGTTCCTTGATGACCGGGGCCAAGGCGGGATCCATGTCCGAGGACGTGGGCATCTTCAGGGTGAAACCGTCGGCCAGGCCCGCTGACTTGAGCAGGTCCTTGGCCTTGTCGACGTCGTACGTGTACGCGGCGTCCAAGGACTCGTCGTAGGCAGCCGAGGACGGGCCGAAGACCTGGCTGGTGGTGTTTCCAAGGCCCTGCGCCACGTTTTTCAGCAGCGCTTCCTTGTCAATGGCGTAGTTGATGGCCTGGCGGACCTCCACCTTGCCCAATTCCGGCGAGAGTGAGCCGGCGCGGTCAAGCAAGGTCAGGCCCTGCCAGTCCCCGGGAACCATCTCGACAGTGACGCCGGCGGACTCGGCGGTCTTGACGGTCTTGGCAGTTGAGATCATGCCGTCGGCTTGGCCCGAACGGACTGCATTGAAGCGGGCGTTTTCATCCTTGATCGGCTTGATGACGAGCTTGGAGAACTTCTGCAGTTCCGGATCCCAGTAGTCGTCGTTCTTCACGAACGTGTACTGCGAGCCGGGGGTGGTGGCGGAGCGGTCCAGCTCGTACGGGCCCGAACCAATAGGCTGGGTGTCCACCGTCTCGGCGTCAAAGTTGGCCGGCGACTGGATGTAGCCGCCTGGTCCGCCCAGGGCGTACAGCAGCGCGGGGTCAGGAGTGGAAAGGTTCAGCCTCACCGTCTTTGCGTCGACCACGTCCACGCTCTCCACAGCGCCCAGTGCAGCTGCCAGCGGTCCGCCGGCCTTCTGGAACCGGTCAAGGTTGCCCTTGACCGCCTCGGCATTGAGCGCTTCGCCGTCCGTGAACTTGACGTCGTCGCGCAGCGTCAGCGTCACCGTCTTGCCGTCCTTGGACACGTCCCACTTGGTGGCCAGCATGGGCTGCAGCTCGCCCTTGGAATCGCGCCGGATGAGCGTGTCGAAGACCGGCTGGAAGTACTGGACGAACTGGGCTTCACGCGACATGGCCGGATCCAGCGACTGCGGCTCCACTCCGGAGGCGAGGGTCAGTGTGGCATCCTCGGGGGAAGTACCCGCCTGCTTGTCGGCGCCTGCTCCGCAGCCCGCTAGAAAAATTGCGGCCGTGGCCGCCAGCGCCAAGACCCGGTAGGCCCGCTTGGGTGCCTTCATGGAAACTCCTTTGTTTTACATATGCAATGGGTGACGGTGGACACGCAAGCATCTGAACTATGTACATAGTCAACTAGCTACAATGCTTATAGATCAATGCTTTGCGAGTAAATATTAAGACAGCTATGATTCTAAGCACATAGTCCAATGAGAGGCAACACGGTGCTGAGCAAACTTGAGTGCATAATTCTGGGTCATCTGGTGCGCACGCCCATGGCCGGTTACGACCTGCACAAGTGGCTCAACCAGGAGGGGCCGTTCTTCGGCTACTCCCCCCAGCCGTCGCAGATCTACCGCCAACTGAACAAATGCCTGGAAAAGGGCTGGGTGGACCTTGTCATCGATCAACGCACCACTGGCCCGGACGCGAAGGTGTACCGGTTGACCGATGCCGGCGTCGCGACGTTCAAGGAATGGGCCCTATCCCCCCACGAACCCACAGTGCGCCCGCTCGACTCCGATTTCCAGATGCGGTTCCTGCTCACAGGCATCCTGGGCCCGGAGGTGGCACTGCGCATCTTGACCACCGAACTGGACTACCGCCGCACACAACACCAGGTGAAGGCGTACAGCGACGATGTGAACCCTGACGACGCCGCCATTGCGGTGGACCCGGCCTGGCACAAGGAGCTGGTCCGCCTGGGCCGCGAACGGTCTTACCTGCTGGGCACCACCTACCTGACCTGGCTGGAGTTGACCCACGCCCGGCTCACCGAACAAATTGCTGATTTCAACACCGCCGGCAGCGGCCCCGCTCGGGAAATCGCCTAAAAAGGAAGCACCCCATGAAGATCATTTACGTCGACGTCGACACGCTCCGTCCCGACCACACCGGCCCGTACGGCTACCAGCGTCCCATCACCCCGAATCTGGATGCCTTTGCCAAGGATGCAGCACGCTTCGAAAGCTACTACGCCTCAGACTCCCCCTGCATGCCCTCCCGCACCGCCCTGACCAGCGGCCAGTTCGGGATCACCAACGGGGTGATCGGCCACCACGGCGAGGCCGCACGCTTCCGGGCCGACGCCGGCCACGGGCTGGTGGAGGGCCGCCCGCTGCTGGGACAACACTTGGGCGCACATGGCTATTTGACTGCTGCCGTCTCCTCTTTCGCCGAAAGGCACCGGGCCTGGTATTTTCTTGGCAACTTCCGTGAAAGCGTCCGCGCCACCCCCGACGTGGGAGACGAACCGGCGGACGTCGTCACCGACACGGCGCTGGAATGGATTGGACGGCACGCAGAGATGGACGACTGGTACCTGCACCTGACGTATTGGGACCCGCACATGGACTACCTCCAAGAACAGGAATGGACGGACAAGGCGGCCGCGTCCGGACCCGCCCCCGCCTGGCCCGACCAGGAGGCCATTGACGGACATGCGGAGATTTACGGGCCGCGCTCCGCCCTGGACTTCATGTACTCCGACGGACTGTTTGAACGACGCGTGCCGTACAATTTCCCGCAGGAAATCCGCACCCGCGCCGACTACGAACAGCTCATCAACGGCTACGACGGAGCCATCCACTTCTGGGACAGTGAATTTGGCCGCTTGCTGGACGGCTTGGCCGCACTCGGGATTGAAGACGATGTTGCGATCGTGGTGAGTGCCGACCACGGGGAGGCGTTCGGGGAACAGGGCTCCTATGCCGAACACGGACTGGCCAGTGAGCCGACCCACCACCTGCCGATGCTCGTGAAGTGGCCTGGCCTGACCGAAAACGCCGGCTCGGGACCTGCCTGCGACGCGCTGCTGTACAACATTGACTACGCCCCCACCATCTGCGATTTACTGGGCCTGCCCATCCCGGAAAAGTGGCAGGGCGAGTCCTTCGCCGATGCAGTGCGCGGAAGATCCATTGAATCGCGCGATTATCTGGTCCTGGGGCACGGAGCCCACACCTACCAGCGTGCCGTGCGCACCCGGGACCACCTGTATATACGCACCTACCATCCAGGGGCATTCCGTGCCGAGTGGGAATCCCTGTTCCATGTCACCGACGACCCATATCTCGTGGACAACCTCATCGATTCCGAGCCGGATCTGGTGGACAAGATGCGTTCCAAGCTTGCTGTCTGGTGGAACCGGTATGCCGGCATGCCGGGCTCACTTCCGGACCCGATGCAGACCACCTTGCAAAACGGACCCGCCCTGTACAACGATCCCGAGCTATACATGGAGCATCTGCGCCGCACCGGTCGCGGACATTTGGCCGACGACCTGCACGCGCGGATCAATCCCGGCACGGGAGCAGTCAACGTCTCCTGGCAAGCGCCTGTCGATCCGGACAACTCGGGGCGCATCAACGGCCCGGCAGTCAAGACGATTTTCCCCGACACCGGAGCGCACCTGTTCCGGAACAGCCCCGAGCCGGCAGCCGCCCGCTAGGATCGATGCCACTGCTACAAGAAAATTTTAGACAGGGGTGGCATCGTGGGCCAGCAGACCAGCATGGTCCGGCAAAGCAATGACTTAGTACGTCAAATCGTGGTGGCGGCCAGCGCCGTCGTCGCCGTCGTTGGTTCCTTCATCGGCTCCGGCGCGGCAGGGGGCACCGAAATCCAGAATGCGTCCAACGGCGCGTTGGCGGCCGATGCCACCCTGATTGCCCCCGGCGGACCGGCGTTTTCCATCTGGAGCGTGATCTATCTCGGTCTGGTGGCCTACGCTGTTTGGCAGTTCCTCCCTGCTCAAAAGACGGCGCACCGTCACCGCGTGCTGGGTTACCCCGCGGCAGCATCGCTGCTGCTGAACGCCGTCTGGATCCTGAGCATCCAGTTCGACCTGCTCTGGCTCAGCGTCCCGATCATCGTTGCGCTCTTGGCAGCGCTGGCCGCAATTTTCGTGCTGCTGTTGCGCAACAAACCGATCAACATTTTGGACACGGTGATTACCGACGGCACCATGGGCCTGTACCTGGGCTGGGTGTGCGTAGCCACCGCGGCCAACATTGCCGCCGTGCTGGTGGCTGCCGGCTTCGAAGGCTTTGGGCTCGATGCGAATGTCTGGGCGGTGGTGGTGCTGGCCGTGGCGGCTGCCGTTGGCATCGCCCTGGCCGTCTACGGACGGGGCCGGCTCGCTCCCTCCGCTTCCCTGTGCTGGGGCTTGGCTTGGGTGGCCATGGCTCGGCTCAACGGCGACCTACTTTCCACACCTGCGGCCACGGCGGCCATCGTGGCGGTCGTGTTGGTTCTTGCCGTCACCGTTGTAGCCCGCGTGCGCGCGGACCGGGGCTACCAACCGGGGTCAACCTGAAGTTACGTTGGTCCTTTCCCCGGTTTCCTTCTGAATTCCGGGGGAAGGACCTTTTTCGTACCACTATTTTTAGCTAATAAATTCTTGGGGAAATCCCTTCATTTTGTGATAGTTTGGCGCATTCTTTGGCTATGAAGAGGATGACGCCTGCGATGCATGTAGCCGTGCAAACAACTCGGCGGGTTAATAAATCCTGCATGGAGGTCGAGTACCGTTCGGCGCTACTGCGCCGGTCCTCCCGCGAAGACGGCAAGGGCAAGCACGAAACAATGGCGAATCTCTCCGCCCTGCCGGAGGCGGCGGTGGAGACTCTGCGGTCATCGTTGGCGGGCAAGCCCATGGTCGAAGCCGGTGCCGGGTTGCAGATCACCAGGTCCTTGCCCCACGGGCATATCGAAGCCGTTTACGCCATGGCTAAAGGGCTCGGGTTCGAGGCGATGCTGGGGCCGGCTTGCCGGGAGCGCGATGTGGTCATGGCGCTTTTGCCGGCACGGATTTGTGCACCGTCCTCGAAGCTGACGACCTTGTCCTGATTCGCCGATACAACCCTGGGCCATGACCTGGGCCCGGTGAGCACGGACGATTTGTACCGTGCCATGGACTGGCTCGGTGCCAGGCAGGGGACGATTGAAAAAGCGTTGGCTCGGAAGTACCTGCGCCCCGAGGTGAATCCGGGGAAACTGGCCCTCTTTGACCTCTCATCCTCGTGGGTGACGGCCACCCTCAACCCCCTGGCAGCGCACGGCTATTCCACGGATAAAAAGCGTGGCGTGGAGCAGATCGAGTACGGGATGCTGGCCACCCGGGCCGGGATCCCCGTCGCGGTCCGTGTGCTGCCCGGAAACACCGCGGATACGACCGCGTTCATCGGTATCGCCGCCGAAATCCAGGCCCTGGCCCAGGTAGAGGACATGGTCAGGGTCGGAGACCGGGGCATGATCACCTCCGCCCGCATCGACGCGTTGAAGGAGACGACCTTGGGGTGGATCAGTCCGCCCCTGGCAGCGCTGCGCAAACACAAGCGCGAAGGGCTCCTCTCTGTGACCGAGGAGCGGTTGAAAACCATCCAAAAGGCAGTGGCCGCGGGCCGGAACAACATGGCCAAGCACTTCATCCTCACGATCACCGACACCACCCTCTCCTGGGAAAGGATCCCGGAAACCATCGCACGGGAAGCGGAGTTGGAAGGGATTTACGTCATCCGCACCAGCGTTGACGCAGACACCATGGAGGCCTCTGCATGCTCGCCGGCCACCTGACCTGGCACCTACGCGCCGCCCTGGCACCCCCACCCAGACCCAGCACCAAGCCACCACCCACGGAAAGTAGCCAGACACCCCAAACGAACTAACAGGAAGGTCCCCGGAAACCCAGGGACCTTCCTGTCTCAACTAACGTAACTTCAGGTTAGAAACTGGCAGCCCTAGGCCTTGACCAAGCGACCTGGAGTTCAGGAAAACATTCCTTAACCCGAGGTCGCTTAGCTTTTGGGTGCGGCAAGGCGGTCAGCCTTGCCACCCCAGCAGACCGGGCATGGGATATCACAGCAGCCTTGGATCTGGGCTTGGGGCAGGCAACAGGGAACGTCACCGGTTTGTTGGGACCGCGTCATTGACTGGTGCTAGCCGGGTTTGCGGGATCCGTGTTCGCTCGGGAAACAGCCATCGGGATCTGGCCGGTGCAGACAGAACTGCGGGCTACAGGGAGTAGGAGAGCGTCAGCATGGAGGCAAGTACGCGCTCATCTTCCTCGCCAACGGGAAGCAGAGGCAGCCGCGGGTCACCCGCCGGGGCACCCTGCTGCGACAACCCCGTCTTGATTGCCGAGGGCAGTCCTTGTTTAACAATGAACTGCAGGAATGGCTTGAGTTCTTCGTAGAGCGTTTTCGCACGAGCACTGTCACCGCTTGAGGCAGCTACGTAGAGCGCCTTGATCGGCTGCGGCAGCAGGCACATGGCTGCCGTACTCCAACCAACAGCACCAGCTTCGACCGCGTCGAGGATGAGCGGGTTGCTGCCGTTGAGGAAGGGCAGGGTTCCTGCAGTGAGCTCCCGCATTTGATTCATCCG
Source organism: Arthrobacter sp. H35-D1 (assembly GCF_030063185.1). GTDB lineage: Bacteria > Actinomycetota > Actinomycetes > Actinomycetales > Micrococcaceae > Specibacter. The sequence continues at coordinate 303,010 of NZ_JASISP010000002.1, forward strand.
GGTGACGTCGCCTGTAGACTCTTTCACCGTGGTGACATTCGGGATCGACTCGAACATGCGCACCAACAGTTCCGGGGACATGTCCACGCCAGCAGTCGCCGGGTTGTTGTAGGCGACCACGGGGATGTCGATGGACGCCCCGATGGAGGCGTAATGTCCGAAGATCTCCTGCTCCTTCAGAGCCCAGTAGGAGATGGGAGCGACCATCACGGCATCTGCGCCGGCCGCCTGCGCGTACTGTACTCGCTCGATGGTGCCAGAGGTCGTCAGATCCGAGCTACCCACAACCACGGGAACCTCTCCGGCGGTGGCTTCCACCGTTGCATCAACGACAGCCTTCCATTCAGCGAGCGAGAGGTAGGCTGCCTCCCCGGTGCTGCCCAGGGGTGCAATGGCGTCCGACCCATTGCTAATTAGTTCTCGGACAAGTTCCTTGAGCCGGACAAGGTCCAGCTCGTCTTTATCAAACGGGGTAATGGGGTAAGCAACTAGACCACGGATCTCTGCTTTGTGCACCACTGTGTTCTCCTTTGTTCTTGCACTCCTTGAGCTCGAGTCTCGACTCCCGGTGCGTCTGCTTGAATGGATGACGCAACTCTACGCAAACACCGGTTACTTTTTTTGCCTATAGACAAAAACCGTAACACAATCGTAATAATAATCATTCGATGGAAGGCACCCGAAATCCATGAACGACGTCGCCGACGATGACCTGCAAATCGCCTCCAGAATTCGCGCAGCACGGCTCGCCAGAAGCTTCACGCTCACGCAGGTCTCCGCTCGGTCAGGGGTATCCGTGGGACATCTGTCTCGCCTTGAGAACGCCGAACGCTTGCCCACCGTCCGTGTACTGATGCAGCTCGCGCAGGCACTTGGCGTGTCTCTGACCGAATTGGTAGGGGAATCCGCCTCAGAATCGGAGGTCCATGTATCGCTTGCCTCAGACCGAAATGTCTCAGGAACCCTTGACAAGTCGCTCGTGCCGCTGTCCGATCCCCAATCACTCGTCCTACAAGCGTTTGAATTACAACTCGAACCAGGCCGAAAGGGCGAGCCCACGTGTCATCTAGGCGAGGAGTGGATCTACGTTGTCTCTGGTCGTGTCAACGTCCTCGTCGGCTCGGAAACCGTCGCGCTGGGGCCAGGGGATGCGACCCATTTCCCGGCTTCAATCCGTCACTGCCTCAAGAACCCACATTCAAGTCCTGCCGTCGCTGTGATCGTCGCTTCCACTGGCTCGTTGCCAGACCCTTCGGCGCACTGAGCCAACCCGGGGTTGCCCATAGGCAAATACATTTGCCTATAATGAGACCTCAAGTCCGGAGTGAAAGGTGGCTTCTGTGAAAAATACCGGATTCTTTGTCGGAGAAGTTCAGAGCCTGTTCCGTTGCACCATCGCGGGCGAAGAAATGGAGAACTGCAACTCGCTCGACCTCATCCAGGGACAGGGAGTCGAAGGGGACCGCTACCTCAATGGCACAGGTCACTACTCGCCCCGCCCCCACCCCGATCGCCAAGTGACGCTGATCGAGTCCGAAGTACTGGCTGCCCTGCTTCGTGACGCTCAAGTCAATCTCCCCCCTGAGGAGACCCGAAGGAACATTGTCACCATCGGGGTTCCCTTGGCTCACTTGGTGGGACGTCAGTTCCGGATCGGTGACACGGTGCTCTACGGCGGCCGTCTCAACATTCCGTGCCGGTACCTTGAAGACCTCAACGACCGACCGGGAGCCTTTAACGCCCTCGTCAACAGATCAGGACTGAACGCACAGATCATCGTCGGTGGGCCTGTGTATGTCAGCGATAAGATTGCGCCGCTTCCGTGACCAAGAAACTGCTCATCGCCTCCCGCATCGAACGCATCGAACACCTCTCCGCCCAGGTGAAGCGATTCTCTGTGCGCCCCGTGCATCGCCCCACATTCCCTGATACAACTCCAGGATCGCATGTGCTGGTTCGACACAAGAATGGCCTGCTACGCAGTTACTCGCTCTGCGGTGGCACTGAGGACCCCGGGCTCTACCAGTTCGCTGTGCTTCGTGAAACCGATGGCAAGGGTGGCTCGGTCGCCTTCCATGACAACACTGCCGAAGGTGACTCCATCCACGTCAGCTACCCCACCGCATCATTACCTCTGCACCCCGAGGCGAACTCGCATGTATTCATCGCCGGAGGAATCGGGGTGACGCCGTTCGTGCCCCTCGCACTAGCTGCCCAACAGCGCGGCCACAGCGCAACACTGCACTACGCCGTACGCACAGCATCGGCGGCAGCCTTCAAGCCCACACTGCAGGCAATCCCGCGTCTGGCCATGGAGCTGTACGCCTCGGACCAAAACCAGCGGCTGGATGTGGCCGCCGTCGTCAGCGGCTTGGCACCCGAGCAACATCTATACGTTTGTGGGCCCCCCAGACTTCTCGACGCGGCCGGCAAAGCTGCGCAGGCAGCCGGCCTGAATGGACGCGTACATCTGGAGTCGTTCAGTGGGCTTGACGCCGCAGAGGCGAACTCCGGGGACCCGTTCACTGCTTACCTTTCTCTCAGCAAGCGCACTGTCGACGTCCCGGCGAACAAGAGCCTGCTGCAGGCTCTCCGGTCCTCGGGATCGGGCCTGGACGTCGACTCATCCTGTGAGGGTGGGGTGTGTGGCGCCTGCCGGGTGACTCTTCTCGGGGGCGACGCCGTCCACCGTGACATTTGCCTGACTCCTCGTGAGCGCGAACAGAACATCATCACCTGTGTCTCCCGTGGGAAAGGAACAATCACACTCCACCTCTAGTAGTACTTTGTCAGGTTGGAGGCGGGCGTTGGCGCGTGGAGCAGCGTTCAAGCATGCCGACGATGATTTCTTGCAGAGCTTTTAGGACACTAGACAGGCTCAGGCCACCGCTTGGACATTTGGGCTGGTGAGCCTTTATCTGGTGATGAAGAGCTGTGCCGCAACGACCAAGGCGAGGTGGCGATGGAATACGGTGAAGGATCGTCCTTCGCAGTGGTCCAGGCCCAGGCCGGTCTCTAGGTCGCGGTAGTCGTGTTCGATCCTCCATCTCATCCTGGCGAGCCTGACGAGTGTTTTCAGGGGTGTGTCGGCGGGCAGGTCACTGATCCAGTAGTCCGTGGGGGCCGGTTCTGGTGACGTGGCGCCACGTCACTTGGTGCAGTTGCTTCCTCCCTGCGGCCTTGCGCAACACCGCGATTCAAGACTTGGCCCAGGACCAGGGACCGTTGCAAATGTCGCCCTTCGATGAGCAGAATCTGGCCGAGATCAGCCAGCCCGATTATCCCGGGGAACGACTGATCGCCTGCTACAACCCGCCCCTGGCAGCGCTGCGCAAACACATATGCGAAGAACTGTTGAACGTCACCGAAGAGCGGTTGAAGACCATCCAAAAAACAGTGGCCGCGGGCCAGCTCAAAAACGCTCGGAAAACCGGGACCAGGGTCGGGACAACCCTGGGCCAGAACAACATGGCCAAGCACTTCGTCCTCACGATCACCGACACCACCCTCTCCTGGGAAAGGAACCCGGACACCATTGCCAGGGAAGCAGAGCTGGACGGGATCTACGTCATCCGCACCAGCGTTGACGCAGCCACCATGGACGCCGCCGAGACAGTGCGGATTTACAAGTCCTTGGCGAACGTGGAGAAGATCTTCAAAACCCTCAAATGACGGGACCTGCACATCCGCCCGATCCACCACCTACGGAAAGTAGCCAGACACCGCAAACGAACCAACAGGAAGATCCCCGGAAACCCAGGGACCTTCCTGTCTCAACTAACGTAACTTCAGGTTAACATAGGGAGCATGTGCGGAGCATGCGATCCTACGTCGAACCTGAACCCCCTCCAACCTTCCTCCGGAGCCTCTGCAGAGCCTGCCCCATCGGGCAAGCGCGGTGGGCCGCCAGCCGGACAGCTGGATCCCGCCTCGTGGCACGATCCGGACGGCGATGCTGAGCTGTTGATCTCCGGCGGGCCCATCCTCACCATGGACCAGAACCGCCCACGAGCCGAAGCCGTTGCCGTCCGAGAGGGGCGGATCCTGGCCGTCGGCTCGGTAGATGAGCTGCGTTCACTCACCGGTCGCAAGACGGAGATGGTGGATCTCCAGGGCCGGACGCTCCTGCCCGGGCTCATTGACCCGCACATGCATTCCTCCATGGTCCAACTCAACGACTGGGTCGATGTGAGCCCCATGACCACCCCGGGCGCGGACGACGTTTTTGCCGCGCTCCGCGACGCTCCCGAAACGTCGACAGGATGGGTGCTGGCCCAGCAGTTCGACCCCAGCATCACCGACGGCCACCCTGTCCTGAACCGTGAAGTGCTTGACCGGCTGGTTCCGAACCGCCCGCTTCTGGTGCTGGAAAGCAACGGGCACATTGCCTACGTCAATTCGGTGGCCCTGGCCCGGGCGCGAGTGGACAAGAACTCTCCCAACCCGCCGGCCGGCCGGTACACCCGCGATGAGCACGGCGAATTGACCGGTCGCCTTGAGGAAGCCTCGGCTCTGGGGGCTTTCCGCCAAGGGATCCCGTTCGTCGCCGGCGATGCTGCCACCGCACGTATCCGCGGGTTGTTGTGGCATGCTGCCGGCAAGGGCGTCACCATGCTCCACGACTGCGGGATCGGCTCGATCGCCGGCACATCCGACTTGGCGGACCTCCATCAAGCCATCGACGCCGATTCACCCGTGCGCTACCGCGGAATGCTCGTTTCGACGGACTACGATGCATGGATGGAGATGGGGCTTCGCCCGGGATGCGGCAATGACCTGTTCAGGGTGGACGGCATCAAGGCCTGGTCCGACGGCTCGAACCAAGCCGGAACAGGCTTCCAACGCGAGCCTTATCTTGGCCAGGAAAGCCGCGGCTCGCTGAATTATTCACCGGAGGAACTCGCCGAGGTTGTGCTGCGCGCACACACGGACGGTTGGCAGGTGGGAGTCCACGCCAACGGCGATGCGGCCATCGATGTAACGATCGACGCTTTCGAACAGGCTTTGAAGGCCCACCCGCGCTCCGATCACCGCCACCGAATCGAGCATTGCAGCGTAATGCGCCCGGAACATATCGAGAGGATGGTTGCGCTGGGGCTGTCGCCGTCGTTTTTGATTGGCCACGTCCGTTGGTGGGGCAAGGCTTTCCGCGACCGGCTCCTGGGGCCGGAACGGGCAGCGTTCTACGATCCGTGTGCGTCGGCGCTGCGCGCCGGTCTGCGGATCTCCCTACACAGCGACTGGAATGTCACTCCGCTGGAGCCCTTGCGTTACGTCGAGGATGCCGCCACCCGGATCATGGCAGAAGGCGGGGAAGTTCTCAACGCCAACGAGCGCATCGGCGTGGAGGCGGCACTGCGGGCTGTCACGATCGACGCCGCTTGGCAATGCCGTGCAGACAAGATCACCGGTTCAATCGAGGCCGGCAAATATGCCGACCTGGTGCTGCTGGAGGAGAATCCGCTGGAGGTGGAGCCGACGTCGATCGCCAACATTGCCGTCTCCCAGACACTCCTCGCCGGCAGGGTTCGCTTCCAGTAGTCCGCGTCCCCGGATTGGGAAGCAGCAGGCGTTGGGCAGTAACCTCGTCCCATGACCGCTGACAAAGGCACCGCCAAAGGCACCCCCAATGGCACCGCCAAAGGCACCCCTTCCGACGAAAAGTCGACCAACGAACCTGACAACTCCGATGGGAGCCGGCGGTTCTCCTCCGGAGACCTGGCGCCCGCCGCTGCAGTGGGATTCGTTTTCCTGATTCTGCGGATCTTTGCCGTGTCCGGTTATGACTGGAACACGGCGTTCGCAGTGAGCACCACGCCGAGTCTCAGTGATGGCTTGGCTCTGGTCTTTGGCTCCCTCATGGCCGGACACGTGCTGGTGGAGATTCTGCTGGTGGTTGTCCTCCCCTTGCTCCTCGCCACATACTTGTGGTCCTCAGGCGGGCATCGGGCTACCGTGCTGTTGGCCACCACGCTGGGATCAGTCACGCTGATTGCCCTGACGGTCAGTTTCAAAATCTGGTGGTTGCCGGCGGCAACGGCAGCCGTTTTTGTGGCGTTCGTCTTGATCCGCAAGGTCTCCGTGAAACACTTGGTGCGCCGCTTGTTCGCAAGGGCCATGGCCAGTGTCGGATGGGTGGCCGCGGCTGCCGTTTTGCTCGTCGCTGCCTTTGTGCAGACACCGTGGGTTCCCCACGAGCAGATCAAGACCACGAACGGTGCTGTCAGCGGCTACGTCCTCAGCGTCGATTCGGGATACCTGAACGTGCTGACCGACGAACACGAATTTGTGATCCTGAACAGTTCCGACGTGCTGTCCCGCAAATAGGCCGCGCAAATGGGCCGTGCAGATAAAAGCACCCCGCCCTTGGATGTCCATCCAGAAGCGGGGTGCTTTCAATTGCAGCCAAGAACGCTGCGGAGAGCTGCCTTCAGACTAGTTCACTGCGACGGTGACAGGCTTCTTCTCGGCGGAATCGGCCACCATTGCGGTGAATTCCTCTTCGATGACCGGGTTCGGCTTGTAGGTCATCTTGGAAACAACAACCACCACCAGAAGGTTGATCAGGAACGCGGGGACAATCTCGTACATGGCGTCATGCAGGAAGGGAGTCTTGCCCCACGCAAACACCACCGCGGTGGCCACGATCATGCCCGTCAACGCACCTTGTGCGGTGAGCTTGCGCCAGTACAGGCTGAGCAGCACGATCGGTCCGAACGCGGCACCGAATCCGGCCCACGCGAAGGACACCAGGTCCAGGATGCTCGCTTCTTGGTCCAGCGCGATGATTGCAGCAATCACGGCGATCACCAAGACACCCATGCGACCCAACGTGACCTGCTGCTTGGCCGTGGATTCACGCCCTGTCATGTTGTAGAGATCTTCAACCAGCGCAGAGGAGCACACGATGAGCTGCGAGGAGATGGTTGACATGATGGCAGCCAGCACGGCGGCCAAGACAAGGCCCGCAACGAACGGGTGGAAGAAGATCTGGCTCAGCTTCAGGAACACCGTCTCCGGGTCGTCCAAGCCCATGGAGGGATTGTCGGCGAAGTACGCGATGCCGACAAGTGCGGTGGCGATTGCCCCGGCTGCGGACAAGACCATCCAGCCAATGCCGATGCGGCGGCCGGCTTTGGCGTCCTGCGGTGAGCGCAGCGCCATGAAGCGCACGAGAATATGCGGCTGGCCGAAGTAGCCCAGGCCCCATGCCGCGGTGGAGAAGATCCCGACCGCCCAAACAAGGGTGTTTCCGTCACCGAATCCCCTGAACAAGTTCAAGGTGTCCGGATCGAGCTCTTGCAGCCGGGTCACGGTGGCACCAACGCCACCGGTTTGGATCACGGCGATGACCGGCACCACGAGGAGGGCGGTGAACATCAAAAGCCCTTGGGCGACGTCGGTCAGGGTGGCCCCGAGGAAGCCGCCAAAGAGGGTGTATGTCAACGTGACAACCGTGACAACGCCCATGCCGGCCAAGTAGGGCCAGCCGAAGGAGCTCTCAAAGAACTTGCCGGCGGCCACCATGCCCGAGGAAACATAGAAGGTGAAGAACACCAAAATGATGGCGGCGGAGCCAATGCGCAGCCAATGCGAATTTACCTTGAGCCGCTTCTCGAAGAAGCTCGGAATGGTGATCGAGTTTTGCGAAATGGCGGTGTAGGAGCGCAGGCGGGGTGCCACGAACTTCCAGTTGAGCCAGGCGCCGATGGTCAGCCCAATGGCGATCCAGGCCTCAACCAGCCCGGTCAGGTAGATGGCGCCGGGAAGGCCCATGATGAGCCAGCCGGACATGTCGGATGCGCCGGCCGAAAGGGCTGCGACGCCGGGCTTCAGTTTACGGCCGGCCAACATGTAGTCGTCGAGGTCGTCTGTTTTCTTAAAGGCGAAGTAGCCGATGGCGAGCATGCCCGCCAGGTAAACGGCTATCGCCAGCAGTTGAAACGTATTGTCAGTCACTTATTGTTCCTTTTCATTCTTTGACGCATCATCGGACCTCCGATGGCATCCAGAACAACTGGATTGTCGCAATGAATGGCGGCCAATATTTTGGACAAGTGGTTCGAACATACCAAAATTCGCCTGACCTGGCGATATTAATATAACGATTCGGCGACGCGCTGGAAGTGCACCCCGCCACTGTGACATCCTTTCCGTCCCGGTTCTGCGCACCGGGGAACGCCTATGCTGGCATGAATTATTCCTCCGCGCGAAGGAGCACCCAGTGACCACCACCGTGAGCTACCGCCACCTGTTTGGACCGGGTCCCAGCAACTGCTACCCGGAGGCAATTTCAGCGTTGGGCAACCCGGTCTTGGGACATCTTGACCCCTTGTTCCTGGACATCATGGACGCCGCATGCGAGCGGCTGCGCAAAGTGTGGGGCACCACAAATGCCCGCACACTGCCCTTGAGCGGCACTGGTTCCGCCGGCATGGAAGCGGCCTTCGTCAACACTGTGGGCCCCGGGGATGTGGCAGTGATCGCCGTCAATGGCATGTTCGGCGGGCGCATGTGCGAGATCGCCCGGCGGGCGGGTGCCGAAGTGGTTCCGGTGGAGCATGCCTGGGGACAGCCCTTTGATCCCGAACGAGTGGCGGCCGCCCATCCCCATCCCCAGGTCATTGCTGCCGTCCACGCCGAAACCTCCACCGGCGTGCTCTCCGACATTGCCGCGTTGGGCCGGCTCAAGGGCGACGCCTTGCTGATCACCGACGCCGTCACCTCCATCGGCGGCCTTGAACTGCTTGCAGACGACTGGGGCATGGACGTGGGCTATGCGGGCACGCAAAAGTGCCTTGGCGTGGCACCGGGGCTCTCCCCCTTCACCATCTCCGATGTAGCTTTTGAACGGCGCATCAAGGATCCCCAGTCCTGGTACCTGGATTTGGGCCTGCTGGGCGGATATGTGGGCAGTGCCAGCGGGAGCAAGCGCACTTACCACCACACGGCGCCGGTGACCATGATCGCCAGCCTCGAGGCCGGCGTCGGACGGGTCTTGGAAGAGGGGCTCGACGCCGTGCAGGCCCGCCACAACGCTGCCGGGCTTGCATTGCAAAACGGGCTGCAGGAAATGGGCCTGGAACTCTTTGCCGCCGAAGGCTCCCGGCTCCCCAGCCTCACCACCGTGAAAGTGCCCGACGGCGTGAACTCCGCCGCCGTGCGCACCTACCTCTTGGACCGTTTCAGCATTGAGATCGGCGCGGGTGTTGGCGAGTTTGCCTCAAGCGTGTGGCGAATCGGCATGATGGGCCCCAACGCCAACCCGGGCTCGGTGGTGCTGGTCCTTGGCGCGCTGCAGGAAGCCATCGCTAAAGCCTGAAGAACCTCTTCCACCCCGGGCGCGGCCGGTCTATGGTGTGGCTATGAACAGAAAACCAGACCGCGGTGATGAAGCGTTCACCCACAATCAACCCGACAGTGATCCCCTGGGCGCCATCTATTCCGACTTCGTGACGCCGGACATCGAAGAAATGACCGAACACGCCGACAGTGTGGCCGATGCAAAGAAAACCGAGTCCGACGAGATGTAGTTCCGCCACTGCGCCAAATGTCTGACAATGCCTGCCCGGCACAAGGAAGTGGCACCCACCATTTGGCGGGTGCCACTCGGCGTTGTTGAAGACCTTCACATCCGTCCGTGAATCGGCGGACCAGGTGTTGGCGATACACACCGTGGGACGGGAATCCACCCCGCTGCACGACGGCGAGGTCGTCGACTCGGAAGGGAATGGGAACATCGTCAACACCGCGACGCTGACGTCGGCTTACCACTCTGATTTCACAGTCCAAAGGAGCACCAAGTACGTCCTTTCCACGAGCGCACCAACTGTAGAGCCCTCGGAGGAAACACCGACCGGCGAACCCACGGCGGACGCAAAGGACGGCCTCTCCGGATCGGACAGTTCCCCCGGCACGCAGTTTGACGAAGGAGAGGCTGACGACGCGCAGGGTGGCGAAGGGTAGGCTCGCCCGGATGGCAGTTCCGCTTCCCCCCGGGACGAGGCTCTGGCAGCCACTGGGTCAACGGTTCCTGGCCTGTTGGCGGCTGCAGCAGTGCTTCTGCTTAAATTCGGAATCTTTCTCCGCTAGAGACGAGCCACTCACGCATAGCGCCGAGTAGCTGCGCGGGTTGGCCCCCGAAGCGGGATACAACCGCTCCTCAGAGTCCGAACGTCGTAGCCGATCAACTTGGCTACAGGCACCAACTGTCCAAAAGGACTACTCGGAGACAACTCCTGGCCCAGCGCCCTCGATGTAAGGTAAGTCACTAAGACGATCCGGTGAAGTCGCTGAAAGGGAGCCCGCATGCCTGCGCAGAAGAACAGGAACAGGCTCACCCCGCCGCAGGAAGCTGCCGCGCAGGATTGTGCAGTGGATCAGCACACTGTTCTGCGCATGGGTGGCAGCGCCTTGGTCAAGCACCTGATGGACCCGAAACGCTCCAAAACCGCAGTCGTCATTTCCTACAAGTCCGGCGAAGCCTTCCGCATCGATGCCGAGGCGGTGGCAGCCAAGCTGGGTGCCGAGGCTGAGGTTTTTGAAATTCCCAACAGCTTTGAAACCTACCAGCTGGAACGCGGTCTGCCCGAACGCCTGCACATTTTCGGCAGCGGCGCTCGAGTTTACCCGCATGGGCAGCAGTGGCAGGACAGGGTGCCCGGTCCACACATTGCCTACCGCCCTGCGGAGCTTTCCACCCTCTGCCAAGCACTTGAGAACGAGGTGCTGGCGGCCCAGTATTTTGAGCCTCCGGCGCCCAGGCCCCCCACAACGGCGGCACTGCCGGTCATCGTCGAAGCTGTGGTCCAAGGAATCGCCGGCCCCGACAGGGCCATGGTCACGTTGGCGGGCCGTGATGACATGGCCTTGATTCGAGGCGAAGACCTGCTGCCGGGGATCCCGCTTGACTGGCTTCTGGCCAAGGGCCAAGCACTGAAGGGAACCCTGGACACTGCCACCAATGTGCTGGACGTCAAGACACTTCTGCTCCCGCGCCCCTCCCCCGTCACGGTCTACCAACAAGGCGACGTGGCGCTGGCCCGGGTCAAGTCCGTCCGCCCCACCCACGCCATGGCGGAACTCTGGCCCGGCAGCGATTTCCGCATTGACGTGAACCGCATTTCCTCCAACGACCTTGACTCCGCCGAGGACCTTCTGACGGAGGGCGAAGTGGTGCGCGTGCGTGTGGCCTATGACAACGGTGCCGTGGTTCTTTCCATGCTGGACGTGGACGACGACGAAGCCGCCGTCCCTGCGCCGCCGCTAGTCAGCGGCGGCCCGGCCTGGCTTGACAGCGAGCGCCCGTATGCAAGCCTGTTCACTGTTCGCTCCTCCGGTGCGCACCCCATCGCCGGCAGCAACACGGCGGCAGTTGCCGACGCGGACGGCCCCGGTGCTTCCGACCGGACGAGCGCAGCTGCAGGGATCGGCGACGCAGCACGTGCAGAGGAAATCCTGCTGACGCCTGTCGAGCGCCGCACGGCATTGCAAACCACCCAGATGCAGTTGGAACAGGCCCGGCACACCATCACCGAGCTGGTGGAAGCACAAAAACGGCAGGGTGCCACGGACAAGGTGGCCAGGGCGCTGCAGGACCAGCTCGAAGCCGAGCGAAAGGGATCCAAGGAACTGGCCAGGGCGCTCAATGAACTCGACCATGAGAAGGATGCGTTGCGGGAGGAACTGGCCCGGACAAAGTCGGCGCTTGTGCAACAAAAGCAGCAGCGCCGCTCAACGAGCTCCCGCAGCGAGAAGGCACCGCAGCAGCTGTTTTTGGTGGCCGAGGAACAATTTCGTTTTGAGCTTCTGCTGGCGTGGGCGAACAACGTACCTGCCCAGGAGAAGGATGAGAATCCGCTGGGTACCTACCACTGCTCCCGGCATTTTCTGGATTCCTGGGCCGGATTGGCCGAACAGCAACGCCGCAAAACGCTGCGCGCAGTGCTGGATCTGGTGGCCGACAGAAAGGGATCCGTGCGCAAGCGGGATGCCCACCCGTTGCGCCATAACGAGGGCGCGCACGCCGGCCCCACGATGCGGGGCGAGGACGTGTGCATGCGGCTGTACGTGGAACAAGGCACGGCCGGAGCGCTGCGCCTGCACTATTGGAAGCTGCCCTCCGGAACGGTGGAGTTGCACGAAGTGGTCACGCACGATGTGGTCAAACCATGACCTGGCAACCGTGGAACCAGTCCTGCTGATCGAAGGCCGAGTCGAAAGAATCCGAACCCGTCTCCAGCGAATAGTATAGACATGCGCCGAGCCCGAAAGAGGCTCTTGGAACATTTTTAGGTGTTGATATTCCCATGGCAGCAAATGCCAAATTTTCTGCCAATAGATTCCTTGTCAGTATGGCTGTGGCAAGTGCCATGGTGCTGAGCCTTTCGGCTTGCACTGATGAACCAACGGACACCGGAACCGTTGTCTCCATCACGGACGGGGACACCCTGGTGGCATCCGTGGGTGGCAAGGACCAGACTATCCGGCTGTTGAACATCGACACCCCGGAAACCAAGGATCCCAACGAACCCGTGGAATGTCTTGGCGCCGAAGCCACTAACTTCCTCCGTGGCTTGCTTCCTGTGGGTTCCAAGATCACGCTCCAGTACGACGTGGACCGCAAGGACAAGTACGACCGCACCCTGGCTGCCGTTTTCACGCCGACCGACACCTTTGCCAGTGCCGACATTGCCCGGGCAGGATTCGGCACGGCCGTGGCCTTTGGCAACAATAAAAAGTTCCTGCCGCCCGTCCAAGACGCTGAGAAGGAAGCCAAAGCCAGCTCACGAGGCATTTTCGACTCAAGCGTTGAATGCACTTTGCCCGGACAGCTCGCGACTGTTGGCGACTCCTTGGAAACGGCGGCAGCGGCCACTGCCGGCTCCACTGCGGCAACCACAGGAACCACCATCACCGAAGTGGCCGCTGCCATCGCCACGGCCAAGACTCTGCAGAACCTGCTTCAAGATGGAAAGACAAGCACAAACGTTGTTGCATGGTCGGCCTATGACGAATCTGGGTTGGCTGCACAAATTGAGTCCCTTTCCACAAGGATTGGAACAACAGAGTCCACGCTCTCGGCCTTGAAGAAAACGAAAAACTCCCTGACATTGACAGAAGCCAAAGCTGCCGTCAAGAAGTGGGCTGCCGAGACCAAGGCGAAAGCCGATGCCGCCCTCGCCAAGGCCGCAGCGGAAGCGAAAACGAAAGCGGCTGAAAAAGCGCAAGCAGCAGCCAAAAAGGCCGAAGCGGACGCTGCCGAAGCGGACGCTGCCGAAGCCGAGCGCATCCGCAACCTGCCGCCTGTCCATGTTCCTCCAGCCCCGGCACCCTACGTTCCTCCTGCACCCGCACCAGCACCCTACGTGCCGCCGGCACCAGCACCCTACGTCCCGCCGGCCCAAGACAACGGCGGCGGCTACCCCGGATACAACGGTCCCCGCTGCTACGCACCTGGAGGAAAGACTTGGCGCCCGTGCTAATGATGCTGAGAGGGCCCAAAGAACCATAGACTTGTCTGAAACGTGCGGAAGGAGCTGGTCCCACCATGGGTCAAAACGTTGAACTGGTCAGACTGTTGGATGAGGACGGTGCCGAGATCGGCACTGCCGAGAAGGCACTTGTCCACACGGAACAAACGCCGCTGCACCTCGCGTTTTCCTGCCACCTGATCGACGACCAAGGCCGCACGCTACTCACGCGCCGCGCCCTGTCGAAGCTGACGTGGCCGGGGGTGTGGACCAATTCTTTCTGCGGGCACCCGGGCCCGGGAGAAAGCTTCGAAGAGGCCATCGTGCGCCGCGCCGCAGTGGAGCTGAATATCAGCGTCAGCAACGTCCAGCCGGCACTGCCGGACTTCCGCTACCGCGCCGTCGACGCCTCCGGTATTGTGGAAAATGAGATCTGCCCGGTGTTCACAGCCGTCTATGCGGGCCCCGAAACCATCTCGCCGAATCCGGCGGAGGCATGCGACTGGGCCTGGAGCGACCTGGTGGATGTGGAGGAAGCCGTGACGGCCACGCCCTTTGCCTTCAGCCCGTGGCTGGTCCAGCAACTTGCCGAAGGCATCTACACCGGCGGACGCTTCAGCTACTGATTTCCACCATGGCGGCACTGCGCTCCCACAACTGCAGGGCAAGTGCCGCGTCCTTTGCCAGCGGGCTAGTTTTGGCGGGCTTGCGCTTCACGTAGTACTCCCCCGGTGTCCAATCTTCCGGCGGGGTGGTTGTGGCGAGCCAAAGCAGTGTGTCGGCGCCTTGTTCAGCGGAAAGCAGGAACCTGCGCATCAACCCGCGGTACGCGTGGCGCATTGGCGAGGTTGATTCGGCGGCGAAGCTTGTGGCCACCACTCCTGGGTGAAAGGCGACGGCGTTGACGCCATGGTCCCCATACCGGCGCTGCAGTTCCTTGGTGAAGAGAATATTCGCCAGCTTGGCATTGCCGTATGCCGCATTGGGGCTGTAGCTCTGCTCGGCGTCAAGATCGTCAATGTTGAACTTGGCCATGAGTTTGTGGGCGGCGCTTGAGGTGTTGATGACGGTGGCCCGGGCTTCCACCAGCTGATCAATCAGCAGCGTGGTCAGCAGGAATGGTGCCAAGTGGTTCACCTGAAACGTCTTCTCATGCCCATCCACAGTCATCTCGCGGCTGCCCATGATGCCGCCGGCATTGTTGGCCAGCACGTCAATGCGCGGATACTTCTCCGCCAAGGTTGCCGCCAGCTGGCGCACTTGAGCCAAGTCGGTGAAATCGGCCAGCAGATAATCCGTTTCCAGCTCGTCCGCAAGCGCCTTGGTTTTCTCCGGCGAGCGGCCCACCAATACAAGGGTGTCCCCGGGATACGCAAGCATTTTGGCTGCGGCCGCCCCAATTCCGTCGCTTGCTCCGGTAATGACCACTGTTCGCGACATTGACTGCTCCTTGTTGGGACTCTTGGTTTAGGACCTTTGGGTCCAAGTATGTGGATGCTTTCTTCCATTAGAACCAACGTACGCGGTGGTGCCCCCATTCCCGGACACCACCGCGCGGCGGCTTGGGCCGCTCGTTGCTCAGCCCGTTCGTCCTTTAGCCCAGGACCACGGTGAAGCGCAACGGCCCCGGGGCCAGCTGGTAAGCAGGCAGCACACCCGGTCCGCATGAGGCCGTGCCGATGCCGTGCACCGCGGCGTCCAGTGTCAGGTGGCTGATTCCGTCCGCAACCACGTCAGGGGTGTGCTTCGCTGCCGTGAGGACCTGCGCCGAGATGGGCCGGAGCGTGAATGAGAAACCCTCGCCCTGGAATGACAATGCCTGCCCGCTGCCCTGTTCCGTGGCCAGCACGAGCTTGGACACCCCTGCCCGGGCACCATTTTCCTGCGGCCTGACGTACGGCACCTGCAGTTCCTCCATACTGGCGCTGAACCAGCCCCTCCGCGCGGCCATGCCCGTGTCGGGGTACTTTTGCCCCGGCCCGAACCCGGTCCAGGCGGCCTGGGAGAATTCACCAGGGAGCTCGAAGTCGAAGCCCACCCGCGGCCAGTTCGGCCCCCAGCCCGCGCTAGGTTCCAGGTGTGCGCTCAGCTCCAACAAGGTCCCGTCGGTGCGCCACACGTACTCGACATCCACATGTTGGCGAGCCACCGGCACACCGTAGCGCACCCGCACGGCCAGCGCCCCGGCGTCGTGCGTCATGGACTGCAGCCGCCCCTGCAACAGGGGCAGTCCGGCTGCCTCCCAGATGTCGGCAGCGCGCGGCGACCCTGCCAGGGCATGGTCCTTACCGTTGTCATTGTCGGTGGGCGCACGCCACAGTGTCAGCCGCGGCCCGTTGACCGGCACCGTTTTGAAGGCGCTCATTTCACCGGTGGCCAAGCTGAACACGGCGGGGCCAAAGCGCAGGCTCCCGCCCTCCACCACGGCCTCTTCGTCGCCTTGGGGCTGCACCTGCACCCGCGGCGCAGCCGGCTGCCCCTGCTGGGTCCAAGCGACCTCATGCCCCGCCGGGGCCCACGGCGCCTCCTCCGCCAACACTGCACTAATGGTCAGCACTCGCTCCTGCGCCAGCTCGCTGGCAATCTCGGGGGAAAGTTCGACGGCGGTTCGGGCACCTGCCGCTGTCACAGGCACCTCGAGCGTGCCGCCGGCCACCCGGCCTTCGGGGCCGTCAACCTGCCAGGTCCAGGCCAGGTGCGTCGTGTCCAGGAAGTCGTACTTGTTGTGGACTGAAAGCTCGTACCAGTCGTCCGTGACGGCCACGCCGAGCGGTTCCACAACTTTTTTGTAATCCAGCAGACCGGGTCGCGGCTCCAAATCGGCCGAGACCATGCCGTCAATGACGAAGTTGCCGTCGTGGACACGCTCGCCAAAGTCACCGCCGTAGGCAAAGAACGCCTCGCCGTCCGGGGTGTGCTGGCGGATGCCGTGCTCAATCCATTCCCACACGAAGCCGCCTTGCAGGCGGGGGTAGGCATCAAAGAGGTCCTGGTATTCCTGCAGGCCGCCGGGACCGTTGCCCATGGCATGGACGTACTCGCACAGGATGTACGGCAGGTTCCGCCGGTGTTCGTCCTGGGCCGGGTCCGGCAACGGTTCTTCTTCCTGGCGGCCAATGGCCTCGACGTCGCTCGGTTTGACGTACATGCGTGAATACACATCCACGTAGGGGCAGGCCCAGTCGCCCTCGTAGTGCACCAGCCGCTCGGGGTCCCGTTCCTTGGTCCACTGCGCCATGGCCCGCAGGTTCTCGCCCTTGCCTGCTTCATTGCCCAGCGACCACATGATGACGGACGGGTGGTTCTTGTCCCGTTCAACGGTGCGCACCATCCTGTCGAGCAGCGCTTCCCGGTACGCCGGGCCATCGCTGGGGTTTCCCGCCCAGTCGCCGTCCTCAAAGCCGTGGGTTTCATAGTCGCATTCGTCAATGACGTAGAAGCCGAGCTCGTCGGCGAGGTCCAACAGCACCGGATGCGGCGGGTAGTGGGCGGTGCGGATCGCATTGATGTTGTGGGCCTTCATCAGGCAGAGCTCGCGGTGCATCTGCTCGCGCGGCACCACCCGTCCCAAGTCGGGGTTGTGTTCATGCCTGTTCACCCCGCGAAACAGCAGCGGCGACCCATTGAGCTTGATCTGTGCATCCGCAACGGTGATGGAGCGGAAGCCGACGCGCAACCGCACGGTCTGCAGGGGCGTGGAAAGGGTCAGTTCATGCAGGACGGGCGACTCTGCGCTCCACGGCTCCACCCGGCCCACGTCAAACGTCGCCGAGACTCTTCTCTCGTGCCCTTGTCCGTCCAGTTCCTGTTCGGCAAATTCCAGCACCTCGCTGAAACCCAGCCCGGAAATGGTGGCCACCACATCCGGCAGCGGCGGCGCGATTTCCACCCGGAGCGTGCCGGTTCCTTCCGGCGTGTAGCCGGCGTGCACAAAGACGTCCCGGACGGACGCCTTGGGCTGGGCCAGCAGTGCCACATCACGGAAAATGCCCGGCAGCCACCATGCGTCCTGGTCTTCCAGGTAGCTGGAGGCGGAGAATTGGGCCACCCGCACCACCAGCACGTTGTTGCGGGCCCTGACAATGCCGGTGACATCGAATTCGTGGGTCAGCTTGGAGCCGCGCGTGGTGCCCAACAGCTGGCCGTTGAGCCAAAGCGTTCCTGCGTTGTCGAGGCCGTCGAAACGCAGCACCGCCCCTTGCAGGAACTCGGCGGCAGCGTCGAAGTTGATCCTGTGGTCCCCCACGGGATTGGCGTCGGGGACGTGCGGCGGGTCCAGCGGGAACGGAAATTGCACGTTCGTATAGGCCGGGGCGCCGTGACCGTGGAAGTTCCAGTTGGAGGGCACGGGCAGCGTGTCCCAGGCGCCGTCGTCGAACGTTTCCGCCTCCATGCCGACGGGAGCCGCCGCCAACGATTCCGAGTAGTGGAAGCGCCAGTTGCCGTTGAGTGAAAGCACGGGCAGCCCGTTGTCCACATGGGCTCGCGGGCGCAGGCCCCCGGTTCCCGGTCCAGGGTTGGTGAGGTCCATGATCGAGTCGTAGGGGCCGGCAGCAAGGTTTGCGCGCGAAGGCAGCGGGTTCACAGTGAGGTTCCTTTGCATGAAAGTGGCTGGTGGCTTGGGGCTGGTGAAGCTAGTCGCCGCGCTCAAGCACTCTGGCGATTTTCTGCTCCAGGGCGGCAATGGTGACATCGGGAAGAACGATCAGCCCGTCGAGTTCCTTGCGGGCACGTGTGTAGGCGGTGTGCCGCTCGGCTCCGGTGCCTGCCTCGTCTTCGGCCATTTTGACAAGTTTGCGGGCCGTCTTCAAGCGTTGGCGTTCCGGCTCGCTGAACGCGGAGTCCTTGATCCTGTGGGCTTCCTTTTCGGCGATTTCAAACGCCACTGCGTAGGCGTTGACCGCGTTGCGGTAGTCGTCCCATCGACCCTTGTCCACCACATCCGCCGCCGCCACCGGACGGAGGGCGTCGGCGTCGCGCTTGGATCGCAGAAAGGCCACCGTGAGCGGCTCGTGGACATCGCTCATCATGGGGAAGTCAATCATCTTGGCCACGTCCAGCTCGTAGCTCAGCCATTGGCGGTTGACGGCGTCGTGTTCAACCATCACCTTGGCCACGTCTGCTTCCGTGTAGCCCGGCGTCTTTCCCGGCTCACCGTTGCCAGGGACGCCCTGCCCGGCATCCCAAGGGGCTGCCGAAACGTCAAGCCCGGCCACTTCGGGGTGCTGGAGCTTGTACAGCTCGATCTTGCGCTGATGGCGGCGTTCATTGGTTTTGTTCACGGCCCGCCCCCAGCCGCCCAGAATACCGGCCAGGGGGAAGGCCAGCCACCAGAAACTGCCCACGAACTGCCAGAAATCTTGCATGCCTCCATCGTGCCACCTTGCCGGGGCACTTCCTAAGTGATCCTGCGGCGGGGTTTTTGTTACTTTTCCGCGACCGCTCGGATGCTCAGGGCCGCGTTGCTGATGAGCTGGCAGGAAACATCAAGAATTCCCTGGGTGTTGTGAACGGTGCCGCTGTGCAAGGAATCAAGGAGCATGTTGTTGACCCCGCCCACCACGGACACTGCCGTGAGCCGGGCAAAGTCCAAAACCGCAGCCAAGGCATGATCCTCGGGATGTGCAGCCAGGCGTTCCTGTGCTTCCCGGAGAGGTGTTCCGCACAGCAACAGCAGCTGGTACATGGTCACGTCGGCAAAATTGTTCAGCGATTGGTGGCGTTTGGCCTCCAGCTCGGGTGAAATACCCACAATTTCCACCAGAATGATCCTGGCGTGGCGGGGATCGCCCAGCATGAAGTCCACCACTTCGCCAGTCCCTGCCTTGACCGAGGCCATCAGGTTCTTGGCCGGCGCCTTGAAAGCCGCCTTGGCCGACGCCAACATGGAGGTGGCCAGAAGGTCGTACACGGCGGTGAGAAGTTCTTCGCGGGACTCGAAGGACTCGTAGAAGTAGCGTTCGCTCAAGCCGGCGCGTTGGCACAGGGTCTTGATCTTTGCATTCGCGTACCCCTGCGTGCCAAAGACATCGATCCCTGCCTCGATCAGGCGGCCGTAGCGTTCCAAGGCCCGATCCGAGGAGCACTGCCCGGAATAGAGGCGACCCGCGGCGGCGGATGCCCGAGCTGTTGCCTCCGGGTCTTCTTCCACCGGACTGGATACTTTCGGGCTCGCTTCCCCTTGGTTTGGCGCGGTGTTTCCGGGGCCTTGGGTACTCACACCCCGAGTCTAGACGACAGCGCTTTCGGACTGCTCCGGCGCCTATCTTTCCGGCGCTGCCGGGCCGGCACAGCCGTGGTTCTTTCCATCTCTTGGGCCTCCGAATTCGACCACGGCGGGTGGCCGAAAGCGTGCAAGAATACTAGTGATCTCCCATGACTACCAGCACAGCCCACACCAGCAAGAAGCAGCAGGACGACGGCGCTGAACAGCCTCCCCCTGCTGCCAAGCCACCGCGCCAGATTCCGGACATTCCGCGCAGGCTTTTCTTCCTGACCATGGGCGCGGCCGCCGCCACCACAGCATTCAAGGCCAACATTGCCGCGGATGCGTTGCTCACCGAGCGCAGCCAATACCGCATCGAAACTCCTGACAACGAGGAAAACCGTACGGCGGCGTTGCGCTTCCCGGGCAAGACCTGGTACCTGTTGGGCGGCTTTCGGGTCAGCTACCGCGACGCGGGACGCAAGCTCGCGGCCCTGCAACCTGCCATGAACCAGCGTGCGCCGGCGTCGTTCATCGGCTACTCCAATGAGGGCATCGACATCGCCCAGCTGTTTATTGCCATCCAGCGCGACCTGTACGAGCGCAACATCGACACCGTCTACTTTTACGGGGACAGCTTCGGCGGCATGGCCGCCGTGGTTCTCGCCTCGCTGCTGGCGCAAACGGGCACGAAGGTGACACTGATCGTCATGGGGTCAAGCCCCAGCAGCGAAGCGGACATTGAGGATCCCGGCAAGCAGTACATCTCCCTGGCCGGAAAAGTGGTCCCTTATCTGGGCCTGCTGGGCCGGTTGGGTGCCGGACTGTGGGGAGGACTGGCCAACCCAAACGGGCAGGGCATGTACCAGGCGGCCCGCAGCGGCATTTCCAAATCCTTCAACCCCGACAACAACTCGCTGATCCTCAGCACCACCCAAGCCACCTTCCTGCAGGCCTTCCCCCGGCAATACGACGGCAAGGTCCCGGCAAGCACCGGGATAGGGATGATTTACGATCCAGATGACTTCATCGTCGACGCCGGCTCGGCGATCCGCGGTTGGGAGGCGCTGATGCCCAACAACCCGGTCTTTGTGTACGACGTTCCGGACACGGGGCATGCCAGCCCGGAGATCCACCCCGATGTTTACCGCACGGCGCTGACAGTGGTGCTTGACGACCTGGATCCACCGCCGTTGACCTCAAAGCCAGTGCAACCCATCTTCTAGGGGCGGCGGGTTTGGGCCAGCAGCTCCTCGAAGGGCAGCGAGGTCATTGATTCGGCCTCCCGCAGGGCCCGCTTTGCCCGGTGTCCGGGCATCGCCTCACCCGCGCCGTTTCCTACCGCGTCCCCCGCGCCGTTCCCCTTCCAAGGCACAACGGCACTGGTCGACGCCGCACTGCCGGGTTCCGGCGTCGTGCCTCCCTGAAGGTGTGCGCCCAGGACGGCTGACAGTTCAGCGGCCCCCTGCCCACTGCGTTGATCCAGCGGATTGCTGCCGGAACCGGCCCAGTCCTCGGGCGAGGCGTAGATGGCGGTGGGCATGGTGTTGGCACGCAGATAGCTGAACAGCGGGCGGATCGCCATCTCCAGCACCAGCGAATGCCGGGATGAGCCGCCCGTGGCGCCAAACAGGACAGGCATGCCATCAAGGGATTTGGGGTCCAGGACATCGAAAAAGGACTTGAAAAGCCCCGAGTAGGAGGCGCTGAAGGTGGGGGTCACGGCGATCATGGCGTCGGCCGCGGCCACCCGTTCGATGACCTGCGCCAGGGCGGGCCCCGCATAGCCGGCAACCATGGCGTTGGCGATGTCGGTGGCGTGCTCGCGCAGTTCAATCACGTCCAGCACAACCTCGATGTGCTGCTGCGCCGAGCGGGCAACGACATTCGCGGCCAGCTGGTCCGCGAGCATGCGGGTGGTGGAGGGAACACCAAGCCCGGCGGAAATGACGGCAACTGTGCGCTGCATTGTGACTCCTTGATCAACGGCCGCACTACTCATGCGTATGCATCCACCGGAGTCAACGGGGCGGGAGCTGACGGTATTCCTGCATGCCGTCTCGCCTACGCCTTTCCCCCTATGCCTTTCGTCCTGGACACGGGACGGCGCACAACTGGGCCAGTTTGGCGAGGATCGGTGATATTGCTCCGAGACTGACGGCCCCGCTGCCTCCGGCACATTCTTTAGCTGCGGGCAGCAGGGCATCGTACGAACGTTGTCCAGCCTCCAGATGCCCAGTCTCGATCGCGGCTAGACCGATGAGGAACCATGCCACCTCAAGCAGCAGATCCTGTGGCGGATCTGCCAACAGGTCCAGCGCGCTCATGGCTTCCTCGTGGCGCCCCTTCCTGGCCAGAAGAAGCGGGCGGGCCCAAGGTTCGTAGGGTCCGAGCTGTCCATCTGGAAGCTCCGTGCCAGCATGAACAGCGGAGGTGAGTCGCGCCAGTTCGGGCAATCCAACCGTGAATCCGGGCATCTCCTCTCCTTCCGGAGGTGGCGGGCCGGCTGTGAAGCTCCACCGGAACCAGCCGGTGAAGACGGATGCAAGGGGGCGGGCGAAGCGTGCTGCAAGCGCATCGATGCGGTCGGCCTCCTTCGCGGCTGCGCTGATGTTATCGAGGGCGCAGAGGGCTTGCATCCTGATCAGCCGCCCCTCGATCTCGAAGGTCGACAACTCCGCCGCGACGGCCAGGGCAATGATCTCCGCACCGAGGGTTTCGCGTGATCTTGCTTGGCCTGCCGTTTCGAAACTCTGCAGATAGCGGGCGCTGAGCGCGAAGCACAGTAGCGTGGCATCGCCAAGGCGCCGGGCGATTCGTTCAGCTTCGGCGGCCTCGGAGAGTCGGTTGGCGGTACCGCGCGACTCCATGGCCACGGTGGCCAGCAGCCGGGCCCGCACCCGGTCTGAAGCCCCCAGTGGAAGTGCTGCGAGTGTTCGCAATGCTGCTTCGACGATCAACGCCGACCGCGTCGGATCATCCGATCGGGTCCAGCTGCCGGGCACCTCAAAGCCACCGATGACGCGTGCCGTCAATTCCGGGTCACCGAACTGCTCGGCCGCCGTGATGGCGGAGAATCGTTGTTCCGCCGCGAACTGGACCGAGCCGGACACGGCCAGCAACGGCAAGAGCACAGTGACGCTTTCGAGCTGGGACTGCACACCGGTGCGCGCAGTGACGGCGGCGGTCCGCACCAGGATCGACTCGCTGGCGTCGACGAAGTCCAGCGCAGGATCGTGGCTCATGATGTCCCGCTCGAGTCTGGTCAGCCGAACACTCGGATCGAGCCCGAGGTTTTGCAGGAGGGTGGAGCGGGCTTGGGTCAGGACTGCCAGAGCGTCTCCTTGGCGTGCGGACCTATACAAGGCCAGGGCGAGCAGCCTCCATCCCTCCTCCCGCCAAGGATGCTCGACGACGTGCCCATCCAGTAATGCGACAACGTCATTCGGCCGTCCAAGGGCCAGCCGGGTCTCGGCCAGCTGCTCCACAGCTCCCGCTCGAAGTTCAGCAATCCGTGCCCTTTCTTCCTGGGCCCAGGGACGGGTGCGGAATTCCTCGAAAGCGTCCCCGCGCCACTCTTTCAATGCGGCGCTCAACAGCGATTCGCGCGCCTCCGGGTTCATTCCTTCCGCAGTCGCAACAGCTTGCTCGACCCGCCAGAGGTCCACTGCGGTCGGTGCGGGTTTGAGCGCGTAGCCGTCGCCGGTGGTCACCAGGATGGCCGGGGGCGTGCGAGCAGTGCGCTCCGGCTCAAGAATTCGTCGCAGCTCACCAATGAAGGTGCGAACAGCGCCCACCGCACCGGCAGGGGCGTCTTCCCACAACTCCTCGATCAGTCTGCCCGTCGACACCGTCCGGCTGCGCGCGGCCAGCAGAATTCCGAGAATCTCACGATGACGTGCCTTGGAGAAGCGAAGGGGGTTGGCGCCAATCTCGGCACCGATGGGACCGAGGATGTGGATTCGAAGCTGGCTCACTGGCTCAGTCTAGTTCGCGGGCACCCTCAGCTGATCGAGGGCTGATCCACGTGTGGGATTGTTTCCTTGAACCCGTGCTGGAAATGCCGGCACGGCAGGAGATCGCGATTTTTTGGTACGCGACGCGAAGGAGAGAAAGATGGATCTGCAACTCAGGGGCAAGAAGGCGTTCGTTAGCGGTTCGAGCCAAGGAATCGGCTATGCAATTGCGAAAGCGCTGGCTGGAGAGGGTGTTGAGGTGACGCTCAACGGGCGCAATGCGGTGAAGCTGTCCGCGGCGGTCGAGTCGTTGCGGCACGATGTCCCCGGGGCATCGGTTGCCGGGATGGTCGCCGATTTTACCGACCCCGCCCAAGTGGAGCGACTGTGTGCCGAACTTCCCGACGTCGACATCCTCATCAACAACGTTGGGCTCTTCGAATTGAAATCGTTCGAAACCATTTCAGCTGACGACTGGCGGTTGTACTTTGAAGTGAATGTCCTCAGCGGAGTGCGACTCGCCCAGCGGGCAATGCCAGCCATGCTGGAACGGGGATGGGGGCGGATTGTTTTCGTGGCCAGCGAGTCGGCGGTCAACGTCCCGGCCGAAATGATCCACTACGGCGCCTCAAAGGCGGCAATGCTGGCGGCTGGAAACGGTCTGGCGAAGCTCACCAAAGGGACCGCAGTGACGGTGAATTCCGTCCTCGGTGGCCCCACGTACTCCGACGGTGTTGCCCAAACCGTCGAGGAGCTCGCCCAGCAGAGCGCCGTCTCCACAGCCGACATGAAAAAGGCAATCATGGCAACGAACCAAACCTCGTTGCTGGAACGATTCATCGAGCCGAGCGAGATCGCAAACATGGTGGCGTTCCTGGCAAGCCCTGCAGCGTCCGCGACGAACGGATCAGCAGTGCGCGTTGACGGAGGAGTGCTGACAACTGTGCTCTAGAGAAGCAGCGGCAAGTCGCTCACCGGCAGTCCGCGCAACTCGCCGACCGGGTGGCCGCCGCCGCACACGGGCAGGTGGTTGAACTCATCCAGGAGTGCAGAGTCGACGCCCAAAGCCAGCAGTGCCGGGACGGCGGCGGGCATCCGGGCCCTGTCGCCGCCGTCGGCAATCTTCAACGCCACGGCGGTCCCATCAGCCAAGGCAATGGCCTGGATGCCCTCAAACCCATCCTTCGCCAGCAAGCCGGGAACCGCCTCCATCAAGGTGGTGACATCGCGCCCCGGCCCGGCAACCAAGGTGGGATGGGCGCGCATGGCGGCGGCGACGTCGTGCTCTGCAGTGCCTGCGGCAGCGGTGGTGAGCTTGCCAAAGGCACGGGCCAGCCCGGTCAAGGACAGGCCGAAGACCTCCGTGCCGCAGCCGTCGGTGCTGATCGCCGTGATCGGATCACCGGTCAACTCCGCCACAGTGGCGCGGATCAGGGCGGCCAGGGGGTGTCCGGGATCGAGATAGTTCTCCAGCGGCCAACCGTTGAGCACACAGGTGGCCAACAGTGCGGCATGCTTGCCGGAGCAGTTTTGTGCCAGCCGGGTGGGGCCGCGGCCGGCGCGCAGCCACGCTTCGCGTTCGGCCACGCCGTAGGGCAGGTCGGTGGAGTTGCGCAGGGCGCTCTCGTCGAGGCCGGCCCCGGTAAGAATGGCGGTGGCCAGTTGTTGATGGGCGGCCGCCCCCGAGTGGCTTGCCGCGGCCAAGGCCAGTTGGTCGGCAGGCAGGCGCAGTCCGGCGCGCAGAAGTCCGACGGCGATGAGCGGCTTCAGCGCCGACCGCGGATACACGCTGGCCGAAGGGTCACCGCGGCTCAGCAGCAGGGTCCCGGTGGGATCCACCGCGGCGAGGGAGCCATAATGGACGCTTTCCACCAGCTCGCCTCGGGTTTGCACTGCGAGCGGGGCGTGGGCGGGAAATTCATTGGTGGTCATGCGTTGTGTACTCCCGTGATGGTGGTCAGTGCCGCGTCCACTGCGGCCAAGATCAGCCTATGCGCCATGTCCGGTCACGGCTTCCGCAGATGGTAAGTGAGTGCCTTGGCGATGAATCGACCACGTGCGTGTGGCAAATGAGGAACATGGCGTAGTCGTAGTTGGATCCGGTACGTGTTGAAGGCGGCAAACGCCGCCACCACCACCCCCGACGCTCCTGCACTTTCGGGGCATTTTCCTGCAACGCTCCTGCACTGAAGTGCAGGAGCGTTGCCGCATTTGGCACCAAAGCTGCAGGAACGTCCGATGGTGGGGCGGGCATGTGTGTTGGCGGGGCGGGGCCGGTTGGCACGGCCTACTGCATGCTGAACTGGTATTGCTCGGGCACGTCTTCGCCCGGGCACACTTGGAGCCACAGTTCGCTGAGCGAGTTGACACCTTCGCGCAGGTCAACGACCTCCACACCCGACTTCAGGATTGTCGCGGCTGCGTCGCCCTCCCCCAGTGCGGCATGGGCCTTGGCCCGCAGGAACCGGAGTCTCCCAATGCTTGCCAAGGACGCCGAGGCACGGCCCAACAATTCCTGGGCCATCGCCGGATTGCCGTTGTCCAGTGCCAGGGTCACGGCTTCCACCAGCAACTCGCGGCACTCCCCATCCAGGACGCACGCTGCGTTCAGTTCCGCCAGGCCCCCGGCGATGTCTTCCGATGCCAATAGGGCCAGTCCCAAGCCGCGGTGCGACAACGCGCGGCTGTGCACGCTCAACGCCTCTCCGGCGGCAAATGTAGTTTCCAGCGCCTGGCGGTACAGCGTGGCCACAACCGCCTGGTCGGCTACTCCGTTGGAGGCCCTGGCATGCACCATCACGGCATGGTGGAAGGCAGCCTCGGCGCTGGTGTTGCGACCGGCTGTCAGCAGGTCCTCCCAGTCCAAGCCCCTGATGAAAGACGCTGCTCCGCCAAACGGCTGGCTGGGCACTTCGGCAGCCGTTGCTTCAAAGGGTTTTTCAACTATGCCCTCATTCGCATTGAGCAGCTTCAACCAAGGGCCTTGGTCTGCCGTCAGGGTTTCCGATCCGAAGGGTGTGCCCGTTTCATCGAGCCAGTCCAGATCGGCGTGCTGGCGACGCGTCCGTTCCAAGGCGCCCCAACCGTTGCCGGCCACCACCATTTCCGACGGCGGCAAATCAGCCCAGGCTCCGGCGTCGTCCAAGGCCTGGGCAATGGCCGTCTCGGACACCAAGGCCTCAACGCGCTGCGCCCCGTGGTCCACTACCGCAGCCCATTCACCGGCCGCGAGCGCGGGGTCCAGTGCAGCATTGCCGTACGCCTCGACCCACTGCCAGCTGGCGCCGGCGGGCATGGGGACGTGCTCGAACTGGGTCTGTGCCAGGCCAGACTGGATTTCCGCGTAGTGGCGAGGCTCGCCAGAGACGGTCGGTGTCAACCATTCCTGCCAGTGATGTCCGCCCGTGCTCTCGCCCCAGACGAAGAGCTTGCGGCCGCGGAGCTGCGCCGAGGACACCAACGCCAATCCGTCGCCGGCCTTGTCCGCCGCCACCTCCCAGCGCCGTTCCTCCGGGGCGAGGTCGAAGAAAAAGTCCACGGCGTGGGTGTTGCGCTGCGGCCAGGTGGCGTCCAGATCCTGGAAACTCGTGGGGTCCACGCGCTTCATGGAGCCGTCGTAATCGGTGGCGTAGGCACGCGCCGCCGGGGCAATCACGCGAGTGTCCGGCGTCTGCGGGATGGCCGCGTTGGTCCACCAGTACATGGGCACGGTCTTCTCATTCGGGTTGCGAATGCGCACCGCGACGAACACGACCGGCGAGTCCTCCGGCAGCCACGCGTCAATCTGGAACACCACCTCGCGCAGCCTGTCGAACTCCCACATGCGCAGCACTTCCTGGCCCTCGGGAGTGTGCACAATGGCGGCGTGCAAGGGGACACTGGTGGTCGGCGAGTGCCCGCGCGTGCCGATGTTGAACTCGATGCCCCCCGCAAACCAGGCATTGCGCAGACCAAAATTGGCGAATTGGATGCGGTCCTGGGTGTGCAGGAGTTCCTTGCCCGTGGCCTTGTCGGTGAGCTCCCAGAGCCGCCCGCCCAGCTGTGGCAAAAAGGTGGCCTTCACCTTGTTGTTTTCAAGCACGACGGCGGTCAGTTCCGTGGCGCTGACATCGCGCGTGTAGCTCTCCTGCATGGGGTACGGGTATATGTTGGCGACCTTGCCCCACCGCACACCGGCCGCGATCTCCTCCGGTATCCCCTCCCCCACCACATACGGCGGTTCCAACAGCGGCTGCACCGACGGCAAGGGAGAGTCACGGCCAAGCTCCGCGAGCTCAATGACCCGGGTGGTGAGTGTTATTGAAGAGTTGGTGCCCATGCAGTGTTCCAATCACAGTCAGGTGGCCGGGCCCGCAGCTGGTCCAAATATGGGACAGCTGGTGGTTGGGGCCGGGAATGATGGCGTTCTCAAAACGAGCCTATCGGATGCGGCACGCACAGCCGGGTTACTCGCTTGCCGCGGGGGCGGCATTGCGTCGGGACACCACTTTCATGACGCTGGCCCTGCCGACGGCGCCGCACACCGCAGTCCAAACAATCAGCCCGGCCAGGGCCCAGCCCATCTCACTGCCGGAAGGGATCAAGACAATTGCTGCCATGACGGCGCCAAGTGCCAACGCGAACACCAGGACATGGACGCACTGGTTCCGCACCCGCCGCAAGGGCCAGGCAATCAGGATCGCCAAGGGCAGGCCAGCGATGGCCGCGACGGGAAAGCCATAGATCAGCGCAACGGGCAGAAAATACCAGCCCAGCCCGCTCTCCATGGGAGGAATGGCAAAGGCCACTGCCAACCCGAGGCAAAACAGCACAAACGTGATCAGCCAGCCGAGCAGCAATGCTGCCACACCCTAGCGCATGCTGAAACGGTCTTCCTTGGCCCAGCGGGCCGTCTGCACAGCGGCAAACTCGGGGCTGCCGACATTTTCCGGCGCGCTCATGGCGCAACGTTTTTCTTGCCCTGAGCGCTGCTGCGCCCGGCGATGTCTGCGAGCGCGCCGTCCAACCCGGGATGCTGGAACAAGAATCCGGCATCTTGGAGTTTTCGGGACGAAACCCAGCGGCTTTTCAGTACCAGTTCTGTTTCCGTGCGGATCAGCACCGCCCCGAGCTTGAGCAGCCAGGCCGGTGTGGGCAGCCCAAACGGCGCCCGGTTCGCCCAGCGTACAGCTGCCATCAGGCCGGCGTTGGTCACCACCTCGGGCGCGGCGATGTTGACGGGACCGGTAACGTCGCGGTGTTCATGCAGGAAAAGGACTGCGCGGAACAGGTCGTCGACGTGGACCCAGCTGAACTTTTGCCCGCCGTCGCCCATCCGGCCGCCCAAACCCAGGCGAGCCAGGTTGTTGAACGGGCGCATGACCCCGCCGCCGGGGCCCATGGCGATGGTGATGCGCAGGGGAATCCTGCGCGTTCCCGGCACCTCCGCCGAGGCGAGCGTTTCTTCCCAGCCCCGCGCCACGGCGACGGAGAAGCCAGAGCCGAGTTCGCCGTCGAGCTCGTCTTGCGGACGGTCCCGGGCGTCGCGGTAGATGGTGCCGGTGCTGGCGTTGAACCAGTCACGGGGCGGGCGGGCACAGGCGGCGGCGGCACGGCCCAACTCGGCGGTGGTCTCAGTGCGGGAGCGGATGATCTCGGCCTTGTTGGCGCGGGTGTAACGGCAGGAAACGGACTTTCCGGCCAGGTTGATCAGCAGCTCGGCACCGTCAAGCAGCGTGGTAATGGCGGCGGTGTCTCCCCACACGGCGTCGCCCGAGCGGCCCACTGTGCGCACCCGCCACCCGGCGCTGGCGAATTGGCGGCGGAAGTGCGTGCCGATGAAGCCCGAGGCTCCGGCGATGACGACTGTTTTCATGCCTGCACCTTCGTCTTCAGTGCCAGCGCTTCCTCGACCAGCGGCTTGACCACGGGCAGCCTGGAGAAGGAGACCAGCTTGGCGATCAGTGGCGCCGCCCCGTCGATCAGAGTCCGGGTGCGGCGCTGGTTGGCAGAATGGTCGTACACCCAAAACAGCACCACGCCCATGTACGCCAGCCAGAGGAGCTCCGGCAACTGGGCGCGCAGAAAGGCAGGGATCTTGGCGCCTTCCACTGCCTCACGGAAAATTCCGATGGCGTTCTCCCGCACTTCCGCCGACGCCTCACCAAAGGGGTTCACGGCCGACTGCGGCGGCAGGGCACTGGAAATGAACGTGCCGCCAAAGCCGTGGTACGGAGTCAACGCATCAATGCCGGCATGCATCGCCAGCTTGATTCTGTCTCCGAGGCCGCTGCTTCCCCGCATCCCCGTCGAAGCTGCGGCGCGCTGCTCAGCCACCGATTCGCGGTAGAGCTCGAGAACCAGCTCGTCCTTGGACGCGTAGTAATAGTAGGCACTACCCAGGGAAATACCGGCTTCAGCGGCAATGGCCCGCATGGTGGTCTTGGCGAAGCCCTTGCTGCGAAACATGCCCAGAGCTGTTTCCAGCACCTTGGCCTTGGTGTGTGCGCTCTTGCTGTCCATCGCTGCATCCCATCATTTGAACGTGTTCATTTTCTAGTGGACCACATCTTTTGAACATGTTCAAATAAGGTCATGCTGCCGCCTCCGCTGACATTCCCAGTACCTGTCCGCACAGTTCACAGGGGCGGGCTGGTGTAGCCGCTCTGCTGTGTCCGAGTTCAATGGCGCGGAGGACGGTGGATCGGCTGATGGCGACAAGTTCGGCCAGCACGCCCGTGGCCTTGGCAACTTTCATTTCTTCGCGGGTGCGCCTGCTGATCAGGTCCGCTTCGAACCCTGCGACCATCGCCAGTACGTTGAACAGCAGTTTGCCCATCGGATCCGCGGGGGTGGTGAACGGAGCCGCCGATGTTCAGTCTGATGTCGCGGCTGGCGAGGTCGCCTGCTATCTCGTGGGCGTCTCGGACGGAACGGGTCGGACGGTCGAGCTTCGCAACGACGAAAATGTCCCCGGCCCGGCCCGCGGGCACTAGCCGACCAGAATTTTAGACACGTAGATCAGTGTGTCAGTCAGGGCCCGTCACCTGTCAGCTCACCGAACACCCCCTGCGGAACTATCGACGGCCAGCAGTCGCAACGATGTACTTCTGGAGCAGATGCGTCCGACGGAGGACCCGCTTATGGGACACTGCTCTGGCAGGATGTTGGGTGAATGGCTTGGTAGATGAGCTACGGCTGATCACGCGGTTATAGCCACTACCCATGATAGGAATCGTTGCGAGCGTAGGCAGGCTTGAACGTTGAACCAGTTGCTCCACCTCGCTGGTTTTGAAAGTCTAACCATCCCTTCACCGCAGCTAAGCAAAAGCTCCACACCGGTGACTTCCAGGACGCACACATCGGGTTCAAAAGATCTTCTAGAACCCGGCGTGAGCCAAGAGGTAGTCATGCCCTAATCTGATATTCGTAGATGTAGGCGGAACGCTGCGTGTAGACCTGATAAGACTCCGGGTCGAAACCACCGCTCGAAACCACAACACTTTGCCCGTCTTCGGCCGACACCTTGGTGTAACTATTGATATTGGCCATTAGGAAGAAGTGCAGTAGGGAAAACACCCACTCGACCGCCGATGCGACAATAGTCAATCCCGCCAGACCACCGCTAAGTCGCCTCATCCAACGATGAGGGATACGCAGGATCAGCGGAGAGACCAAAAGAACGAGCCCCACGGCGACAGTCAGTCCACTGAGGATAGACGCACATAAAATGAGCTGCCAATTGGTCATCACGAACTACAATATTTGGCTTTGCATGTGCGACGAAGCCCAAGACCACAACACGAACACAGCTAATCCAAAAATAGCGGCAGTGAGCGAAAATACGGCACCGCAAACGATGCGCCAGCGGTTCACAGCAACCAGGGTGGCATCGGGGGTGAGAGCTATTTCAGAAACCAAGATGCCCCTCTTCAAGGGCTGTCGTTGAGTGGCATTAATTCTGACGCAATAGTCCTAGTGGCTGAAATATTCGGATCCCACAGGACGATCTGGTCCATGCCGGTAGTCCTGTCACGGCAAGTACAAACCTTATGACAAGGGTGGGCGGTGCCATACCCTCGAAGCAACAACTCGGTTGATTAGAGGAGTTGTTGGTGGGGCGTAGGCGATTGTCGTTTTCGGATCGGGCAGATATTGCGGTGGGGATACTCGCTGGCTGGACTGATCGGCAGATCGGGGCTGGTATTGGCCGTGATCAGACGATCATTCGGCGGGAGCGTGGACGTAACTCGACGAAGACCCGCGGGTATCATCCAGTGAGTGCGAACTGTGCTGCTGAGCGGAAAGGCAAGCGCCCGCAGGCCCGAAAAATCTACACCGATCCGGTCATTGCTGCACGTGTGAAGGCAGATCTGGCCAGTTAAAGGACGCCGCGGCAAATCGCAAGGCCGTTTGCGTTTGGAGGCGACGGACGCCAGCGTTGAGATTATAACGAAATCACCCGACGCCGAAGACCGCACCGTCTCCCACGAAGCCATCTACCGGTGGATCTACGCCCTGCCCAAGGGGAAGCTGGCCAAGTCCTTCGATCCCGCTGCAATCCGAACGTACGAAGCGTAAATCGGTGAAGCCGTTGGGTGAGCGCACCGGTGGAAGCATCATCGTCGCTGGTCAGCATCGATGACCGTCCCGAGGCGGCAGCAGATCGCCGTGTTTCTGGATCGTGGGAAGGGGATTTGCTGGTCGGCAAGGGCGGTAAGAGTGCTGTCGCGACCCCGGTCGAGAGGAACAGCAGGTTCCTGATCATGCTGGGCCTGCCGGAGGGGAAGAAGGCCGCCGGTCTCGCTGATGTCCTCATCGATCAGGTCAGTGACCTGCCGGCGCTGATGCGCGGCTCCTTGACGTGGGACCAAGGCACCGAGGTGGCCCGCCACGCCCAACTCACGGTGGCCACGGACCTGCCAGTGTACTTCGCCCACCCCCACTCATCATGGGTGAGGCCATCGAATGAGAACACGAATGGATTGATCCGGGAGTACCTACCCAAGGGCATCGAGCTCACCAGCCACCAGCCCTATCTGGACTCCATCGCCGACGAACTCAACGACCGCCCCCGCGCCGTCCCAGGATTCCTCACACCACGAGAAGTCTTCACCAAGCTACTCAACGACAATGTCGCCAAGACAGCTTGACACTGCCGCGTGCTGCTCACTTACCAGCAGCTGCTGGACATGGTGGATGATCCTCGATACGCCGACTGGCGCGCCGCTCTGTCCGAGGTTCAAGGGATCTACCTCATCACAGACTCCACCAACGGCAAGCAGTACTTCCGCAAGGCCGACGGCTCGGAACGAATCCTCGGCAGGTGGTCGACCTATGCCAAGGACGGCCATGGGGGAAACATCGCCCTCCGCGAGCTTGCATACATCAGCGTTCCTGGCGGGGTGAAAAAGCAGAAGACCGACCATGCGCGTCAATTCGTCTTCAGCCTCCTGCGAGTGTTTGGGCCCAGCACGCCGTCCACGGAAGTGAACGCGGCGGAATCTCACTAGGAGGCAGCCTTGATGACCCGCCAGTTTGGACTCAACAGGAACTGATCCACCGCGAAGCACAAAGAGCGCCCCGCCTGTCCCGATGGAGATGCCGGGCATTCCATTTTCTCGATGGTCGGGACACCCGAAATCACACCCTTCAGCTCGACCGGGATACCGGTTACCATGCCAACTGGCTGACGGAACTAGACCGGGCCACGAGCTGCCGCGCGTAGGATTCTTGGCATTCCCAACCAATGGACCCGTGGTGTGGTTCTCGACAGTTCGTACGCGGGAACGGATTGCCGTTGCCAGAGGTTCGGCATCCTACGTCTGGCGCTCTTGACCGAGGAACTCTTCTGCGGAATTAAGGCGTGTGGGTAGATGCCTAGGCCCGAGTTGCCGGCTGGGGTGATCGCGACCCTGCCGCTGAGGTCGACCCCCGCGAGCACCTCGGTTGCGGCCGGCAGCTGGATGCTTACTTGTGCTGCTGTTTTAGTCTTCCATCGAGTCCACTCCGAGCGGGCGCTATCATGCGGGCTACAAGCAGTGGCGGGGATCAGATCGTACGCGGTGCCTTCGCTAGGTTGATCTCAAGCTCGGCAGCGGACTGACGTAAGCCATAGGCGGGCCGGTCGCGCTCGACGCGCCAGCTCTCGGAGAGTGGGCCGATGTTGACAGCATCGAATCCGAATTCATCGTATAGCTCAGTGACGAAGGCCGCAGCGTCGGCGTAGTCGGACGATGTAGCGAGCGCGCGCCGCGCCGGGTCGCCGGGTGGGAACCCGTCGGCGGTGATGTCGGCGGCTGTGATGTGATTAAATCCCTTGGCTACGCGCGAGGTCGGTAGGTGCTCCTGCAGCATCCCTGTCACGGTTGCTTCTCCGTTGTCGAGACCTTCTATATGGCCGTCGCGTTCGAAGTAGTAGTTATTGGTATCGATCACGATCTTTCCTGCCAGAGGCTCGACAGGAACGTTCGCATATGCCTTGAGTGGTACTGTCACGATCGCGACGTCGGCAGCTTCTGCAGCCTGAAATGCCGTACCCGCGGTCGCCTTTGGGCCGAGCTCTGCGACGAGCTCCTTAAGTGTCTCCGGCCCGCGGGAGTTACTGATCACCACGTCATAGCCGTTCTCAATAGCTTTGCGGGCCACTTGGCTGCCAATGTTTCCTGCCCCGATAATTCCAATAGTTGTCATGGTGGGGACAACAGGCGCCGAACAGAACATATTCCCGACGTCTCTTGGGTCGGAGCGCCGGGTTGAAGCACCAAAGTTCGACCCACACGAAAGGGGCTCTTCAGAATTCAGACCCAAACTACATTCCGAATTCTGAAGAGCCGTCAATGACCTACCAGCGCTGATGGACGGATTTCTGACGTGGGAACAGGGAACCGGGATGGCCCGCTACACCCAACTGACGCTGGCTACGGACTTGCCGGTGTACTTCGCCCACCCATACTCCTCATGGGAGTGACCCTCCAATAGACAACACCAACGGCCTGATCTGGGAATACCAACCCAAGGGCATCGAGCTCACCAGCCGCCAGCCCTATCTGGACTCCATCGCGGATGAACTCAACTACCACCTCAGGCCGTCCTAAGATTCCTCACACCAGGTGAAGTCTTGGCCAAGCTACTCAACGACAATGTTGCTAAGACGGCTTGACACCGCCCTTTCTTCAACGGACAAGGACATGCTGTGCAGACGGTTAGTGAAAATGACATCCCAGCAATCCTTGCCCAGTCGGTTCGTTCTCAGCTCGCACGAATAGTTCGAAGCGGCAAACGACGCACTACCGCGGCAGACCCCGGATCTCGGATCTCAGTCGTCACGATCACCTCCCGCACCGCAGACGCGAACTGACCATGCAGAGAAACCGAACATTGGGTGGTTCTGCGGGCAGGAAACATCAACGTCGCCGCGCGGCGCGCAAGGACTCGGCGGTGACCAGGACGGAAGCGCCCAGGAACACGGCGTCCTTGACCAAGAACTGCCCGGCCATGGACAGCTTCGGGAAACCACGGCCCTCTTGCCAGGCTTCCGGTGTGGTGAACAGAAAACTCAGGGTCGTGGCGAACATCCCGACCGCTCCAAGCCCGCCAAGCACGGAAGCCCTGGGAGCGAGCGGCCTCGCGGCGATCAATGATGCCATCGCGATCTCGGTCATCCCCAGGATCCTTGCCGTCTTCTTCTCACCGAACTTCTTGAGGACGGGAGCAAACAGCGGACTCGAGGAGACCAGAGGGTGGATATTCTCCACCTCGTAGTCCTCAAACTTCAGCGCTCCGATCCACAGGAGGTTCAGCACCAGTGCGGAACGCAGGGTCGAGCTTCCCATGGACTGAAGCGCCTGGGTGGTGTCGTGTTGTGTTTTCATGCTGCTGCTCCTTGTTCAACGAACCGATGCGACGGGTGCCGAACGGCACTAGAAACGTTTCATCATGGTGGTTAGTCCCGCCAACGCCGCTTTCGTTACACGATCCGCCGAGGCAGTTCACGCCCCACCCGGAACTCGCCCGCAAACCACGCGGCAACGGCTAAACTGACTCGGTGGATGCCGCATTCGATGACCTCGCCGCCATCGCTGCCTTGCGCTCTCGCGACGAGGCCAGGGTCGGTGAGCTGGTGGCTGCATGGACGCCCGGCATGCTGCGATTGGCACGCACCCACACCGTCAGTGTGGCCTCCGCCGAGGACGCTGTCCAAGATGCCTGGGTCACTGTGCTCACCGGGATTGAGCGCTTCGAGGGTCGGAGCACGCTTCGCACCTGGGTGCTGGGGATCGTCATCAACACCGCCCGCCGCGCTGGAGCACGCGAGCACCGAACCCTTCCGTTCTCTTCAACCGGGTGGGCAGACCGTGGGGATGGGTGGGAGCCGGCGGTCGCCCCTGCGCGCTTCCATCCGCAGACCGGCCACTGGGTGTCATCGCCTTTGCGCTGGGACCTGCTGCCCGAGGAACAGTTGAGCGCCGGCGAGCTGCGATCCGTCATCGATGCCGCCCTGACGGCATTGCCCCCGCGGCAACGGGCCGTCATGACAGCCCGGGACGTATTGGGGCTCTCTGGGGAAGAGGTTGGGGCCTTGTACATGCTCGGAGACGGCAATCAGCGGGTACTTTTGCATCGGGGCCGGAGCAAGGTCCGGGCCGCCGTCGAACGCTACGTGGCGACAGGCACTGATCTACCGGATCCGGCTGAGGCGGTGGCGGTGGCACGCAGCGCACCTGCGAGCGAGCCAGGGGCCCAACCATGTCCGCCTCGGCCAGGCTCCCGTCAACCGGTGGTGTGCCGACAGCTCGTGGAACTGGTGACAGATTATCTGGAAGGTGCGCTCAACACCGGACTGCGAGACCGGGTAGAAGAACACCTTGCCACCTGCCGGCACTGCAATGGATACGTAGCCCAGGTGCGGCGCCTGCTCGATCTCACCGCCGAAATCGCCCCAACGGCACCACCACACATCGTCTCCCGGCTTGCCGCCGCGCTAAGGAATGCCACCGGCTCGGACTTATAACCGCTGCGGGCCCTGTCATTGTCGGAAAGCGACTTCTAAACTGTTCCCATGACAGTCACAACCATCAACACCGACGATTCCATCATGACCCTGGTGAACGTTTTTATGGTCTCCCCCGAACACCAGCAAGAGCTTGTCGACGTGCTCGTCGAGGCGACGGATGCCGTCATGCAAGGCATGCCCGGATTCATCTCCGCCAACATTCACCGAAGCCCCGATGGACGGCACGTGGTGAACTACGCACAGTGGCAAAGTCGCGCGCACTTCGAGGCCATGCGAGAAAACCCGGCGGCAGGCGCCCACATGAAACGAGCCGCGGATCTCGCCGAATTCATGCCAATCGTGTGCGACGCCGTGCACGTCAGGCACGTGTAACGCAGGTTCGCAAGGTTGGCATGGCCAAATACTGCGTAGCATCAGAATAGGCATTGGCGAGGAGCGTGGCAAAATGTTTGAGAAATTTACCGATCCGGCTCAACGCGTGGTGGTGTTGGCTCAAGTGGAGGCCCGCGAGCTCAACCACCATCACTTCGGCACGGAGGACATCCTGCTCGGCCTCATCCGCGAAGGCGAGGGCATCGCCGCGCAGGCGCTGGAGTCCATGGATGTTTCATTGGACGCCGTTCGTGGGCAGGTGCGGGAGATCGTTGAAAACAGCCCGGAGGCGCCCCAAGGCCACATCCCATTCACCCCGCATGCCAAGGCAGTACTGGAACTCGCCCTTGACGCGGCGCAGGAGCTGGGCCACAACTACATTGATACAGAGCACATCCTGCTCGGCCTGATCCGAGCGGGCGAGGGTGTTGCAATCGAGGTCCTCATCAAGCTTGGGGCCTCTCCCGGCGCGCTTCGCCAGCGAGTCATACAGTTACTCTCCGGCTATCACGACGAGGAATCCGACGACTCCTAGTCTTCGCGACCGGTCGACGTCGTCGGGCACGTTTCATCTTCTCCAGCGGTAGGGCGTGGTCGTTGACACTTTGAGAAGTCCGGAGCGTTCGAGGATCGGGCGTGAATATTCGGTGGAGTCGCTGTGAATAAGCGATTTGCCGCGACTCAGCGCCGAACGCGCGCGTGCAGCCGTCAAGGCACGGTAGATCCCGCGTCCGCGCCATTCTTCGCGGGTCGCCCCGCCCCAGATCCCTGCAAACTTGGTGCCCGGAACCAGCTCAAGGCGTCCTGCCGTCACAATACGCCCCTCGACCTCGCCAACCCACAGTTCCATCCCGGGGTCAATGGCGAACCGATGCAGCAGGGCGTCCGCCATCTCCTCGGAGACGGGGTCTCCAAAGACCTCGTCCTGCATGGCACTCATGGCACGGACGTCCGGTTCCTCGGTCACTTGCCGCAGCGTCACACCCGCGGGCAGTGAAACCTCGACTGCCAAGGCAGACGCTTCACCGATCATGATCGACTCGGGATCATCCGCGGTGAAGCCGTTGTCCAACAACGCCTCGTGCAGCCCCGGTGCATGGTCGTGTCCACGGGTCTTCCATTCGACCCGGGTGATTTCGGGGTCCTCCCGGTAATAAGCCATCACCTCGGGAACAAGCCGTCGAATGGCCGCGTTGTCTGCCGCATCGAGGTCCTGGTAGGTGATAAATCCTCGCCCGTTCATGAAGGTCACAAGGCGCAGCGGACCGTGGCGAGCAACTTTGATGGCGCTCGGTGTCTCGGCATCAGTGCGCAGCTGCGCGTCGTAGGCCGCGAGGAATTGTGCCCGCTTTTTCAATTCGTCGTCTGTCATTTGTCCATTCTCGCTGACGGCCCCGGATCCGGAGCTACTAAGTGTCACCAGTCCGGATTCCGTGTCACCAACCTTTGGCCAGGTTGTGGTTGTTCGACTCGACGACTTGGAATCACCCGCAAGTGGTCGTTTGTGCGTCCCGTATTGAGAACCTTGTGCGGGCGTGACATTGTGCCGGCCCCGCAGCTTGGCCTGATCGTGACAAATTGGACTAGTTACATGCGCGGCCGAGCCACCACCTTCCGGACTCACGGCCCTGGGTCGAAAAAGGACGCCAAGACGTCAGAAGTCAGTACTACCGTGGTCGCCACAAATAGCATCAGTACCGCACCGGCAACGACCATGAGTTTCTGATTTTCTTTCACGAAGTCAGGATATGGCTCTTGGCGCACCGGCTTGGCGTCGCGACCCTGTTCAGTTCCTTGTTCTGCCATCCACAGTTCGTAGCGGGAACGGTCAGCGGGAGGTCAGGGTAGTTGATCCGACGACCGTGAGGAGCTTGAGTCGCTCTGCGCTTATGGTCCCGGGCGTAGCGGTGAATACAAGGAGGGTCTGCATTTCGTCGGGATCGAGGGCCACTTGGCAGAAAAGAGTGAGATCACCGACTTCGGGGTGCGTGAATCGTTTCTCTTGCGAGTGGCGGAGTCCGACCTCGTTTGCTTCCCATAGGCGAGCGAACTCCGCACTGTGTTTCCGCAACTGCAGGATCAGTGGCGTGGTGCTCGCGGGGTCGAGACGGGCTGCTGCGGTGCGGAGTTGGGAGACGTTAACCCGACTGTGATGCTCGTGGTCGTCTTGGGGGTAGAGAGATCGCGAGGTCGGGTCGGTGAACCACCGGTAGGTGGCGCTTCGCATGCGCCCGGTGTAGTGGGTTTCTTCGCCGAGGAGCGCGATGGCGGCGGGGTTCTGGGCAATAGTCTCACCGAGCGGCCCCATGACTTGTGCTGGTGTATCGATGAGACGGTCGAGGATTCGCATCAGACCGGGATTGACGTGAGTAGATGATCCTGGCCTCGTTGACGGCTGGTGGCCGGCGAGGCGCAGCAGATGGTCACGTTCGTCAACGGTAAGCCGCAATCCGCGGGCAAGTGCACCGATTATCTGCTCCGATGGCTGCGGGCCAGCGCCGCGCTCAAGTCGTGAAAGGTAGTCGGCTGACATGTCCGCGAGGCTGGCGACCTCTTCACGTCGAAGCCCGATGCTGCGACGACGGGATCCGCGCGGCAGCCCGAGGTCTTCGGGTTGCAGCGCCTCACGGCGGGTGCGGATGAAACGTCCGACCTCGATCTGGTCCATGTGTGTGCTGCCTTCCCTCTCTCGTCCCTGTCACTCTGCCTCTTTTTACGAGTCTGATCCAGTGCACGGCGTTCAGTGGATAAACGTGTCCTTGTACCCCCTGGAAAAAGGCGGTGAACTGGTCTTCGTAGCCGAACAGATGGCCGCGAATAAAGGAGAACCGCCATGAGCAAGTGGACCACGGCAGATATGCCGGCCATGACAGGCAAGACCGTAGTGGTGACCGGCGCCTCCAGCGGTATCGGACTCATCGACGCCCGTGAATTCGCCGCAGCAGGCGCCCACGTCGTGCTCGCCGTTCGCAACCTCCAGAAGGGGAACGACGTCGCGACCATGATGGTCGGCGGCACGGAGGTTCGCCAACTGGACGTGTCCGACCTGACGAGCGTGCGAGCGTTCGCCGACGCATGGACCGGGTCATTGGATGTCCTCGTAAACAACGCCGGCGTCATGGACGTTCCTCTTTCGCGCTCCCGTGACGGACTGGATGTACAGACGGCAACGAACTCGTTTGGCCCGTTCCTGCTGACCAACTTACTGCTGCCCCACATCACCGACCGGGTGGTGTGGGTGACGAGCCAGCTGCACCGAATGGGGCACCTGAACGTTGCCGACCTCAATTGGGAAACGCGTGCATACAAGCCTATGGATGCCTACAACGACGCGAAACTTCAGGTCGTGCTATATTCCCTCGAACTCCAACGACGCCTGACTGCGGAAGGATCAACGGTGCGTTCCGTTGTGGCGCACCCCGGAATCGCGACCACGACGCTGGCGGCGCACTCGTCCTCGAACGCCATCAACAGGTTCTCGTTCCTCCTCAACGACCCAGAACACGGCGCCCTACCCACCCTCTTCGCGGCCACCCAGAATGTGGACGGCAATGCCTACATCGGTCCCAGCGGGCTCGGAAGCATCAAGGGCAACCCGAAAGTACGCAAACCAGGCAAGACCGGCCGGGACCCTGAGGCTGCATCGATACTCTGGTCGGCCGTCAGCGCAAAGGTCGGGATGTCGGGGTGAAGCTCCGGCTGGAAGCCGTTGACTGCTCGCCCGTAAGCGGGTCGGCCGGCGGTGCGCTTACGGAGGGAATTCGATTTACACCCGCGCAAGGCCGCCTTGTTCCGCTGGCGAACGGCTTGCGAGACTGTTTAGTGCTTCAAGAACAAGAAATCGATGGGCTTCTGAATACGTTCTGAATTAGGCTAGAAGCATGAATACACCCACCCGTTCCCGAACCACGTTTCAGTCGTCTGAATTGAGCCGCTCTTCCGCTGAGGTCTTCGCGGCTGCGGCAGATCATCCTGTTGAGGTCACTCGTCGTGACGGTGAATCTCTGGTGCTGATGTCCGGCAGTGCAGATCGGGCACGCACTGCTCTGCTGGAGCTGGCAGCCCAGCTTGTTGCGGTTTCAACGAGCACCGATGGAACTCTCGTAAGGCGCATGATCGACAGATTCCCTTGGATGCTGGCGCTGAGCCCAGCTGATCGCGAGACGTGTGCTAACGATATTTTGTCCGCCGCACGCGCTTCGTTCGCCACCAACCAGCCACACCTAGCCATTGCTGAACTCACAGCCTGGCGCGAAACGGCGACAGCCATCGCGGCCGGCCTCAGTCAGGAGCCCGTGGAATGGCTCGATGACTCCGTAATCGTCGAGCGACCCTAAAGCATGACCAAGAACCTGAAGGTCGAGCGGCCAACCAAGAAGTCTGAATACGAGATTCGCTTCGCCTCTGCCCAAGCCCAGCGTGGCTGGATGAATCTAAAGGCCACGATCAGGGGCCCCTTGGCTGATGCTTGGGATTTTCTGACGAGGACACCTCTGTCTGTTACACCGACCAATTATCACTTGCGTGGTGAACACGGCGTCGTGACCCGTAATGGCTCTACCCATGAGCGACGGCAGCACAAGCCAACACTCAAAGGCGATGCTCGCATCTGGTTCTATGTCGAGGGCCCGGTAGTCTTTCTGGAGCAGATCCATACCAAGCATCCCAATGAGACCAAGTAGAGAGATTGGGAAAAGAAAAACATCCGACACTAGGGCCCCTCGGACAGCTGGCCACCGGACCGCAGTTCGGTCAGAACAAGCCTCCCAGAGTCCTTCCATAGGGGAACGTCCTGCGGAACGTTCCAGCCCTTGTCAAACGAAGATCGACCCCGTACTGTTAGGACGTACGCTATAACGTACGTCAGGAGAATCGTATCATGGCCATCACAGCTACGGCGGCGCGCAAAGACTTCTATCGACTCATCGAAGAGGTCAATCATGACCACAATGAAATCGAGATCACCTCCAAGAGTGGCTCTGCTTTTCTTGTATCTGGTCATGAATACAATTCGCTTCGCGAAGCCGCCTATCTTCTTCGTTCGCCCGTTAACGCGGCCCGCCTCGCCGCCTCGGCGCAACAAGTCCGTGAGGGTCGAGCGACTCCTCGTGATTTGGTCGAGACGGACGAGCAACCGGCGTAATGCTGACACTCGCCTTCACCGATGACGGCTGGGACGATTACCA
Organism: Arthrobacter sp. H35-D1; assembly: GCF_030063185.1. Taxonomy (GTDB): domain Bacteria; phylum Actinomycetota; class Actinomycetes; order Actinomycetales; family Micrococcaceae; genus Specibacter. Next base: position 345,195 of record NZ_JASISP010000002.1, read on the forward strand.
ACACTGGATATCGACCGACAGAACAATCCTGAAACGAGTGAACATGCTGATCAAAGAGGCCCGGCGCGATCCCACAGCGGGAATCGGCAAACCTGAGCAGCTCAAGTATCTCGATGGCTCACCCTGGTCGCGGCGGATCACACAAGAACACCGCATGGTCTATTCCTTTGACAACGAGCAACTTGTCGTTTGGCAGTGCCGCTACCACTACTGACCCGTAACAGGTGCGGTCGCCCACGATCAGCTGTTCACAATTCAAGACACCAATCCGTGCCTGGTTGCGTCAGAGGCGCATTCCCTAATGGGTGAACGCAGCCCACCGGTCCTTCGAAATTGCGTAGTCGACGTTGCCTTGGTCGGAGCCAGGGATAGGGCCAATAGTCCCCTCGTCACGAGTACCTATATGAGTCAGGCCTAGGCGACTCATTACCGCTCGAGATCCTGAATTGACGGCCAACGTTTCGGCGAAAGTCTGGGCCAGCCCCACGTCTTCGAAGCCATAAGCGAGCAAAGCAGCGGTGCCTTCAGACGCCAATCCCCGGCGCCAGAAGTCCGGCAGTAGCCGATACCCCAGTTCTGCTAGCCCTCGCTCATCGTCGTTTTCCGCCGAGAGGAGCCACCAGCCGACGGATTCTGTCCCAAGGAAACCCGCCCAGAAACCCAGTCCGTTTCGCGCTTCGTTGATGCGTTCTTGATGGTGCTTCTCAACTTCCGACCGATCGCGCGGCTGGCCGACACCTAGGTAACGCATGACGTCGGGATGTGCGTCAAGGGTAACCTCGTATTCGAGATGCTCGTCTCCTAGTGGAACGAGAGTCAACCGGCTGGTCTGAAGGGTGCGTTGAATTATCTCCTGATGATTGCAGCCAGAGACGTCAATGGCCAATCAGTGCTGACACGAATTTGCGAATATTGATATACAGATTCAGAACCTACAAGGCGAACAACGAGAGATCGGATAACACATGTCCCCCTCAAAGTTGTCGTCGGGTTGTCGTTAGTGCGTCCGTTCGTCACCGTCCCATTAGCCGGTCCGTCACCGGTCCGCCCACCACCAAAATTCCCAGGAATAACAATTCGTGTACTTCCGCGTTCGTCGGATTCCCGGATACCCCGCCCGCAAAAATGCCCGATGACCGCGGGCCTTATACGGGGCAGGATTTCCGTCCACACGAGCCAACTGTTATGACTCCGACAATCGTCGGGTCGATGCTCACCAATACCTGACGAGCCAAGTTTGATTGGGCGTCGCATGTGGAACGGAGGGTCGCCATCTTCATCAACGGCAAAGCGTCCGTAGGAAAGTGACACGAAATTGAGAATCTCGGTGATTTTGGCCTACCCATCACCGCAGGTCAGAGCGATTCGCTGGTGACAGGCAACTTGGAATCCTACAACGGCCCCGGATCCAACTGTGCTTCAATGCGTTCCGGGCGGAAACCACGTCCCACGATACGCGCCGTCACGCGGCGGGCCACCGGCAGCGTCGCGGCGGCGACGGCACGCTGCCACCAGCGCATCGGGTTGGCCAGGAACGCTCCTCCTCCCGGCTTTGCAATGACTTTGTGGACCATCAACTGAAGCGGTTGCATGAGGGCAACGGGCTTCAGCCGTCGATTCTGCACTCGTGCCAGATCCTCCAGCGTCACCGAGCCTGAGCGCAGGCTTCCGACCAAAAGGTTTGCACTGGCCACCGCATCCTGAATGGCATAGTTGATCCCTACCCCGAACGCCGGAGACATGGCGTGAGCGGCATCCCCAATGCACAGCAGCCCGTCCTGACACCACCGCTCCAGCCGATCAACCTGCACTGTCAGCAACTTGATTTGGTCCCACCCGGTGAGCGAAGAAACCACTTCGGCAAGGAACGGTGCGCTCCGCACAATCCTGCCCCTGAACTCCTCCAGCCCTGCCTCTTGGACGCCAGGGAAGTCGCCTTTGCGGATGAGCATGCCGGCTTGATAATAATCGGCGCGCGGGATGGTGACGATCATCGACTCGGAGTCCAAATATGCCAGTGTGTCCGGCGGATCGACGTGCGTTCTCGGCAATCGGAACCACAGCACATCGATGGCAACACCGTAGTCCTTCGGAACGAGGCCGGCCGCGTCCCGCAGCGTGGAGTCCCTGCCGTCCGCTGCGACCGTCAGCGCAGCCTCTATCGAGACCGGCCCGTCGGCGGTGGACGCGCGCACTCCCGAGACGCGGTCGCCGTCGTGCATCAAGCCGGCGGCCTCGGCTCCCATCATCAGGTGGAAGGTGGAGTATTTCGCACCCTCCTCGGCCAGGAGGGAAAGAAAATCCCACTGCGGCATGAGGGCGATCGACCGGTTTCTGCCCTTGAGGTGGGAGAAGTCAACTGGCGTCAAGCGATTTCCGTTGACCACAACATCAAGTGTGTGAATGGTGCTGTGTGGGATGGCCTCGAACTTCTCCCGCAGTCCCAGTTGGTCAAGCAGGTCGATGGTCGACGGGTGGATCGTGTCTCCACGGAAGTCTCGAAAGAAGTCTGCGTGTTTCTCCAACACGATCGTGTCCACCCCGGCGCGGGCCAGCAGGATTCCGAGCATCATGCCGGCCGGTCCCCCGCCGGCTATGCAGCAAGTGGTTTTCAGATTTAGTGTCTGCATGTCAACCCGATTCACCGCCCACCACTGCGGCGGTCGAGCCAGGCGAACGCCCGCTCGACAGTCTCCCTGGCATTGCCGGTGACGACGGGTCCGTGCGCGACGACGAGTTTGTCAAAGTCCCATTGCAGGATCTGCTCGATGGATTCGCGCGCTGCGGCCTTGTCCCGGAACGTCAGCCGGATGTCGCGCCCCACACCACCCCAGGGCGCCGCCACGCCCCCACCAGCAACAAGAGCATTGCGAAGGTGGTGGCCCGGCTGGCGTTCATGGATTTGGATGACGTCCTCGACCAGAAGCGCGCGTGAAGGTGTGTGGAAAAAGACCACTTCGTTCAACCACCGGATGCCACGGAGTTGGACCTGCTCCAGGTCGGGTGCCCACAGGCCGCCGTCCGGTTCACCAAGGATGCCGGCCAGCGGGAGATCGCCCTTCTTCAAGGTGATCGGGGTGATGGGGCTGGAGAACAGCTGGGCCTCGGGGAAGAGCCGGTGCCAAGCATTCAGCCGCCAGAAATGCCGCGGCGTGGGCGAGACAAGATAACGGACCGGGCCCAGGGCAATGATTTCAGCCAGCGCGGCGAACGACACCTGAACCGGCGACGCTATCCACACGGACCCGTCGCGCAGGCGGGCCACTGTCATCCGCGTGTTGAAGCGGACTCCCATGTCGCGAACCACGGGGCCATCGACCACGAACAGGTCCTTGCCAAGCGGTTCCAAGGTCACCATGGCCCCAGTGTAGCCAGCCGGACTTGCCAGCGTCCATGGCTGCAGCAGGTGCAGGGGTTGTCCTGTTTCAGGGTCGCTGCAAGACTGTGCGCATGGTTATTTCCAGTGACGTTTCATGGCAGTTGGACAACATCACGATGGAAGGCACAGTTGTCAGGCCTGACGGAGACGGACCATTCCCTGCAGTGGTCCTTGTTGCTGGAAGTGGCCCAACGGACCGAGATTGGTGCACGCCGTTGCTGCCGGGCAGCAACGGCAGCGGAAGGCTGTTTGCGGAGGCCCTGGCCAGCGCCGGTTTCGCATCCCTTCGATATGACAAGCGGGCATCAGGGCCGCATGCGATGGACAACGTCCTCCAGCTCATCGGACAGCTGAGCATGCAATCCCACTTGGACGAGTTGGTCGCGGCTGTTGGCGTGCTTACCGGACTCGACTTTGTGGACTCCGCACGAATTGCCGGCCTCGGCAACAGCGAGGGCGCGCTACACGTCCTCCACTACGCAACGGCACCCCAGAATGTGCCTTTCGCCGGGATCGTGCTCGCTGCACCGCCGGGACGGCCGGTCCAGGAGGTGCTGCTGTCCCAGTTGGCGCATCAGCTCGCCCAGGTCCCGGGTGGGACTGAACTGATGCCGAAGATCGAGGGAGCTGCTGCGCGCTACACCGCGGGACAGCCAATGAATCCAGATCCCGGCCTGCCCGACAGCGTGCGGATGGTGCTCTCCAGCTTCGAAGCCCCGGCGAACCTCCCACTCGCCCGCGAGCTGTGGGTCGAGTCCACCTGCGATTCGCTGGGGAAAGTGCAAATCCCGACACTGGTATTGATTGGCGAAAAGGATGTACAGATCGATGCCCACGCCGACGGCGGTCCCCTCCAGGCGGCGGCTGCAGGGATGGACAACGTCACTTTCACGTTCCCGCCCAACGCGAACCACGTGTTCAAGGAAGACTCCCGCACCACGGCCGAGCTCGCCACATCGCCAGGGAACGGATACAACGCCCCTGACACACATCTTGACCCTGAAAGCCTCAAAGCGATCCTCAGTTGGCTCAAAGGAACCCTGCAGGTGGGGACAACCTCAGCTTGAGGAAGCGCAGGCGGCGTGTGGCCCCTGGCCCGGGCCGCGGTTAGACGGTGAAGGCCACCGCAATCACAACAGGTGTTGTCTGACCATCCCATGTGGCTGTCAGTGAATCCTCGTGATTGAGCGTCCTCGTGGTGTCCAGTTCGCGCAGCACCACAAAGTTGAGCGGCCCGGCCGGGATGCTTGTGACGGAGTCGGTGGTGGTGGGGACTCCGACGCTCAACTCCGGCAGCCCGGCGTCGGACGTTCCGCTGCCGCTGATCCGGGCTGTTTCCGGCAGCTTCTGCCTCGATTCCCCCACATCCAGCATTTCCTGCGCCTGTGGCTTGCCGGCCAGCAGTGCCGCGGCAAGTTCACCCACGTAGACGGGATCAGCCGTGGCGTCGTAGATCCAGCGAGTGCCCAAAACAGAGTGCTCCATGGTGGTGACGAGGAATTCCTCCGCCCCGGCGAGAGGAACACTGCGGTACGTCAGCGGCACCTGGTACGTCCGCTCCCCCACCCGCAGCAGGTGCGTCTCCATGCCGACCTCGCCCGCCGGGTCATCAAAACGGAAAGCACCGAGGAGGACCAGCTCAGCCGCGTCCCCGGAAAACCAGGTCTGGCGCGGCAACCACTGGATCAGGAGCTCAGACTTGGACGGGATCAGTTCAGCATCGTAAATAATGGCCATGCCGACCAGTCTAGGGCGCCCGTCCACCCCACCGCCGAACCAGCGAATCCGGAGGTGGCGGTGGCTAGAGGTTCAGGTGGGTGGGCCCGAACATCTTCAGCAACACATCAACCACGACGACGTTGGGACCGTCCGCAACGAAGCCAGCCCGCAGCGCGTCCCCCACATCCTCGGGCTTCACGCGCTGCGCCGGCACCCCGAACGACTCCGCGAGTTTCACGAAGTCGGGCCGGGCCAGCTCGGTGTGCGTGGCCTTGCCGAAGGAATCCACCATGTATTCGCGCAGGATGCCGTACCCGCCGTCGTCCACAATGAGCCACGTGACGGGCGCGTTGTGCTGCTTCGCCGTGGCAAGTTCGGCGATGGAGTACATGGCCGAACCGTCGCCGGCCACCGCCAGCACACGGGCGGGCTTGCCTTCGCTTTGCAGGCCCAGCGCCCCGCCAATCGCGGCCGGGAAGCCGTAGCCCAGGCCACCGGCACCCTGAGCCGAGTGGAATTCCCCGTCGCGGGCATCCCAGCAGCTCCACGCCCAGTAGGCGGAAATGGTCATGTCCCAGAACGTTTGCATGTCATCCGGGACGGCTTGGCGAATGTCCGCCATGAACGTCCGTTCCAAGTCCAGGTCCTGCCCGTCGAGGCGGGCTTGTACCTTCGCCAAGGTTTTCTTGACGACGGCGACCGGGCTGGCACCGTGCCAATCCGCGTCGGCTTTCAACGAAGGATCCAAGGCCTCGTTGAGCGCCCTCAGCGCTTGGCCGGCGTCGGCCCGGATGCCCAAGGCAGGGCGGTTGGATTCAAGCACCCGCGGTTCAGCGTCGATCTGGATGATGCGTCCGCGCGGCTCCATGGTGAAGTAGTTGCTCGATACCTCGCCCAACGACGAACCGATGACCAGCACCACATCGGCGTCCTCCAGGACCTCCGTCACGTGCCTGTCTTCGACCCACGACTGCAGCGACAACTCGTGGTTCCAGGGGAAGGCGCCGTTGCCTCCGGGCGTGCACACCACGGGCGCGTTCAGCTTTTCTGCGATGGCGAGCAGCGGTTCCTTGGCGTTGCCGCGCCGGACCCCGCCGCCAGCCACGATGACGGGGCGCACTGCATCGGTCAGCCATTTCACGGCTTCCCTGACAAGCTCGACGCGCGGCGGGTTGTCGAACGGTTCGGCGAGCGCATCCTCCACGGCCGGGACAAAGATGGGGTCCAGCAATACGTTCTGCGGCACTTCAACCCACACCGGGCCCTGGGGTGAGGAGACAGCTTCAGTCCAAGCGTCCTGAATGGCCGAGGGAATGCCGGAGGCGTGCTGGATGAGCCGCTGGCTCTTGGTCACGTTGGCGGCCGAGGCCTTTTGGTCATCGAGCTGGTGCAGCATGCCCTTGCGCCGGGCACCCAATCCTTCGAGCGGAATCTGGCTGGCCACCACGAGCATGGGCACGCCTGTTGCATAGGCTTCCTGCAGGCCGGCCAAGGCTGTCAGTGCACCGGGGCCCGTGGACAGAAACAGCACACCCACCTCGCCCGTGGCCCTGGAGTAGCCGTCGGCTGCGAACGCCGAGTTGTTCTCCACGCGGGAGGACACGAAATGCAGCGGCGAGCGACTCAGGGCATCAAACAAACCCAGCGCGTGCTGGCCGGGGATGCCAAAAACCGTCTTGGCGCCGAGTGCGGCGAGGGTCTCCACCACAAGGTCGCCACCATTGCGCTGGGCAGCAGTCTCCGGCACGGGCATCTCAGCCATGGGGGTCGCGCTCACTGCGGTCTCGCTTTCCGGGGTCTCAGTACTGTCAGCGGTCTCGTCCACCTGGCGCGTCATTTGGCACCGCCATCGGTGGTCGGCGCGAAGCCGGCCGGCCGGCGTCGTCCTTCAGCGTCGAGGGCCTGCGCTGCATAGCCGTTTGGCTCGCCGAAGCGATCGCCCTCCACATGATTGTCTGCCATCAGCGTCACCAATTCAAAGCCCACGTGGCTGGCGGCGATGCCGGTAATTTCGGCGTGGTCGTAGGCGGGGGCCACTTCCACAATGTCGGCGCCGACGAGGTTCATCCCGCGGAAGCCGCGAATGATCTCGATGAGCTCGCGGCTGCTGATGCCGCCTGCTTCGGGGGTACCGGTGCCGGGGGCGTGCGCGGGGTCCAGGACGTCGATGTCCACGGAGATGTAGAGGGGGCGTTTGCCGATGCGGTCACGGATTTTCGCCACGGTTTCCAGCACGCCCTGGTAGTAGACGTCGGCGGAGGTGACGATGCCGAAGCCGAAGCGGCGGTCGTCGTCGAGGTCCTTTTTGCCGTAGAGCGGGCCGCGCGTTCCCACGTGCGAGATGGCTTCGGTGTCCAGGATGCCCTCCTCCACAGCCCGGCGAAACGGGGTCCCATGGGTGTATTCGGCGCCAAAGTAGGTATCCCAGGTGTCCAGGTGCGCATCAAAGTGCAGCATGGCAATGGGCTCCCCGGCGCGTTCGGCCGCGGCGCGCAGCAGTGGCAGCGAAATGGTGTGGTCCCCACCAATGGTCAACAGCTTCGAGCCGCCCGAGGTCAGGTCCAGGGCGTTCTGCTGGATGGTCTCGATGGCCTCGTTGATGTTGAACGGGTTCACTGCCATGTCCCCGGCGTCCGCCACCTGGCAGTTTTCAAACGGGGAAACGTCCCATGCCGGGTTGTAGGGACGTAGCAGACGCGATGCTTCGCGGACGTGGTTGGCGCCAAAACGGGCGCCCGGGCGGTAGGACACACCGCTGTCAAAGGGGACGCCGACCACGGAGACGTCGGCTTTCGCTACTTGGTCCAGTCTCGGGAGGCGCGCATACGTCGCGGCACCCGCGTAGCGCGGGATGCGGGAGGAATCGATAGGGCCAAGGTTGCCGTTGGCCTCGATGCGGAGCTCTTTCATGGATGTCCTCGTTTCATTGACAGTTGACCTGCGTCACATCCGTGCAGTTGTTCATCATGGTACAACCAATGTTTTCTAATGGGAACCAAAAGTTTCATTGGAGATACCTTCGAAGGCGGCACTGTCCACCTGTCCGAGCACGGAATGAAACGACGCAAGCACCCCCGCCCCCAACCCCGGACGCTCCTGCACTTTCGGGGGTTCGTTGCCTGACCCTCCTGCACTTTCGGGGGTATTTCGCCCCACCCTCCTACACGTTCCCGCACCCCCGGGGACCCGGGACCCCTGTCAATTGCTTCCACCCGGCCAATGCTGTTCAGGCACCAGACGTTCGGGAGTTGCCAGCGACGGCCTTCACCGAGACTTGGCGATTCATATGGAAGCGCAACCGGCCGTACGGGCACATATTAGTCCGAGCGCAGTGCCCTTCACGGCGGGCTAGCGGTTCTGGCAACAACAGCGGCTTCAGCGCTGGCTCGCGCAACGGCAAGAGGATGGTGACGATCAGTAGGTGCCCAAAAAGTGCAGGAGCGTCGGCCCTTGGTCCCCCAAAACTGCAGGAGGGTCAGGCAAAACACCCCCGAAAGTGCAGGAGCGTCGGTAGGCAGGGATGGCTAGCCGCCGGATCCTGAGGCTGCCGGGGCCAGGATCCACAGTGCTTCCACCGGGTGGGCCGTGCGGTTGACCCAGCTGTGTGGCTCACGCCCAGAGAACGACAGCGTGTCTCCCGCCTTCAAGTCGTAGGATTCATGGGTCATGCGCAGGGTCAGCTCACCGCTGACGATGTGCAGCACGTCGACGTCGCAGTCAATGGCGTACAGCTCGGACTCTCCGCACCCATGGGGTTCGATGGTGGCGCCGAGGACTTGCAGGCGTCGCTCGGAGCGCGAGGTCAACAGCCGCTCCACAATGCCGTCGCCGCCCAGGTGGATGCGCGGGCCCTCCCCTTTTCGCATCAAGTGCGTTTCCGGGGCGGCGAACAGCTCGCCGATGGAAATCGAGAGAACCTGGCACAGCGTCACCAACGACGCCACGCTCGGTGAAGTCAAGTCACGTTCCACCCGACTCAGAAAGCCCTTGGTCAGCCCCGTGGCGGCGGCCACCTGTTCAATGGTCAGGCGCTGGTCCTGCCGGGCAGCGCGGATGCGCGATCCGATGGCCACCGGACCAACACTGGGTTCAAGGGGCAAAGCTTTCATGGGGGGCTCCTCGCGACGCGACTGCCACCGCGCTCCCACGCGACGCATTGACTGTAACTACGATCACAGTTTAGCCTAATAGACAACAAATGTTGCTTTAGAGGCAATACATTTCAGTAGACAGTTACTACTTCGCACACTGGAGCATCACATGGACTTGAACATTGCCATAGTCGGCGTCTATTTGCTGGCCATGCTGGCCTTTGGCTGGTGGGGAAAGTCGCGCACCAAGAACAACAGCGACTTCCTCGTGGCGGGACGCCGCTTGGGCCCGTTCCTCTATACAGGGACCATGGCCGCAGTGGTGCTGGGCGGCGCCTCCACGGTGGGAGGGGTGGGGCTTGGCTACAAATTCGGCATCTCGGGCATGTGGCTGGTGGTGGCCATTGGTGTGGGCGTGCTGCTGCTGAGCCTGCTGTTTGCCCCAACACTGCAAAAGCTGAAGATCTACACTGTCTCGCAGATGCTCAGCCTGCGCTACGGGCAGGAAACCACCAAGGTGTCCGGCTTCGTGATGCTGGCCTACACCATCATGATTTCAGCCACGTCCACTGGCGCCTACGCCACGGTCTTCACGGTGCTCTTCGACTGGGATCGCTGGCTGTCCATCGCGGTGGGCGGCGCCATTGTGCTTGTCTACTCCTCCATTGGCGGCATGTGGTCCATCACCCTGGCCGACCAGGTCCAGTTCATTATCCAGACCGTGGGCGTCTTTTTGCTGATGCTCCCCTTTGCCCTGAACGCGGCCGGCGGCTTCTCCGGAATCCAGGACCGGGTCGAGACAAGCTTCTTCCAGTGGGACGGCATCGGCGTCCAGACCATCATCACCTACTTTGTGGTGTACAGCCTGGGCCTGCTGATCGGCCAGGACATTTGGCAGCGCGTGTTCACCGCACGCACCCCGCAGGTGGCCCGCTGGGGCGGCGCAACTGCCGGCTTCTACTGCATCATCTACGGCTTTGCCGGTGCCCTGATCGGCCTGGCCGCCCGGGTGGCCCTGCCCAACATCAACATTGCCGAACTGGGCAAAGACGTGGTCTACGCCGAAGTGGCCCAGTCCTTGCTGCCCATCGGCATCGGCGGCTTCGTTTTGGCCGCCGCCGTGGCGGCCATGATGTCCACCGCCTCCGGAGCCTTGATTGCCGCCGCCACCGTGGCCCGCAAGGACGTTGTCCCGTACGTGGCCAGCTGGTTCGGCAAGGACGTCGACACGTCCGACTCCTCCAACCCCGAGCATGATGTCAACGCCAACCGCCTGTACGTTCTGGGCCTGGGAGTCGTGGTGGTGGCGATCTCCATCATCGTCAACGACGTGGTCTTTGCCCTGACCATTGCCTACGACATCCTCGTCGGCGGGCTCCTGGTGGCCATCATTGGCGGCCTGGCCTGGAAGCGCGGCACGGGCCTGGGCGCCGCGTGGTCCATCGCCGTGGGCTGCGGACTGACCATCCTCATGCTGATCCTGTACGCCACCGGCGCACTCCCCAGCGCGGATGGAATTTACGCCAATGAGCCCATCTACTTCGGCCTGCTGGGCTCGCTGGTGGTCTACGTGGTGGTATCGCTGCTGACCCCGCCCACCCCTGCACGCATCCGCAAGGGTTGGGACGACAGGCTCGCCGCCGCAGCTACCGATTCCAACCCGGACGACGTCCCTGCCGAGCTGCAAAAGTAGGGACAAGTACGACGGCGGGAGGCCGGCTTGGGCAGCCGGGCCGGCCTCCCGCCGTGGTCTGGCATGACTTGGCCTGCGTCAAGCCAGCAGAGATGTCGGGCCTGCAGAGATTTAGTCGACGGTGGCTATGGGTGTGCCTTGGCGCACTTCGTCGCCTTCGGCCACCACCCACCTCAAGGTGCCGGAGACGGGGGTGTTGATCTCGGCGTCGAACTTGTCCACTGTGACCTCGGCAATGACCTGATAGGCGACAACTTCGCTGCCGTTGGTCGCGCGCCATTCCATGAGCACTCCCGCTTCGTCGGGGTCTCCGGACATCCGGGGGAAGAGAATCTCCGTCATGGCGTGCACCGCTTCCTGGTGGGCTCTGGTAATCCCCAGCCTAACCTTGATTCACCGGCCGAGGGTCTGAGAATGCCCGGTACGGAAATTCATGCCAACGGGATCAAACGGCGCTGACCATACCGGCTGGCGCCCGCGGGACAGGACTATTTTGCGGGCAAGCCTTCCGGGAATTTGGCGGCTGCGGAAGCTCACCGTTTTTGATCTGGGCACTTTCGGCCGTACTTGCACCGCCGGGCCACCGGTTTACGGGATTCCATACCTATATATGAGACATCGCTGCGGGACGCATAAGGGGCCTTGGCCTCCGCATAGGCCATGGGGGAACAGCACCATTCGCAGTGATCTTGAATTCCAGCCTCTCGGCTGGCTGGCGGGAATCCTTGGTGCCGGCGTTTTCATCTTCTTGCTTTCCGTATGGGCCAGAACGGACCTGCAGAGACTTGTCGAACAGCGGCAGGAACTTGAGCTCAAGAACGGACTTGATGACCAAAAGTAGCAGCCGAGATCCATTTGATTTTGAAGCAAAATCTTAACTGTTCTGAAAAAGAAGCCCCATCCGGGTGATCCGGGTGGGGCTTCTTTTTCCTCTCCCCCTTGGATGGGAACACATCAACCTCACTGGGGACTACCGAAATTTTCAAGTCAAACGGTACCAAGGGAGTTAGACTGCCGGAAGTTAGACAGCCGGTTATGAGCGCGCTGCCGAGCAGGTAACCGCCCTGCTTGAAGATGTTTCCACAGCCAAGACCCAGACACCACAAATCTTCCGTATCCTTTCCCTAGCCACCACGTTGGCAGTCGTGTCGGGTTTCGCTTTTTACAGGTCGGTCAGGCCGATCCTCTGGTCGTCGAGGCAGTGCGAGCGTTTTCCTGCCGATGGTCCGATGGAGCGAAGGCAGGTGCAGGCTGGTCCTTTGACGGCGGGTAGTGTCAGCCACACGAAGCGTTGGATTTTGTTGTACTGACCGAAGTCCAAGACGGCGCCGTCAAGCTTAGGTGCCAGTTCGTGGCTGATACTGATCAGCATCTCTTCCCCGGTTGGCAGGTCCCTGCCATCGCCGATATCTCCTTCATCCCAATCTGGGCCGTTGAGTAGGCATCGAAGCAGCTTCTTCGATTCCGTTCGTGAGAAGTACAGGCCCTGTTTGCGGCAGCCACCGTTTCCCTGGTAGCAATGCAGAACACCGCCGAACACATCGATCATGGTCACCGCCTCCGCCGTCACAGTGAAAGTGCCGTGGCCGGGGATGCTTGCCAGCAGACTCTCCCCATCCCGTGAGCACCTCATAAGACCGGCATTCTCATCGATGAACGTGGGGCTTGGACGGGTCAAGGTCAGCACCGTTTTCGCGCGCCGGATCCGTGATGGTCTTGATGAGCACGTCGTCGAGTTTGGGCAGCGCATGGCCGAGTCGGTGTTCTGCCTCCCGAACGGTCTTTTGGACCGCTGACAGGGTCGCATCGGCGACGACGACGATTGCCGTTCCCTGGAGCCGGTGACCAACCCAGCGCAGCTGTAAGCGTTGTACGGATAGAACTCCGGGAGTGCCATCAAGTGCGGTGTCGGCGCGGGCAACGAGCTCAGGTTCAATGCCGTCCATGAGCCGGTGGCCGATGCTCTTGACGGTTCCCCACAGCAAGACGATGATCGCGGCCGAGATCAGGAGACCAACGATCGGGTCCGCCAGTGGGAAGCCGAGCATGACCCCGCCAGCGCCGAGGACGACGGCGAGGGAAGTGAACCCGTCGATTCGGGCGTGGACTCCGTCGGCTACCAGGGCGGCCGAGCCGATCTGCCGGCCCACCCGGATACGGTAGATCGCCACGGCCTCGTTGCCGGCAAAACCGATGACTCCGGCAGCCAGCACCCACCACAAGTTTTGCAAGGGCTGCGGGTTGAATAGCCGGTCGATGGATTGCCAGGCGGCGACGACGGCAGAGAGGGCCACGACGGCGACAATGAACAGCCCGGCGAGGTCCTCGGCCCGACCGTACCCGTAGGTGTAGCGGCGGTTGGCCGCCCGACGTCCCAGGATGAAAGCGATCCACAAGGGCACGGCGGTGAGGGCATCGGAGAAGTTGTGAATGGTATCTGCCAACAGGGCAACGGAACCGCTGATAAGGACTACGAGGAACTGCAGGATAGTGGTTCCAAGGAGCAGGAAGAGGCTGATCTTCAGGGCACGGACACCTTTAACGCTGGATTCCAGGGCATCGTCGATCGAGTCTGCGGAGTCATGGGTGTGGGGGACAAACAATTCGAAAAGCCACCCTTTGAAACCGGTGTGGTGCTTGTGGGAATGTCCATCGTGATCGTGATCGTGCGGGTGGCCATTGTCGTGAGCATGGTTGTGGTCATCAACGTGGTCGTGGCCAGCGTGGTCGATGCTGCTCATGTCGTGGTCTGGTCGGCGCGGTGGTGTGCGGGTATCCCACCGAGTGCGTGTTCGGCTTGATAGATCGCGTCAGCCACCAGCTGGCGTGCATGCTCATTCTCCAGCCGATACATGACTTTGGTTCCGTCTTGGCGGGTGGAAACCAAGCGAGCCAGGCGCATCTTTGCCAAGTGCTGCGAGACCGCAGTCGGTGACTTGCCTACCGCCTCAGCTAACGCCCCAACCGCCATTTCCCCCTCACGCAGGGCAAGGATGATCCGTACCCGGCTGGCATCGGCCAGCATGGAAAAGATCTCGACCGCCAGTTCCACGTACTGGCTGTCGACATCCAATGTGCAAGACTTCTTATCTGCATTCATACGCACATAATCCCATTAAAACATCGCTCCTGTCGCATCTGCCTTGTTTTAAGCTCGGGAACTGACCGCCAGCAGGGATCGGTGTCTCGCATTCTTGCCTTGAGGGCCGAACCATGGGCGCAGCAGAACTCGGAACCCGCGCACCCTTCGTAGCCATCGCATGAACAACGGTCGCTGCCAGCACCCCGGCTAGCGGCCGTCGTTGAGAATCCGCAGCATGATATCTTCCGCCCTTTCGTACCTCAGGGTCGCAACCCACAGGCGGTAGGGGGCTTCGCCGGGCGGCGGATCGTGGCGATGGGAAGCGTCCCGGCGACGTCCCGCTGAATGGACGGGGCCCACATTGCCGGATCCTGAATTGCCGGGTCCTGAATTGCCGGGGACCGAGTGGATGGGATTTGAATGGACGGGCGAGGCCCATCCGGGGATGTCTTCAGCACCAAGTGCAGCCAGGGCCGGGGCCACCAGGCGTTCGGGAAGGTCGGCCAGACACGCCCAGTACAGCGCGTGCAGCCCGTTGCCCGTGCCGAAGGGCGGCAGCCACAACGGCAGTCCGAGGTGCAGGGATTCCACGGCTGAGATGGGTGACTCATTGCCTGCCGTCATCGCCGGTGCCCCCTTCGCCGTGCGGTGCTGCAGCGCCATTCTGTCCGATGGGTCCCGCGGCCCATTGCGCGCCTGAGCGGGTGAGCAGGCTCCAACATCCGGTGGGAAACGTGGCGCTTGCCGCATCGGGGCTCAGCGGCACAAGCAGCTCCCGGATGACGGCGTCGTGCGTGACAAGGACGGCAGGTCCGGCTTCGGCGGCATTGGCCGCGTCCTCCAACGCCGGCATGGCCCGCTCCACAATGGCCTCATCCGTTTCGACACCGGGGGCTTGGGCTGCCGTGCCCCACAAAGCGGCCCCTTTCGCCTCCAGGAACCCCGTCCACTGTCCAAAATCCCTGTCGATCAGGCGTTCATCAACGCTGCTTCCAAGGTGCGCCGCTTCGGCGATCGCAGCAGCAGTCTGAATGGCCCGGTCCAGGGGGCTGGAAGCAATTTTCATCGGCTGCACCTGTGCCATCAGACGGCCCACTGCGTCGGCCTGTGCCAAGCCCCCGGCATCCAACGGCGGATTGGTGTGTCCCCGTATGTAACCGGTCCGATTCAGCCCCGTTTGGCCGTGGCGGACCAAATACACGTTCCTGGGTTCTGCTTGGTTCATCGTCATGACGCCTGCCCACCTTTGATATGTGCAGCATCCGCATGCGGATGCCTTGCCAATGAGGTAGGGGCCGTTGTCGGCCCCGACGGCCAAAAGGGCGGTGGGATCCTCCACCGTTTAGCACTGCCTTACTGCATGCCCGGCGCCGGTCCGGCCTCCGCGAACACTCTGACATAGAGATCCTGTCCGTAGCTGGTGCGGTCCGGCGAGCCCTCCACCACCGTGAACGTCCGCTCCCCCGAATCCGTTCGACCGGCTTTCAAGAGCAAGGCCCCGAGGTGTGCAGGGCATCGACATCCTCGCCAAGCTCGTAGAAGTGCGTCACAAACACCACTCGCATCCCGCTGTCGACCAATGCCCGGATGATGTCACGCGCAATGGCAGTTCCTTCGCGTTCATTGGTCGAGGAAAAGGACTCGTTGAAAAGCACCATGGCATGGGCTTTTGCCGTATCGGCAATGGCGCTCATGCGGACCAATTCCTCGTCCAGCTTGCCGCTCTTGAGACTGGCATCTTCTTCTCGCTTGTAGTGCGAATAGATGCCCGAGACGAGGTCGGCGCCAAAGTACTGGGCGCAGACAAACATGCCGCATTGCATCATCAACTGGGCCGTTCCGAGGCTGCGCAGGAAAGTGGATTTGCCGCCCTCGTTGGCCCCCGTGATCATGATCAGGGACTTGCCGTCGGCATTGATGTTGTTGCCGACCACCTCGCCACGCTGTCCCACCGTCAAGGAAACATCGCGCAGGTCCCGGGCAGAGCACGCCATCGCGGACTCCGCCTCAGGTTTGGGGAAACAGAGAGGGGCACCGGCACTCAAAAGAGCCGCTTCGAGATTGATGCAGCCCACATGGAAGGCCAGCTCCTGCCGCAGCATCTTGATGAAATTCATGATGTGGTCATCCGATTGGGTCAAGACATTGGCCGCCAGGTCAAGCCCTTGGCCCTCCAACTCGCCCAGTGCCCGAAACCCTGCTTCATCACGGTCGTTGAGCCGGAAGGTGTAGCTTTCCTTCCCCTTGCCGGAGAGCCGCTGCAACCAATTCCGATTGTCCGGGCCGGGGTTCGAGAGTGTGTAGTTGGTGCCCTTGTTGGCACGCCCCAAACTCGCGGCAATCAACATTCCATTCCTGAACCTCAACCGTCGCAAGTGTTCGTTGATCTCCGCAAGGTAAGTTTCATCGACCTCTTTCAGGACCATGTCCAAGAATCTGCGGAAGCCAGGTGAGTGGAACCCCTCCTGGGCATTACGGCATATGCTTCTCAGCCGCTCCAATACGGCGGCCATCATCTCCAACGACTGGATCGACTGGCGCAGGATTGACGACGGGGAATGGCTGAAGAGGCTGCGGTAAATCTTGCGTTCCGCCGCAATGGTTTCGCTCGCCAAGGCATACAGATCCCGAACCACCGCCGTATTCTCCAGCACGTCCATCAGCACATGTTGGCGGTATTCAATGTCCTCGACAGCGGTCAACGGAGCGCGCAGCACCAATTGTGCGACGTCGGCAACATAGTCGTCGCCGGCAGCCATGGCGGAAATGAGCCTGCCGAGATCCAGGTCCTTGTGCAGCGCGGAATCGTTGGCGCTCCAACGAGCGTCCGGATGAAAGTCCCGGTCCTTGTACAGCAGGAAAGCCTTCATGAGTTGATCCGTCCCTTCAGCTCGCCATAGTCGAGTCCGTATTTCCGTGCCAGCACCATGGCATATGCCAAGCCGTCGGCCGGTTGGCGGAGGATCTTGAATGTCCGCCGTGCAGGATCGTCAGACTCAACGGTGCTGACCATGCTGACCACCGACGGGCCAAGCCGTGACAGCTCGTCCACGAAGGTGACGCACACACAGACAAGGTCCAGTCTGCATATCTTCCCCAGCACCCTGGCGCCCAGGTCAATCGCATCGCGCAGGCTCGTTGAAGTGAATATCTCGTTGAGAATGACAAGGCTGCGCGGAGTTGCCTGTTCCAGGATGCCGTGGATTCTGACCAGGTCGTCCATCAGCTTGCCACGCAGGTCCTTCGCGTTTTCACCCAATTCGAAGTGTGTGAAAATCGCGTCGGGAAGGGACAGTCGGGCAGTTATCCCCGGCACTGGGAGTCCCAAGGAAGCCAAGTAATGGAGCTGGCCAACTGTCCTGGCAAATGTGGTCTTGCCTCCTTGGTTGGGTCCGGAGACCACAAGAATGCGCTCTGGCCCGCCCAGTTCGACGTCGTTGGTGACCATCGCCTGTCCATGCGCCTCGATTCGAACTGCCAGTGCCAAGTCAAACGTTCCGCTGACATGTACTTCCTTGCTCCGGCTCACCACGGGGAGGCAAAATGACAGCCCTTCCTCCGTTGGCTTGGCGATCAAGTCCAGGTAGGCAAGATAGAACTGAATTTCCTTGTCAAACGCCACCACCAGTTCGCTTTGAAAGGCGGCATGCATGGAATTGAAGTTCGCCAACGCCGAGAATTCAGTGCGGAAAAGCTGTGCCACACCGTCCAAAACCCACGACTCAACGTGGTCCATGGCCAGTATGGTCCGGCCCGTTGTCCGGTAATCCTTGACCTCTCCCTGGCGGAACCGGGCAAACGTTTCACGTACGTCTGCGGTGTAGTCGGAATTGTCCTCCTCGCGTGTCACCGTGACGCGGCTTCCCTTGATGCGCAGGCAGTACCGCACCCGCCCCAAGGCGTCCGTCACCTGTTCGGCGTCGCGGGCCATTTCCTCAAACTCGGACGAATTCACATAACCGGCCAGATAGTCCCGGAACTTCCGAAGCCCCTGGGACGCCGGGGCGGCTGCAGCCAAGTTTTGGTTCAGTTCCCTGACAGCGGCGCAATAGACGCCGGCGGCCTCCACCACCATGGCTTGGCGTTGGTGCTCGTCGCGGAACCCTGTGGTCAAGGCGAGATCGCGGCGCACATCGACAAGTTCCCGGGCGAAACTATCGATCGTTTCCCTCACGGTGGCGTCGCCGAGGTCACTGAAAACCTCGTGCCTGTAGTTGATCGCGGCGAGATCCCCAAGCGGCAAGTAAAAGTAGGGTTTGAGTTCGTACTGTTCCCGGCCTGCAACGGTTGCCGCAATAATCTGCTCGATCTGCAGGTCGGCCAGAAAAGCTGTGGCGGGCCCTGCAATCAGTCCTTCCGGCACACCGCCGGGAAAGAGGATGCTTTCGAAAGCGCGGCTGTCCTGTTCGGCTCCCGGTGCGATGTCCGGGGCCACAATTCTTGTGCCCGGTGACTCTGCCTCTGTGAACATGATCCTGTCTCCGTCCTGCAATTCGAGACAGGAACCATGAGCCACTTGGCAGTTCGAACCGGTTTACAGTTCGGGCGGGATCCATCGCCACTAACCCCATTCTAGCGCGGACACGCTTTCCTGTCCGCAAAAGATCTTCTTCTTGAAGCATCTTGCCTGCCGGTGCGCCTGCGCGGATCATGGCAAGTAGTTGTTCGCGGCGCAGCCGGGAGGGAGCACCAATCATGGCGTGTTTCAAGAGCGTGTTGGGCCCCGGCGATGGTTAGGGGCAACAGCGAAGAAGCGTCAACCGACGGACCCGGTGAGGAGCCCAATGGTTTGTCAGGCACGTCTTCCGAGGCCTCCGAAACCTCGGATAAGTGGCTCAACAAGGGCATCCTTGCGATCGGCGGAACGTCGTTTCTGAGCGATTCCGGGCACGAACTTGTCACGTCTTTGCTGCCCTCATTCTTGACGTCCACACTCCATGCCGGTCCGGCTGCCTTGGGAGCCATCGAAGGCGTGTCCGACGCCCTGCTTGGTTTGAGCAAGCTGGCAGGTGGCCCGTTGTCCAACGAACCGTCGCGCCGGTCCAAGGTGGCCTCCGCCGGGTACATGGTGACAGCCGTGGCCACTGCGGCGATTGGTCTTTGCACCATGGTGTGGCAGGTTGCCGCGCTGCGTGCACTTGCATGGGCCTCCCGTGGGGTCCGCTCCCCGGCCCGGGACACGCTCCTGGTCTCCTTGGCCCCACGCGCCGCCTATGGCCGGGCCTCCGGAGTGGAACGGGCAGGGGACAACGCAGGCGCCATAGCCGGCCCACTCTTGGCAGGGTTGCTGGTGGGCGTCCTTGGCATCCGGCAGGCAATCCTGCTGTCCTTCATCCCCGGAGCCCTTGCTGCCGTGGCCATCACCGTCGCAGCCCGCCAGGCGCGGAGCATTCTGGCGGCGCCGGCCAACAGAAGCCGGTTGAGCTTCAACCTGAGGGAGCTGCGCCGCAGCGGTGTGGCACGGGCCCTGGCACCCGTTGCCTTTTTTGAACTCGGGAACCTTGCCACAACACTGCTGATTTTGCGGGCCACCGACCTGCTCGCCAGCGGTGGAAGAAGCCCGACGGCGGCTGCGGCACTGGCCATTTTCTTCTACGCCGCCCACAATGCGGCAGCCTCGCTTGCGTCGCTTCTGGCTGGCCAACTGGTGGACAGGGCCGGTGCCCGTCCAGTGTTCGCCGCCGGAGGTGCAGTCTACGTGGGCGCTTACCTGCTGTTCGGCTTCGGCACCTCCTCGTTGGGGCTGGTACTGTTTGGGTTTCTGCTGGCAGGGGTTGGCATTGGGTTCGCCGAAACAGCCGAATCGACGGCTGTTTCCCTTGCCCTGCCGGACAGGCTGCGGGGCAACGGATACGGCTTGCTGGGCTTGGTGCAATCCTTCGGCGACCTTGGCGCCACGCTGACGGCGGGCATCCTCTGGGCCGTCTTTTCCCCGGCCGTCGCCTTCACCTACGCGGCAGTGTGGATGGCAGCGTCCATCGCAGCGTCGGGCCTGCTGCGCCCGGTACGGGGATCGGGAGCAGAAGCAGGACTGCCGCAACCCTGACGGCGGCCAGCGTTGCGGCAAGGCACCGCGGTCAGGCACTGCGGTCTGGTGCTGCGGTCAGGTGCTGCGGTCAGCGGTGCCCTGCCCCGGCAGCAAGGCCAAACGGCAAGGCAGGGAAAGAATCGGCGATTTCGAGCAACCTGTTGTACTTGGCGAGCCGCTCGCCGCGAGCCGGCGCCCCGGCCTTGAGCTGACCGCATCCCGATCCCACCGTCAGGTCCGCGACGAAACTGTCGAGGGTCTCCCCGGAACGGTGGGAGACCATGGCAGTGAACCCGCCCGCTGCTGCAACTGCCATCGTCTCGAGAGTTTCGGTGACAGTGCCCACCTGGTTCGGTTTGATGAGCACCGACGTTGCCGAGCCCTTCTCCACGCCCTCGCGCACGCGGGCAGCCTGGGTGACAAAGAGGTCGTCGCCAACAATCTGTGCACGCCCACCAAGCCGGCCGACAAGCCCGGGCCAAGAAGCGGCGTCGTCCTCGGCCAACGGATCCTCCAAACTGCGGATCGGATAGCTGTCAAGGAGCGTGCCGTAGTAGTCGGTCATCTGCTCCGGCGTCAACACGCGGTCATTGAAGCGGTAGGCGCCGTCGACAAAGAAGGAATTGGCGGCCGGATCCAGCGCGATCATGATCCCGGCTTCCCCGGGAGCATGGCCGGAGGCATCAATGGCGGACATGATGAGATTCAGGGCCTCTTCCGGGCTGGAAATTTCCGGTGCATACCCTCCTTCGTCGCCCAAGCCGGTGGCCAGGCCCCGTACCCGCAGCACGCCCGCCAGTGCATGGTACACATCCGAACCCCACTCCAGTGCCTCGGCGTAGGTGCCCGCGCCGACGGGTGCGATCATGAATTCCTGGAAGGCCAGTTCATTGGCGGCATGCTCGCCTCCGTTGAGCACGTTGAAGTGCGGCACGGGCATGCGCTGGTCAGTCCCGGCCACGTCCGCGAGCCACGTGTGCAAGGGCTTCCCGGATTTGGCGGCAAACGCACGCGCGGCAGCGATGGAGACGGCAACGATGGAGTTTGCCCCCAGCCTGGACTTGTTCTCCGTGCCATCCAGCGCGCACAGGGCCGTGTCCAACTCAGCCAGCGATACCCAAGGGCGTGAGAGCAACAACGTTGACACCTCCCCTGCGACCGCGGCGACAGCCTGGCCAACGCCGCGACCGGACCAGGCCGCGCCGCCGTCGCGCAGTTCCACCGCCTCGTGCGCTCCGGTGGACGCCCCGGCCGGCGCTGAAGCTTCAAAAACGCGGCCTGCCTCATCCTCCAGCTGCACCTGCAGCGTCGGATAACCTCTGGAATCAAGAATTTGCAGGGAGCGTACGGCCCTAAACTTCAATTCACCCATCATGGGCTCCTTTCCACGGTGCTGCCTTATTACCGGGCTACATTGGGTGCGGCCATGGCCGTCCGACGGACAGGACCAAGTTGCTGAACAGTCCCGGAGACATTCGTCGACTCGTCTTCAGCAAAACAGTCTCAACAACACGCTCACGACGCTACTCCCCACGGTAACCATCGCGCCATGGCTCGGCGGGACCCCTTGCCGCGGGAAAGCAGCCTGTGCCGACGGGCTGCGTCATTTATGACGCAGCCCGTCGGCACAGAATCCAACACAGGTAGTGTGGAACCAACTTCAAGAGATGCGGTGCCAAGCTCCGACTGGTCGCACGCCAACCCCATGTTCACAGGGTGGCTCGGATGAGGAAGCGGCCCGCCGCCAACCGGCTCCGGGCAAGAACACTCGCAAAGGCATGGTCATGGAACCTCTTTCCGTCAACCGTTTGCAACGCATCGAGCCGGCCACCCGCCCTCGCCCAGCCGGCATCCCGGTGCTGCCCGCCGTGGACGTCAATCTCGGAACGGTCGCGTTTCTCAGTCCGTTCGGGCACCAGCTGTTCTGGTCCGGAGAGCCCGCCGAGCTGGTGGCGGCCCTGTCGCAGGCCGTCCGTCCTGCCCAGTGGATCCGCGAAAGCGACACCTTGGTGGTCACTGTCGCACAGACCGGAGAACGGTCCGGGCGCCGGCTCGGCTTCCGTCTCGTCGGGCACTGACGGGCCCGCAGTTGCGGCACCCCGAAAATTCTCCCCAAGGTTCCCCGTCCGGAAGTCCGGACAGGAAAGCGCTACAGTGATGGCTGAGCTGAGGAGTTCTTCGCCATGACCGAAAGCACGCCCACCCCCGGGCAGATCAAACGCTGGCGCCAATATTTGGCCGATGAACGCGCCGAAGCGTCCGTCTACCGCGACCTGGCGAAGCGTCGCGAGGGTGAGGAACACGCCATCTTGATGGCGTTGGCCACGGCCGAAGGACGCCACGAACAGCACTGGTTGGCACTGCTGGGAGCACATGCCCATCCCCCCGTTCGGCCTTCGATGCGCAACCGGATTTTGGGGCTATTGGCCCGCCGCTTTGGCTCCGTTTTTGTGTTGGCCCTGGCGCAGCGTTCAGAATCCCGGTCGCCGTACGCCACGGATATTGATGCCACCGTAGCCATGGCAGCCGATGAATCAATTCACGAGGAAGTGATTCGGGGCCTCTCTGCGCGGGGCCGCACCAGGCTTTCCGGAACCTTCCGAGCCGCCGTGTTTGGCGCCAATGACGGCCTTGTCAGCAACCTCTCGCTCGTGATGGGCATGGCGGCCACCGGAGTGGGCAGCACGGTGGTGCTTTTTAGCGGCATCGCCGGACTGCTGGCAGGTGCCCTGTCCATGGGGGCCGGGGAATTCGTCTCCGTCCGTTCGCAGCGTGAATTGCTTGACGCCTCGCAGCCAACCCAGGTGACCTTGACCGCGGCACCCTCCCTTGACCTTGAAAACAACGAGTTGGTGCTGGTCTACCTGGCCCGGGGCATGTCCCGCGAAGTGGCCGAGCACCGTGCCGCCGAGCGGCTGGGCAAGTTCGGCTGTGACTGCGATCCCAGCCTGTCCGTGCCACCGGAAGATGTCCATCCCACCGACGGCCATGAGAGCTTGGGCACCGCGTGGGGTGCCGCCCTGTCAAGTTTTTTCTTTTTTTCCTCGGGTGCCATCATCCCGATCGTGCCGTTCATTTTTGGCATGACCGGTGTTGGCGCGCTGATCTTGGCCTGCGTGCTAGTCGGGTTGGCGCTGCTGGGCACCGGCGGCGTGGTGGGCCTGCTCTCCGGTGCCTCGCCGTTCTGGCGCGGACTGCGGCAATTGGGCATCGGCATGGGTGCCGCCGCGGCAACGTATTTGCTGGGCCTGCTCTTCGGCACCGTGGTTGGATAGCTGCGGGCGTTGGATAGCTGCGCTGGTTGGATAGCTGCCGTGAAGGATGGCTGCGGGCGTTGGGCAACAGCGCTCAGCTCTGGTTTCGGGCCAGCACCCTGCACGCTTCTTCCACCGAATCCACCACGTGGACCCAGTGGGCCATGGCCCTCCCTTGCGCCAAGGTTCTCAGCAGCGGCAGCACGGGGACTTCAACTTCCCAGTAGTGGCGCCCGAACATAACCATGGGTGTCAGCGCCCCTTCGGCTGCGTAGTAGTTCTCGCAGGCGTCCTGAAAAACCTCCTGTACCGTCCCTGCAGCGCCGGGCAAAAAGACAATCCCGCCGCGTGAACGCTCAAGCAGCATCGCCTCCCGCAGGGCGTTGGTAAAGTACTTCGCGATCTTCGTGGCAAAGATGTTCGGCGGCTCGTGACCGTAGAACCAAGTGGGGATGCCCAAGTTGTCGGCTCCGTCGGGATGGGCCAGCGCCACCGTGGAAGCAGCCCTGGCCCACTCGGTGACCGACGGGCGGAAGACGGGGACGGCAGCCAAGGTGCGCAGCGCACTTTCCAAGGTCCCGGCGTCGTACGTGGAAAGGTAAGCCCCCAGGTTCGCGGCCTCCATGGCGCCCGGGCCCCCACCGGTCGCCACCAGGAATCCGGCCCGGCTCAGGGCACGGCCCAGCTCGGCGGCCCGGGCATAGCGTGCGCTCCCCCGCTGAGCTGCGTGGCCGCCCATGACACCAACAACCGGGGCCGCATGTTGGCCAAGGAAATCGTCGAGCGCGTCGGAAATGGCGTGGTCGTGCATGGCCGTGGCCAAGGTGGAGTGGAGCGCCGGAGTTCGCCCTGCCTCCATGGTCCACTGGTAGATGCGGGCGTCCGGCACCTGCTCATACTCGCCCGTTTCAATCCCCTCGAAAAGCTCGGCACCCGTGTAGAGGTGCCCGCGATAGGCGTTGAAGGGGACGTGCGGCAACGACGGGAAAATGAGGGCTCCCCGACCGCGCAGCTCGTCCTCGACGCCCGCGGCAAAGGTGCAGCCCATGAAAACAGCACCCGCGACGTGCAGCTGCGCCAACTCGGCGGACCGACCGTGCAGGTCCACGGATTGGAAATGCCAGCCATGCATGGAGGCGGCACCGCCGGCCACCAACGCATCAAAGTCTGCCAGCTGCTCAATGTCGATGTCCCGTGCATGGGGCGCGAGGGGTGTATTCACTCCCACAGCCTAACGGCCGGCCCGGGTGAACCGTGTCGCAGCAGCGTTGCTAGAGATCTGCGCCCTGCGGCGAGGGAGCATCGACGTGGCCTGCCTGTGGGTGGCGTCCCCGCACCACCTCGTGAATTCGCTCCATGGACACATCCAATTGATGGGCTGTCTCCGCCGCTTCCAAAAGCTCTTGAAGCAGCGGAGCCGGAATTTCCGTTTGGTATTTGTAGTAAATTTTGTGCTCAAGACTCGCCCAAAAGTCCATGGCGACCGTGCGCAGCTGCAGTTCGACACACATGTGCTCCACCGAGGCGGAGAGAAAGACGGGGACCCGAACAATCATGTGCAAGCTCCGGTAGCCGTTGGCCTTGGGATTCTTGATGTAGTCCTTGACGTTAAGCACTTCCAGATCCGCCTGGCCGGCGAGCATTTCCGCCACGCTATACACGTCGGCGTTGAAGCTGCACACAACGCGGATGCCCGCCACGTCCAGGATGTTCTCCTGCACCGATTCAAAGTTGAAGTCAATGCCGAGCCGCTGCAGCTTCTCCACCAGTCTTTCCGGAGACTTGAGGCGGGAAGTGATGTGCTCTATCGGAGAGTAGTCGTGCAGATGCTCGAACTCTTTGCGCAGGATGTTGATCTTTGTCATGACCTCATCAATGGCGAACTCATAGTTCAGCATGAATCGGGAGAAGTCCATGCGCAACTGCTTGTTTTGCCCCAGCAGAGCGTTCAATGGGGCCATCGACGGCAATTCACCGCTCATGGAACCTGGCCAGCTACTTCGAGTGCGGTCAGGTTCATGTTGGTCATAATAAAGTATTCCTTGATAGGTGGGCAGCAGCCGGTGAACCGGCTCTCAAGCCAATCCTGCCCTACGAATCTGACAGAAAGCTGACCCGTGGCACCGTGCGAGCCACTCAAGGGAACAAAAAACGCGGCCGCCCCACCCGTTCAGGGGAGCAACCGCGCTTCCAGCGCAAGCAAAAGACTTACAGTGCCGCGTAAACTTCGCGCAGCAGCGTTGCGGTCTCGGACGGCGTCTTGCCAACCTTGACACCGGCAGCCTCGAGGGCTTCCTTCTTGGCCTGGGCCGTGCCCGCGGAGCCGGAGACAATGGCGCCGGCGTGGCCCATGGTCTTGCCCTCGGGAGCGGTGAAGCCGGCAACGTAGCCAACAACCGGCTTCGTGACGTGTGCCTTGATGTACTCGGCTGCGCGCTCTTCAGCGTCGCCGCCAATTTCACCGATCATCACGATGGCCTTGGTTTCCGGGTCGGCCTCGAACGCAGCAAGTGCGTCGATGTGCGTGGTGCCGATGACGGGGTCGCCACCGATGCCGATCGCGGAGGAGAAGCCCAGGTCGCGCAGCTCGAACATCATCTGGTAGGTCAGGGTGCCGGACTTGGAAACCAAGCCGATGGGGCCCTTCTGCGTGATGTTGTTCGGCGTGATGCCAACCAGTGCCTCGCCGGGGGTGATGATGCCGGGGCAGTTCGGCCCGATGATGCGGGTGATCTGCTTGCCGTCGGCGTCGACCTTGGACTGGGCCAATGCCCAGAACTCGGCCGAGTCCTGAACCGGCACGCCTTCGGTGATGACAACAACCAGCGGAACCTCGGCCTCAATGGCTTCAACCACTGCGTCCTTGGTGAATGCCGGGGGGACGAACACAATGGAGACGTCCGCGCCGGTCTCGGCAACAGCTTCGGCGACCGTGCCGTAAACGGGCAGCTCGACGTCGCCGTGCGTCACCTTGGTGCCGGCTTTGCGTGCGTTCACGCCGCCAACAACCTGGGTGCCGGCCTTGAGCATCAGGGCGGTGTGCTTGGTGCCTTCGCCGCCGGTGATGCCCTGGACGATGACCTTTGAATCTTTGTTCAAGAAGATAGACATAGTTTTGAACCTCTACTTCGAAGCGTGGGCGAGCTCGGCAGCCTTGTCGGCGCCCTCGTCCATCGTGGCGGCCAGGGTGACCAACGGGTGGTTGGCGTCGTTGAGGATTTGGCGGCCAACTTCCACGTTGTTGCCGTCCAGGCGCACAACCAGCGGCTTGTTGGCAGCTGAACCCAGCTCGTCCAAAGCACCCACAATGCCCTTGGCAACGGCGTCACAGGCGGTGATGCCGCCGAAGACGTTCACGAAAACACTCTTGACCTGGGGGTCGTTCAGGATGACGTCCAAACCAGCGGCCATGACCTCTGCGGATGCTCCACCGCCAATGTCCAGGAAGTTGGCGGGCTTGACGCCGCCGTGCTTTTCACCGGCGTAGGCAACAACGTCCAGCGTGGACATGACCAGGCCTGCACCGTTTCCGATGACTCCCACTTCGCCGTCGAGCTTGACGTAGTTCAGGTTTGCAGCCTTGGCCTTGGCCTCCAGCGGGTCGGCTGCAGCTGCATCTTCCAAGTCTGCGTGGTGCGGGTTGCGGAATTCGGCGTTCTCGTCGATGGAGACCTTGCCGTCCAGGGCGACGATGTCGCCGGCGCCGGTGCGAACCAGCGGGTTGACCTCAACCAGGGTGGCGTCTTCCTTCTTGAAGACGTCCCACAGCTTGATGATGGCCGCTGCAACCTTCGGGGCCAGCTCGGCGTCGAAGCCTGCTGCGGCGACGATCTCATCGGCCTTGGCCTGATCGATGCCCACGGCGGGGTCAACGGCAACGCGGGCCAGCGCCTCGGGGCGTTCGACGGCCAGGACCTCGATCTCCACGCCGCCTTCCACCGAGCACATGGCCAGGTAGTTGCGGTTGGAGCGGTCCAGCAGCACGGAGAAGTAGAACTCCTCGGCGATGTCTGCGCCCTGGGCGATCATGACCGTGTTGACGGTGTGGCCCTTGATGTCCATGCCCAGGATGGCGGAGGCGTGCTCAAATGCTTCATCGGCGGTCTTGGCGACCTTTACGCCGCCGGCCTTTCCGCGGCCACCGACCTTTACCTGTGCCTTGACGACTGTAACGCCGCCAATCTTCTCGGCTGCTGCCTTTGCTTCTTCAGGGGTGTGCGCCACGATTCCGGCCAACACGGGAACGCCGTGAGCCTCAAACATGTCGCGCGCCTGGTATTCAAACAGGTCCACGGGTTTGCGTCCTTCTACGTCGAAGTAGTGATGTCGAGGGGCCTAGACCCCTTCCACACATTACCGCTTCTGCCGTAAAGCACATATTTGACCAATGCACCACAGTTTTCTCCGGTAATTCGTCTCACAAAGTGCTCCTTTGGGCGCACGACGCCGGCTCCTCCTTGCGCGGCAAAATCGCCTTGGGCGCGGGGCCGGCCCCGTACCCGAGTTCAGCCCACCCGGTTTTGCCCCTGCCGCCGGCGTCCAGGAGCCGATAAAATCGGTCCCACGCGGTGCACGCCTGCCACGGCCGAAACCAACGACGGAAATGGAGCAGCCATGACGCATGACAACGCTGAAGCGTATGAGCGGGAACGGGACATCGTCCTGCACGACCTGGCCCAACTTCACGAGGACCAATGGGCCCACCCCAGTTTGTGTCCCGGCTGGGACGTGCGCGATGTCGCAGCCCACCTGCTGATGCCGTTTGAACTCGGGGTCGCCGGTTTGTTCGGCCGCATGTTTGCCGCGCGGTTCAACTTTGACCGGCTCGCACTCCGGTGGGCGAGGAACGACCGCCGGACGCCGGCTGAACTTCTGCGCGCATTGGCGGCCACGAGCACCGAAGCGTTCAATGTTCCCGGCGCGGGCCCGCTGGCTCCGCTGTGCCACCTGACCATCCATGCCTACGACTTTCGTGGCCCGCTGAACATCGACACCCCGATCAGCCCCGACGCGGCACGGCCGGTGCTGGATGACATCACCGGCGGAAAGCATGCCGTGCCTGCTGCACTCCTCGCCGGGCTCCGTTTGGAAGCGGCTGATGCGGCATGGAGTTTCGGTCAAGGCAGGCAGGTCTTGGGGCCGGCTGGCGCCTTGATGAGTGCGTTGAGCGGCCGTGCATCCGCCGTCGAAAAGCTTGTTGGCGATGGCACCGGCAGCCTGCGCAGCCGGCTGGGCTGAAATCGCCGGAATCCCTGCAGCATCCTGGATTCGTTGTGCAGGCTGCACGGGTGTGAAGGTGCAGGGCCTTACTGCTTCGCTCCGAAGATTTCATACGACTCGGCGGCGATGAAGAAGCCGGTGCCGCTGGCCAAGTTGGCGCAGGCAACACCGTCGTCCAGCGGGGCGCAGCGGTAGCCTTGGGCCTCCATGGCGTGGCCCGGGGCAAGAACGGGAATGGCGCCCATCACCTGGTTGGCGGTTCCGCTGGCACCAAAGGCCGCCTCCACTGCCGTGACTCCAGCACGGCAACCGCCATAGGACGCCTTGTCCGGAAATAGTGTGGCCACCCCGCCCAAATAGCCGACGTTGGTGCCTGAGCAGTTGTCTCCCTGGTCCGCAGGCAGCGGTTGCGGATAGGCGACCATCTGGCAGTTCACCACCGGGATGCTCGGAGCTGCGGCATTGGCGCTGTCGCCAAAGTTGTTGGGCTCCCACGGCTGGTTGAGATTCCCTGCCTTGGATGAGGTGAAGACGCAGGCAATGTTGCGTGAATCGGTAACGAACTGTGGCAGTTCCGAGGATCCCATGTCTTCCGTGGGCTGCTCAATGGCTAGTGCCTTGAGCCTGTCCACATAACTCAGCGGCGCGGCCGTGCCCTGGGTTGCGGTCGGCTGCACAGGGCCGGTGGGCACGGTGATGCTGCAGCCCGACAGCGCAGCACCGAACGCTGCGGCCAAGAAGACGACGGCGGCAGTGCGTGAGGCAAGGTGCGGGGAAAGGGCCATGGAACAAGCTTGCCGTATCCGGCACCGCCGACCCAACCGGACTACTCGTCCGGTCCCCGAACGGCCACGTCCAGTGATGCAATGATTTAGGCCGCGACCTCTTGCATGGTTCGGGACAACAGGCAGAACTCATTGCCTTCGGGATCGGCGAGAACCACCCAGCTCACATCGGGGCCCTGGCCGACGTCTACACGCAGGGCTCCAAGGCCGAGCAACCTGTCGAGTTCCTCATCGGTGGTGCAACCATCGGCTCGCAAGTCGATATGGAGCCGGTTTTTCACTGTTTTTCGCTCCGGAACCGAAATCAGATCAATCGTTGGGCCGGAGCCGTCCGGGGATCCAATGGAGAAGCCCGTTTCGTCGCTGTCGATGACGGCCCAGCCGAGCACCTCACACCAGAATTTGGTCAGGAGGCCCGGGTCGGCGCAGTCGATGGCCAGGGCAGCAAATTGACTAGTCATGTGCTCTATTCTCATCGGAGGCATGCTCACTGACAAGGCCTTCGAAGTGCGTCCGCGCAACCAAACCATGAGGGCCACGCCACGGCAATTGACATTTGCAGTTAATACAGCAGGCTGTCGACCGGACTGATCTGCACTGCAAGGTGGCCGTGCATAAGCCGAAAATATGTCTCAACTCATGAAAATTTCTGGCCTCACTCTCGCTGCCTCCCTTGCTTTGGTTGGTTGCTCCGATTCCTCCGCAACGGAACCATCGGAGTCCGCACCCGCCGCCACGCAGGCGTCGGAAGCCGCCGCAGCTCCGGCATCCGATGCCGGCGCCGGCGCCGAGCCGGCGGCAGGCAAGACGATCGAAGGCACTGGATACAGCTTCGTTGTGCCCGAAGGCTGGGCCGTCCCTGAGGGAAGCGACGCGCAGGAAGGTGTCGACACGCTCGCTGCGGATCTGACCGACAAGGATGGTTTCGCAGACAACGTCAACGTGGTTCTGTCACCCGCAGGGGAAGTCACACCGGACCAGGTCGAGTCGAAAGGTGTCAAGGAACTCGAGAACGCCGGAGCCAAGGACGTGACGGCGCGCGATCGTGTCACCATCGCCGAATCGGAGTCGGCCCACTTGTCGGCAGTCTTCCCCAACAACGCCGATGAATACCAGATCGACCAGTACTATGTCGGCCACGACAAGCAGACGTACATCGTGACGTTCTCGTTCAGTCCGACCGTTTCGGAAGCCGATCGCGACAAGCTGTCCGCGTCGGTGCTGGCAACCTGGTCTTGGGCCTGAGCGCGGCCCGCTCCGTGACAGGCTGCTGAAAACCTTGCAGCGTCCGCGCGGCAATTCCGCGCTCCACGCCGGCAGTGACCCCATCCTGGGTCACTGCCGCTACCCTTCCTTCGTCAAGGGCGCATAGCGCAGCAGTAGGCGCTTTTCGCCAATCTCGAAGCGCACCTTTGCCACGGTCTTGTCCCCCACACCTTGGATCTCCAGCACGCTGCCATTGCCAAAGGCCGTGTGGTTGACCCTGTCCCCCACCTTGACGGCAATAACTTCCTTTTGCGGCTGCACACGGCCGGCGGCCGTCCGGGCCGAAATGCTGGGCGGCAGCTGTCCGGAATCGCGTCCGCCCACGGATGAGCCGGCCCCCCATGAGGAGCCGGAATAGCGGCTGGAACCGAAGTTCCCGGCCACCGGAACCGCACGGGCGGTGCCTTCACGCTTCCACTCAATGAGTTCCGTCGGAACCTCCTCAATGAACTGGCTGGCCGGGTTGTATTGGCTTTGACCCCACAAGCTGCGCACTTCCGAACGCGTCAAGTACAGCCGCTGCCGCGCACGGGTCAGCCCCACATACGCCAAACGACGTTCCTCGGCCAGTTCCTTGGGATCCGTGGCCGAGCGCGAATGCGGGAACAGTCCGTGCTCCATGCCTGTCAGGAACACCACGGGAAATTCAAGGCCCTTGGCCGTGTGCAGCGTCATCAGCGTCACCACGCCCAACCGTTTGGCCTCGGCCACGGCGGCGGCAGCTTCCGCCTCGGAACCGCCCGGGGCGTCGGGGATCTGATCGGCGTCGGCCACGAGCGAGACCTGTTCCAGGAACTCCCCCAGCGTCCCTTCCGGATTCTCCTGGCCAAATTCACGCACGACGGCGAGCAGTTCAGCCAGGTTTTCCACCCGGGACTCGTCCTGCGGATCGGTGCTGTTGCGCAGCGCTACGAGGTAGCCGGTTTGTTCAAGCACGGCTTCCAACGCCGTGGCCGGAGTGGCGGTGGCCGCCACCTCCCCCAGATCCGCCATCATTTTGGCGAACGTGTTGACGGCGTTCAGGGATCGTGAGGCAATGCCAGGGGCTTCCTCGGCACGGGCCAACGCGGCGGAGAAGGAAATGCGTTCGCGCTCCGCCAGTGCGGCGACGGCTCCTTCGGCGCGGTCGCCGATCCCGCGCTTGGGTTCGTTGAGAATCCTGCGCAGGTTGACGTCGTCGTCCGGGTTGACGAGGGCGCGCAGATAGGCGAGGGCGTCCTTGATTTCCTTGCGCTCGTAAAAGCGGGTGCCGCCCACCACCCGGTAGGGCAGGCCCACCCGCACCAGAATGTCCTCAATGGCGCGCGACTGGGCGTTGGTGCGGTAGAAGATGGCCACGTCGCCGGGGCGAACATCCGTCTCGTCCTGGAGCCGGTCAATCTCCTTGGCGATGAATCTGGCCTCGTCGTGCTCGGACTCGGCAACGTAGCCAACAATCTTCTCGCCGTCGCCCTCGGCCGTCCAGAGCCGCTTTTCCCGACGGTTGGGGTTGCGGGAGATGACGGCGTTGGCGGCGCTGAGGATGTTCTGCGTGGAGCGGTAGTTCTGCTCCAGCTTGATGGTCGCAGCGCTGGGATAGTCCTGCTCGAATTCGACAATGTTGCGGATGTCGGCGCCGCGGAAGGCGTAGATGGACTGGTCCGAGTCGCCCACCACCGTCAATTGCGCCGGTTCAACGGCACCGTAGACGTCGGTGCCTGCGTGGGCGCCGGCACCGGGCTCGGCATCGGTGCCGACAATTTCCTTCACCAGCGCGTATTGAGCGTGGTTGGTGTCCTGGTACTCGTCCACCAGCACGTGGCGGAAGCGGCGCCGGTAGTAGTCGGCCACGCCGGGGAAGGCCCGGAACATGTACACGGTCTGGGCAATCAGGTCGTCGAAGTCCATGGCGTTCGCCTGGCGCAGGCGCTGCGTGTACCCCTTGTACACCTCGGCCACGGCGGCGGCGAAGGGGTCGTTGAAGTTGGTACTGGCGGAATTCTCATCCTCGTCAACGAGCTCATTTTTCAGCGCCGAGATCTTGTGCATGATGGCCTTGGGAGCGAATTTCTTCGGATCCAGGTCCAGGCCCTTGGACACCAGTGTGATCAGCCGCAGCGAGTCGGCAGAGTCATAGATGGAGAAGTTGGAGTTCAGCCCGATGGTCTTTGCCTCGCGACGCAAAATTCGCACACACGAGGAGTGGAAGGTGGAAATCCACATGCTCTTGGCGACATCGCCGATCAACGCCTCGATGCGTTCACGCATCTCCGCCGCAGCCTTGTTGGTGAACGTGATGGCCAGTATCTGCCCGGGGTGGGCCTGGCCGGTGGCCAGCAGGTAGGCAATCCTGTGGCTGAGCACCCGGGTCTTGCCGGAGCCGGCACCTGCCACGATCAGCAGCGGTCCGCCGGTGTGCACCACAGCGGCTTCCTGCTCCGGGTTCATGCCTTCAAGCAACTCCGCCGGATCCGGCCAGCGCCGTGCCGAGGCAATCGATTCGGCACCTCCACGGGAGCTTGCGCCGCCGGCAGATTCCGGCGCGCCGTCGTGCTCCGGGTGGCCGGGGATTGACTCGTCGCCAGCAAATTCGGGCGCATCTTCGCCCGGGTCCTCGGCGTCAAAGGGCTGCCACTGCGGCAGTCCGGCGCCGGGACTGTGCGTGGTTTTGGGCTTTTGGGGGTAAGGGTCAAACAACATGTCCATGGTGGCATCCAGTGTAGTTCGCCCCGCTGACAATGCCCGCCAGCCCCATCTTTCCCATTGAGATGTATGACGAAACCGCCTCCGACCAACGTTGCGTTCGGCACTACGGGACACCGTCTTGCGATCGCATAATGCCGCTCACCGCGGGATTTGGGCTGTCTTGCAACCCATGAGTTTCGAGACATTTTGGTTGCGAGACACTATACGTTGACGAATCAAGATCATCGGTAGTCACGTCAGGCGGCAGCACCAGCAACAATTAGTTAGTTGGCTCTGGGGTATTCAGCTGACCGGCCTAAAATAGAGGGGTGATCGAGCTTCGACCCCGGGCTGGGGTGGATTACCCGCGCTCTGCTGGTGAGTTCCGTGCATGGTTTGCGACCGACGCTGATTGTCTGG
>NZ_JASISP010000030.1 GCF_030063185.1 Arthrobacter sp. H35-D1
GGATCATCAAACGCGCCATCTCCAAATACCGTGCCAAAGAACGAAGCCCCGACCGCCGCACCTACCCCGCCACACTCACCACCAAGATCTTGACAACACCCCTCAGAACCTAACCGAACGGCATTGGCATTAGTGCCGCCGTGGCCAGCAGCACCGGAAGGGGCGAAAGCGCGAGCAAGGCACTGCTTTCCTCCCGGGGCTGCAGCAGTGCAGCGAGGACTCCGGCGGCGCCGCCAACCAGGGGAAGGGCAACAAGGGCCCACATGTGGCGGAGCAGGAGGTTCAGGTACAAGGGCAGGGCTAGGACCAGAACGGCAAGCAGTGCGAAACAGGCCAGTTGCGTGCCCCCAAGCAGCAGCGGCTCGCTGTTGCTCCAAGGAGAGATGGCCGCGGAGAAGATCAAAAAAACCACCAAGCCAAGGGTGGACAAGATCATCTGCCGCCGCACGCCGTCCCGTGGGGCCAAAGGTGCCTCGGCCGCCAGCCGCGCCGCGTAGTCCCGTGGAGTGCCGAAAGCGTCCTCCGGTTCCTGCCCGGAGTCCTCAATGAACTCCGCCACACTGGCCAAGGCATCGCCGATGGCTGCTCCCGTGACGCGGTGCAGGCGCAACTCCAGTGTCAGCTCGTCAAACCATTTTTTGTGAAGGTCCGTTGCTGTCTTTGTCATGGTGAGACTCCTCGATGGTTGGCTGCGGTGAGAAACGCCGTCGTGCTTGTGGTGAAGGTGAGCCATTGGCTGCGTTGGCAGGCCAGCTCGGCACGGCCGTGGGAGGTTAGGGAAAAGAACTTCCGCCCCGGTCCACTTTCGCCGGGACGCCATTCCACCTCAACCCAGCCGGCTGTTTCAAAGCGGGTCAGCAGTGGGTACAGGGTTCCGCCCTTGAAGGTGCCCAGGCCCGCCTGTTCCAGTGCCGTGATGATGGCGTAGCCATACGTGGGGCCAGCCGAGAGGGCCTGTAAGGCGCACAATCCCAGCGATGCCCGGTTCCAGTCGCTGGGCCACGACTCCAGTTGCGTTGAACTCATAACTAGACAGTATGTCTAACTAGTCAGTCTGACAAGTACAGCCTGAGGGGCGGGTGTCGGGACAACAAAAAATGCGCCCCCAACCGTGGTTGAGGACGCATTCTTTTGGCGGAGACGGGGGGATTTGAACCCCCGGTGGAGTTGTGCCCCACACTTCATTAGCAGTGAAGCCCATTCGGCCGCTCTGGCACGTCTCCAGCACTGGAAAGGGTAGAAGCCCCTAACCAGCATCCCAAACTTTACCCAGTAGAAGCCCCTCAAAGCAAAACGAGGGCCGGGGTGGCTGTTTTTACAGCTCGCCGCTGAGCGCGCGCCACAGGAACTCGTGCGAGGCCGTGTGCAGCCGCGCGGCCTGTTCGTTGTTCCCGGCGCCGGCATGCCCGCCCTCCAGGGCCTCATGGAACCACACCGGAATCCCCATCGCCTCCATGCGGGCTGCCATCTTTCGCGCCTGTACGGGCCCCACCCTGTCATCGGAGGTCGCCGTCCAAATGAAGGTGGCAGGATAGTCGACGCCGGTGCGCAGCAGGTGGTATGGGGAGAACGTCTTGATGAACTCCCACTGCTCGGGCACATCGGGGTCGCCGTACTCGGCAATCCACGACGCCCCCGCCGAGAGCTTCGTGTACCGTCGCATGTCAAGCAGCGGCACCCCGCAGGAGATGGCGCCAAACAATTCCGGGTAGGTTGTGAGCATGTTGCCCACCAGCAGCCCGCCATTGCTGCCGCCGGAGCAGCCCAGGCGTGCCGGGGCAGCGACGCCGCGAGCGGCAAGGTCGCGGGCCACGGCGGCAAAATCCTCGTACGCCCGGTGCCGGTTTTCCCGCAAGGCTGCGGTGTGCCAGCCGGGCCCGTATTCGCCGCCGCCGCGGATGTTCGCCACCACATACACGCCGCCGCGCTCCAGCCAGCTGCGCCCCACGGCCCCGCTGTATGCCGGCGTGCGCGAAACCTCGAAGCCGCCGTAGCCGCTGAGCAGGGTGGGGTTGCCGCCGTCGAGCAACAGGCCCTTGGGCCCCACTTGGAAGTACGGGATGCGGGTGCCGTCCGCGGAGGTGGCAAAGTGCTGCTCCACGCTGTAGTTTTCCGTGCTGAAGAACGACGGCGCCTTCCGCACCAGCGCGGCCGCTGCGCCGGGGGTGCCACTGGGGTCTGTGGAGCGCTCGGACGCCAGGGTGCCACGGTACACGGTGGAGGGGGTGAGGTATCCGGAAGCGACAAGCCAGTAGTCGTTGCCGGCGTCGAGATCGTCCTCGTCCACAGCGTAGGCGTCCACTGAATGCAATGGCGGGCAGGCGTCCAGTTCCTCGGCCGCCCACCCAGCGGCAGGGTCCAGCACCAGGATTTTGGCGGAGACGTCGGAGAGCAGGTTCAGCAGCAGGAAGTCCCGCGTCCAGCTCCAGGACTGCAAGGACTGCGCCGGGGTGGGGGCAAAGATGATCAGCAGATCCCGGCTGCCGGCCATGAACGCGTCAAGGCCAATCGCCAGCAGCGTCCCGGCGGCGTGCACGGTGTCATTGACGTGCCACGGCGTGCGGGGCCGCAGCAGGAGCCATTCGCGGTGCAGGGAGACATTCATGTCATCCGGAACATCGATGTGGACCCAGTTTTCGCCCACGCGCAGGTAGCTGCGGCTGTTGTAGAAATCCAGCACATCGTAGGCCACATCGCGTTCAAAGCCGGGCGTGCTGCTGTGTGAAACACCACCACTGAGATGGTTAAGCGGCACGGAAAACAAGGGCTCCTTCGCAGCCATCTGCGCCAGCGACTCCCCGCGGTGGAGCACCCGGGCGGCGGCCGGGTAGGAGGAGACCGTCATGGAGCCCGCACCCGTGTCGGTGCCCACGTAGAGCGTGTCGGAATCCAGCCAGCTCAGGCGGGTTTTCGCCGCCGGCAGCTCAAAACCGCCGGGCACGAAAGCAAGCGTGGCAAGGTCGAACTCGCGGTAGGCCACCGCGTCGCCGCCGTCGGGGGAGAGGGCCAGCATCGCGTGGCGGTACTCCTCGCCCGGGGCCGGGCGCAGCAGGGACGCCCCCGCCCAAATCCATTGGGTGTCCTCTGCCGTGCACAGGGCGTCGACGTCAAGCAGAACCTGCCATTCGGGGGCGTTGCCGAGGTAGCTTTCCCACGTGGTGCGCCGCCACAGCCCGCGCGGGTTGGCCTCGTCGCGCCAAAAGTTGTAATACCACTGCCCGCGCTTGGACACCATGGCGATGCGATCCTTGGAATCCAGCACCTCCAACACGGAGGCCTCAAGGGCTTCGTAGGCAGGATTGAGCAGGGCCGCGTCCGTGCGGCCATTGCGCTCGCGGACCCAAGCCATGGCCGCCTCGCCGTGGATGTCCTCCAGCCAGAGGAACTCATCGGCGGGTTCAACAGCTGCAGCTTCGCCGGCAGTTGCTTCGCCAGCAGCGGCAGCTCCGGCAGCTTCGCCGGAAACGAAAGGGGATGTGGGCGGGAGCGCATCAGTCATGGCACCATCCTAGGCGCGCTGGCCATCTCGGACACATCCCGGCGTCCGCCGAAAACGGCGTCGTGCAGGGTGCCATCAGTTAAGCTCAAGAGGTGGAAACCAAGGGCATGCAAACAGTGGTCATAGTGGGGGCGGGGCCCCGCGGGACCTCCGTCATGGAACGACTGCTGGCGCAGCACACACTGGATCCAACGGCCCAACTACTGCACATCCACCTGGTTGATCCCTTTCCTCCGGGTCCGGGCCACGTATGGCGCACCGGACAGTCGCGGCTGTACCTGATGAACACGCAGAGCTTTTACCCCACGCTTGTCCCGGACCAGGGGGTGGCCGCCGCGCCGTTGGCCGGCTGCAGTTTCAATGAATGGCGCGCCGCCCAGCAAACAACGCCATGGGAGCAGCTCAGCGCCGACGACCGCAGCGAACTTGCCTTCTTGCAGGCCGGAAACTTCCCCAGCCGGCCCCTCTACGGGCGCTACCTGAGCTGGTGCTTTGAGCAGTTGAAACGCTCCATGCCCGACGGCGTCACCCTCACCATCCACGCTGCCGAGGCCAAGCGGGTGGCGAGGGAGCACGAAAAGGGCGGCTTCGTCGTCGAACTTTTGGAAGGCGAGAAGCTCCACGCCGACCAGGTGGTGCTGGCGCTGGGGCATGTGGAGTCCAAGCTGAGCCCGGCACAGCGCGAGCTCCGCATGCAGGCGCGCGCCAACGGGCTCACGTACCTGCCGCCCGCGGTCCCCAACGACGTGGACTGGGAGCGGATTCCTGCCGGTGAAACTGTGCTGGTGCGCGGCATGGGGCTGAACTTTTTCGATGTCCTGGGCCAGCTGACGGAGGGCCGCGGCGGTGCTTTCGAGCCGACGGGCCACCCCGCCGGCGAGGCGTTGCGCTATGTACCCTCGGGACGGGAGCCGGTCATTGTGGGGGCCTCGCGCCGCGGCACCCCGTACCGGGCCAAGGCAGAACTCGCCAACCATTATCCGCACAGCGTGGTGCTGCGCTTTCTGGGCGAGGACGCCGCGGCGGCGATCCGGGCCATGGGCGCCACCGCCGGTTTTCGCCACGACATCTGGCCGCTGCTGCACCGCGACACTTTGTGGGCGTATTACACAACGCTGGTCCGGACCCGGCCCGAAGCGGTTGCGGCGGAATTCCTGCCGGAGCTGGATGCCCTGCTGCATTCCGGGCTCGACGACGGCGGCGGGGCGGAGTGGGAGCAGCGGCTGAAGGAACTGCTGGCGACGCATGTGCCGGCCGAACACCTGCTGGAGCTGCAGGGCCTGGCCCGGCCGCTGTCCAGACACCTGCCGCGCCCCGGCGAGAAGCACCGCTTCGCCACGCGTGCAGAGTTGGACGCGGCGGTGCTGGCGTATTTGGCTGAAGATGCCGCAGGGTCCGCGCGCGGGGAGGACGACCCCGTCAAAATGGCCATCTGCGCCCTCAATGCCGGGCGTGCCATCATCAAGTCGCTGGTGGCCGACCAGGGCATCACCCAAGACTCGTGGCTGGGGGAGTTGCGCGGCTGGTTTGAAGGCTTCGTCGAAGGGCTGGCCAGCGGTCCGCCGGCGCTGCGCGTGGAGCAATTGGCTGCCCTGGTGCGGGCAGGCGTAGTGCATTTTGCCGGACCGGATCCGCGTTTTCGGATTGAGCAGGGCATGTTTACCGTCAGTTCTCCGTGGGTGGCCGACGAGCCGTGGACTGCGCGGTGCGTGGTGGAGGCGCTGGCCCCGGCCAACGATGTGCAGGCCAGCGAGTCGCTGCTGCTGCAAAACTTGTTCGCGGACGGGTTGGCGCGCCCCCGCGTCATGCTGGCCTCGGACGGCCAACCCGTGGTGACAAGCGGCTTGGACGTTTCGTTGCCTCCCTACCGTCCCTTGGATGGTGCGGGTGTGCCGGTGGCCGGACTGTACGTCCTGGGCCTTCAGCTCTCCTCGGTGCAGTGGGGGACGGCCATCGCAGCGGAGGCTTCGGCGAAGTACCGCAGCGGATACCGCACGGTGCGCGACGCCGACGTGATCGCAGCAGCCATTCTCGCCTGACCGCCCCTCCCCCCGACCCTCCTGCAGCTTTGGCGTCCTTTTCTGGGACGCTCCTGCAGCTTTAGTGCCTTTTCCCGGAACCCTCCCGCAGTGCAGCAGACACAAAATGGCCATCCGCTGCGGGTTTCACAACGGACGGCCATTTCACTGCTGCCCCGGATCGATGCGTCCAGGGTGTTGCCAGTTTTAGTGGCGGGCTGCCTTGCGGCGGGCTGCCATGGCAACTGCAGCGCCGGCCCCCAACAGGACCAGGGCGCCGATCCCCAGCGGAAGCGCGGTGGCTCCCGTTGACGCGAGGTCGCCTGATCCGTTGCCTGAACCGTTTCCAGCGCCGGTGCCGGATCCGTTGCCAGCGCCGGTGCCGGATCCGTTGCCTGCGCCGGTGCCTGCGCCGGTGCCGGATCCATTACCTGAATCGTTCCCAGCGCCGTTACCCGCACCGTTGCCCGAGCCACTAGTCGCTGAGGGCGACTTGGTCGGTGTCGGGCTTTCCGTCGTCGTGGGTGTCGCGCTTGCCGTGGGTGTAGGCGTCGCGGTTGATGTCGGGCTTTCTGTGGGTGTGGGTGTCGTGGTCGGCGTCGCGCTTTCCGTGGGTGTCGGCGTCGGTGTTCCTGTACCGGCCGTCACCGGGATGGTGATCGGAAGCCGGGCGTAGGTGCCGCCGTCGGTGGTGATGGTGAAGCGTCCGCCGTTGAGCTCCTCGGGAACCGTGAAGTTCAACGTTGCCGCACCATCGGTGACCGGGAACGTGCCAAGCTCGGCCGGCAGGACCGCTGCGGCCAGAACCGCGAAACCAGTCCCACCGCCGCTGCCGGAAGGCTCATATCGGAGAGTGACTTCCGTGGAGTCGGGCGCTCCGAGCGACGTCAGGTCGAGCTTCTGCAAGCCCACCGTGACTTCCTGGCCCTCGGTGACGCTCGCCGGAGCGTCGACGACGTCCACGCCGCGGCGTGAGAAGTCCGGTGCGATGGGTGCGGTGATCGACTTGTCGCTGAGGTACGCAATCCAAGCGTCGCGGTCAATGAGACCGGAATCCTTGGTGTTGGACCCGTCGGTAAACACGCGGAAGTTATCCCCGCCCGTGATCAGGAAGCCGAACGTGCCCACACGGTAGGACCGCTCAAGATCCAGCGGCGCACCATTGATGACAACGGATGTGATGTGGTCGCCCAGCTCGCGGGTGGAATCGTAGGTGTAGTCCATATTGTCGGACAGGCCAAGGTTCAGGAACGGGCGGCTGGGAATGGTGCCGTCCGCGTTGGTCTGCCACTGCTGCTCCAGCATGGTCTTCACCTGAGCTCCGGTGAGAGAGGTGGTGTACAGGTTGTTCACGAACGGGAGCACGGCGTTGGCATTCGCGTAGGTGACCTGGCCGTCCGGGAAGCCTTCGTTCTTGTACAGCAGATCTGCGCGGAGGCCGCCTGGATTGACGACGCCGATCTCGGCTCCGCCGGTTTGCTCCTCCTTGAGTGCGTCCAGGAGGGCGTTGCCCACCAAGTTGCCCAGTGCGGATTCGTTGGCGCGGTCGTCACGGGAGTATTCGCCTGTGACGGGATCGAAGGTCTGCGCCGTGGTGATGTCGGCGGTGATCTCGCCGACAGGAACGCTTCCTGCCACCTTGGCGTCGGCCAGAGCCTTGTCAACAATGCGCTGGACCTCGGCCACGCGCGGGAACTCGTCCGCGAGAGCTGCATCGTCCTCCGTGGTGCGGGGAACGATCTGCTGCGTGTACGCGGTCACCGCATTGGTGTCTGCATCGACGAACAGCTGAACCTGGCCAATGTTCTCCCCGTAGCTCCCGGTTTGGAGGATGGGACGGGTTTTCAGAGCTGCATCAGCTGTAACGCCGGGGATGGGTGCATCCCACGCGTACTGTTTGTGCGTGTGGCCGGTGAAGATGGCGTTGACCAATGGGCTGGTCTTTTCAACGATTTCGGCGAACGCGCCACCGCCGGCGACTTCCTCTTCAAAGGTTGCGCCGTCGGGTGTTCCCATGCCTGCGCCCTCATGGAATTCGGCCACAATGACGTCGGCGAGTTGGTCGTCGGCGATCTCCTTGGCCACGCGGTTCACTGCTTCAACCGGGTCGCCGAAGTCCAGCATGGAGATTCCAGCTGGTGTCACCAGCGTGGGTGTTTCCTGCGTGACGGCCCCGATGACGGCCACCTTCACACCGTTGACTGTGATGATCGTGTACTCGTCCAGCACAGGGTCGGTGGTTCCCTTGGCGTACACGTTGGCCCCCAGATAGGGCCAATTGGCGGCTTCGGCAACGCGTCCGTCCAGATCCGCATAGCCCTTGTCGAACTCATGATTTCCGACGGCGGAGGCCTGCAGCCCCAGCGCGTTCAGCACATCGATGGTGGGCTGGTCCTGCTGTGAGGCGGAAGCGAACAAGCTGGCACCAATGTTGTCGCCGGCGGACAGGAATGCCGTTTTGGCATCGCCCGAAGCTGCGCGCAGCTGCTCCACCGTACCGGCGAACTTCACCGTGTTTTTGTCGATGCGGCCGTGGAAGTCATTGATGTTCAGGAGGTTGAGTTCCTTGGTGCCCACCGGCTGCGTGGACATGTTCAGCCCCACCACCACGGGGTCGTGGTCGGAGGCGGAGAACTGATTCGGGGCGTAGAAGTTGGTGATATTGGTGTTGTAGCGGCTGTAGCCCATGGCGACGGACTCGGTGGAGTTGATGTTCCAAATATCGGCGCCGGATACGAGGGAATTGGCAGCAGGGGAGGCAAGTATGTGGTCGAGGGAACCGACCATGCCGCCGTAGCTGTAGGAATGCTTGCCGGTTTTGCTGCCTTGGTCCACATACCCTGCACTGGTCATGACATTGATGGGATCTTCAAATTGGTAGGCATTGAAATCACCCATCAACAGCACCTTGTTGGTGCCCTGGGACTGCTGCAGTTCCGTGGAGAACGCCACCAAGGCCGTGGCTTGGGCGGTGCGTGCCTTGTTGGAGTTGCCTTGGCCCTCGTCGTCGTCGCCTGGAAGCGCCGAACCCTTGGACTTGAAGTGGTTGACGATCAGCAGCACCTTGGTGGAATCAGCGGCACCGGCCAGCTTGAAGGACTGTGCCAGCGGCTGCCGGGCAACGCCGGTGAAGGCTGCATCGTCCAGGATCACCGACTCGCCGACGGGTGCGGCAACTTTTTTCTTGTAGATGAAGCCGGTGCGGATGACGTCTTCGTCGTCCAGTGCGGGCCGCAC
Source organism: Arthrobacter sp. H35-D1 (assembly GCF_030063185.1). Taxonomy (GTDB): domain Bacteria; phylum Actinomycetota; class Actinomycetes; order Actinomycetales; family Micrococcaceae; genus Specibacter. The sequence goes on from NZ_JASISP010000030.1 coordinate 8,755, forward strand.
GGACGGGGAGGGGACAAAGGCCCACGTGTCCGGCTCGGACACGTTGAGTGCGTCCACCAAAGTGGAGATGGCTGCGTCGCGGTCTTGGCCGAACTTGGCGGAGTTTTCAAGTTCCTCCAGTGAGAGCACATCGGCGCCGGAGGCGGTGATGCCAGCCACCAACTTGTCTTGCTGGCGTTTGAGGTTCGCCGCATCGGCGGCACCGCGCTGCAGGCAGCCGGAGCGGACGGAGATGTTGTTCCCGTCCCGGTCGGTGTAGAACTTGCAGCTGGTGTTTTGATCGCCCGTGGTGGGGAAATAGTTCTCCACATTGAACGAGGCAACTTTCACGTTCCCGCCAACAGCATCCGGGGTGTCTTGGCGGGTGTTGCCGAAGGCGATGGGCTGCACTTCGCCGGCATTGTCCGGGGTAAGGGCCTCCAACGGCTGGAACTTGTAGGCGTTGTTGCGGTTGTCAAAAATGACGGGTGCAATAAAGTCGGCACTTGAGCCAACGCGCATTGGTGTGCCTTGGCTCAGCCACGGAAGTGGGGTTGCGGATCCCGGGGCCCTGAGGAAGTTGGTGCTGGCGCCGTCGTCGAGCCTGATGGCGCGGGCAGCGTTCTCGGCAACCGTCGCCTCGTATTCCGCAGAACCAAAGGGTGCCACGGCCGTGGGCTGGACCAACGCGGTGGTGCCCGTGGCGAGGCCCACCTCGCCGTAGTTGTTCAGGGTGTAGTTGTCGGTGATGGTGAACTCGCCCTGCGGTTCCACCAGCATGCCTTCGAGGGTTTCGCGTCCTGCATCGGTTGCCGGAACGGCAATGGCTGCGGCCTTGACCGCCTCAACAACGTCGGTCAGCAGAGTCATGCCGCCGGCGGGGACCTCGATCTCCGTGGTCGTGGTGGCATCATCGGCGTTGCCAAATTCCTTGACGAGGCCGCTCACTTGGACGTAGTCGCCGATTTTCACGGCGTCCATAGTGGCTGGGGAGTACACGAACACGCCGTCGGAGGCCTTGTGGGTCGCGGGATCAAGGTCTCCGCCGGTGCCTGGCGTCTGGATGAAGTAGCCGTTGAAGCCACCCGTGGGGTAGGCCGCGGTCACGACGCCCTTGGTGGTGACAGCGGTGCCCACCAACGGGCTGGTGGCGCCTGTGCCCTGGATCTCGGCGATGCTCTTGTTGCCGGAGTCTTCCGGATCCGGGAGGGGTTCGGCGCCGCCCTGTGTTCCCGTGGGGCTCGGATCTTGCTTGGAGAAGTCAGCCGCGTTGTCATCCGTGTCCGCGAAGTCGGTGCGGTTCAGGGAGTTCGTGACGCTGGGCTTCGGGGCGGGAGCCGTCTCGAAGGTGTTGGAAGAGCCATAGCCGAGCACATCGACAATACCGTCAGTGCCCACCAGTGAGCCGGTGGCAAGATCCGCCGGCAGTTCCGCGGCCTGGTTGGAGAGGAACAGCGTTCCGGCGGACCCGGAGGGGTTGATAGTGGTTTTGGTGTAGTCGGTCGCAGGAAGGTCCCGACCGTTGGCACCGTTGGAGCCGCCATTGATCAAAAAATAGTCGTTGGCCTTGATGATGCCGTAAAGGACAGCCACATCGTTTGGTGCTGCCGTTCCACCGGCCGAGCGGTACTGCAACGACCATCCGGTGAGGCTGATGTCCGCATCAGTGGGGTTGTGCAGTTCAATAAACTTGTTTTTGTAGGCCGCGTTGGCGCTGCCGCCGTTGACGTAGGCCTCGTTGATGATCACGTTCGGCACAGCCGGAGATGCGGACAAGGCGTTGGCCGGTTTGTCTGTTAGGGGGACGGGAGCCGGGGGAGCGTCGCCTGGCGCGGGTTCCGCCGTCGTGCTTGCCGCTGCAGAGCCGGTGGAGTCCGGTGACTCCGGTGAAGCGGTGGCACCGGTGGTTGTTTCCGCGGGTGCCGGTGAAGCGGTGGCAACGGCGGTGGATTCCCCGGGTGCCGGGTCGTCGGTGGCCAGAGCCGGCGAGATCGCCAGCGGGGCCACGGCCAGGCCAAAGGCCACCACGGCCCCCAGTCCTGCCTTGATGAAGTTGTTGCTCGTCATGTCTCCAACTCTCGAAAGGGTGGCACGTCATTGTGCCGTGAGTGATGATGAACCGCAGACACTAGTTGGAGGCGCTCTGAAGAAGCAGCAAAAGTATGGTCCCCCCGACCATCCCTGCAGGGTCGTGTTTGAGCCAAACACATAGTTGTGAATCATTCATGAACGGACGCTTGCGGTCAAGCAAATTCCGGCTTCTTGTTTGAAAACGGAAGAAAAAGTGTCAAAGAGTGACTTGCGCAGGCCAAGTCCGGGGAGGATGTTCGAACAAGTGCCTTTGCTGTTGAGGTGGCGGGCGCCCGCGCATTCGGCAAGCTTCCTGTGCCGGCCACCCCCGGAGTGCAAAAAAGATTTTAGAACCCGATTCCAAAAAACTGTTGCCCAAATCACAAACTTAAACTAGACTCTAGTTTCAGTTAACAAATATCCCGCTGGACGGGCCACCTCCCCTCCGGGAGGGTCCGTCCGTGATTTTGGAGTGATTAGATGCCGCTGTCCCTCACCGAAGAGCACGCCGATCTGGCTGCCGCCGTTTCTGAATTCGCTGATCGGTTCGCCGACATCCTGCAGACGCGCGAACTATTCGACGCTTACGGTGCAGGCGGCCGCCCCGCACACTGGGGCGAGCTGGTAGACAACGGACTCCACTCCCTGCACATTAGCGAGGAACGCGGAGGGCAGGGCGGCAGCGTTGCCGATACCGCGATCGTGGTTGAAGAATTTGGGCGCCGATTGGTGCCCGGACCCTATGTATCCACCGTTCTGGCCAGTGCGGCTGTGGCGGGAGCCGCCGAATGCAAGGCATCCACGCACGGCCTGGACATCTTCGCGGAGGGGGCCACCGGGGCCTTGGTCATGCCCACCTCCGCCATCACTGCCGCAACCACCGGTGAAGGATGGACACTGAACGGACGCGTGGAAGTGGCGTCGCTGCTTTCGGCTGAATGGCTCGTTGTCGGTTTCAATGACGGGACGGCAACCCGCTTTGCCCTTGTTGCCGCCGAGAGCGCGGGCCTGTCCAAAACGGCTGGCAGCTGCACGGACCTGACCCGCGACGCCGGAACGCTGATCCTGGACTCCCTGGAGATTAACGCCAATGACGTTTTGGCGGGCCTCGACGCGCAGCATGTTCAAACCCTGCAGGCCGGCCTGCTCGCCGCAGAGGCCGCGGGCATCATGCGCTGGGCCGTGGAAGCCACCACGGAGTACGTCAAAATCCGCGAACAGTTCGGCAAGCCCGTGGGTTCCTTCCAAGCCGTCAAGCACAAGTGCGCCAACTTGCTCATCGCCTCCGAACTGGCCACTGCTGCCGCCTGGTCGGCGCTGGTGGCCATGGACCAGGACGCAGACCAGCAGGCGCTCGCGGCCGGCTCCGCCATTCAAGCGGGCATTGTCCCGGCAGTGGACGCGCTGACGGAGGCCGTCACCATCTTTGGCGGCATTGGCTACACCTGGGAGCACGACGCCCACCTGTACCTGCGCCGCGCCATCACCCTGGCTGCGCAGGTGGCGCCCGTCAGCGCCCGTGTGGAAGCCTTGGGTCGCGTTGCACTGAATTTGGACCGCCGCATCGACATTGAACTCCCGGATGAAGATCCCGCCTTCCGCCAGCGCATCAGTACGCTCCTTGACCAAGCCTGCGACCTGAAGAATGAGCACGACGGCGGGCGGTGGAATTCACGCGGCTCGCAACGCACATTCCTGGCCGAAAACGGGCTTGCGGCCCCGCATTGGCCGGCCCCGTACGGCCTCGGTGCCAGCCCGGCGGAGCAGGTGGTCATCGCCCAGGAATATGCTCGGCGGAAATTGACCCAGCCCTCGTCGGTCATCGGCGAGTGGGCCATGCCCACCATCCTCGCCTACGGCAGCGACACGGTGAAGGAGCAGTTTGCCCTTCCCACCCTGCGCGGCGAGCTCATCTGGTGCCAGCTGTTCTCCGAGCCCGGCGCGGGCTCCGATCTCGCTGGCCTGTCCACACGCGCCGTGAAGGTCGACGGCGGCTGGGAGCTGAAGGGGCAAAAGGTGTGGACCTCCGGGGCCCACGAGGCGGACTGGGGCATCTGCCTGGCACGCACCGACGCCGACGTGCCCAAGCACAAGGGCCTGAGCTACTTTCTCGTTGACATGCGCGCCAAGGGTGTGGACATCCGGCCACTGAAGCAGTCCACGGGCGAGGCCGAATTCAATGAGGTCTTCCTGGACTCCGTGTTCGTCCCGGACGCACTCCTGCTGGGCGAACCTGGCCAAGGCTGGCGAATCACGGCCACCACGCTGCAGAACGAGCGCACCCAGATCTCCTCCGGCGTTTCGGCCGGAACAGAAGAGTCCCTGCGCCGGCTCATCAGCGACGGCGGTTGTGCGGGCGCCGCTGACGAGGCTTACGCGGCGCTGGGCCGCATTGTGGCCGTGAGCTCCGCCATTGGCGCCCTGAACCTGCGCGAAACGCTGCGCCAGGTCAACGGTCTCCAGCCCGGAGTCGGTTCCTCCCTCGCCAAGGTTGCCCACGCCCGGCTCTCCCGTGAAGCCGCCACGGTGGTTCTGCAACTGGCCGGACCGGCAGCCCTGTTTACCCAGGCTCCGGGGGACGCCGTGACAGGGCTGCTGGGTGTGCCCCAGGTCCTCATTGGCGGCGGCACGGTTGAAATCCAGCTCAATGTCATCGCCGAACGCATCCTTGGCCTGCCCCGGGGCTAGGCACCGCACCCGCCGCAGGAACCGCGCGGCGAGGAACAATCCTTCAGTAATCTAAGTTTCACCGAAAGGAACACTTTTCGCATGACAACGATGACAGGCGAGGCCGCCACATTGAAGAACCTTGACACGGCAAGGCTGAGGGAGCTTGTTGAGCCCCGAAGCATTGTGATCATCGGTGCCAACTCGAAGTCCAGCTGGTCCCACTTCACCCATTCCAACCTCCTGGCAGGCGGCTTTGAAGGGGAGCTGTACATGGTCAACCGGCGCGGCGAGGAGTGCCACGGCCAGCCGTCTTTCACCTCGATCGCTGAACTCCCCGCCGTGCCCGATCTGGCCATTGTGCTCACCGGCGTCAACTCGTTGGAGACCATCCTTGAAGAGGCCAGGGTCAAAGGCATCCGCAACCTGGTCATGCTGGCCTCCGGCCTCGGCGAGGCCGGAGCGGAGGGTCAGGCGCTACAGGCGCGGCTCGTGGAGCTGGCCCGCGAAGCCGGCCAACTCATCCTGGGCCCGAACAACCTGGGCTTCGTGAACTCCCATGCGAAGGTAGCCGCGTTCAGCCACATGACGCAGATGCCCATGATCGCCGGAGGTGTCGGCGTGGCCAGCCAATCCGGAGCCCTGGCCATCTACCTGCTGCCGCACATGGCCTCTCGCGGGGTGGGCTGCTCTACGGCCGTCACGGTAGGCAACGAGGCCATGATCACCGCCATCGACGTCATGGACATGCTCGTTGACGACCCGGACACCCGCGTTATTGCCGCCTACCTGGAGCAAATCTCCGACCCGGGGCACTTCCTGTCCGTGGCGCAACGCGCCCGCCTGGCGGGCAAGCCCATCGTGGTGTTCAAGGCCGGGCGCGGGGAGGCCTCCGCCCGCGTGGCAGCCGCCCACACCGGCTCGCTCGTAGGAGATGACAAGATCATCGACGCCGCGTGCAGGCAGTTCGGCGTGGTGCGGGTTGACAACATCGAGGACTTGGTGGCGACTTCCGGGATCATGGAATCCCACGGCCGGATTTCCGGCAATCGCATGGGCGTGGTGACGGGATCCGGCGCCATGTGCGCACTGATCGCCGAGAAGGCCGAGGAGGCGGGACTGGACATGCCCGCCCCTGCCGAGAACACTGTGCGGGCCCTGCACGACGCCGGCCTGCCCACGTTCTCCACCGTCAACAACCCCATGGACACCACCGGATACATCTCGGTGGACCCGACCATCATGACCAAGGCCAACCAGTGCTTCATTGACGACGACAACTTTGACTTCATCGTCATCAACAGCGGCTGGCCCATGAGTCAGCCCATGGCAGACATGGGGCGCCTGAACCAGGATGAGCTGCACCGCCAGCTGACCTCATCGCCGAAGCCCGTCATCGGCATGAGCTTCCTGCCCACCGAGGTGACCGATTTTGGGCGTGCTTTCGCCAACGAACACGGCCTGCCGCATGCTTCGGATTCCTTTGACCGCGGCATCCCTGCCGTGGCTCGCAGCGCCTGGTGGAGCAAGCGGTCGGATGAACTCGCCAGCGACCCCGTGGTTGCACCGGCAGGCGTGATTGAGAAGCCGTCCGGTGCCGAAAGTTGGAGTGAAATTGAGGCCGGCGCGTTCCTGCGCAAGCACGGCGTTCCCTATGTTCCCGCCGCCATCGCCACGTCTGCCGCGGAGGCCGTTGCGGCGGCCGGTGACATGGGTTACCCAGTGGTCCTCAAGATCGCCTCCGAAGACATTGCGCACAAGACGGAGGTGGGCGGAGTCCGGCTCATGCTGCGCGACGCCGAGGCCGTCACCGAGGCGTACAACTTCATTATGGCCTCCGTGGCAGATCTCGCCCCAGAGGCGCACATCCAGGGTGTGGCCGTCTCGCCCATGCGGCCCGCCGGGAACGAACTGCTCGTGGGAATTGTCCGGGACCCGCACTGGGGACTGGTGCTCGCCGTCGGATTTGGCGGCGTCATGGTGGAGATCCTCAAGGACTCCGCACTGCGCCTGCTGCCCGTGGGGCCGGCCGAGATCCGCCGCATGCTCGAATCCCTCAAGGGCATTGACCTGCTGACAGGTTTTCGCGGAAATGCCGCGACGGACCTGGACAAGCTGGCCGAGACCATCTTCCGGATTTCACAGGTGGCAGTGGGTCTCGGCGACGAGCTCGAAGAGCTGGAAATCAACCCGCTGCGTGTAGCCGGCGACGAGATTGAGGCGCTCGACGCCCTGATCCGTTGGAAGGACAAGTCATGAAAGCCGCTGAACGCGTCTGCTTCAAGGCCCGGTGGTAGCGTTGGTAACCAACCGGATATATACGCAGGAGGCGAACCATGACCGGAGTGCTATCTGGGGAAAGGATCCAGCTTCCCGCCTATCAAAAGCTGCGACGGCAACGGATTCTGGATGCGGCGAAATCGCTGCTGCGCAACCACGAGTACGAATCGATCCAGATTCGCGACGTCGCAGCGGAATCGAACGTCGCCCTGGGAACGCTCTACAGGTACTTCTCCTCGAAGGAACACCTGTATGCGAATGTCGTGTACGACTGGAGCCTGCCGTTCAACGCGGCGGAGCCGGCGCAGGCGGCGAACCTCAACACGATCGAGTGCATCTCCCGGCGGCTGCGCATGGCGTTGGCTGCGTTCGAACGGCAGCCGAATTTCTACAAGGCCATTCTGATGCTGCGCTCCACGAACGATCCGGACGTCGCGGCGCTCATGCAGCAACTTGGCACGGTGCTCGAGGAACCTATTCTCTCGGACCTTTCCATGCTGCCACCGGACGAGGCCTCGGACATTACGGCCATGGTCTGGTGCGTCTTGATGGACCTGGTCGCCAGACTGCTGTCCGGAGACAAGACCATGGACGAGGCGCTGCGGATCTCGGACAGGTTCGTGCAGATGGTCGGCTTGCGGCTGGCGCAGTTCGAGGCCGAAACCGCGTAGCCGCCCCACCGGCCATGCCCTGCCAGGAGGTGGCGGCATGAGCGCCCACGAGCTCGACCACCTGGCCATCGCGGTCCCTTCATGGGCACCGGCCGGTGAGGCCCTGAACCGCGAGCTGGGCGCCCGGTGGGCCAGCGGCTTCCGCATGGAAGCTTTCAACCCCTGCCAGCTGGCCGTGGCCGATGACATGAGGCTGGAGCTGCTGGAACCGGGGAGCGGGGAGCACTCGTTCATCCAACGCTTCCTTTCCGAGAATGACGGCCAGGCGGCCCCCCATCACATCACGTTCAAGGTCCATGACATCCGGGCGGCCATTGCCGGAGCGCAAAGGGCCGGGATCGAGCCGATCCTGGTGAACCTGGAGCACCCCCAATGGCAGGAGGCGTTCCTGCATCCCCGGGACACGGGCCTGGGCTTCCTGGCCCAGATGGTGCAGGCGCCGCAGAGCGTGGAAGAGATCACCGGCACGGACGACGGCGGCGGCCTCGCCTGCCCGTGGGAACAGAACGGCAGTGCACCCCTGCGGATTCCGCTTATTTATGGAAACGTTGCACATTTGTCCCAGGCCGGGGCTGTCCTGCGCGACGTGCTTGGCGCCCGGGAGTACTCCACCGGCATGGGCACCACAACTGCCCGCTTCCACTGGGACGAGGGCGCCGATTTGCTGCTGTCAGAGGTGGGCCACAGCTCCGGAAATAGCGGAATCCAAGGAATCCTGGCCCTCCCGGCAGACGCGGGCGGCTCGCCTCGGGACGTCCCGGAACGCCTGCCCGCCGTGCTGGCCGCGGGAGGAGACCATCCCGAGATCGGCTTGAGAATCTCAGTCCTGCAGCACACCCCGGCCGGCGCAGGCTCGTAGCAGCAGCCGCCGCACGTCCACGCAACCACCAACAGATCACCATCCCGTGCACCCAAAAACAGGTGCAGACGATGAAAACGAACGAATATTTGAGGAGATCACCATGGGCCTTCGAGGAGAAGCCGCAATCCTTGGCTTTTACGAATTGCCGCCGGAGCGCAAACTTGCCCGCGAAAAAACCTTCAACCTGGAACAGTGGGCCAGGCTATCCAAGGCCGCACTCGATGACGCCGGGCTGGATGCGACGGATGTGAACGGCATCGTCACCCCCCTGATCGGTGAAGCCAGCATGTTTGTGCCGTCCACCATCACCGAATACCTGGGCATCGATGCCAACTTTGCCGAGATCGTCGACCTGGGCGGGGCAGGCTCCGCCGCCGCCGTCTGGCGCGCCGCGGCCGCCGTCGAACTTGGCTTGTGCGACGCCGTCCTGGTCACGTTCCCCGGGACGCACGAGGTGCCCACCCACGAGCGCCGCCCGTTCGTCATGGAGGATTCCATGTACTTTGGCGCCTCCTCCAACCAATACGGCTCCCCGCAGGCGGAATTTGAAATTCCGTATGCAAACCTTGGACAGAACGGTCCCTACGGCCAGATCGCCAAACGCTACGGCTACGAGTTTGGCTACGACGAGCTGGCCATGGCGAAGATTGCCGTGGACCAGCGCACCAACGCCTGCGCCACGCCGGGGGCAGTTTTCCACGGCAAGCCCATCACGGCACAAGACGTCCTGGACTCACCGATGGTCGCCGACCCGCTGCACATGCTGGAAATTGTGATGCCTTGCCAGGGCGGCGCCGCCGTCGTGATTGGCAACAAGGACATGGCGGCCAAGTCAAAGAACCGGCCCGTCTGGATCAAGGGCTTTGGCGAGCGCGTCCCCTACAAGACGCCCACCTACGCCAAGGACCTCATGTACTCGCCCATGGTCCATGCGGCGGATCAGGCGTTCTCCATGGCCGGGATCAGCCGTGACGACGTGGACATGGTCTCCATCTACGACTGCTACTCCATCACCGTGCTCATGAGCCTGGAGGATGCCGGCTTTACCGAAAAGGGGAAGGGCATGCAGTTCGTGAACGAGCACGACCTCACGTTCCGCGGCGACTTCCCCATGAACACGGCCGGCGGCCAGCTGTCCTTTGGGCAGGCGGGCATTGCCGGCGGCATGCATCACGTGATCGACGGCGCCCGCCAGATCATGGGGCGTGCCGGCGAGGCGCAGGTTGCGGACTGCAACCGCGCCTTTGTCACGGGCAACGGCGGCATCATGAGCGAGCAAACAGCACTGATTTTCGAAGGGGAATAGGAACACACCATGAGCACCACTTACACACCGCCGGTCTTCACCCAGCCGCTTCCGGTCCCAACTCCGCTGACCCAGCCCTTTTGGGACGCACTGGCTGAGCACAAGGTCCGCATCCAGTACTCCCCGTCGCTGGGCGAATACATCTTCTACCCCCGCCCGCTGGCACCGCGCACGCTGGCCGACGACCTTCAATGGCGGGAGATCTCCGGCGCCGGAACGCTGTACACATACACCATCACCACACGGCCGGTGTCGCCGCACTTTGCCGCGGCGGGCCCCATGGTCCTGGCCGTTGTGCAGTGGGACGAGGGTCCCAAGTTCTCCACAGAGCTTGTCAACGTTCCCTTCGAGGACGTGAAGATCGGCATGCGCGTCAAGCCTGTTTTCTGCGACTACCCCGAAGCGGGCGTCACCATGCTCCGCTACGAAGCGGAGGCCTGAGATGGTTGCCGTGACCGAAGAGAAGCAGCCCGAATTCGTGCTGCCGGAAGTGACCCTGCGCATTGGTTCCACCGCACGCGCCACGGGTTCCGGAAGCCACCAACACATCAACCCGGCCACGGGAGTCCCGGACGCCGCTGTGCCGTTGGCCAGCGCCGCCGATGTTGACGACGCCGTCCAAAACGCCCATGCGGCATTTTCAGTGTGGAAGGCGACGCCTGCCGTCCAGCGAGGGCGGGCCCTGCTGAAGCTGGCCGACCTCGTTGAAGACCACACCGCAGAGTTCGCGGCCCTGGCCACTGCAGACAACGGCACCCCGGCAGGGACCGCACAGCTGATGGTGGCCGCCGCGGCCGAGTGGATCCGCTACTACGGAGGCTGGGCCGACAAGTTGCCGCTGGGCCGTGTCACGTCGGTGGCCGGTGCCGGTGGTTCCTTTGGGCACACGCTGCGCCAGCCCTACGGCGTCATCGGCATTATTATCACGTGGAACGCGCCGCTCATGTCGCTGGCCATGAAGGTGCCGGCCGCGTTGGCGGCCGGCAACACCGTGGTGGTGAAGCCTAGCGAATTGACCCCGTTCAGCGCCATGCTCTTTGCCGACCTCATCCGCAAGGCCGGCATTCCCGACGGCGTGTTCAACGTTGTCACCGGCGGCGCCGAAGCCGGCTCCTCCCTCGTGGCCCACCCGCTCGTCAAAAAAGTTTCGTTCACGGGAGGCCCCGACACGGCACGCAAGATCACGGCCGAGTGCTCCCAGACGTTCAAACCCGTCCTGCTGGAGCTGGGCGGAAAATCAGCAAACCTGGTGTTTGCCGACGCGGACCTCGAGGCGGCCGCCCTGCACGCGGCCTTCATGGCGTTTGGCGTCATGACCGGCCAAGGCTGCGCACTGCCCACGCGGCTGCTGGTGCAGGATTCCATTTACGAAGAGTTCGCGGCCAGGGTGGCTGCCATTGCCGGCTCGCTCAAGGTGGGCAGCCCGCTGGAGCTGGACACCGTCTGCGGACCTGTCATCAACCAGGCCGCCATCGACCGCATCGAGGCCATGGTGGCCCAGGCCCGGAACGACGGCGCCCGCGTCCTGACGGGCGGCACCCGCCTGGGCGGGGAACTGGCCGACGGCTACTACTACCCGCCGACAGTGGTGGCGGACGTGGACCGGCAGAGTGAACTGGCCCGGCAGGAAGTCTTCGGCCCTGTCCTGGCCGTCCTGCGCTTTAGCGACGAAGCAGATGCCGTGACCTTGGCCAACAGCACCGACTACGGCCTCTCAGGCTATCTGTGGACGTCGGACGCCAAACGCGCCATGCGCGTCGTCGAAGCGCTGGAAACCGGTGAAGTGGTGGTCAACGGCGCACCCAACGCGGTGGCCGAGCGCCCCTTCGGCGGCATTGGCCACTCCGGCAACGGCAACGAAGGCGGCTTGGAAGGACTCGAGGAGTTCTTCTGGACCAAGTCCGTCGCCTACGGCGCCAACTAGGCGACCGGTCCAAACTGCTTCTCCCTTTTTGACCCACGGCGCACCGCGCAACGGTGTGCCGTGGGGAAGCGTGTCAAAATCGCCTGCGCTGCCTTATGCGGCAGTGCAGGCGAGGAACGGTCGGCACAACACCATCGTGTTCGTCCGCCGTACCAAAGAATGTTCGTTACATTGCCCGCCGATTCCGTGAGGGCACAACCACTTTCTTTTCAGCACACCCAAGAAAGGCTGGACGAAGATGTCCTTCGCTAACCTCCGGAAAACCGGACCCCTGCAAAACCTCAAACGGCCCGGATTCGCCGCCGTGGTGACAGTTCTCATCCTGGCCGAGGTTGTCTCGGCCTTCGAACTGTCCATGATGTACGTAACGCTGCCCACGCTGATCAAGGAATTCCACGTTGATGCCAGCACGGTGGCCTGGGTCGTCACGGCCTACCTGCTGGTTTCCGCTTCCGCCGGTGTCATGGGCGGGCGTTTCGGCGACATGTACGGCCGTCGGAAGGTCATGGTTATCGTCTTGATGATCGCCTGCGCCGGCTCAGTGATCTCCCTGATCGGCGGCAGCCTGGGCATGATCATCCTGGGCCGTGCGATCCAGGGCACGGCCGGTGCCTTGATGGGGCTGGCCTTTGGGCTGGCACGCGAACACATGGCCAAGGAACGCGTCCCCGTGGGCGTCTCCATGATCGGAGCCTCGGCCCTGATCGCAGGCGCAGGAGGCGCACTCATTGCCGGCATCATGATCCAGCTCTTCACCTGGCACCTGATCTTCATCTTCTCCGCAGTGCTTGCCGTGATTTCCGCAGCGGCCATCATGGCTGTCATTCCCCGCGACACACTGATCCCCAGCAAGGACAAACCCGACTACCTCGGCGCCGTCCTGCTGCCGATCGCCGTCAGCGCCATCCTGCTGGCACTTTCCAACGTCTCGAAGACCGGCTTTGGCTCGGTCGAGTTCCTTGGCCTGATGGCCGTGGGAATCGTCGTCGCGGCCGTATGGGGTTGGTGGGAACTGCGCATCGAGTCTCCCATTGTGAACCTGAGGATGTTCAAGAACCGCCAGATCGCCCTCGTGATGACGGCCACCATGCTCGCTGCCCTCGGCCCCATCGGAGGCATGTCCGTCCCCACCCAAATGGTTCTGCAGTACCCCACGGTGATGGGCTTTGGCTTGGGCTTCACCCCGGCGGCGGCCGGTATTTTCAGCGCACTGACGGCCGTTGTCGGCTACCTTTTCTCGCCATTGGGCGGCAAGCTGGCGTTCCGCTTCGGCGCACGCTCGGTCTTCATTGGCGGACTCACCCTCATGGCAGTCGTCATACCCGTCATCCTTCTCACCTACGGCAACGTGCTGACATTCTGCCTGGCCATGGCGCTGAACGGCATTGGCATCTCGTTGACGTTCGGCGCCCTGCCCAATGTGCTCATTGAAGCCATCCCGGAAACCCACACCTCGGAAACAGCCGGAACCAACACGATGGTCCGCAACATCGGCCAGTCCGCGGCCACGGCCATCGGAGCCATCATCCTTGCCAGTTACCAGAACCCGGAGACCACCGTGGTGGCCCAGGGCGGCATCAGCGCAAGCTTTGTCTTCGTGCTCGTGTTCGCTGTGCTGGCCGTTGCCGTTGCCCTGCTCCTGAAGCGCCACCCCGTGCAGTGGGTCCCGGAAACAACGCAGGAACGTGCCATCCGGCGCGGAACGCCGGCCCAGGTTCCCGTGCTGGCCGCCGACTGAACCGCTGCCAACTGAAGCGTCCCGACTGAACCGCCGCTGCCTGAATCACCGCGCCTGTGCTGCTCGGAACGCAGCGCAGCGGACCACGAGGCGCCCTGCCGGCCTCCCCGCTCGGGGGCCGGCTGGGCGCCTCGTGTCATCCAGCGGGTTCGGCCCAATGCAGGGATGGACGAAACTCGCGCGGCCCAACCATGGACAAGAACTAGAATCTCGTTATAGTATTTAATACGTAGTGATCCAAGCCACCCCCCGGGTGGCCGTCTGAATCGTTGGGGGACATCCCCGTGAAAGGAGCAGGGCAGTGGCGATCCACATGCACAACATTGGGAAGACGAATGAGGGGGAACCCTTCTCCTGGACGTCAAAAGATGCACTCCTGTATGCGCTGAGCGTGGGCGCCGGTGCCGGGGACCAGACACGTAACCTGGCCTTCACCACTGAGAACTCGCGCGGCATCGAGCAAAAGGTCCTGCCCACGTTCGCGGTGGTGCTCGGCTCGTCGTCGGGGCCCATGGATGAGCTGGGCGACTTCAAACTCTCGCAGATCCTGCATGGCGGCCAGCAGATCACACTGCACCAGGCCTTGGCAGCCAGCGGAACCGTGATCCCTGTCAGCGGCATGAGCGCCGTGTATGACAAGGGAAAGAACGCGGTCATCGAGCTGAGCACGGAACTGCTGGACGCACAGACCCGCGAACCCGTGGCCACGAGCGTGACCACCATGATCATTCGCGGCGAGGGTGGCTTCGACGGGCCAAAGGGTCCGTCCGAAAGCTGGGAGGTTCCGGACCGCCCGGCCGATGTGACGGTCGTGGAGAAAACCACCCTTGACCAGGCCCTCCTCTACCGTCTTAACGGCGACACGAACCCGCTCCATTCGGACCCGCAGCTTGCCAAGATGGTCGGCTTCGACAAGCCGATCCTCCACGGCCTGTGCACCATGGGCTTTGCCGGACGGGTACTCCTGGAGCAAGTCTGCGGATCGGAGCCGGGGACATTCGGCTCGCTCAGCGTCCGCTTCGCTGCACCCGTAGTGCCCGGCGACGAACTGGCCATCAGCATCTGGAAGACCGAAACCGGCGCAGTGTTTCAAGTCCGGGTCGCGGACACCGTCGTCCTGGACCGGGGCACCTACACGCACCGCACCGCCGAAGCGGGCGGCACCACCGAAGTACTAGAAGCAGCCACGGCCTAGGGCCGTCCGGACGGGAAGAAAAGCCATGAAGATTGCAGTACTGATCAAGCAGGTCCCAGACACCGGCGAGGACAGGTTGCTCGCCGCCTCCGGCGCCGTCGACCGGTCCGCCAGCGACCGGGTTGCCGACGAGATCACCGAGCGTGCACTGGAAATTGCGTTGCGCGAAAAGGATGCCGACAAGTCGGTGGAGATCGTGGCCGTCACGATGGGCCCCGGCACGGCCACGGAAGCGCTGCGCAAGGCGCTCTCCATGGGGGCCGACTCGGCCATCCACGTCATCGACGACGCCTTTGCAGGCTCCGATGCCCTCACCACCGCCAAGGCCCTCGCCGGTGCGGTGCAGGGCGGCGGCTTTGACCTCGTCGTTGCCGGCAACGAGTCCACCGACGGCCGCGGCGGCGTTGTGCCGGCCATGGTTGCCGAACTCCTGCAGCACCCATACCTGGGCTCGATGGACACTGTTGCCATCGACCAGGGCAGCGTGTCCGGGCAGCGCCGGGACGCCGAAAGCATCCAGACGCTGGCCGGACGCCTCCCGGCGGTCGTGTCCATCACCGAGAGTTCAGCCGAGGCACGATTCCCCAAGTTCAAGGGCATCATGACCGCCAAGCGCAAGCCCATGGCCGTTGTCAACGCCGCGGAGGTTGGCCATTCGGCCTCCAGTCACGCAAACGGCAACGTGGTCCTGTCCGCAAGCCTGCGCCCCGCCCGGGCAGCCGGCCTGAAGGTCGTCGACGACGGAACCGCCGCCACCCAGCTCGCTGACTTCCTCAGCGCCGAAAACCTGATCTGAAAGGGCTGCCCATCATGAGCAACATTCTTGTCAACATCGAACTTGCAGCGGACGGATCGCTGCGCTCCACCACGGCCCACCTGCTCAGCCTGGCAGCACGCCTCGGCGAGCCCGTCGCCGTACTGGCCGCACCCCCGGGAGCCTCTGCTGAACTCGTCGCCGAACTGGGCGGGCTGGGGGCGGCGGCGATCGTGGTCGGTGAGTGCCCGGCGTCGTCAAATCTTGTCGCAGCCGCATCGGTGGCCGCACTGGCCGACGCCATCACCAGCCATGCGCCCGCTGCCGTGTTGGCCTCCACGAGCCCGACGGCGCGCGAAGTCATTGGCCGCCTCGCAGTCCGTACCGGCCACGCCGTGATGGTCGACGCCGTTGACATCGCCATGGACGGTGACCGGGTCGTGGCGAGCCATTCGATCTTCGGCGGTAGCTACACGACGGAATCCGGTGTTGGCGCAGGCATCGCGCTGGTCACCGTCTCCTCCAGCGGCTCCGAGCCTGCCCCGGCCGTTGCCTCACCCATGGTGGAGGTGCGCCAGCTGGAAGTTTCCACCCAGGCAGCCGCAGCCATCACGGCCGCAGAGGTTGCCTCGACGGGCTCGGGTCGCCCGGAGCTACGGTCGGCTCGCATTGTGGTTTCGGGAGGCCGTGGCCTGGGCTCGAAGGAAAACTTCGTGCTGGTTGAGGAACTGGCGGACATGCTGGGGGCCGGATTGGGGGCATCCCGTGCAGCAGTCGACGCCGGGTACGTCCCGCAGGGCTGCCAGGTCGGCCAAACAGGTATCAGCGTTTCGCCCGAGCTGTACCTTGCCGTGGGCATCTCCGGCGCCATCCAGCACCGGGCCGGCATGCAGACGGCCAAGCGGATCGTGGCCATCAACGAAGACGCCGACGCCCCGATCTTCGACGTCGCCGACTTTGGCATCGTCGGGGACCTGTTCACGGTCCTGCCCCAGCTGCGGGAGGCCATTGCAGCACGCAGCGGCGTTCCCGCGGGCGTCTAGGGAGGTTGGCCGGTGTCACTGCTGACCAAGCCCAAAGAACAATCCCAGGGTGGGCGCAAGCGCTGGGTTGGACCGGCCCTGTGGGCCGCCGCCGCAGTGGTGGCGCTGGCCGCCGTCGTGCTGCTGGCCCGCTGGGCCCGTGAGCTGGAGCCCATTCAGGACTTCCTGCTCCAGTACCCCGGCCACAGCGAGCTGCCCGCGAACGCACCCGTGGGGATTCCGGCGTGGCTCGGCTGGCAGCACTTCCTCAACGCCTTCTTCCTGGTGCTCATCATCCGGTCGGGCTGGCAGGTGCGCACCACCGCCAGGCCGAAGGCGTACTGGACGCGGAAGAACACCGGGCTGCTAAAGACGAAGGCCAAGCCGGCGAAGATCAGCCTGGAACTGTGGTTCCACCTGAGCATGGACGTGCTGTGGCTGCTCAACGGCGCCGTGTTTGTGGTGCTGTTGTTCGCCACCGGTGCCTGGATGCGCATTGTGCCCACCAGCTGGGACATTGTGCCCAACGCGCTGAGCGCCGGCCTGCAGTATGCCTCGCTGAGCTGGCCGGTGGAAAACGGCTGGGTGAACTACAACGCCCTGCAAGTGCTCGCCTACTTTGCCGTGGTGTTCATCGCCGCGCCATTGGCTGCGATCAGCGGAGCGCGGATGAGCCCGGCCTGGCCCAAGGGCAACGCCGCATTGGACAAGGCTTACCCCATGGAAGTGGCGCGCAAGATCCACTTCCCCGTCATGCTGTTCTTCACCGGCTTCGTCATCATGCACGTGGCGCTGGTGCTGTGCACGGGAGCGCTGGCGAACCTGAACCACATGTTCGCTGCGCGCCAGGACGCCGGGTGGCTCGGTTTTGGCATCTTCGCCGCCTCGGTGGTGGTCATGGTGGGGGCGTGCTTCCTGGCCCGGCCCGTCTTCCTGCGGCCCATCGCGGGCACCATGGGCAAGATTTCCAAATAAGGGGCTGCGCCTTCGGCCACAGTTTGGCCACAATGTCCGAAACCAAAAAGAAGCGGCCCCGGTGACGGGGCCGCTTCTTTTGATACGTGCGGAAGGTAAGAGATTCGAACTCTTGGTACGGGGTTACCGCACACTGGTTTTCAAGACCAGCTCCATCGGCCGCTCGGACAACCTTCCTAACCCTAGTAGTGTTTCATAGGCAGGGCGGTGCTACCAAAATGGGTGCCCATGCAGCTAAGATTCACGGGTACTTGCAGGCAATGGAGAAGGTTATGAAGGCAATTATTACAACGGGCGCGGGTGGGCCCGAGGTGCTGGCATTGGGCGAGGCGCCGGCCCCCGCGGCAGGTCCCGGCGAGGTGCTCATTGATGTGGTTGCCGCGGGAATCAACCGCGCCGACGTACAACAGCGCCGCGGCTTCTACCCTCCGCCGCCGGGCACTTCCGAGATCCTGGGCCTTGAGGTCTCCGGTCGGATCGCAGCGTTTGGGCCCAACGTGACCCGCCCGTTCAGTCTGGGCGAGAAGGTTGTGGCGTTGCTCACGGGCGGCGGATATGCGGCCCAGGTGGCGGTTCCCGCAGGTCAGGTGCTCGCGTTGCCGGAGGGCATTGACGTGATTTCGGCCGCAGGCTTGCCCGAAGTTGCCGCCACGGTGCACTCCAACCTGTTCATGACGGCCCAGCTGCAGGCCGGTGAAACCGTGCTGGTGCACGGCGGGGCCGGCGGGATCGGCGCCATGGCCATCCAGCTCGCAAAAGCCGCCGGTGCGCGCGTCATTGCCACGGCCGGCAGCGATGAGAAAGTTGCCATGCTCACCAGCTACCTCGGGGCCGACATGGCCGTCAACTACCGCACGCACGACTTTGTTGCCGCCGTGCAGGATTTCACCGAAGGCCGCGGCGCGAACGTGATTCTCGACGTCGTCGGCGCCAAATACCTGGCCCGCAACGTTGAATCGCTGGCCACCTACGGGCGGCTGGTGGTCATTGGCCTGCAGGGAGGTGCGACGGCGGAACTCAACCTGGGCAACCTGCTCACCAAGCGTGCGGCCATCATTGGAACCACGCTGCGGGCCCGTTCAGTGGAGGAAAAGACGGTCATCATGGACGGGGTGCGCGAGCACGTCTGGCCGCTGGTGGCCAGCGGCGCCGTCAAGCCCATGGTGGACAGGACCTTCCCGCTGGCCCAAGTGGCCGCGGCGCACGAGTATCTGGAAACCGGAGAGCACGTGGGCAAGGTGCTGCTGACGCTTTAGGCTTTTGGGCTCTTGCGCTGGTCAGCCTCCCGCAGGGCTGCCAGTAAACGTTGGCACTTTCGTATCTCCTGCAGGGGCGGTGCTTTTCAGTGCTGGCTGGGAATGCCTTTACCTCGTAAAGGCCCTATTTCGTGTACGGCACAGTTCGCCCGTGCTGCCCCGGCAACCCGCCAATCGCGGTACCGGCGCGGGTCATGCAAGCGGACCGCCACCGGTTGCCAAGTACAGCACTCCAAGGGCACGACTCCAACCACAATCAAGGGCCGGCACTCCGCCAATTCAGGGCGGCCGGTGTAGCGCAACAGCGTCCCTGCCCTGATCGCCAGGGCGAGAATACGCCAGGGCGAGAACTGCGCCGGCTGCAGCGCTGAACGGCCATTTCTTCAACAGCCCGCGGAACCAAGCGGGGGAACCAGTATTGGTCGAAGACCCAACTGCGGCGCTTGCAGCACAATCCGCCCCAACTGGAGCAAGAACTGCGGGCGGCGACCACTGGGGACTGGACAGCCAGCATCGCATGGCTCCGGGGCATGGCCGAAAAGTCCGTAATTGCGGAGCTGATTGTCCTTTCGAATGGCTTGGCGGCAACAGGTTCGAAAGGTGATCCTGTTCCGACGCAAAGCAACCTCGCGCTTGCGTTGACCATACTCAGTAGCTATATTTGCCATACGCGGTATGCAATCCGCTGTCGCGAGGGTTCATTGGGGGCTTTCGCGCCACACCCACCAAGGAGCCAGCGTTGTCCATCAAGCATTCACTATTGGCCCTGCTGCAGGAAAGCCCGCGCTACGGCTACCAGCTGCGCGGGGAGTTCGAGGAGCGCACCGGCGCCACCTGGCCGTTGAACATTGGGCAGGTCTACACCACCCTTGACCGCCTTGAGCGCGACGCGCTGGTGCAAAAGGACGGGGACGACGGCGAAGGCCACGTGGTCTACAGCATCACCGACGCCGGGCGAGCCGAGGTGATGGGCTGGTTCGCCGCCCCTGTCGTCGCAAGCAATCCGCCGCGCAACGAGCTGGCCATCAAATTGGCGCTTGCCCTGACCCTGACCGATGTGGATGTGTCCGCCGTCGTGCAGGCACAGCGCACAGCTTCCATGCGGCTGCTGCAGGACTACACGCGCCAACGCCGCACGGCAGCAAGCAACGCCGGCGTGCAACTGTCCGGCGACCCCGGCGCGGGCGATCCCAAGGACGCCGCCTGGTTGCTGGTGCTGGATTCCTTAATTTTCAGCACCGAGGCCGAGGTTCGGTGGCTGGATCATTGCGAGGGCTGGATGGCCAAGCGCGCCGCGTCCCGCACGAAGGTTGGGCCCCGCTCGGTGGCCGGGCTGGCCGAGCCACCCACGGCCCGGGCCGCCAAGGTCAGCAAGGCGGTGTCCGAATGAGCAACGAAATTCTGCAGCTGGAAAACGTCAGCCGAACCTACGGCGAAGGCGCCACCTCGGTGGCGGCGCTGCGCAGCGTGAACCTGACCATCCATGCCGGCGAGTTCGTGGCGATCATGGGCCCCTCGGGCTCGGGCAAGTCCTCGCTGCTGACCCTGGCTGGCGGGCTGGACCAAGCCACCAGCGGTGAAATCTTCGTGGAGGGCACCCCCGTGGGCGGGCTCAGCATCAACGAGCTGGCCAGGCTGCGCCGCCGCGCCGTGGGGTATGTGTTTCAGGACTTCAACCTTGTCCCCACCCTGACGGCAGCCGAGAATGTGTCGCTGCCGCGTGAGCTTGACGGCACCCCCGCACGCAAGGCCCGGCGGCAAGCCAACGACGCCCTGCGGCTGGTGGGCATAGAAGAACTCTCGGACCGTTTCATGGATGAAATGTCCGGCGGCCAGCAGCAGCGCGTGGCCATTGCCCGCGCCATTGTGGGCAACCGCCGGCTGATCCTGGCCGACGAACCCACGGGAGCCCTGGATTCGGCCACGGGCGACGGTATCCTGGAGGTGCTGCGCCGCCGCGCCGAGGCAGGGGCCGCCGTCGTCATGGTCACGCACGAGGCACGGCATGCAGGCTGGGCTGACAGGGTGGTGTTCCTGAAGGACGGCCGCATTGTGGACGAGGCCGCCGCGCAACAGGACCCGTCAGTGCTCTTGGCCGGGTTGGGTCGCTGAGGTGGCGCTGGACCTGAGCCCTGTCAAAGGGGGCCGCAAGCCGCGCCTGCGCCTGGCCCTGACCATGGCATGGCGGGACATCCGCCGGCACAAGGGCCGCTCGGCGCTCATCATCGCCTTGATCGCACTGCCCATTCTTGCAATGTCGGCCGCCGCCACCGTGGGCATGAGCGCCATCGCCACACCCGCGGAAACCGTGGCCATGGAACTGGGGCAGACCCAGGGCCGGTTGACGGATTTGCACGCCCAAAACGCCACGAGCATCCAACCGGTCAAGGGTGATCTGGACTACGGATTTGGCGCCCCCGTGGGCGACCCGGATCCAGGCTTCATCCCCTCCCTGCCGGCCGATGCGGTGCCGGCGGGCTTCACGGCCATTCCGTGGCACTCAACCACCGTGCACACCGCCGTGGGCAAGGCACAGGTTGAGGTGGCCGTCACAGTTGCCGACGTCCTCAACCCCGCCTTCCAAGGCAAATACACGCTGCTGGACGGGGTTGCCCCGGCCAACGCCAAGGAAGCGCTCGCCTCCCGCGGCCTGCTGGAACGCTTCAGCCTGGCACTCGGGGATGAATTGACGACGTCGGCCGGAACCTTTGCCATGGTCGGCACCATTCGCCCCGAGCGGCAAGGCGACAGCGAATCATTTCTGTTCCTGACTCCGGCACAGTTCCCCGCGGAACTGGCCCAGGACCTGCCACCTGCCACCATCTACCTCTCCGGGGACAAGGCGCTGGGATGGGCCGACGCCAAGGCGTTCAACGCCCAGGGCATCAACCTGACCTCGCGGAACTTGATCCTGAATCCGCCCAGCAAGGCCGAGCTGGGCGCCGACGCGCAGTACATGCAGGATGCCTGGCGCAACTCCAGCATGCTCTCCACCTTGCTTCTGGTAGGGCTCATCGGGGTCCTGGCGTTGTTGGAGGTGGGCCTCCTGGCAGGTGCCGCCTTTGCCGTCGGTGCCAGAAAGCAGCAGCGCGACCTTGCCCTGCTGGCAGCCTCCGGCGCGGAAACTTCCATGCTGCGCACAACTGTCACGGCCGGGGGCCTGTGGCTGGGGCTCGCCGGAGGTGTTGTGGGAGCTGTGCTGGGCAGCGTGGCCGCCGTCACCGTCGTGCTGGTGGTGCAGGCCCAAGGCTCCAGCCGGTTCCCGGGGGTGCACCTGATGTGGCTGCCCGCCCTGGCCCTGGTGGTTCTCGGCGTCGTGGCGGGGCTCGTGGCGGCCATGGTCCCTGCCCGTGCGGTGGCCCGGCAGGCAACGCTTGCTGCACTGAAATCCGGGCGCGCGGCGGAGGCGCCGTCCAAGTGGACCCCGCGGGTGGGGTGGTCCCTGCTGGTGCTGGCGGCCTTGGCCATGGCCGCTGCAGGGGTGGTCAACGTCAGGGTCCGGGACCACGAACAGTCATACATGTGGGTTCCGCTGACATCGGGCCTCATCATCGGTGGTGCCGTTGCGCTGGTTGTTGGGTTGATCTGCCTGACGGG
The DNA here is from genome assembly GCF_030063185.1 of Arthrobacter sp. H35-D1. Classification (GTDB taxonomy): domain Bacteria; phylum Actinomycetota; class Actinomycetes; order Actinomycetales; family Micrococcaceae; genus Specibacter. Next base: position 31,051 of record NZ_JASISP010000030.1, read on the forward strand.
ACGGCTGATCGGATTGCTGACCGCGAAGACATCGTGGCTGCCCGTGCCGCTGCGCTTGGCTGCCCGCGATGCAGCCCGCAACCGCGGGCGCACGGTGCCCGCCGTTGCCGCGGTGCTTGCGGCGGCCACGCTGTCCGGCGCGCTCATGGTGGGAACGGCCAGCACCATGGCGGACAGCAGCAGCAACTATCAGTGGCAGTTCAACCCCAAACAAGCCGGCATCCGACTGGAATTCACGGACTACAAGTTCACGGACTATGGCGGTGGAATGGGTAGCGCTGAAGCGATGGGGCTCTCCCACCTCGATCCGACGGCAGCAACCTCGCTGCTGAGCGACGCGCTGGGGCCAAATATCCGGACCCAGGTCCTGCGGGGCACTCCGCGGGACACCCAGTGCGAGCTGGACCAACAGGAAGTGGCGAGAGGGAACCAGCAAGGCATGGAAGTTGCTTTTGACACTCCATGCCCCCAGTGGGCGTTGGCAGAACCTGTTGCCAACCGATGCGAGCTGGCCCCGGACTGGAAGCCTGCAACCTTGGGCGACTGGCGCTGTGCGGGGTCCATGAGCAACACCAACTACGACAACACCATTCCAGCCATCGTTGTTGGCGGGGAAGCCGAACTGACCGCCTTGCTGGGACGCAAGCCAAGTACTGCGGCACTGCGAGCACTGAGCGCGGGTGGCATGGTCATCACGAACAAGGTGTACCGCCAGCCTGATGGCACGGCGCAGCTCATCAGCTATGACCCGAGGGCACCGGAGAACTCTGGGCAAGGCAACCCGTCGGCGAAGGGCCAGCCGAGCATGCGCCCGCAGCTCACACCACTGACCTCCGCATCGCTGCCGGCAGTGGTGGAGGAGCCGGAGAAGGCCCTTGGCTTTTACGGTGTCGTCTCGCCCACCACAGCGGCGGCCGTGAAACTACCCGTCAGCGATCAGCTGCTGCTGGCAACGGTGCCGAAGCCGCTCAGCCAGGCCGAAAATGACCAGGTGCAGGCAGTCATGGAGCCGTTGTTGGGCCAATTCAACAGCATTCGTTTTGAAACTGGCCCGGCCGGCAACCTGGCCATGATCCTTTGGGTAATCGTGTTGGGCGGGGCGCTGATCACCTTGAGTGCCGCCGGCATCACTGCCGGGCTGGCGCTCGCGGACGGCCGCAGCGATCAGGCAACCTTGGCCAGCGTGGGCGCGGACACGAAGCTGCGCAAGGCCATCTCCGGGTCCCAGACACTCCTGACGGCCATGCTCGGCACCGTGCTGGGCATGTTCGCCGGGGCGGTGCCGATGGTTGTGGTGCTGTCGCTGCAGCGCGGTTTCCCCATCGTCATCCCGTGGCTGCAAATGGGGGCACTGATGATCATGGTGCCGCTCTTCGGTGCTGCCGTCGCGTGGCTGCTCACCCGGGGCAGGGTTCCGCTGACGCGGAGGCAAACGCTGGCGTAACCCGGCCCGGCGAGACCGCGCCGAAGCCGCTTGCCCGCGTC
>NZ_JASISP010000031.1 GCF_030063185.1 Arthrobacter sp. H35-D1
GGCACGCCACCCCGGCGTCCGTGACCGCGACCACCGTCAGATTGCGCATCCCCGCATCGTCGCACTCATACAAGAATAGCACCCGCGTCCCGAGCAGGACCGTCGTCTGGCCCTCCGAATCCACCCGGCGAAGCACCGCCGGATCCGGCATTCCCGCAAACTCCAAAATCGACTCCGACATGCCTAAAACACTACCGGACAACTTCAAGAATTCAACGGATTTCCGACGGCATGTCGCCCGAGAAAATCCCCGGAAACAAAGGGAACCTGAAACCTACTTCAGGAGGTCTGAGGCTTGGCCGGGTGATTTCAAGCCCCGGCACCTCCCCTCCGGCCTCGGCGTGGAGCCGGGCCGCCAGCGCTGACGGCTCCGCGGTGCGCTCTTGACGCACCACTCCGTCCTGCCGCCACCGCACGAGCGGAACCCTCGCTTCGGCCCCGCCAATCTGGTCGATGGGACCCATGTCCACTAGTTTTCCACCCACGATGACCCCTGCCCTGTCGGCCAAGGTTGCCGCCTCGTCAAGGTAATGGGTTGTCAGCAGAATAGTGGTGCCCTCGTCCTTGAGCTGGTTGATCAGGGACCAAAAATGGCGTCTGGCCTCCGGGTCAAAACCCGTGGTCGGTTCATCCAGGAACAGAAGTTTGGGACGGCCGATGATGCCCAACGCCACGTCCACGCGTCGTCGCTGTCCGCCGGAGAGCTTGCTAATCCGGGTTTTAGCTTTGCTGCCCAAGCCCACCGCTTCGATGACCTCGGATACCTTGCGGGGGTTGGGGTAGTAGCCCGCGAAGTGCGTCAGCTGCTCCAGCACTGTGACGTTGCCGCTCTCACCGGTGGATTGCAGCACGATCCCCAGCTGCGCCTTCCACTCGAGGCCGCCGCGTTGCGGGTCGACGCCCAAAACCTGTGCGTCGCCGCTGCTGCGGTCCCGGTAGCCTTCAAGGATTTCAATGACGGTGCTTTTCCCTGCGCCGTTGGGCCCAAGCAGGGCAAAAGTTTCACCCTGCTCGATGTCGAAGGAAATACCGTCCACGGCAGTGAAGCGGCCATAGGATTTCTTCATATCGCGCACCCTGACCGGCGCAATGGTGCTTGTCATTTCATCATCCTTGCACCGGTGTGGATGCTGGCGTAACCGTGACAGGCTCGCCCATGGTGCGCCGTGAGCGAAACCGGGCCCGCCGTCGTCGTGCTTTCAAGTGAAAATCTGGCACTCGCCTTGACCGAGTGCTAACGGATTCCCTAGAGTCGGTGTTAGCACTCTCGCCCTGAGGGTGCTAACTCGCTTTCCTTCTTGGCCAAGGGGCACCACCGGCACCGCGACGACGGTTGGAACCCATACAACTTGGCGAAGAAGACTGCCAGGCAGCCAAAAATTTACGCATGTGAAGGGGAGGTCCGAGTGTCGGTCTCTATTAAGCCTCTTGAGGATCGTATTGTTGTTCGCCAGCTCGAAGCAGAGCTGACCACCGCTTCAGGTCTGGTCATCCCGGATACTGCCAAGGAAAAGCCCCAGGAGGGCGAAGTTGTGGCAGTGGGCCCCGGCCGCGTTGATGACAACGGCAACCGTGTCCCGATCGATGTTGCCGTGGGCGACGTCGTCATCTACTCCAAGTACGGTGGAACCGAAGTGAAGACCGGTGGCGAAGAGCTGCTGGTTCTGTCCGCCCGCGACGTACTGGCCATCGTCGTTAAGTAACGACTTTCGCCCAGCAACCACGTTTGCAAAGCCCCGCGCCGGGCATTTTCGGTAATCGAGCCTGTCGAGATCATCGAATACGGGTGCGGGGTCTTTGCGTGAAAGGACAAACGCATGGCAAAGCAGCTTGAATTCAACGACGCCGCACGCAAGGCCCTCGAGGCCGGCATCAACAAACTGGCGGACACCGTCAAGGTGACCCTCGGGCCGCGCGGACGCAACGTTGTGCTTGACAAAAAGTGGGGCGCCCCCACCATCACCAACGACGGCGTGACCATCGCCCGCGAGGTGGAGCTTGAGGACCCCTACGAGAACCTTGGCGCACAGCTGGCCAAGGAAGTAGCCACCAAGACCAACGACGTTGCCGGCGACGGCACCACCACCGCCACCGTCTTGGCCCAGGCACTGGTCTCAGAAGGACTGCGCAACGTGGCAGCAGGTGCGGCTCCCGGCGAGCTGAAGCGCGGCATCCAGGTCTCCGTGGAGGCCATTGCCGCTCGACTGCTGGAAAACGCACGCCCGGTGGCTGGCGGACAGGTGGCAGAAGTTGCCGCCATCTCCGCACAGAGCCAGGAGATCGGAGACCTGCTCGCCGAGGCGTTCGACAAGGTCGGCAAGGATGGTGTCATCACCATCGAAGAGTCCTCCACGACGTCCACCGAACTGGTCCTCACCGAGGGCATGCAGTTCGACAAGGGCTACCTGTCCCCGTACTTCGTCACCGACGCGGAACGCCAGGAAGCAGTCATGGAAGACGCACTGGTTCTGATCAACCAGGGCAAGATCTCCAACTTGCAGGAATTTCTGCCGCTGCTGGAAAAGGCGCTTGCCGCTGGCAAGCCCTTGTTCATCATTGCCGAGGACGTCGACGGCGAGGCGCTGTCCACGCTGATCGTGAACCGCCTCCGCGGCACGTTGAATGTTGTTGCCGTCAAGGCACCGGGGTTCGGCGACCGTCGCAAGGCCATGCTGCAGGACATTGCGATCCTGACCGGTGCACAGGTTGTCTCCCCGGAGATCGGCTTGTCGCTGGACCAGGTTGGCCTTGAAGTGTTGGGCACCGCCCGCCGCATCACCGTCACCAAGGACAACACCACCATCGTTGACGGCGCCGGTACGGCCGAAGACGTTGCTGATCGTGTGGCGCAGTTGCATGCCGAGCTCAAGCGCACCGACTCCGACTGGGACAAGGAAAAGCTGCAGGAACGCCTGGCCAAGCTGGCAGGCGGCATCGGCGTGATCAAGGTTGGCGCAGCCACCGAGGTCGAGCTGAAGGAAAAGAAGCACCGCATTGAGGACGCTGTGTCCGCAACGCGTGCCGCTTTGGAAGAAGGCATTGTGGCCGGTGGCGGTTCCGCACTGGTCCAGGCCGCCAAGGCCCTCGACGACGATGCCAACGTGGCCGCCCTGACCGGTGACGCAGCAACTGCCATCGAACTGGTGCGCAAGGCTGTTGCCCAGCCGCTGCGCTGGATTGCCCAAAATGCAGGCCACGACGGCTACGTTGTGGTGCACAAGGTTGGCGAACTTGAAGACGGCTTCGGCTTCAACGCAGCCACCGGCGTCTACGGCAACCTGATCTCCGCCGGCGTCATCGATCCCGTCAAGGTCACCCGCTCTGCCCTGCGCAACGCAGCCTCCATTGCGGCTTTGGTGCTCACCACCGAAGTTCTCGTGACGGACAAGCCTGCCGAGGATGAAGCAGCAGCACACCAGCACTAACCCCACGCCCTCCCAACTGGGGTCGCTCGCGACCCCAGTTGGGGCCCCTCGGGCGCGTGGGCCCACCCACGCTCTCCCACTTGGGATGGGCTGGCTGGAAGGACATCGTTTGCGCTTTTGGACACCGTTATTGGTGGCCGAAAGCGCAGGCGGTGTCCTTCTTCTTTTTAGCATCTTTTCTTGCCCGGGGACAGGGCGCGGAGGGCATTGAGGATGGCGGCCAGGTCCACAACTTCTTGGGACAACGCACCCGCCACGGCCGGAATGTTTCCCGCCGCGGCCAAGAACATCAGGGCGACGCTGAGCAAGATGCCGATCCAGATGCTCTGGACGGCGATCCGGATGGTCCGCTGTCCCATTCGCACGGCCTCAGCCACCTTGGTCAGGTCATCGTGCATAATGACGACGTCGGCCGACTCGCTGGCTGCCGTCGAGCCTTTTGCACCCATAGCAATGCCAACATCGGATGCGGCCAGGACGGGGGCGTCATTGACCCCGTCGCCCACCATCATCACTTGGCGCAGCGGGAGTTCGTTGACAAGCCGGACCTTGTCTTCGGGCAGGAGCCCGGCCCGCACCTGCGTGATGCCCACCTCGTTGGCGATGAACTGCGCGGTGGTCTCGGCGTCGCCTGTGAGCATGACCGTTTCGGTGACCCCCAGCCGCCGCAAAGCGGTCAGTGTGGAGTGCGCCTCGGGCCTGAGAGGGTCGCGCATGATGAGGGTACCGGCGAAATGGCCGTCTACGCCCACATAGACGGCCATTTGACCCGCCGTAAGCGGCGTTTCCTGCACACCGGTGACACTTTTGGCCACGAAGGACTGCTTGCCCACTAGTACTCGGCGGCCTTGAAAGTCGGCGCTGACGCCATGCGTGGCGTGTTCGGTGGCGTGCTCGGTGGTTTGTAGAACGAGGTTGCGGGCCACTGCCTCGGCCACGACCGCGGTGGCCAGCACATGGGATGAATATTGCTCCGCTGAAGCCGCCAAGGCGAGGAGCTCAGCGGGGTTATGGGAAGTGCTGCGCACCTCTTCCAAGGTAGGTTTTCCACCGGTTAGCGTTCCCGTTTTGTCGAAGGCTGCGGTTCTCACCCGCGAGAGCTGCTCCAACGTGCCGGCACCCTTGACAATGATGCCAGCCTTGGCCGCCTGGCTCATCCCGCCCAAGAACGCCACCGGAGCCGCAATGAGCAGCGGGCATGGTGTCGCCACGACCAAGACCTCGGCAAAGCGCGAAGGATCCCCGCTGAAGTACCACGCCGCTGCCGCCAGGACCAGGGCAAACACGGTGAAGGGAACGGCATACCTATCTGCCAGTCGCACCACGGGAGCTCTGCTGTCGGCAGCCTCGCGGACCAGGGCAATAATGCGGCTGTATTGGGAGTCCTGTTCCTTGGCGATGGCCCTGATGCGCACAGCGGACGGGCCGTTGAGCACACCGCTGGGTACCGTGCTGCCAGTGTCGTGTTCCACGGGAAGGCTTTCACCTGTCAGTGCCGACTCATCAAACATGGCGGGGCCAGAGAGAATCAACCCGTCAACTGGCACCACCTCCGAGGGCCTGACCAGCAGGACGTCACCCACCTCTACGGTGCCAATGGGGACCTCGGTAGTGCAGCCGTCGTCGCTCTCCCTGTGGGCTGTGCGAGGTGCACGCTCCAGCAAGGAGGTGAGTTCCTTCGTGGCACGGCCGGCCGCGTAGTCTTCCAATGCGGCCCCGCCGGTGAGCATCAGCACAACAATCAGCGAGGCGATGTACTCGCCCACGGCGACGGTGGCCACGATGGCGGTGACGGCCAGAATATCGATGCCCCAATGCCCGCGCAGGATGTCCTTCACCATGCCGACTGACTGGTGGGCGGCCACGGCCAAGGCGAAGATGCTGGCGGTCCAGCGTGCCGCGGAGTTCGCGCCGGAGAGGAGCAGCACAGCCACGGCCAAGCCGACAAGAAGGGTCAACGCGACCACAGGATAGCGACGGAGGGCAAGGGCCAGCGGCCGGCGTGGACGCACGTGCCCGGCGGAGGGCGTTCCGGGCTGGCCCACAGAGGCCTCGGTTACGGGTGCGCTGGAGTCGTCCATGCCCCAACTCTGCCCCAGGTGGGCCGCCAATCCCAGTACCAGCGCCGGACGGAAGTGAAGGCGGAGGGGACCGTCAGCGGCGGAAGGCGTTCCACGAGCCCACGCTATGGGCAGTTGCGGCGGCGTGGGCGGCCGAGTAGCGGGTGGGCGCCGGGCGTCGGCGTCGGAACATCCTGTAGACAAACAGCACGGCGGCCGCAGCGACCACGATGCCAGCAACGTTGAGGAATAGCTGCAACGCTGATCCTGCCGCCCGGCCCTGTTCACCCAACACCAGGGCCACAGCGACGTACCCGGCGGCGGGAACCGTCGTGACGGAAATGAAGACTCCCACCAGTGCTGCGGACTTCTTGCCAATGAGGGACAGCATGCCGGCCGCCCCCGCCAACACCGCCACAATGAAGGAGTAGGGTCCTGGATGGTAGATGAATTCCGTGGCCCGGTTCTCGCTGAGCAACTCTGCCGGACTGAACAGCCCCAGACCCACCGATGCGGCCGTGGCCAGGGCCGTCAGCGCCATGGCGATGGGAAAACCGACCAGCAGGGCCACGGCTGCCCGACGGGCGAGCTTCCACCGACGGTCCACCAGGGCTAGGGCAAGCCCGGCCAGCGGACCAAACTCGGGGCCCACCACCATGGCGCCGACGATGGCGATGGTGGAATCGGTCACGATGCCGATCCCCGCCAATTGCACGGCGATGACGAGGAATGCCAAGAAGCTCCAGGTCAGCTTTGAATCGGCGTTGGTGTCCTTCTCCACTTCAGCCCAGATGATGGCGTCGGCGCCGTCCCCGGCAGCCGCCTTGGCTGCCTTGTCCAAGCGGTCGGACATGACGAGCTCCGGTGCGGTGACGCTGACTGAGCCCTGGTGGTCAATGTGGAGCCCGTGCAGCTTTTCAAGCAGCCCTTCCACGGATTCGCGCACGGCCTGCAGCACAATGACGTCTCCCTCGGGCACCAAGGATGCACCTCTCGTCTGTGAGATTTCCGAAACGCCCGGGTGGTCTCGGGCAATCGCGACGACCGAGTCGGCCGTGCCGGACGGGACAACAATGCGAATCTGCAACGCCATGGGGGTTCCTTTGTCGTGCCGACATGTGCGCCTGATTCTATGGGACGGCAGGCTCCGGGTGCAGCTGCATTGAGAGCTCCAGCGTGGAGCCGGTATCGTGGCGAGGGACTTCTGGCCGTTGGGGCGGCACATATAACTGATGAAAGTGCGCTCAATGTTGCTTGAAACCACTGCCCCTGCAAAGGCCAGGGGCCGGAGGTCTGCTGCGCTCCCGGCCGCCGGACCGGCCGGGAAGGTGCGCAAGTTCCTTCCGGAAGTGCAGGGGTTGCGTGCCGTGGCTGTGTTGATGGTGGTCGCCTACCATGTGTGGTTTGGTCGGATCTCCGGCGGGGTTGATATTTTTTTGCTGATCTCCTCCTTCTTGCTGACGGGCCAGTTTGTGCGGAAGCTGGAATCGGGCAGGGCACTGGAACTGCCCAAGTATTGGGCGCATTTGTTCAAGCGGTTGCTTCCGTTGATCGCCGTCACGTTGCTGCTGGTGCTGGGGGCCGCCCGCTTGTTCCTGCCGAGCATTGCTTGGAGCGGGATTTTCAAGCAGACCTGGGCGTCGTTGTTTTATTACCAGAACTGGTTTCTGGCGGCGGAGTCTGTGGACTATTACGCCACCGACCACAGTCTCGCCAGCCCCTTGCAGCACTTTTGGTCGCTTTCCATCCAGGGGCAGATCTTCATCCTGTGGCCGCTCCTCTTCGCCCTGGCCGCCTTGGCGGCGAAACGGTGGCGGCTGAGAATTCGGCCGTTGCTGATGTACGGGTTTGGTGCGGTCTTTGTCGTATCGCTCATTTTCTCCATCATCACCACGCAAACGAACCAGGAGTTCGCCTACTTCGACACCAGGACGCGCTTGTGGGAGTTCGCGCTGGGTTCGCTGCTGGCACTGACGTTGCCGTATCTGCGGTTGACGCGGATCGCAAGAATCGTCATGGGCTGGGTGGGGGTTGTGGCCATGCTCTCCTGCGGTTTGATTCTGCAGGTGGGCCAGCAGTTCCCCGGGTATATGGCGTTGTGGCCGACGCTTGCGGCGGCGTTCATCATTGTTGCCGGGTTCACCGACAGCCCGCACGGCGCCGACAGGTTTTTGAGTTGGAAGCCGCTGGTGAAGCTCGGCGACAGTTCCTATGCCCTCTACCTGCTGCACTGGCCCATCCTTGTCATCTTCCTCATGGTTTCGGATCGGCAGGAGGCCGGCCCGTTCTTTGGGCTGGTCATCATCATCGTTTCGATGGTCGCTGCGGCGATGTCCACGAAGTATATTGACACTCCCTTGCGCCGGAACAAGTGGATTGAGCAGAAACGACGTCGGGCCGTCACCGTGATTGCCGTGTGCGTGGTCCTGGTAGCAGCACCCCTGACGACCTGGCAGTCCCAGATTCGAGCAACCGCAGCGGCAGCAGCCGCTCAAGTTCCCAGCGACAACCCGGGCGCACTGACGCTGCTGCCCGGCTATGTGGACAAGGTCTCCGAAGATGCAGCGGTGCTGCCGGCGCTGGACGGCATCACTGGCGACTGGCCCAAGTACGCCGCCAAGTGTGAAGGCGCCGATGCCCCTGAGTTTGAGGCCCTGGCCAAGGACTGTTTGCAGGACGGAGTCCTGGACGGCAGCGCCACGGAAAGCGTGATTGTGGTGGGAAATTCGCATGCTGAGCACTTCTCGGGAGCCGTCCGATCCATGGCGGAGGCCAATAATTGGAAAGTCACCAAGCTTCTGGGACGGTCCTGTATTTTCAGCGCAGACACTTCGGCACAGAACGAACGGTGCAAGACCTTCAACGACGAAGCCACACAGTACATCCTGAAGATGAAACCGGACAGGATCGTCACCATCGCCACGAAGACCACCGAGTCAACACCGGACGAAACGTTGGCGCCGGGTTACGAGGACACCATCAAGGCGTTTACCGACGAAGACATTGCCGTGGTCGGCGTGCGGGACAACCCGCGGTTCACCATCAACATGCCGTGGTGTGCGGATTCCAAGGGCCGGGATTCAGAAGAATGCCAGGTACCGCTGGAGACCCTCATGCCACCGGTCTCGCCGCTGGAGAACGTGGGAGCGGGCAATGCCCTGTTCTTCCCCATGGACATGACGGACCTGATCTGTCCTGATGCCATCTGCCGGCCCGTCATTGGAAACGTCCACGTCTACATCGACAACAACCATGTCAGCCAAACGTATTGGAACACCATGGCAAACGAATTCGCCAGGCGCCTGGACGTGCAACGCGGTTGAGTGTGATGCGCCACACGAGAATAGGGTCAGCGCGGCTTTCGTTTTAGACTGTAATCAACGCACAGACTGGCTTCGTAATGACGGGGCTGGCCATTGGATGCACACCCCACCGGTTCTACCCCGCCAAGGAGCCTTCGTGTCCCAGCCTGAAACCCATGATCCATTTGCCCTGATCGGTTTGACGTACGATGACGTCCTGCTCCTGCCCGGCCACACCAACGTCATCCCGTCGGAAGCGGACACCAGTTCACGCGTGTCCAAGCGCATCACTGTGAAGACCCCGCTGCTCTCGGCAGCGATGGACACTGTCACGGAGTCGCGCATGGCCATCGCGATGGCCCGGCAGGGTGGATTGGGTGTGGTGCACCGCAATCTTTCGATCCAGCGCCAGGCCGAAGAAGTCGACTTGGTCAAGCGCAGCGAGTCAGGCATGATCACCAACCCCTTGACAGTTGGCCCTGACGCCACGCTCGCCGAATTGGATGAACTGTGTTCCCGTTTCCGGGTTTCCGGCCTGCCAGTGGTCGACGGCGGTGGCCGCCTCGTGGGCATCGTCACCAACCGCGACATCGTGTTCATCCCAGAGAGCGAATACGCTCAGCGTCTTGTCCGTGACGTCATGACGCACATGCCATTGATCACCGGTCGCGTCGGCATCAGCCGTGAGGAGGCCTCTCAGCTGCTGGGCAAGAACAAGATTGAAAAGCTCCCGTTGGTGGATAATGCAGGGATCCTGCAAGGCCTGATCACCGTGAAGGACTTCGCCAAGGCCGAGCAATACCCGCTGGCCACGAAGGACTCAGAGGGTCGCCTGCTCGTTGGGGCAGCGATCGGCTTCTTTGGTGACGGCTTTGAGCGCGCCATGACGCTGGTTGAGGCAGGCGTTGACGCCTTGTTCGTTGACACAGCCAACGGCCACAGCCAGGGCGTGCTGGAAATGATTGCGCGGCTGAAGAGTGAAAAGGCTGCCGCCCACGTTGACGTCATCGGCGGCCAGGCAGCCACCCGCGAGGGTGCCCAGGCCCTGATCGACGCCGGTGCCGACGCCATCAAGGTCGGCGTTGGCCCCGGATCCATCTGCACCACCCGCGTGGTGGCCGGCGTTGGTGTTCCGCAGATCACCGCCATCTACGAATCCGCCAAGGCGACGATCCCGGCCGGTGTGCCGTTGATTGCCGACGGCGGCCTGCAGTACTCCGGGGACATCGGCAAGGCCCTGGTGGCAGGCGCCGACACCGTCATGATCGGTTCACTTTTGGCCGGCACGGAAGAGTCCCCCGGGGCCACCGTGTTCGTCAACGGCAAGCAGTTCAAGGCCTACCGCGGCATGGGCTCCTTGGGGGCCATGCAGTCCCGCGGAGAGAACACCTCCTATTCCAAGGACCGCTACTTCCAGGCCGACGTTTCAGGAGATGAAAAGCTGATCCCCGAAGGCATTGAAGGCCGGGTTGCCTACCGCGGACCGCTGGCCTCGGTGGCCTACCAGCTGGTTGGCGGACTGCGCCAGACCATGTTCTACGTTGGCTCTCCCAACATCGCCGAGCTGAAGGCGCGCGGCAAGTTCGTGCGCATCACCGCAGCCGGCCTGAAGGAATCCCACCCGCATGACATCACCATGACGGTCGAAGCACCCAACTACCTCAACAAGTAGCGCGGGGCTGCAGAACCGGTCGAGCACGCTGGCCCATCAACCTGGATGGTCCATTGGTTCTACTGTCCATCAAGTTCGACGGCGGCGACCCACCATTCAAAGGTGGGTCGCCGCCGTCGTTCGAGACCTTCAACGCGGGACGACCGCCGCTGTCTGTCGATACAAACGGAAAGGCTCGGGACGCAAAAAATTCTTGCATCCCGAGCCTTTCTTGAAGAAGCCTCCCCGGCTGTGGCCAAGGGGATCTCCCTAACTACTAAGAGAAGACGTCCTAGATTGCCGAGACAATCCAGATGATCAAGGCAATGATCACAAGAACGCCTACGATTGTCCATACAAGGCTGCTTCCGCGCATGTTGGGTAACTCCCGTTCTCTTCGTTGTTATTTCTCATAATGGTTATACGAGAAGTTTCTTATCCTAACTGTCGCAGGCGTATCCGTGGGATTCCAAAGCCGCGCCATGCCGAATAAACTAATTCGCTATATTTCCGTTCCGGGTTGTGCCGGTGTTTCTGCGGAGAGAACGGTCTTGAGTTTCTCCATGGCTTCGACGGCGGGGAAGTTCTCTTCGACGAATTCAGATTCCGAGCCGCTGCGCAGCACCCAGTCCCCGGATTCGACAGCTGTCAGCTGGGCCACGATGGGCTCGGCGTCGACGCGCAGCCGGCGAATGACTGCTGTGGCGGGCAGGCCCTCGGCGGAACCGGTGAGGTATTCCTCGCTTAGGTGCAGTCCGAGTTCCAGCAGTGCCGGGCCGGATTCGATCGGCTGGATTTCGTGCACGCCGTAGGGGCTGATGCTGAGCAGGATGGCGCCAACGTTGGAGCCAACCGCGAAGAGCACATGGTTGCTGGTGGGGGTGGTCAAGGAGATTTCAAGCCACTCCTGGGCTTGGGAAAGCACCGATCCGACCACGGCGCACTTGTCCACGGGCACAATCTTCTCACCCTGGGCGGAGGCAAGCCCGCGCACCATCAAAGTGGTCAGCCCTGCGTTGTGCAGGAGCTGGTTGTCGCCGTGCTGGTCAAGGCGGAGCAGGCCCAAGGTGACAGCAGCCGATTCCGTGGGGGTCATGGAGAGAAGGGTAAGAAGTTCATGGTCGGTCATGCGCAATTCAGTCTCAGTCATGGCCCAAGCCTACTGGCCGAGGGGCCCCGGCCGAGCGTAGCTAGAGCGGGCCAAAGTTTCGATCACCGCGTGCGTCGCGCCACGTCGTGGACAGATTTTCCAGTTCGCTCCGCATGGCTGCGTTGCGATCGATGTGCCGGCGGAAGTCCCGCCGGGCATTTTCTGCGTAGTAGGCCGGAAGCGCAAAGGAACTGATTGTGCCAAGGACGAAGAGCAGACACACGGCAACAAAGGAGAATGCCGGGACCGGACCCTGTGCCAGCCACCCGGAGATTGCGAAGGCCGTGGGAAGGCCAACAGCCAAGGTGACGAGAATGGTGAGACTGACTCCGGAGCTGAATTTTTGCGGTGCGCGGGACGCCATGGGCCGTTGCGAACGTGGAATCTGGGGCAGTTTCAGGACCCGGATCAGGATACTGGTGGCCAACAGGGCCAGACCCGCCAGAATCAAGGACAGCCACAAGGCAATGGCACTGGTCATGGTGGACAGCGCCAGGAGGCCGCCGCCCAGCAACGCGATTCCCAAGCCAGTGGCGGCGCCGGCCAGTCCTCGCCACTGGCCGTAGATCCATGCCATGTCGCGCAGGGCCGAGGTGCTGGCCTGGGGTGCTGTGCGGGCCATGTCGGAATCAAGCCAGTAGGCGAGGGGACGTCCAGGCATTGGAGGAAGGGGGTTTGAATAGCTCATGGTGCGTGTTCCTCCGGGCGGACTGAAGCTGGTGGGTTCTGTGTCCTGCGGGCCCAAAGGACCACGATGGGATAAATGCTCAATGGGACGGCGAACAGCACCGGGTCGATTCCGAAGCGGGCTGTGATGCCGACCGCGGCAAAATACCAAAACAATCCTGCCATGGCCCACATCACCGCAGCCACCACGACCAAGGCGGCGGAAGGCCCCGGATCGACTGTTCCGGCAGTGGCGGGCCGGGCCGGCGGAACCCGGCGCATTTTGGCCCGGAGAGGGAACAGCAGGAAGGCGAAGAGAACCGCACCAATGCCGGAAGTCAGTCCTCGGGGCGTTCCGCCCAGCTCCACATTCAGCAGCGCCAGAATGGTGAAAACCAGTGCCACGGCGGCCGTGGCGACCATGAGTGCAGCGGCACGGTTCCGGACGGTTCCGCCAAACGATGCAGAGGGCGGCGGCATTAGCGAGACAATGCTGCGGTGAGCCGTTCGAAGGCTGCAGCAGCCGGTACTGTTTCGGCGTGTGCCGCGTCCCCGCTGCCGGTGAGCAGCGTCCACGTCTCCGACTCGTCACGTTTGAGATGGGCCGTGAGCGAGGTGTGCGAGGCCGAATGATAGGTGACCATGGCGGAGGCGGGAAGGCCGTCCGTGGCGTCTTGGAGGTAGGCCTGGGAGAGAAGCACGCCCAAGCGGGGCAATCCTTCGGAGGTGTCGACGGGGCGCACCTGGTGCGCCCCCAACCGGTTCAGGGACAGCAGGAGGGAACCGTGCGCGGAGGCTGCCACAAACATGACGTGGTCTGCTCCGGGCGTCACGAAGGCCACTTCCAGCCATTCGGTGGCTGTTGTCAGGACAGCGGCCACCAGTGCACCGCGTTCCGTCGGAACAATATCGTCCCCCTTGGGCTCGGCCATTCCACGGGCCAGCAGGGTTGTGATGCCAGCCCGTTCCAAAACGTCGCGGTGCGCTGCAGCGGAAAGGCGGAACAGGTCGCGGGTGGCTGCTGAGGCATCAGTTGGATTCATTGCCAGCAGGGCCAGCAGTTCATGGTCGGTCAGCAAAAGATCTGATTCGTCGGTCATTGTTTCCTTGGGGTTGAAATCCTGGTGAGGGACAGGTGCCGGCTGCACTCAGCTCTATCCACCGGACAGCCAGCCCCACGCCTTTTTGGCCACGTTGGCGCTTTGTTCGCCAACCCACTTGGCGCCGTCGCCGAACATCTCACTGGTGCTGTCGTAGCCCACGGAGTTGGACAGCACGCCCATGCCGGCCCAGACGATTCCCGCCACGGCAAGGCCGGTCCCACCACGGGGATGAATGAGCCAACACCCAAGACCGTGGTGATTCCGCCGTCGAGCATCTGGTTCGTGTTGCCGTCCATGAGCCCGTTGGCAAATTGGGCCCCTCCGCCAATGATGCTGAGCACGCCGGCTGCACGGCCCGCCATGGAGAGCCCGTTGAGCAGTTGGGTGCCCTTGAAGTACTGGCCCAGCTGTCCACCCCGGGCACTCAACAGGCTCCACGGCATTTCCCGCAGCAGCCCGGCCTTGATCATTTTTCCCAGCAGGTTGTCGGCGAATACGCTGCCCAGAGAGGCCAGGAGGTTGCCGGTCTGGTAGGCGGGGTTGGAGTTGGCCGCCGCCACGTCATCCAGCGACAGGTTGGCCACACCGTCGTCGCCAGGCCCAACACGAAGGGGATCGCCGGGGCCGGCAGGAAGGCCGGATGCGACACTGGCCTGGACTTGCTCGTCGGCCTGATTGTTCAAGATTCTCGAGTATTGTGCCAGAACGTCCCCGGTGGAGCGTAGCTTCAGGCGCATCCCGTTGTGCCACTGGCTGCGGAACCGCTCGCTGTCAGGACCGTTCCAGCGCGCGCCGGTGATGACGCTGTTCAGTGAGGAGGACAGCTGCTTCAGCGTGGTGCCCGAAGTTTCCATGGTTTTGGCCAGCTCACGTAACTGTTCGGGGTCTGCGCCGATCTGCCATCTGTCATGGAGAGTCCTATCCTTGCCTCAAGAGGGGCGGTGCATTGGCCACTGCGACTTGTCGGTTTTACCTTATTCCACTGGCGGTCCCTTGCGACCTGGGGAGAACTCACCGCTGCGCCCGCCCCGCTACAATCATCAAATGCCTGCCGACTACAACCACCGGACCGACTATTCACACTGGGACGCGGGATTGCGGACCCGTGTCTTGGCCGCATCAGCGGTGCTGAACCCGTTCACCGGCGAGCCGTTCAGCGAAGCGGCGCTGGCCGGGTTGGGCGGCGGAATCGGCTTCATGGTCTTCACTTTTGACGGCAAGGAGACCACCACGGCCTCCGTGGTGACGCGCTTTCATCCCGGGCCGTATACAGAAAATCTGCTGCGGCGCAGCGGAGCCAACATCCATATCCAGCAAACCGGCAGTGCGGCCCTGGCCCAGTCGCGCCTGGATGCTGCACTGGAGACGGGGGTGCCCGTCGTGGTCCGGGTGGTGCACGGAACACTGCCGTGGATCCCGGCAGACCCGCTGGCCGACATGGACTCGGTGGATGTGGCGGTGGTGGCTCGCGACGGTGAAGACTACTTCGTGGACGACGGCGATGGGCGGCTGGAACGGATCAGCGCACACTCGTTGGCGGCAGCTCGCACCTCCCGCAAGGCAGACAAGCATTGGCAGGGACATGTGGTGGGAGGCGGCGGCGAGGCATTGACCGCCGAGGTGTTGACGGCCGAGGTGCTGCGCCGGACCATGGCCGAGACGGCACAAGAGCTTCTATCCCAGCAAGCCCCTCCCGGGGTTCCCGCCGGCTATGCCAAGAATTTCGGCATTCTGGGCATGCAGTCGTGGGCGCAGCGCTTGCGCGACACCTCCACGCGTTACGGATGGGCCCGGATCTTTGGCGATCCCCAACGTGCGGTGGAGGGCCTGGGCATGTTGCACGGGGTGCTGGCCGGAAAACGGTTTAGCGGCCCCGGCGCACTGCGCCCGTTGTATGCCCAATTCCTGCGGGAGGTGGCGAAGTACGGGCAGGGGAGCACCGGCGTCGGACTTTCCGCCATGGATCTGGAAGGTCTGGCGGAGGCGGCTGCACATTACGAGCTGCTCGGGAAGCAGTGGGAAGACCTGGCGGCGCTCATCGGGGCCGCCGGGGAACCGGATTTTGCGCTCATGGCGGAGCATGTGGAGGCGATCGCAGCGTTGGAAACCACAGCGGCACTGGCCCTGCAATCAGCGTCCGGCCGCGTGCTTTGAAGCCCGGCGCCCTCGCTGCGATAGGGTGGGGGGCGTGACTTATGAGATTGAGATTGGCCGTGGAAAGCGTGGACGCCGCGCATATTCGTTGGATGAGATTTCGATTGTGCCGGCCAGGCGCACCCGCGATCCCCAGGATGTTTCGGTGAAATGGCAGATCGACGCCTACCAGTTTGAGATTCCCGTCATCGGTGCGCCCATGGACTCGGTGATGTCCCCGGAAACCGCCATTGCCCTGGGCAAGCTCGGCGGGCTGGGCGTGCTGGACCTGGAAGGCCTGTGGACCCGCTACGAGGATCCCCAGCCGGTGCTGGACGAGATCGCGGCACTGGAGGGCTCGGTCGTGGACCCGGAGACCACCCGCCGCCTGCAGAAAATCTACAACGAGCCCATCAAGGCCGAGCTGATCACTGCACGCCTGGCCGAGATCCGCGCCGCCGGCGTGACAGTGGCCGGCTCCTTGACGCCCCAGCGCACGCAGGAGTTTTACAAGACGGTGATTGCCGCCGGTGTTGATATATTCGTCATCCGCGGAACCACCGTTTCAGCCGAACACGTTTCCAAAACCACCGAACCGTTGAACCTCAAGCAGTTCATTTATGAGCTCGACGTCCCCGTGATTGTGGGTGGAGCAGCCGGCTACACCTCCGCACTTCACCTGATGCGCACCGGCGCGGCAGGCGTCCTGGTGGGCTTCGGCGGCGGCGCCTCCACCACCACAAGCCGCGCCCTGGGCATCCGCTCGCCCATGGCCAGCGCCATCTCCGACGTGGCCGCTGCCCGTCGGGACTACATGGATGAATCCGGTGGACGCTATGTGCACGTGATCGCCGACGGCGGCATGGGCTCCAGCGGCGACGTCGTCAAGGCCATCGCCATGGGCGCCGACGCCGTCATGCTTGGATCCGCGTTGTCTCGCGCTGCGGAGGCACCTGGCCAGGGCTGGCACTGGGGCGCCGAGGCGCACCACCAGGAACTGCCGCGCGGGCATCGGGTGAAGATGGGCACCGTGGGCACCTTGGAGGAGGTCCTGTACGGTCCCGCCCACCAAGCCGACGGAACCTCGAACCTGATCGGTGCACTGCGCCGCTCGATGGCCACCACCGGCTATTCCGACCTGAAGGAATTCCAGCGGATCGACGTCATCGTTTGGCCGTAGTTTCCACTGCACAGCGATGCCCCGGACCGCCTGCGGACCGGGGCATCGCTGGGCTCCGAGGAGTGTTCGGCAAGGGCTCGAGGTGCGCTGGGCGCAGCTGCCCAAGTGCTTGGCAGGGGTCTAGACTAGTGTGAGCTGCTTGAACAAACTCGCGCGAAAGGTACCCATGACATCGGCTTCACTGGAACGCTATGACACCGAATTGACCAACCCCGGGTTGGTGATTTTGGAGATGACGGCCGAATCCAAGGAGGACGCCGCAGCCCAGCTGGCGGCCAAACTCTTTGAACAGGGCAGGGTTTCGGACCTCGACGGCTTCCTGCGCGACGTCAACGCCCGCGAACACCAGATGGCAACTGGCTTGCCGGGCGGAATTGGCCTGCCGCACGCCCGGAGCGAGTTCGTGAAGGAAATTTCCATCGCCGTGGGAGTGACCAAATTCGACCACAGCCTTGATTTTGGCGCGGCGGACGGCCCAGCCACTGTGATCTTGCTCGTTGCCACCCCCGCCAGCTCATTCTCGGCCCACTTGGAAGTGCTGGCAACCTTGGCCCGCTCGCTTTTCAAGGAGAACTTCCGCGAGTCCCTGCGGCGGGCGCACGACACGGAGGTCATCGCCGAGCTGATCAACTCCACGCTGGTCTTCTTCGACCATTAGCCGGCATTCGTTGTTCTACAGGGATACGAAGTAACGTTGAAGCGTGTTGAAAACTGCCGTCAAGCCCAAATGGATCGCCGCGCTGGTGTTTGCGCTGGCGGTGGCCGCTGTCTTTGTCCTTTTGAGCCAGTGGCAGTTCTCCCGTTCGCTGGAGAAAGACGTTGCGCCCCCTGAGGTGACAAGCAAGGTTCAGCCGCTGCTGGAGACCTTGGAACCGGGCCAGCCCTTGCTGGGCGATGCTGAAGGCCAGATTGTCACGGCACAGGGACGCTTCGATCAGAGCAAGCAAGTGCTTGTTCCTTCGCGGCTGCAGGACGGCAATGTTGGCTACTGGGTCGTGACGGCCTTTGAGGTGGACGGTGCACCTTTGCTGACCGGTGTGGCAGCGACCGATGAAGTGGCCATCCCCGTGGCCCGCGGCTGGATTGCCTCCTCGGAGAACGTGCCGGAAGCGCCAACGGGCAGCATTGCCCTTGAGGGCAGGCTGCTCAACTCCGAAGGTCCTGAATTGAAGAAGGATCTTCCCGCCGGCCAGATCAACATGCTGTCCTCGGCCGAGCTCAGCAACATTTGGAAAGTCACCACCTACGCCGCGTTCATCGTCTCCCACAACGAACTGGCGGATGGACAGGAAATCGGTGCAGCAGCGGGCACCAGCGGCTTGGTTCCCATCACCGTCACCGCCACCGACCAAAACAACAAGGTCAACTGGCTGAACATCTTCTACTCCCTGGAATGGGTGTTGTTTGCCGGATTTGCCGTTTTCCTGTGGTGGCGCCTTGTGGCCGACGACTACCGCCGCGACCAAGATGAGCTCTTCGACCTTGCCGCCGAAGACGACGAAGACGAAGACGAAGGCGTTGCCACCGACGGTGGCGAGACTCGCGCCTGAAACCCCGCTGTGACGGGCATGCCACAGTGATTGAAGAACTTGCCTGGACTGGATTTTGGACAGTCTGAAACCACCCGAAGATTGAGGAGAGTCGGCACCGTGACCGAGCCCAACAACCCAGAACAGATCAGCACAGAACCGATCAGTGCAGAGCCGATCAGTGCAGAGCCGAATGGCACCGAGCCCGGCAACACACCGGCTGCCAAAACAAAATCGGCCGGTCCGAGTGCACCGGCGGCCAAGGCCGCACCCAAGCGCCGCTTTGGGGGCACCCCGGCGCAGATCCTCAGCGCGTTGAAGTTCTACAAGGTCCTTGCCTATGCAACAGGCACCATGCTGCTGCTGCTCGTGGTGGAACTTGTGCTGCGCTATGGCTTCCAAAGCGTGTTGATGGCAGGCGGAACCGACACTACCGGAGCCGCCCACGGGTTGGGGCTTGTCAGTCTTGATGGCGGAGTCATGGCCATTGCCGGCGGGGTGAATCTCTCCACCATGGTCCTGATCGTGCACGGCTGGATGTATGTCATCTACCTCATCGCCGACTTCCGCCTCTGGACGCTCATGCGCTGGCCGTTTGGCAAATTGGTGCTGATCGCCCTGGGCGGCGTGGTCCCGTTCCTGTCCTTCATTGTTGAAGCTCGGGTCCACAAGGAAGTACTGGCCGAAGTTGCTGCAAATCCCAAAGCGGGAAAGCGGTACTGATCCACCCGTAGCACTTCCCGCACAGGCCCTCACCGTACAGACGCTCCTGCACTTTTGGGGGTAATATCACGGACGCTTCCGCACTTGGTGCGGGAGCGTTTCGCATTTGACCCCCGAAAGTGCAGGAGCGTCGGGGGAGGGGCCTCGTTGTTGTGGTGACCGTCCATGACGGGCTTTTTTGAGTCGCTGGTCACTCAATGGCGGGCACCGGGGCGAGGGGGCCGCGCTGTGGGTTAAGATTGCAAGGTGACTAATCCCGCTACGGCCCAGACTTCCCAGAAGCCCGTCCTGGTTGTGGACTACGGTGCCCAGTACGCCCAGTTGATTGCGCGCCGTGTGCGTGAGGCCAATGTGTACTCGGAAATCGTTCCGCATACCTTTACCACCGCGCAGTTGCTTGCGAAGAACCCAGCTGCCATCATCCTCTCCGGAGGACCCTCAAGCGTCTATGCAGAGGGCGCGCCCAATATTGGTGCAGACCTGTTTGAAGCCGGTATTCCGGTCCTGGGCATTTGCTATGGCTTCCAGGCCATGGCCGCAGCCCTGGGCGGAACTGTTGCACACACCGGGCAGCGCGAATACGGCTCCACCCAGGTGCAGATTCTCGGCGAAAGCCGCTCCATCCTCAGCGACACGAACCCGGTCCAGACAACGTGGATGAGCCACGGCGACAGCGTCCACGAGGCGCCCGCAGGCTTCGACGTGTTGGCAACCTCGGCCGGTGCGCCGGTTGCGGCGTTTGCCAATGAGGAAAAGTGCCTCTTCGGCGTCCAATGGCACCCCGAAGTCAAGCACTCCGAATTTGGCCAGAAGGTGCTGGAGAACTTCTTGTTCAACGGCGCCAAGCTGGAAAAGAACTGGACTGCCACCAGCATCCTGGACGACCAGGTTGAGCGCATCCGCGGGCAGATCGGCGACGCCCAGGTCATTTGCGGCCTGTCCGGCGGCGTCGACTCCGCTGTGGCCGCTGCCCTCGTGCAGCGCGCCGTGGGCGACCAGCTCACCTGCGTATTCGTCAACCACGGACTGCTCCGTGAAGGCGAGGCCGAACAGGTCGAGCTCGACTTTGTGGCCTCCACCGGAGCCAAGCTGTATGTTGCCAACGAACAGGACCGCTTCCTGAACGCCTTGGCCGGGGTGTCCGACCCCGAAAGCAAGCGCAAGATCATCGGCCGCGAATTCATCCGCGCCTTCGAAGAAGCCGAGCGGGCCATCATGGCCGAAGCCGCCTCTGAAGGCGAAGAGATTAAGTTCCTGGTCCAGGGCACCCTGTACCCCGACGTTGTGGAATCCGGCGGTGGTGAAGGCGCAGCCAACATCAAGAGCCACCACAATGTGGGAGGGCTTCCGGAAGATCTTCGCTTTGAGCTTGTTGAACCGCTGCGTGCCCTGTTCAAGGACGAGGTCCGTGCCGTGGGTGCCGAGCTCGGCCTGCCTGCCGAAATTGTCGGCCGCCAGCCCTTCCCCGGCCCTGGCCTGGGTATTCGCATCGTTGGCGAGATCACCGGCGAACGGCTGGAACTGCTGCGCAAGGCGGACGCCATTGCCCGCGCGGAGCTGACTGCTGCAGGCTTGGACAACGAAGTGTGGCAGATGCCTGTTGTGCTGCTTGCCGATGTGCGCAGCGTTGGCGTCATGGGCGATGGCCGCACCTACGGACATCCGATCGTGCTGCGCCCGGTGTCCTCCGAGGACGCCATGACGGCGGACTGGTCGCGACTGCCATACGACCTGCTGGCGAAAATCTCCAACCGAATCACCAACGAGGTGGACGGTGTCAACCGCGTTGTCTTGGACGTCACCTCCAAGCCGCCGGGAACGATTGAATGGGAGTAATCCCCCCACAGGGACGCTGGAGGGCGCCCAAGCCAGTCTTTTCAGGCTTATTTTTGTGCCCTCCAGTGTGCCGAACGGGCATTCTTGGGCTAGGAACGATAGCCTGAATTGCATGTCAGTATGGTCAAGACCGTTCCGCTCAAGTGCAGAGAAGAAGGCACCCGTGTCCGAAGTTGCAGGTCCCAAGGAGAGTTCATTGGAACTCCAAACCTGGCTTGCTGGCTTGGATTCATATTCCGGCGCAGACACGGCCCTTGCCTTCGCCAAGACCGAGCATGGCAGCATCGGTCTCACGCACGCCCACCCCTCCGGCCTCGCCCAGCTTTTGGCAGGCCGAAAAACCCGCCTTTCCACGCTGATTCGCGAACCGGAACACTATGCGGCTGCCAAGACGGCCGCGGCCGCCCTCCGGGCCAAAATCTTTGAACTGAGCACAGACCGCGGGATCGACGTCGGATACGTCGCCGCCGGGATGGCCCGCTGGTCCGCCGTCGGAGGACAAAGCAGCGGCGACGTTTGCGCGCCCGTGTTGCTGGCCGCCGTCGCACTGACCGTCCGCCCTGGCCAAGACGACTACGAACTCCAACTCATGGAGCAAGCCCAGGTAAACCCTGCCCTCGTGAAGTACCTGGACAAGCACACCAACATTCATCTTGATGCGCCCGCCTTGGGACGCCTTGCCTACAGCACCGCACGCTTTGACCCGGTGCCCGTCCTGGACAGGGTCCGCACGCTGCTGGCCCCTATTGCGGGCGCCGAGGTGGAGCACGAACTCGTCGTTTCAACGTTCGCCTTCCTGGCTGAGAACCTAAATGATCCCGCCCTGCTGGCTGGTGGCACAACCCTTGAACTTTTGCAGAGCCACAGCGGGGACGACGTTCTTCCAGTCGAGCTGGAACCGGACTTTTCCCGTTTTCCCAGCTTGGACGCGCGGCATCCCAAAGAGGAGATCCTTGTCCTGGACGCCGACCCGCACCAGCAGTACGTGCTGGACATGGTGCGCAAGGGCGAGTCGGTGCTGGTTTCCACCCCTCCAGGCACCGGGCAGACCCAGACGGCCATCAACGCCATCGCCGCGCTTGTCCATGACGGCAAGAGCGTCCTGGTGGTGGGTGAACGCCGCGGAACCCTGAACGAACTGGCCCAGATCTTCAACGAACACGACCTGGATTCGCTGCTGCTGCAGTTGAGCGCGCAAACCGGTCCACAGCAAATCAAGTCGCAGCTGATCCGTGCCATCACGCGCAATGAAAAGGCCCTGGAACCCAAGCTGGGAAGCTTGCACGAAATGCTGGTGGACCACCGCCACCAGCTGGTCGACCACGTTGCCAGCCTGCACAATGTCCGCGACCGCTGGGGATGCTCTCCGTATGAGGCCATGCAGTCCCTGGCCGAGCTGACATCAATCCACCCCGCACCGTCCACCACAGTTCGGCTCAAGCGCAGCGTGCTCGACAGCATCCGCGACCGCAAGGAGCTAACGGGGCGCCTGCGCCGGGCGGCGGGCCTTGGCGCCTTCAGCCGGGTCGCCGTGAGCAGCGCTTGGCATGGTGCCCGCATGGTGACGCGCAAGGAAACCGAAACGGCGTACCAGCTGGCAGAACAGCTGTTCGCCCAGGTGCCCGACTTTGCAGAGAAGATGAGTGAAGTGGCCGAGTCCGGCCAGATCCGCCAAGGCCATTCCTTCGCCGAATGGGGCCGACAGCTGAACATGCTGGTGGCCATCCGGGAAAGCCTGGACAAGTTCAACGCCGATATTTTTGACTGGTCGACCGATGAAATGATTGCGGCCACGGCCACCTCCGCGTGGCGCAAGGAAAACGGCGTTGAGATGCCTGCCTTGCAGCGCGCCCGCTTCCGCCGCAACGCCAAGGACTTGGTGCGCCCCGGCGTTCACATCGCCGATCTGCACGCCTCCCTGATTCTTGTCAAGGAGCAAAGCGCGCAGTGGGCCAAGGCTGCGACAAGCAAACGTCATCCCACAGTGCCTTCGGGCCTGGCCGAGTTGAGCCGCACCTACATGGGTCTGCGCGAGAAGTTGCTGGCCTTGGGCGCAGTGCTTGAGCGCACGGTCGATGGAGGGGACCTGCAGACTTATAACGCCCGCGAACTCGTGGGCCGGCTGGAGGCGTTGGTTGCCTCGAAGGAGTCGCTGGAGACATTGCCCGAGCGCACCCTCCTGCTCGAAGGCATGCGCGAGCAGGGCTTGGGTGAACTGCTCGACGACCTGGCCCGCCGCGAGGTGCCGGCCGCACAAACCGGCGCCGAGCTTGAACTCGCCTGGTGGCAATCCGCCTTGGAAGCCATGATCAGCGGAGACGAATACCTGGCCATGTCCGACGGCGAGAACCTCCGCCGCCTGGAAGCCGAGTTCCGCATCGCAGACCAGGCGCACGTAGCTTCCGGGCCGGGACGAATCCGCTGGAAGTTGGCCCAGCAATGGGCCAAAGCCTTGGTTGGCGGGAATCGCCAGGGCGAAATGCTGCGCAATGTGTTGAAGGACGGCCGGGTTTCGCTGGAGGCACTGAGTGCCCAGGCTCCCGACCTGCTGCGTAATCTGGCCCCTGTTTTCGTACTGAGCCCGTTGGTGGTGCCCACCGCCATTCCCGAGGGTCTGCGTTTCGACGCCGTGGTGGTTCTGGATGCCGAGTCGACGTCCCTGCAGTCTGCTCTGCCGTCCTTGGCCCGGGCTGATCAGGTTGTGGCATTCGGGGATGAGCAAACGGCCTGCCCGAAGAGCTTTAGCGTCGCTGTCAGCGAGCCCGGGAACCGTGGCGCGGACCAGCACCCATTGGAAAGCGTGTTTGGCGCACTGTCGAGGGTGTTCCCCCGGCACCGGCTGACCGTGGCCTACCGCGCAGTGGATGAAGATTTGGTCCGCCAGCTCAGCCGCGGTTTTTATGATTCCCAGCTGGAACGCCTCCCGGACGGCAGGGCGCTGACGGGACTTGAGCGTGCACTGACGGTTGACTACCTGCCGGACGGCAGGGGGCTGCCCGGCAGTGACGGGGTGGAATCGGTGGTGGCCGAGGTCAATCGCGTGGTTGACCTGGTGTTTGAACACGCCAGAGTCCGCCCACGCGAGTCCCTCGCCATCATCACGGCCAGTGAACGCCATGCCGTCAGAGTTGCCCAGGCCATCCGCCTGCACATGGCCAACCACCCGCTGCTGGCCGACTTCTTTGCCTCCGGGCCGGAGTCCTTCCGTGTTGTCGCGGTGGACAGGGCTGCAGGATTGGTCAGGGACAGGGTCATCTTCTCGTTGGGCTACGGACGCACGCCGCATGGGCGGGCACTGCACGGTTTTGGTCCGCTGTCCGAACCCGACGGCCGCGCGAAGTTTGCGCTGGCCATGACACGGGCGCGCGCACATATCCACATTGTGACCTGCTTCAGGCCGGAAGACCTGGACGAAAGCCGGCTCAGCCACGGCGCCGTTGACTTCTTCGAGCTGTTGGACCGTGAGCTTGCCGGCAACTCGCTGCTGGGCACTCCGGCGACGCGTGCACAGGACAGCGAGCGGGAAACTGGCGAAGACCCGCTGGTGGCCGACCTTGCCGACAGGCTCCACGCCCGGGGCGCACGCGTCTGGCATCACTACGACGGAGCCCTTGACATGGCTGCAGCTCCTGACCCGATTCAGCTGCTGGGCCGCGAAGAGCAGGAAATCCCGGTTCCGGTGGCCGTTGAATCCGATGGCACTGCCAAGTACCAGAACATGAGTGTGCGTGAACGCAGCCGACTGCGCCCACAAATGCTTGAACGGCTGGGCTGGCGCTATGTGCCGCTGTGGACCATTGAGGTCTTCACCGACCCGTCCAGCTGCGCCGATCAGATTGGACGCTACTTGGCGCTGCCTTCCAGTGCTGGAGACGCCGACCTTGCTTTGCTGCTGGGCACGTCCTTGGACACCTCCATGACGGCTGTCATCGACTCACCGCGTTCCCGGCGCCGCAACGGCGCAGAGGCGGCCGCGGCCGAGGAAGATGCAGCGGGTGACGACAGTACGGGTGATGACAGCGCGGTTCAAGACACGCCAGTGGGAGGCGCCGCTGCAAGCACTGTTGATACCGAGGACCAGGCTGGCGAGGCCGACTTCGGCACCGATGAGCCGGGAGCAGCAAAAGACAGCGACGAAAGTGTGCCACCAATGAGTGAAATGACCGGGGAACGAGGCAGCGATGAAACAGTTGCCGACGCCGAGTCGAAGGATGCTGCCACTCCGGCAACCCCGTCCACGGAGCAGAAGTTGCTGCCCAATGAGGCGCCCAACGACGCCGACCACACGTGGGGCGACGACCGCAACGACCGCGGCCATGATGCATGGCTGCGCGAGAACAAGCCCCCGCATTGGGGCTAGAAATTCAAGGGGCAACCATGGACACTCCGCCAAAAGTACCTGGTCTGGGTGCTTTCCTGGACAAGAAGAACGGCACGCCCAAACCGCCCACACCGCCGCTGGTGTCGGCGGCTGCACGGCTGTTGTACGTTGCCGCCGCAGTGCAAGTGATTGCCTCGATAATCGCGGTGGTCTACGCTGGATCCCCGGAGAGACTGGATGCCATTCAGCTCCAAATTGACGCCATGACCGGTGAGGCCCCGAGCTTGGCCATGCTGCGCAACATGGGCATACTGACGGTTGTCATATCGGGAATAGCCACAACCGCTGCCTATGTGCTGTTTGGCTTGTTCCTGCGCAAGGGCTGTTCCTGGGCTCGAGTTGCTGCCGGCGTGCTGGTGTTGCTCACAGTGGTCCAGCTGCTGGGCATCGCCCTGCCCGAGGGCCTGACCACCGTGGTCCAGCTCGTGTTGGGTGGCATCGCCGTGGGGCTGTGTTACCTGCCGGGGCCAAACCATTTCTTTGCGACGGTCAAGGCGGCAAGAAATTAAGTGGAACAGCGCTAGTTCAGCAGGATCAGGAAGACTTTCCCTCGATTGATGGCCCCGGCCAGACGCACCGCCTGCTCCGCAGAGGCCGCCACCACCACGACTCCCTCGGTCTCTTGGACCGGCAGCAGCCCTCCGCTTGTTTGTGCCAGAGCCGGGGTCCACAGCACGGGGACCTTCTCGGCCAATAGCTCATTGCTGACTGGCCCGTCAAGGCCCGTGCTGCTGCTCAACACCACTGTCACGAGTTGGCCTTGGCGCAACAGCGTGAGGGTGGAGGGGTCGCTCAGGCGCAGCGGAACTGCCTGGCTGCCGGCCGGGGCGCCAACAAGAAGCCCGTTCCCCAACAGCGAGGCATCGGTGACCACTTCCCCGCGCCGGACAGGACCGGAAAGCTGCTGCCCCTCCCACTCGGCAGCCCCTGCCATTTTCCCACCCCCCTCATCGAAGGCTGCCGGGGATGCTGGCGACTCAGGGAAGGCCGCCGGCGCCAGTGCGCCATCAGGCACCATCTCGGGGCTTACTTCACCGGAGACGAGGTCTGTGCTGCTGAGAACATGGCCTGCGGGGAGGTCGCGGGCGGCCATCATGACAGTAGTTGCGACCGGGCTTGCGGGCGTCAGCTGTTGGACCGCCATGGCCGCGGCGGCGCAAAGGAGCAATGCCGCGAAGAGCCGCCGCCGGCGAAGAACCAGCCGGCCAAGACGGGCAAGGTGCGACGGCGGTTGTCCCGCCCACGGTTGGGAGCGCCATGCCGGTCCGGGGTAGGAGGACGGTGCCGGGGGAGTGGGTGAGGACTTCATGCATCAACGCTAGGCCCGATGCAGGGGAGTGCACCGGCCCTGCCGGCAGATTGTGGGCAATGCTGTACCGCGGGGCGCCTGTTGGGGAAACAAATACCGGTTGCCGAGAGGCCAAGACCGGCAGCTGCACCAAAAATTGTTAGTTGGCTGCCCCTGCTGGTGCAGGACTCTTGGTGGACGTGCTGCCCGCCGAGCCTGAACCCCCGGATGCTGAATTGCCCGACCCCGAACTGCCTGACGCCGAGCCGCTTGCGTCTGCTGTGGCCGGGGAAGCCTTGGGAGTGCTGCCTTGGTCTCCGGAGACAGCTGCGGGGACGGAGTTGGAAGCCGCGCGTGAATCCGTGCGGTAGAAGCCAGAACCCTTGAACACGACGCCCACGGAATTGAACTTTTTGCGCAGCGTGCCACGACATTCGGGGCAGACCGTCAGCGAATCGTCGGTGAACGACTGCTGGATATCAAAGGCGTGGCTGCAATCTTTGCAGGCATAAGCGTACGTGGGCACTGAATTTCCTCCTGGATACATGCGTCGGGACCATGTGACGGGCAGTCGCGTGGCTGGCAGTCCAAGGTCCCAAGTGCCAATTCTACCATCGCAGGTTACAACGGCTGCAGGCGCCTGCGCATTCCCGCACGCCGAGGCATGGAAACATCCTGCCGGGACGGTTCCAGCGTTAGTGAATCGGCGCCGTTCCGGTGCCCAGCGTCCGGTACTCGCTGGGTGTGAGTGCATAGTCCACAGGGGCGTCGAGTGCGTTGTGGGGCAGTTGTCCAGCTGGATAGATTTCATGGCCGTACACCACGGCAACGACGGGAATAGTGGTGGTTGTGGGTAGAAACCTGTCGTAGTATCCGCCGCCCTGGCCCAGCCGCACGCCCGCGAGGTCCACGGCCAGCGCCGGGACAAAAATCGCCTGAACCGTCTCCAGCTGCTCGAAGCCCAGGCGAGGACCTACGGGTTCCATGACCGGAGCCAACACGCTGCGGGCCAGGGGGGCCGCTGGATACCAGAGGGTCCAAGCAAGCTGAAAATCAGGCTCACACACCGGCACATAGACCCTTCTGCCTGAGTCGGCGAGGAGCTGCAAAAGGCTCCCGGTGGGAGGCTCCGTAGCCCCTGAAATGAAAGCGCACACTGCGCGCCCGGCAGGCAGGGAATCCAGTAGCGCCAGCCCGTTCCGTGCCAAGTCGGTTCCTTCAGTGGCGGCAGCTGCGGGGGGAGGCACGGCGGCAGCGCGAAGGCTCGTGACGTCGTCGTGTCTTTGCTGCCGGCGGACACGCAGCAGGGTGCGCCACGCTGCCTTGCTCGGTGTGCTCATGGGTGTCCTGGGCCGGGATGTAGTAGTTGTGTTTCTTACACTATCGCGGGAAACAGGTGCGGTTCAGTTACCCTAGGGGCATGACTTCTGCAAAGCATGTACGCAAGGCGGTTATACCCGCAGCCGGTATGGGAACGCGTTTTTTGCCCGCGACCAAGGCGATGCCCAAGGAAATGCTGCCGGTAGTTGACAAACCTGCCATTCAATATGTGGTTCAGGAAGCGGTCAGTGCAGGCCTCACCGACGTCTTGATGATCACAGGGCGCAACAAGCGCGCTTTGGAGGACCACTTTGACAGGGTTCCCTTCACTGAGCAGCTATTGCAGCAAAAGGGTGACTTGGATCGCCTCGCTGCTGTGCAGCACGCCACCGCCTTGGGCGAAATCCACTACGTGCGCCAGGGCGACCCGAAGGGACTGGGGCACGCAGTGCTGCGGGCCAAGACTCACGTGGGCGACGAACCCTTCGCTGTGCTCCTTGGCGACGACCTGATCGATGAGCGCGATGAGCTCCTGACCACCATGATTGAAGTTCAGGAACGCACCGGTGGTTCAGTGGTGGCCTTGATCGAGGTTCCGCAGGACAAGATTTCCGCCTACGGCTGCGCCGACATGAGCGTCATTGAGGGCGAGGACTACGTTCGTGTCAACCACTTGGTGGAGAAGCCCTCGGTGGAGGATGCGCCGTCGAACTTGGCCGTGATTGGCCGCTACGTGCTGCACCCGGCCGTGTTTGACGTGCTCGAGAACACCCCTCCGGGACGCGGGGATGAAATTCAGCTCACCGACGCTTTGCAGACACTCGCCGTCAGTGAAGGCGAAGGTGGGGGCGTGTATGGTGTGGTGTTCCGTGGCCGCCGCTACGACACCGGAGACAAGCTCAGCTACCTCAAGGCCGTGGTGACCTTGGCCTGCGACAGCGAAGACCTGGGCCCCGACCTGCGTGAGTGGCTCGGTGAATTCGCCAACGGCATCAAGGGCTAACTACGTGCTGGGGCAGGCCATCTGGCCGGTGACGTTGAAATGCGGCGATCTCATCCTGCGCCCCATCAAGCTGCGCGACAGGGCTGAGTGGACGCGCGTGCGCGCCCGCAATGCCGCATGGTTGCAGCCGTGGGAGGCGAGCAGCCCGGCCGGATCGGCCGGGCTGCCCACTTACTCAGGCATGGTCAGGGTGTTGAACCGGCAGGCACGCGAAGCGTCCGCGCTGCCGTTCATCATCACCGAACGCATCCCTTCCCAGCCCAAACCCGTCATTGTGGGCCAGCTGACTGTTTCGGGCATCCAATGGGGGTCGGCCATGACGGCGACCCTGGGCTATTGGGTGGACAAGGACCGGGCCGGCCGCGGTATAGTGCCCACCGCCGTGGCCATGGCCACCGACCACTGCTTCCGCCAGTTGGGGCTGCACCGGATGGAAATCAACATCCGCCCGGAGAATGCCGCCAGCCTGCGCGTGGTGGAGAAGTTGGGGTTCCGCGATGAAGGGCTGCGCCCCCGGTACCTGCACATCAATGGTGAATGGGCGGACCACAGGAGTTTCGCCATCACCGACGAGGAAATCCCGGAAGGAATCTTGAACCGGTGGCTGGCAAGGCGCTAGCAGGAGCAACATTGGCGACTCGGGACGTAAGAAATAGACGATTTCCGGCCTTCGCAGGCGACACACCGGCAGCAATGCCGGTGCGGACATGTTTGCCGTTTAGGGTTGAAATGTGGCCGGACACGCGGTGCCAGCCCACCAGATCCAGCTGCAGGAGACGTCAATGGAAAGCACTACTTCCGACGCCCACACCCACGTGGGGCCGGGACCTTCAACGGCCATGCCGTCGGCAGCGGAGAAGCCCTTGAGAATTCGTTGGGGACGGACGTTTCTTGCCTTGGCCGGACTCCTTGCCTTGTTGGCAGCGGGCATTTCCGGGGCACTGAACGTGTTTTCGCTCGGGTCGGCAGCGGTTTCCTGGACGGGACTTGGCGTCTTTGTCGCCGTCTTGGCCGGCCTGCGCACCTTGGCTGTCCGCGATCAAGCCGCCCGTCGCTCCGCCCGTCAAGCGGCAAGAACGACGGCGCTGGCGGCCCCCGCCAAGCCGGAGACACCTGCTCCGGAACCGCGGGAGACGACGCTGTTCGACGGAGCCGTCGGTGCTCCGCCCGCTCCGGTGCAGAAGCCGCTCACGGCCGCAGAGCTGCGTGCAGCCGCCATGCGTGTTGCTGCCAAGGGAACTGCCGATGCTAAGTTGGCACACACCCAAACCCTGTCCGAAACCGACCTGGCCGCCGAGACATGGGAGCCCGTCGAAGTTCCCGTGCCCGGTTATGTCACCGCAGCTCGTGCCCTGAGCTTGGAGAAACCACTGAATCTGCCTGAAGCCCCGAAGTCCACCGGCTCGTCCATCAAGGCTAACCAGGCCGGCGTGGGGGAAGGCGATGACGGAGTCGCCGCCGTTCCGGACGTTCCCGCTGACGAAACACCCAAGAAGGTGGCACCGTCGGCCCCGGCCCCGCCGGCGTCCGTACCTGCTGCTGAACGCGGCAGCTACGCGCTGAACAACTTGGACGACGTTCTCCAGCGCCGCCGCGCCTAGTCTCCCACCAAAATTGCCGGGCCCTTCGGGGCCTGGCTTTTTATTGCCTTGGATCAGGCCTCGGATCAGGCCTTGTCAGGATTGCCCAACTCCGGCAGTGCCACGACACAGCCAGCGCATGACGCGGCCGCGGCCAAACCAAATCTCGCCCGGCAGGATGGGCCACGGCTCCGAAACAGGCAGAGGGCGAGTAAGAAGACCCATGGCCTGCCTCGCCTGCCGTGGACTGCCACTCTCCGAGCAGGACAGTTGACAGCCCCGGTCGCATTCACGGTGGCTTCCTTGAACGCCGAATGCCCCGCCTGTTCGCGGCAGTGGTGCTGCGAACAGGCGGGGCATTCGGCGTGGTTGCTTCAGCTAGTCAGCGACAGGCCATCTCTGGATCAGGAGTGGGTGCCCGCGCGGCGTCGTCCCACCAGCATGATGACTGCACCTGCAAGAAGGAAGGCAGCTGCGCCCGCCCACAGGCCTTGGCGTTCCCAACCGGTGGCAGCCAGGTCGTTGCCACTGTGGCTGCCGTTGTCGCTGCCCGTGCCTGCAGCCGTCGGAGCGGAAGAGGACGTGGCCGGTGTGGTGGCGGACGTGGGCGTGGGCCACTTAGCCGGTGTTGCCGACGAAGTCGGTGTGGCGCTTTCGGTCGGCGTTGCAGACTGGGTTGGTGTGGCTTCATCCGTCGAGGTGGCCTCGGCTGTCGGGGTGGCCTCGGCTGCTTCCAACTTAGTGGTGCCGAGCTTGTTCCAGCCGGTGGTGGTCTCCTCACCGGTCAGGGCCAGCTTGATGGCTGGCACGTTCTCGCGGGTATTGTCCACGATGGCCACGGCGAAGTCATAGCTGCCGGCAGGAACATCCGTCGGTGCAAATTCTGTGCTGTCATCCCCATCGGTGCCCTTGATCCAGTTCCCGGGATTCTCGTCTGTCGACTGAACCTGGTACACGGGTTCACCGGTGGTCTGGTCAAGCAATGCATATGAGATCTTGTACTTGTTGTTCCACTGGGGGTTGTCGTTGGGCATGCGGCCCACGCCGGTGTTGCTCCATGTGGAAGCGATGGTGGCTTCGCGTGCGCCCTCGGGAAGAACTGTGGGGATGCTGACGTGGTTGGGGGCCAAACGGTAGCCGCCGTTGACGGCGAAGTCCTGGACCAGGTCGGGGTTGTCCACCACCCAGGTGGTCACATCTGGCGGGTGGCGCAGGTCGAGGTAGTTTGCGTGCAGGTTCTTGGCGTCGGTGAGTACCCGCTCCAGCATGGGGCGGTACGGCTTGTCACCGGGGACCTTGAAGCTGTGGTCGCAGGAGGTCTTCCTGACCGTGAAATTTTGGTAGCAGTTTTCACCGACCAGGATGGTGTCTGGAAATCTTGAGGCAATGGCGTTCTTTTGATCCTGCGGGAACCACAGGGTGCTGCCGAGGCTGTCGCGGCGCATGATCGAGCCCTTGGCGATCTGCTCATCCAAGTCGGCGTAGCTGAATCCGGGGGCAAAGTTCAATGCCAGCAGAACATGTGAGAACGACTTGCGGTACAGGTCGCCCAACCAGCGAAGTGTCGGTGCCCATTGGTCCGCGGGCAGTTCCCTCAGGTTGTGCATTTCTCCCCAGTGTTAGCC
Source organism: Arthrobacter sp. H35-D1 (assembly GCF_030063185.1). Taxonomy (GTDB): domain Bacteria; phylum Actinomycetota; class Actinomycetes; order Actinomycetales; family Micrococcaceae; genus Specibacter. The sequence continues at coordinate 31,956 of NZ_JASISP010000031.1, forward strand.
GTCATGTTATTTGACGATGTGGCCGTCATGTTTGGTGTTGTTGTGGGTGGCGTGAAAAGGCCCTGCCGGGTGGTTTCGGCAGGGCCTTTGTTGTCGAGGTGGTGTGGTGGTCGTCAG
>NZ_JASISP010000032.1 GCF_030063185.1 Arthrobacter sp. H35-D1
GCAGGGGCACGACCCGCCCTGCCAGGACCGCCGCGGTGTCAGCCTTCAAAACGGCTGCGGCGCCGGCAGCTTCGGCGGCACGCTCGACGCGTTTGGTGCCCAGACTGATCCCGGCCAGGCCCCTGATCGCTTCCAAAGCCTCCAACGAACGACTCACCACAAGACCTCGCTATCTTGTTGTAATTAGCACAACCAGATAGCACGATCACAGACTCAAAAGCGACCACATACCTTCCTGACGAACAGCCATCAAAGATCCAAAGATGTTCCGCCACGACCGTGCTCCCCTGTCCGTAATGTCTGGTCGCTGATCCTGGCACGTTCGCCCAGTGAGAAGATTGGCCAAAATTCTCAGCCAGTCCCCTAGTGTGGAGGAAATGGAGACAATTGAAGCGAACGTGCCAGGGCCGCCGTCGTCCGAGGAATTTCTCGATGGGTTTGTCAAGGTCCGTGGTGCGCAGGAAAACAACCTCAAGAACGTCGACGTCGATGTGCCCCGTGACTCGATTGTCGCCTTCACGGGCATTTCCGGCAGCGGCAAGTCCTCCCTGGCGTTTGGCACGATCTTTGCCGAGGCCCAGCGCCGGTACTTCGAGTCGGTGGCACCTTATGCGCGTCGGCTGATCCAGCAGGGCGGCAATCCGCACGTGGAATCGATCACCGGCCTGCCGCCGGCCGTTGCCTTGCAACAGCGACGCGGCACACCCAGCACGCGATCGTCGGTGGGCACCGTGACCACGCTGTCCAACTCCCTGCGAATGCTCTTCTCCCGTGCCGGCGACTACCCCGACGGGGCCGGCATCCTCTACTCCGACGTCTTCTCACCCAACACCGTCACCGGCGCCTGCCCCGTGTGCCATGGTTTGGGCACCGCACACACCGTCACCGAAGGCTTGCTCGTTCCGGACCCGGAACTGAGCATCAGCGACGGGGCCGTCGCCGCATGGCCCGGCGCCTGGCAAGGCAAAAACCTGCGCGACATCCTCGTCAAACTGGGATACGACGTCTACGTCCCGTGGAAGACGCTCCCGCAAGAGCAGCGCGACTGGATCCTTTTCACCGAAGAACAGCCCGTCGTCACCGTGACGCCACTGCGGGACCGGATTGAAAAGCCCTACAAGGGCAAGTTCTGGAGCGCACGAAGCCACGTGCTGCACACCCTGTCGGAGTCCAAGAGCGCGTCCATGCGCGAGCGCGCCCTGACCTTCATGCACGCGGGCCCCTGCCCCGAGTGCGGCGGCAGCGGGCTCAAGGCCGAGGCTCTGGCCGTGAGCGTTGCCGGGCGCAACATCGCGGAGATGAACTTGCTTCCGCTGAAGGAATACAAGGATGTCCTGGGCCCGCTGTGCAACGTCCCCGCCGGGTCGGAAGGATCCAGGGAAGCCGTGGGAGCGGCCATCGCCAAGGACCTGCTGCACCGCATCGGGGTGCTGCTGGACTTGGGGCTGGGGTACTTGAGCCTGGGACGCGGCACACCCACGCTCTCCCCCGGCGAGATGCAGCGGCTGCGGATCGCCACCCAACTGCGCTCAGGGCTTTTCGGCGTCATCTACGTCCTGGATGAGCCGTCGGCGGGCCTGCATCCGGCGGATACCGAACCGCTGATGGAGGTCCTGGCCCAGTTGCGAGCCGCCGGCAACACCGTCTTCGTGGTTGAGCACAACATGGACCTGGTGCGCAACGCAGACTGGATCGTCGACGTCGGACCCCGGGCCGGGGTGGACGGCGGGCGGATCCTGTACAGCGGTCCCGTGCAGGGTTTGGCCGATGCACAGGAATCCCTCACACGCCCCTTCCTGCTCGAGGGCGTGTCCCCCGCCTCTCCCTTGGAATCCACGAATGGCGATGCAACAGGCTCTGCACGGCAGACCGGGCACAGCGCGCGCCAAGAACGTGGCCGACTTGAGGTCCGGCACGCATCGTTGCACAACCTGCAGGACCTTGAAGTTTCCGTGCCCGTGGGCGTGCTGAGTGCAGTCACGGGGGTTTCCGGCTCAGGCAAGTCATCGCTGCTGAAGATCCTTTCCGAGGCCTTTGAATCACGGGACGCCGCGGACGGGGCCCCATCGACGGTCACCGGTGCGGCCGGTGCGACGGTGAGCGGACTTGACGCGGTGGACCGGCTGGTGGAGGTCGACCAGCGCCCCATCGGCCGCACGCCACGATCCAACCTGGCCACCTACACAGGCTTGTTCGACGCCGTTCGCCGCGAGTTCGCAGCCACGGCCGGAGCCAGGAAGCGTGGTTTCAGCCCCAGCCGTTTCTCTTTCAACGTGGCTGGCGGGCGGTGCGAAAATTGCCTGGGTGAAGGTTCGGTGTCCGTGGAGCTGTTGTTCCTGCCCGGCAGCTACGGGCCCTGCCCCGTTTGCCACGGAGCCCGCTTCAACGAGGAAACCCTTGAAGTGGAATACCACGGCAAAAACATCGCCCAAGTCCTTGCACTGACGGTGGACGCCGCAGCAACGTTCTTGGCAGACATTCCTGCCGCCGCCCGCAGCTTGGCAGCACTGCGCGAGGTGGGGCTGGGCTACCTTCGCCTGGGCCAGCCGGCAACCGAACTCTCTGGCGGGGAAGCCCAGCGCATCAAGTTGGCCACCGAACTGCAACGCGCCCGCAAGGGCCACACCCTGTACCTGTTGGACGAGCCCACCACCGGGCTCCACCCCGCCGACGTGCGCTTGTTGCTGCACCAACTCAACCGCCTGGTGGACACCGGCAACACCGTGGTGGTGGTGGAACATGACATGGATGTGGTGGCATCGGCGGACTGGGTGGTCGATCTGGGCCCCTCCGGCGGGGCCGACGGCGGACGCCTCATGGCAGCAGGGACCCCGGAAGAGGTGGCAGCCACCGCCGGAAGCCGCACCGCGCCCTACCTGGCCGTGGCCACCGCAAAGCGCTAGCCCGACGGCGTTCGTCCGCGAGCGCCGTCGGGCTAGACCGCGGCTATGCCCAGGTCCTCGGGCCCGCCCCTCGTGCTTAGGGCAGGACCCTGGCGCCGGGCACCGCCCTGCCGTCCGTTTATTTGCCGGCCGCCGCTTCGGCAAGCCGCAGCCAAGTGTCCACCACGGTGTCCGGATTCAGTGAGACGGAATCGATGCCTTCCTCCACCAACCACTGGGCGAAGTCGGCGTGGTCGCTGGGCCCCTGGCCGCAGATTCCCACGTACTTCCCCCTGGCCTTGCAGGCCTTGATGGCCATGCTCAGCAATTTCTTGACGGCCGGGTTCCGTTCATCGAAGCTGCCGGCCACGATCGCCGAGTCCCTGTCCAAGCCCAGGGTCAGTTGCGTCATGTCGTTGGAACCGATGGAGAAGCCGTCGAAGTGGTCCAGGAATTCGTCCGCCAGCAGCGCGTTGGACGGCAGCTCGCACATCATGATGACCTCCAGACCGTTCTCGCCGCGGCGCAGCCCGTTCTCCCCCAGCAGATCGATGACGCCGCGGGCCTCGTCCACGGTCCGCACGAACGGGATCATCAGCTTGACGTTGGTCAGGCCCATCTCATTGCGCACGAATGACAGTGCTTCGCATTCAAGGTCGAAGCAGTCCCGGAAAGAGGGCTCCAGGTAGCGGGAGGCGCCACGGAAGCCGATCATCGGGTTTTCCTCGTGCGGCTCGTAGGCGGGCCCGCCCAGCAGGTTCGCGTATTCGTTGGACTTGAAGTCCGACATCCGCACGATCACCGGTTCCGGCGCGAACGCCGCGGCGATGGTTGCCACCCCTTCGGCCAGCCGCTTGAGGTAGAACTCGCGGGGGTCGCCGTAGGCGGCGATCCGTTCGCGGATTTCCGCGGCCACGCCGGCCGGCTGACCTTCCAGGTCAAGCAGCGCCTTGGGGTGGATGCCGATCTGCCGGTTGATGATGAATTCCAGCCGGGCCAGGCCCACCCCGGCATTGGGCAGCTGCGCAAAGCTGAACGCCTGCTCCGGAGTGCCGACGTTCATCATGACCTTGACGGGGGCCGCCGGCATCTCGGCCACCCCGGACTCCTCGATGCTGAAGTCAAGCAGCCCTTGGTAGATCAGCCCGGTCTCACCTTCGGCGCAGGAGACGGTCACCTCGGCGCCGTTGGCCAGGATGTCCGTGGCCGTGCCGGTGCCGACGACAGCGGGTATCCCCAGTTCGCGGGCGATGATCGCCGCATGGCAGGTGCGCCCGCCTCGGTTCGTGACGATGGCGGAGGCGCGCTTCATGATCGGTTCCCAGTCCGGGTCAGTCATGTCCGCGACCAGCACGTCTCCGGTTTTGAAGCCTGCCATCTGGTCGATGGAGTCCAGAATGCTCACGTTGCCGGCACCGATGCGTTGGCCGATGGCCCGGCCCTCCACGAGCACGGGACCGCTCTCGTTCATGCGGAAGCGGCTCAGCTGGCCGCCCGTGCGGCGGGACTCGACCGTCTCCGGGCGGGCTTGCAGAATGTACAGCCCGCCGTCCATGCCGTCCTTGCCCCACTCGATGTCCATGGGGCGGCCGTAGTGGGCCTCGATGGCGACGGCGTGGCGAGCGAGCTGCTCGACGTCGTGGTCCGTGATGCTGAAGCGGTTCCGCATCGCCGCATCGACCGGCATGAAATCAATGGTGCGCCCCACCTCGCGGTTCTGGGTGTAGGTCATCTGGAGCGCCTTCTCGCCGACGCTGCGCTTGAGGATGGCGGGGCGGCCCTCCTGCAGGGCGGGCTTGTAGACGTAGAACTCATCCGGGTTGACGGCGCCCTGGACCACGGCTTCGCCCAGGCCGTAGGAGGACGTCACGAAGACTGCGTCGCGGAACCCCGATTCGGTGTCCATGGTGAACATGACCCCGGAAGAGCCGACGTCGGAGCGGACCATGCGCTGGATCCCCGCCGAGAGCGCCACCTCGGCGTGCTTGAAATCGTGGTGCACCCGGTAGGCGATGGCGCGGTCGTTGTAGAGCGAGGCGAACACGTCCTTGATGGCCAGCAGGATGTTCTCAATGCCGCGGATGTTCAGGAAAGTTTCCTGCTGTCCGGCGAAGGATGCATCCGGGAGGTCTTCCGCCGTCGCGCTTGAACGGACCGCCCAGGAAAGCTCCTCCGAGCCCCCGTGCCGCTCCACCAGTTCCTGGTAGGAGGCGCGGACCTGGGCTTCAAACTCCGGCAGGAAGGACGTTTCGCGCATCATGGCCCGGATTTCCTGGCCGGCTGCGGCCAAGGCTGTCACGTCGTCGGTGTCCAGGCACTCCAAGCGTGCGGCAATTCTCGCGTCCAGACCCGACTCGGCCAGAAAGTCGCGGTAAGCGTCCGCTGTCGTGGCGAAGCCGTCGGGGACTTGGACCCCTGCCGTGGTCAGGTTCGCCACCATCTCACCCAGCGAGGCGTTCTTTCCACCCACCCTGTCCAAGTCTTTGAGTCCGAGTTCCGCGAACCCCAGGGTGTTTATCGTCATGATATTTGCTCCTTTGCAAATGGTGGCATGGTGGCGCAGCTCCCCCCGTGAGGCTGTCATAGGGAGGGGCGAACCTCTCCACCATGACAGGTTTTGACAAGGTTTACATGTGATCTTCGACACATGTCGCTTGTGAAATATTTCTCTAATCTCGCAGGTGCATCTGCTGCAAAATGGTGGCCGCCATTTCCTCGATGGAAACACTGGCCGAATTCAGGTACGGAATGCCGTGGGCAACGTAGAGGCGTTCGGCACTGCGCAGCTCAAAACCACACTGCCGCAACGAAGCGTAGGCAGAGTCCCGGCGGCGTTCGGTGCGAATCTGGCTCAGTCGCTGCGGGTTGGACGTCAGCCCGAAGCACTTCTCCACAAACGGCCGCAGCGGCGCGGGGAGGCCCTCCCTGTCGAAATCCTCGTCGACAAGGGGGAAGTTCGCGGCGAAAATGCCATGCTGCAACGCCAGATACATGGTGGTCGGGGTTTTGCCGCAGCGCGAAGGGGCCACCAGAATGACCTGGGCCTTTTCCAAGGCCCGCAGGCTTTGCCCGTCGTCGTGCTCCATGGCGTATTCAACGGCCGTCATGCGGGACTGGTAGCGCACGGCATTTCCCAGGCCGTGCGCACGGCCCGGCTCCCCGCTGGCCTGTTCGCCGAGGGCCAGTTCCAACTGGCCCACATGGGTCCCGATGAGATCAACCATGGCACCCTTGCACGTGGCAAGGGTCTGCCGGATGTCCGCCCCGACCACTGTGGAAAACACGATCGGCGTCAATCCCTCCGCCGCCTGCCCATCGATGACGTTCACCAGTTCCTGCGCCTGTTCAACGGTGTCGATGAACGGGACGGTGGTGCGGGCAAAATTACTGGCGGGGAATTGTGTCAGCAGGGTGTTGCCCAATGTTTCCGCCGTGATTCCCGTGCTGTCCGAAAGGAAATAGACGGGATGGGGTTCCTCGCCCGGCAGCAGCGAACTCTCCCGAGCCTCACTCTTTCGGACACTGTCCGTTGCCGTGGTCTCGAATTTCTCGGTCGTCAAGGTCTGCTCCCTTGCCTGCGGTGGTGTGGCCTGCCTGATAGGGACAGCATAGGACGCCCAGTGGCAAAGTCCACTCTCATGGCAGCTCCGTGATCCTCCGCTCCTTGGGCAACAACCCTTGTCGCCGCCGGTGCGGCGGGGCACACTTGAACCAGGTCTTCGGCAAGCCGGACGTGATCCGGTTGGTGCATGCGGTGGTGATGGAAACCAGGAAAGGCGCGACATGAGTTTCCCAGCGAAATATCCCAGCCTGAACGAGACAACCCTCAGTGCGGAGGCGAAGTCGATCCTGGAGAGGATCATCCGGGTCGCCTTCCCGCACCCCAACTTCCCGGACGGCGCATACCAGCGCATGTGCGAGAAGGTTGTCAGCGAAGCCGAATCCTCCACCTGGTTCCGCGTGGTGCTCACCCAGGGCCTGCTGACCCTTGAAGCGCAGCTGGCGGAAGGCGAGCGCTTCCTCGACCTTCCCGAAGAGCGCGCCCTGGCCCTGCTGCGACGCATGGAGGACCTGGAGTTCTTCGGGTTCATCCGCCGCACCACCGTGCTGAACCTCTACGGCGACCCGGAGGTGCTCACGGCCTTGGGCTACGAGGGCGAATCCTTCTCCCGTGGCGGGTACCTGAACCGCGGCTTCGACGATCTCGACTGGCTGCCAAAGGCCCGGATCGAGGAAGTCGACGAGCCGCTGACCGAGATTGGGCCGTTGCCGTACAAGGTGCGGACGACGGCGGCAGCACCTCCCGCTGAAGGCTCGCCACCCACGGAGGGTTCCGGCGGCAGCAGTGCAGCAGCAGCCGCCGGGCCGCACCCGCAGTCGGGCATCGGAGCCGAAGGCAAAACCCAGCAGCCAGGAGAAGAACAATGAGCAACGGCACCGCGCAACCGTTCGACGCCGGCAGCTACGAGTCGGCACATTTCGACCTCGACGACGACTCCGTGGTGGTCGTCGTAGGTTCCGGCGCAGGCGGCGGGACCCTTGCCGCCGAGCTGACCCGGCAAGGAGTGAAGGTCGTGCTGCTCGAGGCGGGCCCGCTGCTGCGCAACGCCGATTACCTCAATGACGAATGGCCGGCGTTCAACCAGATGGCCTGGCTCGATCCGCGCACCACCTCGGGATCGTGGCGGGTTGCCAAGGACTTCCCGAACCTGCCGGCCTGGATAGTCAAGGCAGTGGGCGGGACTACCACCCACTGGGCCGGGGCCACCCCTCGGTTCAAGGCACACGAATTCAAGGCGCGCACCACCTACGGGCGCGTCGACGGTGCCAATCTGTTGGACTGGCCCATCACGCTCGAAGAGCTGGAACCCTATTACGACCTGGCCGAACGCAAGCTGGGCAGCACCCATCGCCACGGGCGGCCACCGTTGCCGGCGAACAACAACTACACGGTGCTGGCCAACGGCGCCGCGCGTCTGGGCTACCGGCAATTTGCCACCGGACCGTACGGGACCAATGCCGAACCTTATGACGGCCGCCCCGGCTCCATCCAAGACGGATTCAACTTCCAAGGCGACAAGAACGGATCCAAGTGGTCCACGCTGGTCGCCGAGATTCCCAAGGCCGTCAAGACGGGCAAGCTGGACCTGCGCCCGGACAGCCAGGCGGTCCAGCTCACGCACACCGCAGAGGGCGTGGTGGACGGCGTCGTCTATGCGGACGGGGACGGAGTGCTGCACAGGCAGCAGGCCCGCGCCGTCGCTGTTGCCGGCAATTCGATCGAAACTCCGAGGCTGCTGCTGCTCTCCGCTTCGCCGCTGTTCCCGGACGGGCTGGCCAATTCCTCCGGGCAGCTGGGCCGGAACTACCTGCGCCACACGACCGGGTCGGTGTATGCCCGCTTTGACAAGCCGGTGCACATGTACCGCGGGGAGACCATGGCCGGATTGGTTGCGGACGAGTCCCGGTTCGATGCCGACCGGGGGTTTGTTGGCGGTTACTACCTGCAGACCATTGCGCTGGGCCCGGCGTTTCTGGCCAGCTTCGTGGACCCTGGGGCATGGGGGCCGGGGTTCGCTGACATCATGGACGGCTATGACAACACGGCCGGGCTGTGGATTGTCGGGGAAGACATGCCTGTATCAAGCAACCGGATCACGCTCAACACCACTGTGACGGACAAGCTTGGCCTGCCGGTGCCGAACGTGCACTTTGACGACCACCCCAACGATGAGGCCATGCGGGCCCACGCCTTCCGGCAGTCCGAGCTGATCTACCGTGCGGCGGGGGCCGTGGACACGGTGCGCACCCCGCCGTACCCGTCAACGCACAACCTCGGCACAGCCAGGATGAGCGAACGGCCCGAAGACGGGGTCTGCAACAGCTACGGCCAGGCGCACGACGTGAAGAACCTTTTCATCTCCGACGGCTCCCAGTTCACCACCGGTGCCGCGGCCAATCCCACCCTGACCATCGTGGCTTTGGCCATCCGGCAGGCCGAGTACATCATCGAGCAGATGTCCACCAACGCAATCTAACGTGCGGGCATGCACCGGCCAAGTCGCGGCCATGATCGGTGGCCCTGAAGCAGGCGATGACGAGGAAATTTCTCCTGTGTCACGGGCGTCCGGCGGACGCCCGCAACTCGCTGTGCTTCAAAGAATCAGACCTACGGATTCTCGCCAAACGTTCCTTTCGTTGGACCACCTGCAGCCCTTTTTCAGTGCGAGTCGACAATTCTTATTCTGGTGTCAGCCAACCCTGGGTCAGGCTCTGGTGAATCGCGTCGTGCTCCTGAAATACCAGATCTATCGAGACCGCCCCGCGGCGTCAGCAGGCTTCGCGGTACCGTGGGCAGGATCCGAATCGAGCGCTTGCAAGTACTTGACCGTCTCGGTGAGTGCCACGTTCGCCTCTTTGAGGTCGAGATGGAACTGGTACTCGTGCGGAAGTTTTGGCTCGTGGTTCGCCGGCCAGAAGAGCCTCGTTACGGGCACATCAGAGTCCTCGAGTGCTTGAGCGAACGGGATGGACTGCGACCACGTGAGGGCATCCCCGTTGCCGCCGCTGATGAATGTCGGCGGGAAGTCGGCAGTCACGAAGTCAATCGTGGACATCATCGCGCCAGTTGATCTGGACGACCAGTCCTTTGTGCCGGCGTACGCCCACAACGAGACCTGGAGGCCCCAGGCCTCGATGCCGTTCAGTTCGGCCATGGACGGCATGTCGTAGACACCGCAGTTGAGGATGGTACCGACGAGTTGGTCCGGATCAGCTCCGGATTCGATCCCCAAAAGATGCGCGTAGCGGGGGTTGGTAGTGAGGATGGCGAGCTGACTCGCCAGTTGACTGCCTGCGGAGTCCCCTGCGAGCACAATGCGGTTCGCGTCAGCGTTCCACGCGGATGCGTGCTCGCCGATGTAACCCAAGGCAGCATTGAGCTGGGTGTGTGCTGTCGGGTAGACGGCTTCCGGGGCCGTCGTGTAGTTGACTGCGATAGTCGTGTAACCCTGTGCAGCGAGAATTCGCAAGTAGGGCTCAACGTTGTCCTTCTGGCCGGAAATGCAGGCGCCGCCGTGAATCCAGACGATCGTGGTGAGTTGCTTGGTACCGCCGGCCGGGGTGTAGACGTCGAGAGTTGTGTCCGACTGCGGGAGACCGCCGGTGGACGGCGCGTATGCGATGTCTCGGTATTCGGTGAGCTCTGTGTCGGGAACGTGCGGTTCCATCTCCGCGAGGGTCGCCGCAGCACCTCTCTCAAAGACCGCGCGGATGACCATCACTGACGGCCACGGGGAAATGGCGACGACCGCTGTCACCACGACGGCGAGCATGGCTCCAGCCACGATCACGAGTCGTCGCCTTGCAGGGCTTCGACGCTTGGCCGTGTTGATCTAGTTAGGCGTATCGCTCTTTGCCATGTCGCTTAAGAACCTCATTCGGTGTCCATGCAGGACTGCTCCGGCGTGTTCGGTGGCTCACTCAAAGTGAGAGCCAGACAGGTGGTCTGGCTCTGATTGTGAACGTAGTCAGTATGTTGTCAGTGTTACCCAACTTAGCGTGTGGACCCATGGAAGAGGCTCCGGACTCGACGGCGTGCACGTGCACACCGCCAATTTCCCTATCTCCTTTGGTGAGCACTTGGGCCGGGGCCGTCGCCACGAGCTCGGGCACAGCGCTGGGCGGGTGCTTGAACACGAGCCGGTTGTGTCGGCGCCCGCCATCCCCCTCAACGCCGGCGCCCCGCCCACAACCCGTGCAGCAGCGGGACCACCGAGGCGATCATCAACACGCTGCCGAGCACCGCGTCATCCACCCGGACCACGGCACCGGCGATGAGCAGGGCCCCGAAGACCAGCATCGACACCAATCGCTGCGCCGTGCGGTGAAGTTGTGCCACCTGCCGTTCCAGGCGCGGGCTTTTCACCGAAAGTGACCCGTCCTCGATTCGAGTGATGAGACCGTCCACACGTTTCGGCAGACGCAGGGCCACCCCCGCGGCGTCGAGCGCCTGCTTGCCCACGTCCTGCACGATGTTCCCGCGCTCGTCGCGCAACAACTTCGCGGCATAGGGTTCCACCGAGTCCCACAGATTGAACGTGGCATCCAGCGAACTGCACACACCCGAGGTCAGCGACATGGCCCGGATGATGAGCAGAAAGTTCTCGGGCAGCTGGAACGGCAGCGATCGCACCACGTCGCCGAACTCCACCGCGAATTCACGGAATTCGCGCGGGTCCACCTCGCGAAGTTCGGCGAACCCCATCCCGCCAAACCGGCCGAAAAGCGCAGTCATCGCCCGCTCCAGCTCTGCCGTGTCGGCTGAGGTCGCCAGCACGCCCACGTCGCTGATGGCCGCCACCAAGCCCTTCCCGTCCCGCGCGGCTGCCGCGATCAGCAGCTTGCGCAGGCCGCTGCGGGTCTTGGGCGGCACCTCGCCCATCATGCCGAAGTCGATGAACGTCAGCTTCCAGGCCCGCTCTGCAGTTGGATCGTCAATCGGTGTGATGAAGATATTGCCCGGATGTGGATCGGCGTGGAAAAAGCCGTTCGTGAACATCTGGTCGAACATGACGGATGCGAAAACCGGGGCAACCTTTGCCGGGTCGATGCCCGCGGCAAGAAGTGCCTCCGCGTCGGTGATCTTGATCGCCGTGACATCTTCAAGGGTGAGCACCCGGCGGGTGGTCCGCTCCCAGACGACGTCGGGCACAGTCACCTTGTCGTCGTCGGCAAAATCGGTCGCAAAGCGCTCAGCATTGGCGGCCTCTTGCAGGTAGTCGATTTCCTCGAGACTGGTCTGCCCAAACTCTTCGACCAGTGCTGGCATGTTGGCACGTGAGGACACGAAACGCACATGGCTGAGCCAACCGCCCACTTTGCGCAGCGCAGCCAGGTCGACGTCAACAATTGCGTCGATCCCCGGGCGCTGCACTTTCAAGACCACGCTGTCGAGCCCCGTGTCGGCGGCATCGAGGGGAAGAAGCCGTGCCCGATGTGCCTGCCCCAAGGATGCTGCGGCAATTGGCGTCTCTTCAACGGAGGCAAACACTTGCCCCAGCGGCGCCCCCAGCTCCTCCTCGGCCAAGGCCCGGATGGCAGGGAACGGAACCGGTGGAACCTCGTCTTGCAAGCCTTCCAGTTCCGCTGTGATCTCAGGTGGCAGCACATCAAGCCTGGAGGACATGAACTGGCCCACCTTGATCATCAAACCACCAAGGTCCACTGCGAGCACGTGGAAGCGTTGGGCAAAGCGGCGCATCCTCTTGGTCCGGGTGCGCTCGGCAATCTTGGACAGCCCAATGCGGGGGAGAATCAACTCAAACCACCACGCCACCGCCAGATGCCAGGCAGCGAAACGCAGGATGCGCCGGTAGCGGGCACGGGTCTCACCGGCCCCGGGGACCGAAACTGAGCTGTCCAGAGAAGTTGATGCCACCCCTGTCAATCCTGGGCGAGGATCGAGTACAGTCGGCGACGGGCCTCCTCAAGCACCTTCACGGCCTCCTGGACCTGCTTCGAGGTACCTGTGCGACCAACCTGCGCCGCGGCCTGTGCAAGCTCGACACCGGCCTTGGGCAGCGCAGCGAACCCGGAACCCGACGCCGTCTCCTTGGAATCCCAGGGTGCCGGCGCGTCGTCGCCCGCCACTTCCTCCCGCCCGGCTTCGGTCAGCGAGTATATCTTTCGGCCGTTGGACTCTTCGGCACTGATGGACCCTTCATCGGCCAACAGCTGCAGCGTCGGGTAGACGGATCCGGCGCTGGGCTTCCAGCTGCCACCGCTGCGCTCCTCAATTTCACGGATGATCTGGTAGCCGTGCATCGGTTGCTCTGCAAGCAGGGCCAGCACTGCCGCACGGACTTCGCCTCGACCTGCACGGGTACCTGAACGCTTCTCAAACTTTGAGCGGAACTCCTCCATGGCCTGCCACATGCCATCGATGTTGGGGGCGCCAAACCCGCCGGCCGGATATGAATTTCGCATAATGCTCTCCTTGAGTGAATTGTGAACGACATACAACGATACTTAACGATATGTCTGGATGCGTACAAAAACAAGTAGTCTGTCTCCGTCGATCCGGCAGGGCAACAGGCCGGAGGCTGCAATTCGAGGCATGGGTCCTTCAGTCAAGGACGAAAGAAAGCCGCACTGCGAAATCGAGGCCTTCGTCGGGCTCGGTGGGTGGCGGTGGGGCCCTCCCCCTGCGACACTGAACCGTATACTCACCGTTCCCCCTGGAGGGTCCGCCCATGAATCACCTGACTCTCGGCTTGGTGCTGGTTCCCTTGATTGCTGCAGCAGCGCCTCCCCTGGTTGCTTTGTTTGGCCGGGTTGCCAAGGTACCGCTGGTGGTGTTTGAAATCTTCATTGGCATACTGATCGGCCCGAGTCTGCTCGGCTGGGTGGAGCCGACCGAGTTCCTCAAGGTGTTGTCAAACCTTGGCCTTGCCATGCTGTTCTTCATGGCAGGGAACGAGATCAATTTTCGTGCCATCAAAGGGCGCCCCCTCAACCGCGCAGGGACGGCATGGCTGATCTCGCTCGCGGTCGGAATAGTGGTGGGCATCCTGCTCGCACCCACCCCTGCCGCAGGCGTCTTTGTTGGCATCGCGCTGGCATCCACCGCGCTCGGGACGCTGCTGCCCATTCTGCGCGACGCTGGGGAACTCGAAACCCCGTTCGGCCGGGCTGTCACGGCCATCGGTGCGGTCGGCGAATTTGGTCCGCTGCTGGCAATCTCATTGTTCCTCAGCGGCCGCAACTTGGGATCCGCCGCAGTGGTTCTGGTCGCCTTCATCCTGATCGCCGGCTGCGCCATTTGGCTCAGCTCGGGGGCCCGACACAAGCGTCTGCACCAGTTGGTGAACCTGACGCTCCATACCAGTGGCCAGTTCGCTGTCCGATTGGTGCTGGCCATTCTGGCCCTGCTGGTGGGCCTGAGCATTGTTTTTGGCCTGGACATGCTGCTGGGCGCGTTTGCCGCTGGCATCCTGTGGAAAGTCGTCATTTCGGGAGCCAAACCCGAAGACCGGGAGCTGGTGGAGACCAAGCTGGAGGCGGTCGCCTTTGGTTTTCTTGTGCCGGTCTTCTTTATCACCACCGGCATCACCTTCGACCTGACTGCACTGCTGGCCGACCCCTACGTTCTGGCATTGGTTCCAATATTTTTGGTGTTGTTCCTAGTGGTGCGGGGCCTGCCGAACCTGTTGGCTGCACCCGTCGGATCCACAGGGGTGGATCGACGCGCCATTGTCCTCTTCGGCGCCACTGGCTTGCCGATCATCGTCGCGGTCACGGCGATCGGTCAAGAGAGCGGCTTGCTTCCCTCCGGACTCGCCACTGCACTGATTGGCGCCGGCATGCTCTCGGTTCTGCTCTTCCCCATGCTCGCCTTGATGCAACACCAACGCAGCATCGCCTTGCAAACCAGGAACTTCACGAAGAGTTCGTGATCCTCAAAGCTCCCCATAATAAGTAGCTAGTGCACAACTGACTTGCACACAAGCGATCCCTGTGCAAGGCTTGAGCCATGGGCGACAGTCAAGCATCCACCGCGGAAAGCCCCGATCCCCTGGATCGGATGGTGTGTTTCGCACTGTACGCTGCAGCGCGGGCAACGAACCGCCGCTATATCGCACTGCTGGCGCCGTGGGGCATCACCTATCCCCAATATCTTGTTCTGGTGCTGTTGTGGTCGCACCGCTCCTTGACCGTCAAAGAGGTCGCCGAGCACCTGATGCTGGATTCGGGCACCACCTCACCGCTGATCAGAAGGCTGGAGACGCGGGGCTTCCTCACGCGCGAGCGTTCAACGTCCGATGAACGCGCTGTGATCGTCTCCTTGACGGCCGCAGGCATCGCCTTGAGGGACGAACTGGCCCACATTCCGGGATGCGTTGCCGAGGCCACCCAGCTCACAGATGCCAACGGGAAAGCCGCACTCTCAATTCTGCACAACGTCACTCGCACGCTCTCCAGCGCACCCGCACTCGGAGACGACCCCAACGAAAGGATCAACTAATGGACCCCCTTTACACAGCGGAAGCACTCTCAACCG
This sequence comes from Arthrobacter sp. H35-D1, assembly GCF_030063185.1. Taxonomy (GTDB): domain Bacteria; phylum Actinomycetota; class Actinomycetes; order Actinomycetales; family Micrococcaceae; genus Specibacter. The sequence continues at coordinate 14,944 of NZ_JASISP010000032.1, forward strand.
GCGCCGGCCGCAACGGACACGTCAGGACCACGTCCGGTACTGTCAATCTCGACTTGGCCATCCCGAAGGAAATGGGCGGCTCAGGAAACGGGGCGAACCCGGAAGAGCTCTTCGCAGCCGGCTATGCAGCATGCTTCCACTCCGCACTGCAGATGGTCGCGCGCACCCAGAAAGTTGCCCTCTCGGATACCTCGGTCGGCGCCCGTGTGCACGTCCTTCCGAACGAGCAGGGCGGCTTCATTCTCGCCGTCACCCTCGAAGTTGTCATCCCCGAGATACCCCGCGAACAGGCTCAAGCCTTGGCAGATGACGCCCATCAAGTTTGCCCGTATTCCAATGCCACCCGCGGCAATATCGAGGTCACCATCACAGTCGTCGACGACTGATCCATGACCAGTGGAACCAGAGCAAGGAAGCCCATGCACAGCGTTACGAGTGCCCTTCGGATAGCCGGCAGGGTAGCCCTCGGCGGTGTACTACTTACGGCCGGAATCGGACATCTGAGCAAGAAACGCCAAGAGTTTCAGGCACAGGTTCCCGGCTGGGTTCCGCTGCCCAAGGACACGGTTGTCCTCGCATCCGGCGGTGTTGAGATTGCTCTTGGCGCCGCACTCCTCGCACTTCCCCGGCACAAAGCTCTCATTGGGCGAACGACGGCACTGTTCTTCGCCTTAGTCTTTCCCGGCAACATCTCCCAGCTGGTCACCAAGACTTCTGCTTTCGGACTCGACACGGACCGAAAACGTGCCCTACGTCTACTTTTTCAGCCGCTTCTGATCGTGTGGGCCGTTTGGTCCACACGCTCCGTTCCCAAGCCGTAGAACCTTCGAAACCTCATCCCACCCACTGCGGTTCCCATGGAGCGGCACAACAACCCAGATTGAGAGCATCATGCGCGCCTTAATGCACAACGAATTCGGGGACCCCGCAGAGGTCCTCACCCTCGAAAACATCCCTGTTGCCGATCCCGGATCTGGCGAGGTCCGCGTCCGCACGGTCCTTTCCCCCATCCACAACCACGACCTGTGGACGATCCGCGGCACGTATGGATTCAAGCCCGATTTTCCGGCCCGCGCAGGCTCCGAAGCGGTCGGTGTCATCGATGCGTTGGGTGAGGGCGTGACGGGACTCAAAGTGGGTCAACGGGTTGCCACCGGCGGCACTTTCGGGGTGTGGGCAGAGTATTTCATCGCCAAGGCCGCAGCCCTCATTCCCGTCGATGACAGTATTCCGGATGAGGTTGCCGCACAACTGATTTCGATGCCGTTCAGCGCCATCTGTCTCCTTGACTCCCTGAAGCTGAACAAGGGCGACTGGTTTGTGCAGAACGCCGCCAACGGAACTGTGGGACGTCTCGTCGCTCAGCTTGCTGCGGCACGGGGGATCAACGTCGTCGGACTCGTCCGGCGCACCGGCGGAATCGACGAGCTGGCCGGGCAGGGCATCAACAACATCGTTGCCACTGACAAAGATGACTGGGTGGAGCAAGTGCGTGCCATTGCCGGTGACGAGCCAATAGTTGCCGGCGTTGACTCCGTGGGCGGCAGCGCCAGCGGCGAAGTCCTTTCACTTATTGCCGAGGACGGAACTCTGGTGGTGTTCGGCGCCATGCAATCCCCCACGATGAGGATCGGCTCGGGAGACATCATCTTCAAACAAGTTACTGTCCGTGGCTTCTGGGGAAGCAAGGTGAGCACCTCCATGCCTGCCCAAAAGCGTGGCGCTCTTCTCGGCGAACTCGTCAAATACATTGCCAGCGGCGTATTGACACTTCCTGTCGAAGCCAGCTACTCCTTCGAGGACGCAAGTGCCGCAGCGCAGGCCAACTTCATCCCTGGCCGCAAGGGCAAGATCATGCTGCACCCCTAAGTGCCTTGTCCAAGCGCAAAAGGAACTCCATGGCATCCGCTGTGGGGTTCCTTTCTTTGGCTTGTGCTAAACCCCGACCAGCCCCATTTGGGACTCTGCTGAAGAGCATCCTCCAGCGGGCTGATCACCGGCATTGAAGCCACCGCTCCCAGGCATAGCCAAGATCCACGTTCGTTTTGCTTGCAGCGCCCGAGATTAACTGTTATGCCTAGGGTAGGTGCGATGAGTCACAGCAAGCACGGCATCGCAAACACGGCAGTGGCGGATGAAGGGTGGCGCAGAATGGTACGCAAGAATTCTCCTCGTGTAGAGGAGCCCAGCAAAGACGACCTTGAGGTTGGCACCCCAAAAGCATGGGCGGCCGGCATTCCGGGAGTCCTGCACTCAATGGTTCCGGCATTGCGGGACATGGGCGTGGACAGGAGCCGCAAAACGTTGCTGGCGATGAACCACAGAGATGGCTTCGATTGCATGAGTTGTGCCTGGCCGGACCCAGACCACCGCAAGGCCTTCGAATTTTGTGAGAACGGGGCCAAGGCGGTCACGTGGGAAGCCACCCCGATCACCGTCGAATCAGACTTCTGGGCAGAGCATTCCGTTAGTGAACTGCGCCAAAAATCGGAATACTGGTTGGGCCAGCAGGGCCGCCTGACTGAGCCGGTCCATAAGCCTGCGGGCAAGGATCACTACCGTCCGGTCAGTTGGGATGAGGCGTTTGCGATCCTCGGCGCAAAGTTGAACAGTCTAAAATCCCCCGATGAAGCCGTCTTCTATACCAGTGGCCGCACCTCCAACGAGACGGCGTTCGCGTACCAACTTTTTGTTCGCGCCTTCGGTACCAACAACCTGCCGGACTGCTCCAACATGTGCCATGAGTCCACGGGCTGGGCGATGGGGCAAACTTTGGGCGTCGGCAAGAGCACCATCGTCTATGACGATTTCGGCAAGTCGGATCTCATCATCATCATGGGTCAAAACCCGGGCACCAACCACCCGCGGATGCTCACCGCCCTCGAAGAAGCCAAGAACAACGGCGCCGCGATTGTCGCCGTCAATCCGCTACCCGAGGCCGGCCTGCTGCGCTACAAGAACCCGCAGGAGGTTAAGGGCGTCATGGGGCGCGGCACCGACCTCGCAGATCAGTTTATGCAAATCCGTCTGGGTGGGGACATGGCACTGTTGCAGGCCGTGTCCAAGCGGGTCCTGGAGGCTGAGGATGCGAATCCGGGAACGGTGCTGGACCGGGAATTCATTGAAGGTCACTGCGAGGGGTTGGACGAGCTCAAGGCGCACTTGGCCCGGCTGGATGAAGACGCAGTCCTTGAATCCACTGGCCTGGCCCTGGAAGAGATCGACGAGCTGGCCGAGCGCTACTTGAAGGCCGACCGTGTCATCATCACCTGGGCCATGGGCCTGACCCAGCAGAAAAAAGGCGTCGCCGCCATCCAGGAGATCATCAACCTCTTGCTCCTGCGCGGCAACATCGGCAAGCCGGGGGCTGGGGCGTCTCCCATACGCGGCCACAGCAACGTCCAGGGTGACCGCACCATGGGCATCTGGGAGCAAATGCCGCCGGTGTTCCTGGATGCCATCGAGAAGGAGTTCGGTTTCAATCCGCCCCGCAAACACGGTACGGACGCAGTGCAGACCATCCAAGGAATGCGCGACGGCGAAATGAAGGTTTTCGTGGCGATGGGAGGGAACCTGGTAGCCGCGATCTCGGACACGCACGCGGCCGAGGCTGCGATGGAAAACGTGGAGATGACGGTCCAGATCTCCACGAAGCTGAACAGGTCTCACACCGTAGTGGGCGAGGAGGCCCTGATTTTGCCCACCATGGGACGGACGGAAATTGATCGGCAGGACAGCGGCGTTCAGTTCGTTTCCGTGGAAGACACGGTTTGTGCCGTCCATCCGTCCTGGGGCAAGGTGGAGCCGGTGGCACCAAACCTGCTCTCCGAAGTGGCGATCGTGTCCCGGCTGGCGCAGGCCACGATAGGCGACAAGGTGAAGGTGGACTGGGCAGGCTTCGAGAAGAACTACGACCTGATCCGCGATCACATCTCTCGTGTAGTGGACGGCTGTGAAAACTACAACCAGCGCATCCGCCAGGATGGTGGTTTTATGTTGGCGAACGGCCCACGGGATTCAAGAACCTTCCACACCCCCAGTGGCAAGGCCATGTTCACGGTGAACGATCTGGAGCATGTTCAGTGCCCACCGGGGCGACTGGTGTTGCAGACCATGCGTTCGCACGACCAGTTCAACACCACCATCTACGGCCACGACGACCGCTACCGCGGAATCAAGAAAGGCCGGCAAGTAATTTTCGTGAACCCTGCCGATTTGGCTCGGTTGGGCCTTGCAGACGGTCAGTTTGTGGATATCCATGGTGAATATGCAGACAACGTGGAACGTGTATTGCGCAATTACCGGGTGGTGGCCTACCCCAGTGCCAGAGGCTGCGCGGCGGCGTACTACCCTGAGGCGAATGTGCTGGTCCCACTGGAAGCCGTGGCGGATGGAAGCAACACCCCTGTGTCAAAGCATGTGGTGGTCCGGTTGGAGCCGACTGGCGTCAACAAGGTGGCCGGCACCTCAGCCAAGGCTTGAGCCGGGCTACGGAGACCGGTACCCACCCAACCCACTGCATATTGACGTGCTCACCGTTCAGGTCGATTCCTCCGCCAGCGTGGGGATCAGTTCGTTGTCAGTCACAGCTGCTCCTTTGGTTGCATCAGGAATCATTCCTCGGATGGACGGGGCTAGGTGAGCGTCCCTCGTCAGGCTGTCGAGGCCAGAGCCCCGGGAAGTTCCGTCAGGGCAGTGACCGTGAAGTCAGGAGACTCAAAGTAACCCGGATAGCTTTCCCCGGTCCTGTTCACCCACGCTGTGCGCATCCCGGCACGGGCGGCCCCGTGTATGTCCCACGGATGGACCGCAACCAAGAGCATGCTCGACGGATCCGCCCCGAAAGCTGCACTGGCATAGTCGTAAGAAGCACGGACAGGCTTCCAAGCGGGTGCATCTTCAACTGAGAGCAGCAACTCAAACTTGTCACGGATGCCAGCTTCGCTGAGCATCTTCTCGGCGATCTGGGCGGAGCCATTGCTGAGTGTCATCAATCTGAACCCGGCCGAGGCAAGTGCCTCGATTCCTTCCGGAACATCCGGATGTACCGAAAGCCCGGTCATGGCGTTCATGACATGTTCAACCGCTGCGTCGAGAGGGCGGTTAACCTTTACCCCCTTCAGGAGTCCCCGCAGTGCTTCTTCCCCCATGGTGGCGAACGGTCTGTTGTCTTTGCAAGAAGCAAGGGCGAATCCGTCCCGGAGCAACGTGGCGAACCAGAGTTTGGCGAGTTCAGCCGGAGCTCCGATCTCGCGGAAGTGTCCACCCATCGGTGACATGTCGGACAGGGTTTCATTGACGTCGAAGATGATGACTGGCATGGCGGCGTTCACGGGCTCTCCTTGCTTTGCTGGGTAGGTTTCCTGTCCCAGTCTGCGGCTTTCTCGGGGAGAGAGCCATAGTCGTCGTGCCTTCCCGGGGTGTGGACCGGGTTCGGACGTTCCGCTTGCAGCCACCCCTGGTTGATACCGGCGACATTGTGCCGAATGCCCTGGAATCACGGGCTGGGCACATTTGACGGCAGAATCCGCTTGACAGGTCGCCTCACCTTGCTGGGGTCAGGGCATGCCGACCATCGGCGGCTCCGGCTAGCGTAGGCAGCTCGCTCGCGTTCGAAACGTTCCCATCCCTTGGTCGCTCGCAGAGGTTGTCCCCTTTGCAGTCGTCGCCCAAATGCAACTTCGGCTCTTTGACATGGAGATTTCAAACATGAAGGGTCGGTATAACAGCAACGGGCGCGCCGGTCGGTCTAGGGCCGGGAAATTCATGCATCAGCGCTAAAAGCGCAGTCTTTGCCGTGGTGATCTGCATCCAACCAGCAATCTCCGATCCTTCCGCCAGTGATTGGATCTTCCTTGCCGTATCCGTGGTGTTCCTGACAACCTGTTTCCATTTGGGTCTGCGTCTCATAGCAAAATACAAGTCGTCCCATCGGTAGCGATGCTGGTCCACAAGCCAAGCCACTGAACGCTGACGCCCCTCTGTCCGCCGCATCCACGCTTCCTCGCCGTGCCGCACCGGGCCGTGCCGCGCCGCGCCTGGGGGAGGCTAAAGGATCCGTCCGGTGCCGCCGTCGTGGTTGGCCTCGAAACGGGACCGGAAGTACTCCCCCACCACGGCACTACCGAGATCTTCCAGAGCAGGTGCGACCACGCGACCGCCGATGCGCCGTGCCATTCCCTGAACAAACCGTTCAAGGCCGGGGTCGTCGCCGAGACGAAAAAACGTCGCCTGCGTGCCGGCCCGCCCAAGCCGGTCCAGCTCGGCAACGGTGACGCGGATGGTCTCCTCGGCCGGTGGCCAAGAGAACAACGCCTCACCGTCGGCCACCAGATGTGCCGTGGGTTCACCATCGGTGACTATCAACAGGACATGCGTCATGGACGGGTGGCGCCGGAAGAACCGGCCGGCCAGCAACAGTCCGTGGTGGAGGTTGGTACCTTGTTCGCGCAGCGCGGGCAGCGCCCTGAGCTCTCCAATGTCCATGGACTGCGCGTAACGGCCAAACGTGATCAACGCGAGTTTGTCGCCGCGGAATCGGGTGGAGACCAGCTGGTGCAAGGCCAGGGCGGTGCGTTTCATCGGCAGCCAGCGCCCCTCCGCGGCCATGGAGAACGAAACATCCACCAGCAACGCCACCGCGGCCTGGGTGCGCGCCTCCGTTTCCGTCACTTCGATGTCCCCCACCGTCAGCTGCACCCCCTGGCTTGGATCCCCGCCGTCGGCGATGGTGCGACGAATCGCGTTGGTGATGGTCCCGGTGACGTCCCACGGTTCGGTGTCCCCGAACTGCCATTCGCGGCTGGAACCTGTTTGCTCGCCGACGGCACCGGACATCCGCGTGTCCCGGCTGCCTTGCCGTCCGGAGAGTTGCTTGGCGGCGTCCCGCAGCAGCGACTTCCCCAACCGCCGGACAGCCTGCGGGGACAGGCGCAGTTCTCCGTCGGCACCGCGACGAAGGTAGCCGCCGTCATGCATGGCCCGCTCAATCTCAGCCAGGGTGCGTGCTGAGACGGCGGCGCTCTCGCCGAGCTGGCGGGCGAGAGCTTCCAAATCCACATCATCCAGATGTGCCCCGTTGTGTGACTGGGAGAGCTGTTCGGCCAGCCCGTCGAGTTCGGCGAGGTCTTGGAGCACGCCGGTGCCATCGCCCAGACCCAGGCCATCCTGGCCCTCGAACTGTTCGGAACCGGACCAGTTCTCGCCGGGGCGCAGGGCGCGCAGGCTCGCATCCATCTGCTCCAGCCGGGCCATGAGCTCCGCGGAGCCAAACGCCTGGGCGGACAGCCGCATCAGCTCCTCGCGTTGTTCCGGCGACATCGATTGCAGCAGCCGTTGTGCCGCGGCGGCCCGCTGCGCGAGTGCGTCAATGAGTTCCTCCACCGATTGCGGGTTCTCCGGAAAGAAGTGGCCGTGGCGATCCATGAACTGCTGGAAATCCGCCTCCGTGCGTTTGCCTCGGCGGTGGCGCTCGAGCAGCTCGTTGAGATCACCGAGCATCTCGCTCACGGCTGCACGGTCCTCATCCGTGGCACTCTCCAGCGCCTTCTTCATTCCGGCGAATCGCTGGTCAAGGACCTCGCGGCCGAGGAGGTCCTTGATGCGTTCATAGGCCTCCCGCGCAGTGCCGGACTGCCAGTCGTACGAGGAAAGGTCGTTGACCGCCGCAGCCGTGGAAGCGGGCAGGTTTTGCAGCTGCATTTCGCGGAACACGCGGTCGGTGCTGTCCATCATGGCGTCGCGTGCCAGTTGCTTGCGTTCCTCCAAGACGGCGGTGTCCAGCAGCTTTTTCACTTCCTGCAGCGTGCCATCAAGCCGGTGGCGGCCCAGCAGCTCGCGCCGACGCTGCTGGACACGGCTGGCGAGCTCGTCGAGCCCCTCGCCGTTGCGGGTTCCGCGGCGCAGGAATTCCCGCAGCGCCCGGCGCGGCGAATAGCCGTCCATGACGTCCTCGCCGATCGTCTCCAGCGCCTCGGCCAAGTCGACCGGCGGGGCGAGCGGGTCCGGTCCTCCGGCGTACCGGCCGTATCTGGAAGGCCCGTTGTGAAGAACCATGATGCTGCCCGTTCCTGTTCCGTGCCTAGCCGTAGATGGTTTCTCCGCCGTCGGAATCCTTGGAGATCCTGCGGGCGAGGAAGAGGCCCTCGAGGGCCAGCTCGATGGCGGAGGCGCGCTGTCCGTCATTTTTGGCGTTCAGCCGGCCGGCGATCTCGTCGTACAGGCCGCTGCCATCCAAAGACGGGAGGTTGTCCAAAAATTCCTTGGCGGTCACTTCGTCCCCGGTGGTTACGGTGATGTGGCCGTCAAGCGCCGCCACGAGTGGGCCGAAGTCCAGACCCCGGTAATGCAGCCGCACCGCTTCGGCTGTGGCCATGCGCAGCAGGTGGTCCAGGACGGCATCCTCGCGTCCTTCTTCGCCCGATTCGAATTCGAGCTTTCCTGTCAGCACGTCCACGGCGGCCCCCAGGTCGACAATCCGCGAGACGGCGTCGGCCTCCCCGCGCAGGGTGGAGCGGCGCAATGCGGCCGCAGCCACTGTCTCGGCACCCGCAATGGCGAAGCGGGCGGAAACACCGGAGCCCTGATTGATGGCCGGGGAGAGCCGCAGCGACCTGGTGTAGCGGGCGAGGATTTCAACAATGACGGACGGGACGTCGGCTGCCAGCTTTCCCTCCTGCCGAATGATGGCCACCTCGTCGTCAAGCTCCAGGGGATAGTGGGTGCGGATTTCGGCGCCAAACCGGTCCTTCAAGGGCGTGATGATCCGGCCCCGGTTGGTGTAGTCCTCCGGGTTGGCCGAGGCCACCACCAGCACGTCCAGTGGCAGCCGCAGCACGTAGCCGCGGATCTGGATGTCCCGCTCCTCCATGACGTTGAGCATGGCAACCTGGATCCGTTCAGCCAAGTCGGGCAATTCGTTGATGGCCACGATGCCGCGATTGGAGCGCGGGACCAGGCCGTAGTGGATGGTTTCCGGGTCCCCGAGCCGGCGACCCTCGGCAACCCGGATTGGGTCGACGTCGCCAATCAGGTCCGCAACGGAGGTGTCGGGGGTGGCAAGCTTCTCCACGTAGCGTTCCGAACGGTGCCGCCAAATCACGCGCAGTCGATCCCCTTCAGTGAGCACACGGGCCTTTGATTGTTCGGTGATGGGCTCGAAAGGATGCTCGTTCAGTTCCGATCCCTCGATCATCGGCGACCATTCATCCAGCAGCCCTGCCAACGTGCGCAGGAGACGGGTCTTGCCCTGCCCCCTTTCGCCCAGCAGGACAAGATCGTGTCCGGCTATCAAGGCGCGCTCCAGCTGGGGCAGGACAGTTCGGTTGAAACCGAAGATTCCGGGCCACGGATCACGGCCCGCCGCCAGCGCGGCGAGCAGATTCTCGCGGATTTCCGTGCGCAGGTCCTGGTGGACATGGCCGGAGGCACGCAGTTCTCCAAGGGTGAAGATTTCAGGGCGATCGCTCACCCCTCAAAGGTAATCCCGAATGCCCGGCAAATCCAGCATCCAACTTTGCCCGATCCAGTACGCAAACCTGCACGAGCACCTACGCTGAAGCATGATGACTGTGACAGCTTCGACTCCCCCTGCGCCCCCTCGCACGCTGCTCCTGCTGGTGCGCCACGGCGAAACTCCCACCACCGGCACTGTGCTCCCCGGCCGGGCCTCGGGACTCCACCTCTCCGAGCGAGGCAGGGCCCAGGCGGAGAGCTTTGCAGGACGCCTGCAGGGTTTGGAAGTTGACGCGCTTTATTCCTCGCCCTTGGAGCGCACGCGTGAAACCGCTGAGCCGGCGTCGGACACCGCCGGTCTTTCAATCACTCACGACGGCGGGCTGCTCGAGTGTGATTTTGGCGAATGGACCGGGGCCGCACTGGCCGACCTTGCGAAGCTGCCGCAGTGGAAGACCGTGCAGAACAGCCCGTCAACCTTCCGCTTTCCCGGCGGGGAGAGCTTCCCGGAAATGCAGGACCGGATGGTTGGGGCGCTCAAGTGGATCAGCGAAGCCCACCCAAACGGTGTCGTCGTCTGCTTTTCCCACGCCGATCCGATCAAGGCCGCCGTCGCCCACGCCCTGGGCACGCCACTTGACCACTTCCAGCGGGTCTTCATCAGCCCCGGCTCCGTCTCGGTCATTTCCCTCGGGAAGGGACGTCCACCCGAGGTGCTCATGGTGAACTCGACCCAGGAGTCCTTGAGCGGGCTGAGGACCCCGTGAATCGGGTTGAAGAGTGCGCGCCCGGGAGCTGACGCTGCTCCTTGAGGGCAACGTGGAGGTTGTCGGACGCATTGTGCGCAGCAGCAACGCTGCATTCGTCATTGAAGTCTCGGCCGGGGAGGACTCCGGGTGGGCGGTCTATAAACCGGAAGCGGGCGAGAAGCCCTTGTTTGACTTTGAGCCCGGACTGTACCGGCGCGAACGTGCAGCTTTCTTGCTCAGCGAACATTTGGGATGGGACCTTGTGCCATTCACCCTGATCCGCGAAGACGCGCCGTTGGGCATCGGTTCCTCCCAGTGGTTCATCGATGGGGACGTGCGGGAACACTACTTCACCCTCTATGACGAGGTGCCCGAAACCCACTCGACATTGGCGCAGCTCGCGTTGTTCGATTGCATCGCCAACAATGCCGACCGCAAGGGCGGCCACGTGCTGCGTGGTCTGGACGGGCGTGTGTGGGGAATTGACCACGGCCTGTGCTTCTCGTCGGATTTCAAGCTGCGCACCGTTATCTGGGAGTTTGCCGGTGATCCCATGGCCAAGCCTCCGCTGGAAGACATCGCCTCACTCGCCGACTCCGTGCCTGCGGAGATCGCCGAACTGCTGGACCCTGCCGAGGCCACTGCACCGCGCCGCCGGGTGCAGCATCTGCTGCGCGAAGGCACGTTGCCGGTGGATCGCACCGGCATGCGGTTCCCCTGGCCGCTGGTTTAACGGATGGCGCCAAGGGGATCTCGAGGGCGCTAAACCCATCACGGGAAAGTGTCGTCGTGCAAGCAGTCGTCATCGGCTCCGGTGACACTTCAGCTTGGAAAGCCCGCTCTAGCGCATGCCCTCTCGCCGCAGGGCCGTGGCGATAGCTTCTGCCCTGGCCTGCACGCCGAGCTTGGCGTAAATGTGGGCAAGGTGGGTCTTGACAGTTGCCTCGGAGATGAACAGGCGCCGCCCCAGCTCACGGTTGCTGAGCCCCTGAGTCAACAACGCCAGCAATTCCGCCTCCCTCGGCGTCAGCACGGCCCCGGGATTGCGGAAGTGTTCAAAAAGTCGGGAGGCCACGGGTGGGCTCATGTGGCTGGTGCCCTTGACCGCTCCCCGGATGGCGGCAAAGATCTCCTCCGGCGCGGCATCCTTGAGCAGGTAGCCCATGGCTCCGGCGTCGACGGCGCGGACAATGTCGGCATCGGAATCGTAGGTGGTGAATACCAGGACCGGCTGCCCCGGCACCTTGCTGCGCACGGCTTTGATGGCTTCGATGCCGTCCATGCCGGCCCCCATGGCGAGATCCATCATGACCACGTCCGGCCGGAACGCTTCGACGGCGGCCAATGCCTCCTCGCCGGAGCCCACCTCGGCTACCACGGCTATGTCAGTTTGAGTGCCCAGAAGTGCCATGAGCCCGGTTCGCACCACTAGGTGGTCGTCGGCCAGCAGTACGGTGATGGCCTTCATGTGTCCTCCCTATGATCCGTTTCGTTCGGCAACGGCAGAACGGCAGCCACGATGGTCCCCTCACCGGGGCTGCTCTCCACCGAGAACTCCCCGCCCAGCTGTGTCACTCGCTGTCGCATGGCCCGCAGGCCGTATCCGCCTTTTGCCCCCGGTGCTGGTAGGTCGAGCGGGTCAAAGCCGCATCCGTCGTCGTAAATGTCCAGGGTGACAGCCTCGGGCAGGTAACCCACGCTCAGGCTGACGTGGGTTGCGTCCGCGTGCAACTTGATATTCGCGCACGCGCTCTGGGCCACTCGCAGCAGCGCATGGAAGGTCTCCTGGGGCACTGCCCGCTCTTGGCCACTCGTGCGAAGCTCGGCTCCGTCGACGAAATCGGAGGCTGCGGTGAGCAAGTCGCGGGCCATACCTTGCCCGCTCAAGGCAGGACCGGAAAGTTCGTGGACCAAGCTTCGAGTCTCGGCCAGGTTGCTGCGAAGCAGGTTCGTCGCCGCTTGCACTCCCTCCCGGGCAGCCGCTTCCGGCCACTGCCGCACGGCCGCCTCCAAAAGCAGGATGTTGGAGGCAAGACCCTGTGTGACTGTGTCGTGAATTTCGCGCGACACACGTTCACGTTCCGCCAACGCACCGGCAGTGCGCTCGCTGTCCAGCAACCGTTGTTGCGCAAGCTGAACCTCGCCATGGAGCTCGCGTTGGATGCGGGCGTCGGTCTCGATCCTGTCGTAGACCAGTGTCAGCAGCAATCCCACGGCCAGCGGCCCCAACAACATGGCAATGTCTGTGCCGCCGTTCAGTCGGAACAGCCCGACGGCGGTGGCCAGTGTGGTGACCCCGGCTGCCACGTAAGCGGCCTTGCCGAGAAACACGGCCCGGCAGAGGAAGAACAGTGCGAAGGAACACCAAGCGAAGCTCGGCGCCAGCACCACCAACGCAGACCAAGCAACCAGAAGCACCACCATGCAACCCGCCCTGAATCCTGCATGGCGGGACTGGATCGCACCAAGTGTGTAGAGGACCGCGACACCGGCAGCCAGCACCAGCACGCCCACATTATCTGCCGGGCTGTGGCGCATGACGTAGCGGATCACAGATGTAAGCAGCAAGACGGCAAACCCGAAATGGACCGCAGCGTCGATTCGGCCCCAGGCGGGGCGGCCATGCTGTTCCGCGGTGGGTGGGGCACTCATGCGAGTCCGTTCTTGGGCTGGTAGTTTGCCCAGTCCAATCATATGGGCCCGCCGCGGACCCTGCCTCAGCCTTTTGGCTGATACGACCTGCCAAAGGTGGGAGCCGGCACGACCCGTGCGCCCGATGCCTAGATGGGCCGGTTCCGGCCAGCATGGAGGGGAAGCCATTACACCACGCAGCATCAGGGAGCAACGAAATGAAACTGTCCAGCAAAACCACCGTCGCAGTGTCCATCGCAGCATTGATTCTCGCTGGCGGGGCCACAGTCGCAGCCAACGCCAGCATTCCGAACAAAGCACCGGCTGTCGCCGCATCCACAGCACCAGTGACCCCCTCGGGCGCCAACATCGTGGCCCAGAACCGCATCGGCACCATGGCCTCGGCCAACGCAGTGCGTGTGGCCATGGAAACATGCCAGGGACAAAACCTGCCGTTCGTCACCGTCGCCCTCGTCGACAGGTTCGGCACCGTTCAGGCGCTGCTGCGCGGTGACAACGCAGCCGAGCACACTATCGAGGCCGCCAAGGAAAAGGCCTACACCGCAGCAGCCTTCGGAGCGCCCACCTCCGAACTGGCCACGCGCGTCACCGGCAACGGACCGGGCCTTGCCGACCTGCCCGGCACCCTCTTTCTTCCCGGCGGCGTGCCGCTAAAGGTCAAGGGCGTCTCCGTGGCAGGAATCGGCGTGGGCGGCGCCCCCGACGGCATGCTGGACGAGAAGTGCGCAGCCGCCGGCGCAGCCACGCTCACCTCCGCCGCGAAGTAGGCTCGAAACCATGAAGAAAATTCGCGGGTGGCCCCAGCCAGGAACTGTGATGACTGCACTGGGGCTCGCCGTCGGGCTGTCAGGCTGCGCAACGGCAGCGAATAACGGCGACACCGCCAACTCACCTGCGCCGACATCGTCAACAAGTGATAGGGCACCCACGCCCACGCAGACGGAGAGCCCAGCGCCTTCCCCCACACCACCGGCACTGACAGGGGCGGAACAAATGGACCTTGACCAACAGCTGGTCCGCGCGGCCAAGAACAGCAAACCAGATCTGGTCCGCGAGCTCATCGCGGCCGGCGGCAACGTCAACGCCAAGGATTCCATCCAGGATTCGGCATACCTCTATGCGGGTGCGGAGGGCTTCAACGAGGTTCTCGCCATAACGCTCGAAAACGGGGCTGACGTCGCCAGCACCAACCGCTACGGAGGCACGGCCCTCATCCCTGCCAGCGAGCACGGCCATCTTCAGACCATCCGGATGCTCATTGCCGCCCGAGTCCCCGTCAACCATGTCAACAACCTCGGTTGGACGGCGCTGCAGGAAGCCATCCTGCTCAACGACGGCGGGGAAACCCAGCAACAGGCCGTCATGCTGCTGCTAGAGGCCGGTGCCGACCCCGGCATCCGCGACCGGGAGGGACGCACCGCCTTGGACAACGCCGAGCGGCTCGGCTTTGCGGCCATTGCGGAGCAGATCCACGCGTCGGGGTTCAAAGGATAGAAGGCTTCGTCGGACGGAGCCACACTGTTGCTCAAGATGGTGCCATTTCAGCTCGGATTCAAACAGAGGAGCGGATCCTGCTGAGGAGTACCCCCTTCGGGTAGGTGCGTGGCGACAGTCCAGCCTTGTTTCATTCTCCTCGAAGCGAATGTCAGCGCTGGGCACACACGCAAACCGCCCCGATCCGGAGATCGGGGCGGTTTGGCACTACTGCATTATGAGTCCAGATCCCGCTCGATGAGGGACTCGAATTCCACCACTGCGTCAGCGTTCTCAAACTCTACTGTCACCGATGCACCAAAATCAGCAACGAGGCCAAAATCACGCCGTCACAGTGCCTGCGCGGTTGCCAGAAAAGGAAATTTTGGCACCCCACCGAGTGGAGCTTGGGTGGTTCCGCCATGGGATCCCAAGGCGTGGCGTTGCCGTGTAATAGGCTCATTTTTGGCAAACAAAAAATCTACCGCCTCAATCGCCGCCAGAGTTAGCGGGCCATTCGAGTGGAGCTCAAGAGACACGAACTCCTGACCCCTCCTAGACAGTACCCGGTCAAGGAGCGCGCTCTGGGGAGCGAATCGTGACTTGCGGCTCAAACCGCAAAAGGTCTGCGGCCTGCCAACGGCCAGTAACCTGCTCAGATGGGGTAGGTTGTGAAAAAGGAGAAATCAATGAACGAGAAATTGCGTTGGGGCATCATGGGCACGGCCCGCATCGTCCGAAAGACAATTCCGGCGTTGCAAGAAACGAAAAACGGTGAGGTCGTAGGTATAGCTTCCCGCACTGAGGAGAAGGCTAGGGAGTATGCCGACAAGCACGGTATCCCAAAGGCGTTTGGCACTTATGAGGCGCTGCTCGCTTCCGCGGACATCGACGCTGTTTACATATGTCTGCCGAACGCACTGCACCTTGAATGGATCCTAAAATCTTTGGATGCAGGCAAGCACGTACTCTGTGAAAAACCTTTGGCGATGAGCGCCGCCGAGTGCGAGGAGATCGCACGCAAGGCCGACGAGACCGGGCTCAAAGTCCTAGAAGGCTTCATGTACCGTTTCCACCCGCGGTTCGAGAAACTGCAAGAGCTGCTGGCGGCCCATGCTGTGGGAAAACTAACATTTGTTCACGTAGGCCACACGGTGGACGCAGGCGGGGACGACAACATCCGCTGGTACACCGGGCTCGGCGGAGGGTCACTTTTCGATACGGGCGGTTACTGCGTCAACATCAGCCGGATGGTCACAGGACAGGAACCAGCTCAAGTCGCTGCCTATGGCAACTACCGCGAGGCCACCGACGCAGGTCGGATTGACGTCAGTGTTGCGGGCATGCTGCGCTTTCCTGGCAGCACAACGGCGCTCTTTGATACCGGAGTGAACCTCGAGCGACGCAACTTTATAGAACTTACCGGCACCGAAGGCCGGCTCTACCTTGACAATCCATTTAGCCTCTTGGAAGAAGATTCCGTCCTGGAAGAGCACCACTTCGGGCAGGACACCATCCATCACGAGATCAAGGGCGAAAACCACTTCGTACGGATGGGCGAACACTTCGCAGACAGCATCATCAACGGGACGCCCCTCCGGTATGATCTCACGGACGCAAAAAACAACTCACGGGTGCTAGAAGCTCTCGACCAGACAGCGCGGAAACAAGACCGGGGCATCTAAACTGATACGGTGTTCCGGCGCTGGACCAGGTTCCGGCGCTGGACCAGAACGTGGCTAAAGATCCCGCATTTCAGGGCGGAGCCTCCGACCCCAATTGCGCATGCTGCCACAGCCAATCTTCGTTCCAAACGCCTGGGTGCAGGCGAGTCTTGCAGAACATCACTTTGAGGCAAGAAGTGCGTGACGTGCAGGGGGCAGTCCCCGGCTTTTTGGCGTCGTCCCAGCCGAGGAGGACGCCTTGGCGCGTGCACAAGGCCAAGACTCTGCAGGTGACGCCTGTACTTGGTGGAGACAGCGAAGAGTTTGCGGCCTCGGTGGACAGCTGTGCCTTCACTTTCCACCGGCTAGGTTTCGACGTAGATTTGGCGTTCTGGCGGCGGTTTCTGGTTGCGGCCAGAGTCTTTACGACGTCGGCGTTCTGGGGCATTTCAGCCGCAGCACTCGACAGGGAGCTGTCTGTTTTTGGTTAGCTGGATTTGTGCAGAGGACTGCGAAAATGACAATCGGGTTTACGACCGTAAGGTGGTAGTTCCCCACTTGGCGGCTCACAGCACCTTCTGGAGCATAGGGCCCTCTAGGAAGCTGCTTCGACTCTCTCCGTGTTCGACAATCAGCCGGACGATTTTGCGGCCCCCACTTCCTAGATGACTAGTTCCAGGGGGTTAGTGGTTGTAGGCGGTGAGTGAGCGGCGGATGGTTTGGCTGGTTTGGTTGTGCCTGATCGCGGTGGTCATGGCCAGGAGGCGTTGGATGACGCGGGCGATGACACCTGCCGGGGTTCTTCCACTGCGTAGTTCCAGATCGAGTTGGCCCTTGAGGATGTCATTGATGGACTCG
>NZ_JASISP010000033.1 GCF_030063185.1 Arthrobacter sp. H35-D1
ATTCTTTGCCACCAGCACCGGACGGCCAAACCCCAGTAACGCCGGCGAGAAGTGTCACCACCAAGAACCGCCATTGTGTCACCGATGTGTTGAGGGAGAACTGTCACCGATGTCCTGCGAGATAACACTCGGCTGGATACAACCGAGTCATTAAATACTCATTAAATTGGGTGGCAAGTGGCGACTCTTCAGTGTCATGTATTGTCATATCCCTACCGCGGCAACGAGGGCCAGGAATGGGTTTTGGCAAGTCGATTTGGTCGATCGCGTCGACAGCGGGGGTCATCGGTTCGAATCCGATAGGGGGCCCTCTGATTTTGAGGGGCAAAAAGCCCGGATTTACGGGTTTTTCGCAGTGGCGGGGTGGGTTTCCACCTCGTCATTTCGCTTTTAAATGGCTTTGGTGTTCGAACGCAACAGTCGTCGATTCGAATCCGACATTGGGGTCGGGATGATGCCGCTGACCTGCAGCTTTGCTGTGGGGGGAGTGGCCCGGGATGCGCCGTTCCGACCGAACTCATTAAAAACTCATTGAATTGAGCCCTGGCCCGCACCGGGTGTTATGTCGCAGGACATCGAGCCCTCGCGGGACTTCCTGGCCGAAGAGCGGGGGCAAAGAATCGAACTGGGGCACAACGAGCTTGATCCCGACGGGCTAATTTCCGAAAAGGGGTATCCATTTAGATGCCCAAACTGCACTCACTTGTCGATTTTGGAGCCGTTGACTCGCCAAGGGCGGTCTAACGGCCCGATATTCAAGGACCCCGGCTGAGCTCGCGGCCCACTCACCCCGGTCGGACTTGCAGACTTGGGTTTCGGCACGCGCACCAGCTCCTGGTAGGAAACCGGTTGGGCGAGGATTGCCCGTTGAAGCAACCGCAGAAACACCAGGCCCCGGCTACTGCTATGACGTCGGTTAAACCTGAACACGAACTCGTCCAGATATTCCGGCAGATGCTCCGCCGTCCCGGAGCCCTGATAGGTACCATCAATGAGTCGCTTCACCGACGCGAAAAGCCGATGCACCGCAGGAAGCGAATGATGGGCTGGCATTCCCGACGCCGACACGTTCAACCGTTCGTGCTCATACCCTTCCAGCGCTCCCGGATAGGCGCTCCACCCGTCGGAAACCACGGTGGACCCGGCCTCGATGTTGGCCCGAATGAATTGTTTGAGCGAACTGGCAGACGCGTCAGGAATCACCGCCAACCGTGCACGTCCCCACCCGTGGTCCTTGACCTCAATGGCTCCTGCGACCAGTGTCTTTCCGGCAGCACCCCGTCCGACCGTGCCGGGGCGTGGACCGCCGATGAAGGTCTCATCAACCTCAACACGCCCCGCCAAGAGAAGGCTGCCTGCCGGGCTCATCGCGGAGCGCAGTTTGCTGAGCATCGTCCATGCTGTTTGATACGAAGAGATCGGCAGCACACGATGTAGATGCGCAGCGGAGACACCCTGTTTCCCGGCAGTCATGAGCCACACGGCTTCAAACCTGACCGTCAACGGCGTACGCGTCTTGTCAAAGAGCGTTCCCGCGGTCACCGAAACGCGTTTGCGGCAAGACCTGCACCGGTACCGCCCAGCCTGCCTGGTAGCGCTGTAACTCTCGCAGGCTGGGCACTGAAACCCATTCGGCCACCGAAGCCAGTCCAGGTAATCCAGACAGGCCTCGTCATCGGGAAACCAAGCGCGCATCTGTGCAAGGTCGCCAGGATAATCCTGACCCGCAATCGGCATGACGGTAGGCTTGATAACGACGCACACCCCTTCTCGGTGTAAGTCCATGCCCCCGGCTGTTGACGCAGTGCGGGGGTCCTTGATGTCATTTCAGCCTACCGGTTCCACGGGCATCTAAATGGATACCCCTTTTTCCGAATTTGCCCGGCCCTCATCAACGGCCAGCGCGGCCAGCAATGCCGACGCGTGAACGCAGAACTGATCCGCCCGATTTGAGGCGATACGAATTGAGGATATGCGGATAATATCCGCCAGCCAAACATTAGCTGAACGGTGTAACTTGACCGTTCATGACCGGCACCAGGGCCAAGACAAGTTCGAGCGCGGCACCGGCAGCCGGTGCGATGAGTAGTACACCGATGGCGACCCGGCTTCGCAAGTCCAAGGAATTTCCCGGAAGATGATGGATCCGCACCAGCGCAAAAGTATTCCTGGCAATCACCACGGCAATGATCCACAGTACCAAGGCCCCGAACTCAAAAACCGGCGCCGCGTAGTTTAGCGGGGAGTGGATGCCGATCAACCCGAAAATGACGGCATTGATGCAGTAGGCGGTCAGTGTCACCGCTGAAGCGACGTGAAGAGCCAGCGTCCCGCGCTGGGATTGCTCTGGTGCGTAGCCGCGGGCAGAAAACACGCGGACAAGCCCCCAAATGCCAAAAATCACCGGCACAGCAATCGACATGACGACGTCCTTGACGCGCGTCCCGAGCACATCGATCATCATGGCGAAGTAGGCCGCCGATTTTTCGAACTCGGCACTGTCCTGCGTAATCGCGTCCATGCTCAGCGTGAAGAATCCCAGCAGACCACTGGCGGCCAGACTGAAACTGGCAGTGAGCAGCGCAATGCCCAGCGCATCGAATTTGAGTGCAACGGTTGTCAACGCTGGAACCAGAACAATCAGGGAGATCACGGTCGTAGCCAGGGCCAGAAAGAGCAATGCCATCTTGAACGGGCCGGCAGCTGCACTCTGAATCAGCATGGAAATCGGCGATGTTCCAAAGAAGAAGCCAATCAGGCCTGACGAAATGCGCAGCCAGGGCAATCCATAGCGGTCAGCGGCGAGTGCTGCGCAGATTCCGACGACGGATAGCCCGAGAATCTCGTGGCCCAACAGCCCGATGCTGAACATCAGGACTACGAAAGCCCCGGCCACGGTGAACCCAACGACTCGCAGAACACGGTTGCGCGCGAACCAGGCCGCAGCTACCCCGGCTAGGCTCACCAGGTACAGCGGACCGACTAGGAGCAGGTCCAGAGTGACCAGCACAGCTATCCCGATGCACGTGGCTGTAATGGCAGCGGCGAGGAGCTGATGGCTGCGGAGCCTGATTTTGAGCGCGTTCATAGGTTCAGGGCTCCGGTCATGGCGATCTAATGCTTTTAGGAGTGCGCCCGGTTTTTGATGGTGTATTTGAGGATCAGTTCGGTGCCTGGGTAGCGGGTTTTGGTGGCGGTGAGGTGTTCGCATAGCTCGGCGGCGGCGATCGTTTTGGCTTGGGTGGGTAGGGGCTCCAGGGCGATGGTGAGGTAGCCCGGTTTGCTGGTGTCGATGTCCCCGGGATGGTTGAGCATCTGGCGCATGAGGGCGTGGGCTTCTTGGTTGGCGCGTTTGTAGCCGGTGTTGGTTCGGATTTCCCGGGCGAGGCTCATCGCGGTGTTGTAGGCGGCCATTCGGATCCCGGTATGGATCATTTTCGTTTCGGTGTCCAGGACTTGCTGGCCCGGGTTTAGGTCCCCGATCCGAACTTTGGCGGGGATTCTTTTGTGAATTTTCTCTGCTTGAATCAACGCCGTTTCTGCTTCCCACAAGGGTGCCATGGCCTGGTTATGCATGGCACTGGTGACCGTAACGGAAAGCTCCTTGGACCCTTCTGCTGGGGTTTTCAGTGCCATCAGGTTGATATCGGCAATGGCAGCAGCCTCGGCATGAGCCTTCCGAGCGGCCACAACTTTTTGATAGGCCCTGGCTTTTGACGGTTCCGGCACCAGCCGATCCTCATCGTCATCACTGCTGGCATAGGAATCGTGGGAGTCCAGACCGAAGTGCATCCGGGCGTAGCGGAACTGGTTTTCCTGCCGCCACCGGTTCCCCATCCGATACACCACTTCCCCAACAGGGAGAGCCCGGTAGGTGGTGAGGATATGAATCTGCCGGGTCCCACCACCAGTCGCAGCCACGATCCGGCTGATTTGCCGGATTTGGAAGACTTCACCGGTTTTCTTTGTGGTCGTCAGGGGCAGATCGACGAGCGTATCGGCCACGACCCACGTTTTTACTTCACCCTGCTCATCCGTATGAGAGACCTCGTGGAAGTGTTCATCCCTGATGTCCGGTGTGGTGCCTTTGTACCAGGTCAGCACATCAAAGCCTGACTCGTCCATGTGTTTGAACAACGCTGGTGACCAGCCGCCCCGGTCAAAGCCAACCAGCACGCGCCGCTCGTCACCAACAGCTGTGCGTAGTTCTGGCAGGAGCCTGCGTAGCTCACCGGCCAGGGACGCGCCCGGGGCAGCCATGACCACAAACACCGGAGCCCCATGAGCGTCACTGACCCAGGTTTCCTCGGTCGCGGGGACGGGGAACTTCAACCTGGTCGAGTAAAGCTTCCCGATCTTCTTCGTGCCTTGGTAAGCGCGTACGTGCCCGTCAACATAGAGGATCGCGGACAGTTCCTCCCCACCCGGGCCGCTCGCTTTGAGGTGGTGGGCAGCCAAGGCCGCAATCAACTCGCTGGCTTTGCTCCTCTGGGCGAGTTGGTTGATCCTGCGGCGGATGGTCTTTACTTCCGGGGCCCGATCCATACCCAGCACCCGGCCGAGTTCTACCGGGTCGAAACGGGTTGCTCCTTCAGCTCTGGCTTCCCCCGCCAACGCACGCAGCACCGCATCAATCAGGACGGTTTCCAGCCCGTAGAACCCGTTCGGCAGCGCACCGTACACTTCCCGCGCGCAGGAGAGCAGGCCGGTGGTTTCCAGAGCGGGGAGGGCCAGGAACAGGCCAGCATGCCGGATATGAGCAGCTGGGGCGAAGACCGGTGCAGCATATTCGAGGATGCCGGCAGCGGCACGTTCGGTGGAACGCGGCGCCGGTGCCGGTAGCAAAGGAAGACCCAACTCAGGAGCAGGAGTGGGTGCTGGGTTCAGAGTTCCCGCACCAGCAGGTGCGGTTGTTTCCGCAGTAGCCAGAGCCTGCTCTTCCGCGATTTTCAGGGCGCGGCGAACACTGAATTCTGAGACGCCCACGGCCTCACCGATGGCCCGCAGGGACCGGTTTTGTGCGCGCAAGGCCACGATGCGCTCGATCGTGGCAGTGACCAGCTGGGACGGGCGCTTGGGCCCCTTCTTCTCTGCCACCAAAGCGGTAACCCCACCAGTGGCTGCCAGCTGAACCCATTTCCATACCGCCACGGAGGAAACTCCGAACGCTGCCGCGATCTGCGCCTGAGTGGCCGCACCCAGACGCACCAACTTCACTGCCGCCCAACGCCGTGCTGCAGCATCCCCGGCATCCCACACATCACAGAGCTGCCCGCGAATATAAACTTCCCCGCCCAGATCGTCCTCAACCAAGGACACTGCTAAACCTACGGGCACGGCAAGAGGATTCATCGCCACCGGCAGGGGAAGTTGAGCAGTCATGAAAACCATCATTTCACCCTCCGATAGACAACAAACACTAGCTCTATTATATCGCAGCATGGGTAAAATTAACACCCACCAGCCACCCAAAACCCCCGAAACCCAACGAACTTCAAAACCCATCACTCAACCATGACCGGAGCCCTGAGGTTCCTGGCATCCAATTTTAGTGGGAGAATCAGGCTGACCCTAGCAACGGCCGGTACTTGAAGCAACTCGAAAAATGGGACCAGACAAGACGGCGTTTCGCCGAACCCGGCATCACATCGGCGCAGTTCCCAGCCGGCCCTGCAGCAGAGAGCCTGTCACCGGTCGTGGGCAGCCGTCGCGAAGGCGTGACCATGGATTACGGGTACCTCATGCGTCCAACAAACTGATCCCATGGGAAAAGCTCAAGACATGACCACATTGGCCGCCAACAATGCCCGAACGGCGCATACTGGCCAGGTCGACAAGGCGGGCGCCGGCGGAAGCTGTTGCCGTCGACTGGCTGCATGACATGTTCGAGGACACCGGGCTCGGATTCACCGGCCTGCTGGCGAAGGGATTTACGCAGGAAGTTGTTGCGGGTGTCAGGTGCCATGACCAAGCGAAAGAGCGAGCTTGCGGAGAAGCACTTTGCCCGGGTTCGGTCAAATCCACTGGCCCGCATGGTCAAGGCGGCGAATCCTGCGGACAACACCGCCCCTGGGCGTGTGGCGAAGCTGGATGCTGCACACAGGGTGGCACCCAGCTGGGGGATAACCACCGGGACGGAACGCCCGGCCATCCTTCTACTGCTGGCGCGGGCGGCGGAACAACATCAGCAATGCGATGCCACCCAGCAGCACCAAGGCGGCGCCGATGCCCAGCCGACCGGAGACCGCGACTCCTGTGGACGCCAGGCCGTTGCCGCTAGTGTGCCGGACTGCGTTGCCGTCGGTGACTTGGCACCGACGGGGGAAACGCCGTCGGACACTGAATACGTGAAACGGTCGGTGCATGAGATGCACTTGTCCGGGAGTTACTGCTGATGCCGTCCGCATTGTGGACCAGCATAACGACCTGGGCAAGCAACCGCAGATCGAGATGTGGCCGGACAACCGAATGGAGGTTTTGTTGTCTCAACAGCCGACACTTGCGATCACTCATGGCCTTCGGTCATGACGAACCGACGGTTTTGCCGTTCGCTCACCTGGTGGTCAAGTGATAGCCAAGGCTTCCTGTATTCCATTGCCGGTCCGCTCCGCAAAAGAAAATCAGCCCGAGCCGTGAGGCGAGCGGGCTGATCGTGATGCATGAAGACTAGCAGGGCCATGCGGCGTTCAATCGACGAGACGCCTAAAGTGCTCGCGAAATCAAGCGACTGACCTCATGGCCCTTGCACTTTAGGCGAGTCTGATTGACCCCTTGCGTATATGCAAGGCTGACCGTAGGCTTGGTTGTATGGTCACTCCCACGGCGGCGTCTATCGTAAGTCGAATGCGCCTCAAGCGGCAGCTCAGTAAGACGGCATTTGCTGAGCTTATTGGCCTGCCTGCTTCAACGATCACCAGAATTGAGTCGGGAGCGGTTGAACCGACGTATGCGATGTTGCAGCGGATCGCTTTAGGAGCTGGTTTTCAACTGACGGAAACTCTGTCTGATTCGGGCAGTGACTTGCCCTACGCGGTGGCCTTGGACCGTATCCAAAATGCCACCGGCGCAGAGCGGCGACGACTCCTTGGGAAACTGGCACAGACAGCGAATTTGGCTCCAGTTACCAAGAGGCCTGGCGCGCGATTCTTTGCCCTTGATTCTTCCCTCGCAGAGTTCGTTCAGCGGCTTGAAGAACAGGGGGCGAATCCTGTTGTTTCGTCGTTGGAGGCTGTGTCAGGTGATGTTTCCCAGACCAGTTCCTTCACTCCCGTCGTGTATGTGGACAATCCTGAAAAGCTGACGGGTTTTCCGGCGATGTCGCCATCTGCCAGGGCCAGTGTTGTGGTCTTGCCGTCGACGGAGAGCGCACGCCGGTTTATGCGCAAGGTGAAGGGCACAGCCATGTTGAGCGCGGAGTGGGGGATGCTTGACGCGCTGGCCTCTCCGGGGCGCCAGGCTGATGTTGCGCTCAGTTTCCTGCCAGCGTTTGCTCGAGCAGCATGAACGGTAGTTCAGGGATTTCTCGCCAGCCGCGGATGGAAGATGCTCGTTATGGGGCTGAACGCTCGAGGCGGTTGCTGATCACGACCATTATTGCGTTGGGTCCGTATGCAGAGGCGCTAACTATTGTCGGCGCGCATGCGGTTCATGTTTGGGTCCAGAAAAAGTGGGGGCCCATTGACATGGAATCGACGCGGGATGGCGATCTTGTCATCGATCCGGTCTTTGTCGCGGAAGACCCCAAAATACTAGAGCTCATGGCTTCAATTGGCTTGGAGCCTGCACGGGAGGAACGTCCAGGAATCTACGGGTATTCCAGCGAACGGGGGCTGCCGTGGGAACAACGCACCACCGTGGATCTTCTGGTGCCCGAAGGATATGCCGGCAAGAAGGGCCGAACAGCAAGGATTGCAGGACAGGACAAGGCAACGACCCGGGCCTACGGTTTGGAACTGGCAGTCCACGACCGAGTCCTCACAGAAATATCCACGATAGACGCAGAACCCACAACGTCCGCCAAAGCCTATGTGGCAGGTCCCGCGGCGCTCCTGATTGCCAAGGCCCATAAAGTCCACGAACGGCTGGCTGAGGCGGATCGGCGTCCGGACCGGCTCCGACCCAAGGACTCAGGGGATATCGCCCTGCTGATGATGGTCACCGACGGCGCTGAAGTTGCCGAGACTATGATGTTCCATGCACGAGCACACGCCGCGATGCGCAGCGTCGTCAACGAGGGAGCGAGCCACCTCATAGCCATGTACTCCGCACAGAACGCCACGATTGTTCGTGAACATATGGTCGACAGCTTGGCCACACGCTTTCAAGAACAGGACTTGCTCGCCGACGTAGACACTTGGCTGGCCGCATTCTCCGCCAGATTCCAAAACATCGAAAGTAGCTAGCCAAGCCAGACTTGTGCGCGTCCGTCTCCGCCATAGGCGATTCATAGCGTACATGGCCAAGCGTGTCCAAGACACTGACTGGACGCATGTGATGCTGAAGCCGTCGACTGGCCTGCATGGGATCTCGCTCATAAGTCACCGATGTGGCATCGAATATTTTCGGATGGCTGTGCATTGGTCTGAAAGAACGGATGAATGTAACCGACTCATTAGAAACACATTAAAATGGGCGACAATTGCCGACGCTTCAGTACCATCCATTGTTGCGTGCCTTTCGCACCAGCAAAGACAAGGAACGGCTTTTGACAAGTCGAAATCGGGGATAGAGACGACAGCGGGGGTCATGGGTTCGAATCCCATAGGAGGCCCATTGGCGGTCAGTAGCTTCCAAAAACCCGTAATAATGGGGTAGTTGAAGGCCTTGAAGGCCTTGAAGGCCTTGATGGCGTTGGACGGGATGTATGTCAACTCGAGTCATCTTTAACTCATACTTTTGACGTGGAATGCAAGTCAGATTTTCGGTTTCGGGTGCCGTGGTGACTACCTGTTCATTAGCAAAGAATGGTTTGTCGTGGACTGTTATCCGGCGAGGTGGCTTGGCCGCCACGTTGGAGCGATCGGGGTCCGTCACTTTTGCCCGTCCATTTGCTGCCGATACATCGCACTGCTGCTCAACGTCTTCCTCGATGGGAGAGTCGTGGCGGTTGCCAGGTGGACTGGTTTCGCGGCAGTGATTGTCGCGACCCTTTCTGCCTTCCGCAGGAGTCGGCCGCAGGTGTATCCGCTATTCGAACCTATGGTTGAAACGCTCGTCGGTTTGAACTCGGCGGGACAAAGCCAGCCGCTGGTTGCTTACCCCGCGGCCCGGATTTTTCGAGAAGACATGGCCACGAAAATATCCATTTCGGCGTAGCTCGTACAGACCTACCGTATTGGGGGTGTCAATGACCGTTTTGCCGAACGTAGAGATGGCTCGACCGTTGCCGCGTCTCCAATGACTAATTATGCAAATCAGCAGGGAGCACTTGGACACCGTGACAGCTGCGTAACAGACGCACACGTGTCGCTAGCTTTCCTGCGCCCAAGCTCTGCGGGAAGCGGATGTCCATCGGGATGTACCTGAGCGAACAGGTTGAGACCCTCACGAAATTGCGTCCATTAGGGTCTTCGTCAACTGTGGTTTTTGACGCTCCATGTCGGCATTCTGCGATCGCCCGGTGTCGCACTCCAAAGCTTTGTGCCGACTTGCTGTTGGAATCGGTGTATCCACCATTGCCTGGGATACGCAGCTGTCTTTTTCAGAAAACAACCAAGGGAAAACAGAGCATCCATTTTCCCAGAATCGGGTATTATTGGGAGAATAACGCTTGTGGATTCCACCAGGGAGGCCGATATGAACTATCAACGCAAATCAACAGATCAGGTTCGTGGCCCTTGGCCGGTCGTTGGCTCCGAGGAAGTTCAGTGGGCTGGCGCACTCGATGCTGGTGCCTCCCGGCGTCAGCGGCTCATGGCCCGGGGCCCCTACCATGCTGCCGTAGTGCCACACATTGCCCGTAGTGAGCCTTTCATCAGTAGTCCCGTGGCAGCACTCGCTGAAGAGGCGACTATCGACATGGTTCGGTTCGACCGTGACTTCGGGGAAGATGCTGCGCCCTTCGCCGCGCTTCTGTTGCGCAGCGAGTCCGCAGCCAGCTCGGAAATTGAGAATCTCACCGCTGGCGCCAAAAAGATTGCGCTGGCACAACTCGGGGATCATTCAAGCACGAACGCTTCGCTGATTGCCTCCAATGTCACCGCAATGCGAGCAGCCATCGATCTCTCCGAGGACATTAGCTTGGAAAATATCTTGTCTATGCATCGGGTGTTGTTGGAGGCTACCCATCCCGAAATCGCTGGCCGGCTGCGCACCCAAGCGGTCTGGATCGGGGGAAATTCGCCTCACGCGGCAAGCTTTGTCCCGCCCCGCCATGAAGCCGTCGAAGCAGCTATGGTCGATCTAATTGAGTTCATCCGGCGCGACGATATTCCCGTCCTGACCCAGGTGTCAATTGCCCATGCTCAGTTCGAGACGATCCATCCTTTCCCAGACGGCAATGGCCGTACCGGCCGAGCCATTGTCGGTGCTCTGCTGCGAAACAAGGGCGTCACGGAGAAAGTCATAATTCCCCTCTCCTCGGGTCTGCTGGCAAACACGAAATCCTACTTTGAAGCTTTGGGCTCCTACCAGAGCGGAAACCCGGAAAGGATAACAGAGATGTACGCCGAGTCGACTTTTTCCGCCACGGACAACGGCAGGCAGCTGGCGGCCAGCATCCGGGATGCCCAGTCAGGCATTTATGAGGTACTGCCACACAATCCAAGTGAAAGTCTGCGTTGGACGGTGGACCTGTTGATGCGAGAGCCTGCACTGACGGCTGAGATGCTCATAGAGCTCACTGGACAATCCTCAAGCTCGGCCTATCGAAACATCGCGACCCTGGAATCCCTCGGTACACTCAAGCCAAGCAGCCACATCAAGGGTCGCAAAGTATGGATAGCCCCATCTATCATCGAAGCCTTGGACGAATTCGCGCTCCGCGCAGGAAAACGAGTCCGCGGGTAACCTGTCAATTCTTCCAACCCTCAGAACACTGCTTACACATATAGGATGACCGCAAACGGCCAAGAACGACTGTCCAAACGGCGATTTCCGCTACCTCTGGATGAATCAAGCGTAGAATGAGAAGAGCAGCATTGGTGGTTGATTGGCCATGCTCGAGGCCGTGTCTCAGTCGGGCGGGAGTTCCCACCACGTCATACGAAACCCATACTTTTGAACACACAACAAGGGCTATTTAGTATCTCCCATTGTTGCAATACGACCATGCAGGAAAAGGCAAAACGGCCCATTGGCAAGTTGGCATTGACCCCTGATCAGCAAGCGGGGGTCGTCGGTTGGAATCCGACAACGCCGTGCATGCGATGTCGCCGCACCTCGCGCAAGTTCTGAGTCGTGAAAGGAACTGCCGTGAGTGGCATCTAAATTTGCCAGAGTGACTTTGAGGTCCACGCTGCTGGGATGCCGAGGGTTCGTGTCATAAATCCAGCTCGTCAGCAACTTCTTGGTGGGCGACCCGTATGCTTGTGCGATCTCGGCCACCAGGGAGATGTTGAGCCCTGCGCAGAGGTGGGCGAGTTGCCCCATTTTTCAGCCCGAGCAGTGAGGCGAGAGGGCTGATCGTGATGGACCAAGAACAGCACGGTCTCACGCCTGCGACGGCGTGATGATCGTCGTCGAACATGGCTGCGAGTGTTGGCCAGGTCAATGTCCGGGCGGGGTGATGGACCCGCACAACGTCGTTCAGTCCGAACGCCACGGGTTCAGCCACGGCATGGTGCCAGCACGCCCGGCCGATGCGCATCAAGGCGAAGCGCCTGCTGTCATGCCCAGTTCCGGCCAGCACACGGATGAAGGCACCCGCCCTCATCCCCGCCAGGGTCAGCTGCGCCCCGCACTTAAGGCAAACCCCGGCCGTCGCACTTGCGTGCGCTGCGCCGTCGCATGAATTCACAGCAGCCGAAAAGCCCGCAGTGCAGTCAAGATGACCGGCGCTGCGAAGGGTTTCCAAAAGTCAACGCACGAGACCGCATTGCCGCTTGCGGTGGTACTCTGGGGTGTCGAATTTCCCGGCGAGAAAGGCAACCCCCTTGTTGGTGCTTCACGCGTTCTGGTCGCTTGACCGAGGTCCGGGCCTGTGGGCCGAAGATTCCAGGAAACCGGTGACGAGCGCCCAGCAAGGCCTGAAATCGGCCCGGTCCCATCCCTTCGCAGCCTCGGCGGAAACGCTCACGAAACTGCACGTGGGGGAGATTGGCGAGACGACGCTGTTGCTGCCGTCGTTGCGCCGCTCGCCGCTGGACTCTCCAGAGATTGTGCGAATTGCGCCGCGGCCGGCAAGTTCATCCGTTCCTTCCCTGCTGCCCTGGTCGGTTCCCGTGTTGTGGGTTGATCCGGAGGTTCTCGCCGCCACCAACAACGTGGACGACGGCGCAGACCTCGCGGCCGCGTTGTTCCCAAGCCCGTCCCAAAGGGATCACGCAGGACCGCTGGTCGATGTCCGCGTCGCGGCCTCCGTGCGGTATCTCGGCGAACTAGTCCGATTTGCTGGTGAGCTCGCCGAGCGCGGTCGGGTGCTTCCCGGTATTGTCTGGGTGGACGGCGCCGGCCATGAAGACGATGCCACCATCCCCGGAGCCCTCACCGGGAACGACGACGTCGTGGCTGAGGCCCGGTGGCGGGCGGTGCTGCGCGGTCCCGACGCACTTGCCTTCAGCGACCTCACAGCCGGCATGCCGCCGTCGTTCCGGGCAGCACCGGCTTCGGAGGACGCCGGTGCGCTGGCAGCCCTTGCCCTTGACGTGCTGGCGGACGCCGTGGTGAGGGGCCGGCTGCCTGAGGGAATGGCCATGCTGCCATCCCGCCGGGGACGCACACCCCGCCAAGTGCCTGCGGCCGAGGCATGGGTGGAGGCCCTGCGAGGGGTGGATGCCCGCATCCGTGTGCCGTCCCCCATGCTCGCCGCACTGGAAGAGGAGCTGGCACCGTGGCGCAGCTATGCGCGTGAATCCAATGCTCCTGCACGGGCCACCTTCCGGCTCTCGGAAAATCCCGGCAACGCAGACGCCCTTGACCTCCTCGCCACGCCGCGGACCGGAGCGGACGAAGACGCAGACCAGCCACCGGAACTACGAGCCGGATCAGCCACAGAGGCAGCCGAAACCCAGGCCGACTCCCACCCCTGGAGGCTGGAGTTCCTGCTCCAATCCGCAGCGGATCCCAGTCTGTTGGTGGCGGCCGAGCAGGTGTGGCGCGACGGCGATGCCCTCGCCCGGTGGCTTGGCCACCCGAAGGAGGTGCTGCTTGCCGAACTAGGCAGGGCCGCACGCGTCTACCCGGGATTGGAACAGGGTCTGCGGCAGACACAGCCAACAGGGTTTGAGCTCACCAGCGAGCAGGCCTTCGCGTTCCTGCAGGACGGGGCGCCTGCCTTGGACGGAGCCGGGTTCGGTGTTCAGCTGCCCGCATGGTGGGACAAACAGGCGAAGCTGGGCCTGAAACTTTCGGCAGCGACACCGATGGACGACGACACCGGCAAGCCTGCCGCCTTTGGCCGTGAGCAGTTGTGCGATTTCCGTTGGAGCATCGCCGTTGGCGAGCACAGCCTCAGCGACGAGGAGATCGACGCGCTGGCACAGGCCAAGGCTCCTCTGGTGCGGCTGCGCGGTCATTGGGTTAGTGTCAATCCCGAGCAACTGCGTGCCGGCATCGACTTCCTGCGCCGCAGGGATCTGGCGCACGGCACGGTCGCGGACGTGCTTCGCCTGGCCGGGGCGCATCCCGGGGACGCAGGGCTGCCACTGGAAATTGCCGAGGTCACCGCGGATGGCTGGCTGGGTGCACTGCTGGACGGCTCGGCGGAGGCCACCATCCAAACTGTTGCGCCGCCGTCGAGCTTCACGGCAACACTGCGCCCCTACCAGGAACGGGGCCTGGCCTGGCTGGACTTCCTTGGCTCGCTGGGTCTCGGGGCCTGCCTGGCCGATGACATGGGGCTGGGCAAGACCATCCAGCTGCTGGCGCTGGAGGCGCTCAACCGCGAACGGGCTCCCGACGCCGGCCCCACCCTGCTGGTGTGCCCCATGTCGCTGATCGGCAATTGGGAGGCCGAGGCGGCAAAGTTCGCCCCGGCGCTGCGTTTGCGTGTGCACCATGGTTCGGAGCGGCTGCGCGGCGCCGAGTTCGACGCCGGACTGGCTGGCGTTGATCTGCTGGTCACCACCTACACCACGTTGACACGCGACCTGGAAGAGTTTGAGGCTGTCGCCTGGAACCGGGTGGTCCTGGACGAGGCGCAGGCGGTGAAGAACCGGCTCTCCCGCGCGGCGAAGGCCGTCAAGCGGCTCACCGCCACCCACCGGATCGCATTGACGGGCACCCCGGTGGAGAACCGGCTCGGGGAGATGTACTCGATCATGGACTTCCTCAACCCAGGGCTGCTGGGCACGCCGGAACTGTTCCGCACCCGCTACGCCATCCCCATTGAACGCCATCGTGATACGGCCGCCGCTGAGCGGGTGCGCGCCATGACAAGGCCGTATCTGCTGCGCCGGGTGAAAACCGACCCGTCCATCATTGACGACCTGCCGGAAAAGATAGAGATCAAGCAGTACTACACGCTCACCACGGAGCAGGCGTCCCTGTACCAGTCGGTCGTTGACGACATGATGGAGAAGATTGAAGGCTCGGACGGGATTGCGCGCAGGGGCAACGTGCTGGCCGCCATGGCCAAGCTGAAACAGATCTGCAACCACCCGGCCCAACTGTTGCACGACGGCTCGGAGGTGGGCCGGCGCAGTGGCAAGGTGGAACGGCTGGAGGAAATTCTGGAGGAGATCCTTGCCGAGGGCGACAAGGTGCTTTGCTTCACCCAGTACACCGAGTTTGCCGAAATGCTGATGCCGCACCTGGCTGCCCGGTTCGACACCGATGTGGCCTATCTGCATGGTGGGACCTCCCGGCAAAACCGGACCGAGCTGGTGCGCCGTTTCCAGTCACCCGAGGGCCCGCCCATATTCCTGCTCTCGCTCAAGGCCGGCGGCACGGGCCTGAACCTGACCGCCGCCAACCATGTCATCCACCTTGACCGCTGGTGGAACCCGGCAGTTGAGAACCAGGCGACTGACAGGGCGTTCCGCATCGGCCAGAAACGCCGGGTGCAGGTGCGCAAGTTTATCTGCCGGGGCACCCTTGAGGAGCGTATCGACGCCATGATTGAGGAGAAAGCCTCGCTGGCGAACATGGTGGTGGGCGACGGCGAAGGGTGGCTGACCGAGCTGTCCACCCAGAATCTGCGCGAACTGTTCGCACTGAGCCAGGAGGCTGTCAATGAGTAGGCGCCGCTACGAGTCCCCGTTCTACCCGCACACGGCCCCGCGCAGTGTGGAAGGCGGTGTCAAGGCCAAAAGCGTCCGGGGCGCCATCGGCACCAGCTGGTGGTCGGGCCGGTTCATTGAGGTGCTCGAAGGCCTGGGCGTGGGTGGACGGCTGCAACGCGGGCGCAACTATGCCCGGCGCGGCCAGGTGATTTCCCTGGAGATCGACGCCGGCACCGTTGCCGCCAGCGTCCAGGGCTCGCGGGCGAAACCGTACCGCGTGCGGATCGGCATCGCCGCGTTCGGCAAGGCCGAATGGGCCGCCGTGGAGGAGGCGCTCGCCGGCAACGCCTGGTTTGTGGCAACGCTGCTTGCCGGGGAAATGCCGGCAGACATTGAAGACGTCTTTGCGACGGCGGGGCTGTCCTTGTTCCCGCACAGCGCACGGGAGCTGAGCATGGATTGTTCGTGCCCGGACTGGGAGGTGCCCTGCAAGCACCTGGCTGCCGTATTTTACCTGCTGGCCGAACACTTCGATGACGACCCGTTCCAGATCCTCTCCTGGCGGGGGCGGGAACGGGAGGATCTCCTGAGTCGTCTGCACGCTGCAGATGGCGAATCCGGAACCCACGCGGGCGCGCCGTTGACGGAAGTACTCGACAACTTTTTTGCTGCCCCCGTTCCGGTGCCGCTGCGACGTGGCGCCACAGCCCATGGATTCCTGCTTGACCAGGCTCCAGCGGTCGATGTCACGGTCCGGTCCCGGCCACTGGCCGAGGTGCTGCGCTCGGCATATGAGGCAATCCGTGCGGCAGGGCAGGAGTCCTGAGTCGGCTGGCGGCTGCCGAGGATTGCTCAGGGGCCATGCTCAAGACCGCGTGTGCATGGACCCGCAGACTGGAACTCGTGCCGGAGTCCCGGCGGAACAAGGCCCTGCCGCAGCGTTCAGGAATTAACGACCTGTTTGGGGCCGTAGTAATGCCCCGCCGAGTGCCATGGCACGATGCCCTTCCAACAGCGTTTAGAGGAGGCTTTCGGTAGCACCTGAGTGGTTTGGGTGTGGTGAAGTGGTATGTGATCTCTCAGGACATCGTTTACAGCCTCGCTCAAGACATCGCTTGCAGGTAGTAAGCGTCTTGACTGGTCCGGATTTCATCGTGAACCTGTTGACAATGGGATGTGTCAAATACATTATCGGCTTCCATACGCCGCTAGAACATTGAGTTGAACCCGGGCCTGCCGGATGCTGCGAGCATCTCGGCGTTGTGCAAGCAACTGGGCATCAGCAGGCCCTCCTACTACAAGATCAAGAATCGCTATCTTGCAGAGGGCAACAAGGCCCTGAACCCACGCTCAAGGGCGCCGAAGACCACGGTGAGGGTCCATGGGACCAGACCAAGGTGGTGGTCCTGCGTCTTCGGGAGCGGTTGAGGAAGTCCGGGTGGGACAACGGCCCGTAGTCCATCTGGTTCGAAGGTGTGGATACTGCTGAGTTCGGCGAGAAGATCCCCTCCGTGGCAACGATCGGGCGGATCCTGGCCGAGGCCGGCGTGACGAAAGCCAATCCGCGTAAGCGTCCCCGTAGTGCCCCCATAAGGACACACTTAGCCGGATGAAGACTTCTCATCGAGCCTGTGTGTGAACAGTCCTGACCCACCCGAGCTGTTCAAACCCAGGGTGCCTGTTGGAACATTCACCGGCGGTCGGTCGGTAGTACGGTGCTACAATAGAATTATGACCAGGACCAGCCAGCCGACCCGCCTCCCCGCCGACGTCTACGAATCCGCACTTGCGGCTACGCAGACAACCTCGCGTACGGTCCCCCAGCAGATCGCGCATTGGGCCCGCCTGGGTCGCGAGCTGGAAATGTCACCGGCAGTGAACCATCGGGCGATTACCCAGGTCCTCGCCGGCGCTGGCTCCTATGACTCCCTCAGCGAGCAGGAGCAGGCGATGGTCCGCGCAGAATGGGCCAGCCGCGTGGCGACTCTGCGTAACAACCTGAACTATGAGGCTGACTTCGCCGCAACAGGAGAGTCCTACTCAGAGCTCGACGAGGACGGAAATATTGTCGTGCATCAGGGCCGCGGCTGATGCCGGTACTGCATCTGCTGGCGGGACCCAACGGTTCTGGAAAGTCCCGTTACGTCAGGGACGTCTTGGCGCCGATCACACACCTACCCTTCATCAACGCCGACGAAATCGCAGCCGCACAATGGCCTGACACACAGTTAGAGCACGCTTACGAGGCGGCGCGTGTCGCAGAAGCGCAGCGCCGTGACCGCATCGAGGCGCGGGATTCCTTCATCTCAGAGACTGTGTTTTCTCACCCCAGCAAGATTGAGCTCGTCAGTGATGCTGCCGACGCCGGCTACCTCGTGCATCTGCACGTATTCATGGTCCCTGTTGAACTTGCCGTTCAGCGCGTCCACGACCGAGTGCGCCGTGGCGGCCATGCTGTGCCCGAGCAGAAGATACGCGACCGTTACCAGCGGCTGTGGACACACATCGGGGCGGCCATCCAGCTGGCCGACGTTACCGAGGTGTTTGACAACAGCAGTGCACGCAACCCGTTCCGATTGCGTGCAACCTACCAAAACGGTGTGCTCATTGGCACTCCAAGCTGGCCGAAATGGGCACCTGTCGAGCTGCGCGCCTGAACCAGGCACGTTTTGGCTTCATCATGACCCTGGCGGGATTTGCCGCCGGCGGATTCTCGCTTAGCGTCCCTGGTGAGGACATAACCTGCAGCACAGGCGCGTAGCGGAAGAACACACTCGTGTAGCGCTACAGCGCTACACCTGGGCTACAGCACACTTTTTTGGCGGCACCAATAGCGGCATAGCGCCTCGTGCGACGTGTTCAAGCTCGACGAGTTCGACCGCAGACTCCGCCTGTGCCTTCTTGAGGGGTTGGAAACGCGGGAGGTAGGGCTCACCGTCCATATTGGATACGTCGTCGGCAAGCATGACCCCTTTGCGCATTTGATGCGTGACCACCTGGACCGGGCAGCCTGCACTTCCAAAACCCAGTCCGTGGACCAAGATGACTAGGAGACATGGCTCATGCGGGGGCAACGGGAGTCATGGATTTTGGGGCGTTGGTGCGGCTGGGTAGCTTGGTTCGGCGATCTGTGCAGAACGAGTGTGCCCATCACACGCGCGTTTGGAATCGCGGCATGGTCCACACTCCTGCAAAGGTGCCGCGACAGATGGCAGGGGGCGGAAATCGGCACCACCGAGCGACCGGAGGACGGCAGCTACTACATTGCCGGCGCTACCGCAGGCGGCGTCATCTACTGCGTTGACGGTGCTGGTGTCCCGGGCGCCTATGACATCTCGTACGCCGTCATGCCCATCACGGTGGAAACCGCCGCGATCGCAGCAACCACACCAACGGAGACCTCAAGTGGCAGCTCCACGGCGCCCGCGCAGGACCTGCCCCAGGCCAGGACCAGCCGCAGGCCAGGGCCGCTGGCCAGGGCCGCTGGCCAGGGCCGCTGGCTGGAAGACGGAAGAGTCCGCCCGCGGGGCGTTTACCTTCCAAACTCCGGTCAACAGGACGGTCCAGCGGGAGCCAAACCCCTCGGGGGATACCACCACGGTGACGGATCCGGCGTCGGTCATCACCATCAGCATTTCTGCGGGTCTGAACGGGCTCGGCGGTGCCTGCGCACCCGGGCAAACCGGCTTGGATGAGTCGATGACGGTGCAGCAGGAGCCGGTTCCGGGCATGCACCTTGCCTCCACCCCCATTGGCGGGCGCACTCCCACTCTGGGGGTGGAGCCGGACGGGATCTACTTCTGCTATTCCGCCAACATGACCGGTGCGGCGCCGGAGTGCGGCATGCATGCGGACCTGTTTGACTGGCCGGGCGTGGGCACGGTGCGGATCGGTGCAAAGGTCAGCGCCATGGACCTGATGCGCAGCGGAATTGAGCCGCCGGACTATTTGGACTCGGAGCTGCACCGGGACCTCTCGCGCGTGCTGCTCTCCTTCGCGGCTGTGGGGTAAAGGGCGCCGCCCGCTGGGTTCGGCGTGTTGCGCAGCGTGACGACGGGAGGCATGCCGTCGGTTGCAGACAGTCAGGTCACATCCGCCGCGGGTCGGGGAATCCGAGCGAAACGTAACCGGGAGCTCTCCGTGCAAGGGATGCTGCCAGGACGGGTGTGAGCTCGTCGTGGTAGTCATGGACTGTTGCTTGAGTTTTGCCAGGAAAGGGCCGGGTGACGCGCCCCGCGTATTGGACAAGACGTCCCTTGAACGAGATGGGCGCAGCAAGAAAAAGTGTGTCCAGCTTGGGACAGTCAAAGCCTTCGCCAATGAATGATCCAGTGCCCAGCACCAGCAGCGGTTTGTCCGGGTCGGCGGCGTCGAGGAATTCCACCGCGGCGCGCGTCTCGGCCTTTTTCATGCCTCCTGAAAGGATTACCGGTGCCAAACCCGCATCGGCAAACTTGACGCGAAATCGTTCCAAGTGCGCCTTCCAAGTGGTGAGCAGCAGGATACGTGAGTTGGCCGCATAGGCCGCCACGACGTCGTCGTAAATCTGCTGCAGGCGGGCCTCGTTGGACACCAGGTCCTTGTAGATTTCGGAGATGCCACCCGGCGCGCTGGGATCGGCGTCACCCGTGTAAATGTAGTTGGTGCGGTGCACCTCCAGCGCCAGAGTGGGGGAGGGGACCTCGCGCTCATGACGTGGCAGCTGCTGGGCTGGCGTCGCCGTGATCGTGTGCACCACGTCGCCGAGCTGGTGGTACATCAATGCATCAAGCTTGTCGCGCCGATAAGGTGTTGCCGTGAGCCCGAGCCAGTGCTTTGCAGGCATTTGGTTCATCACATGACTGAAAGCCGCGGCAGGAACATGGTGGCACTCATCCGCTATGACGAAACCGTAGCCCGCCGTCAGCTCGGCCACGTTGTCGCGGCGGGCAAGGGTGGGCAGAAGCGCGACGTCGATCCTTCCAGTGGTCTTCGACCTTCCACCGCCGATCTGGCCAGGTTTCTCTCCCATCAGTTCGTGGATCCGCTTCCGCCACTGGTCCGCCAGTGCCTTCCGATCTACCAGGACAAGCGTGGAAACTCCCCGGTGGGCCATGGCCGCACAGGCAATGACCGTTTTGCTGGCGCCCGGCGGCGCGACGAGGATGCCCTGCTCGATGTTTTCAATGGCGTCCATGGCCTGCTGCTGCTCGGGGCGCAGGACACCCATGAATCTAAGGTCCTGCGGGGTTCCCGATGTTCTCCGGTCATCGAGGCGCAAGGTGCTGCCGGCCGACTCCACCAGATTCTGCAGCAAGGACAAGAGGCCCCGCGGGATGATGAGGTCTCCTTCGAGAGTTTCATCGTAAAAGTGCAGATAACGGGGGATGTTCCAAGTGGAGCGGCGCTGCCGCTGGCGATCGTAAAATTCGGGGTTGGCCATGGAAGCGGCATGCTTGATGGCTGAGATCATGGCCGGGCCAAGGTCGGTGGCGCGGATAGTCAAGCGGGACGCAAAAGTTACTTGCACAACCATGGCCGGGCGGGGAACGATTTTGGAGGACTGCGGCAATTGCAGCTGGCGAACCTCATTGCCCATGCGGACTGAGGGTAGGCGGCGGATATGCCCGTTCACGGCCGACGGCGTGAGCCTGTCCAAGCTGGACAGGTAGGCCCACTGGTCTTCAAAAGGCTCCAGGGTGGTGGTGTCCAAAAACAGGGTGGTCCCGTCTTTGTTGCGCCGCTTTCCATTCAGCGGGGCCGCGATCAAGTTCCCCATGCCCTTGCCCGTGTGGGCATCTTGGGAGGGGAACAGCCTGTCGTAGCTGGACAGGCTCATGCTGCCACGCAGGCCCATGGCCTCGTGGATGAGTCCCGTGCCCAGTTGACGGGCCGTTGCGGCGGAAAGGGCCTCCGTGAAGAAGATCCACACGTGGGCGCCACGGCCGGACTGGGAAATTTCGAGTGCGGCGGGAATTCCGCGGAACCGCGCGGCCTTGATGTAGGCCAGGGCATCCATCATGGCTGCGCTGCCGTCAAAATCCGCTGCGATCCACCAGCAGGTGTCTTTTTCAGTGAGCGGGTACAGACCGATGTGCTTAGCGCCCCTCAGATGGTCGGCGACGACGGCAGGTGTGAGCTTGAGGAAGGAGACGCTATCTCGCGGTGTTTCCTTGCGCCATCCACCCACGACGGCGGGCACCCACCCCGAGCGGCCGTCCTGCGTGTTTTCCCAGCGGGTGGCATACACGTCATTGCGGCAGCGAAATAGGTTTTCAAAAAACAGGACCTTGGTTTCCGGTGCAGAGTGCATGGTTACCGGGCCAGCTGGCATGGTGGCGGCGAAGACTGGTTGATCGGCATGGGCGGCTGCTGCTTGTTCCTCGCTCAGTTCCAAGAGTTTGCGAAGCCGGGCGTTGTCCAGCCGCAACTCCGCCAGCTCACGGGCCAGTGCAGGGTCCCGGTCAGCGTTGAGGCCCGGCAAAGGATCCTGCTCCGGCAACTCGGAAGTGTCGTCAGTCACAACACCATTCTGTCGTGACAAGGTATGAAAAGCTGAATCCGGTCACCCGCTGGCCAGCAGTGCTGTCTCGGCTGGAGCTGCATTGACAGGGGCAGAGTTGAGTTGCGCCCGCAGTATCTGGGTGGCGTCTATGTGTTGCGGGGGTACGTTGGTTGAAGACCGTCGTGGTGTTAGATCGGGGAAAAGGTATCCTATGAGGTGTCAGGTGGGGATCGGGAAGACGAGCGTTAGCGAATCGCTGCTGACGTGTCGAAACATATCTGGATGACATCAAAACCGGGGCGTTGTTTCTTGTTCCGGGATGGGTCTGGTGGGTGTGCGCTGGTTGGCTAGGCGGTGTCCTGTATGGAGGGGACGTGAGCCTGATCGTCTGCTCGTGTGGGGAACGTGAGAAAGCACTTTTGTGACTTGCCCGGCACATTTTTTGTGGGTGGGTGGATGGGCTTTTAGGTCTTGTTGCGTGGGGTGCTGAAGGACTGGTTGGTAGTAGTGATGAAGCCGCTGTAATGGTGGTGGAGCGAAGGGACCGGCTCATCTGTGGCCATTTGGTCAAGAGTCACCGATGTATTTTTTCGGGACGAACTGGAGATGTCTAAGCGAGAATTACTGGGCAAACCGTTCGATATTTCGAAGTGGGAAGTCTGGGAGGCATACAAGAAAGTCAAGGGTAATCAAGGGGTACAGGGAGTGGACGGGCAGACCTTGGAGATGTTCGAGGAAGACTTGCAGGGGAACTTGGACAAGATCTGGAATTGGATGTCCTTGTCGAGCCTATTTCCCTCCTGCAATGCTGGGCGTTGATATACCGAAAGTCGGTGGCGGGGTCCGCACGTTGGGCATGCTGACTGTTGCTGACAGGATCGCGCAAGCGGTTGTGGTGCGGCATCTGGAAGGGAAGGTCGAACCGATCTTCCCTCCGGATTCTTAGGGTTACTGGCCCGGGCGCTCGGATGCGGTTCAGGTGTGCCGGAGGCGCAGTGTTGAAAGTACGGCTGGGTGAAGCGATCTGGATAGTCAGGCGTTTTTCGATACTGTGCCGTGGGATCTGGTCAGCCGGGCTGTCGGTTCCCACACTGACGCGCCGTGGGTGTTGTTGTATGTGTAGCGGTGGCTTAGTGCACGGTTGGAGCACTCAAATGGTGTGCTGGTGGGAAGGGATCGTGGATCCCTTCAAGGCCCCGCAGTATCCCCGGTGCTGGCGAACTTGTGCGTGGGTTATGCCTTCGATCAATGGTTGGTGCGAGAACACCCGGATGTGGTGTTCGAGTGTTACGCCGACTTATGCGGACGATGCGGTGGTGCATTGCACCAGCGAACCCCGGGCCCGTGAGGTGCTTGCGGGGATCGCCGGGCGAATGGGGGAGCTGGGACTGGTCCTGCATCCTGCCAAGACCGGGATTGTGTACTGCAAGGACGGCAAACGCAGCCAAAAATTTGATCGGACTGGATTTACGTTTCTGGGCTATACGTTTCGGCCGCGCGTCTCGCGGGACCGCAACGGAGTAACGTTCCTGGCGTTCCTGTCCGCGGTCAGCAAGCAGGCCTTGAAAAGGATCGGCCGGAAAGTCCGCCACTGGCGGATGTATCGGCAGATTTATCACACCTTTGGTGAATTGGCTCGGGCGATCAATCCGATCGTGACTGGGTGGATGCAGTACTACGGCCGGTTTTACCCATCGCTGCTGTATCCCCTTCTGGCGCGCATCAATGCCTACTTGGTGCGTTGGATCCGCAATAAATATCGACGGTATGACTGAACCCGCCGTGGCAGGAAGAAGCTCCTGAAGCTCACTTGTGCGTATCCGCGCGTCTTCCGTCATTGGCAATGGGTCACCACCGCTTGGTGATGAGGATGAGAAGAGCCCGGTGACGGGAGACTCTCACGCCGGGATCTGTGGGAGCCGGAGGGTGACATCCCCTTCGGCCACCCGACCTTGCCAAACGGGTGCACCCAAGGAAAGTTTATGAACAGTTTCACCGAATGGGAAAAATTAGCGGTCATGAGCGCGGTCATGGTGTCCACAATCACGTGGATGAAAGCGGTTTTTGGACCTGAGAAATATCCCGAGTACTTCATACTGGAAGAGGTACTACTTGAGGACCTCATCCACCGCCATCTCGTCTACGAACAAGACGGTAACTGCTGGGTGAGCCACTGGCTGCACGGCCCGACTGTAGCTGGGGTGCGTCCCATACAGGGTTTGGCAGCAGACAAAGACTCGGCGCACCGGCCATCAAGTGTACAGAGATACCTCCGAAGCCCAGCACTACAAGCAACTGGCCAAGCTCATGGCCACTACAGCAATTATTCCTATGTCCTGCCACGTGCAGGACATCACTCATCCCGATAGTAAGGAAACACATTGACCACCCAAATGCTAAAAATGACGACTGAAACCGACTCGCTGCAGAAATCTAGGGGGCAACGTAACCCGGCTGCTGAGGGTTTGCTGATCCCTGCTAGCACTGCTATCAGTATCGTTCTTATGACTGCCGCTGCGTTGGCCGGTTTCGGCACTCTTATCTAAAAAGCTCAACTGGCGTCCTGCGTCGTAAATTCGTTCAATAAGTGTTTAAATTGCTGAATGGCATGCACCGGACGACCCAAGGCCGAATTGAACCTCTCTGATGAAGAGCGTGAGCAGCTGTCGCGATGGACCCGCAGGCGCAAGACCGCCCAAGCGCTGGCACTGCGGTCGCGGATCGTACTGGCCTGCGCTGGGGGGATGGCAAACAAGGACGTCGCCACCCTGGTCGGGTGCTCGGCCCCGACGGTGACGAAGTGGCGCTCACGGTTTCTGCAGCACCGCTTGGATGGGCTCAGCGATGATCCACGCCCGGGGCGACCGGCAACGATCACTGCGCCGAGCAGGTCGGCGATATCGTCGTCGCCACCTTGGAAAGCACTCCGGAAAACGCGACCCATTGGTCCCGTTCCAAGATGGCCGAACGCGCCGGATTGTCAAAGTCCACCATCGGGCGGGTCTGGAAGGCTTTTGGCCTGACG
This sequence comes from Arthrobacter sp. H35-D1, assembly GCF_030063185.1. GTDB lineage: Bacteria > Actinomycetota > Actinomycetes > Actinomycetales > Micrococcaceae > Specibacter. The sequence goes on from NZ_JASISP010000033.1 coordinate 24,830, forward strand.
CCCCACCGCACCGACAGGTTCAAACTTTCCAACGACCCGTTCTTCGTGGAGAAGGTCTACGACATCGTGGGCCTGTACCTGAACCCGCCCGAATCCGCGGTGGTCCTCAACGTCGATGAAAAATCTCAGGTCCAGGCCCTGTCCCGGTCACAGCCGGCTTTCGGCGATGATGCCGGGCATGCCCGAGAAGCGGACCCATGACTATGCACGGCATGGCACCACAAGCCTGTTCGCGGCAATGAACGTCTCTGATGGGACCGTGATCGCCTCCACCTGCCGCTTGCACCGGGCCGTGGAGTTCAAGAAGTTCCTGACCAAGATCGATGCGCAGGTTCCGGCGGACTTGGACGTGCATATCGTCTGCGACAACTACGGGACACACAAGAGTCCAACCATTGTCTCGTGGCTTTCCAAGCAACCGCGGTTCACGATGCGCTTCACCCCTACGTACTCGTCCTGGATCAATCAGGTCGAGCGGCTGTTTGCCGAAGTGACCCGGGAACTACTCCAGCGCAGCGACCACAGGAACGTACAGACGCTGGAGAAAGACCTGCGCAACTGGGCCAAGGGATGGAACGAGAATCCCCAACCGTTTATCTGGACGAAGACCGCCGAAGACATCCTCGAATCCCTCACTCGACGCGGAGAATCCATTCCAGGACCACCGCCGGGTCCGAATCCATCTGCATCTTCACCACAGTTCCCCGGTGTCAGGATCCAGCGCGCAACCGACAACGCTGGCCGCGTGAACATCCAACCCACTAAACGTATGCTGAAACATAATCGGGACCTCGCAAGACTCATATGTGGCACTACCAATGCAACTCTCATCAAGGCCCAAAGCCAAGACGTTGATCACTGGCAACCCCCGAGCCCTGTGAAACAGAAGGCCCCGGCCCCACCTCTATATTGTCAAAAAAACAGAAAAATAGATCGTTTCTGACGGCTATTCGCACCAACCCGGACGTCACCCTGAGGGTACACACCAACTGGGCAGTTCAGGGCACCTTCAGGAGCGTCGGGTCCGGTTTGATTACAGTCTCATCGAGGACATTGGAATGCTTTCACCGTAGGGACAGCCGCTTCGTGGGCGCTGGTGGCAGCCGGTGGAATTACCTGCGCGGGGAGGTCCGCCGCGTGATGTAGATGCCGTTGGCTGTTGCCGAGAACTTGAGTTCAGCCAGGCTGGTGATCACAAGGTCAGCTCTCAGATCCGCCGCTGCGTGTGTGCCCGCCACTGCCAGGGTTGTGCAGCCGGCGTCATGAGCGGAGCGTAGGCCAGCCGGTGCGTCCTCGATGACGAGGCAGCGGCCAGGGTTGAAGCCCAGTCGCTGGGCGCCGGACGCGAAGGGTTCGGGGTGTGGTTTGCCGCGTGCGACGTCGTCGGCGGTGACGACCACCCGGGGTGGCACCAGCCCGGAAGCTGTGATTCGTGCCGCGGCCAGGGGCCGCGTGCACGAGGTGACAATCGCCTTGCGATTCTCCCCGATCGCCGAGAGCGCTTCGGCTGCTCCCGGAAAGACGGTGACGTCGCTGACTTCGGCGATCTCAATTTGTTGAATGCGATCAAAGGCTGCCTCGAACTCCTCGGTCGGGACCAGGGAAGCCACAATGTCCCGGCCCGGGTGCCCATGGGCACCCTTGAGGAACGATGGATCAAGTCCACGTTCGACACACCACGCGAACCAGGCCCGACGCACCGCGGGGGTCGAGTCTATGAGAGTGCCATCCATATCGAACAGGACAGCGTCAAACGTCTGCCCGATCACGGCTCGTACAGGCCGGCTCACCTCAGCGGTTTCGGCTCCGGAGACAAGGATGGTGCGTTCATTGAACTGGGTCATGGGTGCGGGGTCTTTCTTTCTCGGCACTCGGACATGGAGTTCGGGCCCATCGCCTGCGGCAATGCCCGTCCAATAACAAATGTAATCCTCATGTTAGGGGTTACGTGGGATCTGAACAGTGATTGGCGCCAAGCCCAGAACACCTGTCTCAATACTGTGTCTGATCCCGATTGCAGCTCAACCTCAACCGTATGAGGGGGTGGCTTACTGGTAGCGACCGCTATTCGTGTGGTCTGTATTCATGCCACGTTCGGATCCCGGCTGCGGTGTTCAGATCCTGACTATGCACCAACAGAACGTCCCCGTCGCGGACGTGTGCCTAGGCGGCTGGGCGCCCTGGGCGGGCCGTGGTGGCACCGCCTTCCTTATCCACATGGATTTATTCGTGGGGGATTCCGGGGGCGACCAGCTGCCGCGCTAGGTCTTGTTTTGTTCTCGAGAAGAGGGTGTAATCAATGTCCAAGCCTGTACCGGGCCGAAAGTTGCTTCTGTACGCCGCTCTTTGGAGCGACGTTGACATGGCTTGCGGGACGGTCGAGTTACGCAAAATCTAGGCGTTGTTCATTGATTGGGTAGGTCCCAGCGGAGCGGGTCTCGGTTCCAGAACCGGGATGCACTTGGCTGGCGTGGAAGCTGATGCATCGGTGCCGTGGCTAGAACCGTTGGTTTTCTAGCCACGCCACCGAAGATTGTGGGACTTAGGGCGTCCAGGACAGGGAGGTTCCCTTGTCGCTAAGAACACCCAACCAAGGATTGTTGGAATATCCTCCTACATGGGCGCCTCCTTGGTTGGCGTTCTCCCAGATGTTCATATTGTATCCACTGCGGGGTTGCATGGCACTTGCCCGGTCGTTCCAGCCGATTGTCCCGAGGTTGTTGTAGTACCAGTTTTGTCCGCCGCAAGAGCTGCCGGAGCCAGCCTGGCCGGTAATGTAGGTGCTGCCCCCGCCGTAGTTGATGTCGTCGTAGATGTACCCGAGAATGATGGTCACGGCCATGGGTGAGACCGTGCGGGATCGAGACGCCAGAGCATCGTAGCTCGCCTTGTATTCGGCTGCGGTGGCAGCGACGATCACGGGCGTGCCGGTCAGCTTTTCAGTTGCGCTTGCCCAGTCTGTTCCTTGGGGGTAGCAAGTTTGGCTTCCGGTCTCAATCTGGGCGACGCAAACCTGGTTGCTCGCATCGGTGCTTTCTCCCTTCTGTGTTGAGGCGCTGGCCGGGGCGATGGAGAACATCCCGATCAGCGCAGCCGCCACAACGGACACAGACAGTTTTAGTGTTTGTTTTGAAACTTTCATTTGAACTCCTCAGTAGTGACGTATGATGATCTTCGACACAATTAGAGGTTTCTCTAGTGGTCTGTCCAGTGTGGGTGCCAGCACTTTTCTTAGCGGATTAGCTGGCACCCAGACTCATTTATTTGGTTGCTGCACGTAGACTGAGCTTCTGGCAAAGTTCCTCTTGGGTCAGGACCGTCCCAGCTGCACTGGTGAGTGGAAACACTGCCAAGATGTCGTTGGGTTGAAGGCATACGCCTAACGGCGGGGCCGCGGCGATTGGCTGTTGGTTGTCCGTGACGTGGACCTGCCCGAGGGTAATGTTTCCGTAGGCCCAGGCTGCTCCACAGTTGGTTATGGCGCCGGACTGGTTGAGCGCCGCTTGGCCGTCTGCTAGGGCTACGTCGGAATACTGGGACTCCGTTCTCTGGTCGCTGTAGCAGCGCGCCGTTGAATCCAGTTGAGTTTGTGTAGCTGGAATGATAATTGCACCTGCCGTGACGCCCAGTGCCAGGGCGCCAACGCCGGCGATCAGGGTGACTTTACGCCGGTGGGCGGTCTTTGCCTGCTTGGTAATGGCCGTCTGAGTGGAATCCCAAATCCGGTCCATAGCTGCATCTGAGGGCCACTGACGGTCATATGAGTTAGACATGGTTCCTCCTTCAATTTTTTGCTGTGAGAAAAGTACGGAGTTTCAACTTCAGGCGGGAAAGCCTGTTGCGAACGGATGACTTTGTTATGCCCAAGCTCCAGGACTCCGGACGTAGCGGCTTGATGGGTTTGGGGCTTCCTTGATTTTCCGGGGTTTTTAGTGGCGTGGGACTGTTAATTTTGTTCATTTTCCGATATAATTAACCGAAAGGAATGTTTCGGAT
>NZ_JASISP010000034.1 GCF_030063185.1 Arthrobacter sp. H35-D1
TAATGGAAGATTGGAACACCTTCGGGGCTCTGCCCTCGGCTTCAGGAATCTCACCAACTACGTCGCCAGATCATTGCTGGAATCCGGAGGCTTCAGACCGAAACTACACTCTGGATTCTGAAGAGCCTGATTTCATTGTGCTTCTCGGACACGTTTTCCTGCACGAGCACGGCCCCGGTGGCGTGGTCGATGGCGGCGAGGAGGTGGACCCTGGTGCCACCGCCGTTCTTGGCACCACGGACTTCTTTGCCGTCTATGGCTATTGCCGCCACCGGTGTCTTGGACTGTGCCCATGCCCCGGCCAGCTGGTCCAGGGCGTCGGCATCCAAAACCTGAAGCACCCTGGCCAACGTTGTCGCGTGCGGGGTGCCAATGCCAAGGGCGGCGAGCTGGTCCCGGGCAGTGTCGGTGGCCCATTCGGCCATCTCCACCAACGTGGTCGCTCCGGCCAGCACTGAGCAGACCATGATGACCAGCAAGTGCGCAAATCGGTGCCGAATACCGCGCTTCTTCCTCGGATCCTTCAACCCGGACAGCGCTGCAAGGACCTTGCCCGGATCAATCTTCACCGACCCGGCCGCGGCAAATTCGTCAATGAACACAGCAAGATGGGATGATGGCATGCGAGAACTCCTGGGCAACATGTGGGACTGAACAATCACATGCTTAACAGGGGTTCTCGCCGATTAAAAGCCAGGCCGGATTCGTCTCACATTTTAAGACGCTGAATTCTCACAAACGACTTTGCAGCCGCCCTGATCCACCCCGCCAGTCACAAGCCCTCGATGGACTGTATGGCCGACGAAATCAACGGCCGACCGAGGGCAATCCTCGGGTTCCTCACGCTAGGCGAAGTCTTCACCAAGCTACTCAACGACAATGTTGCTAAGAAGGCTTGACATCACCATGGACACACCGCAGAGACGCAAACTGCATAACCAAGTCTTAAAATTATAGGCGAAGACTTATTAGGAACAGCAAAGCTGACGGAATGAACGCTAGCGACATTATCAAACCTGAAGAGAAGAGTGCGCGTGCGTTCAAAGATCCGCCCCAGGCTAAAGCCACAAAGGAAAAAATAAATAGCAAAGGTAAAATTATGCAGTAACCAACTAAAAGATGTTCTATGTTTTGGCTCGAACTGAACAAGAAAGATATAAACCAAATTGCAAGTGTAGCCAGAGAAATAATTGCCAGTGACTTTGTCTTGTGGTGACGCATCAAGATTGTTGCTAAAAAATTGTAAACTGTAATACAAACTGGAACCGTGGCCATTAAGGCAACAATAGCAATGTCAAATCGTGGCATCCCTCCCATGACCAAGTCTATGGGCAACAAAAAAGCGGCCATTACAGCCACCGAAGAAACTGCACCAATTGCCATATACTTAATAGAATATGCTCGCAGTCGCATTTTAAGGCGGGACTCCGTTGACGACATCATCTCGACTGAAAGTACGCCGTGAATTGAAGCCACGACCAATACTCCGGAATTTAATATTAACATTACTTGGTGTCCAATTTCGATGTCCGTCGGAGATCCAGTCCACGATGCCGACATGCGTACTCCCTGCATGATCATGGCAAACGCCAGCAGGTGAGGCACTAGGGGAATAGACAGTCGAATAAGGCTTCTATCGAAGTATCGGTAATAGTTCTTTAACCAAGATGAAGGCAGAGACTTACTCACTGATCTGAATAAAAAACAACTAAACACAAAAAAACACGCAACAAATAGAGTAGAAATCCAAACATTACTCTTGCCGAACGATAGCAAAACACCAAGCCATACAGCGGGCAGTAAAAGATTGGCGCTCAGGCCGAATAGAAATTGCCTTAGATTAACACTAATTCGACCGAGTTGCTGTACTGTACTCCCTAAAACGACACAACCTGAGAGAAGAAATGCTAGGGCACTTGAAGATATATCGTGTCTAGTGAAAATTGCGATAACAATTCCAATGAGTAAACCCAATGAACTCAGCAATAGCAGTGTAGACAGAATAAAATATCTCTTGGCGACACTCTTTTGCGTTGAATCTCGGAAATAATTTGCCAAAATAAACGGTAGGCCTAGTGAAAGTGGCAAATAAATCGTCATACCAATGCTGTATCCGCTGATCACATTGCCGGACGTCCCTGGCTCACCGAGGTGAGAGATAATTGCCCATAGCACAAAAGTCATGGCAGCAGAGACGACCGGCCCGCCAACGAACGCCACACGTCTAAAACTCTTGGAAACAAGGTTAAATCTTATAGGAACAAGGAGCACGCAAAATACTTTCGATGGAGCGACATATCAATAAAACATGTCAAGTTTATTGTGAGACTGAAACTGTAGCCACGATATGAGTACAGCCTCTTGACTATATCATGATACAAATCATGAACAGACATTCCGAAGATAACCAACGGCGCTCAAAGCAACTCTGAATAACCAGAATTGCACCAACACTTTCAAATTCAAATCGTATTGTCTATCAGCCATATTTGTAACATGTTTGTAAGCAGTCGACATCATCTTAGGTCCGATCTGAAGGAGCGGAAACAATCTCAACCAACTTCTCAGCCGCACGTTGCCAGCTGTATTCACCTTGTCCAGCAGCACAAGACCGCAGAGATAGTTCTTCGTAGAGTTCTCGGTTAGAAATGACATCTTCAATACTGTCGGCCAGTGAAGTAGCGTTGAGAAGTTTCGCAACTATCCCCGAGCGCGTCTGTTCAATTTGTTCCGATAGTCCTCCAATAGGTGTCACTACTTGTGGAACGCCATAGCGGCAGGCGATAGAGATTACGCCAGACTGACTGGCTTCAATATATGGTAGAAGTACAAGGTCGAAGGACTCGAAAATCGATTCTATTTCAGATTTCTCTATCCAACGAATGTTCCATTCAACATTTTTTCCTCCACGTTGGCGGACATTATCACTAACGGTCCCAGCACCATATACGAGTCCTTTGATATCGTGTCCTCGATCCGAAAGCTCTGATATTGCATCAGCGAATAGCTCGATTCCTTTGTAGGCGAGAATTCTGCCAAAAAAGCCAATATATATCGTTCCGAAAGGAAGTGTCCTGTTACTGCCAACAGCAGCATCCACACCCATTGGGACCACGGATATATTATGGCTGGCGTTCTTTTCAAGCAGTTCCATTCTGACGTGTTCGGATAAGACAACGATTCTATCTGCGCGCCGCAGTTCCCTCGCTTGACACCGTCGTGCCAAGAACTTTGAATCTCCCGGGTGAGACTGAGCGTCATGTATTGTCGATATATAATATACATCTCGAGGCAACCAAAGCGGTAGCGAGAGCGATTGCCAGATACTAAGCATTGGAGAGTAAACAGTCATAATATTATTCACTTTTATGTATTTACGAAGTGTAATGATATTTTTTAGCAAACGGGGCGCGCCCATGAGGAAGTCAATATTAGAACGATATGTTAAAACACTGTGTCTCAGCCTGCTGAGCGTCCACCATTCTTGCGCATTATCTGCATATTCTGAATAGGAGACATGTAATTCAACATCAGGCGTTTTGCTCAGTGCCTGCGCCATGTCTAGGGCGTATTTCGGGCCACCACCATTTGATCCCCAATGAATTGTGAGTATCTTCATTTGAAATCGTCTCCATTTATACAATATAGTTTGGTCAATTCGTTACGCTGATTTCTGACCGTGTTATCCGAGAACTCTTGCTTCCATGCCATCAGAATCCGTTTTCGCAAATTGGCGTCGGTGAGAGACTCATAGAGGCGCTGAGCCAGTTCCGATGGTGTAGTTCCAGATACAGAACTAGGCAGCCACGCTAAAGACTCTACTTTTCGAGCTACCACTGGTAGCCCCATTGTCTCAGCCTCCAGAAGACTCAATGGCATCGCTTCCCACCGAGACGTTTGTACCATTGCATCGGCGGCGTGCATCCAGCCTGCAACTTGTTCGGCCGATTGCCATCCTGTTACCTCAACACCGGCGTCTACCAATCTCCTAGTAAGTTCCGGGTCACCGCACCCCACCCAAACAAATTTGGCGTCAGCATACTTTCGATATTCAGAAACGACTCTCGTGAAGAACTCTGGATCTTTCGCCGCGGTGATGCGCGCCACCGCAATGATGACCTTTTGCTCTGCATCATTCCCTATCGTGGTCGGCATGACGGGAATTTCATTCAGGTTTATCGAACTTACGTTCGGCACCAGGACCGCTGAAGCGTTCGGAGCGATTTGATGAACCAAATCCATTTCTCGTTTCGAGCAAGGGGCGTACGCTGTGGTGTTGACTGCGAGGAGACGCTCGACTAGACGGTAACAAAATCTCGTGACGTGCTGTACATCTTGGCGTTCGAAAGCGAATCCATGCGGTGTGTACACGATGCGATTCTTACGACTATTGAGGAAAACTCTCGAGATTACGCCCGCCATGCTTGAATGCGCATGGATCACGGTAGGTTGAATGTCAGCTATTTGTTTGCGCAACACTCGTGCGGCTGTATATATGTTGCGCGGAAGCTCGGTAACAGAAACGAATAGCTTATCTGTCGACGTGTTTGCGCGTAAATTTCCATTCCCCTGTTTTCGAATTAGATGGTGATCTATGTGAGGGAGTGCGTAAATGTAGGAACCAACCGCGGTTTCAACGCCCCCACTGAAATCTTCGACTATGTGGACAATTATCGGCCTCCCATCGCTCTGTTCCGATGCGCGATTATTGAGGTTTGTCATATCTTTAGATCGGATCCATTCTCAAAATGTGATTTTGTGTTCCTCTTGCAACTAATGAATATTACAAGTATGAGTGGAAAGAGCGGGCTTAAGTGGCGCAGGGCCGAACCATAGTCTGGTTCAAAAAGGGCTTGCACTGCGAGAAATGTTAATATAACTGCGATGGATCTAGTTTCGATATGAGATTTATTTCTCGAAAATCGATTAATATTAATCCACTTCTTCAGACTTACGAAGAATGTTATCCACATTGCTGAAATGGCAATGAACAATATTTTATGGTACAAGCCAAGGCTTGCAAGGGGCCATGGAATCGTAAGTGCGAGCGCTGTAAGTATGTTGTTAGCAATTCCTCCATACGGTTGAGTGATTGTTATGAACGGCTCAATGGTAGTTGTTGCATCGCTAGCTCCAAGTCTATCTACATTTACTTGGCTCCTAAAAGTATCTGGCGCTGCGCCAATATATATATATATGAATAGACTTAGAGCAACTATGACTATCCCGACACAAAAAATATATATTGAAATTCTTCGATTCCGTTTGGTGAGTATTTTGAATCCGAGGTATGCCGCAGCGATGAGTACCCAATAGGGTCGTACGTAAATACCATAGAAGAGCATCGCTAGTGCTATCAACAGGTCTGATTTCCATCCAGATTTCAACCCAAGAATAAGCAGAACGATTACGGACACAAAAGCATCCTTGGAATATGTCCCGAGGAATATGGCTGTCAATATTGGGAATGCGAATAGAGAGACTGTTCCTGTAAGCCCTAAGTCTATTTCTCGATAATGGTATATGACGAAAAACAATAGCGTTGTTGGGAGCATGATCCCTAAGAGTCCGGCAATTATCGGCGAATCAGCGACGCCCAATATGCTGTAGAGGGATGATGTAAACGCAAATGATGAATCATCGTCGGAGCTTAATTCACCCATAGCTATTAGCTGTATTTGATCCGAATCACTGGAGAATTTATCTGGCAGAATTCTGTCCCGGAAGAAAATAAGTGCTATTCCGATGACACTGGCTAATAATAGGGTGACCGATCCTACTGCATTCCTTCTTCGCAAATGAATCTGAACTCCGTACACTTTCAAAAGATGAGCATTTTGAGATTTTGATCTTTCAGACAAAGCAATGCGACTACGGACATTCAAGAATTTGAATATCTTCGTACCGCATCGTCCATGCATGCGAATTGCCGTTACGAAGTTTGAGCACACTAGCTGAAAGTAAAGACATGGCGGGAGTCGTGAGTGACAACCCGCACATCCGTTGGGTTCACGACGTCCGTATGCCATTACTGTACCGGAACTGAGTACGGCAATTTGAAGAGTGGTGCTCTCAGGCCAGCTGCCAGGGCGGCTGCGAAGTCGTTTAGCTGCTAGTGATGCCGGCTAGTTTGAGTGCTCGTGTGGGGTAGTTGCGGGCTGCGCGTGTGGCTTTGGCGAGGTTGGCTTCTCCTTGGAGTCGGAGAATCATGATGGCGATGTTTCGCAGTGATGCCATGACCCGTGGTCCTTTACCGTTTCAGACTTGGCTGTGGTCCTCTCCAGGTCACGTCGCGCCAACAGTGAAGCCCGTTTTCGAAGTTCCAGTGACCACGGATCCATGCCGCTACCTCTGGTGGTATCCCAGGGTGTCTGCAAAGGCTTTTATGAGTGTGAGTCGTCTTAATATGTGAGACAAACAGGGCCGTGGCTGTCAAAAAACCGGGTACTCCCAGTAAGCATGTGATTGTTCAGTCCCACATGTTGCCAGGAGTTCTCGCATGCCATCGTCTCACCTTGCCTTGTTCGTTGACGAATTCGCTAGGACGGGGCCGGTGGAGATTGATCCCGGGAGAATCCTTGCCGCCCTGTGTCACTTGCCGGATCCGCGCAAGAAACGGGGCGTCCGGCATCGTTTCGCCCACTTGCTGGTCATCATGGTCAGCTCGGTGCTGGCCGGGACGACAACGTTGGTGGCGATGGCGGAATGGGCGGCCGACACGGCCCGGGAACAGCTCGCAGAGCTCGGCATCGGCGCCCCTCACGCAACGACATTGGCCAGGGTCCTGCAACGCTTTGACGCCGACGCCCTTGACCGCTTAATCGGGGCGTGGGCACAGGGCATGACCTCGGTGGCGGCGATAGCCATTGATGGGATGGAAGTCCGCGGTGCCAAGAACGGCGGCGGATCGCGAATTCACCTGCTGGCCGGCATTGATCACACCACCGGTGCGGTGCTGGTGCAGGATAACGTGTCCGAAAAACACAACGAGATCACCTACTTCAAGCCGCTATTGGACGGCGTTAGGGATCCTTCTATGGTTTAAGTCAAGAAGGTTTGAAGCTTTCTGAATAGCTGGCGGGCGATGAATCGCTTGAGGCAGCGGCGGACTTCCTTGTTGCTTTTTCCTTCGGTGGTGCGCCGCTCGACCTATTCCTTGGTGGCGGCGTCGAACATCATCCGTATCCGCGCGATCGTGTGCAGGGCCCGGTTCAGCTGTCGGTCGCCGTGGAGGTTGAGCCGGTGTCTGGTTTTGTTGCCTGAGGACGCCGGGATTGGGTTCACTCAGCCAGCGCGGCGAAGGACGCTTCCGATCGGACACGACCATAGTGCGAGTACGAGACGAGCACTTGCGCTGAGGTTATGGGGCCAAGGCCCGGCAGCTCCAGAAGACCGGCAGCCATGAGGATCACGATTTCTTCCAGCTGCTCCTTATTGCGTGCAAGCCGAACGTGGAATTCATTGATGGCGTTGGCCAGCCGCTTAGCCTCGGCACGTCCGACCCGGGTCTGCAAGTCGTCGCTTAGGTGCATCCGGAATCGGCTGACCTCCAATATTTGGTCGTCGTTGAGGGCCTTGCGAGCATCGATGCCCAGGTCCATCGTGCGCAGCAGCGCGGTGAGGATCAGACGGTCCGAGGTGCTTTGGCGTTCCATAGTGTCGCGGGCGTTGAGAAGGATTCGTAGAGCCTCCGGTTTCCTTCGGCACGGGGATCCAGCAGCGCTGAGATCTGTTCCCCGAGCACCGTGCGAGCAGCAGCAAGTGCGTCAATGTCATCGGACTTGCCTCGCCCGGCACGTGAGGTCCGGCGCGGTGGTCGCACCTCACAGATATCCAAGGCTGTGGCACGCAGTGCACGGGTCAGTCCCGATCCATACGAATTGGTTCCCTCGACGGCCACGAGAGTCTTGCCCGGATCGCTGCGCCGGTCGATCCAGGCGATGGCGCGCTTGAGGCCCGGTGGGCTCGTGGGAAATGTGGCGGTATCCATCACTTGGCCAGTGGCGGCCGCAAGGATGGCGTAGGTGTTGGTGCGGGCGTGGGTATCCACACCGACGATGTTCGTGTATTCATCGCGGACGGTACTCATTGAAGTGGCTTCCTTCCCAATACAGGACAATGATCGGCCAGTTTGAGGAGGGTCACGCCGAGGCAAGTCCCTAACGAGTCACGCCCTGCAGCAAGGTGTTACACGACGGACAACCTTCTATCAGGCCACCGGTGCGAGCCAAACTGGCCCCCACGGGCCGGGGTCCACAGGTCGTCTAAAGGACACTGCCAAGGGCAGATCTGAAGTGAGTCACGCCCGGTCCGAGTGGGTCAAATCTGGCAGCCAGCCTCAGGCTTGCCACTACCCATTAGGAATCCGATTGTCTCCCAAGGCCCTCGCCTCAGCAGAAACAACCTCCAGCCCCGGACTCCTCAAGCGGCAACGCCAGCTATACACTCAATTCTGAAGATCCTGTACCTGGCTAAAGGCAAGCTATGCACCCGGTAGAATGAACCCAAATAGCAAGTCAAGTCTGCCTCCGGTATCCCTAGAGGAACTTGGCATTCATACAACAAGACGTGGGGAACCTACTTTTGGAATTTCGGGACTACATTCACATCCTGCGCCGCAACTGGATCATCATTGTGGCGCTTAGTCTTGTTGGACTCTTAGCAGCTGTCGCATTTTCGGTACTGACGAAACCGCTCTATACGGCGCAGACACAACTCTTCGTGGCAACTCAAAACTCGGGATCGGTGCAGGATCTTCAAACGGGTAACTCATTCATTCAGGCCCGAGTTTCGTCGTATGTGGTGACGGCCACCACCCCAACCGTACTCCAACCGGTCATCGATTCTCTGGGGCTGGATCTTTCCCCGCAGCAGCTTGCCACCAAAATCAAAGCCACCTCAGATTTGAAGACAGTTCTTGTTTCAATTTCTGTCAATGACGACTCTCCCGTTCAAGCTGCGGCAGTTGCCCACGCAGTGGCTAGCAGCCTCATCATCGCGGTTGACAATTTGGAGAAGCCCGCAGACGGGGGCCCCTCACCGGTCAAGTTGTCTGTGGTGACCCCGGCCTTTGCACCCACCGCTCCTTCCTCCCCAAATCTGAAAATCAACCTTGCACTTGGCTTTATTGTGGGACTTGTTTTAGGAGTGGCCACTTCACTAGTGCGGAGCTCTCTCGATAACCGGGTCAGGAGTGAAAGTGATCTGCGGGAAATCACTGGCTCTCCCGTGCTCGGTGGCATCCCGTTCGAACAGGAAGCGCAGAAGGATCCACTGCTGAGCCGAGGATCCGTCCACAGCCAGCGCGCCGAGTCATTTAGACAACTCCGGACCAATCTGCAGTTTGCCCAAGTCAGCAGCAGTAGCAAAACACTACTCGTCACGTCTTCCTTGCCAGGGGAAGGAAAGAGCACCACTGCTACCAACCTCGCCCTGACCATGGCTGAGGCCGGACAGTCTGTGGTGCTAGTGGACGCCGACCTCCGTCGGCCGATGGTGGGCAAGTATTTGGGCCTAGAGGGTGCTGCCGGTCTGACCACTGCCTTGGTTGGGGAAGTCAATATCAAAGATCTGCTCCAGCCTTGGGGCGCGCACGAACTTCACGTTCTGACTTCAGGCCAGATCCCGCCCAATCCCAGCGAACTGTTGGGGTCCGAGGCCATGTCGACACTCATCAAGCGTTTGGAGGAGCATTTCGATGCCGTCATCATCGATGCCCCACCCCTGCTTCCTGTCACAGACGCTGCCGTCTTGGCCCAGAAGGTGGGCGGAGTCATGGTGGTCGTTGGTTGCCACATAGCAAAGCAACCAGAAGTGCAAAAGGCTTTGGAGACTCTCAAACTGGTTGACGCCGAAATTCTGGGTGTTGTGCTGAACCGGGTTCCCGTCAAAGGTCCTGATGCTTACGCTTACAGCTATTACGGTTACAGTGCGAATCCCGCAACTCCTGAGGTTCAATCGACCAGCTCGTCGAGCATCCCGACCGCCAGCGAAACACTGTCCGGTCCGGTCGAGGACGATTTTGACAGACTGCTTCGAGGCACAGAAACACGGGCATCTCGACGCGGGTGATTTTCAACCGTCCTTTGGATAATCAGCTGCTGGTCTTGACAGGACTCTGAATCCTTTAAGAGTCCCCAACGGACGCACGTTCACACTCAAACGTATTTCTGGGGAAACACTTGAATTCAAAAAACTGGCGTACTCGCTACGCCCGGAGAATTGGCGCGCTTGACGCGGTAGTTGTGGTCTGGTCCGTGACGGGTGCCCACCTGCTGCGGTTTGGGCTGCACCCTGCTACTTCCGATGCCATCGCCGGTGCCCCGGTGGCGTCTTACACGGCGGTCAGCATTGTGTTGCCACTTATTTGGTGGTTGATGCTAGGTGCCTGGGGCAGTCGAGAACCGCGGATGCTCGGTGCGGGTGCTGAAGAATACAAGCGCGTTGTTGCAGCCAGCCTCTGGCTGTTCGGAATAATCGCAATTATCGCATACGCCCTTCAGGTCGATCTGGCTCGAAGCTATGTCGGCACGGCTTTCCCGTTGGGAACCGTTGGCCTGATCGCCGGGAGATGGGTTCTTCGCCAGCACCTGAGTCTGGAACGGAGCCGCGGCGGAAGCGTCTCGCGTTTGCTAATCATCGGAGGTCCTGCGGCGATGGGACACTTGGTCAACGCCTTGCGTGGCGCTCCAGAAGCTGGCTATTCGCCCATTGCCGGCTACTTGTCGGCCAATGTGCAGGGCTCAGTTGACGAGCCACCGAACCTCCCCCTCATCCATGGCAACCCGACGGCAGAGAACATTCAGGATGCCGTTCGTTCCAGTGGTGCGGACGCTGTGGCCATCACCACCGGCGTAAGGCTTACGCCCCAAACCATGCGCCAGCTCGGATGGGACCTGGCAGCAGCCAACATCGGATTGATTCTGGCACCGGCGCTCACGGACATAGCCGGCCCACGTATCCATACACAGCCCGTGGCCGGCCTCCCACTGATCCACGTTTCAACACCGAAACTCACGGGTGGAAAACGCGTGGCCAAACGAGCCTTCGACGTCCTGGGCTCGGGTGTGCTGATTGCGTGCCTCTCACCCGTCCTCGCGGCCATTGCGCTGGCAGTCAAGTTTTCAAGCCCAGGTGCCGTCTTGTACTTTCAGGAGCGGGTGGGGCTGCGAGGCTCGACCTTTGAGATGGCCAAGTTCAGGTCGATGGTGCCCGATGCAGACCGACAGCTTGACACGCTTCTTGTTGCCCAAGGAACTGCAGGTACTCCTTTGTTCAAGGTGGAAAATGATCCGCGCATCACACCGATCGGGGGAATCCTGCGAAAGTATTCCCTTGACGAACTACCTCAGTTGTTCAATGTTTTTTCGGGCAGCATGAGCCTGGTTGGTCCTCGGCCACAACGCGAAGGGGAAGTCGCGCTCTACGACGATGCTGCCCATCGCAGGTTGTATGTCCAGCCTGGAATGAGTGGACTATGGCAGGTGAGCGGCCGATCGAACCTGACATGGGATGAAAGCATCAAGTTAGACCTTTACTACGTAGAGAATTGGTCGATGGCAGCAGACCTAGTCATTCTCTTCCGTACATTCAAAGCGGTCTTCTTCAGCACCGGCGCAGTGTAAGAAATGCTTCAAAAAATGCCGAGACATGGGGCTTGCCTGTCAATAATATCCAGCAGTAAGGGCTCTTGAAATGAGTATTCCAGCAATTGGCGTGAAAGGCTCTGACGCCTTCCTCGGCATGGGACGTCCGTAGGCATGGCTGGGACGGATGAGGCCCACGTGCCAACAGAAGACCCCACCGAGGGGACGGGCCGGGTCCGCAGAACCGTGCAACCTGCGACCGGACGGCGGAAGCGGCGCAAGCGTCTGCTTCGGTGGGGTGTGGGTGCCCTGGCCGTGCTGGTGTTGGTGGGGGGCGCAACGGCGTGGCTCGGTGTCCGCGCTATCGAAATAAAGGACAACCTTGACGCGACCGCGCAACTGCTGCCGAAGCTGAAGAATCAGCTTCTGGCCAATGATGCGTCCAGTGCTTCCGATACCGTGGCCTCCTTGGCGGAGCATACGGCCGCCGCCAAACAAGCGGGTTCGGATCCCCTTTGGAAGCTGGCGAGCAGCCTTCCCTGGCTCGGGCCCAACCTGGCCGCAGCCTCGGAAATTACCACTACGGCCGACGACGTGGTCCGCTTGGCCGCCCAGCCCTTGGTTGGTACTTTCGAATCCTTGGACTGGAAGTCGCTGACACCAGTAGATGGTGCCGTACCTTTGGCCCCCCTGCAAAAAGCGGCACCCAGCGTGGTTTCGGCCGCCAATTCCGTGGAGCTGTCCTATGAACGGCTGGCCGGGATTGATCCTGCACCGCTGCTCCCCCAGATTGCTGATCCCCTGGACAGCGCCAAGGTCCAACTGGACGAGCTGCGCGGACTGCTTTCAACTGCTTCCGACGCCGCACAGCTTGTCCCTCCCATGATGGGTGCGGAAGCCCCCCGAGACTACCTATTGTTGATCCAAAACAATGCGGAAGTCCGTGCCAGCGGCGGCATACCCGGAGCACTCGCCGTGATCCATGCGGAGAACGGAAAGATATCCCTAGCCGCCCAGGACTCTGCCAGTGCCATGGGAGACTTCACGCCTCCGGTCAAGGTGGACGCCGAACAGGAAGCCATCTACTCCAACCGCATGGGCAGCTACATGCAAGACGTCAACATGACTCCGGATTTCCCCACAGCCGCTTCCACGGCCAAGGACATGTGGCTGCAACGCCACCCCGAACAACCCATTGACGGCGTCATTTCCATTGACCCGGTGGCGCTGGCATTGGTCCTGAAGACAACCGGTCCCATCACCGTGGCACCGGCTCTTCCGGCAGGTGTGAGCCTCGGCGACCTGCCCACACAGCTGACCAGCACAAACTTGGTGCCCGTGTTGCTCTCCCAGGTCTACGCCGAAATCGAGGAGCCCGCGTTGCAGGACGCCTACTTTGCAGCGGTGGCGAAAGAGGTCTTTGATGTGGTTGCTTCCGGCAAGACTCCCGGCGACAAACTGGTCCAGACCCTGGCCACAGGTGTCAGCGACAATCGAATTTTGATGTGGTCCGCCCACGGCGACGAGCAGGCGATCCTAGGCGACGTAGGCATTGGCGGCGCCATTTCAGGTCCAAGCGTTCCCGCGGCGGGCTTCGGCGTCTATTTCAATGACGGCACCGGCGCCAAGATGGATTATTACGTCAAACGCACCGTGCAGTTGGTGCAGCGTTGCAATGCTGGGGGTTATGCCGAGTACACAGCCAAAATCACCATGACCAACACTGCACCTGCCGATGCCGCCACGTCACTGCCTGCCTATGTAACAGGTGACGCGGTATTCGGGGTTCCCCATGGCAGCGTGGCCACCAACGTGGTGGCCTACGGCCCGACCCAGGCACGGACACAGGAGGCCAGAATAGACGGCAAAGTTGTGGGTATTAGCTCCCACTCCCATGACGAGCGCCCCGTCGGCATAGTGCGGGTACAGCTGGCCCCTGGACAGCAACAGACCGTGGAAATCGACTTTTCCAAGGTGGTCCAGACCAGCCCGGCCCAGCTCAGCGTCACCCCCACCATCCAAAAGAAATCGGACGTCATTCTGCCCGAACAAAAGGTCACGGGGTGCACAGGAGAATAACTCTTCACGAACAATCCATGGCCTCTGAACCTCCCACTAGCACAGCACTGTCCAAACGGCGAAACTTTCATCCATCTGTTTGGTAACGACAGCGCCCACTGATAATCTAGAAACAAATCGCGGTCTCAACGGGGGAACCGGCGATCAAACATAAAAGAAACTGGGGAAATACCTTGAAGAAAATCCTTGCAAGCGTTGCGCTTGCTGGCCTCCTGACCTTGTCCGCCGGAACAGTTGCCGCCCAGGCAGCTCCCAGTGACTACCCGGCAGGCCCACCCGCCTCCACCGTTTCAACGGGAACTGTGGTGGCCGGCGAAGCCGTTGTTTTCAGCGGCTCCGGCTTCACGCCCGGTGAAACCATTGACATCACCGTCACCATGACCAGCCCTGTGGCTGGCGGGGCCATTGGCTCACTGGGCGGCGGCATCTCCGCGTCCGTGCCCATGATCATCCAGCCCGCAGCACCAGCTTCCTTTACCGCCGTCGCCGATGACAATGGCGCCTTCTCTACTCCCATCACACTGGAGCAGACTGGCACCTACACGCTGACGGCCACGGGCCGCACCTCGGGCGTCACCGTCAGCCAGGTTGTCAAGGTAGTCGCCAACATCGATGCCGGCGTTGGCAACGATGGTTCCGGCACGGGCAACGACGTTGCCGGCAACGACGACGGTCTTGCCGCCACCGGCATTGACGCCAGCGTTGCTGTCTGGTCGCTCATCGGCGTTGGCGCACTGGGCGTCGGCGTGGGTTCCGTGGTTATTTCACGCCGCCGCAACCGTGCAGACATGGCTGCTTAGTCGCTGCTCGGCTGGTATTGCACCAGCCAACAAGACAGCTCGGAACCATTGGTTCCGGGCTTTCTTGTTTTCAGGCGGTAGTTCGCACCTGCAGGCGCGGCACCTAGACTTGGTTCTTGTGAACACAGTGAGCCACAAGGTGGCAGTGATCCTTGCCATCGCGTACTTTGCCGCGCTGGCGGGCATCTTGTTTTGGCCCTCCCCCGTGAACAGGCCCATTGACGGTGCCCTGATGCAGCTGCTGCAGTGGCTGCACGGCCACGGGCTGCCCGATTGGTTCATTGGCTACCGCAAGGTTGAGTTTGCCGCCAACATCCTGTTGTTCATTCCCCTGGGCATCATTTTGGTGCTGCGCATGCCCAGAAAGCTGTGGTGGCTGTCCATAGTCATTGCTGCCGCGTTCTCCGGTGCAGTGGAACTGGCACAAGCTATTTTCCTGCCCGTCCGCGTCCCCGCGTGGAGCGACATCGTGGCCAACACCTCAGGTGCCTTCATTGGTGCGATTTTAGTGCTCGTGGTGTGGTCGCTCAGCCGCCGACGGGCACTCCACGCCGCACGACGCTCCCCGTTCAAACCCTGACCATAAGTTCAGCTTGTCTGGTTGAGCGCGTCCTCGGCCGCTACCCAGGCCAGCATGGCGCACTTCACCCGAGCCGGATACTTTGACACGCCGGACAGTGCCGCAGCGTCGCCCAAAAGGTCCTCGTCGGCTTCCAGCTTCCCGCGGGAGCGCATCACCTCGCGGAAGTTGCCGATCAGGGCATGCACCTCCGCACGCTCCAGGCCCACCACCATGTCGCTGAGGATGGAGGCCGACGCCATGGAAATGGCGCACCCGTCCCCCGCCCAGTGGATACCGGAGACGGCATCGCTTGCCGTCTCGATCCGCAACGTGATCTCGTCCCCGCACACGGGGTTCAGCTGGTGGCACTGGCCCACGTTCTGCGGCAGATGCAGCCCCTGCAGCTGCTCATTGGGCAGATCCGCGCCACGGCGGGTCTTCGACTCTTCCAAAATAATCTGCTGGTACAGCGAATCCAGTGAACTCACGGCCTACTCCCCCTCCACGCCAAAGTAGCCGCGCAGCCCGGCCACAGCGGCCAGGAACGCGTCCACATCGGCGCTGGTGTTGTACAAATACGTGCTGGCACGGGTGGAGGCGTTCAACCCCAGCCGCCTGTGCAGCGGTTGGGCGCAGTGGTGGCCCACCCGGACGGCGATGCCAGCGGCGTCAAGGTACTGGCCGACGTCGTGCGCGTGCACCCCAGCCACTTCGAAGGATGCCAGACCTGCCCGCGGAATGCCCGATGCCGGTCCCAGGACGCGGATGCCTTCGATGGCTTCCAGCCCGCTCACCAAGCGCTGGCCCAGGGACGCTTCCCAGTCATGGATGCGCTCCATCCCGGTTTCGTGCAGATAGTTGGCGGCTGCCGCCAAGGCCACGGCCTGGGAGATGGGCTGCGTACCGGCCTCGAAGCGCTGCGGCGCCGGCAGGTATTCCGCCCGATCCATGGTGACGGTAGTGATCATGGAACCGCCAGTGAGGAACGGGGGCATGGCATCGAGCAGCTCCGCCCGGCCATACAGGCCCCCAATGCCGGTGGGCCCGAGCATCTTGTGGCCGGAGAACACGGCGAAATCCACGTCCAGGGCCTTGACGTCCAGGGGCAGGTGGGGCGCCGACTGGCAGGCATCCAGAACCACCAGGGCGCCCGCGGCATGGGCCAGGGCCGTCAACTCGGAGACCGGGTTGATGACGCCTGTGACGTTGGAGACGTGGGTGAAGGAAAACACCTTGGTGCGCTCGTTGAGCAGGTTGGCGGCAGCGTCCATGTCCAGGGTGCCGTCGTCGTGGACGGGGATGTAGCGCAGCGTGGCGCCGGTGCGTCGGCACACCTCCTGCCATGGAATCAGGTTGGCGTGGTGCTCCATCTCGGTCACCAGCACCTCGTCCCCTGCCGAGAGGGCAAACCGTTGGGCCTGGGCCGAAACTGCGCCGACGCTGGCATTGCCAAAGGAATAGGCGATCAGGTTCAGACCGGCCGTGGCATTCTGCGTCCAGACCAGCTCGTTGGTCTCGGCACCGATGAAGGCCGCGACCGTCTCACGGGCGTCCTCAAAGGAATCCGTGGCGGCGACGGCCAAGGTGTGGGCGCCGCGATGCACGGCGGAATTGCGCTGCTCGTAATACTCCTGCTCCGCCTCCATGACGCTGAACGGGTTTTGCGAGGTGGCCCCGGAGTCGAGATAGACCAGCGGCTTCCCATTGACGTGCTGTTCAAGGATGGGGAAGTCGTTGCGGATGCGCACAACCTCCACGTCATTCAACGCGGAAGTGTGTTCGTGGACGGCGGATCCTGTCACCAAATGTGTACTCCTCGGCACTAGCGCGGCCAGCCGCCATTCGGCCGGCAGGGGACACAACAGAATACGTCACATCCGCTTCACCTAATTGTTGCATTGTTTGGCGGTGCAGGCACCTCAGGTTCGGCTTACTCCAGTACCGGGTTCGGATCCGCCTCTGGGACGGGCGAAACGAGTAGCTCCACTCTAGACGGCCGCATTCTAATTCGCGATGCTGGACATCAGACGGGCCATTTCAGCATGCCCGCCAAAGCCCCGACATCACCCTTTCCTTTGATGGTGGCCGGGGCCTTGTCCTGAAAAAGCATTGAGGACGAAGCCTGGTATCGCGACCCTGCAGGATCGGATACTAGTCAGGTTGCTCTCAAGAAAGTGGTCTCTACATGATTCGGAACCTTGGTTATTTCCCCGGCTGTCGCAGAGCCGGGGGTGCAAAACAACAAAGACGGTTGCATAGACCGGTCAAGGCAATGGCCGGCCTTCTCTGTGTCCTCTTGGCGACCTTCGGCGTTGCCGCCATGGGAGCCCCCGCGCAGGCCGCCGACCCCGTCACCACGGTGACCCTGTCCTTCGACGACGGCAACGCGGACCAGATGAACGCTGCCTCCATCATGAAAACCAACGGACTTCAAGGCACGTTCTACGTAACATCGGGTTTCACCAACCATCCCGGTTACATGACCCTTGCAGATCTTCAGACCTTGGCGGCGGATGGCAATGAGATTGGCGGGCATACGGTGACGCACCCGGACTTGGCCACGCTGGCCGACGACGAAGCAGCGCGCCAAGTCTGCAACGACCGTGTCAACCTCAGCAACTGGGGATTCCGCGTGACCAACTTCGCCTATCCCTTTGCCTCCCTGACCAGCTCCACGAAGACCATCGTGGAGAACTGCGGGTACAACAGTGCCCGCGGGCTGGGCGACATCTCCTCACGCTTTGGGTGCAACGGATGTGCCTTGGCGGAAACCATCCCCCCGGCAGAACCCTACGAGATCAAGGCGCCCGATCAAGTGGACAACACTTGGACGCTGGCGGACCTGAAGAAAACCGTCACCCAGGCCGAACAAAACGGCGGCGGATGGGTGGAGCTGACCTTCCACCACATAGGGACCGACGGGACGGACCCGCTCACCATCTCACCGGCGCTCTTTGGCCAATTCGCCACATGGCTGAAGGCCAGGCCCGCCACCACCTTGGTCAAGACCGTGGACCAGGTCATCGGCGGCACGCTCAAGCCCGCGGTGCCCGGCCCCGTTGCCACATCGCAGCCGGGCGAGAACATGGTCACCAACCCTAGCCTGGAAGCCATCTCCTCCGGTGTGCCGCAGTGCTGGCAAAACGGTGGCTACGGCACCAACACCGCCGCGTTCAGCACCGTTTCACCCGGGCGCACGGGATCAACAGCAGCCGTGCTGACAGTCACCGGATACAGCGACGGCGATGCCAAGTGGCTTCCTGTACAGGACCTGGGTGAATGTGCCACCGCGGCCACGCCTGGCCAAACCTATGCACTGTCCGCCTGGTACAAGTCCACGGCGCCCACCCAATTCGAGGTCTACTACCGCACCGATCTGGGCTCGTGGAAGTACTGGACCACCAGCCCGTTCTTCGCGGCGGGAACCACCTACGAGGAGGCCTCCTGGACGACGCCACCGCTGCCCGCCGGGGCAAGTGCGATCAGTTTTGGGCTGAACCTGGCCGGCAATGGCACCATCACCACCGATGATTACGCCATGTACGACGCGGCGTCCATCCCGCCGCCGCCCCCGCCGGCCCCGGGCACCAACCTGGTTCAGAACCCAAGCTTGGAGACTTCCGGCGGAGGCGCGCTGCCGCAATGCTGGCAGGAAGCCGGGTATGGGGCCAACACCGCGGACTTCAGTGCCAGCGCGGCGGCACACACCGGTTCCATGGCGCAAACCCTGACAGTGACGAACTATGCCGACGGCGACGCCAAACTCCTTCCTACTCTGGACCACGGCAGCTGCGCACCGGTGGGAATCGCGGGACACACGTACTCGATGCGGACCTGGTACACCTCTACGACACCGACGCAGTTTGCCCTCTACTACCGCGCCGCCGACGGCACCTGGACCTATTGGACGTCAAGCCCGTGGTTCGCCGCGACGTCGAGCTACACCCAGGCTGTGTGGACAACGCCCGCACTTCCGGAAGGGGCAACGGCGATCAGTTTTGGCTTGAACCTCTTCCAAAACGGGACCTTGACCACCGACGACTACGCACTGTATGACACGGTCGGCGCTCCAGCGCCGTAGCAAACGAAAAGCGATCCGAGCACTGAGGGCGGCCCATCACCCGATGGGCCGCCCTCGTTGCGTCGGTTGAATTTTGAACGTGCATGGCAGCCTGGCACCAGCCACCTTGGCCCCTTCCCGGCAAATCCGGCGCTGTAGGGTGTAGTGAAGTGGATTGGCCTGCCTGTGCCTTCCGGAGAATGCATGCGTGGACTTCAAGTGAAACTTTTTCACCACTTCCTCATTCTCAGTCTCATCGTTGCTCTTGGCGCAGCAACCC
>NZ_JASISP010000035.1 GCF_030063185.1 Arthrobacter sp. H35-D1
ACCATCCTTAAGGATGGACACCGCACGGGAAATCTCGGCGCGGGAAAGCTGATCAAGAGGGTGAGATACCCCTACCATGGTGTCGATTTCAGTGTTGATAGACATAGTTAGCTCCTTAATTCTTTATCTAGGATGAAGGCCCCTACGGCCTGGAAGTGAAGGTGTTAGGTGAGAAGAGTGGGGTCAAGGACGAGGAGAAAGTGCGCTGCGCTGCGCCGCTCATTCGCCGGCCAGCAGCCAATCTGATGCGGCTTTACGGTAACGGATGATGCCTTTGTACTCGGCCATGTCATCAGGGAGTTCGGCCAGTACGTGGCCGGCGCGCTCGCGCCAAACGGGTACTTGGGCGATATCAGAAAGGGGCAGAAGGTAGGTACGGACCAGAAAGAGCACGGCCCCGGTGTGTGGGAGGCAGAGCATGTGCTGAACTTCCACACGCAGGTGGAGCCTATTGGGTAGATCAGGGTCATTGGCGATGGTTCCGCGGTCGCGGGCCCATTCCGGGTAACTTTCGGTGGAGGTGTCTAGACGCCGGTCTACGGTCATTGTCCAGTTGGTTCTGCGGAATTGTTCCCCGGGTTGCAGCCGTAGGAGGAATTGATGGGCCCGATTAATGACGGGTTCTGTTGTAACCCGGGGAACGGGGGTGTGGACTTCCATGAATTTCATGCCAACGTCGAATCCAAAGGACCAGTCGGCTGCGAAGGTAACAAGTCCCGCATCGAGCCAGAGCGTGTCCTCACGAGGGTCAAGGAAAACGATGTCGTCCGTGATTTGGCTGCCCAGGAACCGCATGGGACCCATGGGAAGTGAATCGTCATCGCCGACCGTGAATTCCAGTTCCAGATTCTGCAAGGTATTGGTCCAGCGGCAGACATTTCCCTCTCGGTGATAAGACATTGTGTCCGGGTGGTCTTCGGCCATGGCGGGCAGCAGTGTCGTGATTGCATCCCAGACGGCCGGTCGCATGTGGGGCAGGACGGCTGTGCGGCTAGGGTCCTTTTCCAGTACTTTCTCGCGTTCCTTGAGGTCCGAAAGGTAGTATTCGTCGACGTCGATGAGGGAGGAGCCCCAGGAACCGACATCTGTCTGTACTATTTTGTGGGCCGGTTCAACGTTGGCGCTGTAGCGGTAGCTGTCACTGGAAAAAGGGAAGGGAAAGCCCTTGATTCGTTCCGGGAGGACGGCTGTGTCCCCCGTGTTTTGATCGTTGATGATAGTGGTATTCAAAGGTCCAACTCCAATTCTTCATCGAGGCTGCGGGAAACGCAGCACATCATCGTGGTGTTCTCGGCCTTTTCTTGGTCGCTCAAGTAAAGATCCCGGTGCTGGGGTTTACCTCGAAGCACTGAGAGGGAACATTCCCCACAGATGCCTTTTCGGCACATATTGGGGATAGCTTTCCCTGCTTGTTCGAGTGTCTCCAGCAAGGAGACGCCAGCCGGAACGTTCAATTTAACGCCGCTTCGGGCCAGATTCACCGTGAACGGTTCCCCTGCGTCTAGTTCGGCTGCGCCGAAGGCTTCCGAGTGCAGCCGCGCGGAAGGCCAGCCATGCTCGCGCGCTTGGTCAAGAACGGCATCCATGAAGGCAACTGGGCCGCAGACGTAAAGGTGGGTTCCCAGCGGCTGGGTCGTGAGCTTTTCTGCCAGAGTCTTTTGGAAACTGACCCGATCGCTGCATTCGGTCACGGCCGATCCCAGAAGTTCCTTGGCCTCGGTCACGTGGGCCCCGGCTCCAGGCCTGTGCACGTAGATCAGATCCGCAGCTATACCCCATTCGGCACAGGCACGGGCGTGCGAAAGCACCGGGGTGATGCCGATTCCAGCCGCAACCAGCAGAAAATGCCTAGCTGTTGCCGCAGGAGCAAAGGCACTGCGGGGACGGGAAACGTAAACTAGGTCACCGGCGGCGAGCCGATGCATCGCGAGGGAGCCGCCAGCTCCGTCTGCAACCTGAAGGACGGAGATGGTGTATTCGGACGGGGCAGTGCCTGAACCGGTGAGCGAGTAGGCATTGGCGCCGGTCCCGCATTGGACCACCAAGTGGCTCCCCGGGACATACGACGGCAGCGGTGCCCCCGATGGATCAGCGAAGGTGATGCTAACAATGGATTCCGTCTGACGAGTGACGTCTGTCACTTCGAGCTGAAGGCCATCCTTCACTGCATGGTGGACCTCGGGTTGGAGTGCTGTCATAGTCATGCTGCCTCCTCGGCATTGGCGGCGAATCCCAGATATGCGGCTTGACGCCTGGAAAAGTGATTAGCGATTTCCAAGTCAGTGGCGCATCCTTGACACTCCACTTCTGAACCGATCGGCTCCACTGTCTCTGTTCTGGTACGGCAATGTGCGCAGAACACAACGCGGAGTCCGGACTCATCACTTACGAGCGTCACTTCCTCCTCCGCCAGTCCACATTCCGCAGCGACTGCTGCAGCTGCATGGATGTCAACGGGGGAGCCTGTGAGAACCAAACGAATCCCAACACTGGAACGCAGGAGCGCAGACCTCAATTCCGAAAGAGATTCCGGGTTTGCGGAGGTGAAGCGGAGGTCATGCCTGGGACGGCCACCGGCGTCGTGATCGGCGGTGTCATCTGCTGAGTCAAACGACACGCAGACGACACCGCGAAAACCTGATTCGCAGCCAGTACCTGCTGGCTGCGGCAAGGATGCGATACGCATGATGGTCCCTAGGAGGACATGGAGCCGTGGGCGGTGAAGAAGCCTAGGCCGTAGTCGGGGGTTTCGAAGGTGATTTGTGATCCGGCGGGGAAGAAGAGGACGTCGCGTTCCTTGGCGTGGGTTACTTCTCCTGTGACTCGGTCGGTGAGTTTGAATTCGCCCTTGATGACGACTTTCATTTCATCGCATTCGTAGGTGTAGATCAGGGGTTCGGAGGCTTTGAGTTCGAAGAATCCGCTACTCATCACTGATCCGTTGGGGTGGGTGAGGGAGTCACCGATGAAAGCGTCGACGCCGGGGATGTTCATGGAGGGAAGTCCGATGAAGCCGTTTTCCACCTTGTGAATCGCGCCGGTCTTGGTGGGTGTTCCGAGAACAGTTTCCATTGTTTTCTCCTACGAATAGTGTTGCGAAAATATGATTTATTATTGGTGCAGATGAGAGTTCTGTAGAGGTCACGTCAGAACCCTCTGGTTCGAGTTTCTGGAAAGGATCGCCCGCTAGACCAACACAACCTAGGTTGCAGGGGCCCAGTGGAGCGCTTCTCTGAACCCTACTGGCGTGATGTTGGTCACGTACGTCCCTTCGTAGTAACAAAGCTACGCCACTTGATACATGCAGTCCAGACTTTTTAAAATTTAATATTCTTTTAGCGCAACTAAGCTCCTCTCCTGGCAAGGCAGGGCTACGCTGCTTGGGCCGTTGGTATGGGCGGTCCGTTGGTAGGCGGACAGTTTTGATGCGACCACACGGAGGGCTAATACTGGATCGATGTCAGACTCAGACCTCCTGAAGTAGGCACTCGTTCGTTGTTGAAGTTTGTGCCTGGGCGACTTGGTAGTTCAGGGTGCGGTGGTCGCCGGGGAGCCGGCTGGGTGTGTTGTTGAGTTCCTCGGTGAGCAGTTGAAGGGCTCGGGCGACGCGTGGGCTGTCTGGCCTCTCGAGGGTGATGGTGATGGCCTTGGCGGTGTAGGTGATGGTGCCGCCTTGGTGGAGCAGGTGGCGGGTGATGGCTCGGTATTCGTCCGGATCGTTCAGGTAGGCGTTGAGGTGGTCCGCGAGCCAGGCTTCGGCGTTGAACGCCAGCAGCCGCAACACCATTTGCATGCCCCTGCGTTGAAGGTGGGGGCGGGCGAGTTGCGCGTCGGGGTTCAGCTCGTTCGCGGGGAGTTTGGCCCGGATGGGCTTGAGTGCCGTTTTGGCGTCGGTGAGGTCCTTGGTGGCGTCTTCGATGGTGCGGTGGATGCCGGGGAGGGCGGCGTTCATCTGTTTCGGTGTGCCGCCGCTGGCGAGGAGCTGGGCCAGGGACCGTTCGGCGTCAGCCAACGTGGTTTCGGCGGTTTTGACGGTTTTGCGGGCGGCAACCCGGGCGGGGTTGGCGACCTTGCGGGTGTCGGTGTCGATGTCCATGGAATAGTCGGCGAGGGCATCGATGCCGTTGTGCGCGGCCGCATATTTGAACATGTTCTCAATCCGCCAGCGGGACCGCAGCCAGCACAGCAGTTCCGCCCCGGTGCCGGTCGTTTCGCTGGTGAGGACCTGGAGCACGGGTGCGCCGTGTTCGAAGAGCGTTAGTTGGCGTGCGTTCCCGTAATCCTTGATCCCCACGGTTTCATCGGCCAGCTCGACACTGATGTCCTTGCCGTTGCGCACCGTGGTGGAGGTTGCCGGGGTCGCGGTGGTCTCGGCCAGGGGTGCGCGGCGGTAGCTGATCCAGTGTGCGCCGGCGTTGCGGCAGGCAGTAAAGGCGATAGGGAATGCCCCGCCGCGGTCAAAGCCGAGCAGGATCGGCGCGTGGGGGCCAATCACCTCCCTCAGTTGGGTGAGCACGCCGGGGAGGTTGGAGGCCAAGGAGGTGGGTTCCCCGGAGCCAAAGACGACTGCCCGGCCGCGGGCATCGGCCAGGACCGTGTCATCGCGCCCGGACTCGGCGTGGCGGCGCTTGGTGTTCCAGCCCTTCGCCACCGGCTTCGCCCCGGCATAGGGGACGAAGTGGTCATCAACGTAGTAGACAGGATCATCGGCCGGGTCGAAGGCGAGCATCCCGGAAGCGAAGGCCCGCTGCACGGCCAGCGGATCGGAGCCGTCGGCCAGCGCGGTCAGGCGGAAACGCAGGGTCGCGAGCTCCGGGACCATGGTGATCCCGACGGTCGGGCCGAGTTCGCCCCGGCGCAGGTGCTTGAACCCCTCCATCGTCCCGGCCCCGAGGGCGAAGCCCAGTGTTGCTGTGGTGAGCACCGCCAGGTTGTCATACCGCCTCGCCGGCGCCCCGGCCAGGGTCGCGAACGTGGCCTCGGCCCCGACCCGGTCAAGGAAGGCGTGCAGCAGCATCGACCCGGCATACCGGGAGAAGACCGTACCCGAATCGATGCGTGCGGCGGCCCCCTCAGAGCCACTGGCTTCCTGCCCCGGCGAGGTTTCCTCCGGTACAACGCCGGGCCCGCCCGTGATTGCCCCCGCACCGTTGCCGGCACCGGCGGCCCCGGGTGCGGCGATCTCGAGTTCTTCCTGCGGCGTGATCACCCCGTGCCGGGCGAGCAGCTCGCTGATCACCGACCGTGCCACCCCGAGGCGGGCGGCAATTTCCCTCTGGCTCACACCTTCCCCGGCCCACGTCCTGGCCCGGGCCACCTGCCGGTCACTGAGCTTGGGCGGACGCCCCCTACGGCGCACCAGCCCGGCCGAGCCCTCCGAACGGGCCCGAGCCCGCAACATCGACACGTACTGCGGGCTCAGCCCGAACAACTCCGCCGCCCGGCGGCACGCCACCCCGGCGTCCGTGACCGCGACCACCGTCAGATTGCGCATCCCCGCATCGTCGCACTCATACAAGAATAGCACCCGCGTCCCGAGCAGGACCGTCGTCTGGCCCTCCGAATCCACCCGACGAAGCACCGCCGGATCCGGCATTCCCGCAAACTCCAAAATCGACTCCGACATGCCTGAAACACTACCGGACGACTTCAATAATTCAACGGATTTCCGACGGCACGCCGCCCGAGAAAATCCCCGGAAACAAAGGGAACCTGAAACCTACTTCAGGAGGTCTGAGACTTGAGAAGGGCTTCGCAGGTATCTTAACGCCGGGTTAGACAGCCTGGGGTCTATTCCTTGCCGACACATGCCTGTCCTATTTCCTGGAGCCAAGAGGTAAGTGCGCAAACGCAGGTTGCGCGTTCGGAGTAGCAACCTCTATGACCGGCGGGTAGATGCCTTGGCAGACTACGACGGGAGCGATTTGAACAGGAAACCTCTAGTTTTCATCTTGGGCAGTGTTTTTCTCCCCAAGAAACTGGGGACTGAAACCGCGTCAAACCCGCGTGGGTAGGAGCTCAGGACTCTGGAATAGATTTGGTGCCTCGGCACTGGGGTAGCTATTTTGACTGGTAGGTCTTCGCAGCGTGCGATGATGGCAGTGGAGTTCACCTCAGTGGGGTAGGTACGCCACGAAAGGTTGCATCCCTGGCGGATGAAGGCATGGAATTCGTCGGTACCGCGTCTGTGTTCGGTGTTCATACGGAACGTCCACGTGAGTGACATCATCAAGTCGTAAGCGGCCATGAGGTTGACCCGATGGATGGTTTTTGGCTCGGTGTCCAGAACCTGTTGATGAGGGAGTCAGGTCCCCGTCCAGGGAAGTTGGGTGCGCTTTACGTGCCAATTTACCGGCATCTATGGCGTGGCACTCTGGGTAGGGTGCCTCCACGCGGCCGTAAAGGCTTGGTAGGCCTTGGTTTTGGCTCAGTTGAGGCCAGTCAGCTCCGTGTCGTCATCGCTTGAGATGTGTGGCAGTCGTGGTTTAGGCCGCCGTGCATGGGGGCGTACTAGGACTGGTTTCTCTGCCGCCGGATCCTAATCCGAAAAGTCCCTCCCGGGCCGTAGTTCTTGGTTGTTGATGATGCGAATCTGGCAAGATCCATGCGCATGGTCTGGTGGAGCGAACATTTCCCCAGTCATTGCAGTGGTCGTAAGCGGAAGGTCAATGAAAATATTCATCGATGATTCGGTTCGAGTTTCTCCGTGTGGCACCAAGGGGAACAGGTTCTCGGCACCTTCACTTACCGGGCCTTTACTTCAGGTCAACACATCGAAACCTGTTCTTTCATGTGTCGGACGAGGGCCCGGAACCCGGGGTCACGGTCAAAGCCGACCAGCACCCGCCAGTTTGGCTCGCCAGATTTCGTGCTATTGAGCAAAGGTATCTCGTAGCACTGTTGTGATGGATGTGCTTGACTCACTCATCTTCATACATGACTCCCAACCGAAACCCAGGGCCCCGGTCATGGCCATGGCCATGGTCATGGTCATGGTCATGGTCATGGTCGGATGATGGTTTTGCGGGTTCGTTGATTTCCCGGGGTTTTCGATAGGGAAGGGCTTTTAATTTTGTGTTAATTTTGTTCCATGAGGGAAGAACAGGTTGCGGCGTTGCGCGGCGAGCTTGAGGGCTACGGTGCCGAGGTTTTTGGTTCCCTGCCGCGGAAGGATCAGCGGGAGAAGTCCAGTCTTTATCTGCGCGGGTTGATGCTCGATGGTCAGCGCAAGTCCCTGCAGCCCATGGCCGAACGTTTGGGCATTGATCATCAGCAGCTCCAGCAATTCACGGCCTCATCGACCTGGGCTGTGGAGCCGGTCCGACGCAAGATCGCGTCCCTGGCTATCACTTTGGTTACTCCGGAGGCTTGGGTCATTGGCGACACTGGATTCGCCGAGGAAGGCACTGGATCGCCCGGGGTTGGACGGCAACACTCGGGGACTTTGGGAAAGATCGAGAACTGTCAGATCGCCGTGTCCCTGCACGCGGCCACCGATGCGGTATCCTGCCCGTTGAACTGGCGCCTGTACATCCCTGAGGCCTGGGATGATGACTGCGAAGCCAACGAGGACGCCCAAGCTGTTGCTGCGTGCCGCCAACGGGCCGGGGATACCGGAGACCGTTCGACACCGCACGAAATGGTCCCAGGCGCTGGAAATGATTGACGAACTCTCCGCCTGGGGTCACCAGCCACCGTCCGTCGTCGCAGACGCCGGCTACGGGGAAATCACCGCGTTCCGCCAGGGCCTTTCTGAACGTGGAATCAGCTGCGTACTGGCCGTAAGATCGGCCACACCGCCCACCTGGCCACCGCGGTCCCCGAACCCCCGGAGTACACCGGGCGAGGACCACGCGGTCTTCCCCGATACCGCGATGCAGCGCCCTCTCTGAAGGCTCTGGTCCTGGCCGCAGGGAGGAAAAAGCTGCACGAAGTGACGTGGCGCCACGGCACCAGAACCGACCCCCGCAACGCCAATGCAGCGATGAAATCCCGCTTCCCGGCGATCCGTATCCGCCCCGCCACCCGCGACATTGCGCTGAATGAAGATCGTTCCCTGCCCTAGGCCTGGATGCTGGCCCAATGGCCGGTGCACGAGCCGGCACCCACGGACTACTGGATCAGTGACCTGCCCGCTGACACGCCCCTGAAAACCCTCGTCAGGCTAGCCAAGATGAGATGGAGGATCGAACACGACTACCGCGAACTAGAGACCGGCCTGGGCCTGGACCACTTCGCAGGACGATCCTTCAACGGATTCCATCGCCACCTCACCCTGGGCGTCGCAGAACAGCTCTTCATCACACGCAAGAGGCTCACCACCCCAAAAGTCCAAGCGGTGGCCTAAGTCTTTATAGTGTCCTAAAAGCCCTTCAAGAAATCATCGTCGGCATGCTCGAACGCTGCCCCACCTGCCAACGAGCACCATCCACCTAACAAAGTACTACTTGGAGTGCGCTGAATAATTTGGTGGGTTTAAGGAGCGCCTATCGGGTTTTTTGTGTGGATCGTTAAGACTTGATGTATGCAAGGTATTGAGGTGGCCCAGCGCGGTTTTTTGGATGTGGAGGCACTGGCTGGGGAGTTGTTGGTCCCGGGCAGTGCCTACGCTTTTTGACCGATCACCGGGGGGCGTTGTTGCCTGATTCGATGATGGAGGACTTGTTTCCTTCCGCGCTGGGCCGGCCCTCGATTCCGGCATCGGTGATCGGTTCGGTGATCGGTTCGGTGCTGGTGTTGGAGGCGTTGGAGGGGCTCTCCGATCGGGGAACGGCGGAGGCTTTGACGTTTGACCTACGCTGGAAAGCACAGTCTAGGTACGGGCTGAATGAGACAGCGTTCCACCCCTCGGCGTTGACGCATTGGCGCAAGCGCCTGCGTGAGAGCGAGAACCCGCACCGCATCAACGAGGCCGTCGCTCAAGTCATTATCGCGACGGGGGTGTTGAACGGGCGGCACCGGCGGGCGGTGGATTCGACCGTGCTCCAGGACGCGGTGGCCCGCCAAGACACGATTACCCAGTTGATTGCCGTGATCCTCCGCTTTGGCAAGACCATGGAGCATGGCGCCACCTTGATTGATGGCGATTCACGCACGCTCGTATGGCTACACGCATGTGGGCAAGCCGGAGATTGCCCGGGATGACAAGGAACCGAAAGAGGCCCTGATTTCGGGGCTGGTCACGGACGCCCTGACCCTGCTCGGTGCAGTGGATGCGACTGTCTTGGAGGAGGACTCCCCCGAGTACCAGGCCTATGTTTTGTTGTCCCTGGTCGCTGGCCAGGACGTCGAACCGGCAGAGGACTCCGATGGCACCGACGGGCGGTGGCGGATCGCCCGGAAGGTCGCCCCGGACCGGTTGGTCTCCACTGTTCATCCGCAGGCCCGGCATGCGCACAAGTCCCGCTCGGTGATGATCGATGGGTTCAAGGGCCACATCGTTGCCGAACCGGAAACCGGGCTCTACACCAACGCCGTGATGACCGCCGCTTCCGGGCCCGGTTCCAGCGACACAGAGGCCGGTATCGAGCTCATCGCCAGTGATGCGACGATGCAAGACCCCGAGACGGAATACCAAGTACTCGGGGATTCTGCCTACGGTTCCGGCCCCATGCTCGAAGCCCTCGAGAGTGCCAGGCACAAGGCGTTGGTCAAGCCCAAACCCTTGCGTCCGGCAGTGCCCGGCGGCTATGACTTGGACGACTTCACCCTGGATGAAGAGAACAACACGCTCACTTGCCTGGCCGGTGAAGTGCGCACGATCAGTGCCAAGGGCAATGTGAACTTCGGCGCCGCCTGCAAAGCCTGCCCGCTACGGGAGATGTGCACCACGGCCAAGGGCGGGCGCAAAGTTGTTTATTACCCGCCATCACGGACGCCAACGCGCCTACCGGGCCCTGGTGGAACGATCGATCGGCTGGGCCTTGCCGGCGGGAACCGGCGACTGAGATATTAAGGAGTGGTGAGGTGTTCTAATGATGTGAGACGTTCCTGAAAGGATTGTTCCCATGTCTTCTCGACCAACCTACTCTGATGAGTTCAAGGCCGACGCAGTCGCGTTAGCTGAATCTTCCGGCCGCCCGCTAGCGCTGGTCGCTGCTGAACTCGGCATCTCCTTGACCGCTCTCAAGCGCTGGGTCAGGCTCGCTCACGATGGCCAAAGCGGTGATGGGAAGAAGCCGGATCAGCCGGTGGATGCCGCGAAATACAAGGCCTTGGAAGTCCGGCTGCGTGAAGTAGAACGGGAGAATGAATTCCTAAAAAAGTCTCAGCGTTCTTCGCCAAGGAGCAACGGTAGATGATATCTACCGCTTTGTTCAGCAGGAGGAGAACGCTGGAGAAAAGGTGGCATGGATGTGCCGGCAATTGGATGTGCCCAGGTCCTCGTACTACCGCTGGCGTGATGCCACCGATACGCCCACAACCATCCGCCACAGGGAGCTGACCGATCAAGTGAAGACGATGTTCCATTCCTCTGATGGGATCTTTGGCCACCGCATGGTTCACACCAAATTAGCCGCCGACGGGGTTGCTGTTTCCGTGGGAACCGTGGCCACGATCATGACTGAAAACGGATGGGCCGCCAAGCGGATGCGGGCCTTCAAACGCACCACCATCCCCAGCGATCCGGACAAGGTTTTCAAGGATCTCATCTTCCGTGACTTCACCGCAGAAACCCCGGGCACCCGCATGGTCGGAGACATCACGTATTTGCGTACGGGTGAGGGGTGGCTGTATTTGGTTACCGTCATCGACCTGTGCACCCGCATGGTCGTCGGCTGGGCCATGGCCGATCACATGCGCGCTTCGCTGTGTGTTGGTGCGCTAGAAATGGCCAGAGACAAGGGGTACCTGCAACCCAACGCAATTTTCCACAGCGATTAAGCCGAGAATTTCGTTAAGCTGAGTGACGGCTCGGTGGACTCGTGTTTGCGCTGTGTCAGGTCCAGTTTTGCGGCTTAATCGTTCGTAGATTATTGGAAGACCCGACCATCCATGGTCCGCAGTGGTCAGGTCAATCCTCGAACGTGGAATCGTCAGCTGATGGGCAAGGCGGCATTCGGTGCCTGAATCACTATGTCAAGCAGGAGGTCGCAGTTGAAGCTCATGGGTAGCGGTCCTACCTTCGTGGCGGAGCCGCGGTCCGTGGAACAAAAACGAACCAGAAAGTTAAGCCGAGGAATCTATCCCTGACCCCCGGAGCGACGCGGTCAGAAGCTCGGCGCTCGGCTTAACGGATTTGTCGGCTTAATCTGAGTTAAGCCGAATTCGGCTTAACAGCGACCATGGGGCGTAGTACACATCCCGTGAAATGGGGGCCTGGTGCGCCGGCAATAATGTCCGTCAGTCCATGGGATTTGTGATGTCTCTGGTCTTTCGTGACAGTTCTGCCTCAGGACATTGGTGACGGTTGGTGTGTCAGGACTTTGGTGACAGTGTTCGTTTCGACGGTGTTCGCTTCCGGGTCTGGTCGAAGGGCGCACGGGATTTGGTGATGCCAACGTAGGCAGTGCCTTTTGGCGGCCATGTGTAGTCGGCGATGACTTCGCCTTGGGTGTTGGCGAAGATGATGCCCTCGGCATCCCAGGTTGCGATGGCGGTGCGTCCGCTCATGGCGGCAGTCAGGGAGAATATGGTTCGTCCGATGTTGACCACGCCGTTGGAGTACACCTTCAGTTCCCGGTTTCCGCTGCCGACGGGTTGGGTGATGCTGCCGGTGAGTTTCTGCGGGGCAGCCATGGTCGTGGCGACGGTCGCCTGCTTCTCCTCCCTGCAGGCGGTTTCTGCCTGCTCCAGGGCATCCGTGAGGCGTTCGGTGACGCTGGGGGTCCTTGTTGGAATGGCTAGTGGTGGTTCTGGCAGGACCGGGACGGGCTCCGGGCGGGGCGCCTCGGCGACCTCTGTGGCGTCCCATGACTGTTGGGGTGTGATCCGCCCTGGCAGGGCTTGGTGGGGGCGTTCGTTGTTGTAGATCAGATCGAAGCGATCAACCTGCTCCTGCAGTTCATCGAGCGTGTCTGCCAGGGGTTGCTTATCGAGCCATCGAAACAGGGTCTGGTGGAAGCGCTCGTTCTTTCCCTGGGTGGTGGGCTTGTATGGCTTGCCGGTAATTGCCTTGACCCCGAGCGAGGATACATAGGCGACGAGTTGCCCTTCGTACCCGCGGCGGGAGGGATTGAGGGCGGCACCATTGTCACTGAGCAGCCGCTGGGGGACACCATGGGCGGTGATTCCCTTCTTCACCACCACCAGTGCCGCTTCGCTGGTTTCGCCCTCGGCCACGTGGGAGGCGACCGCGAGGCGGGAATGATCATCGATGAGCTGGAAGATCACGCATGTGCGCCCACCGGTGAGTACATACTCGGTGGCGTCAAGCTGCCAGCACGCGTTCGGGGCCGGGTAGACGAATCTGCGATGCGCTGCACGCGGCTTCTTCTTCGGCTCCGCACGGGCCACGTCCCGCTCGCGAAAGATCCGGGCTAGAGACGCCGGCGACGGCGCCTCCATGCCAAGGGCATTCATCTTGTCATGAACGCTGATCGGCCCGTGGTCCAGTCCCGAGGATTCCATGGCAGCACGAACCTTGACTGCTTCGTCCTTGCGCTCCTCGGACAGCTTCGATGGTGAGGTCTTCGGGCGGCGGGACCGTGGCTCCAAGGCAGCAGCCTGCCCCTCATCACGGGCCCTGCCACGGATCACGTAGAACGTCTTGCGGGTAATCCCGTGCTCGACACAAAACGTGGTGACCGCGCCCCGGGGTGCTTTCTCAGGCCACTGCGCAATCGCAAGGCGGACACGGGCATCAACAAGCTTATTAGTAGTCATCCCGCATTTTCTGCGGAGCGGCGCCCTACCTACAAAACCGGCGGACTCTCAACGACCGGCGGCCACACCACCAGGGGAAGTGTCACCACCAAAACACCCCAATCTGTCACCAATGTCTTGAGACAGAACTGTCACCGATGACTTGGGAGATAACATCAGTCCATGGGATTAGCCGGTTAATGCTGGGACAATGCCGTAGCTGAATCAGCGTTCTCATCCCTGATAAGCGAGTTCTACCACCACTACAGCTTTGACACCCGCCAGGATGCCAGAAGGGCCACCATGCGCTATATCGAGGCCTTCTACAACCGGTGGAGACCACACACTCACAACGACGGCTTACCGCCGGCAACAGCCATGGCCAACTTCACCACCCAAAACCAGCAACAACGCGCTGCTGCCTAGCCAAAAAGAAACTAACCAACTGATGCTCCTATAGGTGTCAAGCGACTGTTTTCAGTGGTTGCAGCTACGCGCTGCCGCACTGAACCTTCTCCGACTGCTGAAACTGGGTCTCACCGGCCAAAAAGGGGCATGGGCCCTGGGACAGGCCACCGGGCAGGGACCCGATCTGCCCCAGACCAGAACCTCATCGATGGACCTCTCCACGAAGGACATTCAGCCCTCCAAAACAGCCAACCAGAAATCCCGAAAGGCCAGAAAAGAGAGTCTTAGCGAGCCGCCCACGCCTCCAAAAAGCGACGGACAACGAAATCCACGCACCATAATTGCCCCTTGTTCAGCACACTCTTAGGATGTCAAAGTACAAATGCGAGCGATGCTTCACTCTGGCTCGATGGGGTCGCTCCAATGGTAGATGCGGCTCTGACCGGGAAGCCCTCGAAGAACTCGTCAAGGTATCCAGAAAGCTTGGGACGAAGAGACTCTGGCTCGCCATGCGGCGGCGGTAATAGGAAATCCAAGTCATCACCGTCACCGGCCCCGCCACTGGACAAGGTCGAAGTGAACAACACCTGCGGCGAACACGTGAAGAGCAAACCAGCTAACCGGCCCTTGACGCTGGTGTGTCAAGTGCCAGGGGCCGGCTTGCTGGAAGGGGCTTTACGGTAACAGTGACTATACGACGCATGTTGTGCTCAAGAGCGCCACCTGAACGGCTGGGAATCATGCGTCACAATAGCAGGGTTCACCACAAGCTGCGGAGAGCCGATTTACCGGATCTTTTCTAGAAACCTGCCTCCGTCGGTGCTATGGAACACTTTCCAGATCTGCGGCATCGTTACCTGACGAGTGAGCATGGGCCTCCTTGGTCTTCTTGTGACTCGATTCGTGCTGGGAGTAGAACCAGATGGGGATGTAAAACGCCAAGACGATGAAGCCAACCCATGTTGAGGTCCAGCCGACCTCTAGGCTGTTCAGGTAGACAACGCCTATCAGGCACAGTGGAACGTTGAACAGGCCAAAGATCATGGCGACATGTCGCCAGCCCCTGGGTGCTTTGAAGGGTCGTTCCAGATTCGCAAAGGAGGGGTGTTTTTTGGCTTTGACATAGGCGAACAGGCTAATGCCGTTGGCGAAAGTGTAACCAATCGCCGATGCCGCAACAATCGCCGCGGGGTTTCCCAGGGAAATCAGCACCAGGTTGAAGACTCCGATGACGAGCATGGCAACGAACGGGGTTCCATGGGGATTCAGCTTGCCAAGGACCTTGGGAAGGTTTCCTTCCGTTGCCATGGAGTGCATGGCGCGGGAAGAGCCCAGATAGGCCGTTTGGATGATCAGTATCATGGCGGCGATCAACATGATGATGGTGATCATGGAACCGGCTTGGCCGAAGACAGCTTGGGCGACTGGGATCAGGGGCGATATAGGTTCGGCAATCACACCCTCAACGCCAAGGACACCGATCACTGATGATTGCACCAGAACAAACAAGAGCAAGCAGATGATGCCGCAAGCATACAGCGCTTTGGGGACATCTTTGGAAGGGTTTTTGTATTCGGGGCCGTAGATGGCAGCTGTTTCCCAGGCGCAGGCGCTCCACTGTGCGATCGCGAAGATGCCAAGGAGAATCAGGATATGATGCAGATCCCAAGCCCAGTCAGTCGGCCACCAGCTGCCGGTGATATTGGACAGTTCAACGTGTCCGGTAGCAAAAGGTGCCACGGCCAAGATCACCAGCGGTATCAATGAAATAGCGGCCAGGATGTATCCCAGGATGGCGCCGTCCTTGAGACCGAACCAATTCACCACGAACAATCCGGCGAAAATCACCACGCCTGACATCAACGAGAGTTGATACTGGGAAAAGGTCTCGCCCAGCACCGGAAAC
This sequence comes from Arthrobacter sp. H35-D1, assembly GCF_030063185.1. GTDB lineage: Bacteria > Actinomycetota > Actinomycetes > Actinomycetales > Micrococcaceae > Specibacter. The sequence continues at coordinate 15,119 of NZ_JASISP010000035.1, forward strand.
AGCCCATGGAGATAACCTCCGACGAGGATGGAAAAGATCGCCAGCACCGGGGTCCAAGCAAACCAGTAGCTCCAGGCGCTGAAGCCGCCAATCAGCTTGCCCTTGTCATACTTTCCCTCATAGTTTTCGGTGCGAAAGACATGCTGCGCTATGCCGGGCAGACCAGACGCCTTGGGAAATTTGGTGGCCATTTCAGCATAGGCGGTGCTCTGCATGAAACCCTGAAGAACAGACAATCCCCAGATAAGAATTGCCGCGGCAGACATGTACAGCGGAATATAGCCCAAGGACGGCAGAATCAGCAACGGCACACCCAGCGCAATGGCAAGTCCCTGCTTCCAGTCGATCGACCTTTCCAGGCGATCGTCTCCATCTAAATTCTTTTCACTCATAACAATCTCCCTTTAAAATACATAAAATTATTCGATTCTTAGATAACTGGTTTGGCTTTTTAAATATCTAAAGTGGCAATATAAAGCACCATAATACTCTTGGCTACAAGTGCGACTGCTTGGATTTACCCCTGCTTTCTAAAATCATTGGCGTTGCATGATTCAAGACGCACCATAATTTGTGAAATCTATCATCGCAATAGAAAGATGTGCGTATTCATAGATAGAGGCGGGCCCTAAACTTGCTATCTTCAAAATTTTTCAGTTTGAATTAGCAGTGCCGAAAATCAATAATCAATAGCGTGAGCTGCAGCTGCTTTGATGCCGGTCATGCGTCCTGTAAGTATGAGAAGCACGCCCACCCAGGCCAGCTCGGCTTCGGATCTCAGATCCAAGAAGTTCTCTGGGGCTGAAGACGCGAAGTGAAGATCATGCCGTGGTAGGTCGTCGACGTATTTCTCTTCCAGGGAACCTGCTTTACCAAACGACACACGGCTAACACGGCGGAGGCTCGGGTCGCAGCAGACGCTTTCTAGCACCTTCATGGTTGCCGCGGTTCGCGTGGCGGGTCTCAGTGTGCGAAGGAACGGTGGCGGGTGAAGAATCCCAGTGCGTAGTCAGGGGTCTGAAACTTCACTGTTGTTCCCTTGGGGAAGAACAGCACGTCACGTTCTTTTCCAAGCGCTACACCCCCCGTTGCCATGTCGGTAAGAACAAACGTCCCCTGCACGACGACCTTCATTTCGTCGTACGTGTAGGTGTAGACCGCGGGTTTGGAGGCTTTCAGCTCGAAGAATCCGGCGCTCATGACCGACCCGCCGGGGTTGGAGAGGGAGTCACCGATGGCGGCGTCGCTTTCAGGAAAGTTCATCGATGGCAGTCCGATGTAGCCACCTTCCACCTTGTGGATGGACCCCGTCTTGGTCAGTGTTCCAGCGAGAATTTCCATGGTTTCCTCCTACGAATAGTGTTAGGAACGTATGATTTATTATTGAATGCAGACGATACTTCTCCAGGGGCGCATCAGTACCCTCAGTCTCGAAGCCCGAGAAGGGATCGCCCGCTACTCAAAAATCCCCGGGTTTGTGCAGGGCCGATGGGCTCTTCTCTGAATCCGGTCAGCGTGATGTCGATCACGTGCGCACCTTCCTCTCAGTAAAAGTACGCCCTATTATTCATATAGTCCAGACTTTTTTAAGTTTTCTAGAGATCGAGATGTATTTAAGGATCCTCATGACTGTTGTCATGTTGGGCGCACTCAGGAATCGTGTTCGGAGCCGTCGTCATCAGGACCATCTCCTAGGGTTACTTGGGGAATTTCGAAGTGAACATCAGCGTTCAGACCCTTTTGGGAATGACAGGAAGGCGGATGAGGTGGCAAACGCCGCGACTCCGGAGGGCTGCATGAGGTCCATGGTGCCTGTGTAGTGGTTGCGTGGCTCGAGCTTGGCCTGAAAAGGTTGAAGCTGGCGAACTCAAACTTCAAGAGTAAGAGGGTTGTCACGGCGAAGCTTCGCCTTCCACTGCACTTCCACTGCACTGATCGTTAAATACATTGACGCACAGGGATGGCAAATTCAGCGTGATGGTACGGGTAGGTGGTACTGCTGGTTACAGGGACCCGGTACTGGCCAGAAAACGTTGTCGTGGGTTTCTGGCCAGTACCCGGTTGTGACCGTCGCCGGTCGGGGTGGTGGTGTCGCGCCGGGGTGTTGTTCCTATTCCCAGTGGTCCTTGGGGTCGCGGGCTTCTTGGGTGTGCAGGCGGCGCATGTCGATGACACCGAGGTTTATCGTGCGTGCCCGGATGGTGAGCCGGTTCACGATTGAATCGGCAGCGACTTCCTCCGCCAGGCTCTCGATCCAGTACCTTGGTCCGGATTGGCTGGCGATCATGGTTGGCAGGCGTTGGTCCTTGTTGACCCGGACGGTGAACAGGTCGTTCACTGCTGTCTCATCGATGCCGAAGGTGAGCAGGTCAACGGTGCTGAGCTTGTTCAGTAGGTTTTGGTGGGCAAACCTGTCTCCGCGGGCAATGACGGGCTCGAGTGCGAGATCATCCATACGGGTGCAGTGGACTGCATGCTCCGAGTGGCAGGCGGCGATCCCTATCGCGCAAGCGATGTAGGTTTTCCCGGCTCCGATAGGGGAAATAAGCAGCAGGTTCGTTGGGTCCGCCCTCCATTAGGGTTTGCCAGTAAATTAGCCGGTGTTTCGTGTTGTTGGGCCGTATCGTTGTGTTATGGCGATTGGCGTGGAGGTTGAGGGTAGTTTGCGGGCGAAGTTTGATTCGTTGTTGCCGCATTTGGATGAGCGTCAGCGCCGCCTGTTGCTGGGGGCTGAAGCCCGGGTGTTGGGTCATGGCGGGATCAAGCTGGTGGCCC
>NZ_JASISP010000036.1 GCF_030063185.1 Arthrobacter sp. H35-D1
TAAGCAGCGATCAGCCACCCATCGCCAGCCTGACGCCGCCAACGAAACAAAACAAGACCCACCAGGAAAAAGCCCGCATCGTCACCCCCACTGACGCGCCCATCACCAAACCACGCGACGCTCAACACCCAGGCGCCGATGGTGTTCGTGTCAACGAAATCCACTTCTTCGGGGTTGTCAAAGCGTGCACCGAACGCGGCCATGAAGTTCTCAAATTTGGTTTTGAAGACTTCCTTGTACAAATGAGGGGTCTTGAAATTGGGGTTCGAATTTGCTGCGTAGCCGGTGGCGCCGGCATCGAAGACGAACTGGGGGGTGGCCTGCTGATGGCTGTCCTGGCTGTCAACAAAAACCCGGAAGGCCAGGCGTTGGCCATGGTCCTTGGCCTGCTTGATGAACGACTTGAAGTTCGCGTCCTCGTTCCAAGCGTAGCGGCCTTCCGTCGGTTCCAGGCGGGACCACGGAATGCGCAGGTACACTACGGAAGAAGCAGTTGAGTTCGGGCCCACCTCGTCCCAAAACTCATCGGCGTCTGCCAACGCATGGTCAAATTCCTCGGCGTACGCCATCCAGCCCATGCCCGGATTGCGCAGGACGCTTGTTGTATCGCGTTCGGGGGTCACGGTGGCCATGGTGGCGGCAGCGGGGGGCTCGGTGGCATTAGCCTGTGCTGATGGCTCAGCCACGGCAGCCTGCATGAACGAGCACGATATCAGTGCTGCCGTCAATGCTCCGGCCACCTTCAAAAAAGGACGTTTCACTATCTTCCTATCTGTCTCTTGGCGTGTCTGTCTTCTGGTGTGAACTGCTCGGGAAAGGGGCGGGGACGGGCCCTTTAGCTGGGGAGGCAGGTGCTACGCGGTGTGGAAAAGTTGACAGGGGCTGTAGGTGGAAAGGGGTACTTCGGCAGGGTCCACTTCCCAGCGGTCCTTGGGGGACCAGCCCAAATCTTCCAGGGCATTTTTGGTGCTCCAGCGCTGCATCGAATCAGCGGAGACGGCGTGGTAAATTCCAAAGCCAGCGGACCGGTTCAGTGCGGCATCAATCAAGGTGCGCAGATCCCAGGTGGAGAACCACGTCTCGGCAAATTGCCGCTCGGTCAAAGGCCAACCGGTCAAACCAAGCCTGAGGCAAGAGACCGCATTGCCTTGTGCATCCTGGTGGAGCCGGGACAGCGCTTCGAGGGCGATTTTGCTGGCACCGTAGGGGCAGCAGGGCCGTGGCGCGTGCTCTGGATCGATGTTGCTGACTCCGTCGCGGTAGTCCAGCCCGGTGGCGTGCACGGAGCTTGCAACGACGATGTGGTGCACGGAAATTTCCCGCGCTGCGGAGAGCAAGTTGTCCATCATGGCGATATTGGCCAACGCCTCCCCAACCGAGGCGGATGGAGAGGCGTTGGCCGCAAGGTGGACGATCGCATGGCAACCGTCCACCGCGATCTGGCAGAAGCGTGGGTCCGCCAAATCTCCGACCAAGAGCTCGTCTTCTTCGGCAAAAATGCAGGGGCGAGAATCTAGGAAAGTTCGCGTGGTGATCCTGAGCCGATAGTTGCAGCGCAAGTGTGCCAGCAACAAACGGCCTACCGTGCCATTTCCGCCGGTGAGGAGGAGAAGAGGTTTCAAGGCCGGAACTTTCCTTTCGATTACTTGCTGATGCCCACTGTCATGCCTTCAACAATGCGTCGGCCCAGCCAGATGAACAGCGCCAGAACGGGGGTGACCACCATGACGATGCCGGCAAAGAGCCCGCCCCAGTCGGCGCCGTTGAATTGTGCCTGGTCAAGGAATGCCAGCAAGGCGATTGGCAGCGTGCGGTTTTCCGACGTCGTCAGCAACACCAGCGAGAACAGTGTTTCGTTCCAGCCGGTGATCACCGCGAGCATGAACGCGGTGACCAAGCCTGAGCGAGCCAGCGGCAGCACAATCTGGACAAAGGTGCGTAAGCCGGAGGATCCGTCGATGGCGGCAGCTTCCTCAATCTCCACCGGCAGGGAACGGAAGAATCCCGCCAGCAGGAACACTGTGAAGGGGATTCCCAGACCGACAAGAACGATGATGAGTCCCTGAACGCTGTTGAGCATTTGCAGATGCGAGATGTCCTGGAACTTGGCCATCATGATGTAGACGGGCACCAGCAGCACCTGGCCCGGAACACCGAGTCCCAGCACAAACAGCAGGGTGAAGGAGGAAGAGATCTTCCGTGTGGACTTGGCCAACACATAAGCTGCAGGCGCGGAAATCGCTACCACCAGGAGGGATGAAACGAGCGTGGCAATCACTGAGTTGATGGCCGCAGTCCCGAACCCTCCGGTGTTCCAGGCGTTGGCGAAGTTCTCCCAGTACGGGACTGCGGGCACTCCCAGTGGGTCGCGAACAATGTCTCGGGTATCCCGCAAGGACGTGACTGCCATCCACACCAGGAGGAAGAGGTTGAAGGCCACCAACAGCCAGACAACGGTCCGGCCAACATAGCCGCCGGGGCTGATCCGGTCCTTGCGCGAGGACCTGCGACGAGCAGGTTTACTCGGAGGAAGGGACGCCTTCGCGTGTTCTGTGGGAAGCGGGGGCTGAGTTATGACGTGGTTCACTGGTTCAACCTTGCTTCCTAGATTTCAATGTTTTCACGGCGCAGCATGCGCCGCAGTCCGATGGTCAGGACGGTGACCAAAAGCAGGCTGACAATGGCCGAAGCGGCGGAGATGCCAAACTCACGGTCGCCGCCGGTGCCAAAGGCCGCCTGATAGACGTACAGGGCAGTCGACCAAGTGCTCGTGGGAGGTGCTTTGGCAGTGGACCCGCCAAAGACAAGAATCAGCTCGAAGACCTTCACCGAACTCATGGTCCACAACACGGCGCAGACGGAGATGACGTCCCAAGCCAAAGGCAAGGTCACATGCCGGAACTTGGCCCAGGGGCCGGCCCCGTCAAGTCCTGCTGCCTCGTAGTAGTAGGCGGGGATCTGGTCGACGGCAGACATGATGATGGTGGTGAAGTAGCCGGTGGCACTCCAAATCATCACGATCATGATCATGTTGAACAGATTGTCCTGCGCCAACCACTTGGGCGGGTCCTGAACTCCCACCAGCAACAACAACTTGTTGACAGGTCCGGAAGGGCTGAACAGGAAGCCCGCAAAGATGCCAAAGACCATGGCATTGATCAATGTGGGGAAGAACAACACACTGCGAACAAACTTCTTGCCCATCATGTCCCGCAAGATCATGGTCAAGGCGAAGGCGAAGACAAAAGTGACGATGCCAACGATGAAAAGAATCTTCAAGGTGTTGATGACGGAACCGATGAATACGGGGTCCTTGGCCAAGCGAACGTAGTTGTCCGCGCCAATAAACGTCATCTCGTTGATGCCGTCCCACTCATTCAGACTCAGCCACCCGGCATAAATGATGGGGATCAGGTAGAACAGGGCCATCAAGATCAGCGCGGGCAAAAGCATCGGCCAGAAGAGCCGGCGCCTGCTGCGTTCAATGGCGGACATGCTGGCACGCGGGCGGCCGGTATTGCGCCCACGTGCCAGCGGAAGTGCGGGGGTAGCCATCAGTTAGCCCTTGGCATTCCAGTATGCCACCATGGCGGACTTGGCTTCCTTGACATACTCTTCGGCAGTCAGCTTGCCCAGCCAAAGCTGCTCAAACGTTGCGTTGAAGCCCTTGTCGGTGATGTCACCGGACACGCCGTCGTTGGGGAGCCTGGAGGGGTTGTCAGCTAGGATGGTGGCGACGTCGGCCAGCTGGGCCGGCGCTTCGACGTCGGGACGGGCAGAGAGGTTGTCGGCAACTGTGGAGATTTCGCCCATGCGGTCCTTGTTGGCGAAGTAGGCAATGAACTGCTTTGCTTCGGCGGTGTGCTTGCCGGCCTTCGGAACCGCAAAGCCAAAGGAGATGACGTCGTCGGCCGTCGTGGACGACTCCGAGGTGGTGGGGAAGTTGAACGCGCCGTAATCGAAGCCTTCGGCCGCGTACTTCTCGGTCTCCGCCGGTGCCCAGCTGCCCATCAGGTAGTACAGGGCCTTGTTGGCGGCCCAAGCGTTCTGCTGTTCGGGGTACTTGGAGGCGTCGTAGCCCTTGATGATGTAGCCGCTGTCGACAAGGTTCTGGATTTGCTTGGCCGTCTCCATTACAGCCGGATCATCCCAAGAGGCCCCGGTCTTGTCTTCGACCAGCTTCTTGAAGGCGCCGTCGCCGCCGTTGCGGTTGAGCAGGTAGTCAAACCAGTAGGAGTTGGCCCAGGTGGCATCGCCGTCCGAGGCGATGCAGGCCATGTCGGCTTCGACGGCCTTTTTGCAATTGGCAAGCAGTTCATCCCAAGTCTTGGGGGCTTTCGGGGCAACCTTGTTGGCCTTGTTGTAGAACACGGAGACATTGGAGATCGTGTAGGGAACCATGTAGTTCTTCACGTCGCCATCATAGGTGGGCAGGTTATCGATGTACTTGGCCGGAATGACATCGCCCACGGTCTTGCCGTCTTCCCCGGGGATCTCTTCCTTCAACACCGGGGCCATGTCCTCGAGCTGGTTGGTCTTGACAAGGGCTGTGCCGAGGGCGTCGTAGGCCTGGTCAACAAGGTCGGGGACATCGCCGGAGAGAAGCCCTGCGGTGACCTTGTCCAGGACCTTGCGTCCCTGCCACTGCACGCTGACCTTGACTCCGGTGTCCTTCTCGAACGCAGCGAGTGAAGTCTTCAGGACCTCGGCCTGGGGCTCAGTTTCGGTCCACATGGACCAGTAGGTCATGGACTTTTCACCGTCGCCGGAGGGGGCATCGGTGGTGGTGCATCCGGAGGCCGTGAAAGCTACCGACGTTGCCAAGATGGCACCGGTGGCAACCTTGAGCCAGGGCTTGATGTGAGTCATGAAGGATCCTTCAAAGTAGTGGACTGGTTCGCCGCTTGCAGTGCAGTTTGGCTTGCCTGTGAGTATAGTCACAACAGTGTTTGGTTTGTCAATAAAAATAACAAAATGACACAGGAACCAACTTTTGCATACGAAACGGTTACTTTATGTCTACACTCTTGTTGATAATGTCATTTATTTTGACAGTTTTTAGAGTGGCGTGCCCCAGAATGTGGCGTTCCGTGCGCGGTGGCTTTGACTTGCCCCATCTGCCTGCACACACAGGACTGAAGACCTTGGACCAAGGGATGAAGCATGAAAATTACTAAGATAGAAACGTTTCAGGTGCCGCCGCGCTGGCTGTTCCTCAGGGTGGAAACCGAGAATGGCCTGGTGGGGTGGGGCGAGCCCATCGTTGAAGGGCGGGCCGAAACTGTGGCTGCCGCAGTAGCCGAGATGTCCGACTACCTTATCGGTGAAGATGCCTCCAAGATTGAGGACCACTGGCAGGTTCTGACGAAGGGCGGCTTCTACCGGGGCGGACCTGTCTTTTCCAGTGCTGTGGCGGGCATTGACCAGGCGCTGTGGGATATCAAGGGCAAGGCCTTGGATGTCCCCGTCTATGAGCTGCTCGGCGGTCCCGTCCGGGACAAGGTGCGCATGTACACCTGGATCCATGGGGAGAGCCCGGCTGAGCTTTCCGATTCGACACGGGAAGCCATGGAGGAGGGCTTTACCGCAGTGAAGTTTTGCCCCGTGGGCAAGCTCGCCCCTCTCGACACGGCAGCAACCATTCGTTCCATGGTGAACTTGCTGGCCGCAGTCCGTGAAGCTGGCGGTGACGAGTTGGATATCGCCTTGGACTTCCATGGCAGGTTCACCCCGGCCATGTCCCGTCGGGTCCTGCCTTTGATGGAGGAATATTTGCCCATCTTTGCCGAAGAGGTGCTCATGCCCGAGCTCTCCGGTGACCTTGGCCAGATTGCCCAGGCAACATCGATCCCGTTGGCCTTGGGGGAGCGACTCTACTCCCGATGGGATTTCAAGACCGTTCTGGGCAATGGCGTCAGTGTGGTTCAACCGGATTTGAGTCACGCTGGAGGCATCTCCGAAGTGCGCCGCATCGCGGCGATGGCGGAAGCCTATGGCGTTCAGCTGGCTCCGCATTGCCCGCTGGGCCCCATTGCCTTGGCGGCCAGCTTGCAGGTGGACATTGCCAGCCCCAACTTCCTGCTTCAGGAACAGAGCCGCGGGGCCGGATATCAAGAAGGCCCGGACCTCTTTGACTACTTGGAGGAGCCGGAGGTCTTCAATATGGGAACGGGCTACATTGAACGGCCCGTGGCGCCGGGACTCGGCATCGGCATTGACGAGGAAAAGGTGCGTCATGCTGCCTTGACGCCGCACCGCTGGCGCAACTCCATCTGGCGCCATAACGACAACTCGTTCCTGGAATGGTAGGCACCATGCCCGTGGAATTGACTGCAGCCTGCATGGGCGGGCCGCGTGCCGAGCTGGGCGAGACTCCCAGGATGGATGCCCGCACCGGCGAGCTGCTGTGGACGGACATCACCGGCGGCAACGTTCATGTGGGCACCGTGGCAGGTGCCAGTTTCGAGCTGCTGCGCAGCCTTGACGTGGCAGGCATGGCAGGGCCGGCAACGCCGCTGCCGGAACCGGGGACCGGATGGGTGATGGCGCGCGAGAGCGAGCTCATCCATCTCGCCTACGACGGCGTCATCTCTAAGTTGGCAGCTCCGGAAGCTGCCCGCCCGACGGCGTTCAACGACGGCGCAGCAGATACCGAGGGCAACCTGTGGGTTGGTTCCATGGGCAAGAACGGCGTTGCCGGGGAGGGGCGCCTCTGGCGCTTCGACACCTCGGGCAACGGCCAGGTCGTCCTGGACGGCATCGGCATATCCAACGGGCTGGACTTCTCCGCCGACGGCCGCCACGCCTACTACGTGGACACAAGCACCCGGGTGCTTCGCCGCTTCGACATCGATCCGCAAGAGGGGATCATCGGTAGCACCGACGTCGTCAGTTTCCCAGCTGGGGAAGGGGATCCCGACGGCCTGGTCGTGGACGACGCAGGCTGTATTTGGGTTGCGCTGTGGGATGGGTGGGCGGTCCACCGCTACGCGCCCGAAGGTGAGCTGCTCGCCGTCGTCCATGTCCCGGTGCAACGGCCAACTGCCGTAGCACTTGCAGGGAACTTGCTCATCATTACCACCTGCAGCGGATGGCTGGCGGATGGCTGGGAGCAGGAGCAGCCCGACGCCGGGAAGCTGTTCTGCGTCACGGTTGGAGTGGGTGGGCCTACTGCACGCGCCTACCGTGGGCCCCTGAGCATCTCAGTGGTTGAGGACCGGGAGGGGGCGCGGTGATCGATGTAATCGCCGTGGGCGAGACGATGGCCGCTGTTGCCCCAACAACGGCCGAACCGCTGGAAACAGCGACTGCTTTTTCAGTGGCGACGGCAGGGGCGGAATCGAACCTGGCACAGTGGCTGGCCGATTGGGGGCACACGGTTGCCTGGGTCAGCCGGGTTGGAGACGATCCGTTGGGCAGGAGGGTGACACAGACGCTGGCAAAGAACGGCGTTGACACCTCACACGTTGGCGTTGATTCTACCGCCCCAACGGGCGTGATGTTCAAAAACCCCGGTGTGGAGTCGACCACCGTGCACTACTACCGCAAGAATTCCGCAGCAGCGCTCATGGGACCCGAAATGGTGGAGTCGGTGCCCTGGGGCAAGGTGCGGCTGCTGTATCTGTCCGGGATCACCCCTGCGCTTTCGAAGTCGTGCGCACAGCTTGTGCAGCGGCTCTTTGACAGAGCCAAGCGGGAGGGCGTGCCGGTGTCGTTCGATGTCAACTACCGCCCGGGGCTGTGGAGTGTCGAGAATGCTGCGGAGGTTTTGTTGAACTATGCACGGCAAGCCAGCTACACCTTCGTCGGACTGGATGAAGCGCAGACTTTGTGGCCGTGGATTGAGACCGCACGCGACGTACGGGAGCTGATGGGGGAGGCTGCCACGGTCATCGTCAAGGACGGCGCCGTCGGTGCCACTGAATTTGACGGCATGGGATCCACTTTCGCCCCGGCATCCGTGGTGGAGGTCGTTGAAGTGGTGGGTGCCGGGGACGCGTTTGCCGCAGGGTGGCTTTCCGCCTTGCTCGAAGGCGGTCAAGCCCCGGAACGGCTGGCACGGGGACACCAATTTGCGGCGAGGGCCTTGTCAAGCACCGACGATTTTCAGGCACTCGAAATTTCCAGCACTGAAGAAAGAGGCGGCAGGCATTGAACAACGAGTTCTTTGACAACATGTTTTCCAACACCCCGATCATGGCCATTTTGCGGGGGTTGGGTACCCAGCGGACCCTCGAGGTGGCAAAGTCGGCGTGGGACATTGGTGTGACCTCGCTGGAGGTGCCCATCCAGACTCCGGAAGACCTCGAAACGTTGGAGGCACTGGCGCAGGCCGCCAAGGAACGCGACTTCGTGGTCGGTGCTGGAACAGTCTTGAATATCACGCACGTGGGACAGGCCAAGGAGTGCGGGGCTGCCTTCACCGTCAGCCCCGGGACCAGCTTGGACGTTATCCAGGCGTGTGCCGATGCCGGGCTGGCCCATTTGCCCGGCGTTGCCACGCCCAGCGACATTCAAGTGGCCATGGGCCAGGGGTTGCAATGGGTCAAGGCCTTTCCGGCCAGTGTGCTGGGAACTGCCTGGTTCAAAGCGATGGGGGGGCCTTTCCCTGGAATCAAGTTCGTGTCGACCGGCGGCATGGACGCCCACAACGCAAGAACCTACCTTGAGGCAGGTGCCCGGGTTATTGCAGTAGGCTCCGCCTTGGAAGATCCACGACAGCTGGGGCTGCTTTCCGAGCTTCTGAGCGAAAGGGCTGACGTGCCAGGCCAGAGGTTGAAGGGAGTTGCGAATGGAGACTAGCGGCGGTGCCTTGAAGGGGCTGCGGGCCACCAATACGCGCCAAGTGCTGGAATTGTTGTTGAATGAGGGGCCCGTCCACAGGGCCGAGCTCGCTCGGCGGATGAAAACCTCGCGGACAACCATTACCAACATCATCAACGAGCTGTTGGAACGCAATGTGGTGCTGAACCTCAAGCCGGAACACAAAACCATCCGCCGGGGGCACGAACTCGTGTCCATCAACCCGGCGGCGGGCTTTAGCCTCGGGATTGACTTTACGCTGGACAAAGTTGCCATCAGTGCCTCGGACCTGGCCGGATCCACCGTGGGCGAGGCAATCCTGACCGTCGACACCGCCGCCACTGCGGAGTCCCGGGTAGTGGCGGCAGCTAGCGCGCTGCGTGGGCTGTTGGATGAAAAAGCCATTGAAGATTCCAAGATCGTGGGCGTCGGCGTGGGTGTGCCGGGGCAAATCGACAGGCGCACGGACATGGTGGGCGGGTCCCTCCCGGGACAGCCTTGGTCGATGCTCGACGTGCGCAGTGTCTTCGCCCGTCACCTGCCTTTTCAGTTCTTTGTTGAGAACAACTCGCGGCTTGAGGGCTTTGCGGAAAAGCAGTGGGGCGCCGGACAGCACAGCGACAACATGCTCTATGTGAGCTTTTCCAGCGGAGTGGGGATGGCTCTGTTCTCGGAGGGGGAACTGTACCGCGGAAGCATCGGCGCTGCAGGGGAAATTGGCCATATGTCCACCGACATCAATGGCGCAACCTGTCCCTGTGGCAACAGGGGATGCTTGGTATTGCGCACCGGAACGGCGCATGTGCTCGCGCTGTTGCGTCCAGCATTGGGCGAGGCGGCGGCCTGGGACGACGTGCTGCGCGAGACAGCCAATGGCAATCCGGAGTGTCTGACGGTACTTGCTGAAATCGGTGACTTGACGGGACGATTCCTGGCAGGCATCTCCAACTTGTTGGACCCGGAGCTCATGGTCATTGGTGGTGAACTGGCGCAGACGGGCGAGCCATTCCTGGGTCCGCTCACAGCGGCCCTGAAGAGTCATTCGCTGCCGCTGACAAGTTCCCATGTCTCTGTGGCTCAGGCAGCTTTGCCTCCCGGTGCCGCCACAGGCGCCCGCGGCGGGGCGGCCCTGGCCATCAAGGAAATGGCCAAAACATCCACCATGGACAATCTGGGCTCGCTCTAGCCTGCTGCCCGTCCCGCAGTCCGGCTATTCTGTTGCCACGAAGCTGCGGGTAGTGTGGCCACCATGGTGGTGATTGCAGTTGCCGGTGGCACGGGGCTTGCTGGGCGGGCCGTGATTGAACACGGCGTTGCCACGGGCTGCACGATGAGGTCGCTGAGCCGCCAACTACCGGAGATTCGGGCCCGGGTGTCGGGTGCCGAGTACGTGCGCGCCGATTTTCGTTCCGGTGACGGTGTGGCAGACGGATTGGCAGGTGTGGACGCCGTGGTGGAAACACTGGACGCCCGGTCCGGTGCGTCGCTGAAGGCCATGCCGGCCTTGACTGCGGACGTTTTGGCAGCCTCCAGGCGTGCCGGGGTGAGGCGCTGCGTGCTGCTCACCATTGCTCGCGCGGACGAGTGCTCCTTGGGATATTACCAAGTCCAGGCAGCCAGAGCCCGCAACTACGAACGGGCCGAGCTGCCCACAAGCGTTGTGTACGCCACGCAGTTTCACAACTTGGTGTCGGGCATTTTTGCCACAGGAGCGAAAGTCGGCTTGATCCCGGCGTTTCGAGGCGTGTCTTTTCAGTCGATTTCGACGTCGGACGTCGCCCGGGTTTTGTTGGCCGAAGCAGTTGAGGGTGAGGCGTTGCGCAGCGAAGTCATCGCCGGTGGACCGGCAGTGGCCACCATGAAAGCGCTGGCGCAGGAATGGAAGGCTGTCACGGGCAGCAAGGCCATGGTCTCGGCTGTGCCGCTGCCCGGAGCCTTTGGGGCATTTTTACGGCTCGGCAAGAACTTGGTGCCTGAACATGCTGTTGGCAATGTTGGGTTTGGCGAATGGTTGCAATTGCAGCACTAGGACGTGTAACGCCCCTCGCAACCCAAGGAGGTGCCGGTCGAGCGCGTCACTTTGGAGTCTTCGGAGCATAAAGTTCCAGGGCAATGTTGTCCGGATCGCGGAATTCCAAGATGAAGCCGTCGCCGATGTCCTTGATGCCGTCATGGACGATGCCCTGAAGGTCAAGAAGTGAGACGGCCACGTCGAGTTCGGCAGGCGATGCAACGTCAAGGCTGATGTGGTCCAAACCTGTCCGGTTTTCATCAAAGGAGTCTGCTGAAACCGGCCGGAGTCCTAGAAGGGAATGGCCAAGGTTGTATATGACACCTCCGTAGAGAAATGCATAGCGTTCCTGATCATCTTCAGGGGTGTCCGCAGGCATCTCAATCGCGACCGGCCAAGCAAACAGGCCTTCATAGAAGGCCCTCGACCGCTCGATGTCCGTGACTGTCAAGCGAATGTGGTTAATTGAGCTGGTAGTGATGGGCATGAATGCATCGTTTCACGCGGTTTCGCCAGCGGCTAGGGTTTGAATGATTTTCATCGTTTTATTCGGATTTGTGGAGCAGCCTGAGGCCCACCGTCGCGTGGTGCAAGGTGAGACGAAAGTGGAAATGATTCTTGGCGGTGCGTTGATTACGTCAACTCCCGCAGAGCCGCGGCAGCTGGCCATGATGCTGGCGCGTAAGAGAGTCGGGGCGATCCAGCCGGACGCAGAAGTGCGGGATGCGCTGCGCCCGAACTATTCACACGATCCCGATTCCCTCACGGCAGCGGCCCATGTTGTCGCGATCGAGTTCGCCACCGTTGCTGCAGCTAGCAATTACTGGCGCAGGGAGACTTGAGCACCCGGGCCGCGCGACTGGACGGCCAGACGTCCCGTCGGCGGCCTTGACCGCGGAACAGTTTGAAATCTGCCTGATCTGGGTTTAACCTAGAAATGCTGGTGGTCTTACGGTCGCCACGGGGCTATGGCGCAGTTGGTAGCGCGCTTCGTTCGCATCGAAGAGGTCAGGAGTTCGAATCTCCTTAGCTCCACCGAACAACGCTCTAACCCACGGAAATGCTGGGGTGAAGGGCTTTTTCTTGCCTGATCGGTCCCAAGCCATGGGAGCGACACGCTTTATTTGTAACTCACTAGAATTCAGCTCTGATTGTCGGCGGCAGCTTCCGGTGATCCTCTTGTGTCGCGGAACCGGGTTTTGATTTTTTCATACCGCACGGGTTCCGAGACACCTCTCGGCCTTAGTTGTCGCGCGCCAAGTGGGTCAATAAAATCACCACGCGGATCGATGAGGCGATGGAACCCTTTCAAACGGCCCGGGAATTCCTTGCCACCATTCCCGGGGTATCCATCGTTGTCGCCGACGTCATCATCGCCGAAACCGGGGCGGACATGGCCCGCTTTGAAACCCCCGGCCGGCTGGCCTCCTGGGCCGGGCTCCAACGAATCCGCCGGCCGGGTCAAGTCCACCAAGACCCGCCCCGGGAACCGCTACCTCAAAGGTGCGCTGGGCATCGCCGCACTGTCCACTGCCCGCCACCCCAAGAACAGCTGCCTCGGGGCCCGCTACAAGAGACTCATCGTGCGCCGCGGCAAAATGAAAGCCATCGTCTCCACCGAGCACTCCATTCTCACCGCCGTGTGGCACATGCTCGCCCAGGGTGAGTGCTACCACGACCCGGGATCGGACTTCTTCACCCAAAAGGATCCCACCCGAACCAAGAACAACGCCATCGGCCGCCTCCAAGCCCTCGGCTACAACATCACCCTGAGCAATCGGGAGGCAGCCTGACACACCTTACTTTCGTATTAGCTCAGGTGTAGTTTTGGATGATGGCCGGTCCGGGCTTTCCGCGGTCGATTCTGGAGTTCCAGGCGAGGTTCGGTCATGAGCCGTCCTGTTTGGAGTATTTGTTTGCCTGCCGATGGCCCGAGGGCTTTGTTTGCCCACGATGTCATGAGCGGAAGGGTTGGCCCCTTTCAACGCGGATCCTTTGGGAATGTGCTGGCTGACATCGTCAAACCTCGCTAACGGCCGGGACGGTGCTACACAAGACCCATCTGCCGCTCCAGTACTGGTTTTGGGCGGCATATCTGATGACGACCAGCACACCCAGGATCTCTGCAGTGCAGATACAGCGCGAGCTCGGACTCAGCCGCTATGAGAGCGCGTGGACGATGCTGCACAACCTGCGCCGAGCCATGGTCAACCCCCAGCGCACCTTGCCTGACGGGGGAGGTCGAAGTTGATGAATGCGAGGTCGGCGGGGTTGAAAAGGGCAGGAGTGGCGGGCGCAGCAGGATTGCCAAGGCCGCCCATGTTGTTGTGGCCGTTGAGGCCCGCGGTCAGGACTCCGGACGGATCCGCATGCAAGTCATCCCGGATGCTTCAGGACCGACTTTGTATAACTTCGTCCATGACACCGTGGCACCTGATGCGGTTGTCCATACGGATTAAGCCGACAAATCCGTTAAGCCGAGCGCCGAGCTTCTGACCGCGTCGCTCCGGGGTTCAGGGATAGATTCCTCGGCTTAACTTTCTGGTTCGTTTTTGTTCCACGGACCGCGGCTCCGCCACGAAGGTAGGACCGCTACCCATGAGCTTCAACTGCGACCTCCTGCTTGACATAGTGATTCAGGCACCGAATGCCGCCTTGCCCATCAGCTGACGATTCCACGTTCGAGGATTGACCTGACCACTGCGGACCATGGATGGTCGGGTCTTCCAATAATCTACGAACGATTAAGCCGCAAAACTGGACCTGACACAGCGCAAACACGAGTCCCCCGAGCCGTCACTCAGCTTAACGAAATTCTCGGCTTAATCGCTGTTAAGCCGAATTCGGCTTAACTCAGACGGAGGGGGTCCCTATGTCCTGCTCGCGAAGAAGGGCGGCCAAACGCACCGGAGAAACATAACCCGTCATGCCGCGTGTTCACAGAGCCATCAGCGACTTCAAGTCCTGGCTGCGAGGCACCCACCCCGCCGTGAGCAATGGACACCTGCAGGTCTATCTGGACGAGTTCGTCTGTCGCTACAACCGTCGGCGCTCACCCATGTCAGCCTTCCAAAGTCTCCTCAGGCTGGAGTCGAACCATAACCCCACGACGTTGCGGGAAATCGTGGCCCAAGGGCCCGGCACCACACGAAGAACCTGAGCTAACAACCGGATACGCACCTTCGCGCTTATCCCTAATTGGGGATAAGACGGATAAGGCTGCTCCAGAATCTGCGGTCAACGTCGCTAACAAACGGGTCATCGGGTATCTGAGCGAGGAGGTTTGGATGACGTTGGCGGAGTTGAACACGGCCGTCGATGGCGGGCCCATGAGATCAATGAACAGATCAGGCGAGTGGATGGCACGACCAGGAGCCAGCACTTCACTTTGGAGGAAGCGCAGCTGCTGCAGCCCTTGCTTTCGGAAAGGTTTGAATCCGTGGAATGTAAGCAGCTGAAAATTGGACGGAAATACCATGTCACCGACGATTATCAGCATTACTCGGTGCCCTATAAGCTGACCGGGACAATCTTGAAGGTCCGGCTGGCCGCAGTGAAAATCACGGTCTTCGATGGCGAGGCCGTGGCCTGTGGACATCCGCGCAAACACGGGCGCAAGGGCCAGTACTCGACCATGGCCGGACACTTAGGGCCTGCGAGTAAATGACACGGTGTTATGTCGTTTGGGTGGGTTGGAGGGTGTAGTTCCATTCGCCGTGGAAGTCGTGGCGGGTGATGGGCAGGGCATTCATTTCGGTGTCGCTGATCCTGATGCCGGTGGGGTAGATGGAATCGTCGAGTTCGGCGTGGACCGTGAGCCCGGTGCGAGTGGTGGTGGTGCCGATCAGGTCGATGATGACCTGGTGGCTGGTCAGGGGCCGGCCGCGCCAGTTCATGGAGATGTGGGAGAAGAGCCGGTGTTCAATTTTGTTCCACTTGCTGGTCCCTGGTGGCAGGTGGCAGACGGTGATGGCCAGCCCGGTTTCGGCGGCTAGGGCGGCGAGTTCTGTTTTCCAGGCACGGAGCCGGTAGCCGTTGGAGCCTCCGCCGTCGGCGCAGATGAGCAGCCGCTCCGCGTCTGGGTGGGTGGCCCTGCCGACCCCGGCGTACCAGCGGCGGATCGTTTCCACGGCGAACGCGGCCGTGTCGTGGTCTGTGCCGACCGAGACCCAGCCGTCATTGGCCGCAACATCGTAGATGCCGTAGGGGTTGGCCTTGCCCAGATCCGGGTCGGGGAAGTCGTGGACGTTCACCCGCATCGGATCCCCGGCGGGACGCCAGGTCTTCCCGCGATTGGTGAACAGGCCGATGAGTTCCTTTTTCTTCGTGTCGACACTGATCACCGGCTGCCCGGCGTTGAGGTGTTCGCGGCTTTGGTTGTTGAGGTAGCTGAACTGGGCGTCACGGTCGGCGTGGACTTTTCCCTCGACCTGTTTCGCGTTGCCCTGCAGGCTAAAGCCCTGCTCGTGGAGCAGGTTCGCCACCGTCCAGGCCGAGACCCGGTGCCCCGTCCGGCTGAGTTCATCGGCCAAGGCCCGGATGGACTTTGTGGTCCAGCGCAGCGGCGACATCGGGTCCCCGCGTTCCTCCGGTTCCACCAGCGACAGCAGCGCCGCAACCAGTCCGGGATCCTTGAGGGTCTGGGGCTTGCGGCCAGCGCCGGGCTGGCGCACCCGTTTCAACGGATCCCCGCCGGCCTCCAACTCCGCCACGCCCCGCGCGACCGTCGTCGGGCTGGCCCCGGCCGCCCGGGCAACGGCCTTGATCCCGCCATGGCCCAACGACCGCGCCTCGGCGCCCATCGCCAAACGCCGCTGTCTCTCATCCAAATGCGGGAACAGCGAATCGAACTTTCCCCGGATCCCCGCTTCCACTTCCGCACCAATGGCCATACCACAACGATAGGCCCCCAAACAGCAACACACCGGCTTATTTACTGACGAGCCCTTACCCAAACTGCATCAGGATCTGGCGGGCCTCTGGTCCCTGAAGTGGTTCCTTGACCGCGCCCGCAGCTTCGGCCCCGCGACGATCAGGGTCATCGAGACGGTCCTGGCCCGCCCGAAAATCCAGGCCCACAAGCCTTTCTGGACTGCCAGAACATTCTGGAGGGCCTAGGTAAGAACAACAGGCAACGTTTAGAGGCGACGTGCCAACAAATCCTGAACCAACACGGCTATCCCACTTACACCACTCTCAAACGGCTGATGGCCTCGATGAACAGCGACAGCCAACAAACCGTCCGCCATTGCCAGCGGCACCAAACATGAAGAAAGTCCCGGCCAAAACCGAGATTGGTGAACACGGCGATGTGTATGTTCGCGGCGCCAATTACTACCAGGAAGGCCGGTAGCAGGCGATGTGCACCGGTGTTGACTACGAGAAATTCCGGGCGTTGCCCATCACCCAGGTCGCCCGCCAACTCGAGGAACAACTCAAAAGACGACAGCAACGATCTCAAAACACCGGAGGAGCTGTTCCTTGCCACCGTGGATGAGGCGCTGGATCTCCGGCGCTCAAACCGGATCGACAAGCACATCAGCAAGGCCCGCTTCCCCATCCCACACGCAACGATCGAAGAAATCCGGTACATGCCCGAACGCGGAGTCTCCACAGTCCGGATGCAACGCTATGCTGCCCACTAAGGGACTGCCAGTTTTTAACACGGGGTTATGGTGCTTTGTTGGGGTTGAGGGTGTAGTTCCATTCGCCGTGGAATTCGTGTCGGGTGATGGGCAGGGCTGCCATGGCGGTGTCGGCGATTCTAAT
>NZ_JASISP010000037.1 GCF_030063185.1 Arthrobacter sp. H35-D1
GCCCTGGCCCAAAGCAACCCACCCGATCCCGCCTACCGGCGGCGAACACACTCCAAGCCTGGAATTCCCCGCCGTCAGCCGGCCCTGGCGGACATCAAGCTAGGCCGGTCAGCTGAATACCCCAGAGACGAGTATCCAGTTGCATTTAATACAATAATCCATGGTTCAAGACCCTGGCGAAGTTCGCCAACAGGATAGCCAAGCAGAACCCGGCGTTGGGAGGGGTGTGTGCCCTGGATGCGATGCCGGCGGGGCAGGTCGACTACATTCAGCAGTGAGTGCCTGCCTCGGGGCTGTGGGGAGTGGGCGCCAAGACGGCTGCGCGGCTGAAGCTGATGGGTCTTGAGAGCATCGCCGACCTCAAGGCGGCGGAGCCGGCCCTGATCCGGAAGAAGTTCTCCGTGGTGCTTCAACGCACCGTTCTTGAACTCAACGGAACAGAGTGTATTCCGCACAGCGAAGAACGCGTGGACAAGGCGCAGATCATGTTCTCACGCAGCTTTTCCGAACCCGTCACCACGGTGGCCGGGATGGAGGAGGTTGCGGGCGTGTATGCCCAGCGTGGCGCAGCCCGGCTCATAGAGGCCGGACTCTCCGCCTCCTCCATGACAGTGACGGCGGGAACCAGCCGGTTTGCAGCGGGGGAGGGCAGTTTTCCTGCCGCCACCATCCGCTTCGCCGCACCGACCAGCGACCCGATCGTGTTGGTGCGCGCGGCCGTTGCGGCCATGGCCCAAGGCGCTGTCGAGGGGGCTTCCTATCTGCGGGCCGGGGTCATGTTCCACGGCCTGGAGCCGTCGGTGGGGCCGGAAATGCTTGATATTTTCAACCAAGCCGGCAGCCAGGACGGCAACCAGGCAGATATGGGAGGCGTGATGGGGGAGGTGCGCAGCCGCTTTGGGGCGCTGGCCATCGGCATCGGTGTGGGCGGTCTGGCCGCACCAGCAGCTTGGTCCATGAAACGCGAACACAGCTCGCCTCGCTACACCACCGAGTGGGATGAGCTGCCGGTCGTACGCGCCTGAGGCCTGCGGCCGCGACGACGCCTGCCCCGCTAGGCTCGAGCCCATGGCATTTGTGCAAACTCCCAAGTCTCGGCGCCTTGCGCTGCTCTTTGCCGCAACCGACGTGGCTGTTCTCGGGCTGGTGCTGCACTTCTTTGTCCCGGGAGATATTTCCAGCCTGATCACCGACGCCTTGTTCACCGGGCTGGTCTATCTGCTGCTCGCACTCGCCCTTCCCGCAGCCCGAAAAATGTGGGTGGCGCTCGCAGCCTTCGGCATCAGCGCCTTCATTGAAGTTGCCCAGCTGACGGGCGTCCCCGCTCAGCTGGCGGTGAGCTTCCCGCCGTCGCGCCTGGTCTTTGGCACCACTTTCTCCGCGCTGGACCTGGTGGCCTACGCGGTGGGCGCCGCCGTGGTGTGGATGGCGGATGCGGCCCTGTCCCAGCGCGCGGCCCAGTGGCGTGCAGCACAGCCGGAATAGCCCCCGGATGAGGCCCGTTGCCTCACACAAGGAGGCAAGAATGCAAGATGTAGTGGTTGTTGGTGCAGGGCAGGCCGGATTGTCGGCCGCCTATTACTTGGCTAGGCACGGGTTGCGGCCAGGGACGGACTGTGTGGTCCTTGACGCCAATCCGGCCCCCGGAGGCGCGTGGCTGCATCGCTGGCCCGCACTCACCCTCGGCGCCGCGCACGCCATTCATGGCCTCCCCGGCATGAAGCTTCCCGCAGTCAACCCCGCCGAGCCCGCCTCCGCCGTCGTGTCCCGTTACTACGGCCGCTACGAAAACGAATTCTCGCTGCCGGTGCGCCGGCCAGTGAAGGTCAAGGCCGTGCGTCCGTTCCCCACGGACGACGGCGGCCTGCTGGTTGAGGCGGACACCGGCACCTTCTCCACCCGCCTTGTCATCAACGCCACCGGCACCTGGGACAAGCCGCATTGGCCGCACTACCCCGGCGTGGAGACCTTTGCAGGGAAGCAGCTGCACACCCACGACTTCCGGTCCGTGGCCGACTTTGCCGGCCAACGGGTCCTGGTGGTGGGCGGCGGCACCTCGGCCGTGCAGTTCCTGCTGCAACTGGCACAAGCCGGTGTCGAGACAGCTTGGTCCACCCGTCGCCAGCCCGAGTTCAAGACCGGCGAGTTCACGCAGGATTGGGGACGTGACATTGAGGCTCGCGTCAATGAACGCACCGCCGCCGGCCTGCCGCCGCTAAGTGTGGTGGGCGTGACGGGCATTCCGCTGACACGGCAGTACCAAAACGGTATTGCGGCAGGAACGCTGCTTTCCCGAGGACCGCTGGAACGACTCACCCTCGACGGGGCGGTGTTCAAGGACGGCACCACCTTTGCCGCAGACTCCATCCTCTGGGCCACCGGCTTCCGGGCGGCGCTTGACCACTTGGCGCCACTGAAACTGCGAGAACCGGGCGGCGGGATCGTCATGGACGGGGTCAAGGTGTCACGGGAGCCGCGGCTGCTCATGGTGGGCTACGGCGCCTCGGCTTCAACCTTGGGTGCGAACCGGGCCGGACGCGCAGCTGCGCTCGCAGCCCTGGACCGGCTCAGCGTCCCTGCCTGATGGACTCGGCTTGATAGTCCCGGGCCGATCGGGGCAGTCGGGGAGTGGCGCCGCCCACAGGCGGAAATATCCACGGCCCAAAGCAGGTTGGCGCCAATGACTACTTAGAAAGGCAGCACCCATGACGCTTCCCATTTCCATCCTTGACCTCGCCCACATCGGGACGGACGGGGCCGCCGCCAGCTTCCGTTCATCCGTGGAATTGGCGCAGCAGGCCGAAGGGTGGGGGTACACGCGCATTTGGTATGCCGAGCACCACAACATGCCCTCCATCGCCTCCTCCGCAACGAGCGTGCTGATCGCCCACGTGGCTGCCCACACCAACACCATCCGCCTGGGTGCCGGTGGGATCATGCTCCCCAACCACTCGCCGCTGCAAATTGCCGAACAGTTCGGCACGCTGGAGACACTGCACCCGGGGCGCATCGACTTGGGCCTGGGCCGGGCTCCAGGCAGTGACCAGAACACCATGCGCGCCCTGCGCCGGGATCCGTCTGCTGCAGACACGTTCCCGTCCGATGTGCAGGAACTGCAGGCCTACTTTGCCGGCCAGAGCCGCATCTCGGGCGTGAATGCCTACCCGGGCAAGGACACGAATGTGCCCGTTTACATCCTGGGCTCGTCGCTGTTTGGGGCTCGGCTGGCGGCGGCGCTGGGGCTGCCTTATTCTTTTGCCTCGCACTTTGCCCCGCAGGCGTTGGAGGACGCCGTGCGCATTTACCGCCGCGAGTTCAAGCCTTCCGAAGCGCTGGCCGAACCGTATGTGATTGCCGGCGTCAACGCCATCGTGGCCGACACCGAAGAGGAAGCCGACGCACTGGCCCTGACGGCCAACCGCAACATGGCCGGGGCGCTTGTGGCACCGGGGCGCAGCTTCACCGACGCCGAGTACGATCTCCTGCTGGAGTCCCCGGCAGGCCAGCAGGTGCTGAACATGCGCCGGTACTCGGCCGTGGGAACAAAGCCGGTGGTGCGCGCCTACCTTGAGGAGTTTGCCGCCAAGGCCGACGCCGACGAGCTGATCGTGGCTTCCCAGATCACCGGCCGTGCAGCCTGGCAGCGCAGCTTCGAGCTGCTGGCACAGGCCATGGAGCTCCCCGCGGCACAGTAGCTGCCCGGAGTGGGGGTTGCCCGAAAGGCAGCAGTTGCCCGAATCTAGGCGCGGGCTCCGAGATGGTGGCGGTCTGAGAGGGAGATGCTCAACGCCGCCACCAGGATGCCAATAACAACCCCCACCAGGGTGTCGCCCACGCGGACAAACGCCGCTTCGGGTGCCAACTGGGTGCCGAGTCCCGTCATGATCAGCGCCATCGGCGTTACCACGATGGTGGTCAGCGTGTAGTTGGTCATGACGAGCAGTTCGGCGAGCACTTGAAAAACGATGACCATGGCCACGGCCGGCCAGAACCCCAAGGGCATCGACAACAGGGCCAACGCCACCACCGCTCCGAGCACATTGCCCACCAAGCGCTGGATGGAGCGTTGAACGGTGATGCTGTAGTTTAGGCCCTGCAACGCGGCAACGGCACCCATCGACGCCCACAGCGGGTGTTCAAGGCCAAGCACGACGGCGGCCCACCCGGCCAACGCCGACGCAGCAGCCATGCGCAGCGCCTGGCTCAGCGAGTCTCTCGACAGCAGGGCCGTGCGGGCAGTCGGGAACAGGCGGGGCCGCACCGGGGCCGGGTGCGATTGCCGCCCGGGGCTGGTTTTTGCGAGGCCGCGCACTTTGCGAAGCGTGGCTTCGTGCCGGGCCAGGCGTTCCAGGCTTTCCGCCGACGGGGCCGCGGTGCCCAGCACGGCGGAGGCTTCTGCCAGCAACAGCTCCAGCGCGTGGGCATGACGGGCCAGCACGGCGGCTCGCTTTTTGCCGGGAACCTGGCTGGTGGCGCTGATGGCCACTGAATCCCTTGCCGTGTCCACGGCTCGGAGTGCCGCTTCCCGCAGCCCAGCGTCCCTCGAGCCCGAGCCGCGCAGTCCAGTGGCTTCCGTGGCGGTGCCGGGATGTCCTCCCCACCGGACCACCGCGCCAACGGCCCGTGCCGTGGCCAGCCGGGCCGGTCCCATGGGGAAAAACAGTACCGGTGCCAGGGCAACCAGCCAGCCGACCAATGCGCCGAGGAACACTGCCAGCAGGACGGGGCCAACGTCGGCGAAGGAGTGGGCCGTGCTGGTGCCGGCGGAGGCGGCAAAGACCAGGATGACAGCCCCCGGTCCGGTGATCTTGAAGGCGTGGAAGATGTGGGAGGCCAGCCCGGCGATCAACGAAAGCACCACCATGGCCAGCCACGGCGCAACTCCTGCTGCGCCCATCAGGGCGCCCACCCCGGTAGCGACCAGCAGGCTCACCGCCACCATGGCCAGTTGCCGGGCCAGCCGGCCATAGGGCTGGTAACGGCCAAATGCGGAGACCAGGGCTCCCAGTGCGGCCAGTCCAACAAGGTGCTGCTGGCCCGTCAGCCCTCCGGCCACCAGCACCACAGTTGCCGTGATTCCCACCTTCATGGACGGGACGAAGACGGCGTCGGCCGGACGCAATCTCATCGAGTTCCGCCACGTGGTGGCTGAGGCTGCATGGGCCAAGGCGGTGCCGGAATGGCGAATTCGGGTGGTTGTGGTCATCTTTAAACACTACTATATATTTTACTAGTAAAATATATTCGAGGCGTGTGAGAGTCGTCTCTACACTGGATCCATGGGTGCAGGGGATGAAATGGGCGACTTTGTTGACAAAGCGCGCCAAGGCTGGGCGCAGGCCCGTCCGGAGCTGGAGGTTTCCAGCATCGAGGTGATGGGCAGAATCGGGCGGATCGGGGCCCTCACCTCCCACCGGGCGGGCCGGGACCTGGCTCCTGCCGGCGTGACGCGGGCTGAATTCGACGTCCTGTGCACGCTCGCCCGTGCCGGCGGACCCATGAGGGCCAGTGAAGTTACTTCGGCCACCATGCTCAGCGGCGCCTCCACCACCAAAAATGCCGACCGGTTGCTGAAGCGGGGACTCATTGAACGGCTGCACTGGGAGCATGACGGCCGGGTGGTGTTGATGAAGTTGACGCCGTTGGGCAAGGAGCTTGTGGACCGGGAATTCCCGAAATTCCTTGAACGGGACCGCGACATGCTGGCTGGCCTCAGCGCCAAGGAGGAAGCCCAGTTGGCGGCACTTTTGCGCAAAGTGGCCCTCACCGTGGAAGCGGCACGCTAGCGGGGCTGCGCCACCAGGCCACCGTCTCCGTCGCCGCGCGTTCCAGCGGCGTGGGTGTCAGTCCCAGCAGCGCCGCACTGGCTGTGGAGTCCATGACGAACGGCTCCTGAAATTGGTACAGGGTCTCCGCCAGCTCATGCATGTCCCGGGACACAAGGCCGGCGGCCCTGACAACCCAGCCTGGAATGGTTCCGACCCGCGGCAGCCGAACCCCTGCCGCCGCTGCGAAGGCCGCTGCCAGCTCGCGCTGGGACACCGCCGGCAGGCTGGGGGCGTGCACCACCTGGTTCCACGCCACGGGGGTCTTCGCGGCCAGAATCATGGCGGCTGCCAGATCCGGCACATAGGAAAAGGTGTGCGGGATGTCCGGGTTCCCCAGCAGTTGCAAGCCCTTGCCGGCCAGGATGCGCGGCACCATGCGCTCGCCGGCGTGGGCATTGCGCACCCTGGGGCCAAAGAAGTCCGACGCCACCACGCTCACGGTGCGCGTTGGCGACGCCGCACGCGCCTGCAACAACATGGTGCGGACGCCCCGCTTGCCACCGGCAGCCTGGCGTGGGCTGTTCTCGTCCATGACGCGCGAGGGGGTGCTGTAGGAGTACAGGCTTTCCGGGAAAACCACGACGGCGCCCGCCTCGCCTGCCGCGTCCAGCACGGTTTGTTCGGCGCCGGGCAACTCCCGGCGCCAGGCTTCCGCACTGTAGGTGGAGCCGTGAATGCAATGAAATACCGCATCCGCCCCGGCCAGGGCATCCCGGAATTGTGCCGCATCTCCAACGTCCACGCAGCGCTTCTCAACCAGCGGGTGCTCGGGGCCCGAGCCCGACCTGGTAAGAATGCGCACCCGGTGGCCTGATGCAGCAAGCTGCGTTGCGACCGTCCAGCCGACGGGACCTGCCCCTGTGACAACCTTGATAGTTTCCATGATGCCCTCAGTTTCGAAGTTCCAATAATGAGAGAGCGATGCTCTCGCATTAAGTGTCGGATGCTATCCCTGCACAAGTCAAGAGCGGTGCTCACTTAAGTTGACGGCAGTCTCGATTACGCGGAATGATGGTGCCATGACACAAACACCCAGGGAGCGCGCCCGGGCGCAAACCATGGCGGAGATTCTCAGCATCGGGCGTGCGCAACTGGCCGAGCACGGTGCGGCAGGGCTGTCCATGCGGGCCGTGGCGCGTGAGCTGGGCGTGGTCTCATCGGCCGTTTACCGGTATGTGGCGAGCCGGGACGAGTTGCTGACGCTGCTTTTGGTTGACGGCTACAACGCGCTGGGCGACACCGTGGACCAGGCGGTGGACAGCGTGCCGAGCGATGATTTTTCAGCGCAATGGCGGGCCTTGGGCCGGGCGGTGCGGGAATGGGGGCTGGCCGAGCCCGCGCGTTACGGCCTGCTTTTTGGCGCACCCGTGCCAGGATACGAGGCTCCGGCTGCCCAGACCACGGAACCGGGCACGCGGGTTGTGCTGCGGCTGGTGCGCCTCATCGAAGATGCCTACAAGGCCGGGGTGCTTGACGATCAAATGCCCGGCCAGACGCCCGGCCAAACTCCAGGTCGGCGGCCCGGCCAGGCGCCGGCCCAGGCACCAGCCGCGAACTTTGCCGCTGTCCGCGAGGAACTGGCATTGGAGGTGCCCGACGCCGTCCTGGCGCGCGGCATCCTGGTGTGGACGGCGCTCTTCGGTGCCGTGAACTTTGAAGTCTTTGGCCAGTACGGGGCTGCCACCTTCGCGGACCCGGCAGCACTCTTTGAACTCCACTTGGACTCCCTGGCGCACATCCTGGGACTCCGGCACCCGGGCACCCGCTAGCACCCCGCCCCCAGCCAGCATCAGGACACGCTGGCCGTGAAGGCTGCGCCGTCGCAAAAGCTACCCCAGCGCAGGCAGGCGGGAAAGCAGTTCCTGTGCGGCCGCCGTCGGATCTTCCGCTGCGGTAATGGCCCTGACCACAACGATGCGCGACGCCCCGGCGGCAACCACCTGATCGACGGTGGAAAGCTCCACCCCGCCAATGGCGAACCACGGCTTGGCAGTGTTTAGCGACGCGGCGTGTTCCACGAGGGAAAGCCCCACGGCGGCCCGGCCGGGCTTGGTGGGGGTGGCCCACACCGGCCCCACACAGAAGTAGTCGGCGTCGGGGTTGGCAGCTGCGGCGGATGCCTGGGCAGGGTCGTGGCAGGACAGGCCCATGGCCGTTCCTGGGCCCACGAGGGAGCGCGCGGCAGGCAGCGGCAGGTCATTTTGGCCCACGTGGAACACGGGAGCGCCGCTGAGCATGACGACGTCGGCCCTGTCATTGACGGCCCACAACTTGCCGCATTCCTGCGCGACGGACTTCAACACGGCCAGCAGTTCAAGCTCCTGCGCGGCCTCCAGGGACTTGTCGCGCAGCTGGATGATGTCCACGCCGCCGGCATAGGCGGCGCGCAAAAAGTCGGCGAAATCCCCCTGCTTTTCGCGGGCGTCGGTACACAGGTACAGTCTGGCCGTGTCAAGGGAAGGGGCGTCCGTTGTGGGTGTTTTGTCATGGATGGCAGAAGTTTGGCTCATGTCTCATAGACTAATGCAGTACCGCGGGAGCCAGTGAAGCTGGCTGAGAGGGCGCCGAAATGTGCCGACCGAAAGACGCCCCAGTGGGCGTGGAACCTGATCCGGCTCATACCGGCGTAGGGAAGGAGACCCTGATGGCGCGCACTGTGCAGGATTTTTCGACCATTGGAACGCCCAGCTCTGACGTGACGGGTGCCGACGCGGCGAGTGCAGACGTGGCAGTCATTGGCGGCGGAATCGTGGGCCTCGGCATTGCCTGGGAAGCCCAACGGGCCGGCCGCACCGTCACCGTCATCGACCCTGCTCCCGCCTCGGGAGCCACCTTCGCCGCGGCCGGAATGCTGGCCCCCGTCAGCGAACTCCACTATCAGGAAGAAGCGCTGCTGGAGCTGACGCTTGCCTCGGCAGCCCGCTGGCCGGAGTTCATGGCCTCGCTGCCGGCGGAGGTGGAAACCGGCTTCAACACGTCCCCCACGCTTGTCCTCGGGGCGGACCCGGCCGACAGGAAAGCCTTGGCGGACCTCCGGGACGTCCAACTTCGGCACGGCCTGGACGTGGTGCCCTTGACCATTCGCGAGGCCCGCGCCGCCGAACCCATGGTGGGCCCGCACATCTCCTGTGCCTACAGGGTGGAGGCGGACCACCAGGTGGATCCGCGCGCCATGGCCGGGGCCCTGCGCACCCAACTCCTGCGCTCCGCCGTCGAGCAGGGCAGGACCGAACCGGAACAGACGCTAGTGCCCCAGACGGCCGCCGGCCTGCTGCACGCCGAAGCAGGGAACACGCACTCAGCCGTAACGGGCGTGCAACTCGCCGACGGAACCGAAATCCACGCCCGGGAAGTCATTGTGGCCAACGGGCTCGGCGCGCCGCAGCTGGCCGGACTGCCGGAGGGCCTGGTGCTTCCCGTGCGCGCAGTCCACGGCGACATTCTGCGACTGCGGGTTCCGGCGCACCTGCGACCCCTCACCACGGCCACCATCCGCGGCCTGGTGCGCGGATTGCCCGTCTACATTGTTCCGCGCGGGGACGGCACAGTGGTGATCGGCGCCAGTAGCCGTGAAGACGGATCGGCTGGTGTCAGTGCCGGGGGAGTCCACCAGCTCCTGCGGGACGCCCAGGTCCTCATGCCGGCCGTCGCCGAACTGGAACTGCTGGAAATGACAGCCCGTGCCAGGCCCGGTACCCCGGACAACGCCCCACTGCTGGGACGCGTGGCCGGCCTGGACGGCAGGGACATCGCCGGGCTCATCATCGCCACGGGTTTCTTCCGCCACGGCGTGCTGCTGATGCCCATTGCGGCGCTGGTCGCCCGGCAATTGCTGGGGAACATCACCGACCTCGCGTGGCAGCCGTTCCGCCCGGACCGATTCTCCCCCACTCTCAAACCAGCCGACAGCATCGGCCAACATAGCGACCCGACAGACAACCAGCACAGCAAGGAGAACCCATGAACACCATCCAACTCAACGGCGCACCGCACAACTGCGACGCCGGCACCACCGTGGCCGCACTGGTTTCGGCCATGACCGGCAGGGCACTGCTGCCCTCCGGCCAGGCAGCCGACGGCGGCAGGCTCGGCGTGGCCGTGGCCCGCAATGCCGACATTGTGCCGCGCAGCCAATGGTCGGCCACCGCACTTGAACCCAACGACGACCTTGAAATAGTCACGGCCGTCCAAGGCGGCTAAGACATGCACAGCATCTCCACCCACCACCTGTCGAAAGTGAAAAGCCATGACTGAATCCCTTGTCCGCAACGACGAACTGCGCAACGACGCGCAGCCCAACGACGCACTGGCCAGTGAGGGGCAGCCCAACGACGCGCTTGTCATCGACGGTGTCGCCTTGGGCTCGCGCCTCATCATGGGAACCGGAGGGGCACCGAGCCTGGCCGGACTGGGAGCCGCGCTCACGGCCTCCGGCACCGAACTGACAACGGTGGCCATGCGCCGGTACGCCGTGGACGGCGCTGGCAGTGCCGACACGAACCTGTTCGCGTTGCTGCTTGAAAACAACATCAAGGTCCTGCCCAACACGGCCGGCTGCTTCACGGCCCGCGAAGCCGTCATGACCGCTGAGCTTGCCCGCGAAGCGTTGGAAACAGACTGGGTGAAACTGGAAGTCATCGCGGACGAGCACACTCTGCTCCCTGATGCGCTGGAACTGGTTGAGGCCACCGAACAGCTGGTGCACCGTGGCTTCAAGGTCTTCGCCTACACCAACGACGATCCCGTCCTGGCACTTCGCCTGGAACAGCTCGGCGTGGCTGCGGTCATGCCGCTGGGTGCGCCCATCGGCACCGGGCTGGGCATCTTGAACCCGCACAACATCGAGTTGATCGTTGCCCGTGCCGGTATTCCCGTGGTGCTCGACGCCGGCATTGGCACGGCTTCGGACGCTGCGTTGGCCATGGAGCTGGGCTGCGACGCCGTGCTGCTGGCCACCGCCGTAACCCGGGCCCAGAATCCGGTGCTCATGGCGCAGGCCTTTAAACACGCTGTCATTGGTGGCAGACTGGCAGCACAGGGCGGACGCATTCCCAAGCGCCAGCACGCGTTGGCGTCCTCGGCCATGGAGGGCCGCCCCGACGTTTAAGTACGCGTTCGTATTGGTACGCAGTCGTGCAGGCACGGCTGCCATAACTGGGCAAAGGAGCTTGCCATGGCTGTTCCCGATGATGTTTTAACCCGCAGCAAGATCGAGGCCGAGCTGGCCACCATGCCGTTGTGGCGCTACACAGGCGAGTTGCGCACGGAACTGAAGTGTCCGACGTCGGCCGCTGCCTTGGCCCTGTTCGCCGCCATTGGGGAGTTGGCCCAGCAGGCCAACCACCACCCCGATGTGGACTGGCGCTATGACACCTTGAACATCGCGACAAGTTCGCACGACGCCAGCGGCCAGGTCACCGCACGGGACATCGCCCTGGCGCGGGGGATCTCGGCAGCAGCGAAGGAAGCAGGAGCCGTGGCAGCGCAGGGGTAACTGGGCATTTTCCGCATGAACGCACCTTCGCCGCATATGGGCAGCTGCCATGGCCCGCATATGCGGCGAAGGTGCGTTTTTGCGTGTTGGGCCAGTGCAGTTGTGTCAGTGCATGTGCAATATCGCGGTGGTCTGCCGCACTTGGTGGGCGTGGCGGGTGCGGCCCACAAATCCAGCCGTGGCCCAGGCCGCAGCACCGCCCACCACGATGGAGAGAATCCACGGGATCCATGCGGTGGCGCTGTCATTGCCCAGGCCCACGGCCATGGTGATGATCCAGACAAGCAGGGACGCAGCCACGGCCATGCCGGCAGGAAGCACCGCGCCGAAGGTGGTGCGGTGCTTGTCCACTGCCCAGGCGATGGCGCCCAGGGCGCCGGAGCAGAGGGCAATAACAATCAACGCGACCATGGAAATTCTTCTCTCTTATCTGGCTAAGGTGCGCTTAAAGAGCGCCAAATCCAACGCCGCGGGCCTTTTCGCCGCCCAATTCAACGTACGCCAAGGCATTGCCGGGAATAATCAGCACGCGGCCCTTTTCGTCCTTAAGACGAAGCTCCGTGCCCTTGGACAGTGCCTCCGAAACCAGGGCAGCGACGTCGTCGGTGCTTTGTTCGGATTCAAGGACGATTTCACGGCTTACGTTCTGGACGCCGATCTTGATTTCCACTGTTGTCTCCTTGGTGCAAACTTGCGATAAAGGTATGTACAAACCACTGTAGGGGCAGCGGCTCAGGATTCCTTGGGGAAGCGGCTAATTCCGCGCCAAGCTAAACGATAAACCAGGTCGCTGGCCACATCGATGTCCAGCTGGTCCTTGGCTTCGAGCCAGTAGCGGGCGCTGACTTGGGCCATGCCAGCCAGCGCGCGCCCCAGCAGTGTGGCCTCGACGGGGGAAAGCTTGGTGTCCTCGGCAATGACCTGGCCAATCGCATTGGCATAGTTGGCATTGAAGTTTTCCAGCCGGGCGGCAACGTCGGGGTCGTTGACAAGGTCGGATTCAAAAACCAGCCGGTGGGCCTGGTCGTCATTGGCCATGAACGTGTAATACGCCTTCATCGTGGCCTGCACGCGCAACTTGTTGTCGGCGGTGGAGCTCAGCGCCTCGACGAGCATTGCGGTCAGCGACTCAAGATGGCTGTCCAACAGCGCCAAATACAGTTCCCGCTTGCCGGGGAAGTGCTGGTACAGCACGGGCTTGCTGACCTTGGCGGTTTCGGCGATCTCATCCATGGCAGCGCCGTGGTAGCCGTGGTTGACAAAGACTTCCAGTGCGGAGGCCAGCAATTGCGCTCGACGTTCATCGCGGGGCAGGCGGGACGGCGTGTTTTTTGCGGCGGGACGTTCCTTGGCAGACGGTTCCAAAGTCATGACGACAGCCTTCCTCTCCGTTGCCCCGGGGTGCTAAAGGGCCGGTTTGTGTCATTCTACCCGTGCGTAATGCGCCATCGGGGGCAAGCAGGGCTAGATTAAGAAGCATGGTTTCCCTGATTCAGCCCTTGAACGCCACGACGGCGGCCTCCCTGCCAGCTCTGGTGGAGCCGGGCCCACCCTTGGCCGCGGAGGAACTTGAACGCTATTCCCGCCACGCCCTCATTCCGGAAATCGGGTTGGTGGGCCAACGCCGGCTGCGCAACGCCCGCGTCCTTGTCATCGGCGCCGGCGGGTTGGGATCGCCGGCGTTGCTATACCTGGCGGCTGCGGGAGTGGGGACGTTGGGCATCATCGACGACGATTCCGTGGAGTTGAGCAACCTGCAGCGCCAGGTGATCCACGGGGTGGCGGACATCGGCCGCACCAAGCTCGAATCCGCCAAGGACTCCATCCTGGACATCAACCCGGGCGTGAACGTGGTGTTGCACCACGTGCGCCTTGACTCCTCCAACGCGCTGAACCTCTTTGCCGACTACGACATCATTCTGGACGGGGCGGACAACTTTGCCACCCGTTACCTTGTCAACGATGCGGCCGCGTTGCTGGGCAAGCCCTATGTGTGGGGTTCCATTCTGCGCTTCGACGGCCAGATTAGCGTGTTTTGGGACAAGTTCGGTCCCAACTACCGCGATCTCTATCCCGAGCCGCCGGCTCCCGGCACGGTGCCGTCCTGCGCCGAAGGCGGCGTGTTCGGCATGCTGTGCGCGTCCATCGGGGCCATGATGGTCACCGAAGCGGTCAAGTTGATTACGGGCATTGGCCAGTCCCTGCTCGGTCGCCTCCTGGTCTTCGACGCCCTCACTTCGCGCTGGCGTGAAATTCGGATCGCCAAGGACCCCGCGGCGGAGCCCATCACCGAGTTGGTGGACTACGAAGTGTTCTGCGGCATCGTGGCCCACAACGAGGACGACGCCGACCTCATCTCTGTCGGGCAGCTCGCCGAACGTCTCGCAGAGCGGGAGCAGGGCGGGGACGACTTTGTCTTGATAGATGTGCGCGAGCCGGTGGAGTTCGAGATCGCCCGGATCCCCGGGTCGGTGTTGATTCCGCTGGCCGGCATCAAGGACGGGACGGCACTGGAACAGGTGCCGCAGGGAGTGCCATTGGTGCTGCATTGCAAGGCCGGCACCCGCTCGGCCCAAGCCCTGGTGAGCCTGCGCACGGCGGGCTACACCGACGTCGTGCATCTTGACGGCGGCATGGACGCCTGGGCTGCCACCGACAAACATCCCACACAAGGATAAACGGCACGCTGGGCGGCCCGTGGCGGACATGTCACCGCCACGGGATCCATCCGGATTCAGGTAGATGGTCCCTTCCCTCGCAAGGCGGCTCACCCAATGTGGGCCCAAGCAGCATGGGGACTACCACCAAGGTGCTCAAAAACCTTGATGGCATCAAGTTCAGCCTGGCAAACAGTGCGGCAAAACTCCCTGCTGCAGTCCAGATACGTGCTCTTGCACCGGCCCTTGACGGGCTCGCAGGTGCTGCGCGCAATACTCACATGATGTTGAATGATGTTGAATGATGTTCGACCAGTGGTGAACGTCACTCCTGATCGGGTGATGGCTCGTGGCGGTGGTGGTTCGTCGCGGCTCGCGGACGGTCTTTAAGATAATGCGTCAAAGATCAACAATGCGCACACACCAGTGAAAGTCTCCGACGATCTCGCTGCAGCGGGGCGGAAGGGACTACCGCAGCCCAAGAACATCAAGAATATCAAGAACACTGTCATCTTGACGCGCAAGAACCTCGATTTCCCGCATTCACGCCGTGAGAGTTTCATGGACTCGGCGGCGTTGAAACCGAACACGGCCTACGTCGTTCAGGGCCGCCTCCAGATGGACCCTGTAACAGGCAATCCAGTGCCAAGCGTCCAGAAGTATTTCACTGACGGGGCTGGGAAGGTCACGCGGGTCGATACTTTTGGTGGTGTGAAGACTGCGTGGCCGCCGGAGTTGAACAACTTGAAGCCGGGTGTGAGGTACAACGTTGATGTGGCGTTGCCTGGGGGTGGGCGGAATCATTTTAGTATTCTTACGGATGGGTCTGCGAAGCCGGTGAGTGTCACGGCGGAGGTTCATGGTCTGTTTCAGGGGAATATCAATCGTAAATTTTATCGGCAGATTATGGCTGGGATCAAGGTTGGTGGTCCCGGTTGTGAGGGCGGGCGTTTGATTCGTTCGTTGTTTGGTGGTCCGGGTGAGTCGGGGAATCTGTTGGCCCAGCATATTTTTCAGAATCGTGGTGCAGGTGCGCCGAATGCGCAGGGGCAGGCGTTCTATCAGTTGGAGAATCAGCTTGCGGCGCAGGTGCGGCAGCGCCTTGAGACTGGGCAGGCGGACAATTTGAAGCTGGGTCTCGACGCGGTTCCGGGAACCAGGGTCGGGCTGCCGAGCAAATTCGAAATAGGATTTGCCTTCGACGGTGCAGAACTCGTGAAAAAGTCATTCAGTAATCTTCCATCAGAGATCGGAGTCATCTCGTGAGGATTGGTCCATTTATTGATACAGAACTTGTCAAATCGGGGTTGGCTGTTTTGCAGACTGAGGCTTTTGAGGCTGGGGGTATTGGTGAAGACGCTGATTTGGTCCTCAGCACCTCGCGAATGTTTTGGGACACAACTGACCGAACTGAAAAGCTTCAGTTCGGTCACCGTTGGGGCGGCCCTGAATTCGGCAACGATTTCGGTCGTGAATTTATTTATGATTGGCTGGCGGAAGTGCGTGTGGAGAGTTATTTTTTGCGGTGCGGGACCTGGACGACGGCTGAGGTGGCTCTTCGTCCGGGGGTCCTTGTGAGCTCAGTGTTGCTTATCGCCCTCTTGTGCCCGTCACTAGCACTGGCGAGCTGGCTAACTTTTTTCCGTTTATTGCTGCGAGTGTTCAGCAGGACCTAATTGCGTTTCCTCGGACTCGGGAGAATATTCCTGCGTGGATGTGGGAGATTCTGCGGGCTGAGGGTGCGGAGCCGCCTGTCTATGATTCGGTGTTGGGGCGTGTTGTGTGGGGGAACAGGTGGTTACCCGTCACGGACCAAGGAACGGACTTTTCCGTGGAACGGCGTGTTATTGATCCGTCGGAGGAGCCCGGTATTTTCGCGAAGATTAGCAGGAAACTCTTCGGCTCCTAGTGGTGTGTCCCTAAAATAGTTTACGTTTTGAGTGTTGAGCTGGTTTTATGATGAATCCAGTCCGTGCACTGGAGCTTAGTGATGCCCGGGGTGAGGTCTTGGGGGTCTTGTCCCAGTCTCAGGTTGTTTCTCATCGTCAGGTGCGGCGGGCGCAGGTGTTGCTGATGGCCGTTGAAGGTTTAGCTAATGGGTGGATTGCTCGGGTGGCTGGTGTTTCTTCGGCCACTGTGCGTGCTTGGCGGAAGCGTTTCGCTCAGGAGGGGTTGAAGGAACTCGGAGCAGTCGCGCCGGGGCGGGGGCGTAAGCCGGTGATTCCGGAGTCGAAGATCGCTGAAATCGTGGAGTTGACACGGTTTTCCAAGCCTGCGGGTGCCACGCAGTGGTCGGTGCGGTCGATGGCGGCGAAGTCCGGGGTG
>NZ_JASISP010000038.1 GCF_030063185.1 Arthrobacter sp. H35-D1
CGGATCATCAAACGCGCCATCTCCAAATACCGTGCCAAAGAACGAAGCCCCGACCGCCGCACCTACCCCGCCACACTCACCACCAAGATCTTGACAACACCCCTCAGAACCTAACCGAACGGCATTGCCCCTAACAGTCGACCGCGCAGCGGTCGTCCTCTAGCTTGGTGGGAGCTCGCGAGTACCAAGCCCTCGGTTATCGCACCGCGCCAGCGGACGGGAACCAGTACCAAGGGACCGGCGCGCCAGCGCCGGCCCCTTGTGTCTTTAGTCCTGGTGATCGTCCTGGGCATCGGCAATACCTAGCACGAAATCGTGGACGGTGCCTTGGTCGTAGCGCCAATGATTCGCCCGTTCCAACACGAGCTGCGGCACCGGCAAAACTCGATCTGCCCATGATCGGCCTCACCAGCGGCGGAACTAGCGAGGCTGAACTGCGCGACGCCGACGTCGTGGAGGCCCGCCGTGACGTCCAGACACTGCTGAAGGGCCTCGATCCCAGTGCGATGGGGCAGCTGATTTCCCGGTCCCGACGACCATAAAATTTAAGACGGAAGGCTGAAACTGTCGACAATTGCATCGGCCGCGGATAGATTCATCCTAGATCCGCATTAGCCACCTTCACCATCAAGGAGTGACATGTCATCGTTCGACCCAACACCCGAGAAGAACAACTCAAACCAGCACGAAAGCGACGAAAAAGACCCCGGATCCCAAAGCACATCTGAGCCGCAGGGGGCTTCCCCGCAGAAAACGGCACACCAGAACGCTGACGAGCTGCCCGATGGATCAGGTGACGACAGCCATCAGAGCCACGAGAACCAAGGTCAGGAAAGCGGCGATCAATCCTTCGACGCCGGATAACTGGCTGGATGCCCGCGACCACCCAACCAGTGGGCCACCAGTGTCTCAAACCGGCAAGGCATCGATGAAATGAGATGGGGTAACGAAGGGTAGAAACGCTGGGCTCACCAGCGTCTTTGGAATGGGCCGCCTTGCCCTCACTGCGCTGTTCCCTGGTTCTGACATTTGGGGCGGGTATCGACGTTTCTTACCCCAAGCCATCCGCGAGAACTTCGAGGAGCGAAGCTCACCGGCACGGACGTCATCCACGCGCGACCCCGTGCGGGCACCGCACCAGAGCGTGTCTCGCCTGAAGGCACCTCTCAGGCGCGAAAACCTGAGCTGTGATTGGTGTCATACGGTCGCAAGCTTCGTTAGTCTGTGCGTGTGTGTTGGTGCCGTATCCCAGCAATGCCGAGAAAACTTCATCGTGTAATGATGACCAAATTTAGTCTGCAACGATCCCCAGGCTAAGGAAGTTTGATCTAAGGAGAACGAAGCGTGTCAGCTGAAGATAACATCGTGATTCCCGGCGCACCGTCCAGTGAGCCTCCCAGCATTGCCGAGCCCCAGAAGCCCCACGAACCCCTGCCCCCCAAATCTGATCAACAG
This sequence comes from Arthrobacter sp. H35-D1, assembly GCF_030063185.1. Lineage (GTDB taxonomy): Bacteria > Actinomycetota > Actinomycetes > Actinomycetales > Micrococcaceae > Specibacter. The sequence continues at coordinate 1,456 of NZ_JASISP010000038.1, forward strand.
ACACCAGAGGCTGTATCCCCCACAGGCAGCCCGACAGGCGCACCGGAGAATTCCCGTGCCCAGTCCGGTCCATACCTGACAACGGCCCAAGGCCTGCGTTTGGGTGATACAGACCATTCACTAAAGGCCGGATCCCGCGGACCCACCCTTCTTCAGGACCACCACTTGCGGGAGAAGATCACGCACTTTGACCACGAACGGATCCCAGAACGGGTTGTTCACGCCAGGGGGGCCGGCGCTCACGGCGTCTTCCGTTCTTACGGAACGGCATCAAAGATCACCCGGGCCGGGTTTCTGGCTAGGGATGTAGAAACCCCGGTCTTTGTCCGGTTCTCGACCGTTCTAGGTTCCAGAGGCTCAGCGGACGCCGTCCGTGACACCCGCGGTTTCTCGACAAAGTTCTACACCGATGAAGGTACCTACGATCTGGTGGGCAACAACATGCCGGTGTTCTTCATCCAGGACGGCATCAAATTCCCAGACGTCGTTCATGCCGCCAAACCGCACCCTGACCGCGAAATTCCGCAGGCACAAAGCGCCCATGACACTTTCTGGGATTTCGTTTCCCTCCACACGGAGGCGCAAGCGCATACCATCTGGAATATGTCTGATCGGGGAATTCCCCGCTCTTACCGCACCATGGAAGGATTCGGTGTTCATACTTTCCGCCTTGTTGACGAAACAGACAAAACCACGCTGGTGAAGTTCCACTGGAAGCCCAAGCAGGGCGTGCATTCGCTCGTGTGGGAAGAAGCCCAAATCATTAACGGCATGGACCCCGATTTCCACCGCCGGGACCTCGCTGACGCCATCGAAGCAGGTGCTTACCCACAATGGGAACTCGGAATTCAGACATTCCCCGACACCGAAGATCAAATGTTTGAAGGCATAGATCTTCTGGACCCCACTAAGTTCATTCCCGAGGAACTCGCACCTGTGCAACCCATCGGGCTCATGACCTTGACCGCGAACCCGACAAACTACTTCGCTCAAACCGAACAGGTGGCTTTCCACCCAGGTCATTTGGTCCCCGGCATCGACCTCACCAACGACCCCTTGCTCCAAGCCCGCCTGTTTTCCTACCTAGACACACAAATCTCGCGGTTGGGCGGACCGAACTTCGCCCAACTACCCATCAATCGCCCCCATGCCCCAGTTAACGACATGCTCCGCGACGGCATGCACCAGACGGCCGTCCATGCCGGAACGGCGCCGTACCACCCCAACTCATTGGACGGCGGCTGTCCCTTCCTCGCCGGCAAAGACATCGGCGCCTTCGTCGATGTTCCCGCAGACGTGGCCGCCAGCATTAAGGAACGACGTAACCCGGCTTCCTTCGACGATCATTTCAGCCAAGCACGGCTGTTTTTCCGCAGCCTGACCCCCGTTGAGCAGGATCACACCATTGAGGCTTACACGTTCGAGCTCGGCAAATGCTACGAAACGAACATACGTGAGCGGCAACTTCAGGCCCTTGCGAACATCGACGCTGGTCTCTGTGCTGCGGTTGCCGCTGGGCTTGGAATGCCGGTCCCGGACGCCACCGTACAGCAGATCGATTCAGTGCCCAGCCCTGCACTGTCCCAGCTGGGCAGAGCCTGGCCCGTAACGGGCCGGGTGGTGGGTATCATCGCAGATACCAGCAGTGAACTATCCCAAATCGATGCTGCACGTGAGGCGCTCCATGCGGAGGGAATAGTCCCACTGGTTATCGCGCCCACTGGTGGCATACTCAGCACCGATAATGGCCCAGCCCTGACTGTGCAGCGAACCTACCTCACCGCCCGTTCCACAGAATTCGACGCCATCATCGTGGCCACGGGAGGAACACCGGCAGCGGCCACATCCCTCGCACGTGATGTGAAAGTCGGCCATCCTGGCACCACCTTGGATCCTCGAGTCGCGCTTATGCTCTCAGAGGCCTTCCGTCACGCCAAAGCAATCGGTGCGTGGGGTCCCGGGACTGCTGCCTTAAACGCCGCGGGTATCTCAGCCGAGGCAGCTGGAATCGCGGTGGGAGACAACGCTGCGGCCCTAATCCCGATGATCCATGACATGCTCGCCATGCATCGAGCATGGGAACGATTCCCCGCAACCGGATCAGTCAGCGAATAGGAAAGAGCACCTTAGATCAGGAGCAGCTGACAGTCAGGTTGCAGCGACACCATCGAGTGTCGCTGCAACCTGACTGTCACTGAAGTGAGAGATATCCAACCAATACACCACCGCTGCTGGCATCCATCAGGGTTAACCGAACAGCATGCTAAGAAAGAACCATGGCGGAGGGCTCGATAAACGCTAATTGGTTCCATCTTTCATTGATTCCCACTTCTTCTCTTGGCATTCCGACGTCTAGCGACTCACCAAGCCCACCCAACGGAACGAGATGACTAATAGAACACCTACCAAAGAGCCCACCGCAGTAATTTGTTGCGATGGAAACACCGCGGAGCACTGGACATCTGTGCGTCCATGCTCCTTGATCAAGTCCGTCCGTTAAGGGGGCTTCCTCTTCAACTACTGTTGGCTCGGTGGCTGAATCAGATTGTCCAAGTAATTTCTATAATGGAGACAGTGGCCAGGATCGAAAGTCTGCATAACGCGGGTGTCAAGATCGAGTACGCGTACGCAGGTGGTGTCGCGTCCATCGCTCTCTCGCTCAGCTTGTGGTTGGTCAGCCGCGCTAAGTCGGACCAATCCAAAGCACAAGCGGATCGGTGGAGGATGGTTGCGTCTCGTGGAGTGGTGGAGTTTGCCTCAACACCGTGCGGGTTAGTTCTTTGATTAGGCTGCAGTGAGTTCTGGGAGCAAAATCACCTCCTCCACGGGTTCTGCGTGTGCTGTGTTCATGGCCTTGAGTTCGGCCATGGACGCCTCGCAAGAGGTAGCGTCGGTCCCGTGCTGCTTCCCACTCGTCATGTTGCTCGACGAGGACGGCGCCGGGTTGGGGAAGACCTCGACAACGTCGGTGCGTCGTTTGATTTCCTTATTGACCCGTTCCATCGGGTTCGTGGGTACTACGTGGCACTGGTGCCTGATAGAAAAGCCGGTACATGTGGGCTATTGGAGGTATACCAGCGTCTGGCCTTCGCGCGCCGTGCCACCTCTAGCTCAGGCAGCCGGGTTGCGCCGGCTCCACCGTTGACTTCGATGAGCGGGTCCCACGGGTGATGTTGCACAGGGGCACGATTGATGCGGCATTGAACTTCGCCCCTTACCCCGCCGCACGGGTGCCGGTCCAGGGAAGTGTGCTGCTGTTCTTCACTAATGCCGGCGCACGTGTGCTTTCCCCGAAGTTGCAGCCTTGCTTGAACTTCCCGAGCACAGCGTTGCGAAAGTTGGGAAACGACGTGGCCCGGTTGGCGTCTAATATAAGGCACCGTCACACATTGGTGGTGCTGGGGTCCGCGGGCGTTAGTCGTTGCTGGAGTGCAGCGAGAATCCGCTGCAGGTCCAGTGCCACAGCGATGCCGGGAGCCAGCGAGGGGACATCGTGTCTCTCCTCGACAGCCGCGACACTGATGAAGACGGCAAGGCTCTCCTGAGCTTCCTCAAGGACCTTCGCTGTCTCGTTTCCTTCATCCCAAGCCCGCATCACCTCGGCTATCGTCTGTAAACATCGGCTCAACGGCTCGCGTAGCCGGACATCGAGTGAGAGCTCCAACGACCCTTCCCAGATAGCGGCCACGAGAACTTCCGAAAGGTCGCGGATGTGGAAGGTAATGACTTCCAGGACGGCGAGATCGTCGAAGCCTTCGCTGACGATGAGATGCCGGGACTTCACCATGCCTCGGGGGTTGGCCTGGTGGCTTTCTTTGGCTTCGTGGACGGTCCCGCGGATTTCGCTGACCGTATCCTCCAATTGGTGCCGGCGGGCGGCCCAGGCCTCATGCTCGGGTGGCCACTGTTCCACAAGCGCCTTCGCGACGTCCTCCAGTTGGCCGAGGAGGACTTGGCGCCCATGCGAAATTCGGACCCGTGCAACGTCCAGGGTCAATGGAGGAAAAATCGTCTCATTGACGGCTAAGCCAACCAACACGCCCATCGCCATCTGGACGGCGTACCCAATGGAGAAAGCATCCACACCCTCGGCTCCATCGATGATGAGTACCAGCAGTGTTGCCATCGGCACATAGTCACGGCCTGCTCCCAGACGTGGCACACCGGCAAGCAACACTCCCAGCCCCACTGCGAGGGAGATGGTGATGATGTTGGGGTCCCCCAATAGCAGCACCACAGCGGCCAGCATGATCCCTAAGGCTAGCCCGGCGAGTGTTTGAAACCCGGTCCGCGCGGATGCCATGAACGTCGGATACATACTCACCAAAGCCCCCACAGGGGCATAATATGGGAACTCCTGCGTGACCCCGGGCATGTGGGGTGCCAGAAACCAAGCGACGCCGACAGCTATGGCAGTTTTGGTCGCCAGTAACACACGTTGGCCGTTCACCGTGGACTTGACCCAAGCTTTCAGCTTGTTCACTGGTCTACGTCCATTAGCGGTGACTCTCTATTCCATCGTCCAGCACCGGCAGCATCCGGTACCAGCATATCCAAGGATGAACGAGCAACCGATGCGTCAAGTAGGACCGCCCAGCACCCACCAACTCCGTGGCAAGCTTCGACATACCAACGTCATGACGATGGTAGCTTCGCCCCCCTTTGCCTGAAACAGACCAGCACCCGAAGGCCTGATTCCGGTTGGTGCTCTCACGTCGAATACCCAAGGGCACCCGAGGTGGATGCTCACTACGTAATGAGCACGGAAGTTTCCTTCCACGACACGGCCTAAGAAACCAGCCTTGACTTCTTCCGCCGTCAAGCTGAAAGCCCGTATCGGTACCACAGCTTGTTGGTCTCCTATTCATGGCGCTTGTCTAATGAGGTGAACTCCACGCAAAACTGCGGTGTGGACCCCGCCACGCGGGAGCCAAGAACAAAGGCCTGCATCGAAGAAGATTATTTTATAGCCAACCGGACCCAATTGGTATGCATCAACCCGCTAAGCACTTGCGGTGCTCAATACTGGACGTCACAGCCTCGGGCCAGCCAAGACTAATCAGTGGACCTACAATAAGGGACACCGACCCATGCACTTCCTCGCCCTAGGAGACTGGCCATGAAATTCCCAACACCGCGCGGGCCCCTGAGCAGCTCTCTGTTTGATCTGCTGCAACAGCCCACTGGTACTGAAACAGTTGACGATGGCACGTTCAGTGACTTGGCAGCAAACACCGTGGTGATCAATAGTGATGTTCTCAACAATGAAGATCTCCAGCTGACCTTATTCTGCTTGTACGAACTTCACTACAGTGGCCTAGATGGGTCTGATGAGCGGTGGGAGTGGAATCCGGGACTCATTGCTGCCAGACACAAATTAGAGGACGCTTTCGAACACTCTTTGCGTGTCATCGTCGATCTGCCAGCCTTGGATGCCGCCACCAGCGATGGAGTGGCGAGCGTTCTGTTCGACCTCGCCGCGACCGACACCGGCCCGTCGATGTCACGGTATGTTGCCAAGAAGGCCACCTTAGAGCAGTTGCAGGAATTCTTGATCCACAAGTCTGTTTACCAGCTCAAGGAGGCAGATCCCCACACCTGGGCGATTCCCCGCCTCACCGGTCGCCCAAAGGCTGCCATGGTGGAGATTCAGGCAGACGAATACGGCGGTGGTCGCGAGGACCGCATGCACTCGGCCTTGTTTGCCCGGACCATGCGCGGGCTGGGCTTGGATGATACTTACGGGACTTATATAGATATGGTCCCTGCACTGACGTTGGCGTCCACGAACATGATGTCCTTGTTCGGGTTGAACCGGCGGCTCAGAGGTGCCATTGTGGGTCATTTGGCCGCGTATGAGATGACGTCCTCCCATCCTAATCAGCTCTATGGCAATGGATTCCGTCGGCATGGCTTCGATAAGGACGTCACTTGGTACTTTGACGAACACGTTGAGGCCGACGCCGTTCATGAGCAAATAGCGGGCCGGGATCTTGCCGGTGGGCTGTTCGAGACCGAGCCGGATCAACTCAAAAATATCTACTTCGGTGCCACGGCTGCGCTGGCCCTGGACGCGCTCTCGACAGCTAGGACCATGTCGGCGTGGGAGTCCGGTACAACCTCTTTGCGCTGCGCGCTGTCAGTCGGCATCCCATGACCTGCCCCTCCACCAAAGTATCTTTCCCAGAGGGAGACTCTAATTCTTCCGCCGCACCGGCTGGCAGATCAAGGACGAGAGAATCCGGTGCGCTACCTGAGGGCAATTCGTCAGTGGATGCCGATTATTGTCACCGACGCCTGCCCGACTCGCACAGGAACTCTTTGTAAGACGCAGCGCACCCAACGTCTCACACTTTTCCGCCAACGCGAGAGGGCGATCCTCAATGATTTCGCCTAGCCCGTGCGCGGGGTCGTTGAGCTGTTGCTGCTGCCTCTGATAATCCTCGGCCTGTATTCAGCAATTCCTTAGACGAAGACCGCTCCCTGCCCTCGTGCTCGTGGTTCCCGCATGGACGGGGACAGAATGGGATATCCGCTGAATAGTGGTGCGCTGATATTTGGATGGACGTCCTTATTGCGGGGCCCGGTATCGTTGGTGGAGTGTTCCAGCGCATGTGGATCACCGTGCTCTTCCATAGCCTTGGCGGCGCTCCCCATGCTGGCATCATACTCTCGAAAGAAGCTAACTATGCGAGATGTTGGGACCGAAGCCACTAGGGAAAAATGTTGTCAAATGTAACGAAGGAAAGTCCTCATGACAGAGAAGACCAGCCCTGAAAGTTCTAGCAAGGGAACCGACCGAGTCCGTGAGGAAATTGTCCTTTGTCCCGACGGGCCGATTCTGGTCCGAGGAGACTTCGCGATAGTTTCCACCACCGGTGAGGAAGTGCCGCGTCGACGGCAGACCGTCGCCTTGTGTCGGTGTGGGGCGTCCGGAATTAAGCCCTATTGCGATGGCACCCACAAACTCATCAAATTCCGCACTGAACGCGGCAGACAAGAAGACCGCTGAGGCCTTTCCCTCCACGATTCTTTTTTGCGTCCGGTAGCGAGTTCACTTGGCTTCTACACGGGCCGTGACACGATCTGTTTTATTCAGCTTTTTTGTTTCGGGCCAGCCGAGGGTAGACGAGTAGGGCTGCGATCAGTGCGAACCCGAGCAAGGAAGCGACGACTGCTGCCTCCATAGGGCCTAAAACAACGTAGAAGATTAACGTGGTGGTTCCCAGGACGAGTAACCCGACCAAGGCCAACACGATTCCTACCACGTGGTGTCCGGCGGTCACCAAACGGTTCTTGACTTGCAATCCAAATAACTGCCTGTGTATAGCCACCGGAACAAGCATCAGGCACGTTGCTGCAGCAGCTAGTGCGACTAAGACCAAGTAGAGAACCACTGCCAACGAGTCCAATTCTGAAAATTTTTGTTGGAATGGCAGGGTCAGCAAAAAGCCCGCGATAATTTGGGCTCCTGTTTGCATAACGCGCAGTTCCTGAAGCAGGTCGTTCCAATTGCGGTCGCGCTGTTCGTTGCGGGTCTCGTTGCGCCCGGTGCCCGCATCCTGCCCGTCAGCCGCGTCCCTTGTGTTCAAAGGCTTTGCATCCACCGCTACCTCGTTCTTGTTCCCTGTGTGCCCCATCGCGTCTTCCTGAATAGATTCTCGCCTATGGCCATCCAGCTCAACGAACCATGTCCATGACACCGGTGTGGCGTACCTGCAGGCTGTCTACAACGACGAGTTGGTTCGGACCACCTTGAACGCCGGGCCAGTGCTTCGTGTTGCTGGCATAGGTGGCTGACTTTGACAGCTACATCCTCGACATCGCTGTGGCACTAGGGATCGGCCGTAATCGTTGCTTTCATTGAGGCGCGGACCTATGAAGGAAACCATTCCCAGGTCTTCACTGGCGGAGTCAGGATCCACCAGCTGGCCTGGAATATTCGCCGCCGATTAATCCTGACGAATAGTAAACTGGCGTCTGTAGCGGCGTTGTGTTATGAAATGATAACGAAATTTGAGTTGATCTTTGCACGAATCCAAAAGTATCAAAGAACTTGAAGGAGCCTGCCGATGTTGTTGATGCTGCTATGAAACCCCAGGTCCTTCAAGAGTTCAATCCCTTGAGCATTGCAGTATTGGCCCATCTTCATCACCCGATCGCCTCACCGTTCGCCGGCGGTATGGAGTCTCATACCGCGCATTTGGTCTCCGGCTTGGTTGCTCGCGGGCATGAGGTGACTCTCTTCGCCAAGGACGGCAGTGTTGTGGATTGTCAATTGGTCCCTGTTCTTGACTCCGGGTTCGTGGTGCGTGGTTACCCGGAGGAGGAACGGACCAACGAACAGCATGAAGTCCTCGATGGAGCGATGGAACGGGCAGTGAGGTTCATTCAGGAAGGTTCCTTTGATGCTGTGGTAAACAATTCGTTAAGTCCTGTACCGCACCGAGTCTTGGTTCAGCTGCCTACCCTTCATGTCTTCCATACCCCTCCCCTGCCCCGACTGGTTGAAATCCTCAAAGAGGCTAGTAGGGCACCAGATCTCCTGCATCGTTACGTCACCGTTTCTGAAGCCAACGCACGGCCGTGGCAAGAGTGGATACCGGACATTGAAATCGTCCATAACGGCATTGATTCAGCTCGCTGGAAAGAACCAGTCATAGCGGAGCACGCGGTAGCGGCCTGGACCGGACGCATCGCAGCAGAAAAAGGAACACACGTGGCAATCGCCGCGGCTCGGGCAGCATCCTTGAAATTACGGTTCGCTGGCCCTATCCACGACCAAGAGTATTTCCGGACACTGATTGAACCGCAGCTCGATGATGACATCAGCTACCTTGGTCACCTGGATCAACAAAAATTACAACACATGATCGCTTCCTCCCAGGTCTTTATCTCCTCTCCACTCTGGGAGGAACCATTCGGACTCACTACCCTTGAAGCAATGGCCTGTGGAACACCGGTAGCCGCGTTGCCCGCCGGCGCCATGACCGAACTCATCGGAGCAACCGGGGGCGTAGTCGCTGATGGTCAAGATAGCGAAGCCTTGGCAATGGCAGCGTCCAAGGCCAAAAACATGGATCGGACGCTGGTTCAGGAACGCGCTAGCGGGTTCACCTTGGCCAAAATGATTAAAGGTTATGAACGGATACTTCATTCCATGGTCCACCACCCGTTTTCGCTGGTCTCAGAGGAGTCATGACCCGGTACAGGATTTCTTACTATGCCCACCATTTTGGTACCGGTCACCTGCGCCATGCCCAAAAAGTGGCAGCCAGCGATCTCTTTGATCTCCAGGTCGCCAGCACCGGTCCTCGCAACAACACCTTATTGAAGGGCCCCTTGGAGTACGTGGAGTTAACCCCTGATGTGGGTTCCACGGGCCCCGAGACCGAGGTAGGCCCCGACTATTTTTTGCATTATGTTCCCACCGGTGGCCTCATTCAAGAACGTTTTGCTGAGCTGAACCGTGCGTGGAAAGAGTTCAATCCCGACGTGGTGATGGTCGACGTCTCAGTTGAGGTCGCACTTTTCGCCCGATTGAGTGGCTATCGAGTGGCTTTCCGTCGCATGCCAGGAAATCGAAACGACACCGCACACCAAATGGCCTATTCACTTGCAGACACCATTTTCGGCTACTTCCCCGTTGGTTTGGACGAACCAGAACATCTGGAGAAATTTGGTCATAAGAGCCATTACCTCTCGGTAGCAGAACCGGCAGATCATGCCTCACCCGTGGATCCCGACGTCGCCCAGCGGACGGGGAAGCAACGAGTGGTGGTGCAAACATCCTTGGCATCCGCCATTTCCCTGGAACACGTGGCCCGTGCCGCCGCGGCATCACCGGAGTGGGACTGGGACGTCGTGGGTTCCGTGGAAGAAGGTGTCACACCATTGCCCAGTAATCTACGACTCCACGGCGTTCTTTCAGATCCTCTGACCATCATGCGCTCGGCCACGGTGATTATCAGTTCCGCTGGACATAACGCTGTGGTTGCTGCAGCGAGCTGCCACAGACCCGTTCTTTTAGTGCCCGAAGAGCGTCCCTACGCGGAGCAACTCGCCTTCGCAGCCGCCTTACATATCCGAGCGGGTATCGACATGATCGAAACTTGGGCATCAGCACTCAATTGGCCGCAGACCCTGGAACGCGCAGCGCACAGCGATCCCCATGCACTGGCGAGGACACTCTTTGTGCAGCCTTCCGATTTCAACCAAGGACTCCTTGACCTCCTGCAAGCAACAGCGGCGGGAAAGAACCCCTCCATCACCTTTTAGTAAGCAGCGGAGCTGCGCGCTGATTCAACTTCCTGGGGCGTGGGCATCCGCTGAACGATAAGGGAAGACTGGGACGGGGTCCAGGCAATGAGCCCCCGGTGGACGAAAGCGTTTAACCAACCCTCCATCGGCCAAACGCTCCAGCGAACATGGAATAAGCGAGCATTGTCGATGATTGCCAGGAAATGGTTCAACGGAGGGGAATACACGCCATGGTGTTGATGGAACACCGGTGCATCCACGAACTGCACAGGGATCCCCGCCTCCCGGATTCGAAACGCGAAGTCGGTATCTTCCCCGCCATATCCGCTATAGCCCTCATCGAACCCACCCACGTCGGCAAATGCCGAAGCGTGGATGGCGAAGCCTAGGGACCAGAACATTGCGTGAGCCGACATGGTTGATTCCCTGGGAAGCCCCTTACGTGTGTGATGTTGGACAGAGCCCTCGAGCAAGGTCTCATCGTTCATTCGTAGTGTGGAGTCCAATGGTTTTTTTAGATATCGTGGCTCAGCCATTGCCAAGACCTTTCCCTCGCTCAACACTTGCATGAAGGTAGCGAACAGGTTGGCTGATGGAATGGAATCTACATCGAGAAAAACAAGGTTGGCGCTTTGGGCGGCCGCGGCAGCCGCGTTACGCGCACGAGCTAATGGCAGACCGGAATGAGACTGCGAGGACGAGATGTGCACGGTACGGAGAGGAACAACACACTGCATTGGTGCCGGGGATGGCTCGTTCATGTATACGATCACCACCTCAGCGGGGCGCAGATCGGACGCATCAACCCCGGCCAACAGGCGCCGTAAATGTTCTGTTCGGCCATGGACTAGCACCAGTACGGAAAAAATAGCCACTGGGTGGGGCTCCTTCCGCGTGCATTGCTTGTCAGCACAGCCATGCTGTAAACCCATCATCACATGGCTGCCAGCACCTCGCTATTTCTGCCGACCGGACACGCAGATGCTGCTGACATCAGCGATACACAAACAGGACGGCCCCGGCTGGGCGGCGTGATGCCAAGGATGCGGAGTTAGTCATGCGTGAGCGTCCCGGGAACGAAACTTTTGATCCGAACGGTGTAGACCGGCAGGGGTGCGCGTTAATTCGCTCTCCAGAAGCAGCACCAAACCGGGTAGGCCCCCTGTCGCCAGGGCTTGCCGCTGGCGCTCGGCTCCCGAGCCTCGGGTCGTGGTGTCGCGGAGCAGGGTTTCAACCTCGGCCAAATCTCCGCTGGCTAGCAGTTGGTGGCGGGTTTCCTCCAGCAGGGCCTGCACCGCATCGGAGGCGGGCACGAGCAGCCCGGTAACAGGATGAACTAGGGACCTGGACAGCCCGTCCCGGGCCGCGTGCCAGAGTGCAGCGTCGAGCAGTTCCGGCGCTGGTTGGTTCCGGGAAGTGCCCGAATGCAGTGCGGTGGCGACAAGGGCCCTGCACAGGGCTGCAAGCAAAACCGTGACCCCTGAGTCCAGCTGGGCGTCGGCCACCCTGAATTCCAAGGTTGGCTGACGCTCGGACAGACGCGCATACCAAGCAATCGTGCCGGGATCAGAAGTGGCGCCTATCCCGGACAACGCCCGGATGCGTCGGTCGTAATCACGGTCGTCCGTAAATGGCGGAGGACACCCGGCAGTCGTCCAACGGCGACTGTGGATCGCCCGCCAGCTTGCGTAGCCAGTATCGTGACCGCCCCATAACGGCGAGTTGGCGGAAAGCGCGAGAAGGACAGGCAACCAGCGGCGAACCCCGTTCAGTGCCACGACACCCGCAGCGCGGCCCGGGACTCCAACGTGAACGTGCAGGCCGTTGATTTGGTGTTCCCAGGCAAGTGCCCGGACATTTGCAGCGACTTGCTCGTACCGCTCTCCCGGGGTCAGTACCGGCATCGGACCTACATCGTAGGGAGTACCCACGCCCGCGGCCACTACATGCTGCGTGGCGGCCACGTTTTTCAGGGCCCACCGAAATTCAAGCAGTCCCTCTGCCGCTGCGGACAGTTCGGTGTAGACCGGGGAGGCAAACTCGAGCTGCGATTGGAAGAACTCCTGATGGACCAGGGCAGCACCAAAACCCAACTTGCTGAGACCGTCACGGCACTCCGGCGCATCATTGACAGGGCGGAGCCGGGCCGCATCAAGAAGAACAAACTCTTCCTCTATTCCAAAACTCAGCATCAACTCTCCAAGTCGTGTAGCCGATGCCTGCTGCAGAACCCACCTCGTCCAAGCTCACACCGTAGTTAACAACTGAACGGGGACGGTGATCCGGACCGCCCCCTTTTAAGTTCTTGAGGAAAGTGTACGGCCACGATGGCCGCAGCGGTGGCTGCTGCGTTTCACTGACAGCCGGGCCACCGGGGTGTGCACTGCCCACTAGATATATCCACGGATTCTTGGGGACTCACGGCTCGGGCAGCCGCAGACCCCAGTTTCGTCGTCTTGATCAAGATCTCCGACAGGGCAGAATCCGTGCGACGAGGCGACGGCTCAGCGCGGAGGACGATAAGCAACAAATTGGTACTGAAGCGACTTTACAGTACGGTCACAACCAGTTCGGAAGGATTGCGGCTCAATAAAAAAATCACTGGCCCACCGTGCAGATCGTTCTGGAGCGTCCCCGGTTTGGTGGACACGGTTGGGGTTTGCTCGGGTTCCCGATTGTAGGAGACTACTTTTATGGGTTCCACACGCAGGAGCTTTACCGATGAGTACAAGCGCGACGCGGTAGCGTTGGTTACCGACGGCGGCTATTCAGTCGCGGATGTCGCAAAGAAACTGGATATTAGTGATACGACCGTGAGGAAATGGGTGAAGAAGTATCAACCAGAAACGGCCCCATATAGCGGAGAAGTCGTTGACGGAGTCCGAGCGGAATGAATTACAGCGTTTACGCAAGGAAAACGCGAAGCTTGAGATGCAACTGGACTTTGCAAAAAAAGTATCGACCTGGTTCGCGAAAGGCCAGCAGTAATTTTTGCTGCTATCGCGGACTGGGCTGATTCCGAAGAGTTCGATGTCAAATTCATGTGTGCTGAGTTGGGCGTATCCAAGTCGGGCTACTACGCCTGGAGGAACCGTGGACCCAGTGCCCGCCAGCTCGAGGACGAGACCCTGACTGCTCTGATCAGGTCCGCCCACGAGGACCTGGATGGCAACCCCGGCGTTCGGCGCACGTGGGCCCATCTCACGGCCGTTGGTTGGCGCATTGGAGCCAAGCGCGTCCACCGGCTCATGCGGGCCGCACAGCTGCAGGGACGCCATCCCAAGGCCTGGCAGGTCACCACGGTGGCCGGCGAGAAGCCAGTGAACACGCCGGACCTGATCAAGCGCAACTTCACCGCTACGGAGCCTAATACCGCCTGGTGCGGAGACATCACGTACATTAAAACCTGGGATGGGTGGGCCTACCTGGCCACCGTCATCGACCTGCACTCCCGGGCCTTGGTGGGCTGGGCCCTGGACACGCACATGCGCACCTCTCTGGTGACCGATGCACTGGATATGGCAGTGCACCGGCGACGACCAAAAATGCCCGTTATATTCCATTCAGACCGGGGCAGCGTTTATACCTCCGGTGAGTTTGCGGAATATTGCGTGGATAATAAAATTATCCGCTCACTCGGACGTACCGGGACATGTTACGACAATGCTGTAGCGGAATCATTCTTTGCCACTTACAAGAAGGAACTCATCCACACGAAACCTTGGCCCACCCTGAAACGCCTTCGGCAAGAAACATTTCTTTGGATTGAAGGGTATTACAATACTCGGCGGCGTCATTCAACGCTCGGGTATTTGACACCGAACGAAATTGAGTTAGGCTATAAATCTATTCACGAACTCGCGGCATAATCCCGAGTCCACAAAAGCGGGAACACTCCAACCCCAACGATGGCTTCTGGGCGTGATCGTAGACAGGCCACCAGAAAACCGACGGACCAAGCATCGGGGACTCCACCAAAGAGAAAATAGGGCGAATAACCGCTCCAGCATATTCCTCGTCAGGATCGATTAACGGTGATCTCGCTGAGACTCAGACCTCCGCAAGTACGTGGGATGAAGCCCGCGATTGCGGGGTTTTTCTTTGCTTAAGATGATCAGAAATCAGTTGAGATGTGATAGGCTGTTTGGATGGATCAGGAGACATTGGAGGGCATGC
>NZ_JASISP010000039.1 GCF_030063185.1 Arthrobacter sp. H35-D1
CTGCAAATGCTCGCCAAAAACGGTGAAATCGACGCCACCATCCCCACCCAAGCAGCCACCAAATACGACCTCCTCAACGTCAACGCAGGAACCACCGGCAACGCCGGCGGCGAAGGCTAAACCCCACGCCCACCCACGCAACACAGCAATACCCCAGCAATAAACGAAGGGCCGGCGCACAAAGTGCCGGCCCTTCGTCGTTCCCGCTACTTCCCCACGCAGCCCACGAAAGTTCAGTAGTTGGCAATGTTGCGCCGGCAACTTTGCCAACTACCTCGCTTTCACCTCGCGACTTCTACTTCGCGAGGTCTAGGTCGCCAGGACGGGCACGGCAGGCATGTGCAGCCTGGCCTCCTGCAAGCCCAGGTAGATCACGTCGCGGGCCAGCGGCAAAGCGGTGAACCTGACCCCCGTTGCGTTGCGTATTGCGTTGGCCAGTGCCGGTGCCACCGGATTGAACGGGCTCTCGCTCATGGACTTTGCCCCGAGCGGACCCAGCACATCGTGCGTTTTGGCAAAGTACACTTCGCTGCGCGGCACGTCGGCAAACGTGGGGATGTGGTACTGGCGCAAAATGGTGTTCTCCACCGCGCCGTCCGGACCCACCACCACTTCCTCGTACAGTGCCGCACCAAGCGCTTGGGCTATCCCACCCTCAACCTGCCCGCGGCACTGGCGCGGGTTGACCACCACTCCGGCGTCGGCGGCCTGCACGCTTTGCAGGATGCGCAACTCCCCCGTCCCCGTGTTGACGGCCACCCGGAAGCCGTGGACGTTGAAGGCCACCGAACGGGGTGTGCCGCCCCAGCGCCCGTGCGCCGTCAACTCGGTCCCGGCCCCGGCCAAGAGCGCGGCCAAGCGGTCCAAGGGCAGCAGGGTGCCGCCACAGTCCACGGCTCCCGGCACCAATGTGCACGTCTCCGCCGTAACACCGGTGTGGGCGGCTGCGGCCTTGCAGATCTGTGCGGCCAGTTCCTCTGCGGCCAAGAGTGTTGCCTTGCCCGCCACCACGGTCCCGGTGGAGCCGAACGCGCCGGTGTCGTGTTCAGTCAAGTCGGTGTCCGACTGACGCACAGCCACGAGCCGGGCGCGGCTGTTGAGCGCCGTCGCGGCGACCTGGGCGTGCACCGTGGTGGTGCCATTGCCGAACTCCGCCGTGCCGACCCTGAGTTCAAAGGTGCCGTCGGGCAGCAGCTGCGCCGCAGTGTGAGCATAGTGACCGCTCGGCGGGACGGTGTCGATCATGCTCAGGGCCGTGCCGGTTCCCACGGCCCAGTCGCGGCCAAGGTCGTCCAGTCCGGCATCGCGGTACCGTTCTTCACCGCGGCGCAAGGCGTCCACGACGAGCTCCACACACTGGTCCAGGCCGTAGCTGCCATATTCAACGTCTTCCTCCGGTGCCGGAGAAGTCGACAGCATAGGCGTACCGTCGCGGACCATGTTGCGCCGGCGGAACTCCATGGGGTCCATGTCCAGACCTGCCGCCAGCTCGTCCATGGCCGATTCCACGGCAAAGAACATCTGGCTGAGCCCGTAGCCGCGAAACGCACCCGATGGAACCGTGTTCGTGTACACGGACCGCGCATCCACCTTCTTGTTGGCACACTGGTACACCGCCAAGGATTCCCCACAGCTGTGGAACATGACGCCGGGGGCGTGGTTGCCGTAGGCCCCGGTATTGACCAACACGTCCACAGCCAGCGCAGTCAGAGTCCCGTCGTGCTTGGCCCCTGCAGACAACCTGATGGTGAAGGGATGCCGGGTAGTGGAGGCGGTGAGTTGCTCGGTGCGCGTGTACTCCAACTGCACGGGCCGGCCCAGGGCCAGTGCGGCGAGCGCCACAATGTCTTCGGTGAGCATTTCCTGCTTGCCGCCGAACCCGCCGCCCACCCGTCCGGCCACCACATGCACGCGGTCCTCCGCCAGACCCAGCACCCGGGCCAGCGCACGCTTGGTCAGGAACGGGGTCTGGGTCGAGGAACGCACGTGCAGCCGGCCTTCTGCGTCCACATGTGCAATGGAAGCGTGTGTCTCCAGCGCAGTGTGCTGCACCCGCTGGGTTGTGTAGGTTTCCTGGTGCACGACGTCGGCCTCCGCCAGCCCCGCTGCCACGTCCCCCAGCTCGGTGTGGAGCTCAGCGACAATGTTGCGTGCCGGGTCGACGATACGGCTGGTCGCTGCGTTCTTGTCGCCGTGAACCGCAGGGGCGCCGGGGAACAGCGCCTTCGCCGGATCCAGGACGGCGGGCAGCAGTTCGTACTGCACCACGACGGCGCGCACTCCCGCTTCGGCTGCGGCAACGGTGTCCGCGACGACGGCCGCCACGCGCTGCCCCACGTGGCGCACCACCGAATCGAGAACCAGGGTGTCGTCGGGGTCGTCCGTGAAGATCTCGTGCTGGGCGGTGGAGAACAACAAGGCGGGCGAGTCCTCGTGGGTGAAGACGGCCTGCACGCCCGGCACGCGCAAGGCCGCTTCCGTGTCGATCGAGAGGATGCGAGCGTGGGAGTGCGGGGACCGCAGCACCTTCATGTGCAGCAGGCCCGGGTAGTCCCCCGGGTCGACGTCGAGGGTGTAGCGGGCCGTTCCGGTCACCACTGCCCGTCCGGCGGGGGCCCCGGGACTGGCTCCCACATGCCCGCAGTCGTCTTGGGTTTCCGTCATGTCCGTGGAAACGCCGTGCACTGCGTCGTCGATGGCCCGGTAGCCGGTGCAGCGGCACAGGTTGCCCTTCAGGTTCCGGGGCAGGTTGTCCTTTTGCGCGTCGTCGAACGTGGCCGTCGTCATGAGCATCCCGGCGGTGCAGAAACCGCATTGGAAGCCCTGGGCGGCCAAGAAGTTCTCTTGCATGGGGTGCAGGGTGTCGCCGTCGGCCAGGCCCTCCACGGTGGTGACGGACTTGTTGTTGGCGCGGACAGCCGGGTAGACGCAGCTGTGCACGGGCACGCCGTCCACATGGACGGTGCAGGCGCCGCAGTCGCCACCGTCGCAGCCTTTCTTTACTCCGAGCATGCCCTCCTCGCGCAAAAAGGTGCGCAGACACTGGCCGGGGCGTGGTTCATGGGGGTGGTGTGTGCCGTTAATGTCCATGGGGTCAGTCCTTGATGGTGGTGGATTCGCACAGCTCGGCCCGGATTTCCTCGGCCAGCCGGTAGGTCATGTCGCGGCGCCAGAGTGGCAGGCCGTGTTGGTCGTCGTGGTACAGCTCGTACGGAATTGCCGTGTCGAGGGCTGCGCGAAGTTCGGCGGCGCCCGGCTTGGTCAACCCGGGGAAGCGGTGGCCGTGCAACACGGCCGCACCCGACCCCCCGCCGTCGGAGGCGCTGTTGGAGGCACCGCCGGAAGCAGCATATAAAGCACCCACTACCGGGCCGAAGCGCAGCTGCACGGGGTGCCGGGTGGCAGCTGTCACGGTGATGATGAGTTCACCGCTCTCGTCCAGCCGTCCAATCAGCAACACGCCGGAGCGGCCCAAGTTACTCAAGGAGAGCCGCCGGAACGCCACGCGCGAGCGCAAGGCGGCGGCGGGCAAATGGATGCTGCGCAGCAGCTCACCGGGCGCCAGGGAGGTGCGGGCGTTGCCGGTGACGAGGTCGGCCACGGGCAGCTGCCGGCTTTCACCTGCGGGCATGAGCACGGTGGCCGTGCCGTCCAGTGCGGAACATAGGCTCGTCATGGGCCCGGCCGGGAGGGCGGTGCAGATGTTTCCCCCCACAGTGGAGCTGTTCCATATCTTGAACGAGGCCACGAACGAGTCGCAGCACTGCCGCACGAGTTCCAACGCAGGCCATTCCACCGGCATCCCCGACACCTCCGGCCGGTCCGGCAGTGCATGCAGCTCGGCCACAGTGCAGGTGGCGGCCAGCTCGAGGCCTTCCTCCGTGATAGTCACGGACTGCCAGCCCGCCTCCGTGACGTCCAGCAGGCGGCGCAACGTGCTGCTGCCGTAGGAGAACAAAACGGTGCCGCCTGCCAACCAGGCGTCGCCCTCCCGCCAGTGCGCCGGGTCTGCAGTGGGGATCATTTCCTCAATGGTGTTCATATCCATGGATGCCTCCTAGGCGTGAGTGAGTTCGTGGGTGGGGTCTGGCAACACGGAAACGGGTTCCGGAGTGGCATGGATGGCGCCGCTGCCACGACTCAGCTGGGCGTGGGCTGCACGGCCGTTGCGGAAGGCGATGACGCCGGCGGCGATGGAGACAGCAACCTCGGCCGGGGTGCCGGCGCCCAAGTCCAGGCCGATCGGCGAATGCAGAGTGGCCAGCTGTTCAGGGGCCACCCCCGCCTCCAGCAGGGAGTCAATGCGCTTGGCATGGCTGAGCCGGGAGCCCAACGCCCCCACGTAGGCCACGTCCAGGGACAGTGCCACCTCCAGCAGCGGAATGTCGAACTTGGGATCATGACACAGGACGCACACCACCGTGCGCGCGTCCACCCGTCCGGCGTCGACCTCTTGCTGCAGGTAGCGATGCGGCCATGCACCCACCACCTGGTGGGCCGGGGCGAAACGTGCCTGGGTGGCAAAGGCCGGGCGGGGATCGCACAGCGTGACGCCGTAGCCTAGCAGCGCGGCCTGGCCGATCATGGCCTCGCCGAAGTCGTTGGCGCCAAAAATCAGGAAGCGCGGGGCGGGCAGCCGGCTTTCCACCAGAAGGGTCGTGGCAGGGAGGCTACACCATTCACCGTCGCCGCCCAGATCCAGCAGCGAGGCGCCCCCGCCGGCCGCCAACGTTTGCAGTCGTTTCGACAGGGCCCGGACGACGTCGGTGCCGGGCCGGATGCCGGAGCCGTCGGCCAGCATGTCCGCCAGCGCCGCGAGGGACCCCACGCCCCCGAGCGCATCCGGGCCGCCAGCCAGCAGAAGGGACGGACCCGACGCCGCTCCCCCAGTCCCGAGGCGGCTCACCAAGACGGTGATCCTTTCGTCGGCTGGCAGGACACGCCCGGCCAGGCCATCAGTCAGTCCGCCGATTAAGTCGCCAGTTAGGTCGCCAGTCGAGTCGCGGGCCAGGTCATGGGCCGGCAGGGGCTGGATGTGCACTTCGATGGTGCCGCCGCAGGTCAGGCCCGCGGCGAAAGCGTCCTGGTCGGTGTAGCTGAACCGGGCGCGTTGCCCTTGCCCAGTCTCGATGGCTTCGCCTGCGGCTTGCACCACAGCGCCCTCGACGCAGCCGCCTGACAGACTTCCCAAAACCTCGCCGCTGCTGGACACCAGCATGGAGGTGCCCATGGGGCGCGGGGCCGAACCCGAGACGTGCACAATGGTTGCCGCCGCGAGCGTCTCGCCGCGTTTCACGGGTGGCCAGGTTTGCGCTTCAGCCAGCAAATTCAACATGCTCGTCCCCTTCCACAAACGCAAGGGGTGCAGCTGGTTCCGGGCGCCGGCCCGCCGGCGCGTTGGCCGGCAGGAAATAAACGGGCAGCAGCCGTGAAAGGGAAAACGGTGGCGCCAAGGCCAGGCGGGGCGGGGCGGGGGTGAAATACTGCTGGTGCATAGTGGGTTCCTTGCCACGTAGTGCAAGGAGCGTGGCAGGAGTCATGGACGAGGGGTCCACCCAACGGCTGTCCTTGCGTGTGAGTTCAAGATCGCCCGGTTGATAGCGGCCCGTCATTGGGCGCCCGCCGTTGGCATTCAGACAAAGCTAACATCGTACAGTCATACGAACCAAACTATTTGAAAACAATCTTCCACATAGTGAAATTTATGGAGTGTCGCGGGGTCCCTTTGGCGTGGCAGGGTGCGAACCGTGGCAGGCACCGCAACGTTGCGGGGCCTGCCAAGTTGCGGGGCCTGCCACCGTCCCTAGTTGACGCCGAGGAGCTCCTGGATGGGTCCCATGCAGAAGTAGATCGCAAACGCTGCAGCCACGCCCCACATCAGGACATGCACTTCCTTGGCCCGTCCCTGTGCAACATGAATGATCACGTAGGCAATGAAACCGGCACCCAGGCCGTTGGCGATCGAGTAGGTGAACGGCATCAAGATGAACGTCAGGAACGCCGGGAAACCAATCCCGTAGTCGCTCCAATCAATGTGCCGTACTTGTGAGGCCATCATGAACCCGACAACCACCAAGGCGGGTGCCACCGCCTCGAACGGCACTATTGCCACCAACGGGGCAAAGAATGCCGCGAGTAGAAAGAGCAGGCCCGTAAAAATTGCGGCCAGGCCGGTGCGTGCACCCTCGGCGATTCCAGCGCCCGATTCGACAAAGATCTCATTGGCGGAGACGGAGCCAAAACCGCCGGCAATGGATCCGCCAGCATCCACGAGCAATACCCTGTTGGCATTTTTCATGTTGCCGTCTTTGTCCAACAGCCCGGCCTCGCTGGCCAGCCCCGTCATGGTGCCCATGGCGTCAAAGAAAACGCTGAGCAAAATGGTAAACGTCAGGAGAAGCGCGGACATGAAGCCCAAATGGATGAACGCCCCGAACAGGTCCACCTTGCCGAAGAGGGATAAATCAGGCACCGAGAAGATCTCGGTGGGCACGACGGGGACCATGAGGGACCAGCCGGAGGGATCAGTCTGGCTGGAGGCGGTGTTCGTGAAGATTTGCATGCCCACGGCAACGATCGTTGAAACCACGATCCCAATGAGAATTGCACCTTTGACCTTGCGCACCACCAAGATGATGGTGAGCACCAAGCCGAGAGCAAAGATCAGAGTGGGCCAGCCCAACAGTTTTCCATTCTGGCCCAACATCACCGGCACACTGGTGTGCGCTGCGTCGGGAACGCGGCGGACGAACCCGGCATTCACCAGCCCAATAATGGCGATGAACAATCCAATCCCCACCACGATGGCCGTTTTCAGCCCCGCCGGGACCGCCACCATGACAGCCTCCCGCAACCCGGAGAGGACCAAAATGAACATGATAATACCGGAAATGACCACAAGCCCCATGACTTCCGGCCAGGTGAGGTCCGGTGTGGTGGCGACCGTGACTGAGACGAAGGCGTTGACACCCAGGCCGGCGGCAAGGGCGAAGGGATACTTTGCCCACGCCCCCATGATGATGGTCATCACGCCGGCGACAACCGCTGTCACCGCGGCAACTTGAGGGATTCCCAAGGTGGCACCCGAGCCGTCCGGGGCGCTGAGAATCAAGGGGTTGAGGACCACAATGTAGGCCATGGCGAAAAATGTGGCCAGACCACCGCGAAATTCGCGCATGACGCTGGATCCGCGTGCGGTGATTTCAAAGTAGTTGTCGAGGGACTGCCCGATGCCGCGCTTGGGCGCTGGCTGTTCGGGGTTGGGGGAGGAAACAATGTCCCTTTTCCCCGTACGGTTCAAACTAGACATGTCTGTTTTCACCCGTCCTAATAATCAATGCGGGTGTCGAGGCGGTCCCAGGTGGTGAACGGCGCGAGGGGATCGCTGGAGCCCGGGGCGATCTGCTGGACAGGCATGGTTCGCTCTTCGACAGGGGTGTCGAAAAAGTCATAGAAGACCGCATCGTCGAAGCCGGAGCGGGCGGCATCGTGCCGATCCGCGGCAAAGTAGACCTTCTCCACACGTGCCCACAGGGCCGAGGCCAGGCACATGGGGCAGGGCTCGCAGCTGGTGTAAAGGGTGGCTCCGGTGAGGTCGAAGGTGCCGAGGGCCGCGCATGCATTTCGGATGGCCGTGACCTCAGCGTGGGCGGTGGGGTCATTGTTGGCCGTCACCCGATTGATACCCTCGAAGGCCCTTCCGTCCGCGGTGACAACGACTGCGCCGAACGGCCCTCCATGGTCCAAGACGTTGGCCGTGGCCAAGTCGACTGCCTGGGCCATGTAGCCCTGATTGTTTTCGCTGGTGTTCATGGTGACTTCCTTGTCACTGGGGCAACCGGCATTTTTCTTATTGGGGAGCGCTCGGGGCTCCACGTACCAGTGTGCACTTGGGTTTGAAATCAAGATACGCCCGGTAGATAGCGTCCCCCAGGGGTGCCCGCCTAGACATGGTTGAGACGCTAGCACCTGAAATCAAGCGGGGGCAATAGTTTTTTTGAAATTTCCTTTTCATATGACGGAAGCTTTAAATCGTTGACATTCCTGTACTTCGAACCTAAGTTGTCTTATGGAACGCTCTTGCGGACCAACCTGGATCAGCAGACAGGGACACACTGAGCTGGCACCCAATGGTGCTGGCTTTTTCGTTTTTAAGGCCGGACGAGGGCCACCCAGCCAAGACGACTGCTTGTAAGGAACCATCCCATGCATACCCCCGCACCCCACCGCCTCTGGCTAAAAAACCCCTTGGCCGTGTTTACCGCCAATCACCTCGACGCCGGCGGCGGCCTCGTCATCTCCGGCACCATCATCGAGGAGCTGGTGCCCACCGGAGGAAGCCCCTCACTCCCCTGCGACGAGGTGTTCGACGCCGGACGGCACGTGCTGTTGCCCGGGCTCATCAACACCCACCACCACTTTTACCAGACGTTGACCCGCGCCTGGGCTCCCGTGGCCAACGCGGAATTGTTCCCGTGGCTCAAGACGCTCTACCCCGTGTGGGCCAGGCTCACGCCGGAGGACCTGGAGCTGGCCACGAAGGCGGCGCTGGCCGAGTTGCTGCTCTCCGGCTGCACAACAGCAGCCGATCACCATTACTTGTTCCCGCAGGGCTTGGAGGAGGCCATTGACGTCCAGGTCAAGGTGGTCCGCGAATTGGGCATGCGGGCAACACTGACGCGAGGCTCAATGTCCCTGGGCGAGAACGACGGCGGGCTCCCGCCGCAGTCCACTGTGCAGGATGCCGATGTGATCCTGGCCGACAGCGAACGGCTCATCCACGCCTACCACGAGCGCGGCGACGACGCAGTCATCCAGATCGCCCTGGCACCGTGCTCCCCCTTCTCCGTGACACGGGAGGTGATGCAGGAAAGCGCCCAACTCGCCGAACGGCTGGACGTCCGCCTCCACACACACCTGGCCGAGACTATCGATGAGGAAGACTTCTGCAAGGAGATGTTCGGCCTGCGCACGGTCGACTATCTCGACAGCGTCGGTTGGCTGACGGACCGGACCTGGCTGGGCCACGGAATCCACTTTGACGACGACGAGATTGCGCGTTTGGGTGCCGCCGGCACCGGTGTGGCCCACTGCCCGTCGTCGAACATGCGTCTGGCCTCCGGAACGGCACGCGTGCTGGAGTTGGAGGCCGCCGGTGTCCCCGTGGGGTTGGGCGTGGACGGCTCGGCTTCAAACGACGCCTCCAACATGATCCAGGAAGTGCGCCAGGCGCTGTACCTGCAGCGCCTGCATTACGGTGCCTCCGTCACCACGGACCGGGCACTGGGCTGGGCCACCCGCGGCTCCGCGAAAGTCCTGGGGCGCCAGGGGCTGGGCGAACTGGCCCCTGGCCGGCAGGCGGATCTGGCCCTGTTCACACTGGATGACCTGCGCTTCTCCGGCTCCCACGATCCCTTGGCCGCCTTGGTGTTGTGCGGAGCGGACCGTGCCGATCGGGTCATCGTCGGCGGAAAATGGCGCGTCGTGGACGGGGCCATCCCGGGCCTTGATTTGGGGGATCTGATCGCCCGCCACAGCGCCGCGGCCCGCCGACTCGTCGCCGGCTGACCTACGCCCTGACTGCACACCGGCCACCCTGCGCCGAACTCCACCCGCGGGATGGGCAACGAACTGCGGACGGCCGACGGCCGCATCATGAAAAGTACTCCTGCTGCCTCATTGCACCGGCTCCGGGGACCATACCGTTCCTCGCGCCGAAGGTGTAGGCTGCGTCACAATGGCCACCGCCTGTTCGCATGGATAACCTGGTGGGGCTGTCTCTATCCCGTCGGCCTCAACCATGCAAAAACGAATGCTGATGCGCATTGGTTACACACCGCTGCTGGATAGACCGAAAGAGGATTGACCATGACCGGAACTGTCGATCGAGCCGAAACGGACGCGGCCGCCACTGCCTTGACCGTCAACGGAAGCGAAATGTCCGTCGCGGGCGTCGCCCCGTACACCACCACCTTGCAGTGGTTGCGCGGCAGTGGGATCACCGGTCCCAAGGAGGGCTGCGCGGAAGGGGAGTGCGGAGCTTGCGCGGTGATGGTCTCCCGCCCCGACGGGAACGGGGGCACCCGCTGGACGTCGGTGAACTCGTGCCTCGTTCCCGCCGCGATGCTCGCCGGTCAGGAGATTTACACGGCCGAAGGGCTGGCTACCGCAGACGAACTGCACCCGGTTCAAGAAGAGATGGCACTGCGGGGCGGCTCCCAGTGCGGATATTGCACTCCAGGCTTCGTCTCCTCGATGGCGGCAGAGTACTACCGCGAGGACCGTGCCGGGTGCGCATGCGGGTCGGGCGGTTGCGGGTCGGCTCCGGCCACCTCCGGCATTGTTTCCACCGCGCGCGCCGTGCCCACCGGAAACAAACTTCCGTGGCCGCTCGTCGTAGACGACGACGCCCAGCGCCTTGACCCCTGGCTGCCACCGCGGATCGAGCAGGATGCGGATGCCAAGGCCGTGCCGGTCACGAGGTACGAAACGACTGCCAAGCACGAGCCTGAGGTCGGACCCAACGGATTCAATCTGCACGCACTTTCGGGCAACCTGTGCCGGTGCACCGGATACCGGCCGATCCGAGACGCGGCGTTCGCCCTCGGAGAGGTCGATCCCGACGATCCGATCGCCCAGCGCCGCGACCGGCCCGCGCCCACCGGCAGCCCACTGCGAATCGAGACCCCGGGCAGCGCCTTCGTGCGTCCGGCCGATCTGGAGGAGGCGCTTGACCTCCTCGTCGGAACACCGGAAGCCATTCTGCTCGCCGGCTCGACCGACTGGGGTGTCGAGCTGACCATCAAGCATCGCCGCGCCCCGCTGACGATCGCGATCGACCAGCTATCCGAATTGCGCCAGTTCCATGTTGCAAGCGACCACATCGAGATCGGCGCGGCATTGACTCTGTCGGAAGTCGAGCGTCTCCTGGATGGTTCGGTGCCCCTGCTGGACCACGTCTTCCCACTTTTCGCATCCCAGCTGATCCGGAATGCTGCCACGATCGGCGGGAATCTCGGCACCGGCTCCCCGATCGGCGATATTGCCCCCGCGCTCCTCGCGCTCGACGCAGACCTGGTGCTCAGCTCGAGGCGAGGCGACCGGACCGTTGCGCTGGCCGACTACTTCACCGGTTACCGGGAGAGCGTCCGCGCAACCGACGAACTTATCCGTGCAGTGCACATCCCGACGCCGGTCGCGCCGCTCGGCCGGTTCTACAAGGTGGCCAAACGCAAGTTCGACGACATCTCCTCGGTGGCGGTGGCCATCGCCGCGACCGTCGCCGACGGGAAGGTCGAACACATCCGCATCGGTGTGGGTGGCGCGGCAGCCATGACGCTGCGCGCCAAGGGCACCGAAGCCGCACTGAGTGGAAAACCGTGGACGGCTGAGACTTTCGCGGCCGCTGCCGACGTCATGATGAACGAGGTGACGCCGATGTCCGATCATCGGGCCAGCGCCGAGTACCGCAGTGCCACACTCTCCCAATCCATCCGTCGCTTCCATGCGGAGGTCTCATCATGAAACCGTTTTCGTCCCGCCCCCTCGCCGAGATCCCGGACGGTGCCGTCACCGGCGTCACCGTGCCGCACGAAGCCGCTTGGGAGCACGTCACAGGACGGGCACTGTACACCGACGATCTTCCCTACCGGTCAGCCAATGTTCTCCACGCGTGGCCGCTGCAGGTGTTCGCCGCCCACGCCCGCATCGACTCCCTCGACACTTCCGCGGCCAAGACCATGCCCGGAGTTGTTCGCGTGCTCACCGCCGAGGATGTGCCGGGCGTCAACGACCATGGTGACATCGGCGACGAGACCCTCTTCCCCGACGAAGTGCTGTACCACGGCCAACACGTCGCCTGGGTGCTCGCTGAGACGCTCGAGGAAGCGCGCCTGGCAGCTGAGGCCATCGAGATCTCCTATACGGAGCTGCCGTCCATCATCACCACCCAGGAAGCCATCGCCGCAGGGCAGTTTCAGGGGCCGCGGGCCACCCTCCAACGTGGCGATGCAGACGCGGCCCTTGCCAATGCTCCGCACCGCCTCAGCGGTGGAATCGACATCCAGGGCCAGGAGCACTTCTACCTTGAGACCCAGGCATCGTTCGCCACCGTCGACGAGAGTGGACAGGTCTTCATCCAGTGCTCCACCCAGGCCCCGAGTCACACGCAGGAGGTAGCGGCCCGGGTCCTCGGCGTGTCATCGAGCCAAGTCACCGTGCAGTG
The DNA here is from genome assembly GCF_030063185.1 of Arthrobacter sp. H35-D1. Taxonomy (GTDB): domain Bacteria; phylum Actinomycetota; class Actinomycetes; order Actinomycetales; family Micrococcaceae; genus Specibacter. The sequence continues at coordinate 12,224 of NZ_JASISP010000039.1, forward strand.
CCTGCGGATGGGAGGTGGCTTTGGCGGCAAGGAGACGAACGCGAATGCTTTCGCCGCCGTTGCGGCACTGGGCGCCGTGCTGACGGGCCGACCCGTGAGCCTGCGCCTGAACCGCACCCAGGACATGACCATGACCGGCAAGCGCGGCGGTTTTCATGCCACGTGGGAGGCCGGTCTGGACGACGAGGGGCACATTCTCGCTTACAAGGCCGTGCTGACCGCCGACGGCGGATGCAGCGTGGATCTGTCCCCTGCCGTGGTCAGTCGCGCACTGTGCCACGTCGACAACGCCTACTATCTTCCCAACGTCCACGTGGTCGGCCAGATCGCCCGGACCAACAAAACTTCGCATACGGCATTTCGTGGCTTCGGCGCCCCGGCGGGAATGATCGTGACCGAGGATCTTCTTGGTCAGGCGGCCACGAAGCTGGGTATCGGCGAGGAGGAGATCCGCCGTCGGAACTTCTATGCCCCGGGCCAGACCACCCCCTACGAACAGGTGGTCAGCCAAGCCGAGCGCATGTCCGACATGTGGGACAAGCTCAAGAAGACCAGCGACTACGAGGCCCGGCTTCTCGACGTCGCCGAATTCAATGCCCGGCACGAGCACGTCAAGCGGGGATTGGCCATCACTCCGGTGAAATTCGGCGTGTCGTTCAACAAGCCGTTCTTGAACCAGGCCGGTGCGCTGGTGCTCATCTACCGGGACGGCTCGGTGCTCATCAACCACGGTGGCACGGAGATGGGACAGGGGCTGCATACGAAGATGTTGCAAGTCGCGGCGACAGCGCTCGGTGTCCCGCTGCGACGGGTCCGCCTCGCTCCGACCCGGACCGACAAGGTGCCCAACACGTCGGCCACGTCGGCTTCGACCGGCTCCGACCTCAACGGCGGCGCGGTAAAGAACGCTTGCGAGATCATCCTTGACAGGCTTGCACCGGTGGCGGCCGGCATGCTCGGGGTCCACGCGAACGACGTACGCATCACGGGCGGGGTAGTCAGCGGATTGGGAACGGACAAGAGTGTGACTTGGGTGGAGCTCGTTGAGACGGCGTACCTCCAGCGCGTGTCCTTGTCGACGACCGGCTATTTCCGCACGGAGGGACTCTTCTTCGATTCGAAGACCTACAAGGGCAACGCGTTCAAGTATTATGCCCGCGGGGTCGCGGTCGCCGAGGTGGAGGTCGACGGATACACCGGTGCGTACACTGTGCGCCAAGTGGACCTGCTGCACGACGTCGGCAGTTCGCTCTCGCCCTTGATCGACCTCGGGCAAGTTGAGGGTGCATTTGTCCAGGGCGTCGGCTGGCTCACCCAGGAGGACCTGCGCTGGGACACCAGCGACGGGCCCAACCGCGGCAAGCTGCTGACGCAGGCAGCGAGCACGTACAAACTGCCGTCGTTCTCGGAGCTGCCGCAGGTGTTCAACGTGGACCTGTACGTGCACCCCACCGATGATGGAAGCGTGTACGGGTCGAAGGCCGTGGGCGAACCGCCCCTCATGCTCTCCATCGCGGTGCGAGAGGCGTTGCGGGCGGCCGCCGCGGCGTTCGGCGAGCCTGGACACCAGGTCGAGCTGCCTTCCCCTGCCACCCCCGAGGCAGTGTACTGGGCGCTGGACCGGGCGCGCCGGCCGGTCCCTGCGCCTATCACTGCGTCGGTCCCTGCGCCGTCCCTCGCGGCCGAGTGATCCAGGGAGGGCACACAGTGGACTGGTTTGACGGCCTGGCCAGGGCTCGTGCTGCCGGGACCGCAGGTGTCCTGGCGACGATTGTGGAGGTTCGCGGCCACTCTCCCCGCGACGTTGGCGCGAAGATGTTCATCGCCGCCCACACCGCGTCGGGAAGCATCGGTGGCGGCAACATGGAGGCAACGGTCACCGAGCGTGCCCGCACGATGCTGAAGAACGGGGCGGACACGGTGCTAGAAGTCGAGTTCGGCCTCAATGAGCATGCGCACGTCGCTTATGGCACCCAGTGCTGCGGTGGCATCGTGAGGGTGCTACTTGAGCCGATCGGGCGGCGCCCCACCGTCGCGATCTTCGGCGCCGGCCACGTGGGCAAGGAGCTGGCACGCATCCTGAGCCGGAACGAGCTTGTTCTTCACCTTGCCGACTCCCGACAGGGCATGATCGAGCCGGCTTTCGCCGCCATGCTCAAGACGGGCCCGGCCACAGTGCACCTCCATACCCTTCCTGCCCCCGAAACCCTCATCGCGGACCTCCCGGAGGGCGCGCATGTCCTCATCCTCACCCACGACCACGCCGAAGACCTGATGCTCTGCGACGCAGCCCTCCGGCGTGAAGGGGTGGGGAGCATCGGGGTGATCGGATCCGCTGCGAAATGGGCCAGGTTCCGGATGAAACTCGCGGCCGAGGGACACTGCGAATCCGTCATCGAACGTATCCAGTGCCCCATCGGCGTGCCCGACCTCACCGGGAAACACCCTGCCGTCATCGCCATCAGTGTCGCTGCCGACCTCATGCGCATCTTCCAGAAAGTTGATCCATAAAACCCCGCCCCGGAGACGGCCGTGGCC
>NZ_JASISP010000003.1:0-33676 GCF_030063185.1 Arthrobacter sp. H35-D1
CTGAAAAGGGCCTGTCCGCCCGCGTTGTCGAAGCTGCCCGGCAGCTCGGTTCCGCTGGCAAGACGTTTAAGTAATATGAGCGAAGATTTCCGGCGAAACCTCCTCGGACCGGAGCCCACGCTGCTCCCGGCCGAGGTGGATGTTCAGGCTCGTTTGGATGCAGGGGACGAGGCGGTCGACCTGGCTGCTGCAAATCCCACATCCTCGTTGTTGTGGGCCATTCTGGCAGATGAGGCCTACGCGGAAGGCCGGACCATCGAGTCTTACGCCTATGCCCGCACCGGCTATCACCGCGGCCTGGATTCACTGCGCCGCAACGGTTGGCGCGGCACTGGTCCGGTGCCGCACTCGCATGAGGGAAATCGTGGTTTCCTGCGTGCGTTGTACGCGCTGGGCCGTGCCGCAGGCGCCATTGGCGAAGCGGACGAGGCTGCGCGCATTGCCACGTTCCTCAACGACTCCGATCCGCTGGCCGCGGCCGCGATCGAAGCCGCACTGTAAGTTCCAACAAAAAAATACCGTCGATCCTGCACGGATCGGCGGCATTTTTTGTTTGGCTTGGGCTTGTTTGGTTCGCAGGTGCGGGAGTCAGTTGCGCACCATGCTCAGTTTCCACAGTTCCGGGCCGTTTTCCACATAGTCCACCGTGAACTTGCCTGCCGCGCGCTGTTCCAGCTGGGCCAGCAACGGCAGCGGGTTGTGGTTGGCGACCAGCAGGATGCCGCGGCCGGTGGTGAGCCCTTCCAAAGCGCCGAAAATGGTGGCGTGGCGGATGGCGTGGGGAATGACGCGGGTGTCCAGCTCGGACAGGCCGGGCTCGTCGTGCCCGCCGCAGGCGCAGCCGCCCTGGGCCGGAACTTCGCTTGCAGTGGCGACAGTGGCGGTGTGGGCTGGCAGCACCTGTGAGAGTGTGACGCCGGGGTTTTGAGCCAAGGCGGGCAGGACAAGTTCGCTGGCTTGATCCACGAATACTGCTACGGCTTCCTGGAGGCGGCCGCCGGCATGAACCATGTTGACGGGGTATTCCTGGACTTCCAGTTCCTTCGTTGCGGAGACCAGCCTGGTGCTGTGTGCGGTGGCCAGCGAGGCGACCAGCTTGAGGGAATCATCACTCAGGTCAGCAGTTTGGAAGGCACCGGCTAGAGCGGCAGCCAACGGCAGCAGTTCCATTTCGGCGAAGTCAACCAGGGCACCTTGATCTGCTTGGGCCAATTCTTCGCCCGCAGGATTTGTCGCGGCCGCCACAAGATTGCCGCCGAGGGTGAGCACGGTTCCGGCGGCTTCAGCCAGGCGGGTGCGGGCGTCTTCCAAGGACGCAGCTTCTGTGGAGGAGGATGCGAGAACAAGATTATTCACGGTGAAAACCTTTCATGACTGCACGAATTTGTGGCGAATGGCGATTCTGCGACTATATTACTACACTTAATCCTGTGGAAAATAAAAGTCTTGTGCCGACGTCATATGGCCCCCGGCCCGGAGGCCGTGACGCCGTTGCGCCCATATCCAAGGCACGCGCGGCGGTGCTTGCCAGGCTGCGCGCAATTGACGGCACGCTCAGCGTGGAACAACTCGCCCTGCAGACGGGCCAACACGCGAACACTGCACGCGAACACCTTGAGGCACTTGTCGAGGACGGGTATGCCACCAAGGCCGCAGCCCCCAAGGAAGGCAGGGGCAGGCCGGCCTGGCTGTACCGGCCGGCACCCGCCCCCGCCGGGCCCGTGGGGTATGCGGCCCTTGCCGCGGCCCTGGCCCAGCACTTGGCAACCCACAGCGAAAACCCGACAGCCGAAGGTGAAGCGGCCGGCCGCGCCTGGGCTCGCGCCATGCCACCAGCCAGTCCAAGGATCAACGGTGACGAGCCAAAGGCCAGCGGTGCCAAACGGGACGGCGCCAAACTGTCGGCCGCTGGAGCCAAAGCCACCCGCAGCCGCGTGGCCACGGCCCTTGAGCAGGCAGGATTCGGCGTGCAAAAGAACCGTGACGCCACCGAACTGACCCTCACCGTCTGCCCCATTGTCGAGGCAGCACGGGAAAACCCCGACGTGGTGTGTGCCGTTCACCTCGGCCTGGTCAAGGAACTGATGGCAGGCAGCGGACTGCCGGAGGAGAACGTGGCGCTGCTGCCGTTTGCCGGTCCCGGCATCTGCACCCTGCACATGCCCTCGATCGCACCCGCGAAGGATGCAGCCGCGAACGCGGCGAAGATCGAAGCGGGGCCCGCTGCCCCATGACTTCCACCAGGCCGGCTGGCGTTGCACCTGTCAAAGCCGACACCCGCAGCCCCCGCCGACCAACCATGCTGCGCCGGCCCGCCTTCCGCATGATGTTCCTGTTGCCTGCGGGCGCGGCACTGCTTATTGGCCTCAACGCCGGCCTGCAACTTTTGGGGGCCGACGCCCCGCTGAAGATCGACCGCTTCCCCCAAGTCCACGGCATGCTGCTGGTGCTCAGTTTTGTAGGCACCGTCATCTCGCTGGAGCGCTCCGTGGCCTTGAACAAGGCATGGGGCTACGCCGCACCGGCGCTGTTGGGCGTCGCCGGACTGCTGATGATTTCACCCCTTGAGCTGTGGATCGGCAAGAGCGTTCTGCTGGCCGGAACCATCGCCATGACGGTTGTCTACATCCCGTTGTGGCGCCGTCAATACGACAACGTGGTGCTCATCCAGATCCTCGGCTCGGTCTCAGCCGTGGCTGCTGCGGCACTGTGGCTGCGTGTGCCCAGCATCCCGCACTTGCTGCCGTTCCTCATCACCTATGTAGTGCTGACCATCGCCGGCGAACGGCTGGAACTGGCGCGGATCGGCATCAACAGCCCCAAGGCCGAACCGCTCCTGCTCGCCGCATCGTTCGCCCTGCTGGCCGCCACCACTGCCACACTGCTGTGGCCGTCCGCCGGCTACCCGCTCTACGGGGTGCTGCTGCTGGCCCTCGTCGGCTGGCTCACCGTGTACGACGCCGCCCGCAAAACCATCCGCTCCCAAGGCCTGCCGCGCTACATTGCCGCGTGCCTGCTGGCGGGCTACAGCTGGTTGGCGATTGCCGGCGTCGTGCTGGCCCTGCATGACGGGCCACTGACCGGGGCCTCGTACGACGTCGCCGTCCACGCAGTGTTCCTGGGCTTCACCATCTCCATGATCATGGCCCACGCACCTGTCATCCTGCCCGCCGTGCTGCGCAAACCGCTGCCCTACACCTCCGGGTTTTGGCTGCCGGCGGGACTCTTGCACGCATCCCTGGCCCTACGCTTGGGATTGGGCGACGGCGCTGGCCTGAACGGCGCGTGGGTCACCGGCGGCGTCCTGAACGTCATTTCCATCCTGCTGTTCGCCGTCATGGCGGTTTGGCAGGCCACCCATGCGCAGAAAGCAGCAGCGTGAACATCGGCTCCGCACCCATCCCAGGCCCGGGTCCAACGTCGGGCCCAACTCCGGCCACCGCCGGCAGGACACCGATGAACCGGGCCGCCTGGCACCTGCGCGCCAACGCCCCGGCAGTGTTTTGGCTGCTGGCGCTGGTGGTTGTGGTGTTGTTCCACCGCAACATTGCCGTGTCCGGCTGGCTCATGGTGCACCTGCTGCTGCTCGGGGCCGTCACCAATTCCATCCTTGTCTGGAGCTGGCACTTCGCTCAGGCGCTGCTGCGCGGGCCGAATCCCGGCAACCGGGGCATGGCGGCGCGGCTGATCGGCTTGAACGTGGCGGTGACCCTCGTGGTGGTGTCAATGATCTTGAATGTGTGGGTCCTGACGCTCATAGGCAGCATCGGTGTTGGGCTGGCCGTTGCCGCCCACGCAGTGGTCCTGGGGCTGCGGGCCCGCAAGGCGCTGCCGTCCCGGTTTGGCCCCACCGTTTGGTACTACGTGGCCGCGTGCCTGCTGCTGCCGGTGGGTGCAGGCGTGGGGGCTGCGCTGGCATCCGGCGTCAGCGGCGAAGCGCATGTCCGGCTGTTGCTGGTGCACCTGGTAGTGAACGTGCTGGGTTTTGTAGGGCTGACGGTGCTGGGCACACTCATGACGCTGCTGCCCACCATGCTGCGCACAAGAGTGGCCGACGGCGCCGAAGCCGTTGCGCGCCACGGTGCTGTCCCGCTGCTGTCCGGGGTGTTGCTCACGGCTGCCGGAGCCGCCGCCGGGGTCATGTTCCTGTGTTCGGTGGGGCTGGCCATCTACTTGGGCGGCGTCATCTATATTTGCGTGCCGTTGGCCAAGGTGGTGCGCTCGAAGCAACCCACGACATTCGCCCCGCTATCGGCCATTGCCGGGCTGTTGTGGCTGCTGGTTTCACTCGTCTGGCTGCTGGCACCAACGTTTACGGCGGGCAGCTGGGAGGCACTGCAGCGCGGGATCGAGTCGGTGGTCCCCGTGCTTGCCGCAGGTTTTGCCGCCCAAGTGCTCGGAGCTGCGTTGACGTACCTGGTGCCCGTTGTTTTGGGCGGCGGGCCCGCGGTGCTCAAGCATCGCACTGCCATTTTGGACAAGGCCGGCTGGTTTCGTGTGGTGCTGGCCAATGCCGCACTTGTGGTCTCGCTGCTCCCGGTGCCCAGCCTGGTGCGCGTGGGAACCACGTTCCTGGTGTTTGGCGCTCTGGCCTGGTTCCTGCCGCTGCTCGGCTTGGCCCTGTTCAGCAAAGCTCCCGCAGTCCCGAAAGGAACCCCGAAAGCGCAGCCGGACAAGCCCTCCGCAGCTGAGCCGAGGAGTGCGCGCGCTGCTGCGGCGCCCACAGCTGCGTATGACCCGGCCCCGCGCAGGAGGTTGGGTCAGGGCGCCACCGCACTGGCCGTCGTCGTGCTTGTCATTGTGGCAGGGATTATTGCCGATCCGCAGTCCATGCCGGGGTTTGCCGGGGTGGTGCAGCAGCCTGCCGCCGCGGCCACGGGCCAAACCACCACGGTGGAGATGACAATGAAGAACATGCGCTTCCACCCGGACAAGGTGGACGTGCCGGTGGGGGACAAGCTTGTCATCAACCTGGTCAATGAAGACAACATGGTGCACGACCTCGTCACGGCCATGGGTGCAGAATCCGGGCGGCTATACCCGGGCGAGAAAGCCACCATCGACGCGGGCGTGATTGGCGCCGACGTGGCCGGTTGGTGCAGCGTGGTGGGACACAAGCAGCAGGGCATGGTGTTCAGCATTGTGGCCACCGGCGGGGCAGCTGCAGCGCCGCCGGCCGCGCCCGGCGAGAGCATGCCCGGCGAGACCATGCCCGGCGGGAGCATGCCCGGCATGGACCACGGCGGGAATTCGGGCGAGCCCGCCGCCTTTGACTTCATGAAGGAGCCGGGCGCAGAATTCACCGCCCACGACGCCGTGCTGCCGCCACTGCCCTCCGGAACAGTGCACGAAGTGGCCATCAAGGTCACCGAGGAGGAACGCGAAGTGGCACCAGGGGTCACGCAGCGCCTGTGGCTTTTCAACGGCACGGCACCCGGGCCGACCCTGCGCGGCAAGGTGGGGGACAAATTCAAGATCACGCTGAGCAACGACGGGTCCATGGGACATTCGATCGACTTTCACGCCGGGGCGCTGGCGCCTGACGAACCCATGCGCACCATCAATCCGGGGGAGTCGCTGACCTACAATTTCACGGCCACCCGCGCCGGAATCTGGCTCTACCACTGCAGCACCATGCCCATGAGCCAGCACATCGCCAACGGCATGTTTGGCGCCGTGGTCATTGACCCGCCCAACTTGCCGAAGGTGGAGAAGGAATACGTGCTCATCCAGTCCGAGCTTTACGCCGGAGGGCAGGGCGGCGTGGCCGACTTGGCGAAAATCCAAGCGGAGAAGCCCGACGCCGTGGTGTTCAACGGCTATGCGAACCAGTACAAGTTCCGCCCGCTGCCGGCCAAGGCGGGCGAGCGGGTGCGGATCTGGGTGCTCGACGCCGGGCCGAACCGGGCGTCGTCCTTCCACGTGGTGGGCGGCCAGTTCGACACGGTCTGGAGCGAGGGTCGGTACTTGATTGACGGCTCCGACCCGGCCGCCGGCGCGCAGGTCCTGCCGCTGGCACCGGGGCAGGGCGGATTTGTGGAACTCGCGTTCCCGGAGGCCGGCAACTACCCCTTTGTTTCGCACAGCATGCTCGACGCCGAACGCGGCGCCAGCGGGGTGTTCCAGATCGCGAAGTGACACCCGGTTGGACTGCATTGCGTGGACGGCGCGGTGTGGACGGCACTGCCGGACGAGTCGGTACGTTGCATCCGGTCCGTCCTGCATGCCGGACCCTTACTGGCCGACGCGGCCGTCGACGCATTCGCGCAGCAGGTCGGCATGCCCGCAGTGCCTGGCGTACTCCTCGATCCTGTGCACCAGCAACTCCCGGACGGCGATGCCTGCCTTGCCCAGGCGGTCATCCGGATTCGGGTGCTCGGCCAAGAGGGCGTCGGTCGCGGCCTGTTCGCGCATGAGGTCCGCGTAGGCGGCGTCGACAACCGTCTGATCGGCGATGGCGCCGTCGAAATCCGCGCCCCCTGGGCCGTATATTTTTGGCAACACATCCCCGGAGGTGATCCAGTTTCCCCAGTCTCGTTCCACCTCGGCAAGGTGACGGAGCAGGCCGAGCAAGGACATGGTGGAGGGAGGCACGGACCGGCGAGCCAGCTGTTCCGGCTCCAACCCTGCGCACTTCATGCCCAGTGTCAGCCGATAGTTGGACAGATAGTTGTGCAGGGTCGCCAGTTCGCCGTTCGGGCTTGCTTCACCGGTGTCTCGCGGATCGTCATCCGGGTCAACCCACATGTCCGGGTGGACGGATGACTTTGTCCATCGGGTTGGCTTTTGCGTCATGCTGGTCATTTTCGCCTACGCCAACCGTTCGCGCCACCCTTTTCTGAACCCGACGGGACCTATTGTCCGCCCGCGGCAAGGTACTCGCCGGCGTTGTACTGGAGATGGAGCTCCCTGATGAGATCGCCGTCGAACGTGAAGAATTCCGTGAAGCGCACCGTGCCGTTGGGGAAGGTTGCGTCGTAGAGCACCGCTGCCGCCTCCGGGGTAGTGACGAACTGAAGAACGGTGATGTCTTGGACGTTCGCGATGAAACCCTTCACGCCGTGGGTGAATGGCTGTCCGCCTTCCACCCGGCCGGCGATGGGACCGTTGAAAACAAAATCGTCGCTCAACAGGGGAAGAAGGTCCCGGCCCTCGCCGTATTGTTCGGCGCCGCCGGTGAGAATCGCATAGTAGCGATGGAGTGGGGACGAGCCGCTGATGGTGGGTGACATGATTCCTCCAAAGTGATAGTTGATAGTTGAAATTCTCAAGTGAATGCTTGAAATAGTCAAGCATCCTCTTTAGTCTTGATGGGTGAAGACATATCGGCAGTATTGCGCGCTTGCGCGGGGCTTGGATCTGGTCGGGGACCGATGGACGCTGCTCATTGTGCGTGAGCTGCTGTCGCTGGGTGAATGCCGCTACTCCGATTTGCAGCGCGGTCTCCCGGGCATCGCGAGCAACCTCCTTGCGCAGCGCCTGCGGGAGATGGAGGACAGCGGGCTGGTGCGGCGCACAGCGTTGCCACGGCCCGCGCATGCCACCGCCTTCACACTGACTGCGCGAGGGGCCGCGCTGCAAGGCGTGGTGCGTGAATTCGTGAAGTGGGGTGCGCCGTTGATGGCAGCGGATGAAGCGCAAGACACTTTTCGGGCCCACTGGCTGATGCTTCCCCTGCGTGGCCTGTGCCGGGACAACGAGCCCCACAGCGGCCGCGTTGTGGTGCGTGTCGGAACGGTTGACGACGGGTGTGACATCACCGCCGATTCCGGAACCGTGCACGTGGCACCAAGCCACCCCGCTGTGGATCCCGTTGCCACTGTCACAGGCGATTCAGCAGCCCTCGTGGCGCTTTTTACGGGTCAACTGCCGCTCGAGGCCTCCAGCAGCTCGGGGCTTTTGATCGACGGGGATGCTGCTGCGGTTCGCCGGATTATCGGCGGCATGCCTACTGCCCCAAATGAATCCCCACTGAATCGATCGGCCCAGGGCGGGCCCACGAAAGATGGAGGACCACGATGACAACGCCACCAGGAACTTCGCTCGAGATGCTTCACGCGGTGGGAGAGCTGCTGGCCGCAGAGGGCCCGGTGGAAATCGGCACGATGTTCCGCAGCCCCGGACTGCGCACGGGCACCAAAATCTTCGCGTTCCTGGGACACGGCGACTACCTCATCGTGAAGCTGCCCCGCTCCCGCGCGAATGAGCTCACCTCGGAGGGCAGTGCCAAACCTGTCACGATGGGCACTCGAACCCTGCGCGAGTGGGTGGAGATTCCCGCACACACCAGCCCTGACACCACGCTGGACACATGGACTGCCCTCGCCTCGGAGGCACTGCACTACGTGCGCAGCCTGGACAGTTGAAGTGCCCAGTGCCCAGTGCCCAGTGCCTGGCGCGCATCGCGCTTGATGTGTTTTGCGCTTGATGTGCTGACGGCTTCAAATGCACCGCGCGTGAAGTGCAGCTGTGGCGGTCTACCCCGGGTTGGCAGCGGCGGCAGGGCCGGCGTCGCCCAGCGGACCTGTGGTGCCTGCCTGCGCCAGTTGGGGCACCACGCCGCCGGCGGAATCGCGGAGCTGTGTGGCCAAGGCGCCAATCTGATTGGAGAGGACGTCCGGGACGGCCGCGAGCAGCTCCGTGCTTCGGGATACGGCAAAGTGTGCCAAGACGCTGCCCATGATGGCCGATCCCAATGCCGCACCCAGCTGCCTGACAGTGCTTTGGGTGGCCGAACCTTGGCCTGAAACAGCCGTCGGAATATCCGCCAAAACAGTGCCGGTCAGCTGTGCCGATGCCAGCCCCAGCCCAAGGCCGTAAACAACGAGCAGCGCGGCGATGAGCCACACGGACGTGGTGTTCGTCATGAACAGTCCAAGAAGCAGCAAACCGACAGTTTCCAGGGCCAGGCCAATGATGACAACTGTGGGCGGGCCGAGCCGGGCTGCCAAGTGTCGTGCCGAGGCGCCGGAGAAAAAGGCGCCCAGCGCCATGGCTGCCAGCACGAAACCAGCGTTGAGCGTGCCCAAGCCCAGGATATTGATCAAATACAGCGGCAGCACAAGCAGCAGGCCGAACTCCCCGATCGCCACCGTGGCCGCAACCGAGTTGCCCCATGAAAAGGTCCGCACCTTGAACAGGCCCAGATCCAAAATCGCCGAGCGGTCAATGGTGGCCCGGCGCCTTTCCCACAGCACGAATCCCGCCAGCAAGACGATACTGGCAGCGAGTGTGATCGGAACGATGGAGATGGCCGCATCGGCCGGCCACGTGATTGGTCCCAGGGCCATGGCACCCTGCGCCGACCACCAACCAAGGGAAGGCCCTTCAATCAAGGCAAAAACAAAGAGGCCAAAGCCGCAGGCACTCAGCAGCAGGCCCAGCACATCAAGCCCCACCTTGTCCTGCGGTGCGTGTGTTTCCGGGACAAAAAGCACCGCCCCCACCAAGACGGCCAAGCCAAGCGGGATGTTCACAATGAAGATCCACTGCCAAGCAAAGGAGGAGGTCAACCAGCCGCCAAGCAAGGGACCGATGGCGGCCATGCCGGAGATGACGGCACCCCAGACGGCAAAAGCGGTGGTCCTATCCTTGCCAAAGAAGGTTGAATTGACGCTTGACAGTGTGGAGGGAAGCACAGCTGCTCCGCCGACGCCTTGGAGTACGCGGCTGAGAATCAGGGATCCGGCGTCTTGTGAGAGGGCGGCAAAGATGCTCCCTGCCATGAACACCACCACGCCGAGCATAAACAGCCGGCGACGGCCAAACCTGTCGCCGAGGCGTCCGCTGGTCAGCAACAGCGCTGCCAAGACCACAGAGAAGAGGCTGTTGACCCACTGGGCTTCGTTCAGGTCCAGGTGGAGATCGGCGATGATCGTGGGCAGCGAGACGCCAACGATGGTGCCGTCGATGACGATCATGGAGAGTCCGGTTGCCAAAACACCCAGACCGGCCCACTTGTTCCGTGGGGTTTCCGCCACTACGCCACTGCCGTTGTGTTCGCTGCTCGTGTGCTCCTGCATGCTTCCACGCTACTTATCACGGGGCAGTGAGCCATCAACCAACCGGTTGATTCGCTCGTGTCCTTGGATCAGCTCGGCGCATTTGGGAGATCCACGGCCCTGCCAAGCTGGTTTTGAAATCGAAAGGGGAGCAGTCGGCATTGTTTTTTCATATGATTGCGGTCTGGTCACGTTTTGTAGTGTGGATGCTCAAAAACCGCTACGAATCGCGGGGCCGTCAGCCACCAACCCCCCTGTTGATTCGCCGTTGTAGTTGGATCCGCTCGCCGCTTTGGGGAGCACACGGGCCCTGCAACGCTGTTTTGTACACCGACCGGGCTGCTGGCTGCAAGGTATACACACACCATGGCCGACTGCTCCCCTTTGGAAGTGTGGAAGCTAAAAAACGCAGGGGATTAGTCCCAGATGTTGTCCCCGCGCAGTGAAGCGTCGGCGCCGCCATCGGTGTAGATGGTCTGGCCGGTGACGTGGGTGTTTTCTTCGCTTGTCAGCCAAGCCAGCAGTCGGGAGATGACAACGGACTCCGAGTGGTAGTTCAGCGGCATGGGAACGTGGGAGTCCACCATCGCACGGCCTTCCTCGGTGGCCAGAAGCTGCGTGGTCATGGGGGAGATGACGGTGCCGGGGGCCACGGCGTTCAGCGGGATGCCGGCACCTGCCCAGCGCGGGGTGATGGATTCACGGCGCACCCAGCGGCTTAGGGCACGCTTGCTGGAGGGGTAGTTCAGGTAGCCGGCTTCCGGGCCCTTGTCGGCCAGTGCTGCGCCAACGGCGACGGCTGCAGCCTCGTCGTCGGCGAGCAGTGCGTCAACGAGCTCGGAGGAGTTTGGCTGCAGTGATGCCATGGAGCTGACGACGGCGGCGCGCGGGCTCGCGCTCTTGGCCAGAGTGGGTGCAAGGTGCTCGAGGAATTCGGTGACACCGAAGTAGTTGACGCTCACGGTCAGCGGGATGGGAGCGGAGATGCCTGCGCATGCAATGACGGCGTCGACGCTGCCATTGGCCAGCTCCACGGCCTTGGCGGCGGCAGCGGCGCGGCCTTCGGGGGTGCTCAGGTCGGCTTCCACCTCGGCGCCTTTCAAGTCCACCCCGATGACCGTTTCTCCGCGTTGACGCAGCAACTCTGCAGTGGACGCCCCGATGCCGGATCCCGCTCCGGTGACAATGTAGGTTCTGGACGCGGATGTTTCGTTGCTGGGGGTGGTGGTCATTGCATTGCTCCTTCGTTGTCGCCTGTTCCCTGTGGGGCAGGCGTTGAATGGGTGGTGCGGAGTTGTTCGGAAAAGTTGATGGTGGATTTCTCCAGCTTTTGCAGCAGCCGGACCAGCTCGCAACGGTCCTGCGGCGACCAGCCGGTCAGCAGGTCGTCCACAAGGCCGTCCCCGGCGCGGACGAAGGTGTTGGCCACGCGCTGTCCGGCCGGGGTGAGCTTGATGAGTTGCGCCCGGGCGTCGGCCGGGTCCGGGATGCGCTCCGCCAGTCCTGCCGCAGACAGGCGGGCCACTATCTTGCTGATGTTCGAGGCGCCCGTCACCATGTGGTGCGCCAACAAGGAGGGCCGTTGCGGTCCGTCGGCGGACAACAGCGTGATGGTGGTGATGGCTCCTGAGTCAAGTTCCACGCCCTCGCGGGCCACCACCCCGGTGAGGAAGTCGGGGGCCGTCCACTGCCCGATGATGCGGGTTAGCGACGTCAGGAGGGCATCCTGGTAGCGGCCCTCCTTAGGCACTGGTCCCTCCGTCGACGGGCAGTGTAACGCCGGTGACGAAGCTTGCTTCCTCGGAGAGCAGCCAGGCAACGACGTTGGCAATTTCCTCGGACTGGCCCAGTCGCTTCATGGGGACTTCGGCGGCGTAACCGGCCTTGGCTTCATCGGGCAGCGCCGCCAGGGAGGCTGTCTCGATGGCGCCCGGGGCCACGGCATTGACGCGGATGCCGTGCGCGGCATTTTCACGGGCCACGCTGCGGGTGAGACTGACGACGCCGTGCTTGGATGCCCCGTAGGGGGTCAGCTGGGGGGTGGCGGTGATGCCTGCAATCGAGGCGATGTTCACCAGGGCGCCTCTGCCGTTGGCGCGGAAGTGTGCGATCTCGGCTTTCATGGACAGGAAGGTGCCGCGCAGCGTCACGTTGATGACGCGGTCCCAGTCCGCCTCGGAAATTTCTTCCACCGGCGTGGGCATGGCGCCGATTCCGGCATTGTTCACGGCCAATTCAAAGCTGCCGAAGGTCTCGACCGTGAAGTCCATCAGGGCGGCAACGTCGCTTCCCTTGCTGACGTCGGCGCGCTTGTAGGCGGCCCGTCCGCCAGCTGCGGTGATGAGGTCCACTGTTTCCGTTCCCGCCAAGTCGTTGATGTCAGAGACGACGACGGCGGCACCGGAGGCGGCAAGGCGGAGGGCGATGGCACGTCCAATCCCTGCACCCGCAGCAGTGACAACGGCAGTTTGGTTTTCGAAACTCATGATGTTCTCCTGAGGAAGGTTTGATCCGTGCGGGCAATACCATTTACTGTCCTAACGACAGTATACAGTTTTATTGTCGGAAAGACAGTAAAATTCTTGACTGGCGGAAAAACTCCGTGCATGGCTGCGGGAACCCGTGCCGTTTGCCCCGCCGATGTGTCCGGCCGGCGGCGTCGGCGGGGCCAATGTGCACCTTTCGGCGACGTTCCGGTAAACTCCAGAGGCAAGGCCCCCTTGTTCGCTTGGCCGTGGACAGCGGCGCGTTTCGCGCACACACGTTCCGCCAAGTGGTTTCCAAGGGGTATTTTCGTGTCCGAACGGTGCACGGCAATCGCCGAATTCTGCAGCGCCCGGATCAACTTATGAGCAAGGGGGAGGGTCCCATGCCAGCAATCGTAATCGTCGGAGCCCAATGGGGTGACGAAGGAAAAGGCAAAGCCACGGATCTTTTGGGTGGTTCGGTCGACTATGTAGTGAAGCCCAACGGCGGCAACAATGCCGGGCACACCGTCGTCGTGGGCGGTGAGAAGTATGAGCTCAAGCTCCTTCCCGCAGGTATTCTGAGCCCCAACGCAACACCCATCATCGGCAATGGCTGCGTGGTGAACCTTGAGGCGTTGTTCGAGGAGATCGACGGCCTTGAGGCCCGCGGCGCGGACACCTCCAAGCTGCGAGTTTCCGCCAACGCCCACCTGGTGGCCCCGTACCACCAGGTGCTGGACAAGGTCACGGAGCGTTTCCTGGGCAAGCGCGCCATCGGCACCACGGGCCGCGGGATCGGTCCGGCGTATATGGACAAGGTGGCCCGACTGGGCATCCGCGTCCAGGACGTCTTTGACGAGTCCATACTGCGCCAAAAGGTGGAAGGGTCGCTGAAGCAAAAAAACGAGCTGCTGGTCAAGGTCTACAACCGCCGCGACGTTGAGGTCGAGGAAGTTGTTGAGTACTTCCTCAGCTTCGCCGAGCGCCTGCGCCCCATGGTCATTGATGCAACGTTCGTGTTGAATGAGGCCCTTGACCGCGGGGAAGTTGTGCTCATGGAAGGCGGCCAGGCCACGTTCCTGGACGTTGACCACGGCACCTACCCGTTCGTGACCTCCTCCAACCCGACCGCCGGCGGCGCCTCCGTGGGCTCGGGCATTGGCCCCACCCGCATCACGCGCGCCGTGGGCATCATCAAGGCCTACACCACCCGCGTGGGCGCCGGGCCGTTCCCCACAGAACTGTTTGATGAGATGGGCCTCTACCTGCAGAAAACCGGCGGCGAATTCGGTGTCAACACCGGCCGTCCGCGCCGCTGCGGCTGGTACGACGCCGTCCTTGCCCGCCACGCCTCGCGCGTCAACGGCTTCACGGACTACTTCGTCACCAAGCTCGACGTGCTCACGGGAATCGAGCAGATTCCGGTGTGCGTCGCCTACGACGTCGACGGGGTGCGGCACGATGAAATGCCCATGACGCAGACCGAGTTCCACCACGCAAAGCCCATTTTTGAGTACTTCCCGGGCTGGACCGAAGACATCACCACGGCCCGCACCATGGAGGACCTGCCCGAGAACGCGCGCAACTACGTGTTGGCCCTTGAAGGCATGTCAGGCACCCGGATCTCGGCCATCGGCGTCGGGCCCGACAGGGACCAGACCATCGTGCGCCACGAGTTGATCCCCACCAGCTGACCAACACCTGGCCAGCTGAAACGCAAGGCAAGGACGACGGCGGAACTTGGGGTCCGGCGTCGTCCTTGTCCGTTTTAGTGGACGCAATTTCAGCCGGCGACCATGGCCGCCCGGGAAGGACTAGGCTGGTTGCATAGGAACCCGGCGGAAGGACCCACGGCCATGAAAGTCAGTGTTGGACAGTTCAATCCAAGTGCGGATGTTGCAGGAAACTTGGCCACCATGCGCCGGCTTTCCGCCGCTGCGGCACAGGAGGGCAGCAAGCTGATCCTGTTCCCGGAAGAGGCCATGTTCTCCGTGGGCAAGGTGGTGGGCGACTTTGCCGCCGCCGTTGATGCACAGTGGACAACCTTTGTGCAGGGGTTGTCGTTGACGGCCGCGGACACCGGGATTGCCATCCTTGCCGGCGGCTATGAATCCAGCGGAGAAGCACGCCCCTACAACACCGTGGTGGCGGTGGACGCCGATGGCGAGATCTTGGGGACGTACCGGAAATTGCACCTCTACGATGCCTTCTCCTACCAGGAATCCAACCGGATCAAGCCCAGCGACAAGGGCATCACGGTCGTGGAAATTGGTGGCTTCAAGGTCGGCATCATGACGTGCTACGACATCCGCTTCCCCGAGATGGCCCGCACGCTTGCCCTTTCCGGAGCGGACTTGATCTGTGTTTCCGCGGCCTGGTTCAAGGGCGAACACAAAGTGGACCACTGGGAGACGCTGTTGAAGGCCCGTGCCATTGAAAACACCGTGTGGATGGCGGCGGCGGGGACCTCAAGCGACCACTGCATAGGACATTCGGTGATCCTTGACCCCATGGGCCTCCCCGTTGACTTCCTTGAGGAAGAAGCCGAGGGCTTGGCCACGGCCGATGTGACGCACAGGCGCATTGAAGAAGTCCGCGAGTTCCTTCCGGTGCTGCGCAACCGTCGTTTTGAAAGTAGTTCAGTGGTGGCACCGGTGGCCTAAAGTTCTCGTTGACGTGGCCCACGGCGGTGATTAGTGTCAGGTCTAGAAGCAGGAGGAAATCATGAACGACACCAGGATTTGGTCGGTTTTGAAGCCCATGCATCCAGCCGGGTTGGAGGACATGCCGCTGGACGGGCAATGGCTCGAACCCCCCTTTAACAACGACGCCGCAGGCCGGGCCGTGGTGTGCAACGACGGTGACTTCCAGTTCGTGGTGGTGAACCGCAAAAGCGGTGCCGTCCTCTACGTCTGCGAAGACGAAGAAAGCCTCATGGCCTCTTCCCTAGCCACCTTGCCTGCCATTGTGGCCGCCTGGAATTCCATCGACAGCGACACCGTGGGACCGGAAGACGACGAAGATTTTTCCGCCGTGAAGAAGTCCTTTCAGGAACAACTGCAACTTTTGGATCCGCAGGCCGCTGCCAGCAATGAGTTCTGGGCGTTGTACACGGACGAGCTCACCAACGAAGACTATGTCGACATTGACGACGTCCCGGTCGAGGAAGAAGATCCGGAGTCGGATTCGGGGGACAATGACAGGCCCGGCGTCGACGAGACTTTTGTGGGAGCCTGAGCAGCAGGCGAACCGCCGGTGGCACTGCGCAGCATCCACGCCTCGCTGGGATTAGGCTTCAAACATGGCAAAAATCAATGATCCGCAGACCATCCGGCGCTTGCTTTCAACACCGGGCCGATGGGCCGTGGTGGGACTTTCCAGGAACCCGCTGCGTCCTGCCGTTGATGTCTCGTATTTCCTGCAGCAGGAACTTGGCCATGAGATCATCCCCGTCAGCCTCAAGGGCGACGACGTGCACGGCGCCAAGGGGTACCAAACATTGGCAGAGGTGCCCGGGCGCATCGATGTGGTGGACTGCTTCGTCAATTCCGCGAAAGTTGGGCCGGTGGTGGACCAAGCCATTGCCGTGGGTGCCAAGGCGGTGTGGCTGCAACTGGGTGTGGTGGATGAGGCGGCGGCCAAACGGGCACTGCAAGCCGGCCTGGATGTCGTCATGGACACCTGCCCCAAGATCGAAGCTGCAAGAATTGGCTTCTAGGCTCCCCGCTTCCCCGCTTCCCCGCTGACCACACCACGAACCACAAAGGCGCCACGAAAAACATATGCCACGCCATTTTCGCCGATCCCGCCCCGCGGGCCGCTTGATCGGATTCATCAGCCTTGCCTTTGCAGCTGTCTTGGTGACAGCCGGCATTTGGTGGGTGGCCGCATCCACCGGCGCCGGTCCGGCCGCCAGCCCGGCAACCGCTGCCCGCACCACGGCGGCAGCCGGACCGGAGGACCCTGGGCAAGGTTCGACGTCGTCCATGCCCAGCAGTGCAGCAGCGACAAACCCGGCGACGGGGCGCGTGGACACCTTGGACGGGCTGGTCCCCGACTATGTCCTGCCGCCCATTGAAGACGGCATGGTCCCGGTATTGACAAAGATTCCCACCGAGCAAAACGTGGTGTTCTTGACGCTTGACGACGGCGCCGTGAAGCGGGAATCGGACCTGGCGCTGTTGGAAAAGAACGGCATCCACGCGTCCCTTTTCCTGGCGAACACGTTCATCGCCGGGGACCCGCAGTTTTTCGAGCAGTTCACGGATGCAGGGAACTTGGTGGAAAACCACTCCATGAGCCACAATCTGGGCTTCATCCAGCTGGGCTATGAAGCGCAAAAGGCCGAAATCTGCGGCATGGCCGATTACGCCGAACAGCACTACGGGCGCCGGCCCGTGTTCTTTCGGCCGCCCGGCGGGCCTTACACCCAAGCCACCCGACAAGCCGCCGCGGCCTGTGGGATGAAGGCCCTTGTTGACTGGGAAGCCAAGGCCAATGCCAAGGGCATGGATTATCAGGTGGGGGCGGGGTTGCGCCCCGGAGACATTGTCCTGATGCACTTCCGTCCCGAGTTCGCCGAAGATTTGGCCGCGTTCACGGCGGCGCAGAAAGCGGCGGGGTTGAAGGTCGTGTTGCTCGAGGACTACCTGGCCACCCGGTAGCGTGGATGCCATGACGCGATTTGTGTATTATACGGCCGCCACCCTGAACGGCTTTCTGGCGGATCAAGACCACTCGCTGGAATGGCTCTTTGCCGTGGATGACACCGACGGACCGGACATGGCGGGGTTCATGGACACCGTGGGCGTCTTCGTGGAGGGGTCCTCGACCTACGAGTGGGTGCTGAAAGCGGAAAACCTGCTGGCCGAACCCCACAAGTGGCAGCAGTTCTACGGTTCGAGGCCCACCTACGTCTTCACCAGCAGGACGCTTCCCGTGCCCGACGGCGCGGACGTCCGGTTTGTCAACGGCGACGTGGCCGCGGTGCTGGCGGAAATCACGGAAGCGGCAGGCTCGCGCGACGTCTGGGTGGTGGGCGGCGGGGACCTGGCCGGGCAGTTCCTGGACTGCGGATCCCTTGACGACCTGGTTGTCACCCTTGCTCCGGCCACACTGGCCGCGGGAGCGCCCCTGCTGCCACGAAATGTGGGGGCTGATCGGCTCAAGCTGCACAGCGCCAGCCACCAGGGAGAGTTTGCCGTGCTCACGTACTCGGTCCAGCGGCGGGAGAGCAAGCCATGAGCATTGCGGCCGGGACACTGCGGACTGCGGCGCTGGCGATGGCCGGGGCCTATGAAGACTTCCCGTTTGGGCCCGAAACAAGTGTTTTCAAGGTCAAGGCCCCCGGAGGAGGAGAACGGCCCGGGAAAGTGTTTGCCCTGGGCGATCTGGACGGGGAGCCACTCTGCATCAGTTACAAGTGCGACCCCGAACTGGCCCCTGCCCTTCGGGCGGGAAATCCTGGAATTACCGGCGGCTACCACCTGAACAAACGGCACTGGAACACTGTTGACACCTCTCTGGTGGACGAGCAAATGGTGCTGGAGATGCTGGAAGACTCCTACGACCTGGTGGTGGCTGGGTTGCCGAAGAAACTGCAAGAAGCATTGAAATGGAGCGCACATGTCGCCAAAAGCTAGCCAAGACCGCCTCGACTACCCGTTCATGGGGCTCACACGGTTGATGGCCCAAAAGCGGGCCGGCACCGGCCAGTGGCCCAAGGGCTTCGGCCATGTGGACAAGACGGTGTCAGTGGGCCACGGACGAGCGGCTTTTTCGGCCCTGGCCGAGGGCATCCTGGGGTGGGAGATCCAGCAGGGTGCCGGTTTGACGGTTGCAGCACCGCCGCGGGCCGTGGTGGGGGCGCGCGTGGTCAGCGGATTTGGGGTGGGCAATCTCCGGCTGCCCGTGCCCTGTGAAGTCGTGTGGGCCATGGAGCCCCAGCTGGCGCCGGGCCCCGACGGCACGGAGGTTCGGATGGCCGGATTCGGTTACGGAACCTTGCCCGGACATCCTGCCCTGGGCGAGGAGGCGTTCATCGCCATGATGGGCGCCGACGGCCGTGTGCAGTTCAGGCTCTTGGCGTTCAGCAAGCCCGCCGGGCTGATCTTTGCGTTGGGATCGCCCGTCACAAAACTCGCCCAGGCCGGTGTGACCCGCTCTTATCAGCATGCCGCCCGCTCACTGACCGGCGGCTTTTAGCGCCTGTTTGCTGCCTTGAGCGGGCCACGCCGTGGCTGCAGATGCCACCCGGAACGTAGAGACGGGCTTTGTGCGCTTCGTTGGTGGCGAACGCGAGGGCCGCTTCTGCACTGGCGCCCGGCCCACCATGAACTGTGCGCAGAAAGAAACCCCGGCCGGCTTCGAGATGAGCTGACCGGGGTATTCTGAGCGGACCCACAGCGTGTGGTCAGCCGAAGTACTTCGGCAGCGTCTCCTCGTGTGCTTCACGGAGTTCAGACAGCGGGGCAGTGAACAGGCCCTGCAGGTCGAGTGCGCCGCCGGCGGCGTCAACAACTCCGATGCGGGAGACCGGGAACCGCCGGGCGGTGCACATGTCGTTGAAGCGGACTTCCTCGGAGCGCGGCACAGCCACAATGGCGCGTCCCTGCGTTTCGGAGAACAGCAACGTGAACGTGTCGACGCCGTCGCGGGCGGCAACTTCGTCCAGGGCAACGCGTGCGCCGGTGTTGAAACGCAGCGCCGACTCAACCAGGGCTGCTGCGAGGCCACCTTCGGAGAGATCGTGGGCGGAGTCGATCATGCCGTCGCGGGAGGCGTTGATGAGGATTTCGCCCAATTCACGCTCGCGCTCCAGATTTACGGCCGGCGGGAGCCCTCCGAGGTGTCCGCGCAGGTTGGCCCACTCGGAGCCGTCCATGTCGTTAGCGGTGGTTCCGAGCAGGTAAATGGCCTGCCCGTCCTCAGCCCAGCCCGACGGCGTGCGGCGGGCAACGTCGTCGAACTTGCCCAACACTGCCACCACGGGGGTGGGGTGGATGGGCGTGCTGCCGGTCTGGTTGTACAGCGAGACGTTGCCTCCTGTGACCGGGATGCCCAGCACCATGCAGGCGTCGGAGAGCCCGCGGATGGCTTCGGCCAGCTGCCACATGACGTCCGGGTCTTCGGGGGAGCCGAAGTTCAGGCAGTCGGACACTGCCATGGGGATGGCGCCGGAGGTGGCGACGTTGCGGTAGGCCTCGGACAAGGCGAGCTGGGCGCCGTGGTACGGGTCCAGGAAGGTGTAGCGGCCGTTGGCGTCGGTGGCCAGGGCCACGCCCAGCCCGGTCTCCTCGTCGACACGGATCACGCCGGAGTCGTCGGGGAAGGCCATGGCAGTGTTGCCGCCCACGTAGCGGTCGTACTGGTTGGTGATCCAGTCCTTTGAGCACATGTTGGGGGAGGCGATGAGTTCCAGCACGGCGGCCTTGAGCTCATCGGCTGAGGAGGGCCGGCCGCCGTCGTGGACGGAACCGGTGAAGGTGTCGGCTTGAAGCGCGTCCTGCCATTCCGGCCGAGCGTAGGGGCGGTCATAAACCGGTCCATCGTGCGCCACGGTGCGGGGGTCGACGTCCACAATGACTGCGCCGTCCCACTTGATGATCAAGCGTCCGGTGTCGGTGACTTCGCCGAGCCAGGAATACTCCACGGCCCACTTGTCCATGACGGCTTCGAAGGCTGCCACGTTCGCGGGGGAGACCACCGCCATCATGCGTTCCTGGGACTCGGACATGAGAATTTCGCCCGGTGTGAGGCTGGGATCGCGCAGTAGTACGGACGTCAGCTCAACTTCCATGCCGCCGTCGCCGTTGGAGGCCAGCTCGGACGTGGCGCAGGAAATGCCTGCTGCACCGAGGTCTTGGATGCCTTCGACGAGGGAACCCTTGAACAGTTCCAGGCAGCACTCGATGAGCACTTTCTCGGCGAAGGGGTCACCCACCTGCACGGCGGGGCGCTTGGAAGGCTTCGTGTCATCGAAAGATTCCGAGGATAGGATCGAGGCCCCGCCGATGCCGTCGCCACCGGTGCGGGCGCCAAAGAGCACCACCTTGTTGCCCTTGCCGGAAGCGTTGGCCAGGCGAATGTCCTCGTGGCGCATGACGCCCACGGCCAGTGCGTTGACCAGCGGGTTGCCCTGATACACCGAGTCAAAGACCATTTCGCCGCCAATGTTTGGCAGGCCCAAGGAGTTGCCGTAGCCGCCAATGCCGGCCACCGCCCCGTGCATGACGCGGGCGGTGTCGGGGTGGTCGATGGCACCAAAACGCAACGGATCCATCACGGCCACGGGGCGTGCACCCATGGAGATGATGTCGCGGACAATGCCGCCAATGCCGGTTGCGGCGCCCTGGTACGGCTCGATCATGGAGGGGGAGTTGTGCGACTCAATCTTGAACGTCACGGCCCAGCCGTCGCCCAAGTTGGTGACGCCGGCGTTTTCGCCAATGCCCACCAGCATGTCCTTCTTCATTTCCTCGGTGACCTTTGCACCGAACTGGCGCAGGTGGTTCTTGGAGGACTTGTAGGAGCAGTGCTCGCTCCACATGACGGAGTACATGGCCAGCTCGGCGGCGGTGGGGCGGCGGCCCAAAACCTTCACGACGTCGTCGAACTCGTTTTGCTTCAAGCCAAGCTCGGCCCACGGCAGCTCCACCTCGGGGGTGGCTGCAGCGGTTTCAACGGTGTCGATGTTGAATTTCTTCGCGGGGTCGGTAGCGATCTCGCTCATTTATTTGTCTCCCAGAAGTGTGTTCAGCACCGACGTGATGAAGCCCAGGCCATCGGTGCCGGTGTGGGCGGGGCCGTATCCGGTCTCCACTGCGTGTTCGGGGTGCGGCATAAGGCCCACCACATTGCCGGCGGCGTTGGAAATACCGGCAATGTTGCGGCGTGAGCCGTTGGGGTTGCGGCCCACGTAGCGGAACGCCACGCGGCCCTCGGCCTCAAGGGCGTCAAGGGTCTTTTCGTCGGCTATGTACTGGCCGTCCTGGTTCTTCAGCGGAACCGTGATGTCTTGGCCCGCGGCGTACGCGTTGGTCCATGCGGTGGCGTTGTTTTCCACGCGCAGCACCTGATCGCGACACAGGAACTTCAAGTGGTCGTTCTTGATCATGGAACCTGGCAAAAGGTGTGCTTCGGTCAGGATCTGGAAGCCGTTGCAAATACCCAGCACGGGCAGCTTGGCATCCGAGTTTGCCGCGTCGATGATCTGGGCCATCAAGGGAGCAAATCGGGAGATGGCGCCTGCGCGCAGGTAGTCGCCATAGGAGAAGCCGCCGGGGATGATGACGGCGTCAACATCGGCCAGGGCGGTATCGGCATGCCAAAGTTCGACGGCGGTGGCGCCGGAGAGGCGCACGGCGCGGACTGCGTCTCGGTCATCGAGGGTGCCGGGAAAGGTCACTACGCCGATGCGGGCACCCGCCAGACGGGAATCAACAGGAGCCTGGAAGGCCCCGCCAATCAAGGGAGTTTCTGTCATGGTTAGTCCGCCACAACTTCAATGTTGACGACGTCTTCGATGACGGGGTTGGAAAGCATGGTTTCCGCGGCCTGCCGGGCCTGGGCCAGAATTTCTTCGGTCACCTCGCCGTCAACGAAAAGTTCAAAGCGCTTGCCCTGGCGGACAGAGGGGAATGCGGTGAAGCCCAGACGGGGAAGTGCGCCAACAATGGCCTTTCCCTGCGGGTCCAGAATTTCGGGCTTGAGCATGACGTCGACAACGATCCGGGGCATCGAAGGAACTCCTGATGTTAAAGGGGATGGCCACGGAAGTGCCGTCTTACGCCGTCTTGTCGGCCAGGGGGTCAGCCTGAGAAATCCAATAAGGAAAGCGCTCCGCGAGCTTGCTTTCCCATTCTACGCAGTGATTGCAAACGGAGAAATTTTAGTGGTGCACATCGCATCCTCTGCAGAAGCCGTTGCCACTGCGCCCCTGCCGGAGTAACGGCATTGTTACGGCTGCCAGCAACGAGCACGCAAGCCCCGTATTCAGCGACTCTCCGCAGCGTCGTTGATCCGAAAGGACAAAATCCTTATGCATGTGATGCATAGCACTTCAAGATGGGGTAGGTTGTCCTATGTCCTGGTTGGAGGGGGCCGTCGGGGCGGTTTTGTTCGTTTGCAGGTAATTTGGCCGGCCATGGCCACTTGAAAGGAATGCATGAGTTATCTGAACACGGTTCGCCGTCCCAAAGGTGGGCGGATTGCGGTCACGGCGGGAGTGTTGGCTGCCGGAGTTGTTGCGGCCATGATGGGCCCGGTCTTTTCCCTCGCGACGGCAGGCCAGGCGGTTGCCGCAGATGCCGGAAGCTACGAGGAGCAAGTTCTTGCCAAAAATGGCGACAACGCCATTGACCCGGCCCTTGGCCGCTTCTATCGAATCCCTGCCCTCGCCGACCTCGGCGGCGGCGTGGTGTTGGCCTCGTATGACGGCCGCCCGGACGGTGCCGATGCGCCGTCCGCCAATTCAATTGTGCAGCGCCGCAGCATTGACGGCGGCAACACCTGGGGTGCGCCCACCTACATTGCCCGCGGCCAGGAGGCGAAGAACGGCAACAAGAAATTCGGGTTCAGCGACCCCAGCTACGTCGTTGACAAGGTCACCGGCGATGTCTTCAACTTCCACGTGTATTCAAAGGACGTGGGTTTCCAGGGAAGCGGCTTTGGCAATGACGACGCCGACCGCAACATCATCGGCACGGAAGTTTCCGTCTCCAAGGACAAGGGCCTGAGCTGGTCAACGGATCCGGCCAACATGCCGGTTCTGCCCCCTGCAGACTATGCAGCTGGTTCGAAATTTGCCGACTTTGACGGCCCCCTCATCACCGATGTGGTCAAGCCCGTTGGCGACCCCACCAATGTTGGTGGGGTCTCCGGCGTCTTCGCGGCTTCCGGTGAAGGAATCCAACTGCAATACGGCGAACACAAGGGCCGCCTCATCCAGCAGTTCACCGGCAAGGTCAAGCAGGCCGATGGTTCTGTTCCGTACCAGGCGTACAGCGTGTATTCCGATGACCACGGAGCAACCTGGGAGCGCGGCGAGTTCACCGGCACCGGCATGGATGAGAACAAGACCGTGGAACTCTCCAACGGCGATGTCATGCTCAACTCGCGTGCCAGCAGCGGCGGCAATGGTGGACGCAAGGTTGCCATTTCCAAGGATGGCGGCCAGTCGTACGGCCCCGTCACGATTGACGCCACGTTGACGGATCCAGTCAACAACGCCTCCATCACACGCATGTACCCCAACGCAGCCCAAGGCTCGGCTGAGGCAAAGATGCTGTTGTTCTCCAACGCGAACTCCAGCAGTGGCCGCCAGAATGGCACCATCCGCTATTCCTGCAACGACGGGACCAGCTGGAGCGCCGGCAAGCAGTTCAAGGCCGGTGCCATGAGCTACTCCACCGCCACGGCCCTGAGCGACGGGACCTTTGGTGTCTTCTACGAAGGCGACAGCAACACCATGACCTTCGGCAAGTTCGACGCCGCCTGGCTGGGTGTCGACTGCGAAAATTCCATGACTGCTGTGCTCTCTGCTGCCCCCGTTTCAGGAGCCAACGGGGCAAGTGTTTCAGCGCAGCTGACTGTGACGAACAATGGCACGGAAACGCTGTCTGGTGCCACCGCGTCGTTTGCTGCCAAGGCAGGCTGGAACTTTGACTCGGTGGTGGTTCCCGACGTTGCGCCAGACGCCACGGTGACAGTGGAAGTCCCGCTCACCATCCCTGAATACGCGAAGGCAGGAAACATCAACCTGTCGGCTTCGCTCTCACTGGGGGACCAGACAGTTGCAGCCACCGTGCCGGTGACCATCACCGGCGGCGCCACGAAGAACATCGTTGGCCTCGACATCAAGGGATCAGCAACGGACATTGCTCGCGACCTCGGGGCAGACCCCTACGTTGTGGGCAGCAAAGTTCCCTACACATTTGTGGTAAGCAGCCTCAGCAACGTCGCCGTCAACGCGGTGCCGCTGACAGGCAACTTTGATCCTCTGGTGCCTGCCGACCGTGGCGGCGCCACCAACGCCGGAAACTGCCGCTTCAACAACCTTGCAGTGTCTGGGAACTTCAGCTGCACCACCCCTCGTCACCAAGTCACGGCCGAGGAATTGGCGAATGGATTCTTTGTTCCGCTGACCACGTGGGAAGCAACAGCCACCGGAGCCACCACGCAGAACTACACCGTCACCGGGGCGGAAGTGGATTTGCTTCTGCGGAAGCCTGCAGTATCGGTGGAGTACACCGCGGGGGCATTGATCGATGTCGACGAAAGTGGCTTTGCCACCGTCGGCGACACCATCACCTATACGGGCCATGTCGCCAACACGGGCAACGTCAAGCTGACGAACATTGCTGTCCCTGGCCAGGCTGGCTTTGACTTGGACATTGCGGCCAGCAAGACCCTGACACGCGTTTACACATTGACGGCAGCAGACGTGGCGGCCAACAAGGTAGCAGCCAAGGATCTGTCGGCAATCGCCTACAACGGGAAAAAGGCCGTTTCCGCTTCATCGAGTGCTCCGGTGGTCAAGGCGTGCGCTGATGAACTGTGCGGTGAAGAGCCGCCGATGGAGAACTTGATCCCACAAGGCGAGATCAGCATCGAGTCTGTCTCCTCCGAGGAGCTCACGGGGGAAACCGCCCCCAGCGGTCCGGCGGCAGCGCTTCTTGACGGCGATGTTGAGTCCTTCTGGCACACCAAATGGTCCGGCACACCGGACGATTTCCCCCACTCGGTGGTTTTCGATCTGGGCAAGGAATACCAAGTTACTGGTTTCGAATACACACAGCGCCAGAATGGTGCGAACGGCAGGATAAAGGATTACGAGATCCATGTCTCCGAGAGCCCCACGGAGTTCGGTACAAAGGTGGCAAGCGGTACATTTGCGGCTGTCAACGAGAGCCAGCGCATCACCATTGGCGGCAACAAAGTAGGCCGCTACGTGAAACTTGTTGGCCTGAACTCCATCGCCGGCAACGAATTCGCCGGCGGGGCAGAGGCCAACATCGGTGGACTGGTGACCAGCGACGAAACTGCAAGCATCGCTGCGACACCGGGGACAGTGGAGGCTGGCAAGGACGTATCGCTTGCACTCTCCGGCTTTCCGGCAAGCAGCGAAGTGGAACTGGCCATGGAAGGTGGCGTCGCCCTTGGCAATGTCACCACTGATGCCTCCGGCAACGCCACTCAGGCCGTCACAGTTCCGGTGGACACCGCTGCAGGAAACTACGCGGTAACGGCCGTATCAGGAGCAACCAACGCCACCGTGACGCTCGTCGTCACGGCAGCGCCCACTACCGGCGGCCCCGTTGTTGGAGCCATCATCGCGGGTGAACGCGCTGATTCGTCCCGTGACTTGGCTGCCAATCCGTACAGCGTTGGTCAACAGTTGCCGTACAACTTCGTTGTGAACAGCACTGCAGACATCGTTTCCACTGTTTACCCGACCGCCGGAGACTTCACCGGGTTCAACATCTCAGGGACGCCCAATTGCCGGTACCGGGACATCCCCGTCGGCGGCGGCTACACCTGCACCACGGCCAAGCGCGTCGTCACGGCGGAGGACGTTGCCAATGGCTTCTTCCAGCCCGTCACGAAGTGGGCTGCTGAAGGGACCGGTGCCACCACGGTGGATTACACCATCGACGGCGGCGAAGTGGACGTTTTGGTCCGCGAGCCCTCCTTGGCGCTGGCTATAGGAACAGGCGTCCTGGAGGACAAGGACGACGACGGCTACGCCAGCGTCGAGGACATTGTCAGCTTCCCCGTCACGGCTGAGAACGATGGCAACGTTGCGTTGACGGATGTTGCTCTGCCCGGTGTTGATGGCGCGGCGGCAACCCTTGCTGCCGGAGCAAGCACTGCCGGAACCATTGAGCACACCGTGACAGTGGGCGACTTGGTGGCTGGCCAGGTTGCCGGCGTTTCAGTCTCAGTGGCTGCCAAGAACGGCGCAAAGGATGTGTCCAAGGATGCAACTGGAACGGCACTGGAGCTGACACTGGCTCCGGAGCCGACTCCGGAGCCGACTCCGGAGCCGACTCCGGAGCCGACTCCGGAGCCGACTCCGGAGCCGACAACGGAGCCGACAACGGAGCCGACAACGGAGCCGACAACGGAGCCGACGAGCGAACCGACGGCAACCTCTGCACCCGATGAAGCCACCGGTGCCGTGAATGTTGGAACAGTGGCGGCCGGCGAGGCCGTGACCATCACCGGTGAGAACTTCAAGCCGGGAACCACCGCCACCTTCACGCTTGACTCGGACCCGGTGGTGCTGGGCAGCGCCATTGTTGCAGCCAACGGGGCAGTTTCCCTGACGGCGAGAGTGCCGGCCGATGTTCCCGCTGGCGGGCACACAGTGGTCATCTCAGGAACGGGCGTGGACGGCGAAGCCGTTGAAGTCAGCATTCCGCTGACAGTGGTTGCGGCCGGCACCACGCCTTCCGCCAGCGCCACTGCTGGAGCAAGCCAGCCTGCAACAAGCCCCACGGCAGGCATTGATGGAGCAGGCTCCGGGGACGATCTGGCCAACACTGGCGCCAGCATGCTGCCGTTCGGTTTAGCTGGCGGCATGCTGGTCTTGCTGGGTGGTTTGATTCTCATGCGCAGGTCCTCCGTGCGGGCCGCCCGCCACTAGGCGGCTGAGGCCTGCTCCACCATCAAACGCTCCTGCAGTTTCGGGGGTAAAAAAGCGAACGCTCCTTCAGTTGCTGAAGGAGCGTTTCGCTTTTGATCACCGAATCTGCTGGAGCGTCGGGGTCAGGGGGCGGTGAGGGCGCCTACTGCCACTTTCAGCCGTTCGCGCAAGACTTCTGCCTCAGCGGCAAAGGCGCGTTGATGTGCCACGTAGTCGGCCTTGCCCGCGGTCGTTTCGATGCGAATGGGCGGGTAGCCCCACTCGGCCAGGTCGTAGGGCGAGGCCTGCATGTCCATGGCCCTGACTCGCCACGACAGCTCAAAACAATCCATCACCAGTTCGCTGGGCAACGCCGGCGAGAGCTTGTAGGCCCACTTGTACAGGTCCATGTTGGCGTGCAAGCAGCCCGGCTGTTCCATCTCGCGCTGGTTCTCCCGTGTTGGGGCCAGCTCATTGAGACCGGACGCCTGCGGGGTGTAGAAACGGTACGCATCAAAGTGTGAGCAGCGGATCCGGTTCTCCTCCACCACCGTGTCCGTACCGCTCGAACCGAGCCGCAATCCAAGGTATTCGTGCCGGACGGCATTGGCTTCCTGCTTGTACACCATGGCCCATTCGTGCAGCCCAAAGCAGCCAAATTGGGCCGGACGCGCGGCGGTCCGCCCCAGAATGATCCGGGCAAAATCGATGGCGTCCTTTCGCTGGGCGACGAATTTTTCCAAATCAAGCACGACGGCGGGACCCTCCTCCGGTACCCCGCCCTCCTTGCGCTCGCCGCCTTCTGCGGGTCGGTAGAACTTCCAGCCCAAGCGCTCCGCAGCGGCGGCACCGGTGAGGACCACGCCGGGGCCCGGATGCCAACGAGCCAGCTGCCCGGGTTTTTGCGTGTAGTACGTGAAGAGGAAATCCTCCACCGGGTGCTTTTGGTTGGTTGAGCGGCGGGCCAGGTACGGCTCGGCGTAGCGGTTCACCCGGTTGTGGTGGGCGGCAGCACGTTCCAGCCACGCGCCCTCGGTCAAGGAGTGCAGGGCGAAAGTCATGGGATCAATTATCCGCCATGTCCTGCAGTGTTGTGTCGTTTGTTGCCCCGCCGTTTGTTGCTATGCCGTTCAGTGCCGTGGAAGGAGCTTCGGTGTTGGCAGCTGCTTCGATCAGGTCCATCATGCGCCGATGCAATTCCATGGCGCTACCCCTGTCAAGGCGCAGCTTGGCCATCATGGTGCCGGGCACGGCGCGCGCCTGCTCACGCAATGCCGCACCCGCTGCCGTCAGGTCAACGGCGAGGGCGCGTTCATCGTGGCTGTCTTTCTCGCGGCTGACATAGCCAAGGACTTCCAGACGCTTGAGCAGGGGAGAGAGCGTGGCAGGCTCAAGCAACAACACCTGGCCCAGATCCTTGACCCGGCGCGGAGCCAGTTCCCACAACGCGAGCATCACCAAGTACTGCGGGTGGGTCAGGTGCAGCTTGGCGAGTACCGGCTTGTAGGCGGCAATGACGCTGCGGGAGGCGACGGAAAGACCAAAACACAGCTGGCGCTCCAGTAGCAGATCGTCGTCAGTAATGTCCATTCCCACCCTTCCTCATATTAGTTAGTGGACTAACTATCAGTGTGCGGTGAACGGAGTTGCCACTACCAACGGGTCCAAAAACAGCTTTTGGACCCCTGCCGCAAGGAACGCCACCCATGCCCAAGACGCCGTTCGTCCATAGATTGATGCGCTTCACCGGGCGTCTGCGCTTCATTTTTGGACCTGCCGTCAGCAGCCCGCTTGACCACGAGATGACGGATGAGAACAAAGCATTGCTTGTTTCCCAGCAAGCAGCATCCGGGCAATGGATTACCGTGACGCGGGACGATGGCAGCACGTACCTGGTGCCCAAGAACCCCCGCGACAAGTCCCTGCGCTAGTCTCTTTCGGTCCTCCAACCCGGTGCCTTTGGCGTCGTACAGGCGTAAGCTGAAGACTTACCAGTGGCACTTCTCACGCGGAGAGGGGGTGTTGATGATGACGAAAGATGAAAAATTCGTGCAGAAAGTCATGCATGCTACCGACAAGTTCCAAAAGATTTTTGGTCCGGCGGATCAAGGCGACATGGATGAACCAGTGGTGCATCGACACGATGACTTCGAAGACAGCAGCGAAGAGCAGTTGAAGCACTACGAAGAACACACGGATTCAGACGGCCACCATTACGCAGAACGCAAAGAAGAACCGGCCGAAGAACGTTAAGGACTACGAACAGGAATGCAGGTGTTCCTGAATGGGTTCTCGATGATTGAAAAGGGCGCGTCTGGAATTTCTTCCGGACGCACCCTTTGGGGAGGGCGTGGCTGGGCCCACGCGCCCGAGGGGCCCAGCCTCGAGACGCGCCAGCGGCTCAGGGTTGGGAGGGCGTGGGGATTAGCGGCCGGTGCCGCCGTACACGGTGGCTTCGTCGTCGGTGTCGAGACCAAAGACCCGGTGGACGGCACGCACTGCCGTGTCCAGCAGGTCTGCGCGCGTGACGACGGAGATGCGGATCTCGGAGGTGGAGATCAAATCGATGTTCACGCCGGCGTCGGACAGGGCCTTGAAGAAGTTGTAGGAGACTCCCGGGTTGGAGCGCATGCCCGCGCCGATGAGGGAGAGCTTGCCGATCTGGTCGTCGTAGATCAAGTCCTCGAAGCCAACTTCGGACTGTTGGGCGCGCAGTGCGGCGAGTGCGTCCTCGCCCTCAATCATCGGCAGGGTGAAGGAGATGTCCGTCTTCCCGGAGCCGCGGGTTGAAATGTTCTGCACGATCATGTCGATGTTGGTGTGCGCCCCGGCAATGATGCCGAAAATCATCGCAGCCTTGCCGGGAATGTCCGGCACGCCAACAACTGTGACTTTGCCTTCGGACCGGTCGTGGGCCACGCCGGAGATGATTGGCTGCTCCAAGGCAACTCCCTCTGAGATCTTGATTTTGTCGTCGGGGCTGGGCAGGACCCAGGTTCCCTCATTGTCAGTGAATGAGGACCGCACGTGGATGGGCAGTCCAAAACGTCGCGCGTATTCCACGCAGCGAAGGTGCAGGATCTTGGCCCCTGATGCGGCCATTTCCAGCATTTCCTCGCTGGAGATCTTGCTGATCTTCTGGGCGCTGGAGACAACGCGGGGATCGGCCGTGTAGACGCCGTCCACGTCGGTGTAGATTTCGCACACATCGGCATTGAGCGCCGCTGCAAGGGCAACTGCCGTGGTGTCGGATCCGCCGCGCCCCATGGTGGTGATTTCATGGGTGGTGCGGCTCATGCCCTGGAAGCCGGCCACAATGGCGACCTTTCCCTTGTCCAAGGCGGT
The DNA here is from genome assembly GCF_030063185.1 of Arthrobacter sp. H35-D1. Taxonomy (GTDB): domain Bacteria; phylum Actinomycetota; class Actinomycetes; order Actinomycetales; family Micrococcaceae; genus Specibacter. The sequence continues at coordinate 30,441 of NZ_JASISP010000003.1, forward strand.
GCGGACGCGGTGCGGGTCAACATCGATGATGCGCGCCTTGCCGTGGATGCCGTCGGTGATCATGCCGGCCTGGCTGCCCGTGAACGACTGGGCCACCCCGCCCTGCGAGCTGATGGCCATCGCCAACAGCGCCATGGAAATGCGCTCGCCGGCCGTCATGAGCATGTCCAATTCGCGTGCCGGGGGGTGCTGGGAAACTTCGCGGGCCAAGTCCAGCAGTTCGTCGGTGGTGTCGCCCATGGCTGAAACCACCACGACTACTTCATGGCCGGCCTGCTGGGTCGTGACGACCCGGCGGGCAACACGAAGAATGCCCGCGGCGTCGCACACGGAGGAGCCGCCGTACTTTTGAACAATAAGGCTCATGGATGCACGCTCATTGACTTACCTAACGCAACACTAGGAGAAAGAAATTTGCTGCCCCCACGTCTGAGCCGCGCCACGGCGCTGGGCCAGTGCGGCATCATCAACGCGGTAGGCAGTTGAGCCAAGTTTAGCGCGGGCCCGGGAGAACACGGAATCGACATATCCACATAGTGATACGGGGAGGTCATCATGTGGTCGTTACGGCCTGCTGGGGCGACTATCCGGCCGCGGTTAAAGTCCGACGGCGGGATGATGCCCTGGGTGCCCTGCCCGCCATAGGCTTGTCACACGTCCGCGCCCGCGGGCAGTTGGGGAGGGAACGTCATGATGGAACACAAGCCACCGTCGCAGGATCCACCAGAGCAGGATCCGCCGGAGCAGGATGTGCCGGAGCAGGATGTGCCGGAGCCGGTGGCATCGGAGCCGGCCGCCGTGGCTGCTGTACAGCCAGCACCTGCCGCCACTCCCGAAGTGGGGGCGCCTGACACGGGCACACCATTCACAGGGCTGGAAGCTGTTGGACTGTCCCGCAGCTTTGGTGACGTCCACGCCGTCGTCAATATGGATCTTCGCGCACCTGCCGGGCAGGTGACGGCGTTGATCGGGCCGAACGGCGCCGGAAAGACCACGTTGCTGTTGATGCTGGCCTCGCTGTTGGCCCCCGATGCAGGCACCATCAGCATCATGGGCGTCGACCCGGTCAAGGATCCGGCCGCGGCCAGGGCAAAGATCGGATGGATGCCTGACACCTTGGGCGTGTGGGAGTCGCTGACAGCCCGCGAAATCCTGACGAGCATGGGCCGGTTTTACCGCCTTCCCAAGGCCCAGATCCCCGGTCGGGTGGAGGAATTGCTGGCCCTTGTCAACCTTCTTCCGCTTGCCGAGCAGAAAGCACGGGTGCTCTCGCGCGGCCAACAACAGCGGCTCAGCCTGGCCCGGGCGCTGATCCACGATCCGCAAGTACTGCTCCTTGATGAACCTGCATCAGGGCTTGACCCGGGCTCTCGCGTGGCGTTGCGCAGCATCCTGCGTCGTCTGGCCGGGGAGGGCAAGGCCATTGTGGTTTCCTCCCATGTGCTGGCCGAATTGGACGAAATCGCCGACGGTGCCGTGTTTGTCAACCAGGGACGGACGGTGCTTGCCCAAACCGTGGCTGAAGCCGACGGGCAGGGGCGCAAGTATGCCATTGCAGCCCTGGACCCCGTCGTCTTGAACGCTGCCCTCGTTGGATTGGGTGTTGAGTTTGAGGCTGGCGGCGGACGCCGGGATTCGGTGACTGTCACCCTGGGTACGCAGCAGCACGCAGCCCGGTTGTTGCGGGACCTGGTGGAAGCCGGTGCCGGGGTGTGTGCGTTTGCCCCCGCAAGCGGGGCACTCGAAGAGAGCTACATGAACATGTTGGTGGAACAGCCATGACACTTGTCAACAAGGGCACGCCCCCGCTGCCAGGGACTCCCTCCGAGAGCCCTGTACGGCAGGCTGGGCTGTCCGCCTATCTCGGCGGCGTGTTTGCCGTAGTGGGCATGGAACTTCGCCAGCGCCTGCGGTCTCGCGGCTGGTACATCATGTTGGGGATTTGGTTTGGGCTCATTTGGCTGGTGGCAGCCTTAACCTGGATCAGCTGGAAAGCGCAGACCAACCGGACAGATTTTGACTACGTGGACCCTGCAATGCTGGCGCACGGTCCGGGCTCACTGATCTTTGAAGTGGTTTTGGCATTTGTGCTGCTCTTCGGGTTGCTGGTGGGGCCGGCTTTTTCCGCCAATGCCATCAGCGGTGACAGGGCCGGCGGCACCCTGGCCATCATGCAGGTGACGCTGCTGCGCCCGGGCCAGATCCTGTGGGGGAAGTTCCTTGCTTCGTGGGTTGCCGCGCTGGCGTTCCTGGTGGTGAGCGTGCCGTTCCTGATCTTCGGCATCGCGCAGGGAGGCTTGGGAGTTGGCTACATTTTGATTGCCCTGCTCATGCTCGCTATTGAACTGGGTGTTGTGTGCGCACTGGGCGTGGGAATTTCCGCGCTGGCCAACCGCCCGCTCTTTTCCATTGTGGTGACATATTTGGCTGTTGCCGCACTGACGTTTGGCACCCTCATTGCCTTTGGCCTGGGCTCCATGCTCAGCAATGGAACCGTGATGGCAAATCAGTCCTATTACAAGGACATCTCCCACCAAAGCCCTGAGGGTGAAGGCATGAGCGGCACGTACCAAGAGGGCTATCCCGACCGTCCGAATCCCAAGGACATCACGGATGAGAACGACGAATATGCCTGCTACGGACCGCTGGTGGAAAACCGGGTGATACGAACCGAACGCGTGGCCTGGATGTTGAGCATGAACCCATTTGTGGTGGTGGCTGACGCCATCCCATACCCTGACCCAAGCGATCGGGGCAATCAGTTCTACAGTGTGGCACTGTTTGAAACGGTCAGCCAGGGAGCGCGTTACGCACAAGCCGGCCCCGACGCAACGTACCAATGCGCCAACGGCAAGGTGACGGCGTCGTACCTTGCACCTCAAACGCCGCTCTGGCCACTGGGGCTGGGACTGCAACTGCTGGTGTCGGCCGGAATCCTCGCCTTGGCGTGGCGGGCGCTGCGCACACCGGCAGGAAAACTGCCCAAGGGAACGCGCGTCGCGTAAGCCGTTCTTAACGCCGAGAGTGCAGCAGTTGTGGGTCGCCGGGCTCGGGGTGGTGCCACTGAGGCCACCAGCGTGTTCGAGTCTCTGGCCGGGGGCGGGGGGGCGGGAGGAGCCGGGCGCCGCCCCCCGGGGGCCGCGCGTTGTCCCGGGCTCGGGGAGGGTGGGGGGGGGGCGGCGGGGGTGGGCCGTGGTGAGAGGGGGGGGTGCGGGCGCCCACCGGGCGTCGGGGGG
>NZ_JASISP010000003.1:33686-201023 GCF_030063185.1 Arthrobacter sp. H35-D1
CATAACCCGCCCCCTCGCGCTGGGGGCTTTGAGTTCTACTGGGGGGTAGGTTTTGAAACGGTCCCCCTGGGTGGGCGTTCGGCACAAACCGGCACCTACTCAACTTACAATTGAGCCATCGTCATGGTCACGGTTTTTTACGTTGACACTCACACTCCGGTCTGGCCACTGGGGGTGGGACATCAACTGCTGCACTCTCGATGCATCGACAGGCGGATGGGCAGCGCGCTGTTACGAGACCGGCACCGGCACCCGCGGTGCACTCATCATGACCGCGTCGTCCGGGATTTGGCGGATGGCGCCCTTGTCGGCACTGGTGGCCATGGAGGCGTAGGCCCGCAACGCGGCGGAGACTTCGCGAACACGCCCCACCGGCTGGTAGCCGGTGGTTGTTTCAAGCAGCTCGCGCCGCGCATCAAGTGTGTCCTCGTCGACCAGGAGTTCCATGGACCGGTTGGGGATGTCGATCCGGATGCGGTCCCCGTCCTGCACCAGGGCAATGGTTCCGCCGGAGGCCGCTTCGGGGGAGACATGGCCAATGGAGAGCCCCGAAGTTCCGCCGGAGAAGCGGCCGTCGGTGATCAGCGCACAGACCTTCCCCAGGCCCAGGCCCTTCAGGAACGAGGTGGGGTACAGCATCTCCTGCATGCCAGGGCCCCCACGCGGGCCCTCATAGCGGATGACAACCACGTCTCCTGCCTTGACAACCTTGCTCAGGATCTTTTCCACTGCCTCGTCCTGGGACTCGCACACCACGGCCGGGCCCTCAAACGTCCAGATCGACTCGTCAACTCCTGCCGTCTTCACTACGGCGCCGTCGAGGGCAATGTTGCCGCGCAGCACGCCGAGGCCTCCGTCCTTGGAGAAAGCGTGCTCCACATCGTGCAGGCACCCTTCCACGGGGTCGGTGTCCAGCGACGTCCACTCGGCAGACTGCGAGAACGCAGTGGAGGACCGCTGGCCGCCGGGTGCCGCAGTCCACAGTGCCATGGCCGCCTCGGTGGCCTTGCCGCCACGGATATCCCAGTCGTCAAGCCACCCCGTGAGGTCGTTCGAGTGGACCGAGTTGACGTTGGTGTGAAGCAGCCCGCCGCGATTAAGCTCCCCCAGAAGGGCGGGGATGCCGCCGGCGCGGTGCACGTCCTCCATGTAGAACGTCTTGTCCCCAGCCACGTTCGGGGCCACCTTGGCCAGGCACGGCACCAGGCGAGACTTCGCGTCGATGTCCTCGAGGTCGTACTTCAGCCCTGCTTCCTGCGCCGCCGCGAGCAGGTGCAGAATGGTGTTGGTGGAGCCGCCCATGGCGATGTCCAGGGCCATGGCGTTGTCGAATGCCTCGAAGCTGGCGATGGAACGCGGCAGCACGGATTCGTCGTCGTCCTCGTAGTAGCGCTTGGCGATCGCGACGGCGGTGGCGCCGGCGCGCTGGTACAGCTCCTTGCGGGCGGTGTGCGTGGCGAGCAGCGAGCCGTTGCCCGGCAGGGACAGGCCGATGGCTTCGGTGAGGCAGTTCATCGAGTTGGCGGTGAACATGCCTGAACAGGAACCGCAGGTGGGGCAGGCGTTCGCCTCGATGAGGTCGATGTCGGCGTCGGACACGGAATCATCCACGGCGTCGGAAATGGCGTTGACCAAATCCAGCGTGCGGATGGAGCCGTCGGTCATGGTGACGCGGCCGGCTTCCATGGGGCCGCCGCTGACGAACACGGTGGGGATGTTGAGGCGCAGCGCGGCCATGAGCATGCCGGGGGTGATCTTGTCGCAGTTGGAGATGCATACCAGCACGTCGGCGCAGTGCGCGTTGACCATGTACTCCACCGAGTCGGCGATCAGGTCGCGGGAGGGCAGCGAGTAGAGCATGCCACCATGGCCCATGGCGATGCCGTCATCCACGGCGATGGTGTTGAATTCCCGGGCGATGGCGCCGGCTTCGTGGATGGCGTCGGAGACAATGCGGCCCACGGGTGCGAGGTGGGTGTGGCCGGGGACAAACTCGGTGAAGGAGTTGGCAACGGCGACGATCGGCTTGCCGATGTCTGACTTGGCAACGCCGGAGGCCATCATGAGGGCCCGGGCTCCCGCCATGTTGCGGCCGTGGGTGACTGTTCTTGAACGTAATGGAGGCATAAGAGTAGTTAACCAGCTTTTTTGCACGCTTCGGAAGACGGTGCTGCTACTAGTAGTGGCAGTGCTAGATTTGTTGGAATGAATGAAGAACGACGTCGGGAGGTGGGTCAGTTTCTCCGTGACCGCCGCGCCCATCTGGTTCGCGCCGAACACGGCCTGCCGCCGATTGGCCGCAGCCGCCTCTTGGGTCTGCGCCGGGAGGAAATAGCGGCCTTCGCCGCCGTCAGCGTCACCTGGTACACCTGGCTTGAACAGGGCCGCGACATCAACGCCTCCCGCCAGGTGCTCGAAGCGATCGGCCGGGTGCTGCGGCTGAGCGCCGCCGAAAACGCCTACCTTTTGGCCATGGGCGGCTACGCGCCGCTGCCCATGGCGGAAGTGGCCCCCATTGACGCTGTGCCGCCACACCTGCAAGCGTTGCTGGATGCGCTGGACTTTCCGGCGTTTGCCGTTGCGCCGGACTGGGGCATTGCCGGTTGGAACAACGCCTATGCGTGCCTGTATTCACGCATCGCGGAAGTGAATCCGGCCGAGCGGAACCTGTTGTGGCTGGTCTTTTCCGACCCACAGCTGCGCCGCATGCTCCCGGACTGGGAGGAGACCTCACGCTATTTCGTGGCTGAATTCAGGGCAGAGGCAGGTCCCCGGCTGGGGTCGGTGGCGCACACCGCGCTCGTGGCGAAATTGGCTGCTGCCAGCGAAGAGTTCGCCGGAATTTGGGCCGAGCACGGTGTGCAGGGCTTCGCCTCCCGACAGCGGGTATTTGTCCACCCGACCGTGGGCGAGCTGACGTTTGAGCAACACCGGCTGGTGGCCGCCGACGCCCCCGAGCTGCACTTTGTGCTCTACGTGCCAACCCCAGGCACGCCCACCAGGGACCGGCTGGCAGCGCTTGCCGCGGTTCATGATTCGAGTGCGCAGTAGATGCCAATGTTGCCCGTCAACATAGGCAACTACTCAGCTTTCGATTTTTAGGTCAGGGCGTTGCGGCGGCCCTCGAAGGCTCGGCCGAGGGTCACCTCGTCGGCGTATTCCAAGTCGCCGCCCACGGGCAGGCCGGAGGCCAGGCGCGTCACGGTGATGCCGATGGTTTTGAGCATCCGCGAGAGGTACGTGGCGGTGGCCTCGCCCTCGAGGTTGGGGTCGGTGGCGATGATGATTTCCTGGATCTGGCTGTCGTTCAGGCGCGTGAGAAGTTCACGGATGCGCAGCTGGTCCGGGCCGATTCCGGCAATGGGGTTGATGGCGCCGCCAAGCACATGATAACGGCCGTGGAAGGCGCGGGTGCGCTCCACGGCGAGCACGTCCTTGGATTCCTCCACGACGCAAATAACGCCGGGATCCCGGCGCGGGTCGCGACAAATATTGCACAGCTCCGACTCAGTGACATTGCCGCACACAGTGCAGAATTTCACTCGTTCCTTGACGGTGACAATGGACTTGACGAGGCGCTGCATGTCTTCTGCGTCGGCCTCGAGAATGTGGAAGGCCAGCCGCTGGGCGGACTTGGGCCCAATGCCCGGCAGGCGCCCCAACTCGTCGATGAGCTCCTGAACTGCTCCCTCGTACACAATGCCTCTTGTCTTTTGACGTGAAAATGGTGAATGCTGCCTTGCTGCGATTCCGTGCAGCTGGGCGGCCTGCTTGGCTCAGTGCGATTAGTTTAGCGGGCGTTCCTCGATCAGCACGCCGCCCAGAATGCGCTCGACGGCGGCTTGTCCAGCCTTGCCCGATTCCTCGATGGTGACGTCGTCCGGGCTGGGTACGTCCTCCACGAGCGCGGCTTTCGCTGCGATTCCTGGAGCGCGCGTGCGCGCGGCCTGGGCTGCTGAACTGTTGGCCATGCGCTGATACATGCTCAGCTTGGCCCCGCCCACGGGATCATCCGACGCCGGAGCGCCCTTGGCTGCCGGGGCGGATGACTGTCCGTTGGCTGACTGTGCCGGAGCATGCGGTGCCTGTGTGTTTTGGGTCTGCGTGTCTCGTGCCGGTGCGTGCTGGACAGGTGTGGGGTAGTTCGGCGAAGTGCCCAAAGGGGACTCTGCCGCCGACCCGAACCCTTGCGCGGAATCAGTTCCATGCTCGGCGTCAGAGGCAGTGCTTGCAGCTGCAGGCGCTGGCGCTCGCTCAGCTGCAGGCGCTGGTTCAGCTGTTGGCGCTGGTTCAGCTGTTGGCGCTGTGGATGTTGTTGCGGGGGTGGCAGCAGTGGAACTGTCCGGGCTGTGCCATGACGGTTCCACTGGGGAAGTCCCTGGATTGTCCGCAGCCTGCGGAACTGCTTCCGTTGTCTCGGACAACGTGGATGCGGCCGCAGCTGCCGATGCGGCAGCTGGTGCCATGTCGCTCGGCTGCGCCCAGTCCGGAGCGGTGGCGATGCTGCCCCAACCAGGATCTGCCACGTTTGAGCGATCTGTTTGTCCCAGTGAAACACCCCAGTCCTGTGGTGGTTGCCGAGGCGTTCCGTGGCTTGCCTGCTGGGCGATTTGTTCGGCCAACCGAGCGCTTCGCTTGGGAGCTTCCGGAGCTTCCGGAGTTGCCGGGTCAGTTGCGGTGGGGGCAGCTGTTTGTGGAGCGCTGGCCGGGACGTCCCAGCCTGTGGTCCATGCGGCAATCGGAGAGACCCGCGGGGGAATGTGGGCCACAGCAGCCGGAACTGCTTCTTGATCGGAGTGACTGGCAGGCGGGCCCGACTGCTGATCTTGGTAGGGGTCGGAAGCCGGGTAGGCGTCGGTGCCCTGCTCGTCCCAAGGATCGCTGGGCTCGGTGGGGCCGTCCCAGTAGTCGGGGGTTTCGCGCGTAGCGGCTGTGGCCGTTGGGACGGCGGCTGCCGGCTCGGCTGCGTGAGCCGCCGGCTGTGCTGAGGTAGCTGCCGTCTGGGCCGCGGGAACCTCAGCGGAAGCGGCTTCACGCGTTGCCGCCGGCTGGGTGGAGGCCGGTGTGGAAGCCGGCGCAGTCTGGGAGGACGAGGGGGCGGCTGCTTCCGCGGGCAAGCCCCACGAGTCTAGGGGAGCCGCCGCTGCGTCGGACACCACCGTATCTTCGGGGCCGGTAGCAGTTCCACGGGTGTTCTGCGCCTGCCGGGCAGTGCTGTTTCCAGCGGGTGCCTCCCGCACCGGTGTTGTATTACCAGTTCGAACTTTTGGGTTTGGCTCAGAGCTCGCTTTCGGGGCGTCTCCTGCAACGGGGAGGATTTGCACCGCAATGCCCAGCACTTCGTGGATGGAGCGTTGGAGATTTTCCAAGTGGCCGCTGTTGCTGAACGTGCCGATCAAGCCGTCGGAGGGCAGTCCCACGCGCAGTTCACGGCCGTCGAAAGTTTGTGGCACAACATTTTGGTTCACAATGACCCACGACGCCATCCGGATGCCCCGCAGCGAGCCGAGAATTTCCGGCCATGCACGGCGGATGACTTCAATGCCGGACGCATTTGCGGCAGGTGAACTGTCCGCAGGTGAGTTGCTTGCGGCCGGCGGACCGGCAGGTGCAGAGTCGCGGGAGGGGACGGCCTGCCCGGGATTGCCGGAGGCGACGGGCTGGGATGCTTGCGGCTGCGCAACCTGGGAAGATGCTGGCTGGGAGGGTGCTGGCTGGGACGGTGCCGGCTCGGGTGTGGTCGGTTGCGCGGGGGCAGCGACTTGCTGTGCGGGCTGTTGCGAATCGGGCTGCGGAGACGCATCAGGCGTGCCGCTGAAATCAGGCGTGCTGGCGGGTGTGGGGAGGTCGTTCCAGGTGCGAGCCGATTGGCTGCCCTGTGCTGACTGAGGGGCTGACTGAGAAGTTGCCTCTGGTGCTGGGCCGGGGTTGACGGCAGCAGCGGACTCCGGTGCGGAGGATGCCGGGGTCTGCCGTGCAGCAACTTCGGCTCCGGCCTCAGCCTTGGCACGAGCCAATTGGGCACGGACTGCAGCCAGCCCACCGCCGGAAGTCCCGGGCTCGGCGTGGGCGGAGTCCGGCGTCGAACTTTGCTGGGAAGCAACCGACTCCGGGGAGGGGATGGGGGAAACCGCTGCGGGGGCGTTGCCGGCAGTGGGGGGAGCAGCGTAGTTGAGGCGGCGCTCGAGCTGGTCGAGCCGTGTGGCCATGCCGCGGACGGAGGAATCCGCGCCGGGCAGGAGCAGGCGTGCGCCGAGCAGCTCAAGGTGCAGGCGCGGGGAGGTGGCGCCAGTCATTTCGTTGAACGCGGCGTTGGTGATGTCGGCAGCACGTGAGAGCTCGGCGGCACCGAGCTGGGCGGACTGGGACTGCATCCGGCCGATGAGCTCATCGGGGGTGCCGCGCAGAATGGCATGCGCGCTTTCGGGCATGGCGTGGACAATGATGAGGTCGCGAAAACGCTCGAGGAGGTCTTCGACGAAGCGGCGGGGATCGTGGCCGGTCTGGATAACCCTGTCAACGGACTTGAAAACAGTGGCCGAATCGTTGGCGGCCAGCGCTTCGACAACGTCATCCAGCAACGAGGCGTGGGTGTAACCGAGCAAATCAACGGCCAGGTCGTAATCCAGGCCGGCGGCTCCGGCGCCGGCCATCAGCTGGTCAAGCACGGAAAGTGAATCGCGCACGGACCCGCCGCCGGCACGGACCACCAGCGAGAGAACGCCGGGCGCAACCGAAACATTCTCCTGTTCGCATAGCCGCGCCAAGTACGCCATGAGCGGTTCCGGCGGCACCAGACGGAAAGGGTAGTGGTGGGTGCGTGAGCGAATGGTCCCGATGACCTTGTCGGGCTCGGTGGTGGCGAAGATGAATTTGATGTGTTCCGGCGGCTCTTCGACAATTTTCAACAACGCGTTGAAGCCGGCCGAGGTGACCATGTGGGCCTCATCGATGATGAAGATTTTGTAGCGGTCGCGGATGGGGGCGAAGGTGGCGCGTTCGCGCAGATCCCGTGCGTCGTCGACGCCGCCGTGGCTGGCGGCATCAATTTCAATGACATCGAGGGAGCCGGGGCCGCCACGGGCCAGTTCGATGCAGCTGTCGCATTTGCCGCACGGGTGTGAAGTGGGGCCCTGTGCACAGTTGAGGCAGCGGGCCAGGATGCGGGCGGAAGTGGTCTTGCCGCACCCGCGGGGGCCGGAAAACAAGTACGCGTGGTTGACGCGGTTCTTCTCCAGGGCAGTCATCAAGGGTGCCGTGACGTGTTCTTGTCCGATCACGTCGGCAAACGAATCCGGGCGGTACCGGCGATACAGGGCTGTTGGTGCGCTCACAGTTGAAACCCTACCTAATCCGCCTGACAAATTGCCGCCTCGATGCTGCAAATCCGGCATATCTGGGGATAAATAAAGACCCCCCATGCACCCGCCAGAGCCCGCTTACCCTTGCTACCTTCCGGTCCTGGGGGAGTTCACAGGGTGACGCCACATGAGGGGCCGGGAATTAGCTTACCCGACTGGGGCGGCGGGTGCGAATCAGCCGGTCGCAGCAGGGGAATATCAATTTCTCGTCCGCGATGGTACGTTCACGAGAAGGGGGCATTGACATGATTGCCAAGCCGGTCCGACAGCGCTCCCGCCCCTGCGTTTGACGGACCCACTGAAGGAGCGTTAGAGCATGTGGTTTGGAGTCTTTGAATGGATATTTTGGGTGCTGGCCTTTGGCTGTGGAGTTTTGGCACTGTTGCGCGGTGAAGTGTTTTCAACCGGCAGTAGCCAGCGGGTGCGCCGTCATGCGGGCCAGCAGATCTTGCTGTGGATCATGACGATCGCCTTTGCCTTGGCAGGATTCGTCACGGCAGCCTTGGCACTGCGCGCAGGGTTCTGACCGCCGGGCTGGTGTTGCTGCAGCTGTTCGGCCTGCGACGCCGCCCTGAACGGTCTGGGCGGCCCGGGTGGCCCGGGCTGCACTGCTCAATTTCGGAGCCGCAATGGCAGCGGGAATTACACATGACGTGCCCAAGTCGCGGGGAATTCCGTGGCGATGTGACAATGTTGTAAAGTTGCTTGCGTAGTGCGGGAGGCAGTGGGAGCGCCGCCATCTGCACTGCAGGGCGCCTTGAGCGTCCACTCTTGATGCGTTGTCTGCCTTCCGCAACGAACGCATGGGAAATAAGGGCAGTAGGGCTTGAACGGGGCCGTACTGCCCTTACTTCTTGCGAAAAAACAGCCAGTTCAAGAAGCCTGTTCGGTCGCCCCAACTCTCGATTCGTGAGTTGGGCACTTCGTCAGGTACTCTTGAACCTGCCGTGTTTCGCACGACAAGCTGGAGGATTCGCCTAGCGGCCTATGGCGCACGCCTGGAACGCGTGTTGGGTTAACGCCCTCGGGGGTTCAAATCCCCCATCCTCCGCCAGTGAAAGGTCCGGAATCGTTGAGATTCCGGACCTTTCGTCGTTTAACTAGGGCCGCGCCCATGGCAACCGATGCCGGTGTGGTGATCCGCTGTCGAAAATACCGGCAGCGGATCACCGCATCTGTGTCATTTCCCGCCAGCACCGCCACTTTGCCGGCCTGGGCTACTTTTCGAGCCCGGCCAGCCAAAATTGCAGGAACGCCGCCCCGGCAAAGTCATTGACAAGGTCATCGCCAAGTTCCAGGTCGGCTGCGGTCTTGACCGGGTACGGCTTCTCGGGGACGCCGTCGGCCGGGCGCACGTCCACATGCTTGACCGGGTGGTCCTGGTGGTGGAGCCAGTCGGCCATGGCATAGTCAGTGCGGGAATCGCCCACCGTGCGCCACGCTTGGGGAACGATGCCCTGTGCGGCCAACAGCTCCACGGCCCGGCTGGCACCCAAGTCCTTGCCGAGCCGGATCGATTCAATGTCGGTGGAGATGATGGACGGATCCACCCGGTAGTCAACGCGGCCCGTTGACGCCGGAGCCCTGTGCTCAAGCCGCACGGCACCCAAGTCGTGCTTGGCCAGCAGGGCCAGCGCATCGGCGTCGAACTTTGACTGTTGGGCCAAATAACTGCTGTTCTCCACTTCGATGTGCTGTTCCACCGACACCATGGCCCGCTTGGTCTCGTCAAAGAACATGTGCCCAAAGTAGGAGCGGCTGACAAGATCCCGAATGTCATCGCCATACGCGGTGGGCATGGCAAGGCTTTTGTCCACGTGAACGGGGCCCGGGCCATCGGGGGAGAAGCTGAACCACACGGCACCCTTTTCACAAATGGCGTGGACCAAGGAGTCCGCGGGCAGTCCGGCCTGCAGCATGGGAACCATGAGTTGTTCGGCGATGAACGTATCGGAGCGGCCGGTATTGAACACTACCGGGATGCCGCGGTCGACAAGCTCAATCAAGCTGGCGATGATGTCCGGCGACACGCGACGGGTTACCGGACTGGCCAGCGGGCCGTCCACATCAAGTAGCAGAGCCAAGGGTGGTTGTTGAAGAGTCATGGAACCATGCTCCCAGCAATCCCGGCCGGAGGGACATTTTCCATAACCATTTGGCAACACACCCTCAGGCGCGACGGCGAGGAAGTTCCCATAGCCCCGTGGAGTCCCTAGTCTGAGGAAGTGATATTCAAAGCAATTGGCGACAACCGCCCCTACCCGGACCACGGCTACGTCACGCCCAAGGACTGGGCCGGCGTTGCCCCGCGCCAAGTTAGGCTTGCAGAATTGGTCACGACCAAGGCTCAACTTGACCTTGCGGCGCTCTTGGCTGAGGATTCGACGTTTTTTGGCGACTTGTTTCCGCACGTCGTGCAATGGCAGGGATCGCTGTACTTGGAAGACGGATTGCACAGGGCTGTGCGCACCGCCTTGCACCAGCGAACCGTCATGCATGCCCGAGTCCTGGTGATAGATGACTAGGCCATCCGGGGGCCCGTCGTCGGGCGAACCCCCGGAGAAGCCTGACCACCCGCCAGGGAAGGCCGACGGCGGCAAGCCCTCGGTTCCGCCCGGAAAGCCAGACGGCGGCAAGCGACCGGAGAAGCCTGACCGCCTGTCTGGCGAGGAGGTGCTGCTGACAGCACGGCAGCAACGCCGTGCTGCCAGGGAAGAGCGCAGGCAAGCCAAGGACGCCGCCTACGACCTGCGCCAAGCACGCAAGAGAGCCAAGGATGGAACGTCCTGGCGCGGGCACAATATTGTGGACGAGCGTGGATTGGCCGACGCATTTCCCGAGCCGGAGACCCCGGAGCTTAACCCCGTCACAGTGCGTCGCCGGATCACTCACGGCGTGGTGTTGGTGCTGTTGCTTGCCCTGGTGGTGGCTGGCGTGGTCCTCGCCGCCATGGTGCAGCGCGGGGAACTGCACCTGACGCTCGGAGCCGGGAAACCAACGCCCACGCCTGTGACCTGCCCCGCCGAGACCCTTGAAATGCCTGGCAGCAAGAGCGTCACCGTCAACGTTTTCAATGCTGGCAGCACAGAGGGCCAAGCCGGCAAGGTGGCCGAAGAGCTGAAGAAACGCGGTTTCGTTGTCAAGAACGTTGCCAACAAGGCCACCGAATATGGCGCGCCCACCGTGGTTGTTTCGGGGCCCGGCGGCCACGGCGCAGCGCTGAACATGCAGCGCAATTTCCCCAATTCCGAATATGTGCAGGACGACCGCGAGGACAGCACGGTGGACGTCATCGTGACAAGCCAATTCAACGGACTTGTCGATGCCGCCAAGGTGGAGAAAAAACCAGGCGTGCTTTCCTGCCCGCGGCTGAGCCCGCAGCCGAGCCCGCCGCCGAGTGCCGTGCCCGATTCAGCGAGCCAGGTCGCCAAGCCTGGAAGCTAGTTCCTGGCGACCGGCCGGCCCTCTGCATCAAAGGAGGCGCCCACTCCGGCCTGGATGAACCTGACGGCCGCGGCAATGTGTTCCTCGTCGGGGATGTCTGTGTTGCGCCGTGAAGCACTTGCCGTCAGCGAGCCGTGAATGAGCTGCACCAGCCCTTCGACGTCGGCCCCGGGCAGAAAACGCTGGTCCATGCCGTCGCGCAGAATACCCATCAGCAGCGAGTTGAGTTCGCCCACGTGGATGCCCAGTTTTGCGAACGATTCACTGGAGAGCACCGACCGCATGGCCGGCCCGGGCGGAAGGTGGCGCCGGGTGAGGTCTTCAAGCTGGGCGCGCACATACACGGAGAGCCGGTCCACCGGGTTTTCGAGCCCGTCCAGCTGGGCCTTCAAATCGGTGACGAACTTGCCGGTTTCATCCAACGCGTAAGCCACCAGAAGCTGTTCGAGGTCGGCGAAGTAGTTGTAGACGGCGGTTCTGCCCACCCCTGCTGTCCGGGCGACATCGGTCATGGTCAGGCCCGGCAGGCCATGGGTGAACAAAAGTTCACCGAAGGCGTCGAGGATTTTGCGCTGCGTCTGCTCGCGCTGCGCCGCGTTCGTAGGGGCGGCTATTCGTGGCATAGGGACATTTTAGCGTCAATTCGTCAGTAAAAGTAAAATGGCACCTCGCTCGCGGTTTCAGCGTTGCATGGCGGTGCGCCGAATCCCCAAAACACGCACGACGGCGGCACTGACGTGGCGCTCAAACGGCAGTTCCGCCGCGGTCACGGCAGAGGCGTCCAAGGCCTTGTCGATGCACTTTGCGACAAGGCGTTCGGGAAGGTGCAGCTCCCGGCCAAAGCGCAGCCAGTCATTGCGGTTCAGCCCCGTCCGGATGCCGGCGCTGCCGCCCACCGGAAGTGCCATGCCGGGGTCGCGCGAGGGGTCGCCGTCGGTAAGATCGGTCAGGATGCCACCGGGCACGCCGGCGGCAAAACCTTGTTCAATCTCTGCTGCAAGGGTGCACTGTAGATCATAGGCCGGAGCCACCAGCCATTCACCGTTGGGTTGTTGAACCACTGAAATATTCTTGGCATGCAGGTTTCCATTGCCCGTTAGCCAAGCGAAAAGAAACTGCAAGAAGATGTTGCGGGCGGCCAAGGCCTTGGCCGAACAGATGCTGATGGCCGCAGCAGCCACAGCCTCGCTGGGGACGGAGTATTTGCGGCTCGGCCCCAGGCCCAGGAGTTGGGCGCAATCCTCAACGGCCAACATTCCGGCGGGGGACCGGTCAAAACGTGAGACAAGCAGCGCTGCCTGGCCTGCGCCGTCGTGCACCAGGCGTGCTTCCGCGACCGGGATGGACAGTGCCCGGGCCTTGTGCAGGAGCATAAACTCCGTTTCGACCTGGCGGGCGTGGCTGCCGTCGTTGAATTTGAGGATGTAGGTCCGGGTGGGGTCCTTGTCGTGGCGGTAGGAGGCGGTGACCTTGTCCTGCAAGCCGGCCAGTGCCGAACGGTCCACGGGGCCGGGAACGGCGGCGAAATCGGCAAAGTTGACGTTGCCCATGGTCTTGGCGACGGTCAGCATGGCGGGAAGGGTCTGCGGCTTCTCGCCGGCCGGGACGATCTGGACATCGCCCACGGGGTTTTCGCCCGCCGCCAGCAATAGCGAGAATTCGTCGGTGATGGTGGTTTTTGCAGCCGAACGCAGCTTGGCCAGGCGCTCACCTTCCGGGAGCAGGCCGACAAAAAACGCCGGCACACCGCCGTGGCCCATTGCCACGGGAACGTCGAGGGTGGGAAGTGTGGAAGCGATCGCGGGTCCGCCGCCGCTGAGATAACTGGGAAGATACGAAAAAACGACGCCCATGCCGGGATGGCGGGTGAGGGTCCCCGCAGCGCGGCCCTTCTTGTAGATCACTGCCTGGGTTACCGACTTTGCCTGGTCAAGCTGCTTCACGGACCCTGCACCTGCAAACTCAGGCTCATGCCCAACGCCGTTGCCACGGCGTTCACAATGTCCAGGCGCACCGTTTCCCTGCCGTTCTCCAAGTCGCTGAGGACCCGGGTGGAAATGTCGGCCAGGTCCGCTGTTTCTCTCTGCGTGAGGTTGAGCGCTTTGCGCCGGGACCGCAAGGTGGCGCCCAGTTCGGCAACATTCATGGCTTCCGCCTTCCGCGCAGCTTGCAGCAAATTCGGGGCGCAGCGTGGCCGCCACGTGGCTCCATTCTATGCCCGGAAACTAAATATTCGGCACGATCATGCCGAATATTCGTGGTAGTGCAGCCGGACCCCCGCAACGCGGCCTGGACTGCTGCTCGAAACCGCGTCTGCGCCGCATGACCGCGTCTGGGCTGTTGCCGAAAACGCTGTCGGGCAGCACCTGACCGCGCCTGCGCCGCACGACCGCGTCCGGCCCGCGAAAACGGTGCCGGCCCACAGCTGTTTCGCGGGCCAGACGCGGGAACGCCGTTGCACGGTCCTTCCCTGACACGTCACATGCGCGGTGGACCCGGTTTCGGCACACCCGCATGCCACGCTTGTGCCGAAGTCGGGTCAAGGCAGCCATCCTTCATTCGCTAGTGTTGAGCAGTGAGTATCTATTTGGCGAAGAAACCATGGACCGGCCGCATCGGAGCGTTGCTGGGCATTCTGGTCATGGCATTGAGCCTGCGCGCTGCCGTATCGGTGGTGCCGCCGCTGCTGGATGAATTGCGCGGCGAACTCGGCTTTGACGCCGGCACCATTGGCCTGCTCGCCATGCTTCCCCCTCTCGTGTTCGCCATCTTTGGGCTCTTGACCCCCGTGCTGATTCGCCGCTTCAGCCTCGAAAAGGTGCTGGTGGCCGCCGTCGTGCTTGCGGTGCTGGGCCAGCTGCTCCGTGCCGTCACCGACCAGGTCTGGCCCTTTCTGGGGTTGACCGCCGTCATTATGGCCGGGTACGGAATCGGCAACGTGGTGCTCCCGCCGCTGGTCAAAAAGTACTTCCCCGACCGCGTGGGACTGGTGACCGCCGGCTACGTCACACTCCTGGCGGTGGGCACAGCCATCAGCCCGCAGCTGGCAGTGCCGGTCGCCCACGCCAGCAATTGGCGCGTTTCCATGGGCATGTGGGCGTCGTTGAGCATGCTGGTCCTGCTCCCGTGGATCATGCAATTCCTGCGCGACCGCAGCCGGAGGAACGACGCCGGCCACCTCCCCGGGCAGGCACCTCGCCCGGGCATGCCGGCCGGGCAGGGCGACGTGCCGAAGCTGCGGCCGTGGCGCTCGCCGGTGTCGTGGGGGCTGGCCATCTTCCTCGCCGGCAACTCGGCGCAAACGTATGTGTATTTCACCTGGCTGCCGCCCTACCTTTCGGGAGAGGGGCTGGACGTCGCTGCCGCGGGGTCGGCGCTGGCATACTTCGCCATCCTGGGACTTCCGGTGAGCCTGCTCGTGCCGCTATGGGTGCCGCGAATGAAGAATCCGATCATCGCCGTGTGCGTCTTTGCCGTGTTCTGGGCCACCGGGCACCTTGGCTTGTACCTGGCCCCGCTGGATGGCACCTGGCTGTGGGTGACGTTTGCCGGACTCGGCCAAGGCACCTTCGCCATGGCCCTGCTCATGGTGAACCTGCGCTCGCGGACCACCCATGGCTCGGCGGTGCTGTCCGGGTTCAGCCAGGGCCTGGGCTACGGGGGAGCCGGCATTGCCCCGCTGTTCTTTGGCATCCTGCACGAATCCACCGGCTCATGGACCACGTCCTTCGCCATGCTGGGCGGCTGCCTGCTGGTCATGCTGACCGGTGCCGTGATGATCAACGCCAAGCGATACATTGAGGATTCCGCAGAGGTTCCCCTGGCGCCCGCCCTCAAGGAACACGTCGTTGAGCTTAAGGAGCAGTGAAAGAATGAAACCCAGGATTTTGGTTACGGAGAGCATCCCGGAGCCGGGAATGAAGTTGTTGTACGACGCCGGTGAGGTCACCTTGCTGCCCGAAGTCCCCGACGCCGCCGCGCTGAAGACGCTGTGCGCCAGCGGGGATTTTGACGTGCTGCTGGCACGGCTGGGCGACACAGTGGATGCCGATTTGCTGGCGGTGGCCAAGGTTCGAGGGGTTTCAAACTATGCCGTGGGCTTCAACAACATCGACGTTGCCGCAGCCACCGAGCACGGCATTCTGGTGGGCAACACTCCCGGCGTGCTCACCGATGCCACGGCCGATGTCGCGATGCTGCTCATGCTCGGCACGGCCCGCCGCGTCGTGGAAGGCGACAACTTTGTGCGATCAGGGCAGTTTGCCGGGTGGAACCCGGAACTGCTCATAGGGGCCGACGTGTCAGGGCAGGTGCTGGGCCTGGCCGGTTTTGGGAGGATCGGCCGCGCCACGGCACGCCGTGCGCTGGCCTTTGGCATGGACGTCGTGTTCTCGCCCAGGCCCCCGGCGGAGCGGTTGGTAACCGAAGAGGAGCTGGGCGAGTTCGCCGGCAAGGCAGCGCAGCTGCCGTGGGAAGAGGTGGTGACGCGGGCAGATTTCCTGTCCATCCACGTGCCCTTGAACAATGAAACCCGGCACTTGGTGGATGCCTCGGTGCTGGCCGCCATGAAACCGTCGGCTTTCCTTGTCAACACCTCCCGCGGTCCGGTGGTGGACGAGACAGCTCTTGTCGCGGCCCTGCGCGACGGCGTGATTGCCGGGGCGGGGCTGGACGTTTATGAGAACGAGCCGGAGTTGGCTCGCGGCTTGGCCGAACTTCCCAACACTGTGTTGTTGCCGCACATTGGCAGTGCCACAGACCCCGTTCGGGGCAAGATGGCCGTGCTGGCAGCCAGGAATGCCATCGCCATTGGCAAGGGCGAGATGCCGGAGTTCGCAGTCAACCCGGAAGCGTTCCGCGGCGCCAACTAGCGCCGGCCGGGCAGGGTGGCCTCCGGCCGGTGTGGGGCGCAGGTGGCGGTAACGGGCGCCGGGTGCTGGAGCCCGGCCGGGCACCCGGCGTCGGTCTAAAAGCTGGAGGAACTGCCGGAACCGGAAAAGCTGCCGCCGCTTGAACCGTAGCCGCTGTTGCTGCCGCCCGAACCGGCGTTGCTGCGTGAGGTGTCGACCTGCTGGCGGGCAGTGCTGTATCCGGCGTTGAAGGAATGCACCGAATAGAACATGTTCCAGCCGTAGACGGACCCCAGAATGGTGGCTCGGCCCAGCTGTGCGTCGTGCCGGCGGTTGCGGTCCATGGTTTTGCGCATGTCCGTCTTCTCGGCGCTGGTCTTGGCGTACTTGCCGATCATGAGTTCGGCGTGCTGTTGCAGCAGTGCCGTCAGCTCGTCACGAATCTCCTTGAGGTTGTCGAGGGCTGTTTCCGGGGAGATGAGTCCGGCGTGGAAGTCGGCCGCCAGCTGCTGGAGGCCTTGGATTCTTTGGGTGTGGAGCGAGGCCAGCGCACCTGTCGTGGGCATTCCCTGGGCTTCAGGTTGGGCGATCAAGCCGGGCAGCTGCGCAAGATCCTCGACCAGCGTCTGGGCCTGCCTGTCCCAGGCTCCTTCCCAACCGGAAAACCTGTTAAGCAGCGTGTTGGTGTCTGCGATGACGTCGTCGAGGTCATCCAGTTCTTCCGCGAGATCGGCGTATTGACCCACACGCTTGACGTTGGTGGCCTTGGATAGTTCCTTCTTCGTGAAGTCGTGGGACTGCTGGTTCAAGGCGCCGGCTTCGTGGTAGCGGGTGCTGAAGTTGCGGTATTTCTCCAACACAAGAGTGCCGTAGGAGGACGATTCCGGAATGGTCTTCGCATTCAGCTCGGTGACATCCAGGTCCAGGCTCACGCTGGAATAGGCGGCATCCCCGCGCTTGAGGTGCTCGGTGGCCTTCTTGCGGTTGTTGGCCCGTATGACGGCACGGGCCCCGAAACCCAGTATGGCAATGCCGCCGACGATGCTTGCGGTGATGATGAAACCAAGCGAGAGGTACCACGGCTGGTTGATCAGGGAGGCACCCTTTTTTACTCCCGCGATGGTCCCATCCGTCCACTGGGCTTCAGTGAAAAGTTTGCTGGCGGCATCTTGGATGGCCTCGCGTTTTTGTAGCGTCACCTTGCGGTCTTCGCCCATGTAGGTGCCCACCTGGCGACCGACGGGATCGAAGGCAAAGATGAACAGCCCGTCAGCCCATTTCTGCCCGTCGGCACTGATCCACTCCGGGTGGTTTGCACGCGCGTAGCGCAGGACTTCTTCATTGAAGTTGTCGCTGCTCATGCCGTTGCGGGTGTAGACGGCC
Source organism: Arthrobacter sp. H35-D1 (assembly GCF_030063185.1). Lineage (GTDB taxonomy): Bacteria > Actinomycetota > Actinomycetes > Actinomycetales > Micrococcaceae > Specibacter. The sequence goes on from NZ_JASISP010000003.1 coordinate 50,725, forward strand.
ACCTTGGTGGGTTCGTGGAAGCTGATCTTTTCCAATGCCGGCAGCAGTTGTGGCTGGTACAGCACCCCCGCGGTGTCTTCAATGACCACGTTCGTGGGTGTTGTTGCCGTGGCTGCAGGAGCGATTCCCACAATGGCCATGAGTATCAAAGCGAGAATCCCCAGAGTTCTTTTCATGGGTTCAGCCCACCATTGCGCCGGTGCAAAGGCAAGCTAGACCCAAGAAATGGGCAACAAAAAGCTCTGGACAAGGGTTGGCGGCCCGTTCATTTGCCGTTCACCACTTCCAACCCAGTTGGTTTTCTGTCCTTGCCATTGTGGCTGCACCGTACAATGACAAGGAAGGTCAACGATGAACGCAACGAAGAAGTTTCTGCCCATGCTCGGCCACACCCGAGGCAAGCGCAGCCCCGTCACGTGCAGCCTCAAATGCGACAACGCGTGTTCGAAGGCTGTTTGCAACACCTCACAGAACAATTATTTCCGCGACATTGCCTCCTTCCAGTTCAGCCGGCGGGCCGCGCTGGGACTGGGTTTGGCCGGGGCCTTGAGCGCCGCAGTCGTACTGACCGGCTGTGGGCCCAATACCCACGGTGGCACGGCCGGCCCCACAGCTTCCGGAAAGCTGGAGTTCACCCCGATCAAGGCCGTGGATGCCGCTGTGGACAGGTTCGATGTTCCGCAGGGCTACAGCTGGGCACCGATTCTGCGGTGGGGCGATCCCTTGTTTGCAGACACGCCTGACTTTGACTTTGCTGCGCAGACGTCCGCCGCGCAGGCCGGCCAGTTCGGCTACAACAATGACTACTTGGAGATTCTGCGACAGCCTGACGGTAAAGGGGGCTTGCTGGTGTGCAACCACGAATACGTCAATCCGTCGATCATGTTCCCTGCGGCAGCGGTGAATGACGCTGAAATCGCTGCGCGCCGCAAGATTTTCCGCAACGCCGTGGGTATGAGCGTGGTGGAGCTGGAGCGTGCGAACAAGGGCGCTCCGTGGAGCTATGTGCGTGGCGGGAAACTGAACAGGCGCGTCACCTTGGACACGAAATTTGAGCTGACCGGACCAGTTGCAGGCTCGGATCTGGTGAAGACCACGGCGGATCCGCAAGGCCGTTTTGTGTTGGGCACGCTAGGGAACTGTTCCGGCGGCAGCACACCGTGGGGCACGATTCTCTCGGGTGAAGAAAACTTCAATGGCTTCTTCCGCACTGACGGCAGCTCTGCGCAGGACCGCCGTTACGGGCTGGGAGACGAAGCAACCAAGATGGGGTGGGAATTGGATGACCCGCGCTTTGACGCACGCGGCGACGATTACCGCAACGAACCGAACCGGTTTGGCTACATTGTTGAAATTGATCCGGAAAATCCTGGTTCCGTGCCCAAGAAACACAGCAGCATGGGCCGTTTCAAGCACGAGGGCGCCAACGTCATCGTTGCCGACAACGGCAAAGTGGTGGCCTACTCCGGCGACGATGAGCGCTTTGACTACTTGTACAAATTTGTTTCCAAGAACAAGTACAAAAAGGATGACAAGGCCCACAACATGACCCTGCTCTCCGCAGGGGACCTGTACGTGGCCCAGTTCGCCGGCAATTCCGAGGCGGAGATCGACGGAACAGGCAAGGCGCCGGCAGATGGCGGATTTGATGGAACCGGAAAATGGCTGCCGCTGGTTGTCAAGGGAAAGAGCGCCATCAGCGGCATGGGCGTGCAGGAAGTGTTGGTGTACACCCGTCTCGCCGCCGACATTGCCGGGGCCACAAAGATGGACCGTTGTGAAGACGTGGAGCCCAGCCTGAAGACCGGCAAGGTGTATGTGGCGTGCACCAACAACTCCAAGCGCGGTGTGGAGCAGGGCGCCAAAGCCGATGAAGCCAACCCGCGCACCGAAAATCGGGACGGCCACGTCATTGAAATCACCGAGCAAGGCGATGACGCCACGGCCACGGTCTTCAACTGGAATATCCTGCTGCTGTGTGGGGATCCAGCCACGAACGAAAGCGCCTATTTCAGCGGATTCCCGGCGGAGCAGGTCAGCCCTATTTCCTGCCCTGACAACTTGGCGTTTGATGCTGAAGGAAATCTCTGGGTATCCACGGATGGTGCGCCCTCGGTGATTGGCTACAACGACGGGCTTTTCAAAGTGGGGCTGAATGGCGCGAACCGCGGCAACGTCCAGCAGTTCGCTTCCATGCCGCGAGAAGCGGAAACGTGCGGACCCATCATCCACGACGACGAGTCGATGGTGTACGTTGCCGTCCAGCACCCGGGTGAAGATGGCGACTACGGTGCCCCAACATCGATGTTCCCCGACTATGTGCCGCACGGAGACAAACCTGCGTCCGGTCAGGTCAGCGGTCCCCGGCCTTCTGTAGTACAGATCTTCATGGAGAGCGCCCGGTAGGCACGACGACGCCACGCTCCCTTTTGGGAGTTCCCCCACCAACCGCCGTGGGCAGGACTGCGGTTGGTGGAGGCCGAGGGCTACCTGGGAAATGATGCAGGCAGCTGTTGCAGCACGTATTCCCAATTCAGCAGTTCCTGCTCCAACCGCAAGAACGGCTGCGGAATGCCGTTTTGCAGATTGGTGTACAAGGCACTCTCGGCGGCGTCCAAATGCTTCAAATCGGCACGGCTTTGCTTTTGTTCGGTGCCCCAGAATTCGCGGTGGGCCAGCAGCGTTTGTTCATCCATCATGACGCTGCGAACCTGCGGAAGATGGGACCTGAGCTGGGCCAAAATGCCAAACCCGTGCGTATCAATGTCCCCCCAATACAGCACGTCAATGTTTCGCAGCCAGTGGGCTTCACGAAGAGCTGCAAAGCCGTAGCCATCCCCAAAAACAGCCATGGTGCCGGGCATGGACGGGAGCGCCAGAAAGTTGACGAGGTTTTCGGTGGTGATCACGCGGTCCACCCCGGGATTCAGCAAAGCAAAGGCCGCCGCTGTCATTTCCATGTCAGCCAATGCAGGGAACGGTGCGGTTGAGGCATCAAGAAAACGGATCCTAACGCGTTCCGGGGCAGCGAGAAATCCGTGCCGCAGTGAGTAGTTCTTACCCATCATGACCCGTCCAGGGGCCAATACTGCCAGCATTGTGTCGATGAGCCGCCGGTGTGTTTCCACGAACTTTGTGTGGACCCCGGGCAGGGACAATTGGCGCAGGTAAATCCCGGGAGCAGGATTGGCGTCCAGCCAAATGGCCACCCTGGCGGCGGTCAACGCGTCCGCACCGTGCTTGAGCAGATCCAGCGGCCGCGCAAGCGTCCAAGCCTCCAGCCTTGTATCCAGTTCGGTCACGTTCCGGGCCAACGCCGTGAACGTGGCGGCCTCGCGTCCGCGCCCCAGAAACGCAATTTCATCCGCGGCCGAGCCAAACACGGCCGCACACGGCAGCGAGTTGGCGCCAATGGTGGTGGCACCGATGGTGACGTACTCCAGCGCGGCGCCTGACGGCGCCGGTGCCCACGTTTGGGCCCACACGGCGGCCAGTGCGTAGTCGCTGCGCAACTGGGTGGCACTGGGATGTTTTATGGTTCGACGCCGGGGGTACAGCGTTGTGGGCTGGGCCGTCTCCCGCAGCAGCTCCCCGTTGTTCCAGGACCGCAGTGCTGCGGTGCGCACGTCGGCCGTGCTGGTCCATCCGGGTGTTTTAGCGGCCACGTTTGTCCCGTTCGGCCCGGTATTCGTGAATTGTCATGTTGCGCAGTTGGGAATCTGCGCCAGACTCGTTGGCTACGAATCCCACATTGGCCACGAAGGGTTCAATGACATGGATCTTTTGCAGGGGTGTGACGATGAGCAACTGGAGTTTCAGGCGCTTGAACAATTCCAGCCCGTACTTGGCCGACTCGTCCGATCCGCGCCCGAACGCTTCATCAATGACCACAAAGCGGAAGCTGCGCTGGTTGCCAGGTCCTGCCGCTATCCCGAACTGGAAGGCCAGGGCTGCGGCAAGGATGGTGTAGGCCAGCTTTTCTTTTTGTCCGCCCGATTTACCGCCTGAATCCGTGAAATGTTCGTGCTCCTCGCCTGTTTCAGTCCATTTTTCAGATGCGGAGAAGGTGAACCAGTTGCGCACGTCGGTGACCTTCGCGGTCCACCGCTCATCCAAGTTGGTGCGGCCTTCACGCCCCCGAAAACGCTCAACGAGTGCCTCGACCTGTAGGAATTTTTGTTCCGAATATTGTTCCTGTGCACCGATGGAGCCCTCGGAACACGCGCGCAGGTCGGTGCCAAATTCGCGTACTTCGGGGTCGGGGGTCGCTTGTGGTTCAAGCTGGATGTGCCGTCCTGGGTTGTATTCAATCCGAGCCAACGACTCATTGATTTCGCCAATGCGGGAAACGATGTCTTGCTTGCGGGCATCCAAAAACGCGTTGAACGCCACGATCTCATGGATGGTGTTTTGTGTCAGCGATTCCTTGAAGCGTTCGGCAAAGCGGGGCAGATCATTCTCCACCAACTGTGCCAAGATCTTGTTGAACTCTCCCGCGGCCTCAAGTGAGGCGTCAAGATCCGTGGTCTCGGATGGGTACTTGTTGCGGAAATCCGTCATGAACCTGATCGTGATTCCTTCGGCGGTGCTCATCCGCCGGCTCAGGCCGTCGATGCTCCTTGTGAGGGTTTCTCTTGCCTTGCTCTCAATTTTGCCCGTGTTCTTGTACGTCAGCACCCCTGACTCAAGTGCCGCCGCGGTGAGCCTGCCCAGTTCGGCCAACAGCCCGGCGTCGGACGTCAACGGCATTTCTGCGAGCGACTCGCGGCAGTCTGCAATCTGCTCGGTGAGGGTTCGGATGTCCGCCTTGTTGGAGCCGATCCGCTCCATCAAGGTGCGCAGCTTCTCGTTGGCCTTCTCCACGCGCGTGGCGGTTTCAGCCTCCCTGCGGGTGAGCTCGCGCAGAATGTCGCTTGAGGTTTCAAGCGCGGCTTTCTCCTCCGTCAGGCTGGCCATGGCGCGCGCCGTGGCCTGCCAGTTCAGGTCGGCGAAATTTGCGACGGTGGAAATGGTGCCGATGAGCCGCTGCTGGCGACCCAGGTTGCCCAGCTGGTTGTCGACGCGGCCCAGCCCGTCCCCTGCTGTGCGAACTTTCCCCTCGGCCTGCTCCAGGGCTGTGCGCAGCCGGGCAATTTTGTCATGGTTGTCCCAGCCAAGGACGTAGGTGGAACGGTCAGTCAGGGCCTTGCGGTCGTCCTTTTCGTGGCGTCCGCCGCCACTTTTAAGCTGGCCGTTGCTGGTCAGTGCCTTTGGGTAACGACGGAACTCTGCCATCGTTTCGCAGCACTGATGGTCAAAACGGCGGCCCAGTTCATCCAGCAGGAATTCACGCAGGGGGGTGCCCGGTTTGATGCCGATTTTTCCGGCCAGCGTGTCGGGAGCTGCAGGACGCGGGGAGGGACTCTCCCCAACCCTGAGATAGACCAGCCGGGCGCGCAAGTTGTTTGAATCAACCCAATCGCTGACGGCGGGGTAGTGCCGGCCGGTGACCAGCAAGGACAGTGCAAAGCCGTGCAGGGTGCGCTCGGCGGCGCCTTCCCAGGCAGCCTCGGATTCACGCACTTTCAGCAGCTCGCCGGCAAAGGGCAACTCTGTTTCTGCGATGCCTGTTCCATCGCAGAGTTTCTTGCGCAGAGCGATCAGCCAGCCCGGCAGCAGGTTCGCCCTGTTCAGCAGGCTTTTGAGTTCGTCCTTGTGTTCCTTGGCCTGATCCGCAGCCTCGGAACGCTGGCGGTCAAGGGCAGTGCGCTGTCCCTGGAGCTCGGTGTTGGCTTCAACAAGGTCCTTCTCCACCCCCGGCAGAGCGGCGGCGTTGGCGTCAAAAACCACCTGGTCAGCCGGTTCAAACAGACCAAGTACTGTTGCGGCGTCTGAGTAGGTGGCGTAGCGCTCGCGCTGGGCGCCGGATTCAATGGACATGCGCGCCAGCTCGGCTTCGATGGCGGCAATCCGTCCGCCACCACTGGTGCGAATGTCATCGCGGAGATCAGCCAACTCCCGGTTGAAGTTGCCCAGCTCGGCCGTCAGCGAGGTTTGCTGTTCGGCCACCTTGGCTGCGGCACGCTCCAATTCCAGCAGGTGCGCTTCGCTGAGCTGCAGTTTTCGGGAGGTGAACCAAGGGGAGAGCTGTTCGCGCTGTTGGTGCGAGTTGGCGTGGTCCACCGTGAGGGCCTGGTGGCGGGCGGCATTGTCCCTGACCGGTTCCAGCATGCGGATCTGGTCCTTGGCGCGCAAGACCGCGTTATGGGCCTTCTTCAGATCGTCAAAGTGGTGCAGCAGGTTCTTGACGCGGGTTTCTACATCGTCCTCCTCAAGCATGTTGGTGCGCACAAAGTGGGTGATGTTCTCCACCTGTTTCATGGAGACGGTGCGGTGGAACAAATCCATGGCTTGGTTGGAGCCGATGCCAAAGTGGCGTTTGAAGGCGGCTCCGTACTTTTCAAACACATCAAAGACAGCGACGCCGTCAGCGCGCAGCCTCCGTTTCAGCTTGGCCAGGTCGGTGCCAAAATCGGAGAAGTCGCCCTTGATTGACTGCTCGCCCTCGGCAATGGAGTAAAAGCGGGTGGGCTGCCCGGCCTCCTGTGTGGCCCACAGGGTGATGGCCAAGGTGATGGTCTTGTCCAAGGTGGCGTTGTGGAAGACGCCCAGCACCACTGTGAACGTGCCCGGCCCGCGCAGCGCCACCGGGCGGGAGGCGTCTCCGATGCCGCTGCGTGCGCTTTTATGGAAGCCGCGCACGTACGACATGAGGCTGCGTTCCTTCTTTTGCGCGCCGGCAGCCTTGTTGTATTCAATCCGGTTGGCTGGCAGCAAAAGGGTGGTGATGGCGTCCACCACAGTGGATTTGCCGGATCCGATGTCACCGGTGAGCAGACTGTTTTCCCCGTCGAGCCGGAACGTTCGAACGTCCCTGTTGAAAGTGCCCCAGTTGAGCAGCTCCAAACGGTGCAGCCGAAAGCCTGGCCGGGTGCCGGCGTCGTCTGCGGTGAGGTCATCCAGGCTGAAGAGGCCTGTCTGGGTTTGTGCGCTCATGTGGTGGCCGCCTTTGCCATGCTGCCGGGTGTTTTGTCGCCTTCGAGGGCGGAGTGGTAGTCGGAGAGTCGGGCGTCGAACTCTTCGAGCCACTGGGCGTCCACATAGGCCTTGAGAATGCGGGCCACCTCATAGGTCTGTTCCTGGCCCCGGAGTTTGCGCAGGAAGCCCAGCTCAGTGACTTTTTTGATGTTGCTGGACAGCTGGTCCAGTACTCGGGCCTCGTTGCTGGATTCGGGCAGGAACACGGAGACCATGTCAGCAATTTGCTCGGTGGTCATGATGAGCCGGGTTTCGCTGTTCTGTTGGTCAAATTCTGCCAGCCGGGCGCGCAACAAGGCTAGGAGCAAGCTGACGTGAAAGGTCAGCTGGCGGCGGGGAATGAGGCGGGGAAGCTCCGTGTCGGCGTCGGGATGTGAACGCAGGAATGCGTAGCCTTCGCTGTCATCAAGGACAAGCTCCAGGCCCAGCACTGCCACGTAGTCGCGGGCCTGGGCAGACAACTCCATGAGCCGCTGCCACAGTTTTTCATCGCCTTCCCGGTAGACAACGCCCTTGAACAGCTTGGTGACAACAAGGGGCAACCCGTCGGGGGTTCGTGTGGCAGGTTCCTGATTTTCATCGGGTTCCCGGGTGTCGTCGCGGACGGCTGTCATGATGGCCTCACAAAGATGATTTTTTCAACGGTGGCTTCCCGCAGGCTGCCGTCGGGGAGCGTCCAGGAAAGGGTTTGGGATGAGCCGGAGTCGATGAGTGCCGACTGTGACTCGGTGGCAAGCTGGAAATAGGTGACAAGCTCAGCCAGTCCCTGACTCAGCGGGAAAGCGTCCGTGACGTCAGAGAGTGTGGCTTGTTCAGCGTCGGCCAGAACCGAATCGATGTTGGATTCCAGCTTTTGCGGGTCAACATGGAACTGGTCAAAGAGTGCGTGGGCGTCCACATCCAGGTCCTCGGCGACGTCGACGGCGTCGTTGATCGGTGTTTGGCGGCTGGGTTCATAGAGTGGGCGCTCGAAGGGTAGCGAGACGGGTACGTTGTGTCCAGCCAGGTCGGCAAAGGCGCCCTGCGGAGGGGTGGTGCGGACAGCGACGGCGCTTGATTCAATGTTGCGGATCAACGCCATGATGCGCTTGTTTTCAAGGAACACCTTGTCATCGAGCAGGCGCCGGATTTGGGCCGACAGCTGGCGAACCGTGGACTGTGTCTGCTCCACGGCCGGCAGCCAGTCGTTCTGCATGGACGTGATGGATTGCAGGCCTTCCTGCGTGGCGAGTGCTTCGATTTGGGTGGCGCGTTCCAAGAGTTCGTGCAACTCAGTGCGTAGCTGCGGGGACATCAGGTAATCCCAAAAGCCCTGGAAGGTGCGCCCCTGCAGGGAACCACTGATGTCCTGCTGAGAGGAGAAGATTGACTCGAGGAGATCGCCCTGGCCGCCTTCCCAGCGGGAGATCTGTTCGCGCAGCTTGCGGTCAAGCTTGCGGAAGTTCGCCTCCACTTCACGGAAGTCTGAGAGCAGGTCCTTGGCTTGGGTGCTCAACTGGTGGAAGTGGTCCACGGCTTCGGGACCGGACATGACAGGGACGGTGCCGGAACGGATCAGTTCCATTTGCGCATCAATGTCATCGCGCTGGCTCTGCAGTTCAGCAAGCCGTGCTTCGGGGTCGGTTTCTGAACCGTGGACCAAGGTTTTGAGGAGAGTGAAGATGCTGGACAGGCGTGACTGGGTGGGGACAAAGTCGCGTCCACGCAACGATTCAACCCAGCGGATCACGTCTTCGGTGGAGGCAGTGAGGTCGTAGACGGGCTCGTCCCGGTTGTCTGCGTAGAATTTTCTCAGCCACGCCTTGCCAGGTTCGGCCCAGTCATCGAGATATTCCCCCGCTGAGCGTGGAAACCTGTCCTCGCCCAGGGAATCCCTCAAGCTGAACAGAACATCGTCCAGGACTTCGATCAAGTCCTGGCGGCCCAAGTTGCGCTGGTTGGGGTCAGTGAAGGCCGTCATGAAGAATGTCAGGGCCAGGGGTGCGTTTTGGGCGCGCAACAGGGACCATCCAGCGTGGTTCTCACGCAGGGAGTTGATCGCAAAGTAGTCCATGACGAAACGCTCCAAAAAGTTGGCTATTGCCTCAATGTCAATGGTAGGCGCAGGGGCAGACAAACGGTCATCGATGACGGTGTGGCAAGTGGTGTTCAGGCCGGATGGCAGGCTGCAACGCCAGACTCCCAAAGAATTCCCAATTTTTTAGGAGTTGGGACTTCACTAGATTCCGAGAGTGTGTGGCAAGTTGGGGTTGGCTTGCCAAGTATTGGCACGCCCGTTCTTGATGCGGGTGACATGTCCCAGCGCGGCAAGCTCATTCAGGTCATTTCTGGCTGTTTGGTCGCCTATGAGGTATCTGTGGGCATAGCTTGAAACCGACGTGCTGTGGGAGTCGTCTCGGGCCAGTCATTCCAGAGTGTCGATTTGGCGATGGTTCAAGCTGAGGCCTTCAGAGCGCAACGCCATCCGTACGGACCGGAGCTCCTGGGACTTCGCGGCCAAATGCGCATCCAAGTCGTTGAGGGCGCGGAGAAACACTTCCAGCTGGTAGTGAATGAAATACGTCAGGTCACTCTCATCGTCCTCCGTATACAAGTAGCTGATGGCGTACTTGGACGGCGCTTTCCGAAGAATCCGGGAAATGGTCACATATTCCGAGAGCCAATATCCTTCCTGCAGCATGCTCCAGTAGAAAAGTGACCGGGCAGTGCGGCCGTTCCCGTCAGCAAAGTAGTGGTCATAGCCAAACATGAAGTGGATGATGATGGCGCGAACGTGAGGTGGCAGATAGCCGGTAGTGCTGTCCTGGTCGTTGGCAAAATCGGAGAGTTCCTGAAGGCGTTGCGGCAACTCCCCGGCGGGTGGTGGCATGTGAACCTGGACGTCCTGGTCCCGGACGGAAACACGAGTGTGTTCGGATGTCTCCAAGCGACCGGCATCATTGGGATCGTCAAGGGTTCCTTCAGCCACGAGCCGGTGCAGGTGAAGAACCCGATCGGGGGTCAAGGGCTCCTCGGCTGTCTCCTTGATATGGGCCATGGCGACATAATTATTAAGGATCATGGTCTCGGACTTGTCGGAAGGCGCCCGTCCGGTTTCCAGCAATTCCTTGGCGGCTCGTCGTGAGGTGGACGCACCTTCGAGCTGATTTGAGGTAATGGCCTCTTCCACCAATGATTTTACGATGTACTGATTGCGTCCTTGTGTTGACAGGACACGCTCCGCTGCTCCCACCTGCCCGCTGGCGCGGCTGGAAATCTCTTCACAAGCCTTCAATATTTTGTCGGTCAGGACGAACGAGAACGGGTTTCCGTGCTTGTCCCGCAAGCCAACCACGCGCCGCTGCTGACGGCGCTGAAATTTGATGCCTAGCCACCGGTCTTCGTGGTTCCATCCCTCCGGCGGCGTCCGGTAACGGAGCTGGTCCCAGTGCAGATATGCGGAGTCGTCAAAGGGTGTGCGAAGAATGCGTGTGAGCTTTTCGGTGTCGCCAGCACTGGCAATGGCATCGAATGCCACGTCGAAACTTGGTGCGGGCATTGGCAACTTCATCTTAACCCCCAACGAATCCCCAATTTTTTTGGGAGTTGGGAGTTCACTGTTTGCCACGGAATGTCGGAGCGAAGATTCAAGCAGTGGAGTGTTCGCAGCAGTCGAGCCTCAAGAGGAGTCGAGCCGTTTTCCCCCGCTCAGATTATTCCGTTGTGGTTCGGCGTGGCTGACTGGGAGGCCCCGCAATGAATGGGGTGAAGTCGCACGCCTGCGCGGGCAGGGAAGAACCCCGGCGATACGCACCAGCCAAAGTCTCCTGCCCGGCGTCAACACGTTGCGCACGAAATTCACTGCCCGGGACGGCGGGGCTGCACTTGCCCAAGACCATGAGCAGACGATGCCGGATCAACAGTTCCGCCCACGACTCCCGTTCCCGGGCCGATGTCTTCGCCATGGCTTGGCTTTCAGCCCAGCCCGCCCAACTCGCCACCGGCCATGACTTTCCAAGCAGCGGGCATGGTCCTTCGCAGCCGCGGCGACTTTGGCTAGAGTTGGTGGGGAAAAGTGAACGGCTCCCCAACTGAAGTCAGGAAGCAATGGCAAAGAAGACCACGCGGACGGGCAAAGCCCAGAACCGCGGCACCTCCGTCAGTGCACTCCGTGCCGAGCGGGCAACCAGCTCGGTCACCAAGGACTTTGTTGACTGGTGCGTGAAAGAGCATGATTTCCCGGCTGAAACCGGGCTCGCGTTACTGGAACCCGTGGCGACCCTTGCTGCCGCCTACTTTGAGTCCACGCCGTCGTCTGACGTGACGAGCTTTGAGCCGGTTCCCTTCCGGCTTGCCTTTGCGCAGCTGATGGCAGGCGTGGATGGCCAAGACGAAGATGAGCTGGACTTCATCTTTGAATCCGTGCACCTGTACATCGAGTTTCTTGCCGAGACCGGGGCCTGGACGGGACCCGAAGAGCACCTGCTTGCCGTCCACTCCCTATTCCATGGGGAATCGGAGGAAGGCGGCATCCCGCAGATCATTGCCCCGGAGCTGACGCCGGCGCAGGAATTGGAAGGGCTCGCCGGAACGGAACTGGCACGCCGCATGGAGGCGCTGCTGGGCTGGTTGGGAGCGGGGAAGGATGTCACCTCCACGGGTGCCCTGCGGCTGAAGGACATTGAGGGAGCCGCGGCTGCCATCGGCGTCCGCGTCAAGGGGGTCAAGCCGTCAGACAAGTACCTGCCTGAAGTACTCTTCGGCGGTGGGCAAGTGCCCGGCGATGCAGTCCGCAGCGTGAAGTCCATGCACGAGGAGCCCAAGCTAGCGCTGTTCTGGACGGCCCTGGAAGTTGCGCAGCTGATTGACGTCGGGGCCACCCGGGCATGGCCCACCCCGTGGACGGAGGCTTTCCTGGAGCAGCCGGAGCTTGAGGGGCGCGAAGTGTTGCGTGCGTTCGCCACGGCGTTCGTTGCCGTGTCCATGCAGCCAGGGGAACTCTGGGACCCGGCCGTGATCGAGGCTGCGTCCGTCAAGACCGCCATTTTGGTGGCCGCCACCACTGACACCCCTCCGCAGATGGAGAGCATTCACACGATGCTGACCGTTGGCGTTGGGCCGGTTGAGGACGAACACACTGGAACGCTGGTGCTGGAGGACTTGGCATATTTCGCCGAACTGGGCCTGATCACGGTGGGAACACAGGTGGAAGTGCCTCCGGCGCTGGTCATCTGCATGGCGGATGCGCTCGCCGAAACCATGGACGGCATGGAAGGCGGGAAAGACGATGATGAGGATTTCGATCCCTTCGGTGTCAGCCCTGCCTCCGCCAGCACGCTCAAGCCCAACCCCAAGGCTCCGATCCTGCAGCTGAAGGTGTCGATCAAGCGGTCCAGCCCGCCCGTCTGGCGCAGGCTGCTGGTGCGCACGGACCTTTCCCTCGGACAACTGCACCACATCATCCAGGCGTCCTTTGAATGGCTGGACTACCACCTGCATGAGTTCCGCGTGGGCGGCTATCCGGGCACCGTTTACGGAGTCGTGGGCGAGGCGAACCACTTTGACGACCCGCCCCTGGACGAGGCCGGCACCGCCATCGGGGAACTCCTGGCCACCGAGCGCGACACTGTCGCGTACACCTATGACTTTGGTGACGACTGGGAACACGGCATCACGGTGGAGAAGGTCCTTCCCGCCGATGCGAACGCCCCCGCTGTGCGTTGCACGGGTGGTCGCGGCCGGGGTCCGGTCGAAGATTGCGGGGGCGTGTGGGGCTGGTCGACGGTCGTTGAAGCCGTCAACGATCCCGCCCATGAGGAGCACGAGGAATACCGGGACTGGCTGGGCATGGTTCCAGGAGAGCACTTGGATCCCAAGGAGTTCAACAAGGACGAGCTGAATGAGGACCTGACCTATCTCTTCTGACCTGCTGCGGCCTGCATCGTTTCCCACGCACGACGCCGGAGCGTTGCCTTCGAGCAGCAGCTCACGTTTCGCTTGACGGGAGTGGCCAGCCTGGGGGCTTGGCGCTCAAATGACGATGTTGCTGCCGAAACCAATCTGGGCAGACGCAGCCGCAATGTCGGCGAGGATGGCTGGGGAGTTCAGCGGCACCGAGAGCTCGGGGGCCGAAGGGAAGGCGTCCGTGGACCAGACCGCGAGCACGTCGTGTCCGCCGAGGACAGCCGACGGGGCGACGATCCCGCCAAGGTCGGGCCAAGCAGCATGGATGGCCCGCGCCCAAGCCCTTGTCCGTGCCTTTTCCTGGAAAATCACTTGGGCTGAGCCACCCGCCTTCAGCAACCACTCCCCGGTGAAGTCCGCCAGGACCACGTCCTGCCGTGTCAGGAAGGCGGTGAGGTAAGGTGCGTTTGCGTCCACATCGACGAAACGGGTGAGCTGAAAAGTCTCAGCGAGGCAGGTGGGCACGTCGCGGCCAAGATAGGCTGCGCCCAGCTGTGCATGGTTGCCTTGGCGCAGCGGATGTGGGTCCCACCGTGCCGTGGGAAGCGGACCCCACGTCCGGATCTGGTTCCACGGCAGGGTGTGGAGGGACGCGGTCTGGTGGATTCGCCACATCACAGAGCCCTGGGGGACTGCATGGGTCTTGATGTCGAGCGCACGCAACTCATGGATGGCAGGCGGATACTGGTCCACAGTCAGAAACCGGATGAGACGTCGTTGGCGATTGAAACAACCGGCTCCGCGTCACCGCCGGACTCCAGCCACTGCTTGGCCGAAGTTGCTTGCCCATCGATGACCAGGTCTGGCTGCGGCGTTTGAAAGAAACCTGCAATGGTTTGCGGGTGTGCATCCCGGGGGAGGACCGCAAGGACGGCTGCAAGGCTGGGGATGGCTCGGCCTGTGGAGACCGAAAATTGCCATGCTGGAAAGTTCAACTTTCCTTGGCGCTCATACGAGTAGAGCCTCCCCGCGGTTTTATAGTGCCTGATGGTCGAGGACGACAAATTCAATTGTTGCCCTACTTCCTCGGCGGTCAGGGCAGACGCGTCGGAAACCAGAACCGACACGACATTGGCAGCAGCAGCAGCAGCGGCCGCGCCTTCATTTTCGGCAGTGACGCCCGAGTTGGCATCCCAGAATGAGCGGTCCCGTACCGAGAGACTGACTGTGCCGGAGCCCCGCAGCTGGTCGTCGAGGGCATCGGTGAGGTCAGCTTCGGTAAAAGCGGGTTCGCGTGCCGCAATCCAAGCAGACACGGAACCCTCGCCCGGCATCCTCTTGTTGTTGGGCTTGATTTCCTTCACGTCCATGGTGTCCAAACCTCCTTACGCACAGTTTATGCCAATGTTGACAACTGTGAAAGTGCTCGGAGTGGAGTCTCAGATGGACGATTGCAGCAGTGTGGCGCCTTCAGCGAAACGTGCTCTGCGGATATGACTGCGCCCCAAGACAGTGCGGCGCGCATTGAGTGAGAAGCCGGGCTCACGGTAGTAGAAGGAACGTACCGTAAGCGGGCGGTATCCCCCGCGGGCGGGGACCCACACAATGCCCACTTTCATCCGGGGGCAAGCCTCCGGTGCAGTTCCGGGAAGTTCTTGAATCTTTGATTTTCGTCGTCCGCGCGGAGGCCGGCTCACATTTGATGGAAAGAAATCGCCATAGCTGGACCGGACGAAGAAATCCAAGATCAGCTGAAGCCCCCGAACTTCAGTTGGGGGCTTCCCAGTTCGGGTCCCAAAGCCGGGGACCTCAGGAGCCGGCCGCACCACTCTGTTGCCGAGCAGGCGCTTCAGGTTCTGGGTGTCAACATCCCCGCTCGACCGCTCGGTCATCGCCATCAGGACTTTTAGCGAGGGATCGGCGACTTCTTGGGGCGGACGCTCGGCGCAACAGGGCTCGGTTGGAGCCGTTCTCGGACAAGCTTCAGCTCAAATGGGTTGAGCGTTTGCAGTGCGGCGAGCACGCGGGGCGGATCGGAAGTTCGGAGCAGGACTCGCGTTCATCCCGGCCGGGGCGATCTCATCTTCCTGGGCGAGCTGCCATCCCATGGCGTGGCAAGCTGATCCAGGGTCAGTCCCTTCCCGCCGGCTTCGGAAAAGCCTGTTCCCGCTTACGCCTCCTGGCGCGCCGACTCGATTTCCTCGGCCCGTTCGGCGTTGGCTTCCTCAGTCAGGCGGGCCCCTTCGGCCGCATCCAGGGTCAGGTTCTCCCCTGTTTTGGGATCGAAGAGGTGCAGCCGCCGGGTGTCCAGCCACAGATCTGCCGGTCGGCCGCCGCGAATTTTGCTGGCGGCGTCCAGCGTCACCACCACTTGGGGACGCAACTCGTCGGCGTCCATGTCGCGTGCCAGGCTGTTGAGCATTTCCCGGACTTCCGGGGCGGGATCGAAATTGATGTAGCCGTATTGCTCGTTGCCCAGCCATTCCGTGTGCGTCAGTTCGGCGGTGAAGGTGGAACCGTATTGCAGCTTGTGTTCCTCCACGAGGGAAGCGTCTTCGAAGAACTCCGGCCGCACGCCGACCAGCAGCACAGGCAGGTCCTTGCCCTTGGCGGCTTTCTCAGGGGAGATTTCGATGTTCCCGAGAGTAGTTTTGAGGGTGTTGCCTTCCAAGCTCGCCGGCAGGAAATTCATCGACGGTGATCCGATGAACCCGGCCACGAACAGGTTGACGGGCTGCTCGTACAGCTCGCGGGGAGAAGCGATCTGTTGCAGCTCGCCCTTTTTGAGCACGGCCACCCGGTCGCCGAGCGTCATGGCCTCAGTTTGGTCGTGGGTGACATAGACCGAGGTGGTGGCCAGCCGACGCTGCATCTGGGAGATTTCCGAACGCATCTGCCCGCGCAGCTTGGCGTCTAGGTTGGAAAGCGGCTCGTCGAAGAGGAACGCGTCTGCTTGGCGCACAATGGCCCTGCCCATGGCAACGCGCTGTCGCTGTCCGCCGGAAAGGTTGGCCGGCTTGCGTTGGAGATGGTCCGTGAGCTCCAGCATGGTTGCTGCCTCAGTGACCAGCTTCTGGACGTCTTCCTCCTTGTGCTTGCCCTTGGCCAAGCGCAGCGGAAAGGCGATGTTCTCAAAGACGGTCAGGTGCGGGTAGAGCGCGTAGTTCTGAAAGACCATGGCCAGGTTGCGGTCACGGGGAGCTTTGTCATTGGAGCGCTCCCCGTCAATCAGCAGTTCCCCCGACGTGATGTCTTCCAATCCCACGATCATGCGCAGAATGGTGGACTTGCCACAGCCTGAGGGGCCCACAAGGATGACGAATTCGCCGTCGGCGATGTCGATGCTGACATCGTTGACTGCTGGAAACCCGTCCCCGTACTTCTTCACGATGTTGTTGAGGGTGATAGCTGCCATGCTCGCGATCCTATTCTGTGAGTAAGGGGTTTCAGCCCTTGACGGCGCCCTGGGTCAAGCCTGAGACAATTTGGCGCTGGAAAAGCAGGACCAGCAGGACCACGGGAATGGTGACGATAATTGCTGCGGCTGAAATGGCGCCCGTGGGCGCCTCGAACTGGGATGCGCCGGTGAAAAATGCCAGCGCTGCCGGAACTGTGCGCGCCGTTTCGGTGGAGGTTAGCGAAATACCGTACACAAAGTCATTCCACGCGATGAAAAACGCGATGATTGCCGTGGTGAAGACCCCGGGTGCGGCCAGCGGGACAATTGCCTTGCGGAACGCCTGCCACGTGGTGGCCCCGTCAACTTGAGCCGCCTGCTCAAGTTCCCAAGGGATCTGGCGGAAAAAGGCTGCCAACGTCCAGATGGAGATGGGCAGCGTGAGGGACAGGTAAGGGATGATCAGCCCCGGCCAGGTGTCATACAAGCCAATGTTGCGCCACAGGTTGAACAACGGGGTGACAATCGAGATAACGGGAAAGATGGAAACAGCAAGCGCGGTTGTCAGCACCACCTTTTTGCCGGGGAAATCCAGCCGGGCAATGGCGTAGGCGCACAGCGTGGCCAGCACGACGGCGATGAAGGTTGCGATCAGTGCGATCCCAATGGAGTTGCGCAGCGCCGAGAGGAACAGCCCTTGCGCGTCGCCAACCAGGATCTGCTTGTAGTTATCCAGGGTCCCTGCGCCGGAGGACGGGAGGAATTTCCCCGAGGTGAGATCACTGGGGGACTTGAAGGATGTTGACAGGATGGACGCCACGGGGAACAGCGCGTACAGCAACACCAGCACGGCGATGACCGCCCAGGTGATTTTTTGTTTTCCGCTTGTCATTACTTGTCTCCCTGAGTTCCGGCGAGATCCACCTTGAAGAGTTTGATGGCGACAAAGCAAATAATCAGCACGCACACGAACAGCAGTACTGAAATGGCAGAACCCAGCCCGATCTCCAGCCGGGAGATGGAGGTGCGGTAGGCCAGCAGGGACAACACTTCCGTGCCGTGGGCGCCGTTGGTCATGATGAAAACGTTGTCAAAGATGCGGAAGGCATCAAGGGTGCGGAACAGGACGGCCACCATGATGGCGGCTTTCATGTTGGGCACAATGACCTTGCGCATTCTCTCCCACCAGGTGGCGCCGTCCACTTGGGCGGCTTCCGTCAGTTCACTGGGCACCTGGGCCAGTCCCGCCAGCAGCAGTAGCGAGATGAAGGGGGTGGTCTTCCAGATCTCCGATGCCATGATGACAGAGAGCGAGGGCCAGAACTCGGCGAACCAGTTCAGGTCCGGGCTGATGCCCGGTATCCAATCAAACCAATGGTTGATGTAGCCGGAGTTGATGTCGAAAGCGTAGAACCAGGCGTAGGCCGACACCACTGTGATGATGCCGTAGGGCACCAGGATGGCGGTGCGCAGCAGCCCGCGCAGGGATTTTATCGCCTTGTCCATCACCAGCGCCAAGGCAAAGCCGAGGATCAGTTCAATAATGACGGTCACAACAGTGATGATGAGAGTGACGCCCAGATCCCGCCACCAGATGGGGTCTGAAAGGACCGTGATGTAGTTGGCGAACCAGATGAACGTCGTGTCATCCGGGGCGGTCAGTCGCAGGGAGAACAGCGAGTCCCAGAAGGCCTGGAGGATGGGGTAGAGGGTCACGGCCAGCATCACGATGAACGCGGGGCCGGCAAGATACCAGCCCAGCCGGCGTTCGGACTTGGCCCGGTCACTGAGATTGGCCCGGCGGCGCTGCCTCGTGGTTGGGGCGACGGACTTGGACTCCTTGGTTGAGGTGGTGCTCACAGCAGCCTGTCCCCCCTAAGTACGGCAAGGATGAAATCTTGGGATTCCTGCGGAGTGGTTGTGGGATCCACCGAGGCCGGTGGTGTCCATCGTTGCTGCAATCCGGTGGAGATCTCGTTGTAGAACGGGGTCTGTGGCCGTGGTGCAGCGAGCTTGAGAGATTCACGGATTGTTTTGGCCATCGGGAACTGCTTTCCCACACGGGGGTCGTCGTACGCGGTGGAGTTTGAGGGAGGGTTGCCGTTTGTCACAAAGTAGGTTGCTTGGTTCTTGGGTGTGGTGATGCATTCGATCGCTTTGTAGGCGAGCTCCTTGTTCTGGCTGTGGGAGCCGACTCCCAAGTTGATGCCGCCCAGCGGAGGTGCAGTGTCCTTGTCAGCATCCACCCTCGGGTAGAGCGTCCAGCCGATGTCGTCAAGGACGTCTTGTTTGACGCTGCCTGCCTTCACGGCTGCATTGGTGGCGGGCCAAACAAACGGGTAGTTGACCATGAACGACCCTTTGTCTCCCTGAAAGAGGGTCATGGAGTCGTTTTCCGTGGATGTGGGAAGGCCAGGGCCGCCAAGGTTCTCCTTGCCGATGTTGCCGATGATCGTTGCGGCCTCCTTGCCGGCCGGGCTGGTCAGGCCCAGCTTGATCTCATCAGCCTTGGCTCCCGAATTCAGGAGGATGTGACCGCCTGCGGATTCGATCAATGCGTTGATCCACACGGTCATGGACTCAGCTTGGGCGCCTTGGACTCCGAGGAATTTTTTCTCGTCGCCAGCCGCCTTCATGAGCTGGTCCCAGGTGACCGGCTTGGTCATGTCGAGCCCGGCGGCCTTGGCAACGGACTTGCGGTACCAGAGGATTTGCGTGTTGGCCCAGAACGGAACAGTCACCAGCTTCTCGTTCCAGGTGGCTCCTGCCTTGGCCCCGTCCAGCACGTTCTTGGATGCCCGTTTTGCCACGTCTGCGGGCACGGGAGCCAGGAATCCCGGTTCGGCAAGTTCGGGAATGAACGGAGGGTCAATGCTCATGATGTCCAGGGATGAATCACCTGCCGCCAGGCGACGGGCCAGCTGTTCGCGCTGGGCAGCTGCATCCTTGGGGAGAAGGGAAGTTTCGATCTTGTAGGCGCCCTTGGCGTCGGTGGTGCACACCGCAGCAAGGTCCGCTTGACCGCCGTCGTCCGGGTTGATGTACCAAGTGAGGGTGGGGACGCCGTCGGAGGGTGCACATCCGGGCAAGAGCATGGTGCCAACTGCCAGCGCCGCAATCCAGGCCAGAGATCTAAGCCTTCGCCGTTTCCCGCCTGCACGATTCGTGGCGGCACTCGTCTTTGGCATATTTACGTTCCCTCCCAACGTAGCCGTCAACCGGACCCTGTTTGAAAGGCTCCGGCCGACTGTGATCTCCACCATAGTCGCGAGGGGTGCCCTTGGCTATGGTTTTTGGGAGGTGTCCTCGCAGTCTGTCCGCTGTGTCAAGCGGTTGAGCCGGATAGTCAAGGCGGGTAGCAGCGTGGCGTCTTCAAAGAACCGTGCACCGCGGATGTGGCGTTGCACCAAGACAGTGCGAGGTGCATTCGGCGGGGAACCCGGGTCCGCGGCTGTCAGCGATCATGGTCCGGAGGCTGGCAACTGTGAGAGTTGGAGGTTGGCTTGGGGCAAGTGTCCGAACTCGTGCCTAAAGTCCCTGAGCCAAGCTGTTTCCTTATCCGCTGGGTCGGATCTTTCAATAAGCTTCCAGGCAAGACGGAGTTGGCTGGGATCCTGAATCTGCCACAGTGGACGGGCGCCCCTCACGGTCCCACCCGACGGCATAAATTCCGGACTCGGCGGGAATGTCTTGAAGTGCCAGATCTCCGAGCCGGATGAAGCCCTCAAAGCCTTGCACTCGAAGTCCCGCGATGCTGGCCAGTTGATCCCTGTCGCTGAGCGCCGTCAACCCCGCGCCTCCGCAAACCTTGGCGCCATGGATTCCATCTGCTCCATGACCAGCTTGATGGCCTCAGGCTGCTTGTCCGGCGGGTAGCCATTAATGACCAGCAGCCGTTTGATCGAGGAGCGCAACTTGGCCCGGACGTCGTCGCGCACGGTCCAGTCAGTCCGGATGTCGCGGCGCATGACGCCCACCAGCTGGCGGGCGATCTCCGCCAGCTTTCCCTCTCCCATGACGTCGACTGCGGAGTCGTTCTCCGAAACTGCGTCGTAGTATGCCAGCTCATCAGTGTTCAGGGGCGGGTCAAAGGCGTTGCCTCGGTTGGCCTCGGCGGCAATCTCCTTGGCCATCTCCACGAGCTCGGCAATGACCTCGGCGGAGGTGAGCTGCTGGTTCGTGTACTTCTTCATCAGCTCCGTGATCCGCTCGGAGAAGGCGCGCTGGCGCACAATGTTGTTCCGTGTGGTCACCACGGATTCCTCGGCCACCAGCTTCCGCAGCGCCTCAATGGCCAGCTGCGGGTTCTTGGCCGCTTTGGTCTTGGCGATGAACTCAGGGGTGAGGTCATCCAGCGACGGCTTGGGCATGCCGGCGGCGGAATAGATGTCCAGCACCTCCCCGGATGCGGTAGCCCCGGCGATGAGTTCGCCCAGTAGGCGCTGGATCTCCTCCGGGATGGGCTCCCCGGACGCCTGCCGGTCGGCGGCGTCGAACTTGGCCATCCAGACGCGGATTTCCTCGTACATCTGTACTTCGGGCCGCAGCTCGGCCAGTGTCACGGCGCCGGAACACAAGGCCCACGCACGGGACAGCTGCCCGCTGAACCTCCTGTACTTGGAGGCCAACGTTTCATCCTCCGACGGCGCGTTCCCCGGTGTCGCTGGATCGCGCAGGTAGGAGGTGGCCCCGGTGGCGGCATTGATCCACGCCTTGGGGCCACCCTTCTGCAGCACGGCCTTCCAATCGAAACCAGCCAGCAGCTGGCGCAGAGTCCCCAGGACGGAGACAGTCATGGACACGGCCTCGTCCACGTCCTTGCCCACGGGCTTGTTGTCTCGGTCAGATTTCGTATATTCGCCCAGTGCCTTGGCCAGGTTCTCGGCCAGCGGGGCATAAGCCACCAACAGGCCATCCTCCTTGCCCTTGAACGTGCGGTTCACCCGGGCCAGGGTCTGCATGAGCAGGGCACCCTTCAATGGCCGGTCAAGGTACAGGGTGTGCAGTGGTGGGGCATCAAAGCCAGTGAGCATCATGTCCTTGACGATCACCAGCTCCAGTTCATCCTCGGCGTTCTTGAGTCGGGCCTTGACCACGGCGTTTAGCGAGTCACGGCGCACATGGTTGGACACTGGAGGGGCGTCTGTGGCGTCCCCTGAATAGACCACCTTGATGCGGCCCTTGTCCAGCTCGTCGGAGTGCCAGTCCGGGCGCAGCTCCACGATGGCCGTGTACAGCTTGGCGCAGATCTCCCGCGTGCCACCCACGATCATGGCCTTGCCGGGCCCCTCGATGAACTTGTGCATGACGGCCCGGCGGCCCTCCCAGTGCTGCACCAGATCCGCGGCCAGCGCGGCAATGCGCTCCGGAGCCCCGTAGACGGCATTGACGACGGCGACGCTCGCCTCGATGCGCGCCCGCTCGGTCACGTCCAGGCCCACCGTGGCGTCATCGGCGGCGGTGTCCAGCTGTTCCTCAGTCACGGAGCCGGCCAAGCCCACCTTGATCAGCCGCGGCTCGAAGTAGACGGGCACCGTGGCGCCGTCCTCCACGGCGCGGGTGAGGTCGTAGATGTCGATGTAGTCGCCAAAGACGTCGCGGGTGTTGCGGTCCGCGAAGGAAATGGGTGTGCCGGTGAACGCGATCAAGGTCGCGTGGGGGAGGGCGTCGCGGAGGTGGCGGGCGTAGCCGTCAAGGTCGTCGTAGTGGCTGCGGTGCGCCTCGTCCACCACCACGATGATGTTGCGGCGGTCGCTGAGCAGCGGGTGGTCTGTGCCGGCTTCTTTTTCGGCTTGGCTGCGGCCGAACTTCTGCAACGTGGTGAAGTAGATGCCGCCGGTGGTGCGGTTGCCTAGCTCGTCGCGGAGTTCGGTCCGGCGCCGGATCTGCTGGGGTGTCTCGGGCAGCAGCTGGCTTTGCAGGAAAGTCTCGAAGAGCTGGCCATCGAGTTCGTTGCGGTCTGTGATGACCACCACGGTGGGGTTTTTCAGCCGGGGATGGCGGATCACGCGGTTGGTGTAGAGCTCCATTTCCATGGATTTGCCGGAGCCCTGGGTGTGCCAGACGACGCCAGCCTTGCCGTTGGATTCCACCGCCTGGACGGTGCTACCCACGGCCTTGGTGACGGCGAAGTACTGGTGGGGCTTGGCAATGCGCTTGCTCAGCCCGTCCGCGTTTTCGTCGAACGCCGTGAAATCGGTGAGTAGCTGCAGGAACCGTTCCTGGTTGTACAGGCCCAGCAGGGCCGTTTCCATTTCCGTGACGGCCTCCCCATCCAGGGTGAGTCCCGGCGGTACGGGCACGCCGTCGTCGTCCACGTTCCAGGGGGAGAAGTGGTTGAACGGGGTGAAGGGGGTGCCGTATTTGGCCTGGATGCCGTCGCTGGCCAGGGTGAAGACGCAGAAGCGGAAGGCCATGGGGAATTCGCGCAGGTACGTTTGCAGCTGGGCGTGCGCGCCGGTGAGATTGGCCTGTGCACTGCCGGCCTTCTTCAGCTCGATGACGCTCACGGGCATGCCGTTGCAATACAGCACGACGTCGAAGCGGCGTTTGTAGTCGCCGGTCACCAGGGTGACTTGGTTGACGGCGAGCCAGTCGTTTTGGTCAGGATCGACGCTGAGCAGGTGGATGGTGGCGTTGACGTCCGTGCCGTCGGTGTCGATGTAGCTGAGCTTGTAGCCGTTGACCAGGTAGGCGTGGATGCGCTGGTTTTCGGTGATGGCATCGTTGGATTTGGGGGAGGTGATTTCCGCCAACGCCTGTTTCACATACTGCAGCGGAACTGTCGGGTTGAGCATTTGCAGGGCTGCGAGCATGCGGGGGCGGATGAGCAGTTCTGACCAAGATTCGCGCTCTCCTCTGCCCGGAGCGATCTCGTCTCCCTGGGTGGGGCGCCAGCCCAGCGGCTCGGCAAGCTGCTCAAGGGCCAGGCCCTCCCAGTCGGCCTCGGAAAAGCCTGTTCCTGCCAATGCCATGATTGTTCTCCCCAGCGTGCTTTCGGATTCAATGTTGACCGTACCAGCCGGTGGTCTCCAAAGTGTTGTCGTGAACCGGTATGCAGGGTTATCAGCGCTGCCCGATGGCCGTGCCAGGATGGTTGAAGCAACTCCCACAGGACGTATGCTTACTTCCCGTAACACCGGAAACTTACTTGTTGCCACAAGTACATGTTCAAAAACTGTCGAATATATAAGGAAATCTATGAGTGCGACTTACTTGTCATGCCGTTGGCGCTAAAGTCGAGGCATGCAGAGCGTTGAATTCCCGGAGTTCTCCTTCAGCTCTCCGTTGGCCGGAACCATCATCGACCTTGAGCGGTTGCGTAGTGACCTTGGAGGCGGGACCACCCATCCAGCGGTGTTTTCGCAATTGAAGTCGCTATTCCAACTTATGGCGAGCATTATGAGTGCGCGTATCGAAGGGAACAGGACTTCTATCGTCGATGCTGTCGAGGGAGCAGCTGCGTCATCGAGTGGAGACAAGTCATCTCCTACTGAAGGTGTCCAAGAGATCCTTAACCTGCAGGAAGCAACTGCTTTCATCGACCGGGTGGTGGAACCGGGTAGTCCCATCACACACAGCCTTGTCAGGGAACTTCACAAGATCGCAGTCCAAGGCCTGGTGCGGGAGGGCGATAGTACTCCGGGCTCATACAGGACAACCGAGGTTGCTATCGGTGGATCGACTCACACTTCGCCGTCGCCCGTTGCAGTTCAGGGCGACACGAGTGAGCTGTTGGACTTCGCGAACCAGCCGGTCAAACAAAGCTTCGACCTGCTCAAGGTTGCCATCGCACACCATCGATTTGTGTGGATACATCCATTCGGCAACGGAAACGGGCGTGTGTGCAGGCTTTTCACGTACGCGATCATGGTTTCTCAAGGATTCAGCGACTCGGGCATGTACCGAGCTATCAATCCGACATCGGTGTTTGGTGCGGATGGGTCACGGTACTACCGCATGTTGGAGGAGGCTGATTCACTCCTGCCGGATGCCATCCTCGGATGGTGTCAGGATCTGTTGGACGGCATTCTCGGTGACATGCAGAAATTCAATAAACTCAGCGACAAGTCATTTGTCCTCAACAGGTTGCTAAGACCCGCTATCAAGCGTGGTATGGATGTGGGCGCTTTTTCTGCTCATGAAGCTGCTGTGCTCGACGTTGTGGCCAATCTGACCGAAGTGAAAGCTGCCGACTTGGCATCCGCGCTCCCTGGCTCGATTCCCACACGGAGCCAGCAGATCCGCAAGCTCGTCGAGAAGAAGCTCATTCAACCTATTGCTGAAGGCAAGAGAACATACCGGCTGGTCATGGCGCCCGGTCCACTTACGCCGTTCATCATCAGGCAGTTGGATGAGCTCGGATTCCTGCCAAGTATTTTGAAAGATGACTTCGCCTGACTGGACGGCTTTCATTGTCAGCGTGTGGAGGGGAGCTGAACCGTTCTTTGCATCAGGAGCGGTCATCATGTGATTTCTTTTCGAGTGGGGTGTGAGAGTTTCCTTGAAGGACCCACGGTGACGGCGCCCCTTGCAGGGGCCATATTGATCCCCAACGGGGGTTGCTCCACTCCACGGGACGTAACCCTTCCGGTGGGGTCAATTGCAGTTTGAGACCACTTTGGCGGCACGATTCCGCGTGAATCCGAGGATCATTGCTCTCAGCGACGACTGTCGACCAAAATCTATTTTCTCACGCAGGGGCTTTGATTCATCACACACTTGATGCCAAAATCCCCGCCAATCCAAGGTACCTATGACAGCCAGGATCGGTTATGTCAGGATCTCCTGAGCCTTCGGTCACGACAGCCCTGTTCGCGGTGTTCCAAGTGACGCCAAGACCTTCAGCTACACGGGCAACGGCGAGGTGTTGGCAGACGATGCACTCTAACGCCCAGCGCAGCCCGCGTCGGGAGAGCTTCGCCCTCGGCTCGGCTGCTTTGGAGGTGTCTTGCCGCCACACATGACCGCATTCGTCACAGCGGTAGGGGTAGAGCCTGGTCGGCACGGTCGCGGGCGCCAGCCGAAGGGTTCATGGCCCATCTAGCGGGTCACATGGCCCCCGGAACGTCCTGGGATCCGCACTTCTTACACCACTCATCCGGTTCCACCACCCGGCCTGCAAGAACGGCACGATCCGGGTAGAAACATTGCCCGGTGACTTCCAGACCGAGACTATCAAGGCGGCAGAAAGTGGTCAGGTCAGGGCACTTGGAAGGTAGCGTTGAAGATGAGGGCCATGCTGTAGAAAAAAGCACGATCTAGACAATTCAAATCTCTACCAGAGCCCTCACCTACGCCCAAAAACCTCCTCGAACTCTGCACGCGGAACCGCTGGTGACACTCTCAAATCTGAAGAGCCGGGTTTCCGGTAGATGAAAAAGCTAAGCGTCGGTGTGTTTCAGCTGCAAATCGCTGTGCGCAGACACTCCATCCATCTAGGAAGGAAAGCATGTTCATGCCATCGGACATGTGGATATGTGAATTTTCCTTAATGTAGTCAAATATCACTGACCGAAGTTCAGTGTTGAAGTTCACTTTTCCTATTCCTGCGCTGCCCGCTTTAGCCACGTCGGATGCTGGAAGGCCAGAGGCTCCGTGTAATACCAAGGGAACGGAACTTGCGTGATTTCTGATCATGTCAATGAGCGGCCAGTCCAGAGCAGGGACCCCTTGGTAGGATCCGTGCACGTTTCCCACCGCGACGGCCAACAGATTGGCCTGTGACATCGCAAGAAACGGAGCTACATCCTTTGGATCGGTCTTTTCTCCGACTTCTTGTTGTCTTGAAATGTCTTCGTCCCCTGAAATGGCCCCAATTTCGGCTTCCAAGATAATATCAGGACCAATAAGAAGTCTTGCATTTTTCACAAATTGAGCATTTTTAGTTATTGAATATGCTGACCCGTCAGCCAGCACAGCGTCAACTCCAGCATCGACTGAATCTCGAATCACGTCCAGTTTTGTGGCATGGTCGAGCTGAATGCAGGCCTCTACTGTTGCTCTGTCGGCCAACTGGCGCAATGCACGGATAAAATTTATTCCTGGCTTTCCAGAAGCAGCTTTTGGAGGAACCAACAAGATGACTGGCTTTTCTACTTCTTCACTTCCGGCGATTACAGCCTGGGCAGTTGTAAAATCATAGACGCTAAACGCCGGTATGGCCCGGGAATCCGTTACTGCACGAGTCGCAATTTCTAGCAGGTTTGCACGCATGAGTCTTCTACTTTCTTAGGGGGTGGGGTTTCTGAGTGACTTAGAAACTGATTGTTGAAATGAGCTGGGACACGGCTTCCTCCGACGCCAACATAGCAGGATATGCGCCGATTCGGAGCATTGATTTGATATCTTTTATTTCAACGTTGCACATCGAATTGTCGAGCGCTTTATGAAGAGTTCTATGGGTTTCGAGAATTCCATGATGTAAAAAGTCGGCTAAGTGTCGGTTGTCAGGCCCGTAGCTTTGCCGCCCTATTCGTTGATTCTGAAGCCGATTTCACATCTGCCTTCGAGTGGGTCAGATTGGATGATTTTATTTTTTCCCATGGGGTCACCCATTTTTATTTGAACGTTCTGTTTGTGAAGCCTGAATCGATGGGCGATATATTTAGTAAGTGCGTCAGGACTGCGGTCACGGCCCGACGGGCAGTAACCAAGTCGCTTGATTTTTAGGCATTTTTGGTAGCTGGCACCGCTGTGGAGTGACTGGTTCTGCGAGATAATTATCGCAAGGTCAGTTGACTTTTCAGCCAACTGAAATCCTCTATATCTTGATTTTCTTTGTGTCCGAAACTGGCTGGATCATCCAGATGGCGGCTGATCTATCAGATCGTTATATCAGGAGTCTTGGGCCTTGCCCCGGGGATTTCATGGAGCAGTGCTCGTATGAAATCCCCGGGCGAGCCAACGTCGTGGGGATGCGTAGACTCGCCGCCATGGCAGCGCAGTGCCGGGGACATCTCCTAGTGACCTATTCGATCGTTCGAGGCATCAGGTTCTCTCTAGTTTCGACGTTGGTGGCGTTTGCACTCGACGGATCGGCATCATGGGTGGGTTGGTAAGGTTGCTGCCCCCGCGTTGGAGTACCGAAATGGCTCTTGCAGAGCCATTAGATGATCAGGAAGACCAGCCAGGTCAACAGGAATCCTGAGACTCCGCAGATAGTGGTCAGTACCGTCCAGGTCTTCAACCCGTCTGCGACTGAAAGGCCCAGATACTTGGTGACGATCCAGAAGCCTGAGTCATTGATGTGGGAGAGGCCGAGCCCACCGAAACCGATGGCCAAGGTGATGAGCGCCACTTCGACGGGGCTGTAGCCGCCTGCGGCGATCGCTTCACTCAGCAGCCCGGCTGTGGTGAGGATGGCCACCGTGGCGGATCCCTGCGCGGCTCGCAACGCGGATGCGATCACGAATCCTGCGACAATGACGGGCATCCCGAGGGCGGTAAGACTGTTGGATAGTGCCGCCCCGATCCCGGATTCAACGAGTACGTTTGCGAACACGCCGCCTGCACCCGTGACGAAAATGATGATGGCAACCATGGGCAGTGCGGAGTCCGCGATCAAGCTGGTCTTCTTCTTGGGCCAGCCGGCCTTGCGGCCGATGACGAGGTAAGCGACGACAACACCGACCAGCAATGCTGTCGTCGGGGCTCCCAGGAACGAGAAGAAGGCTCGCGCCGCGTTGCCTTCGGACAGAATGGTCGTCATCGTGGAACCGATCATGATCATCACAATCGGCAGCAGGATAAGGACAATGACGGTCAGGGCGCTGGGTACGTTGCTGCGCACTTGGACGGCCGTGGCGCCAGTGCCGACGGGCAGCGTCGCTTCGTCTGTTTTGGGCACAATCGTTTCTGACTCAAGTGCCTCAGAGGCCGGTGAGTTGCCGAGGGTGATCTTGTTAACCTTGAACATTTTGGCAGCGTAGAAGCCAACCACGCCCACGCCAGCGGAGATCAACAGGCCGAAGATCGTTAGGAGCCCAACGTCCGCGCCTGTCAGTCCAGCCGCGGCGACCGGTCCCGGGTGGGGTGGCACGGCAACGTGAACCGTCAGGAGAACTGCTGCAACGGGGAGCCCGATCTTCAGCGGGTGGATGTTGGCGATCTTCGCAAAGGCGAAAACGATGGGCGCAAGAATGATGAAACCGACGTCAAAGAAGACGGGAATGCCTAGGATGAATGCGACGATCGTGAGCGCGACGATGACCCGCTTGGGGCCAAGGATGGCTGTGAACCGGTGCGCGAGGTTGTCGGCGGCACCCGAGACTTCGATGAGCCGGCCCAGCATGGAGCCCAGTCCGACGACAATCGCAACGGAGCCAAGGACCTTGCCCATGCCGGCAACCATCACGGGTACGACATCGACTAGGGGGATTCCGGTCGCCAGTGCAGTTCCCATGGACACAAGCAGCAGCGAGATGAACGCGGGGAGCTCGAACTTGATGACGAGCACGAGGAGGACAATGACCGCGACGAAAGCGATCAGAAGGAGTGCGACGGTACCCATGGCTTATGCCCTCTTCGGAGCGAGGACTTTGATCACGGCGGAGTCGTCCGCTGCGGCCAGGCCCTGCGCCTGGCCCAGCAGGTACAGCTGTTCAGCGGCCGCGGCAACAGGGGTGGCAAGATGGGCGGCACGGGCGGCCTTACTGACGATCCCCATATCCTTGACGAAGATGTCCAAACGGCTAAGAACCTCGGCGCCCTCTTCGGTGTAGGCCTGAAGAATGCGCGGGCCGCGGTTGGAGAGCATGAAGGAGCCGGCTGCCCCGGCTTCAAGAGCGGAGAGAGTTTTCGCCTGGTCAAGCCCCAGTGCATCGGCGAGGGCAAGGGCCTCGGCGGCGGCAGCAATGTGGATGCCACACAGCAGTTGGTTGACGGTTTTCAAAGCTTGGCCATCGCCGGGCCTGTCGCCGACGATTGACAGCGTGGAGGCGAGCAGGTCCAGCACGGGAGCTGCCTGCTTCTGTGCCTCGGGAGTGGCTCCGACCACGATCAACAGGTCGCCCAGCCCGGCGCGGACTGGGCCGCCGGACAGCGGGGCGTCAACTAGTTCCACACTGTATTCGGCGAGGCGTTCCACCGCTGCGGGGATGGCGTCGGTGCCCACGGTGCTGGTCAGGATGACGACTGAGCCCTTGGACAATACGGGGGCCACGCCATTGTCGCCGAAGAGCACCTCGTTAAGCTGTTCGCTGTTGCGCACGGCCAGTAGCAAGGCGTCGGCGCCTTGCGCAGCTTCCTGGGCGGAGTCGAATGTGACGATGCCGGCGGCCTTGGCAAGTTCCAGGCGGGGCTCGGCAATGTCGAAGCCATGGACGGTCAGCTCCGAGGCAAGGCGGGTGGCCATGGGCAGCCCCATGGCGCCCAAGCCCAGAACCGTGACTGTGTAGTTGGTGGACATGGAAATCTCCTTCAGTGGGATGGGTAAGTTATTCAGAACGTGTTGCTGAGCTTGCGGGTGACGTCAGCGAGTGACTGGTCATCGCCCACGTTGCCGGCGAAGACGATGTAGGGGATGCCTTCTGCTGGGCCGTCGACTGGCTCCCACAGTGAGACGATGCCGGGCAGCATGGGCCCGCGGACAATGGCGTGGCGGATCTCCAGTCCGTGTGCGGCCACATCGGAGGAGGTGATGCCGCCCTTGGCAATGACGAAGCGTGGGGGAGTGGCCTTCAACGTCCGGTTGACAACTTCGACGACGGCGGCGGAGACTGTGCGGGCGATCTTCAGGCTCGCTGCTGCGTCGTCGGTCTTGATGAGCAGCCGACTCGTGTGGATGATGACGTCTCGGTTGGCCAAGGCAGCCACGATCGTGGCGACGACCTCTGAGACGTGGGCGGCGCCGTCGTCGGAAAGCAGCTTTTCTACGTCGATCTCGACGATGCTGGCAGAGGCGTGAGCGTCGGTCAGGACTTTCAACTGGCGCGTGGTGACCCCGACGTGGGAACCTACCACGATCAGTCCGCCGCGAGCGGTGCCTGCAGCGACTGTGCGGCCAGCATGGAAGATTTCCGCGGTGGCAAGCGGCTCGCGGATCTCCTGGCCGATACGGGCGCGGACGAAGGGAGGGCCGACGCGGTAGATCAGGGTCTTGCCACGGTGTTCGGCCTCTTCCAGGCCCAGGGCCAACACGCGCAGGTCGTTTTCGGTGACGGCATCCACCACGATTGGGGTGGAGTCGCTGGCACCGTCGATCGCGTCGGCGACGGCGGCAGCGCCAGCTTTCGGGGTGCCGCGGCGGATTAGGCCCAGGTCAATGGTGATGACGCTGGAGGCTGGAATTCGGCCGTCGGATTTTTCCTCCACATACGCCGCCAGCGAGGAGTTGGCGAAGCCGAAGCTCGCGTCTTTGGCGAACTCGGTCTCGGCCACAGGGATCAGTGTCCCTTCGACGCCGCGCGTGTAGTGGACACCGCCAATGGTGATGCGGCCCGCGTCGGGAAACGCCGGAACAATGACAACGCCATCCACGGTGGTGCTTGATTCGGTCAACAGTGTGCCAGCGATCGTCTCGGGCTCGAGCGGGAAATGGCCGCGCAGGGTCGAGTCGCTGCGGCTCGTGAAGCCCACAGTGATGCCAGCCTTGCCGGCTGCGGTGAGAGCGTTGACCACTATCTCGCGGTTCCGGACCCGTGCCTCGGCGGGGTCCAGACTGCGGGTATTGGTCAAGACATAGACAGCCTTGGCGACGGTGCCGTCGATCCGGTACCCGAACACCCAATCGAAGTCCTCCACGTCCCAGCGGGTCAAGACAGGCAGTCCCGCCACCGACTGGGTTCCCGTGGGATCGTCATCGAGCACAATAAGCACGCGATTGGCGGCGGCGACCTTGGCTGCTACCAGACTTGCCGGCACGCTGACCTCGGCAGGGTACTTTTCGAGAAGTTCGGACTCACGAATCATTTCTTCACACCTCATTGTGGATTTACTTATGTCAGATGTCAGACATCTTATGTATGATTGATATTGTGGCACGAGACACACGAAGTTCGCAAGGGGAGGCCATTGCCGCGGTGGCAAGCCCCTAAGCTTGAGCTTCATGAAGGCGATGAAAGGGGAAGCATGGCGCGCAAGTCGCTGACCGAAATGGTGGCGGATGATTTGCTGGACAGGATTGTCGCTGGCGAGTTTCCGCCCGGCTCCTTGGTCCCGGGTGAGCTGGAACTGAGTTCGCAGCATGAAGTGAGCCGCATGACCGTCCGCGAGGCAATGAAAACGCTTGAGGCGCAGCGCATCCTTCGGGTCGAGCGGGGTCGGGGGACGTTCGTGAATCCCTTCAGCAGCTGGGGTTCACTGCATGCGGTTCTCCGGGCTGTCTCCGAAGGCCAGGACGGTGCAGCCGTGGCAATCCAGCTCATTGAGTTGCGGCGCATGCTGGAGACCGGCGCCTGTGAACTAGCCGCAACACGCATCTCGGACCTGGACCTCGGGCGGTTGAGTGGCCAGCTGGAACGGATGCGAGCAGCCCATGCCGCCAATGACGTGCTGGCTTTCGTGGACGCGGACCTTGCATATCACGACATCATCCTGCAGGCCTCGGGCAACATCTTTGTTGCGGTTTTGTTTGAACCGCTGCACCGGATTCTGGAAAAACGCCGAATGGAAACCTCTCGGATCCCCGAGATACAGGCCAATGCCATTGGCATGCACGCCGCGATCCTAGAAGCACTCACGAAGCGTCAGCCAGGGTTGGCGCGGGTGGCCATGGACAACCACATGGCTCAGACCCTTAAAGACCTGAAGAGCTACGTGCTGAAGATCCGCTAAACACGCAGGTAACGGTGAACACAGCGGGAGTCCTGTCAATGGTTCCTTTGCTGGGATTGCTCCTTCCTGACACTCGCGTTGGATTGCCCCGGTATGTTGAGCGTTGCACGCTGCCCATGACTTTTAACCCATCGGATGTTGTTCGAAAATTGGGGCGTCACGAGGTCGAAAACGAGAGAAGCTTTGGTCCCCATGGTCCAGTTTCCTCCTGGTGGGGAATGGTTTTATGCGCGGCTGCGCCAGCCTTGGGTGGCTATAAAATCTTGGGCTTCCTTGCGATGTCGGCGCATCCAGTGCTGGGGCGGTCGGGATTCCCAGCGGCGAGGGCTGCTTCATGTTCGGCACGGTGCCCGGGTTGGTAGTGTTCGCAGATTTGGAGGTGCCGGTGGACGGTGATTCGTTTATGGTGGCAACGGCCGACTGATTCGCGCACGGTCAGGCCGGTCGCGTACATCATCTCCCAATCGGGGTACCTCGAGACTTCCCGGCCCGCCATGTCAAAAACCCAAGCCCATTGAACTCATAACGAACCAGACCCCGCGGTGTTGGTGGCTCACCTCATCAGGCCATTTGCCACCTCACTGGTCCGAGCCACAATGCTTGATCCCGGCAGGTCGTCGTTCGCCGGCTTACGTCCTTTTGTGGGCACCCCAACTGGACGGTTTACGACATTTTCAGGAACAGCAGGATTTTTGGGGGCTGTCTGAGGTTCCCTTGGCCCCGAGTGTCGTTGATGCCGTTGCGGGAGTTCGACTGCATTGCAGTTTGGCAACAAGGACGGCAGCTACAGGACCGCAGGGATTGTCGGGCGTGTGCCAGCTGGGCTTGCAGTCACGTTCCCCGAAATGGTCTGGGGCGCGGTGGCCGTGGATACGGAGGACTTCGACGTCCCGGTATTCACCGCGGCGGGCCGGGTGGAACCTGCACTGGTGTTGGCTGAACTAGAGGCTGCAGCGGGCTGCTTGGAGGCCAGGTCGGCGAGGGAAAACACCGAGGTGACGATCTTGCGGGACAAGATGACCAGCCCGTGGATGCTGAAGGCAACCAGAGCCAGCGCTAGAAAGGCCACAAGACTGACGGCGAACATAAGTACGCCGACCATGACGGTCCCAACAAAGACCATGGTGTAGGAATTAGATAACAGTACTTCCATGATGGCTCCCAACAGCGTTCACAGGCGAACTTTTCTCCACGCTATGCGGGCAAGTGGTCGCGACGGCACGCGACGTGCGAATGTTGCGAAAAAGAAATGCTTCCGTAACGCAAAAAAGATCCCTGCCCTGTCACATCGAACGCTCAATACGCAAGGCTTATATGCGACAGGTCAACAGCACACTACGATCTGCTGCGTGTCATCCGATGCGGAGAATCGACACCAGGTCATATTTACCCAAAATTTTGGTGGTGAGCAGTCATCCGTACTACGTCTTGGGGGTGCTCGAGGGGTCGTTCCCCGAGGCCGCGCTGATGGCGGACGGAGATGGCCAGATGGCCTGCCCATCAGCAGGAAGTGCTTCGTAGGGGTAGGAGGCCACGGTAAGGGGTTGGGTCGAACCTTCCAGTGCGCAGCGCACGGCGCTGTCGTTCTTGGATCCGCACACGAGAATTCCGATAGTTGGGGCTTGGCGGGGCAGCCGGAGCAAGTCGTTGACTGCAGCGGCATAGAAATTTAGCGGGCCTAGGTGTTCGGGCTTGAATTTGCCGGCTTTTAGTTCCACAACGACATATCGGCCGGAAGGGACGTGGCCCGGCAGAGCAGCAGGTCAGCGTAGAATTCCTCGACACGGATGACCAGTCGAACTTGTTCGCCAACGAAGACAAACCCCTGGCCAAATTCCAACAGGAACTTTTGCACGTGCTTGACCAGCTGCGCCTCGAGCTCGCGTTCACGGCTCCTGTCAGTCATGGCCACGAAATCTAAGACGTAGGGGTACTTGGTGAGTTGCTGGGCCAGGTCGGAGTCCTGCGAAGGCAACGTCGCCGTGAAGTTGCTGACGGCCTGGCCGGAGCGTTCGTGCAGCCGCGTCTGGATTTGGTGTGCCAAGACATCCCTGGACCAGCCATTTCCACCGTGGCCGCTGCGTACCAGAGTCGTAATTGCTTGGTCGGAGAGCCTCTCCATAAGAAGGACAAGGCGGCTCCACGGCAATGTTGCAAGCTGCGCTTGCAACATTGGAAAATCGGGCCATGTTTTACGCAAACGGCTTCATGTGGCGCAGGTTGCGGGGCGAGAATCCACGGGTGCCCGGGATCTTCTCTCCAAGGTCCGCCGAGAGACGCAAGACAACCTTTGCGCCCCATCCCTCCAACCCTTCCCTCTCAAGGAGATCCTTGCCGATAGCCTAATAGCTGCCAACAAGTTCCTGGTTTGCGGTGGAAATGGCCCGTGCAAGCCCGGCAAAAACATGTCCGGCCACGGCGTCCAACAGGCCTGGATACCAACCCGGTATCGCACCGCGTACCGGCGTCGTCGGGAACCAAGCGCCTGGCCCTTCGAGGTCATGGAGATTGCTTGCTAGGTCCCGTGTCATGGTTCCTCCTCAACGTTGAGTTCACTTCCATTCATACGCGGAGGGTCTGACAAGGAAGACGGCGGATGGGGTGGAAGAGCCGAAAAAGCTAGACTGGACCGTCGAGACCAGTGACCAACTCGCAACATGGAGGATCCATGGCCAAGAAAACCAAACGCCCAAAAAATACCAGCCGCAAGCTGACCTCGGTCAGTGAGCTGCGGGCAATCCGCGCCGTGGACGCCATCACCCCGGCGTTCGTTGACTGGTGCCGACAAACGGAGAACGTACCTGCCGAAGACGCTCTGGTGCTCCTCGGCCCGGTCAAGGTGCTGGTTGCCGCATATTTCCACGCATCACCCTCGTCGGAGCCCACCAGGTTCCAACCCATCCCGTTTGGGCTGGCCATGGAGGCGGCCCTCTCCGAACACGACGACGAAGAAGACTGGCGCGACTTCGCATTCGACGCCATCCACGTGTACATCGAATTCCTCGGCAAAACGGACGCCTGGACTGGCACGGATGAGGACTTCAACGCCGTCGACGAGCTGTTTCACATGGGCGCGGAAAGGGTGCTGCCGGACGTAGTTGCTCCGAATCTGACGCCGGAGGAGGTGCTGGCCAGCCTTGAAGGCACCGAACTCTCGCGCCGTTTGGACGCATTTCTGAGGTGGCTGGGCGACGGCAGGACGGTGACGTCCACGGGCGCACTGCGGTTGAAGGAAGTGGAGGGCGCCGCGGCCGCCGTGGGCGTGGCTGCCAAGGGTGCAATGCCCAATGCCAAGCAGGAGCAGGCGCCTTTATTTGGCGGTGACGGTGCGTCCGCGGAATCCGTCCCCACGGTGAAGTCCATGACCGAAGTCCCCTTGTTGACAAAGATCTGGATTGCCTTGGAAGCGTCCGGGCTCATCGACATTGGCTCCACCAAGGTGTGGCCCACTGTGCTGGCCAGGCAATTTCTGGAGCCCGGGCGTCCTTGTCGGCGTGAAGTCTTGGGCGGCTTCATTATCCGCTTCCTGGCCATCGCCGTCATGGGCGAGGTGGAATGGGCTCCGTGGGTCAGGCCTGCTGCCATGGCCCAGTCGTCAATCCTGTACGCGGCGTGCGCGCAGGCGCCGGTTCCGGTGGCCGCACTGGCGGACCCGGCCAAACTGCAGGCCTTGGGCCTTGACGAATTCGGGGCCAGAACCGTGCAGAAGCGGATGGATGAGCTGGCCGAACTGGGTCTGGTCACCTTGGACGGTGTCATTGCGGTGCCGCCCGCGCTGGTGCCGGCGGTCATGGCCGTCCTGCAAGGGGCGTTCCCTGAGGAGGACGGCAGTGTCGACGATCCTTGGGCGCCGCAGCCGCAGCCGCAGCCCAAGAAGCCAGCCCGCAAGCGGAAAAACTCCGCCCCGGCGCCCATTTTGCAGCTGAAGATCATGCTGAAGGGCTCCAAGCCGCCCGTGTGGCGCCGCGTGCTGGTCCGCTCCGACCTGACGCTGGCCGAGTTCCACCGTGTCCTGCAGGTGTCGTTTGCGTGGACGGATTCCCACCTGCACGAGTTCCGCGTGGGTGGCTGGAACGGGACGGCCTATGGGCCGGTGGGACCCGAGTTCGACTTCGGCGACCCGATGCCCCTCGACGAGGCAGCTGTGTCCCTCGGCGCGATCCTGTCCGCCGAGAACGACAAGATGGACTACGTCTACGACTTTGGCGACAACTGGCAGCACGCCATCACCGTGGAGAAGATCCTCCCGCACGACGACGGCGTCCCCGCCGTGCGCTGTACCGGCGGCCGGGGTGCCGGTCCGGCAGAGGACAGCGGAGGTGTGTGGGGCTGGGAATCCATGGTGGAGGCCGTCAACAATCCCTCCCACGAGGAACACAAAGAATACCGGGAATGGCTGGGACTGGAGCCCGGAGAGAAGTTGGACCCGAAGGCATTCGACAAGGACGAGCTGAACGAGGAACTCGCCGGCATGTACTGATCCCGGTGACCGAAAAGCCTACATTTCGAAGAGCGCTTCCTGAATGGGTTCCGCGGCTGCCGGTGCAGGCATGATGTCCGCCAACTCGATTTCTTCCCAGGGGGTGATGAATGCGGTGGCCACGCGCCAGCGTCGGCTGATGGTGGCACTGGCCATTAGGTCTGGATCGGCCAGGAACAACAGCGTCAGGTGGACTTCATCGCCGTCGGCCCTGGCGTCGGCGATCAGCCATTCGTCCGATTCACGGCCCCAAATCGGCAGCTCAGACGGGAAGAAGAGCTTGAGGGCCTCCGGTTTCCAACCCTCGCGATCGCCGGACACCGGGATGGTGATCACGCCGTTGCTGATGGTCCAGCCGTCCTCCCGGCTGTGGGACCAAGTGTGCTTTCCATCGTGAAAGTGCCACTGGTCGGTTTCATAGTTGACGGTGGCTGAAGCGGAATTCCATTGCCCAAGGCTGTCAAGGGTCAGTGCGGTGGCGGCCAAGGCTGGGAGGCGGCTGTCCATGCCCATGGTTTGGACCACGTAGTTCCATGTCAGTGTCTTCGTCACCCCGGCAGACTAACACTGGCAACGGCGTGGGCGCTCGCCGGACCGGAGGCTGCGGAATGGGTAGAGGCAGTCCTGGTTGGTTAAGGTACGACGCCGGGCCCCCAGCCCCAGCGCAAACTGGGGTTGCGCTGGGGTGGGTTGGCTAAAGAACCTGCAGGCTCTCTATGCGGACAAGGGAATCGTCGACCACGGAATCCAGAAGTGGATGATCCCAGTCCTCGACGATTGCGGCCTGCCGGACTGTGGGCAGTGCTTCTTCCAGCGTTGACAGTGCGCGGTTGATGATCCTCTTCGCAAGGGGGCGTCGCATGCCCCAGCTTGTCGCCTCGGCGAGGAGGTGCTCGCCCCTAAGGTCGTCAAGAAAGGCTTCGCCGCCAACGCGCAGGGACAATTCTCGGTTGTGGTCGGGCCAGACTGCTGTGGGGACCACATCGTAGGCTGGTGTCTGGCCGATTATTCCGTTGTCGAGAAGCAGTGCCAGGTTTCTTGCGTGCATGTCGCAGTTGCCGATGGCGGCGTTGAGCGTCACCGTTTCCAGCAACTGGGTCAATGCAACGGCAGGAGTCGTTGCATTGACCCTCAGTAACGTGGCAAAGTCGAGAAGCCGGGGAGCAGTGAGGTCATCTTGCTGATATTTTTCCTTGATACCGAGAGCCTGAGCGAAATCCTCTTGATGAATACGTTGCAGCAGCCCTGATTCATCTTTTTTCCGGTCGAACCGGGTAGCAAGGAGGCCAGATCGTCCGGAAATGTCGATAACCCGAGCATCCGAGGCTCTAACGGAACCCCCAGCGTCGCCAACAGCTTTGATGAGGCGAAGTCCCATGGTTTCCAGCTGGGCGATGCCAGGCCAACGCTCCTGACCCTTCTCGGTGAGTCTGGCGGGCTTGAGTATGTGAGTCGAGGCTTGCCCGTTAAGTGGGATTCCAATACGGTCGCCTTCGACGACGACCACGAGCTTTCCCTGAAGCCCGCCCAAGCTGGAGCGGACGCCGGGGGCAGCGGAAATACCAAGTGGAGCCGACGGAAGATCTGAAACGACCTCAGCGAGCTCATCGCTGCTCAGCCAACGGACACCCGGCGTTCTTGAAGTGTCCGCAGAGTCGGGGGTGACAATCTGGATGGCTCCGGCGCAGTCCAATCCATAAGCGCGCAGCAGCTCAAAGGTGTTGTCGGTACTTACGCGGGCCGCGTTGGCAAATTGCGCGCGGATCTGGTCTTCAGGGAGCAGCCCTTCCAAGAAGGCTCGCGTTTGCGTCGCCGGGTACATTTCGAGTCTGACGGGCAGGCGCACAGACAAGAGTGGGAAACCGGGGCCAAAGTCCTTCAGTGCCTGAGAAGCGTATGTCAGTGACGCGCCGCCGCCTGGGCCATCCGAAGTCAATTCGGCCACATGAACGTTGTTGAACCAGACCTCAAGGGTGTCACCCATCGGTTGAACGCCTCAATCGAGTTCCCTTGGTCGAGCTTTGCTGATGCTCTTGGACCTGAAGTATCTCGCGAGCGTTTCTGTCTTCGCGGGGAAGCATGAATATGTCGAGCCCAATGGCCTCAGTCACCTCAAAAAGTAGCCTGGCACTGCCGAAACGACCGTTTTCCATGGCACTGATCTTTGACCGCGAGATGCCCAGCTGCTCTGAGAGTTCCACTTGTGACATGCCTAAGGTGATTCGCCGGCTGCGAATCGAAGCACCAAGTCTGGCTGTTGCTGGCGTAGTCACCATCAGAGTTCCTTGCTGCGTGAGTCTTTGTGTACCCGATACAAAGTACACAATCACAATATCATCCTAATGCACTCGATAGTGAGTACATTGAGTCAAAAAGTTATTAATGTATCGTTTTTGAATACATACATAGTTCCAAGGTGGAAATCCTGCAGCTGAAGGTCATGCTGAAGGGCTCCAAACCGCACGTGTGGCGCCGACTGCTGGTCCGCTCCGACCTGACGCTGGCCGAGTTTGATTTCGATGATCCGATGCCGCTTGACGAGGCTGCCGGGCCTGCCGAGGATGGCGGCGGGGTGTGGGGTTGGGAATCCATGGTGGAGGCCGTCAGCAATCCCTCCCACGAGGAACACAGCGAATACCGGGGACGGCTGGGCCTGAAGAGGGTGAAGCGTTTGATCCCCAGAGCTTTGACCAGGACGGAGTGGACGAGATCCTTTCCGAGAGGTTCTGAGGAAAGTACGACGACGGCACTCGCCTTTCAGCCGCAACTTGCCTGCCGCTATTGGTAGCGAAGTTGTTTCTCCAAGCTTCCTCCAAGTTCAAATTGAATTTGGAGGAAGCTTGGAGAAGGGGAATATTACTTGGTGCGCTGAAATTGGGGGATAAACCTTGCCCCGCGTCTTTCAATGGGGTTGCTGTCCGGTTCAGCCATCTCAGGATCACCTGGTTCCAAGCCATTGTCACTCATGTATTTGAGCGCCCGTTTCACTATGATCCGTTTCTTGGCAAGGGCTGTAACAGACGGGGCCTTTGGGTCAGAAATTTCATCAAGACGTTCATGCTGCCGGCTGACCCTGGTTTCAATCTCTGTCAGTAACTGCCACACGGAGGGATGGTTGTCGATCTTGTGTTGCTGCCGCAGTGTTACAGCGGCCATTTGCAGGGCAAGGAATCCTTCAAATTGATCGACGCTGGTCTCGTCCCCTGCGAGACCGGTCACCATGGTTCCGCCTCCGGAACCGACCAATAGCCCGCCGCCACCCACCAGGGCTCCAGCTGTTATCAGCCCTCCAATCATCCCGCCGGGACCAAAGCTGGCCAAAGCGCTTGTGATAACAGCTGCACCTGCAAGGCCTGGGGCGGCTGCCAAGGCAAGCCCGCCCGTTCCCACGACCAATGCCGCTGTACCGGCCACCAAAGCCCCGACCTTGACCCATTGCAGATTCTGGCTGTATCGCAGGATGCCTTGGGCACGTTTGCCGGCTTCTAGGACATCGGAACCGAACTGCCGTCTTAGTCCCATCTCCGAGGCCAGTTCTTCCAGCGCCGCCTGTTCGATGTCTCTCGAAATTGTGATTTCGAAAGGAGCAATAACGTTTGTCACAGCAACGGCCGTCAGCAGTGTCACGGCCTCCTCTTTTGATGTTCCCGAGCGGTTGAACGTCGGTTCCGGCAGCAGTGAAGTGCTGTCGGCATAGTCAAAGTCGAGCCGTGCTATTTGTGATGGAATGGGCCTCTTGATGGATGCGTTGTGCGTGCGGACATCAGCCACTGCTTGAGCCTGAACGGATCGCAGCGCGGCAAGGTAGCGGCGCCTTATGTCACCGCTCAACTCATTCTTGATGAGATGGCAGTAGCGCAAACCCAGCAGTGTCTTACTCTCAACCTCATTGAGCGAGATTTCCACGCCTCTTTCAACGAAGGCAATCTCCTTGAACCTGGAACCGAAGACCGCGTATCCAATGGTGTCCGCTACGGTGCTGTGTTTCAGGTAAACACTTGCGGTATGAGGGGCTATTGGGTTTGGGTCGTATCCTGTGTTGATCGCATGGTCCAACATCCAGGGAAATACGGAAGACAGGCCACGCCTGATTGCCACCGGATCCCACGCATTCCTGAAGTTCACCCACCATGACAGATGGGATGGCGGATCGGCCAGTGCGTCATGCAAATCATCGAGCTTGAATCTCCCGCTGGCCAAGGGACTGCCAATGGTGACCATGGCGGAGACTTCAACATCCGCTGGTAGCCGTAGCAGCAGATCGGCAGCGATCACGGACCCCAAACTATGGGCGACAATGACAAGCTTGCCGGATTCTGGTACGACGGCCAAGATGCGGTTTAGGACTTGGGCTCGGATTTGTTTGCTGTTCAAGTAGTTCGCGGCTTGCTTAAAGAACCGGGTTTCTACTGCCGCATCCGCAACTAGGATATGGGCAGGTGCTACTACGTTCGCAACAGCCTCATTGATGAGGTGTTCCTGATCTTGCCGGCCGATCCGGTGTTCAATGGCGGCAAGGCGGCGCTCGAAGTCCCTCCGATTCAGCTTGGCAGCGTCACGGCTGAGTGCCTTGAAGGTCCGCGCGGGAATCGGTTCAGGTTCATCGAACTCCTTGAGCGCATGCGCGAACCTGGGGGCGATAACGCTAACCGCGTCGAGACTCGGATATCCGGAGCGTGTCAAGGCCTCATCAAGCGCTGCCCTCCATTGGCCCTCCGGGTCTCCGCCCCCCACACCGTGCAAGAAAAGTAGAACAGGTTTTTCAGTCAAGACGAGTCCCCATCATGGTGCTAATGTGCGCACCCAACGTCGGATGCTTCGGTACTTGAAGATCAGAATACCCGCACAATTTCGGGACTAAGTCCCCGCCCGTATTATGACGGGCGTGTGAGTCAAAGTCGTCCAGTGCGCTGGCGGTCTCGTCACGAGTGGAGCTGACAATGCTTCATGCTTCAATGTGTGGGATCTTGGCACCCAATCAGGGCCTCTCGCAATCTTTGATGCATGCCTATGGCAGCCGCAACGCCTGAGACGTTCGCTCTCCGCGCTCTCCGACGCGGTTGCCTTGTAAGTCGGAGCGCCGAGCAGCGCATGGTTGACATTCTCGTTCACCAGCACTTTGGGGGTCGACGTCGATAAGGTTCGTGACGTGATTCAGGCACATTTACCGCCCCTTGCGGCGGCGTCGCAGCGGAAACGCCTGTGCTGGGCGGTCAAGGGCGACGCCGTGAAATCGGGCGGTCAGATGTGTCGAATGGGATCGCAAAAGCCAAAGGACGACTCTGGATCGTACTTCCTCGTGGGTTACATGGCATTCCTGTCGGGCCCGGTGGGAACGGACGCGCAACTATCAAGTAACCTGCATAAAGTGTGACGTCTCCGAATGGTGTCAGGAAACTCCACGAGGAGGATTAATGTCGTTTGACAGCCCAATCAGGGACCTGCGGGAACTCTTGGACAGTGTCCAGACCGGCAAAATTCAGTTGCCGGATTTTCAACGGCCATGGAAGTGGGACGTTGATCGGATTTGTAGTCTGCTGGCCAGCTTGGCCAAGGGCCTTCCGGTGGGAGTTGTCATGGCATTGGAGACCGGATCAGAGGAGGTGAACTTTGCTGTCCGGCCAATTTCCGGCGTGCACACGGAGAATACGTCGCCAGATTGGCTGTTGCTTGACGGGCAGCAGCGTCTAACATCACTTTTCCAATCGCTGAAGAGTCATGACGCGGTGGATACAACCGACACCCGCGGCAAAGCGATGCGCGGATGGTTCTACATCCGCATCGCCGAGTCGTTGGATGAAGACCTGGACATGGAAGATGACGCCATTTTCTTTGTGCCCGAGGACCGCATGATCAAGTCGGACTTCGGCAGGAAAATTGACGAGGACTATTCAACCACCGATCTTGAGGTCGTAGGTGGGGCTTATCCGTTGAATCGGATTTTCGATCAGGACTTCCTGATGGATTACATGCTCAGGGTGTCCCAGCAGGTTCAACCCGCAGACAAGCCTTTGTTCCAGCAGTTCACTGCCTTTACCGCCGGGCCGCTTCGAACACTCCAAAACTATAAGGTGCCCGTGATCGAGTTGCGGAACACTACCTCGCGCGAGGCCGTTTGTACGGTGTTCGAGAAGGTCAACACAGGCGGTGTGGCACTCAACGTCTTCGAGCTGCTCACTGCAACCTTCGCGGCCGGAAGCGCAGACTTCCGGCTGAACGATGACTGGCAAGAGCGAAAAAAGAGAATGGTAGCGGCCCATGATGTGCTCGGAAGCGTGGAGAACACTGATTTCCTTCAAGCAGTGAGCCTGTTGGCCAGCCGGCAGCGCCGTATGGACCACCTCGGCAATGATGAGAAACGCCCCG
Source organism: Arthrobacter sp. H35-D1 (assembly GCF_030063185.1). Lineage (GTDB taxonomy): Bacteria > Actinomycetota > Actinomycetes > Actinomycetales > Micrococcaceae > Specibacter. The sequence continues at coordinate 93,702 of NZ_JASISP010000003.1, forward strand.
GCATCACCTGCAAGCGCAAGGACATCCTCAAGCTCACAGTTGACGACTACAGGACCTGGGCCGAGCCTCTCACCAAAGCCTTCATCTGGGCCGGTCAGTTCCTGAACAACCAGTCCATCTTCAAGCGGAAAGACATCCCCTACCGCACCCAGCTGGTGCCCTTGGCGGCCCTGCGAGTTACCTTGGGCACTGAAGCCGATCTGATGGGTGTCTCGAAGCTGCTGAACCAGTGGTACTGGTGCGGCGTGCTGGGAGAGCTGTATGGGGGCGCTGTTGAAACACGGTTTGCACGTGATCTTGAAGAAGTTGAGCAGTGGGTACGTGGTGGCAATGAGCCGGGGACGGTGGCTGGTGCATCTTTCGATCCGGCGCGGCTGTTTACGCTAAGGACCCGTAACTCTGCGGCCTACAAGGGAATCTATGCACTGACCATGGGCGGCAACGTCAAGGATTGGGTCAACAACCAGACCATCAATCAGGGCTCTTACCAAGATTTTGGCGTAGACATTCACCACATCTTCCCGCAGAAGTGGTGCGTTGATAACGGCATCGATGACCGCTACGTGCAGAGCATCGTGAATAAGACGCCTATTTCAGCGGCGACGAACCGTTTCATCTCCGCCAAGGCGCCCAGCAAGTATGTAGGGGAGCTAGCGGCCAAGGCGCAAGTGGATCTTGATGAGGTCCGCGACGCTATCCGTTCGCACCTCGTTCCCGTGGAACTTCTGGAGTCCGGTGATTTCGACGGCTTCTTCGAGGCGCGGAAGGTTGCGCTTCTCGAAGTCATTGGCGGCGCGATGGGTAAGCCCGTCCTGGTCCAGACGACAACTGATGTAGCAGAGGCTGCGGAATGGGAAGAAGCAGTGCTGGTTGGTTAAGGTGCGACGGCGTTTCCTGGCCCCAGCGCCATCGTGGGTTACGCTGTTCCCTGACGGGGATAGATCGGTTAGACTTTTGGTTACAGTTGTAGTTACAAATCAGGAGATTGTATGACATATGCAAACCGAGAGGTCTTCGCAAGGGCCCCTCTCGCCATTGTCACAGCAGAGATTCGTCTAAACTATGAACCCAGACTAAACGATGCCGCCACGCGGGACCAGTTCGCTGAAAAAATCCGCCAGCACTTCCCGGTCTTGGAAAACCAGACACTTAACAATTTCACGATCCAAGATGGGGCAGCACCGCAGGTTGAAACGATCCACCAGATTCGGGCGACAACTCTAAATAAGAGTGTCACCACGGCTCTCAACCAGACGTCGTTGAGCGTTTCGATGTCAGGAGCAACTTATGGTGAGTTTCAAAGTTTTGCGGAGCTAGTTGAACTTGCCGCGCACGCATTAAGTGAGATTGTGGATTCTGTTGTAGTCCAACGAGTGGGCTTACGTTTTATCGATGAAGTCCGGGTGCCTTCACCGCCGGACCACTCGGACGGTTGGGAACCATGGATCAATCAAGCGCTGTTGGCGCCTGTCGAGGCCTATGGGATGGCTCGTGCTGATATGGTTCGCGGAAACGTAGTTTACGAAGCCAGCGAAGAACGTCGTATCGCATTCTCGTGGGGCGAGTTCGTCGGCGCCGGTGTCGTTGGGCCCGATCTGCCCTTCCACCGTCCTGACACTGAGCAAACCAAGATGTTCTTACTCGATGTCGATAGTGCTTGGGAGCCAGCTGACTTCGTTTTACTCCAGAACGAAGATATTCGTAACATCTTGACTATGCTTCATGACCCGATCGGAGAAATCTTCCAATGGTCGATCACGGATGCAGCACGAGAACTGTTTAGGGGTTAGCAATGGCTAGAACTGTATGGATTGAACAAGACATGACAGGTGCCATGACCAGGGCTGAGTCCACCTCAGGGTGGTCCATTCTCGACTTGTTAGGGCAGACGCCTGGTACTTCTGACCGGATGCTCGATGTGCAATGGCGTCAAATGCGACAGTCGAATCAAGCACATGCAGCCCAACTGTTGAAGGGGCACCGCCTGACTTTTGCAGAGAGCTTGGCTACGTATGTCCACGAGATTGTAAAGCTCCCCATCCGGGATACTCTTCAGGAGCTCAGTAATGTTTGGGGAATGGCGTGGGCGGATGTCGCCAGAATGGTTGGTATTAGTGTTCCAGCACTGCGTAAGTGGAGAGTCTCAGGGGGAGCGTCCGGCGAAAACCATCGGCGAGTAGCAGAACTCCTGGCATTTATCCGGGTCTTGCATGAGGTCGGAGTCAAGGAACCGGCCGGATGGATTTCAATCCCCCTAGTCGATGGATATACGGTGACACCGCGGCACCTGTACGGTTCTAACTCAGCGCCAACGTTGGTGGATGTAGCCTCGAGTTCAATTAGTCCTACGATTGCCCTTGACGAGCTATCGCCTGGATGGCGAGAGGCCTACTCCTCCGAATTTGAGGTGCAGGCCTCTGCCGACGGACAATCTGCAATCGTCGATAGAAGGCAAATGCATGGCTGATGTCCTTGAGTTCCTTATCCCACCACCGGAACTCTATGACTACCGGCGGGACGAAGAAGATGGCGTCCCATTTTGGCTTCCGTATGCTCAAGGGGACGTCTTTGAGAACATCACTATGCCTGGTTTTCCTGACGATGATGCCGGGCTTGCCATGCTTTTCATGCACCCGTGCACCATGCGTGAGGGTGCTGTGCTCAGAGAATTTGTAACGGCGATAAAAGTTGATGTCTTTAGCTCAAAGAAGGTAGTCAGTGCCCCGGAGAAGTGGGCCAACCGAAACAAACTTATGCCTTTGCCCGACCTTTTTGGGGGAGGACATTCCACTCACATTGCCGACTTCATGAAGATCAGCACGATCCCGTCTGCTAGTTTGAATCGCAGCAGCAGAGTGTGCCAGCTTTCAATTGAGGGACGGCTGCAGATGCAGCAGCGCCTAATTTTCCATCTGAGTCGATATGCACCATCAGTGGACGTGCTTCGGACAGCCACAGCAGCGTTGGACTTGGAAATGCAGGCCCAAACAGACTGGATGGAGGCGGCCAGTTTGGCCGGTGCGTTGCGTGGCGCAAGTTCAGTCATTGAGCAGGAAGCTAACTTCGATGCGTTCATGGGTGCATCGATAATGGAATCGAGAGCCTTGAGTGAAACTGCTAATAGACCTCCCTCTCGCCGTGAACTTCTGCGAAGTCCGCACGACGCTCCGTCCGTCGTGCGTGACGTGCAGAGACAAATCCAGCAGCTCTTCAGCTAGCCCCTCTTTATCGGTTAGTGGGAGAAGAATCTGACTGACAGCGGGTCACTGGAACATTTGCCACGGAGACGCAGCTAGGTAGTGACGCAGCACTGCCTAGCTGCGGATCAGATTGCTTCCGAGACGAGTGACTCGGCGTCCTTGACGCGCAGCTTGCCGGACATCAGCTGCGGGAGCAGTGCGTCGCGGGTGGCGGCGAGCATTGAGTTCTCCTTGAGCGCATTTCTGGCGGCAGCATGGAGCGGTATTGCTTTGGTTTCGAAGGCTCGCATAGTTTCTGAATTGGCGAGACGGACTTTGAATTTCTTGAAGTTACCGCGGCTTAGCTCCAAGAACGTTGCGCCATTCGCCAGAGAGATGAACTCGTCTACTCGACTGAGCATTTCATGAAACAACCAGTAGCGCATGCCCGGTTCGTTTGGCTCTACCACGATGAAACCCTGGTTTACCGCAGTTGGAACTTGGGCAATGGCGAACGCTCCGATCGTCGCTCGAGAAGTCATCAGAATGGCGCCTGGCTGGAACAAGTCCGACGAACACGTGGATAAGCCGTCCACCGTAATAGGCCGCGAAGTTGCCTCAAGGTAGGGGCCTCGAAGCGCGGTAACGTCCGTCGGTGTTGCCCAGTTGGTGTCACCACCCCAGTATTCGGGCACCTTGGTGCTTGGTGTTCCACCGCCGCTGACCTTAGCTACGTCCGCAAATGTCTTGTCTGAAAAGTCGACAGCAAGGATGGATTGGTGGAAGAGGGTCTTCGCTAGATCAAGCGATGTGGCAGCGAGTTTGGTGTTGGCGGCGATTTTGTCGTCGAGTGCGCCCAGGACTTCAGCGATTGCCCGCTGCTGGCCTAAGGCTGGAAGCGAAATCTTCTGAGTGGCTGCAAAAGCGGTGTATTGGAATCGAGCCACTCCAGTGTGTTGAACCTGATACTGTTCGATTTCCCCGGACTGATACATCGCTTGAAGGAACCAGTAGAGATATCGGGCGTCAATTCGAGAACCATCAACCCTCAGAAAACGAGCAAAGCTTGCGCATGTTGCCGGACCTGAGAGTGCGGCCATGACTCGATCGGTTACCAGCATCGTTCGGCCGGTGGGGCGTCCGGGAGAGCCTCCTGCGGTCTCAATCAGGATGTCGTTTTCTTGGAGAGTTCGTCTGCTCACTGTATGCGCCGGCAAATATCGGGTAGGGACGTTACCCATGTTTCCGAGCGAGGCAGCTGAAAAGTCGGTAGCTCGAATCACCTGATACTTCAGTAAACCGTCTTCGGGATCGCCTTTGCCCCAGTCCCCGTCTTTGGTTGTCAGCAGGAGATCTTGCAGTAGTGGGGAGTCTTCGATTTTCATGAAACCCGCCCCAGCTGCTCGCGCACTACAGCCGCCAGCCGCGAAGACTCGTCGAACTGGGTGAACAACTCGGCTGACAAGCGCGCGATTTTTTCCTCGATCGGTTCGCCGTCGTCCTCGACCTCGGCGGCGCCCACGTAGCGACCCGGGGTGAGTGCATAATCGGCGGCCTTGATTTCGGCGAGGGTGGCGGACTTGCAGAAGCCGGGTTCGTCGTCGTACTCACCGGAGTCAGCAGTGGTGCCGCGCCAGGCGTGGAACGTCCCCGCGATGCGAGCAATGTCCTCATCAGAAAGTGCACGCTCGGCGCGGTCCACCATGTGGCCCAGGTTCCGGGCGTCGATGAACAGCACCTGACCGGTGCGGTCCACAGATCCGTGGTCACCGGCGGTCTTGTCCTTCGCAAAGAACCACGTGCACACGGGAATGCCGGTGGAACGGAACAACTGGGTGGGCAGGGCAATCATGCAGGAAACCAGGTCCGCCTCCACCAGCTCGGCACGGATTTCGCCCTCACCGCCGGAGTTCGAGGACATGGAACCGTTGGCCATGACCACACCGGCGGACCCGCCCGTGGCCAGCTTGGAAATGATGTGCTGGATCCACGCATAGTTCGCGTTCCCGGCCGGGGGAACACCGTACTTCCAACGCGGGTCCGACTCCGACCGCGCCCAGTCCTTGATGTTGAACGGCGGGTTGGCCATGATGAAATCGGCCTGCATGTCCGGGTGCTGGTCGCGGGCAAACGTGTCGCCCCAGCGGGAGGCCAGGTTGCCGTTGAGCCCGTGGATGGCCAGGTTCATCTTCGCCATCCGCCACGTACGCTCGTTGAGCTCCTGACCGTAGACGGAAATCTCCGAGCCCTCCTTGTTGTGCGATTCCAGGAACTTCTCAGCCTGCACAAACATGCCACCGGAACCACACGCGGGGTCGTACACGCGGCCGTGGTCCGGGCGCAGCACCTCCACCAGCACACGCACCACACCGGCCGGGGTGTAGAACTCGCCGCCGCGCTTGCCCTCGGCGCGGGCAAACTTCTCCAGGAAGTACTCGTACACCTCGCCGAGCAGATCCCGGGCCTTTGTGGCACCCTGACCGGTGAACTTGGCGGAGTTGAACAGATCCAGCAGTTCACCCAGACGGCGCTGGTCAATGTTGTCCTTGTTGAAGATCATCGGCAGCGTGGCAGCCAGCGACGGGTTGGAGCCCATGACGTACGCCATGGCGTCGTCGATCAGTTCGCCGATGCTCTTGGCATGCTCATCCACGGTGGCCTGCGTGCCCTTGGCATTCTGCGCCAGGTACGTCCAGCGGGCGCGGGCCGGAACCCAGAACACGCCGCGGCCGGTGTACTCGTCCACGTCGTCGATCAGCTGGCCGATCTGCTCCTCATTCAGCCCGTCCGCTTCCAACTCAGTCCGGATCTGCTCGCGGCGCTCGTCAAAGGCATCGGAAACATACTTCAGGAACACCAGCCCCAGAATTACGTCCTTGTACTGCGAGGCATCCATGGACCCGCGCAGCTTGTCCGCGGCCTTCCACAGCGTGTCCTTCAGTTCCTTCATGGTCGACGGCAGTGCCTCAACCGTGCCCTTCTTCGCAGCCACTAGCTGGTTCCTTCCCTAGGTGTATCCACAATTCCAAAATGTCCGTTCACAACACCCTCCAGCAGCGCCCCGCCCAGCTCGTCCAGCTGGGCCAACCGTACCGCCAGCCTGTGACGTTCCGCCGCGACCTGGGCCAATGCCCCGTCCAGGGCGGGCTTCACCTCTGTGTCCACCCGCCGCACGGTCCGCTGCCGCCACGGCCCGGGCGGTGCGTTCCTGAAGTCCTGCGCAAGCATTTGCGGCAGCATGCTTGCCTTGTTCCTTGCCCCGATCCGTAGAATCCGAGCCGGATAGAGCACGACGCCGGACCCCGCCTCATCGACCACGGCGCTACCTTGCGCTCCGGTAGTGAAGATGACGTCGCCCGGTTCGGTCAGCCGGCCCTGGGGGTAGGCGTTCGCCATTACAAGTTGGTTGATCTTCCGGGATCCCCACGGCTGCTGTCCACTGACTTCCTCCGGACCAATGATAGTGAACTGCGCGCTGCCGGACTGCATGGCTTCCAGGTGCCCGGCGTCGACCCTGAGGCCGGGCAGGTATTTGAGGGAGCCGTCCTTGAGGGCCTCACCGACCGAACAGGGCGGTCTCGGTGCGACCTTGCCTGCCACAAGGCGCAAGGCGGCAAGCGGTGGGCCGCCGTCGCGAACTTGGGTGAGCAGGTCTTCGGCTGCCACCAGTTTGGAGCTGGCCTCCGCATGGGATGGAACCCTTTGTTGGGGTGTTCTGTGTGCCGGGGCTGCTGCGGTCAGAGAGCCGGAGCCGGCCAGCAGCGAACGCGTCAGCACCAGCGTGGTGAAACGAAAGGAGTGCGCCCGGATTTGCGTTCTGTCTCCCAGCGACGCCGCCAAGTCCCCCACGAGGTCCTGCAGGACATCCTTGTTCAAATCCACCCCGGTCAGATTCGCCACCATGGTCCACCGATCGGGGATCTCCACATGGTTGTGTGCCTCGCCCAAGACCCACAACGCCATGGCCTGGCGGGGTTTTGCAGGGACTAGCCCTTGGGGGAGCCTGACAATGGCCCGGATGCGGGCCGAGCGCAGGATGTCCGACCGGATGCGCCCGGCATCGCGGCCTTCAGGGGAAGGCGGCAGGGCGTCCGTCAAAATTGAGGCGGGCGCAAGGACCACGGCCGTGGCGTGGCCCTCCATCCCCAGCGCCATCTCGTCGATGGCCGCAAGAACCTGAACCGCATCCGTTAACGGGTGCGACGGCGAGGGGAACTGGGCGAACCTGACAACGGATGCCGAGCGTTCCGCAGGTGGCGGCGGTTGCCGGGTGATGCGCAGGTTTTCCTTATATCTGCCAAGGACCTGCATACGGCGCCAAGCCAGCCGGGCCGCAGCATCCGAGCCGGCGCCAACACACAGCACCGCCACCTCCGCCTCGCCCAAAATGTCCGCGACGGCCGGCAAGAAGCCGCTGCCGCCGTCGTCCATGAAAACGGGGGGATTCAGGCTGCCCGCAGCCAGCTCAAGGGCGGCCGAAACTGCCAGATCAACCGCCTCCGGCGTCAGTGCAGTCCTGCCCTGCGCCGGGGAATCGGGGCCCGCGCGGTCCAGCAGCAGTTCGAAAGCCGCGGCGGCCGTGTAGGAAGCATTGCTGAGCTGGTCTGCATACCGGGCGAGGGGAAGAAGCTGGCCGCCCACGTTCTCAAGCTCGCTGTAGAGGAGCTCGTCGTCTGGATCGCATTCATCGGCCATGTCCAGTAGATCCTCGACGCTGTGGGAGCCCAACGGCGAATCCCGCAGGCAGCGCAAAGCAAGAAGTGCGGTCAAGGCCGTGAAGTGCTCGATTTTGGTGTCGGGGCCCGGTGGGGAGGCAAAGGCGGCAGCGTCCTCGCGGGCCTGGGGATTGTTGCCCCGGCCGGTCTCGGAAAGCCATCCCGTGACCTCGGCGGCGTCGAAGAGTTCCTGCCGCCCACGGACGCCGACCGGAAGCGGAAAAGGGGTGTGCGTGTGCTTGTTGCGTGAGCGCCACATCGACACCACGGGGCGTTGCACGCGGGCCAGGCCGGCAATGTCGGAAAGGGTGAGGCGCAAATCTAGCTGGATCTGTTGCTTGGCAGTCATGCGTTCCTCCTTTCCTCGTGGCGTTCCTGACCGTGGGGTTACAGCTTATGCCGTTATCCACACTTCTTATCCACAGTGTTGATAACCCCTGTTATCAACGTTCAATGATTGTTCGCTGTTGCATCTGTTCTAGTGTCATTACATCAACGGGGATGCCAAGTCCGGAAATGAAATGGTGGGCCCATCTATTGGGGGCGGGCCCACTCCGCCAAGGGAAGTCTGGAGTGCCAGAGCCTCCTGCAAGACTTCGCACAAGCCGCCGGATCATCACTGAATGCATCGCCCCAGTCCTCAGGAGGAACAATGACATCGCCACCACCGGAGTTTCCGCCAACTGGCCCTGACAAGCCGGATTTCCCGGAACAGTATTCAAACGTGCAGCAAGCTCCGACGGATACATGGGGCCAGCCTGTTTTCCCTGTACCAGCTCCCTTGCGGAAAAGCAGGAAGCACCTGTACTTCGGTTTCGGCGGGCTGGCTATTGGGATGGCGGCAGGACTGCTTTTGGGCGTGGTGGGTGGAGCCGTTGGCGGGGCCGTGGCTGGCCCCAGCGCCATTCCGACTGCAGTAGAGAAGTGTGCTGCCGTCGATGCCACAGGGGTTGACGTCATGGACGCGGGCAAGAGCTTGAACCTGTCTACGGCAGGCACGGAGAACGATGGCGCCAATATGTTGACTGTCGTTTGTGTTCTCACCGCGCTGGAAGCGCCGGACAGCCTCTCCACGAAGCTGGATTCAACCCGAGCCTTGGATGGAACCCAGAGAAGTGAATGGGCGGGGTTCACCGCGTCGTGGACCTATCACCCGGACAACGGTTTGAACATCATTTTGGAAACCGCAAACCAGTAGTCGGCCTGAGCGAAAAGGAGATGTCATGACAGGACAAATGCCGGCAAAGGATGCGCAGTCCGGCGGTGCCGCCGAGGTGAGCATCAGTCCAGCGATTCCGTGGCGGATGCTGTTTCCACTTCCGCTGCCACCAATTTCGAATGATTCCAGGGCTGTGGGCCAAGCTCCAGCCACCTGCGCCACGTGTCCCAAGAACTGAATTGGTTCCCGGACAAAGCGACGATGTTGAATTTTGAAAAACCGGCCTTCAATTCGGCCAACTGTCTTTAGGGGAAGTCATGAATAAGCCAGAACAACTGAAATCCAAGGATTCAGACAAGTCCGCTACATCCGGTACCACGGCAGGCAGTGGAACAGTCAGCCAAAAACAAGAGCCGATGCCTGTTGCTCCAGTCAAGCCTGGCTTTCCGTCGCCGACTGCACCCGCCGGGAAACAACCAAAGGGTGGCAAGCTTCCAAGCGGAAAACTGCTGGCAGCCTTGGTTGTCGGTGTCCTGCTTGCCGGCGGAGGATTCTGGCTTGGAAAGGTGACGACCGATCCGACCATCAGTGACGCATATGTTGCACTGGAAGCAACTTCGCGGACAGCGGAGCTGGACCGTGACGTTTACAGTGCACAAACACGGGCACTGCAGGGAAAAGTGGTATCGCTTGAGAAGGAAATCGAGGAGCGGGAGGATTCTGTGTCAGGCCGTGAGGCCGCGCTGACGACCGCTGAAGCGGCACTGAAAACCCAAGAAGAAGACCTCACGAAGCGTGAAGCGGCTGTTTCCGGCACCGAGAAAAAACAAGCGGCAAACACGGTCAGCGACGGCACCTGGGTTGTGGGCGTGGACATTGAACCAGGTTCGTACAAAGCCAAATCCGACGTGGGTTCGAGATGCTATTGGGGCATCTACGCCAGCGGCAGCAACGGCGACGACATCATCGCCAACGATATTCCCGGCGGAGGGCTCCCCACAGTGACTCTCGCCGCGGGGCAGGACTTCAAATCTTCCCGCTGTGGGTCCTGGACCCGGCAATAACGAACTAATCCAGCTGGCGACGGGCCGTTCTGGACACGGCCCGCCAAGCATACGACTCACACCATCAACAACAACCAGCATCACCAACTACCGGCACCGGCAGCTTTGCCATGCCCGAAAGGAATCATCATGACGCACAACGCTTATGTGAAAACGCCCCAGCAGGCGCCATTCAATCCGGCCAGGCAGGAGGGACCCAAGTCCTTTTTGGCAACGTGGCTGCTCTCCTTGTTCCTGGGTTACTGGGGAGTGGACAGGTTTTACCTGGGCAAGGTGGGCACCGGCCTGCTGAAACTTTTCACCCTTGGCGGACTCGGTGTATGGGCGCTGATCGACTTGATCATCACCTTGGCCGGGAAGCAGACCGACAAGGCAGGGAACTCCCTGGCCGGCTACTCCAAACACAAGGTCGTGGCGATTGTGGTGACTCTGGCGTTGCTGCTGGTGGGTGGCATCGGCGGCAGTGTTGCCGGAGCATCCGCCGGAAGTGCGATTTCCGGATCCGGCAGCCAGGACCCTGCTCCTGTGGGCCCCGAAGCAGAAGCCCCCGCAGCGCCCGTCGCGGAGCAGGAGCCTGTAAAAGAGGAGCCGGCGGCCAAGGAACCGGCAGCAGAGGCAACGTGGGTTGAGGTTGTGGCCCTGTCAGGCACCGCGGATCAAGCCAGCCAGGTCTTTGAACTCTCGGGCAAGGAAACCCGCATGGTGTACGAATTCCTTGGCTCCGACCCGGACATGGCCATTGCCGCCATCTACGTGGAAAAGGAGGGCAAAGACATCATGGTGGACGGCGGCGTTCCCGTTGTCATGGCCAGCAAACCGGAGAGCAACACCACGGCCTTGCACAAGAAGGCCGGCAAGTACTTCCTGGACGTCAAGGCAGCAAACCTGGACTCCTGGACCGTGAAGATCGAAGAAAAGAAGTAGCGCGAAAAACCATTGGCCGGGTTGCCAGCGCCTCAGGGGCGCCGCCAACCCGGCCACAGCAGTTTCCTCGAGAGGACACCGGGCGGGTGCTACTTTTTTTCGTCGTTGGGGTGCTGCTCGCGGAGCTTGTCTTCGCGCAGCTTCGCCTCGTGGGCTTCCAGCTCGGCCTTGAGTTTGCGGAGGCGTTCAGCCTCCATCTTTTGGGACCTGTCGACTGACAGGTTGCGCAAGAACTCGGGGTTGTCATCCGGGGCCACGGAGCGGCCATAACCGGTGGAGGCGGACTGACTGCGCTGGCCTGAGGACTGGCCACCGGACGTTTGCCCTTGGCTGGACGCCGCTGCGGCATATTGTGGGCGTCCGAACAGGAACCACAAGGCCACGCCTATGACATTCAAAAGGACAATGACGAGTACCCAGGCTGGTTTGGGAATGCTCCGCACGTCGCTGGGTTCGCTGCGGAGGCAGTCGATGAGTCCATAGACGAACAGGGCGACACCTAGGGTCGCGGGAATGATATAGCGCATGCTTCATTCTAGCGTTGACCGGCAAATCTGTTCCCCTTCGGCAGTGCGGGGGAGACACCCAGCTTCAGCGGCTAAACTTTAGCCGTGCCTTTCTTCAAATACTCCCTGATCCGCGGCGTGCTGTTCCTGGCGTTCTTCCTCATCGCCTACATGGCACTTGATTTTTCCCCGCTCACCGCAGCCTTGATTGCCGCACTGTGCGCTTTCTTGGTCAGTTTCATTTTCCTGCGCAAGCAGCGCGACGGTGCAACCGCCGTGGTCGCCGACCGTTTCGCCCCGAATGCCGAGACCTCACAGTCCGCAGGCGCCACGGCCGATGCCGACGCCGAGGACGCGCTGATTGATGAAAACCCCGACATTTGGGTTGATGCAGACCGCAAGCCCAGCCTGTCCAAGACCGAGCGCCTCGAAGGCGAATCGGCCTAAACGCCGCCAACTCCAACCGCTGGCTACAGGGCCGTGAGGGCCATGGCCACGGCGAACAGCACGCTGAATCCCAGGTTGAGCAGGCCGGTTTGCTGCAAAACCGGGATCAGGCTCTTGCGCTTTTTCCCCTTGAGCATGAGCCAGCTGGGCATCAGCATGAACGGGACCAGCAACAAGACCAGCAGTATCCACGGCTTCGCCGGCACCAGGAACATCATCAGCAGCACCGACAGCGCCAGCATCGCCACATAGCTGAGCCGGGCATTCTTGTCGCCCAGCCGCACGGCCAAGGTTCGCTTTCCCACTTCGGTGTCGGTGGGAATGTCGCGGACATTGTTGGCCATCAACAGTGCGACGGCGATCAGCCCCGTGGAGATTGAACCCAACACCGCCGCCGCGCTCACCGAACCGGTTTGGGTGAAGGTGGTGCCCAAAGTTGCCACGGGGCCAAAGAACACGAACACAAAAATATCGCCCAAGCCCATGTAGCCGTAGGGGTTTTTGCCGCCGGTGTAACCCCACGCGGCGAAAACGGCCCCGGCACCGATCAGCAGCAGCCACCAAGCCTGGGACAGCAGCACCAGTCCCAGCCCGGCCAGCATGGCCAGCCCCAGGGCGGCAAAGGCAGCCGTTTTCACATGTGAGGGTTTTGCCGCCCCGCTGCCCACCAGCCGCAGGGGCCCAACACGCACTTCATCCGTGCCGCGGATACCGTCGGAGTAGTCGTTGGCGTAGTTCACGCCAATTTGCAGCAGCAGTGCCACGACCATGGCCAGTACGGCCCGGCCCCAATGCAAGCCCCCCATGTCGTAGGCCGCGGCGGTACCGATGATCACGGGGGCCATTGCCATGGGCAAGGTTCTTAGGCGAGCCCCGGAAATCCATTGCCCCACAGTGGCCACAGCGTTACTCCTTCAATTTTTTTGTGCAAGCTCTTGGTGCAGTCTTTTTGTGCATCGAGTGTTCGCGGACTCCGGCAACGGGCCCGCAGTGTCAATTGTGCCGCTTCACGGCACTAGGCAGTTTGCGCGGCCTCGGACAGGGCAGCCAAAATGGCCGTCCTGTCGGGCTTTCCGGTGGCGAGCAGGGGAAGCTCGGAGACGAACACCACAGTCTTGGGCACCAACGGTGCCTCCACGACGGCGGCGGCGCCGGCCAGCAACTCGTCCAGGGAGCAGGTTGCAACAAGCATCGCCGCCACCTGCTGCCCCCACTCGGCGGAGGGCACGGGAGCCACAAAGGCTTCGCGCACGCCCTGGACACGGTGCAAAGCCTCGGTCACAACGCCGGCGGAAACCTTCAACCCGCCGGTAATGATGACGTCGTCCACACGGCCCAGCACCCGCAAACGTCCCTCGCCGTCCAGCTCGCCCAAGTCGCCGCTTTCATACCAGCGCACCGTCTCGCCGTCGTGCTCTTCTTCATGGAAGGAGGTGCTGGTCAGCGCGTCGTCGCCCAAATAACCGGCGGCCACCACGTCGCCGCCGAGCAGCACTTTGCCGTCGCGAATGGCGAGTTGCACGCCTTCCAGCGGGACGCCGTCGTACACGCAACCGCCGCACGTCTCGCTCATGCCGTACGTGGTGACGACGCTCAGCCCGGCACCGCGCGCAGCCTCGAGCAGCACCGGGTTGATGGGGCCGCCGCCGAGCAGGATCGCGTTAAAGCGACGCAGCACCGTCAGCGTTTCCGCGCTGGGGTTGCTCAGCAGGCGGGTGAGCTGCGTGGGGACGAGGGAGGTGAAACGTAGTTTGTCGGTGAGCTCGAGCGCAGCCTCGGTGAACGCTTCCGGGGTGAAGCCGCCGCTCAGATCCATGGCCCAGGGGCGGGTGCCGGCGAACAGGCTGCGCACCAAAACTTGCAGCCCGGCCACATAGTTCATGGGCAGCGCGAGCAGCCACTGGCCTTCCCCGCGCAACGCCACCGCCGTGCCCACAGAGGAGGCCGCCAGCGCATCGACGCTCAGCAACGTGCGCTTGGGTGTGCCGGTGCTCCCCGAAGTACGGACGACGGCGGCAATATCCGTTTCGCTTCCGGCAGGGAGTCCCAGCTCGGCCTGCGGGATGAGCTCGAAGCTGCCGTCGGGGGAGATTTCAATGGCCGGGCCAACGCCTGCCAGTGCTTCGGAGAGGGCCTTGAGCAGGGGTTCAATATTCATGGGCACCTGGGTCCTTAGAAGTAGTAGGGGAAGGAGGACCAGTCGGCGTCGCGTTTTTCAAGGAACGCTTCCTTGCCTTCGACGGCCTCGTCTGTCATGTAGGCCAGGCGGGTGGCTTCGCCGGCAAAGACCTGCTGTCCGGCCAGCCCGTCGTCGGCCAGGTTAAAGGCGAACTTGAGCATGCGCAGGGCCTGCGGGGACTGGCGGGCAATGTCCGCAGCGTATTCCAGCGCGGTGTTCTCCAGGTCTGCGTGGGCCACTGCTTCGTTGACGGCGCCCATGGCGACCATCTCCTCGGCCGAGTATTCGCGGGCCAGGAAGAAGATTTCGCGAGCCTTCTTTTGGCCGATTTGGCGGGCCAGCAGCGCCGAGCCGTAACCGGCGTCGAAGGAGCCCACCGTGGCGTCGGTCTGCTTGAACTTGCCGTGTTCGCGGGAGGCGATGGTGAGGTCGGAGACGACGTGCAGCGAGTGCCCGCCACCGGCAGCCCAGCCGTTCACCACCGCGATGACCACCTTGGGCATGGTGCGCATGAGGCGTTGGACTTCCAAGATGTGCAACCGTCCGGCACGGGCCGGGTCGATGGTTTCGTTCGTTTCCCCGTCGGCATACTTGTAGCCGTCGCGGCCGCGGATGCGCTGGTCCCCGCCGGAGCAGAAGGAATGGCCGCCGTCCTTGGGAGAGGGGCCGTTGCCGGTGAGCAGCACGGCGGCCACGTCCGGAGTCATGCGGGCGTGGTCCATGGCCCGGTAGAGCTCGTCAACGGTGCCGGGGCGGAAGGCGTTGCGCACTTCGGGACGGTCGAAGGCGATGCGCACCGCCGGCAGGTCCCGCACGATGGTGCCGTCGTTGTCCCGCTCCACCTGGCGGTGGTAGGTCATGTCGGTGAAATCAAAGCCCTCCACCACACGCCAACGGGTGGGGTCGAAGTTCTCGGATACCTGCTCGGGGAGATTAGTGGCATTCACGCTAACGATCTTAGCTGGCGGGCGCGCGCGGGGTGCAGTGGGACTCCGCATCCGGCCATTCCGTGGCTCTCAACGGGCCACTGGAGTGAAACACAAGAATTATGCGCTGGATTGGGGGTCGAATGGTGCGCCACGGCGTCACTGGCACAGGATTCAGGGGTGAATCCCGCGCATAGTTTAACGGGAGCCCTGAATTCGACGCGGAACGCCCCAACTTTCCGTGGGTTAGTGTTTTTTCATGACAGCAATTGCACCGGTAACCCTGTCCGGAAGATACGTCGTCCTTGAACCCCTCAGCCTGGACCACCACGACGGACTGGTGGCCGCGGCGTCCGACGGCGAACTCTGGAACCTTTGGTACACCTCCGTGCCGCAGCCTGCGGGCATGCGAGCCGAGATTGAACGGCGGATGGCCTTGCAGGAAGCAGGCAAAATGCTTCCGTTCACCACGCGTTTCAAGGACCCCGGGACCGGCGAACCAGGCAAGGTCATCGGCATGACCACCTACATGAACATTGATGCAAGTGTGCCCCGCGTGGAGATCGGTTCCACTTGGAACGCCGCCAGCGCCCAAGGCAGCGGCACCAACCCGGACAGCAAGCGCCTGCTGCTGGGACACGCTTTCGAAGCCCTTGGGTGCGTGGCCGTCGAATTCCGCACCCACTGGATGAACATGCAGTCAAGGAAATCTATTGCCCGGCTCGGGGCCAAGCAGGACGGGATACTCCGAGCCCACACCCGCACGGCCGACGGCTCCCTGCGCGACACCGTGGTCTTTTCCATCCTCGCTGCGGAATGGCCCCAGGTGCGCAACGGCCTCGACTTCAGGCTGGGTAAAAAACGGTGACGAATCCACAGTGGGAAGGTGCCGTCAATGCACGCCTGCTCGCCGGAGACATTTACCGCATGGGCCGCAGCGAATGGCTCACCGAGCACGGCTGGGAGCAGCTCGTTGACGACGGCGTTCGCACGGTCATCGATCTAAGGAACCCCGCCGAGCGGAAGCGCAGGCCCACCGACCCCGTGGTGGACGAGGATGCTCTGGCGAGGCTTGTCGTGCTGCATTCACCCACCGAAAACCCCGACGATCCGCGCTACCACGAACTTTTTCACCCGTACATGAACCATCCGCGGCTGTATGCGGATATTGTGCGGCTGTTTCCGCAGCAGGTGGCGGACGTGTTCAAGGAACTGGCGGCGGCACAGGGCGCCGTGGTGATCCACTGCTCGGCCGGGAGAGACAGGACCGGACTGATCGCCACGTTGCTGCTGGCGCTGGTGGGGCAGTCGGATAGGGCGGCGCGTGAGGACGAGCTGGCAACGCGCGGCATCAACGACTGGCATTTGGTGGCGCCCGTGAAGCATCGCTACGAGCGGCACATGGACGCCGCGGAGCTGTCGCAGGTGGTTTCCGGCCGCGGGGAGGCCGTGGAGGAGTTTGCGGATGGATTGGATGTGTGTGGATTCCTGATGGCGAACGGTGTCAGCGCTGCCGAGATCGACGCCGTGATTGCGCGGAGCCGCTGAACGGGCCGGTGCTGTTGCCGAAAACGGGGGAAGGCTGCGAAATGGCCGAGACGAAACGCCGTTCTCACAGGCAGTCCCCGCTCTCGACGAAACCGGTGTGAAGGTCCTCCGTTCTGGCATGGGCGCGGGGTCAGCGGGGTGAGCCGGCGCCGATGAGCTGGTGGTTGGCGGGGCCGGACGACTCGGCCAGGCCTGCCAAAGCCGCCGCCGGGATCGCTGCCGCCGGAGCCGATGGCCCAGCGCCCGCCAGTACTGGTTCGCCGGCGAGTTCCTTGTTGAAGACAAAGTAGCGGTAGGCGAGGAAGCGGAATACGGTGCCCAGAATCAGGCCAATGACGCCGCCGGCAATGAAGTCGGCCGTGAATGAGGTAAAACCCAAAACGTAGCGGGAAACTACCTGGCAGGCGAGCACAATGCCCAGCCCCAGCCCGTTCATGAGGATGAACAGCATGAATTCCTTCCACACCCGTTCGGAACGGCGGTGCCGGAAGGTCCAGTAGCGGTTGGCGAACCAGGCAAAGAGGGTGGCGGCAACGGTGGAAACCACACGGGCCTTGATGGTGCTCTCGGACATGGGCCCGTGCCAGAGAACCGTGTAAATTCCATTGTCGATAAACCAGCCGAGACCGCCCACGGCACCAAACGTCAGGACTTCACGCCAGAGCAAGGCGATGAGCTTCATGATCTTGTCAATGACGTGCATGGGGCCTTTCCGCGTCGGGCAATCACCGGAGTTATCGATAACAAGTCTGCGCGGGGATGTCCCTGGGTGCTGTTCTATGCTTACGTTATTGAAAGTAACACCAGATTTGACAATGTGCGCAAATTCGCGACTATTGTTCGAATTGTGACGTGACTCATGCTGATTGATGTTGCGTCGCAACCCCTTGGGCAGAACCCCGTCCTTCCCCGTGGAAAGCAAAAGACCAAATGAGCAACGAAGCACCGAAGCAGCAACGCCGTGCCAAAGGCAAGGCACTGGTGGGAAACAAGTTCAAGAACTGGCTCTTCAACGCACCGGGAGTGGTTGACACGGCAAAGCTTGGGACGCTGGTGGACCGAGCCGTTGCCAGGGCGCAGCAGCGTGAAACCGAGCACCACGCCGTCGGCGGAAATGCAGCGGCCACCGCTGGCATTCTGGCCGGGCTGCGCCGGGACCTGCCGGCAAAGTCGGCGGAATGGAGCGATGCCGCGCTGGAGGACTACTTGTTTTGTGCCCGCCTGCTGGGCAAGGAGTCGCTGGGCATGGAACTCTTTGACACGCAGTTGCTGGCAGCTGCCAGCATGTTGCGCGACACTGTGGTGGAGATGGACACCGGCGAAGGCAAAACCCTTGTCGGAGCCCTGGTTGCCGGAGCGCACGCACTGCGCGGGCACCGTGTCCACGTGCTGACCGTCAACGATTACCTGGCCGGACGCGATGCCCACTGGATGGCACCCTTCTTCAAGCTGTTGGGCGTTACCGCGGCGTCGGTAACAGAGGCGTTGGGCGCCGCTGAGCGCCAACAGGCCTACCTGGCGGACATTGTCTATGTCTCCGTGAACGAGCTGGGCTTCGACGTCTTGCGCGACCGCACCAGCACGGAACCGGAAGAATCCGTCCTGCAACCATTGGACGTCTGCATTGTTGACGAGATTGATTCAGTGCTGGTGGATGAAGCAACTGTGCCGCTGGTTTTGGCCGGCCGGGCGCGCAGCGAGTTGCAAAGCGTCGATGTGGCAGCCTTTGTCTGCGAACTACGGCCGGACCTTGACTACACGGTGGAAGCGGACAGGCGCAACGTGTCCCTCACGGACAACGGCCTGCGCAGTGCCGAGGTGAGGTGGCCCGGCGTCGAGCTTTATTCAGCGGAAGGGACGCCGCTGTTTTCCTCCATCAACGTGGCCCTGCACGCCCAGGTTTTGCTGCAGCGCGACGTCGACTACATTGTGCGCGACGGCAAGGCGGAAATAGTCTCCGATTCGCGCGGGCGGGTGGCAGCGCTGCAGCGCTGGCCTGACGGCCTGCAAGCCGCCGTGGAGACCAAGGAAGGACTGCACAAAACCGAGCAGGGCGAGGTCCTCGACCAACTCCTCGTCCGGGACTTGGTGAAGTCCTTTGCCAGCGTGACGGGCATGAGCGGCACGGCGGTGGCTGTGTCCGAATACCTGCGCACGCATTACTCCCTGGATGCGGGCCGGATCCCCTCGCACAAGTTGTGCATCCGCGAGGACCGCCCCGAGCAGATCTACGCCACGGCCGCCCAGCGCGACGCCGCCGTGGTCGCCGCCGCGGCAGCCGCCCACTCCACTGGCCAGCCAGTGTTGGTTGGTACCCACAGCGTGGCCGCCTCCGAGCGTTTCGCCGCCTTGTTGGCGGCCCGCGGCATTGACTGCCAGGTCCTGAACGCCCGCAACGACAGCCTCGAAGCCGAGATTGTTGCCCAAGCCGGGCGCAGGGCTGCCGTCACAGTCTCCACCCAGATGGCTGGCCGGGGCACCGATATTTTGTTGGGCGGAACCGTTGCCACCCTGGCCGGCCACGGGGCCGTCGCGGCCCTGGGCGGACTGCTCGTCATCATTGTGGGCCGCTTTTACTCGCCCCGCCTCGACGCCCAGCTGCGGGGCCGGGCCGGCCGGCAAGGGGACCCCGGCGCCAGCGTGATCTTCTCCAGCATGGGAGATCCTGCGGCCAACGGCCAGGAAGCACACGGCCTGGAGCTCAGCGATTCCGTGGCACGGGACCTTGACGACGCCGGACGTGTCACCCGGGCGGATGTGTCGAAGCTGCTGGACAGGGCACAGCGCCTGGCGGAACAAGAACGCCTGGAAACCGCGCAGAACTCGTGGAAATACAATGAGCTGATCGCCTACCAACGCCAGGT
The DNA here is from genome assembly GCF_030063185.1 of Arthrobacter sp. H35-D1. Lineage (GTDB taxonomy): Bacteria > Actinomycetota > Actinomycetes > Actinomycetales > Micrococcaceae > Specibacter. Next base: position 113,213 of record NZ_JASISP010000003.1, read on the forward strand.
TGTCCTGGCCGAACGCGACAAGATCCTGCGCGAAGACGGTGCGGCACTAAAGGCTTTTGAAGCTCTTCAGGACGCAGACGGCGTGGACGGGAGTGTTTCAACCCCGCGCGATCCGGGGCCGGGCCGTCTGCAGGAACTGCGCAGTGCGCTGGGCGCCGAAAGGCTAGCCGCAGTGTGCAAGTCCGTCATGCTCTTTGAACTGGACGGGCAGTGGAGCGACCACTTGGCGTTGCTTTCCGAGCAGCGGGCAGCCATCCACCTGCGCTCCCTCGGACGGCAAAACCCGCTGGATGAATTCCGCCGGGAGACCATCAGCGCCTTCGACGGCTTCTTCGACAGGGTGAATAAAGGCGCCCTTGAAAGTCTTGGAGCCCTTGAGGTTGTTGACCGCGACGTGGACCTGGAGGCTGCCGGCCTCCGCCGCGGCTCCACCACGTGGACGTATGTGGCGAACGAGAATCCGTTTGGCAGCCAGAGCGACCAAGCCGTGAAATGGCTGTTGAAAAAGATGGGCAGATAGCTTTCCGGACTGCCCTGCATGGCGAATACTTGGAAGGGTCAACGTCGGAACGCGCAGGAGGCGGGAGCCATGGGCCAACTTGTTTACTCAGCGATCACATCCCTGGACGGTTACATCGAAGACCGCGAAGGCAGCTTCACTTGGGGTATGCCCGACGACGACGTGCACTCCTTCATCAACAATCTTGAACGAAGCATCGGCACTTACCTGTACGGGCGCAAAATTTATGAAGTCATGAAAAGTTGGGAGCCTTTGTTCGGCCAACCGGACCAAACTCGCGTGGCGCGGGACTATGCAGCCATCTGGCACATGGCCCAAAAGGTGGTGTTCTCACGAACTCTTGAGAACGCCGACACGGCCAGGACACGGATGGAACGCAGCTTTGACCCGGAGGCCATCCGCGCCATGAAGGCCCACGCTGAAGAAGACCTTTCCATCGGTGGTGCCGAGCTGGCGACAGCCGCGTTCGACGCCGGGCTGGTGGACCAGATCCACCTCTTCCTTTCACCCATCGTGACAGGTGGTGGAAAGGCAGCCATGCCCAATGTTCCCGCAACCCGGCTGGAACTGCTGGACCAGCACGTCTTTGGCAACGGCGTCGTCCATCTCCACTACCGAGTACAGAACTAGACGTCCAGCAACCCCCACAGCAGCCAGCCGGAGAGCGCGGCGGAACCGGCGATCACCACGGCAAAACCGGTGAGCCAAATGAACGAAGGAACGTGCGTGGACTGGGCCAGGATGTAGGCGTCGGAGTTGGCGAGTTGGTTGCGGCGGCGCGTGTGGACGGCTGCGACCTTGAAGAAGTCGCGCACGGATCCGACGCCCAGTGCGATGCCGAGGGCCAGAATGAGGTAGCTGACGGTGGCGGGGTCGGCAAACATGACAAGTGATTGGGCGATGGCGGCGCTGACCAGGGCCACCACGATGCCGGTGAAATTGCGCAGAAAAATCAGCGCCACCAACAGGACGAGCGCGCCTATGGATGCCGCAGCCCCGGCCCAACCGGCGGACACCGACCACACGAGCGCCACGCCCACCACCGCCGGTGCCGGGTAGCCCCAAAAGCCGGACCAGGTGGCGCTGAATCCGCGCCGGCCGCTGCTGACGAGTTGGCCGGAATGGTCCAGCCCAATCTTCAGGCCGTGAATGAACCGGCTCGTCATGAGAGCGGCGAAGGCGTGGCCCAGCTCGTGCACAAAGGTGACGTACAGGCCGAACCAGCGCCACGTTGCGCGCGGAATGCTCAGCACCACTGCGGCGGCAACGATGCCCAGCAGCAGCAATGCGGGGACAGTGGGTGGATCGGTGCGGACAAAGCCGGACAGCACGGCCTGCCACCAGGTGTCCATGGCATGGAGGGATTCATTCATCACCCAAGGAATCCTATGCGAACCGGCTGGTGATGCCCTGACGGAACACCGGAACGTCCATGGAGCACGGCATCCCCTTCAGAAAGGCAGCGGCTCCCGACGCGGGTCGGCGGTAGGCTGGCAGGCGTGAACCCTGACCCGCAAGTGATGCGCCGTTTTGAACTGACCCTGCACAAGCGCTGGCCCGGCTGGGTTCCCAAGCCCACGGTCGTGGTCAACGGCGAAGCCCAACCGACCCAGTGGGGGACGCGGAACTGGAAGGTGCCCGGCACTGACCCCGTTGCCGTAACGGTCTTCCTGTTCAACCGGATGTGGAAGTTTGGCGAAGTGCAGTGCACCGTGGGCCCGGACGACGGGCAGCGGTTCAAATACTCGGCACCGTGGCTCCCCTTCGGGGCGGGGAAGATCCGGCCTGTTTAGCCCCGGGCCTGTTCGACGTCGGGCCGGACCAGCCGTGCGCCGGCGTCACCTACCAAGCAGCCGCCAGGAGCTCGCCGAGCAATTCGCCGTGGTCCACCTCCAAGCCCCGGGCGTTGAACCAGTTGCACAGGTTGCGGCAGTCCCTGGCCAGCAGCTCCGAAGCCTGCTGGTTGCCGGCCAGATCCACCAGCTGCGGCAGGTCGATGACCACCAGGCGCTCCCCGGCAGCCAACACGTTGTACGGAGAGAGGTCGCCGTGGGCGAATCCCATGCGGGCGAATGCCGTCATGGCCGCCACCAGCTGCTCCCAGTACCCCTGCAGGCATGCCGGCGATGGATGGACGCCCTGCAGGCGCGGTGCCGCAACACCTGGATTTTCGGGATCCTCGATGAACTCCATCATGATCTCGGTGCCGCAGATCTGCACCGGATACGGCACGGCAATGCCATGCTCATGCGCCATGCGCAACGACTCCCACTCGGCGTTCGCCCAACGCGCGGCCTCGAGTTCCCGGCCGTAGCTGCTGCTGTTTTTGATGGCGCGGGCATCGCGGGAACGACGCACCGACCTCCCCTCCGTGTAGGCGGCGGAACGGTGGAACAGGCGCTGCTCGGCGGGACGATAGCGTTTTGCGGCCAGCAGTGCACGCCTGGATTCGGTGGCCCGCTCCACCAGAAACACATCTGCTTCCTTGCCGGTTTTCAAGACGCCCAGGTCCGTGTCGACGGCCCCGGCATCTTCAATGATGAAAGGTGGATAGGGGAGGGGCCCGCGCATGAGCTTCTCCAGCTCGGGCCAAGTGGACCAGCGTTGGTTCTCGGCCAGTGAGTCGTCAAGGACGTTCCAGTTGGCAGAGCGCGGGTCTCGGTCAGGGAAGTCGTGCTCGAAGCGGGCGCGCTTGGTTGAACTGTGCTTGGTGGAATTGCTGGGGGGTGTTTCCTCGTGCTGTTGCTCAGCAGAATACTTCATGGGTGAATCGGCTCCTGTGGAAGGACAAGCGAATGTTTTGGGCGTAAAAAGCTGCGAAAACAGTCATTGGATCCTCCTAAGGCTCGATTCGAACATGAAAGTGTTGCGCGTTAATCGCACCACGACAGGGACGGCTGTGTCAACGAAAAACTATTGTCAACGGGCTTCGGATGCAGCTCTGTCACGGGGTCCGGATTACGGCGTCCCGGCCGTGATTGCCACCTGAACCAGTTCCGAGATCCCCTTGCGCGCGTCCCGCCCGATCCTGGTCGGCAGCAGCGGAAACACATGGAGTTGGCCATCGAGCTGGATGAACTCGACGTCAACACCCGCCTTGGCTGCTTTCTCTGCGAAGAGCCGGCCGTCGGGGTTGAGGATGTCGCGGGTTCCGGAGAAAAGTGTGAGGGGGCCCAATCCCTCCAGCGCGCCGTTGAGCGGACTGACGACGGGGTCATTCACGTCGAGAGTGTCCTTCCACAGGTCGATGAAAAGCTGCGTGCCCTTGGTGCCGAGCCAGGGGTCGCTCGGTTGAACGACGGGAATGTCAGGGTTCTTCATGGACAGGTCAACGGCCGGGGAGATGGCGATGGTCCGCGGCAGGGTGACGCCGTGCCGGTCACGAAGCTGCAGGACGGCCGACAAAACGATCTGCCCTCCCGCGGAGTCCCCGGCGAGGACAGTGGGCCCGTGTGTGCGGGTGGAAAACAGGGCCGCGGCAGCGACGCCGTCGACGACTTCCTGCGCCGTTCCGTAGGGGACGAGGGGGTAGATGAGGATCTGGACCGTGGTCTTGGCTTCGGCGGCGATTTGGGCGGCCAGTTGCCAGTGCTGGGGCGCGATCTCGTTGACCCATCCGCCGCCGTGGATGTACACCACGGCGCCCCGCGCCGTCGTGTTGCGGGGAGTGACCGAATAGCTGGGCCAGCCCGCTTCATTCCGTGTGGCCGAGACGAGGACGTCCGCCCTGATCCTTCGCGGCGGTCCGTACGGCCGGGGGCGAAGGGTGCGTTCACGCAGCTGGGCGCGGGCCCCGGCTTCAGTGACGAAGGCTGCGTTCGCTTTGCCCGCGCGAAGCAACGCCGGTATGAGTCGATCAGGAAGGAGCATAGGTTGGGACGATTCTTATCAGTTGTTGTTGGCCGCAAGCGTGGAAACCTTGCCAGGCTTGTGATCATGGAGTGCCTACACGGACATGGTAGTTGACTGCCTCTGGCACTTCCCTGCTGGCACTTCCCTGCCGGATCCGGTGCCGGTACGACGCCGGACCCCTCGCCTTGGTTTTGCGTGTCACCTCGGTTTGCCGGCTCGCCTTACTTGTGCGCGTCCACCAACGCTTCCCCGCCATCCGCGGCGAGCGGTGTTGCCGGAACTGTGGCGGCCGCTGCATGCTTGTCCCTGTAGCGGACCAGCCTGACGGCGTTGACAATGACCACCAGGACGCTGATCTCATGGACCAGCATGCCGGTCGCCATGAACACCTGGTGCGTGAGCACCCCCGCCAGCAGCAGCACCACAGTGCCCAGGGCAATAACGGTGTTTTGCAACATGTTCCGCACAGTGGCCTTCGCCAGCGAATACGCGTGCACCAGCTGGTCGAAACGGTTGCCCATCAAGATGACATCCGCCGTCTGGATGGATACGTCCGTGCCGGCGCCCATGGCCAGGCCCATGTCCGCGGTGGCAATGGCCGGGGCGTCGTTAATGCCGTCGCCCACCATGGCCACCTTGTGGCCCTCCGCCTTCAGCTCCGAGACGATGCGGACCTTGTCCTGCGGCAGCAGTTCCGCCTTCGCCACGTCGATGCCGAGCTCTGCGGCGACGAGCTGGGCTGTGTGCCGGTTGTCTCCGGTGAGCATGTAGAACGCTTTGATGCCGGAGGCGCGGAGCGCGGCAATCGCATCACGCGCCTCGGGGCGGATCTGGTCTGCGATGGACACCACCCCGGCCAGCACTTCGTCGATCACCACAAACACTGCCGTGTTGCCCAGGCGCTCGCGGTCCACCGCATGCGCATCGGCAGTGCCCGGCAAAGCAACGCCCATGGCGGCCAGCACCCGGCGTGAACCGACAGCCACCTGATGCTCGTCAACCGTGCCGCGGATGCCGCCGCCCTTGATGACCTCCACATGCGTCGGGTGGGCCGTGACGTCCATGCCGCGTTCGGCGGCCTGGTCAACAATGGTCCTGCCCAGCGGGTGTTCGGAAGCCAGCTCAAGGTGGGCTGCAAGCGCAAGGACGGTGTCGGCGTCGAACGTTCCCACGGGGTGGACTTCGGTGACTTCCGGCCGTCCCACGGTGAGGGTGCCGGTCTTGTCAAAGACGAGGGTGTCGATCTTGGACAGGCGTTCCAGCGCGTCCCCGCCCTTGACGAGCACGCCGTGGCGGGCGCCGTTGCCCAGCCCCGCCACCATGGAGACGGGGGTGGAAATGACGAGTGCGCCGGGGCAGGCGATGACGAGGAACGTCAGTGCAAACTCGATGTCGCGCGTGAAGACCAGCACGGCAACGGCCATCACCACAATGGCTGGCGTGTAGATCTGCGCGAACTTGTCCAGGAAGCGCTGCGCCTTCGTCTTGGTTTCCTGCGCCTCCTCCACCAGCTCAATGATCTGCGCGAACGTGGTGTCATCGCCCACCTGTTCGGCTGTGACGCCAATGAAACCGTTGTCCACGATGGTGCCGCTGTAGACCCGCTCTCCCACGGACTTGGACGCCGGGACGGGTTCACCGGTGATGGTGGCCTCGTTGATGTGCGCGCGGCCGGTGGCGATGACGCCGTCCACGGCGATCTTGCCGCCGGACTGGACCACCAAGTGGTCGCCCACCACGACGTCGTCCACGCCCACGGTGAGCGTCACGCCGTGGCGCACCACCTGCGCCTCCTGCGGCGCCATGTCCACCAGGTCACGCAGCGAACGTCGCGTCTTCTCCAGCGTGCGTGCCTCCAGCCAGGCACCGAAGATGAACAGGAAGGAGACCACGGCAGCTTCGACGTATTCGCCGATGAGCAGTGCACCGACGACGGCGATGGTCACCAGCAGGTCGATGCTGAACGCCTTCGCGCGCAGGGCTTGGAACGCCCGGATGGCGGTGGGGACGCCGGCGATGATGGCGCTGGCGAACAAGAGCACGTCCCGCGCCGGGAAGAAGTCCAGCAAGTGAAGTGCCAGCGCTGCGATCAACATGATGCCGGTCGCGGCGGCGATCCGGGCTTTCGTCCTGCCAGTCATGATGCTCCTTGGCTCCAACGGCGGTGCCCGTCCGGTGCGGCCGGGTTCTCAACTGTTGCCTTGAGCCTGCCAAGATATGGGGCCCGCCGCCTTGACCGGGGTCAAGAACGAACCAGTTGGAGCTGCAAGTGCTTAAAGTTGTTGGAGTGCCGGGGTGTCAAGAAGTTCAACTGTGCGCCGCGGTTGCATGCGAATCCAGCCGGCGGACTCAAACTGGGCGAACTTGCGGCTGAGCGTTTCCGGGGTCAGGCCCAAAAAAGAGGCCACGTCCTTCTTGGCGATGGGCAGGACCACGGTGGCGGTGCCTTGTTCTTCCGTGGAGTGCTCCGCGGCGGCCTCGTGCAGGACGGCGGTGCCCTGTTTCCCGGCAAGCTCCAGCAGGTACCCGGCGACCCTGTGCTCGGCGCCCTCTCCGGCGAAGATGCTGACTTGGCGTTCGGTGTTTTCCAGCCGGGTGCTGAGGGTTTCGAGCATTTTGTAGGTCACGGTGGGGAAGCGGAGCAGGTAGTCGCGCAGGTCGTCGTGGTGAAGGGTGCAGATGTCCGCCGCGTCAAGGGTGCTGGCGAAGTGGTCGGCGGGTGCGCCGCTGATGAAACTCGTGTCGCCCAGAAAATCACCTTCGCCGAGCACACGGATCAGCTGCTCATGCCCGGACTCGCTGATGCGGTACACCTTCACGTGCCCGCTGTGGATGATCATCAGGTGCGGGTTGCTTTCACCGGCCCCGTACAACTGCTCGTTGCGGCGGTGGTGGCGCAACTTCACGCGGCCGGAAATGTCCTTGAGTTCGACGTCGTCCAGCTGACTGAAAAGGGGAACACGCCCCACCAGGACTTCCAGTGGGGCGTGCCCGGGGTGGGATGCGTGCTGTTCCATGGCCCCAGTCAACCAGTTATGCGGCGACCTTGTGGGACAACACCGGGTAGCCCAGTGCCGAGATGGACTTGGCGATGGCATCCGCGGTGACCAGGGTGTCGTCGAAGGTCACCTTCACCTTGCTGGAGTTGAACATGACCTTTGTTTCGGCAACACCGTCCAGCTTGTCGACAACATTCTCGATCTTGGCGATGCACGACGGGCACGTGAACGGTTCGGTTTCAAATTTGGCGGTGCGCATGGTGTGCTGGCCCTTTCCCTGAGTCTGGATCCTTGCTGGTGTTACCAGTACACCGGGTTCCGCACGCCGCCGCCTTGACGTGGGTCAAGAACGCGAAACCTTCTCCGCCGGGAGGTTTTTCCACTGTCCCCAGCCGTAGACGGCAAGGCCGATCACGGCGATCAAAAGGAACATCCGCACCGATCCTCCCGCTGAGAGGACGGCGTCGGCAATGCTGACCAGCGCGGAAACGACAATCAGGAACCAGGCCCAACGGCCGCGGTGGGCCAGGCCCAGCAGACCTGCCGGCAGCAGCCCGATGAGCAAGCTCGAGATCAGGGGGGTGAGCACAATCCCCAACCCAGGTTGCAGGTGGCGGCCGTAGGTGGCGTAGAGGGAAAGCAGCGGGATCAAGGATGCCAAGGCAAAGACAGCTGCCACGACCAGCGGAGCCAACAACGCCGTCGGAGTGAAACGGTGCAAGGTGATGCCGCGGGTCATCGGGTCCGCAAGGGGAAACTTCCGAAAGGACAGCAGACCGTAAATGCCAAGGCCAATCCCCAACGCCAGCGGTATGGCGGCAGCCGCCGCATACAGGACAAGGGTCAGTGGCGTGGACATCCCCAGGGTGGGCGAGCCCAGCAGCGCGGCCGGCCCGGCCAGCAGGTAAGAGCCTGACACAAACCACCAGCCGAGTTCATGGCGCCGTGCCAAGAAGGCAAGGGCCACACACATCAGCAGGGTCCTCGCAAGGGACAGGGCCACAACGGTTGCCTCCAGGGCGCCGTCCACGCGACCAAACAATAGCTCGCTCATTCCATCCATGCTTTCAACTCTAGGTGGAAGTCTCAAACGGCAGCATTTTAGGGTGATCCGCGCCGCAATATGTCCCGCGCCGTGTCCGGCCGTGCTTGGATAAGGAGAGACGCACGAAAGGGAAGAAATTGACCATGGCCCGTGGAATTTATGTCAGTGCCACCACTCCTGGTTCAGGAAAAACGTTGGTGTCCTTGGGATTGGCGGACGCCCTTCACCGGCGAGCGGGCAGGATCGGGTTTTTTCGCCCCATCACCACCGCAGCGGACCCGGAGAACGATCCCACGGTAACCATGCTGCGCCGCATGTACCAGCTGGACCCCGAGGTCTGCCGCGCCGGGATGGCCAGCACCGAGGCCCGCGCTTTGCTGGCTGCAGGCCGGCGGGAGGAAATCGATGCCCTCGCCGTGGAGATCTTCAGCGAGATCGCCAAGAAGTGCGACGTTGTCATCGTTGAAGGCACCGAGCTGAGCGGCCAGAATGCGGCGGTCGAGTTCGACCTCAATGCCCGGCTGGCCAACAACCTCGGCTTGCCCATACTGGCGGTGGTGGGCGCCGGCGGCCTCGACGCCGCAGAGATTGCCGACGCCGTCGACGTTGCGCGCAAGGAACTCGCCGCCGAAAACTGCTCGTTGCTGGCCATGATGGTCAACCGGGCCGAGCCCTCGGAAATGGCGGCCATCACCGCTGCCATGCGCCCCGGCCGCAGCCACCGTCCGGTGTATGTGATCCCCGAAATTGCCGAGATTTCCCGCCCCACCGTGGGTGAGGTGGCTGCCGCGTTGGGCTTGCGCCAGATGGCGGGCAGCTCGGAGCTGGACCGCGACATCCACGCCATCAAGGTTGCCGCCATGACTGTGGGCAACTTCCTGAACCTCCTGGACGCCAATGACCTTGTCATTGTCCCCGGCGACCGCGCCGACGTCATGGTGGCTTCGCTGGCCTCGGCTTTCTCGCCGGAATTCCCCGTCCCCAGCGGCATGGTCTTGACTGGCGGCCTGCCGCCGGACCCGCACGTGCTGCCGTTCCTGGCGCACGCCCCCTTCCCCGTTTTCGCGGACGACGGCGACACCTACAGCGTTGCGCGTGCCGTCAGCGAAGTGCGCAGCGAGATACATTCGGGGCAACGGCGGAAGGTGGCCGCTGCCATGGGGGCCTGGGCGCGCAACGTGGACGAGGAAGAGCTGCTGGAACGGCTCACACTGCCCAGGGCCGCCACGATGACGCCGCTGCGTTTTCTGCACGAACTCATTGAACGGGCCCGCAGCGAACGCAAGCACATTGTCCTGCCCGAAGGCACCGACCGGCGGGTGCTTGCAGCCGCTGAAATCCTGCACCGCCGCGACGTGTGCGACTTGACGGTTCTCGGGACGGTGCAGTCCGTCGAGGAGGTGGCCGCAGCCCACGGTGTTGAGCTGAGCGGGATCAACATTGTGGATCCGGCCACCTCGCCGTTGCGTGAGGAATTCGCCGTGGAGTACCAGCGGCTGCGCGCACACAAGGGCATGGACCTGGCCCGGGCCCGGGAAATCATGGTGGACGGTTCCTACTTTGGCACCATGATGGTCCAGCTTGGCCATGTGGACGGCATGGTCTCCGGCGCCGCCCACACCACGGCCAACACGATTCGGCCGGCACTGGAATTCGTAAAAACCCGCCCGGGCGTGCGCATCGTGTCCTCGGTGTTTCTCATGCTGCTCGCCGACAGGGTGCTGGTCTACGGCGACTGCGCCGTGAACCCCTCCCCGAACGAGGAACAACTGGCCGACATTGCCATCGCCTCAGCCGAAACTGCCGCCCAGTTCGGAGTGGATCCGCGTATTGCGATGCTCTCCTACTCCACCGGCGGATCCGGTTCGGGGGCGGCCGTCGACGAGGTGCGCAAGGCCACCGAGCTGGCCCGGGCAGCGCGTCCGGACCTGGCCATCGAGGGGCCCATCCAGTACGACGCCGCCGCCGATGCCACCATCGCCGCCTCCAAGCTGCCGTCATCCACCGTTGCCGGACAGGCCACCGTGTTCATCTTCCCGGACCTGAACACCGGCAACAACACCTACAAGGCGGTGCAGCAGTCCTCGGGTGCCGTGGCCGTTGGCCCCGTGCTGCAGGGCCTGAACAAGCCCATCAACGACCTCTCCCGAGGCTGCACCGTGGAAGACATCGTCAACACGGTGGCCATCACGGCCATCCAGGCCCAAATCCCCAGCAGCTCCCCGGACTCGCAAGCCCACCCGGGGACCCCTGCCGCTGTGGGCTCTGTTGCGGCAACCACCGAAGTGAAGGACTCCTAATGCGCGTGCTGGTCATCAACTCAGGCTCCTCCTCGCTGAAATACCAGGTGCGCGACACCGACACCAACGAGGTGGCCGCCACCGGCCTGATTGAACGCATCGGCGAAGGCGGGCAGGGGCCTGCCAACCACGGCGAAGCCATGGACCAGGTCGCTGCCGCGCTGGAAGACGAGCTGACAGAACGTCCGCTGGACGCCGTCGGGCACCGGGTGGTGCACGGCGGGGAACGCTTTAGCGAACCGGTGCTTGTCAACAATGAGATCACCCGCGCCATTGAGCGGCTGAACCCGCTGGCGCCGCTGCACAATCCCGCCAACGTGCTGGGGATTCGCGCCATCACCGCCAAATGGCCGGACATGCCGCAGGTGGCAGTTTTTGACACCGCTTTCCACCGCACGCTGCCGGAACACGCCTGGCGCTACGCGGTCCCGGATTCGCTGTACCGCCAGTACGGAATCAGGCGCTACGGCTTCCACGGGACCTCGCACGAATTTGTGACGGGGCGTGCGGCCGAGCTGCTCCACGTTCCGTTGGAGGAGTTCAACGCCGTGGTGGCGCACCTGGGCAACGGGGTCTCGCTGACGGCCATCCAAGGCGGTGTCAGCATTGACACCTCCATGGGCTTCACGCCGCTGGAAGGCTTGGTGATGGGCACCCGCAGCGGCGACATCGACCCGTCGATCCTGATCTTCCTGCAGCGCCAAGGCATGTCCGCCGACGAAATCGACACGTTGCTCAACCGTGATTCCGGACTCAAGGCGCTCTTTGGCGACAACGACATGCGCGCCATTGTGGACGCCGCCGAGGCAGGGGACGACCGCGCGCAAAAAACGCTGGCCGTCTCCTCCTACCGGCTGGCCAAGTACATCGGCAGCTACCACGTGGCGGTGGGTGGTGCCCACGCACTGGTGTTCACTGCCGGCATTGGGGAGAATTCCGCCGCGTTCCGCCAGCTGGTGGTGGACCGGCTGGGTGCGCTCGGCATGGCGCTCGACGCCGAAGCGAACCTTGTCCGCTCGAAAGACCCGCGGGTCATCAGCACACCCGACTCGGCCATCCCCGTCCTGGTGGTGCCCACGGATGAGGAGCGGGCCATCGCGGAGGCGAGCGCCGCCGTCGTGCTGGCTGCGCGGGGCTGACTGGGGCCGTATGGTTTTGTGCGCGTCGGTAGCGGGAGAATGTAGGGTCTGTACATGGTTGAAATTCCTTACCCACTGACCACGAATCGGCTCGTGTTGCGGCCCTTCGCCACCGAGGACCTGGAGGCCTACTTCGCCTACCAGAGCCTGCCCGAAACGGCCCAGTACCTCTACGGCGAGGCGCGCAGTTATGCGGAGTGCATGGGGCGGATCGCGCAATACACGCAGGAGCGTTTTGCCGGTCCGGGCGATTGGGCCACGTTCGCGGTGGAACGCATCGGCGTTCCGGGGCTGGTGGGGGAGCTGGTCCTGAAATGGAACGACGGCGGCAAACCGGAAGGCGGTGGCGGCACCCCCGGGCGGGTGGGGGAGATCGGCTGGACGTTGGCGCCAGCGGCGCGCGGGCTGGGGTTCGCCACGGAGGCTGCCCGGGCCGTCCTGGAGCTGGCCTTCGATCAGCTGGGCTTCATCCGTGTGGAGGCCCGGCTCGACGCCAGAAACCGCGCCTCCGCGGCCATTTGTGAACGCCTCGGCATGCAGTTTGAGGGTGTGTTGCGGGAGAACATGTACCTCAAGGGCGAATGGACGTCCGAGGCCATCTACGCTGTGGTGCGCAACTAGCGGCCCAACGGTCCCGCGCAGTATCGAACGCACAGCAGATCGAATGTGCAGCAGTCGGCAATGTTTTTCGAGAACATTGCCGACTGCTCCCGTTTCGATTTCCGCGGCAACGCGACTTCGCGACACTGAACTGGGCATGGTCAATGGGGCGGAAGCGTCGTAGGGTTGTACGCAAGGAAACCGCCACCCGAAGCCGTGTGAACCATGCGAGAAATCCTCAGCCGTTTGGCACTTTGCGCAACAACCGCCGCCCTTGTCGCAGCCTTTGGGGTCGGTGCGGCGCCGGCAGCCCCGGCCGCCGTGCAGAAAGCAGCAGTCACGACGGTGGCACAACCGGCGGCCCCGTCGCCGTCGGCCCAGCTGGCCCGCATGACGATGGAGCAGAGGGTCGGGCAACTGTTCATGGTGGCCGCCGACGCCAATGGAGCCTCAGCCGCCACCCTCTCCGCCTTGTCCAACTATCACGTGGGCAACGCCTACCTTTCCGGACGCAGCACCGCCGGCACCGGCGCGACAGCCGCCGTCGTCCGGCGCCTGACGCAGCGAGTCTCGCCCGGCACCACGGGCAACGTGAAGCTGCTTGTGGGTACAGACCAGGAAGGCGGCTACGTCCAGGTTCTCAGCGGCCCGGGATTCTCCAAGATCCCCACAGGCCTGTCGCAGGGTTCGCAGGCGCCGGCGACCCTGCACGCCAACGCGCTGGCGTGGGGCAGGCAACTGGCGGTCGCAGGGGTGAACCTGAATCTAGCCCCGGTGCTGGACACCGTGCCCAGTGCCGCCTTCGCCCCGTCCAATGCCCCCATCGGCTATTACGAACGCGAATACGGCTACACGCCCCAGACTGTGACCAGCCACGGCCTTGCCTTTGCCTCCGGCATGACACAGGCCAACCTTGTCACGGCCGTCAAGCACTTCCCGGGGCTCGGACGGGTCACGGCGAACACCGACACCAGCCGCAACGTCCACGACACCGTCACCACCAGCAATGACGCCTATCTGCAGCCTTTCCAAGCGGCCGTCTCGGCGGGCACCGGCATCGTCATGGTCTCCAGTGCCTACTACGACAGGATCGACGCCTCCCACATCGGCCCGTTTTCCGCCACCATCATGCAGACCATGCTGCGCGGGAACCTGGGCTTCAACGGCGTCATCCTCTCCGACGACCTGTGCAACGCCCAGCAGCTGGCGCCCTGGACCCAGGCCACGCGGGCCACGAGCTTCTTCAGCGCAGGAGGGAGCATGCTCCTGTGCGCCAATCCGGCCAACATCCCGGCCATGTACAACGCAGTTCTCAGCCGGGCCCAGTCCAACTCCGGGTTCAGGGGCGTGGTCAACGCCGCAGCGTTGAAGGTGCTCCAGCTCAAGGCCGCCACGATCCCGGGTGCGTTCGGCCCCGGATCCGCGGGTTACGCGACGGACTTCAACGGCGACGGCACCTCCGACGTGATCGCCCGTGACGCGGTCGGGAACCTGTATCTGTACCCCGGCAGCGGCCGCGGCGGATGGCTCTCGCGAGTGCAGATCGGCTACGGCTGGAACATCTACGATCTCGTGTTCAGTCCCGGCGACTTCAATGGCGACGGCAGGGCAGACCTGTTGGCACGGGATGCCGCCGGGAACCTCTGGTTCTATGCCGGGACAGGGGACAGCGGCTTCCTGTCCCGGGTGCAGGTGGGTCACGGCTTCCAAGGGCTGAATATGATCGCCGGGGCCGGGGACTTCAATGGCGATGGGAATGCCGACGTGCTGGCGCGAAATGGTGGCGGGGATCTGTGGCTGTACCCGGGCAACGGGCGCGGCGGCTGGTTGCCGCCGTCGCAGATTGGCCACGGCTTCCAGAAGTTCAACACGATTTTCAGCCCCGGGGACTTCAACGGCGACGGTCACGCTGATGTGATGGCGCGCGATGGTGGCGGGGATCTGTGGCTGTACCCGGGCAACGGGCGCGGCGGTTGGTTGCGGGCTGTGCAGGTGGGCCACGGCTTCCAGAAGTTCAACACGATTTTCAGCCCCGGGGACTTCAACGGCGATGGTCACGCTGATGTGATGGCGCGCGATGGTGGCGGGAACCTGTGGATGTACCCTGGCAGGGGCGACGGGGGTTGGTTGCCACCGTCGCAGATCGGCCGCGGCTGGCAGGGCTTCACCATCATCTTCTAGGCTGCCGGCAACCAGCCATTTCCGGCCCGCTGCGCATCAAGGCCTTCGAAAGTGCAGTAGTCGGCAATGTTCGCGAAAAACATTGCCGACTACTGTACTTTCGATTTTCGCATCAGCGCAGTTGCGTGGCTCCGAGTGCGTCGGCCAGAAACGCGTAGTCCCAGGCCCGGGTCTTCCAGCCCTCATAGCGGCCGGATGCGCCGCCGTGGCCGCCGTCCATCTCGATCTTGAGCACAATTGGCTCCGAGCCAGTGGAGACCTCGCGGAGTTCCTGCACCCACTTGGCCGGCTCCACGTACAGCACGCGGGTGTCGTTGAAGCTGGTGACGGCGGCGATCTTCGGGTACGCCACGGCGCGCACGTTTTCATACGGAGTGTAGCTCTTCATGTACTTGTACACGTCCGGGTCGGTGATCGGGTTGCCCCATTCCTCCCATTCCAGCGCGGACAGCGGCAGCTCCGGGTCAAGGATAGTGGTCAAGGTATCCACGAATGGCACCTGCGCCAGAATGGCAGCATACTTTTCCGGCGCCAGGTTCGCCACGGCGCCCATCAGCAGCCCGCCAGCCGAGCCGCCCATGGCCGCGATGCGCGCAGGATCCACCCAGCCTGACGCAGCCAGCCAGTCCGTGGCCGCAATGAAGTCGGTGAACGTGTTTTTCTTGTTCAGCTTCTTCCCGTCGTCATACCAGTGCCGCCCCATCTCGCCGCCGCCGCGCACGTGCGCAATGACAAACACCACGCCGCGATCCAGTAGGGACAGCCGTGCCACGCCGAAGCCCGGGTCCATGCTGACCTCGTACGAGCCGTAGCCATACACCACGCCCGCGTTCGTTTCGTCGCGGGGCAGATCCGCCCGGCGCAGCACCGACAACGGAACCTGCGTGCCGTCGTCCGCCGTGGCCCACGCGCGTTCGGCCACGTAGTCGGACGGGTTGTAACCGCCCAAAACCGGCGTTTCCTTGCGCAACAGCAGCTCGGCTGCTGCCCCGGCAAGCGGCAGGACGTAGTCGTAGACACGCGGAGGCGTGAAGTCCGAGGAGTAGACCAGCCGGACCATCGGCGACTCGTATTCGCTTCCGCCCATCGCGGTCGTGTACAGCTCTTCGTCAAAGACAGGCTCGACGGCGGCGCTTTGGCCGGGCGTGCCCAAGCCTTCCAGCGCTGTCACCTGGATGCGCTCGATGGTGTCCTTGCGCAGCGAGACCACCATGTGCGTCGCCGTCACGGTGGCGCCGTTGATGCGCACCGAATCGTCGTGGGGCACCACGGTGGCCCAGTGCTGTTCGGCCACCGGCTTGCTGAATTCCGCTGCGTCAACCAGGGAAACCATCGAGTTGACGGCGTCGCGGTCGTGGCTGAGCAGGACCTTTTCGACTCCGTCCTGAAGGAAGGGTTCGGCGTCGTACAGGATCTCGGCGGTGCGGGGGATGAGCAGCTGCAGGCCCTTGCCGGGGGCGGCGAAGTCCAGCATCCGGGTTTCGCTGAACTCGGAACAGCCGATGCCGATCACCAAGTGCCGGCGGTCCGCGGAGAGCTCAAAACCCGTCCACATGGCGACGTCGTCCTCCTGGTACAGGACCTTGTCACTCTCCACGGGCGTGCCCAAAACGTGGGTTTTCACCTGGTGGGGACGCCAGGAATCGTCGGCCACCATGTAGAAGATCGTGCTGCCGTCGGGGGAGAACGCCAGCCCGTAGAACGCGTTTTCAATGGTGTCCGGCAGCAGCTCGCCCGTGCGCAGGTCCTTGATGCGGATGGTGAAAAGCTCGTCGCCGGCAAAGTCCGCGGCGTAGGCGTAGAGGTTTCCGTCGTCGGTGACGGCCGCTCCGCCCAATGAGAAGAAGGGCTGGCCCTCGGCTTCGGCGTTCCCGTCCAGCAGTATGACTTCGCCCGGGACATCCACGCCGGGCACAATGACAGGCGGCGTCCAATCCGCCAAGCCGCCAGTGTTCTGCGCCGCGACCCGGCACTGGATGCCGTACGACTGGCCCTCCACCATGCGCCCGTAGTACCACCAGTCGTCCTTGCGGGTGGGAACGGAAAGATCGGTTTCCTGCGTGCGGTTTTTGATCTCGGTGAAAATGTCGCCCCGCAACGATACCTGGCCGGCGGTGACAGCATCCGTGTAGGCCTGTTCGGCGTTCAAGTGCGCCAAAACTTCCTGGTTTTCCTTCTCCCGCAGCCACTCGTAGTTGTCCACAAACGTATCCCCGTGGTGCGTCCTGTGGGTGGGGACTTTTTTGGCAACCGGCGGAGTTGCGGAGGCCTCGGGGGTGCTGGGAATCGTGGCGGATTGGGTGGCAGCGGCGTCGGAAGTGCTCATGAACCCACTGTATAGAGGCGAGGCATGCCGTTGGTGGGTGTATGCCGACAGCGCAGCGCAGCCCTCCTTGGCACGCAGCGCTGCTGCATCCGTCCGGGCCCGGATTGCGCCGAGAACGGGGCCAGCCTGCGTCGTCGCCGCCGCGCTGCTCTGCCGCTGCGCCGAGAACGGGGCCGGCCTGCGAAACGACAGGGTTGAAACGCCGTCCTCGCGTGTTGGCCCCGTTCTGGCGGAAGGAGCGACGGAATGCCCCGTTCTCGCGGTGGACCGGCGGCCGGCTCCGGAAACGGTACTGTTGACCGGCCGCCCAACGCATGGAATATTTATAGAACGAACGGTCGGTAATCTGCCGGCCTGTCCCGTGCGGAGGGCCGTAGCCGCTCCGTTTGCCAGGTGGAGGGTGTGGCCATGTTCGGAAAGGCGCCGCAGGCGTACCTGGTGGGTGGCGTGCGAACGCCCGTGGGACGCTACGGCGGTGTGCTGTCCGCGATCCGCCCGGACGACCTTGCCGCACTGGTGGTCAAGGAACTCGTGGCAAGAACCGGCATTGACCCGGCCACGGTGGACGAAATTATGCTCGGCAATGCCAACGGAGCCGGCGAGGAAAACCGCAATGTTGCCCGCATGGCATGGTTGCTGGCAGGATTCCCGGACACCGTCCCCGGCATCACCGTCAACCGCCTGTGCGCCTCCGGCATGAGTGCCATCACCATGGCCTCCCACATGATCAAGGCCGGTGCCGCGGACCTCGTGGTGGCCGGCGGAGTCGAGTCCATGTCCCGCGCCCCGTGGGTCATGGCCAAGCCGGAGAAGGCCTTCGCCAAGCCGGGGGCCAGCTTCGACACCTCCATCGGCTGGCGCTTCACCAACCCCAACTTCCTCTCCGGGGAGCTCTCGCGCGACGGCAAGATGACGTTCTCCATGACAGAAACGGCCGAGGAGGTGGCCCGCCGATACAACACTTCGCGGGAGGACTGCGACGCGTTTTCGGTCCGGTCCCACGAACGTGCATTGGCCGCCATCGCCGCGGGCCGGCTCCGCGAGGAAATTGTCCCCGTGACGGTCCACGGCCGCAAGGGCGACACAGTGGTGGACACCGACGAAGGCCCGCGCCCCGGCACCACCATGGACGTGCTGGCAGGCCTGCGCGCCGTGGTGAAGGGAGGCGCCGTCGTCACGGCAGGCAATTCCTCCACCCTGAACGACGGCGCCTCCGCCATCCTCGTCGCCTCCGAAGCAGCCATCGAGAAGTACGGATTGACTCCGCGTGCCCGCATTATCGATGGCGCCGCCGCGGGCCTCGCCCCGGAAATCATGGGCATGGGCCCCGTCGCCGCGACAGCCAAGGTCCTCCACAGGCAAGGCAGAAGCGTGGGTGAACTGGCCGCCGTCGAACTTAACGAAGCGTTCGCCTCGCAGTCGCTGGCCTGCATGCGAGAGCTCGGCCTGGACCCCGGCACCGTCAACCTCGACGGCGGCGCCATCGCCTTGGGCCACCCGCTCGGCTCGTCCGGCTCGCGGATCGTCGTGACACTGCTGGGCCGCCTCGAGCGGGAATCGCCGGGCGCGTTGGGCCTGGCCACCATGTGCATCGGCGTGGGCCAGGGCGCCGCGCTGTTGCTGGAGAGCATGTGATGGACGACGCCGGACACCCCCTTGGGTCGGATTTCCTTGCCACGCTGGTGGTCACCGGCGCGGCGGACCGGGTGGTGGTGCAGCTGAATCGCCCGGAGCTGCGCAATGCTATCAATGCCCACATGGTTGCTGAGCTGCATTTTGTGTGTGAGCTGTTGGAAGCGGAACCGAAGGTGCTCATTCTCCATGGAACCTTCGGTGATGAGGCGGCCGGGACCACCGGTGTCTTTGCTTCGGGTGCCGACATCGCCGAACTGCGCGAGCGCCGCCGCGACGACGCACTCGCTGGCATCAACTCCGGCCTCTTCGATCGGATCGCCCGGCTGCCCATGCCCGTCATAGCCGCCCTGGACGGGTATGCGCTGGGTGGCGGAGCGGAATTGGCTTATGCCGCGGACTTCCGCATTGGCACGCGGGCGCTGCGCATGGGCCAGCCGGAAACGTCCCTGGGCATCATGGCGGCGGCCGGGGCCACCTGGCGACTGAAGGAATTGGTGGGGGAGCCCGTGGCCAAGACGATGCTGCTGGCCGGGAGGATCCTCACCGGCGACGGCGCCCTGGCCGTGGGGCTCATTACGGAGCTGCTGGAGCCTGCCGAGCTGTTGGACGCGGCTCATGCGCTCGCAGACAGGATTTGCGCACAGGACCCGCTGGCCGTGCAGGCCACCAAGCGGGTGTTCCACGCACCCCGCGAGGCCCATCCCGAGGTGGACAACCTCGCCCAAGCCGAACTGTTTGAATCCCCGGCCAAGTTTGAACGCATGCAGGCCTTCCTGGACAAGCGGCTGGACAAGAAGCAGGACAGGAAGCAGCCATGACCCCCGCCCAACCCGACGCTCCTGCACTTTCGGGGGTCTTTTTGCCATCCCTCCCGCAGTTTGTGGGCGTTTTGGGCGGCGGGCGCATGGGCACCGGGATCGCGCACGCGTTTTTGCTGGCCGGCTGCGATGTGCTGGTGGTGGAGCGCGACGGCGACGCAGCCGCCGGTGCACGCGAGCGGGTGGAATCCGCCGTGGCCAAGTCCGTGGAACGCGGGCTGATTGCCACCGCCAACGCGTACATGTCCCGGTTGGCAGTCTCCACCGACTACGCAGATTTTGCCGACAGGGAACTGGTGGTGGAGGCCGTCCCGGAAATTTGGGATCTCAAGGTTGCATCGCTTCAAGGCGTGGAAAAGCATCTCAACGCCATGGCATTCCTCGCTTCCAACACGTCGTCGCTGTCCATGTCCGGGCTGGCCGCCGAGCTGGCCCGCCCGCAGAACTTCATTGGCCTGCACTTCTTCAACCCCGTCCCGTCTTCGACGCTGATTGAAGTGGTCGTGGCCAAGCAAACCCTGCCTTCACTGGTGGCTGCGGCGCAAGGATGGGTGGAAGCGTTGGGCAAGACCGCCGTCGTGGTCAATGACTCTCCGGGCTTTGCCTCCTCGCGGCTGGGCGTGGCGCTGGCCTTGGAGTCCATGCGCATGCTGGAGGAAGGCGTGGCCAGCGCGGCCAACATCGATGCGGCCATGGTGCTCGGCTACCGCCACCACACCGGCCCGCTGCGAACCACCGACTTGGTGGGACTTGACGTCCGGCTGGAAATTGCCGAATATTTGGCGTCGATGCTGGGGGAGAGGTTTACTCCACCGCAGATTCTGCGCGACAAGGTGGACCGCGGCGAGCTGGGACGCAAGACCGGCAAGGGATTCTTCGACTGGGGCTGATGCGCCCGTGCAAGGGCCAACCCCCACCACCACAATCAACTCAACGGCACGGCACACGGAAAGGACGGTCTGGCGATGGCCACCGCAACGAAAGCAGAGTTTGTTCCCAGTTATGTGCAGGACGCATGGTGGACGCCTAATGCCGACGTTCGCGGCACGGACGCGCGGGACGCCAGCACCGGGGAGCTGCTGGCCCGGGTGTCCGTTGAAGGGCTGGACCTGGCCGCCGTGGTGGAGCACGGGCGCACAGTGGGCCGGAGCGAGCTGGGCAAACTAACCATCCACGAGCGTGCGTTGAAACTGCGCGAACTGGCCGGCTTCCTCAACGGCCGCCGCGAGGAGCTGTACGCAATCTCCGCGCAAACCGGCGCCACAAAAATCGACTCCATGGTGGACATCGACGGCGGCATCGGGGTGCTGTTCACACTGTCCTCCAAGGGTCGGCGCGAACTGCCCAACAGCAACGTCATTGTGGAAGGTCCGGTGGAGGTTCTCAGCAAGGACGGCTCGTTCATCGGCGAACACATTTACACCCCCATTGCCGGTGTGGATGTGCAGATCAACGCATTCAACTTCCCCGTCTGGGGCATGCTGGAAAAGTTTGCCCCGGCGTTTATTGCCGGGGTGCCCACCATCGTCAAGCCGGCCACGCCCAGCGGGTACCTCGCCACGGCCACGGTGCGCGTCATGATCGAATCCGGCATCCTGCCGCACGGGTCGCTGCAGCTGATGTCAGGCTCGGCCCGCACGCTGGTGGATCAGCTCGACTACCGGGACATGATCTCCTTCACCGGCTCCGCCAGCACCGCCAATCTTCTGCGTGAGCACCCAAACGTGGCCCACGGCGGTGTCCACTTGACCGCCGAAACCGACTCGCTCAACGCCGCGATCCTTGGCCCCGACGCAGTCCGCGGCACGCCGGAGTTCGACGCTTTCATCAAGTCGGTCGTGACGGAAATGACAGTCAAGGCGGGGCAAAAATGCACTGCCGTCCGCCGCGCCATCGTCCCCGAAGACCTGCGCGCCGACGTCATTGACGCCATCGGAATCCGACTCACCGAGCGGGTGGTGGTGGGCGATCCCCGAGCCGACGGCGTCACCATGGGCGCGCTCGCTTCTCTGGACCAGCTGGCTGACGTCCGGGCTGCCGTCGAATCCATGCTCGAGGCCGGCGGCGAGCTCGCCTGGGGAACCCTCGACGCGCCCAAGGCGAAGGGCATGCAGGAGGACGGGTCCGGCGTCGAACATGGCGCGTTCATGTCCCCGGTGCTGCTCGATTGGGCCGATTCCGCTGCCCCCGCAGTGCACACCATGGAGGCGTTTGGTCCGGTGTGCGGGGTGCTGGGATTTTCCACGCACGACGGCGGCGCCTCCGAGGCAGTCCGGCTCGCTGCGCTGGGGGCCGGGTCTCTGGTGGCGACCGTCTGTACGAACGACCCCGACTTTGCGCGTCAGGTGGTGACGGGAATCGCCTCCCACCACGGACGGGTGCTGGTGCTGAACCGGGAGGATGCGCGCACCTCGACAGGGCATGGATCGCCCGTGCCGCACCTGGTGCACGGTGGGCCGGGGCGGGCCGGCGGCGGGGAGGAGTTGGGCGGCATCCGCTCGGTCAAGCACCACATGCAGCGCACCGCCATCCAGGGCTCGCCGAACATGCTGACGGCAGTGACCGGCGTGTGGCATACGGGCGCGGACCGCGTGGTTGCCGGGGATCCGGAGTTTGGCGGGGTGGACGGGGCGGTGCATCCGTTCCGGAAATCCTTGGCCGAGCTGAGGATTGGTGATGCGTTTGCTTCGGGGCTGAGGCAGGTCACGCTGGAGGACATCAGCGCGTTCGCGCAGACTACGGGCGATACCTTTTACGCGCATACGGACGCCGCAGCTGCGGAAAAGAACCCCTTTTTCCCGGGCATCGTGGCGCATGGGTACCTGCTGGTGTCGTGGGCGGCGGGGCTGTTTGTGGAACCGGCACCGGGGCCGGTGCTGGCCAACTACGGGCTGGAAAGTCTCCGCTTCCTCACACCCGTTGCGGCAGGTGATTCAATCCGTGTGACGTTGACCGCCAAGCAGATCACCCCGCGGACCACCGACGACTACGGCGAGGTCTGCTGGGACACGGTGCTGCACAACCAGAATGGCGACATTGTGGCCACCTACGACGTCCTGACCCTGGTGGAGAAGGAGGAAACGCTCTACAAGTGACCCGCACCCCCGTTTGCCACGCAGCCGCCACATCGAAGGCGCCCCAAAGTCCACGCCCGCAAATCGAGACGGGAGCAGTCGGCAATGTTTTGCAGAAACATTGCCGACTGCTCCCGTCTCGATTCAGAGCTCGACGATGTCCACCAGATTGCCGTAAAAACACACGTACCCGGCAATTTCGGTGGCGAGTGGCAGCGGTGTCTGGTAGCTCCAGGCGACGTCTCCCTCCGGGCCGCCCGCAAGACGCCAATAGCTGGCCGAGCCCTTGTAGGGGCACAGCGTCACGGAATCGGTGGGGACGAGCGCCTCCCAATTCACATCTGTCGACGGCAGATAGATCTGCTCTGCCATGCCGGTTTCAAACACCATCAGCGGTGTGGTGGATTCCGCCAGCACTTCTCCCTCCACGGTGACGCGGACGTGCCGGGAGCTGTGGCGGATGTCTACGCGGTGGAACGGGTCACGGGGGTGGGACTGGACGGCGTCGTCCTCCTCCAACCAGTCAAACGCGACAGGATCAAAGGCCACATATCCCTCCAGATCCGGATCATCAAGCCGAAAGGCGGCGCCGGCGGCAGTCTGCCCGCCGGCGGAAACATCCAGTGCAGTCCCGGGCGTGCTGTGCCGGCTGAAGGGAATTCCGGGGTGCAGCGCATGTGTTCCGGGCGGGGCGGCCTCCGGGGGCGACGCCGGGCTCAGGACACCGACGACGCCGTCCGCCGGCACCGCATAACAGGGCACCATGCGCCGGGGCTCCCACATGATGACAGCCCGCCGGGAATCGAGCACCGGCACCCCGCCGAGCAGCGCGCGGATGTGCTTGGTGGTTGGTTCGTAGCGAAGCTCGCCGGAAAGTGCTTTCAAGGAAGCTGAAATCTTGGTGGCCATGCTTACAGCGTGCGCCCGTGCGGCCAGCTTTGTCGAGGGCCCGGGTGGCCGGCCCGGCCGCCAGAGTGCCAATCCCAGAGCGCCAATCCCAGCGGCGCAGGCCTTCGAAGAGCATGGCCAGCACGTCGGTGGCAAGCTTCCGGGCGGACAAATCGCCGCCGGGCTCAGGACACACGAAGTCGTCTGCCGGGACCGCGTGGCACGGTACCACCCGCCCTGGTTCCCTACTTATACAACGACGGCTCCGCGGGAATCCAGCACCACATGGCCACTGAGCAGCTCCCTGAGGTGCGTGGTGCTTGGTGGTTGGTGGTTGGTTCAAAACGGAGTTCATGGCTGAGCTGTTGGAGCTGATCTGAAATTTTCGTGGCCGTGCCTTCAGCGTGCACCCGGCCCGTCTGCCCGTCAGTGCTTTTCTGAGTTCCGGTCGTGGTGGTATATGTTGCGGCGTTCCCTGCCGGTGGTGTCCTCGGAATAGGGTGGCTTGAACCAGGCGATGCCGCCTTCCCGCCGGACGCTCCAGCCCTTGTCATGAAGGTAGTGGTGGTGCAGGCTGCAGCACAGGACGCCGTTGTCCACGCTGGTGGTGCCCCCGTCCTGCCACGGGACAATGTGGTGGGCTTCCGTCCACTGTGCCGGTGCCATGCAGTCCGGGAATGTGCAGCCCATGTCCCGGGCCACGAGAACCTTGCGCTGGGCGAAGGTGAAAAGCCGTTGCGTGCGGCCGATATCCAGGATTTCACCATTGGAGCCGACCAGCATCTCGGTGACACCGGCGCTGCACATCTTCTCGGCAAACAATGACAATGGCACCTGGCCGCTGTAGGGGGAATCCACGGTGCCAGCATTGGACCGGCGGTCCGGGTCTTCCTGTGTGAGGGAGAGATACAACTGCGTCTTCAGTCCGCCGTTGATGG
This sequence comes from Arthrobacter sp. H35-D1, assembly GCF_030063185.1. Taxonomy (GTDB): domain Bacteria; phylum Actinomycetota; class Actinomycetes; order Actinomycetales; family Micrococcaceae; genus Specibacter. The sequence goes on from NZ_JASISP010000003.1 coordinate 137,528, forward strand.
GCAGCTTGTCTGTTCCGGCGGCCAGCGTGAGGCAGTGGAGCATGCCGTCCAACAGCATTTGTGCCCGGGTGCGTTTGTCCCTGATGGCCGTATCCGTGCTGTTGGGAGCGATGGGGCTCAGCCCCGGGAGGTTCTCTTCCGATCCGGGTGCCGGCACCCAGACGCCGTTGACCAGGTGGGGCCAGGGCTGCGGGTTCGCTTCCTGCAGGTTTTCGCCGTCCGAAACATCTTCCTCAGGTGGGGCCTGTCCGGACCACCATCTGGCTTCTGGCACTTCCTGTGTCCCGGAACAGCAGTCATCATTGGGTGTCTGTGCGCCCCTGTACGGATCGGTGCCATCGCATGGCTCCGCATCGCAGCACGGCTCCGCGGCGATGAATGGTCCGGTGCTTCCGTACAGCCCGCCATCAGGAGCCGGATCCCAGCCATTTGCGTCTTTTGCAAGGTCAGGGAACCAGAACCATGACTCTCCTTCATAAGCTGGCGGAATTGCATTGGGTGGAGCGTTGGGAGGTCGCGGCGGAACTTTGCCCGGCGCCAACGGTCGCCTCCAGCCCTGGGCGGCTGCAGAGGTTCCACGCTGTGGAGATCTCGGAGCCGGATCCCGGGCGGGGTTCGTGTCCGAACGCGAAGAGCTCCGATCCCGGGACGGCGGTGAGGAAGCTGGTGGTGGCTGCGGGGGCGAAGCGATGCCAAGGCCGGATGCCGGATTGCCCAGCAACCGAGCCAGTTGGTCAGGTGACAGGAGCAACTGCGAGTCCTTCGGCTGGGCGCATGCCGGCTTCGCACCATCTCGCTGCACAGTGGCTCCTTGCTGTGAGTCGCAGGACTCTTCCTGGGCGGAATCCTGCGCACTGCTGCTCTGCCGCTTGGGATTTGTGGCCCAGTCGATGCAAGCCATGGTTTGTTCGTACTGGCTGATGGTCATGTAGCCGTCGATCTTGACCTATCCGCGGTAGGGGCGGCGGAAGGAGATGTCTTGTTTGGCCAGCCGCTGGGATTCGGAGGGTTTTTGCCCGTCCGGATCGAGCAGGGCCAGCGCCCGAATGCCCAAGTGCCGCAGGAAATATGGTGGCTCAACCTCGGCATGTTCAGTGAGCGTGGCCTCCAGGGACCGGGCCTGTCCGGCCTCGATTGTTCCTGACTTCTCCAGCCGGGCCGCTTGGTCAACGAAACCGGAAACTATCAACGCCTGTTCGGTTGAGATCAGGCCCGAAAAGAGCGCGGATCCAAGCACGGGCTGGCTGGGGTCGGTTGTCACCAGCGTCAACGGGTCCGTGGACGGCAGGAACCGGTCCGCCAGCCGGAGCCGGTTGTTGGCCTCGGCCCGGCTGATGTTCAGCGAAGAACTTACGAAGTCAACGGGTTTTTGATGCCCTGCCCCCTGATACCGTCCGGCAGAAACACGTTCGGCAAGGTCTCCTGCCGAGTCAACCGTCAGCCCCTGAAGGAAGTGGTTCAAATGCTCCAGGGTCTGCGCCCAGGCGGCGGCTTCATGGTCACTGAGCGATGCCAAGTCAAGGCCTATGGCCGTGGACAGCAAAGCGCGGGTATCGGTGACTCCCTCGGAAGTGCCCAGACAGCCGTCAGCGGAGGGACCCGGTGTGGCCGAGGCGGCCCTGACGAGTGATTCGGCAAGGGCCACCAGCCGGTGGAGGTGTTCACCAGCTGCCCTGCGACCCTGTGTGGAACCGGGATGCCCCGGCCCCTTTGCCGTCGTTTCCATACATCAAACATTACGCGGAGGGTCAGACATTATAAGGTGAAAAATCGAAAATGAGGATAACTCTAGTAAGTGCTCGAACTGTGGAGGAATCATTCGGTAAAAATAGCTTCTCGTCGGCCGGAAATTGCGGTCATTAGCGAATGAATGGGCTGATTGAGACTATTTCCGCAGGCCGTCGAGGGTTATGGCCAGCACGTCGTCTGCCAGCTTCGCCGCGGATAGGCTGCCTCCTGGTTTGTACCACTCGACGATGGAATTGACGGTGCCGAAGAGCAGTCGGGTGACGGTGGCGGCGGCAATGTCGTCCCGCAGGGAGCCGTCGGACTGTGCCGCGGAAACCAATCCGGTGATGGTGCGGTCGAAAGCGCGGCGGCGTGAGAGCGCCTCCCGTTCCATTTCCGTGTTCCCGCGCAGGCGCAGCAGGAGCGTGACGAAAGGCAGCCGCCCCACCAGCACCGCCACGGTCTGCCTGAGCACAAACTCAAGGCGGGCATCGGGCGTTCCGGAGGTGGCGCCGTCGAGCATTAAAACGCCTTCAAGGCCACCCAGGGCTTCCTCCAGTGCGAGCCGCAGCAGTTCCTCCTTGGATGGCACATGGTGGTAAATGGCTGACTTCGAGATGCCCAGCTTCCCCGCAAGAAGGCCCATCGAGGTGGCCTCATAGCCGTGCAGGTTGAAAACTTCCACGGCAATCCGCAGTACCGACTGCTGGTCATAACCGGGCCGGCCGCGCTTGGCGGCGGGGGCTTGTGTAGCGGCTGGGGGAGTCTTTGGCATGGTCCCTAGTTTCTCACGGGGCCGCGCGTGGCCTGGCCCCGTGGCCTTTGCCGGGGAAGTCACCGGGGGCGGTTGTCGTAGATGCGGCGCAACTTGCCGTTGGAACGTGCCAGCGAGCCGGGTTCGGCGACGTCGACGGCACAGGAGACACCAATGTGGCTTTTGATCTGCGCGCGCAGTGCCAGCGCGGCGGCGGCCCGGTCCTCCGGCGTCGTATTTTCGCGCGGTTCTATATGGACGGTCATCTGGTCCAGGCGCGCCGTGCGGGTCAATTCCAGCTGAAAATGCGGGCTCAGGGCGGGGATGCGCAGGGCGAGTGCCTCAATCTGAGAGGGGAACAGGTTGATGCCGTGCAGGATGATCATGTCGTCGCTGCGTCCGGAGATGCGCGCCATCCTGCGCATGGACGGGCGGGCGGTCCCGGGCAGCAAGCTGGAAAGGTCGTTGGTGCGGTAGCGGATGACCGGCAGCGCCTCCTTGGTCAGCGAGGTGAACACCAGCTCGCCCGTCTGCCCGCCGGGCAGCACCGTGGAATGGTCCATCGGGTCGATGATCTCCGGAATGAAGTGGTCCTCCCATACATGGTCGCCGTCCTTTGTCTCAACGCATTCGCCGGCCACGCCCGGGCCCATGACCTCGGAGAGCCCGTAGATGTCACATGCATCCAGGTCCATGCCGCTTTCCAGTTCATGGCGCATCTCATCGGTCCACGGTTCGGCGCCGCACACGGCAACCTTCAGCGAGGTGCTGCGCGGGTCGATGCCCTGGTGGGCCATCGCGTCCATGAGGGCCAGCAGGTAGGTGGGCGTGCACATGATGGCATCCGGCTCGAAGTCCTGGATCAGCTGGATTTGCTTCTCCGTCTGCCCTCCCGACATGGGAATGACAGTGGTGCCCAGTGCCTCGGCGCCGTAGTGGGCGCCGAGCCCGCCGGTGAACAGCCCGTAGCCGTAGGCGTTGTGGACTTTCATGCCGGGGCGCACGCCGGACGCCCGCATGGACCGCGCCACCAGCGACCCCCAGATGTTGATGTCGTTCCTTGTGTACCCCACCACCGTGGGCCGGCCCGTGGTGCCGGAGCTGGCATGGATGCGCAGCACCTCGCTCTGCGGCACGGCGAACATGCCAAACGGGTACTCCAGCCGCAGGTCTTCCTTGGCGGTGTACGGGAATTTGCTCAGGTCCGCCAGTTCCCTAAGGTCCGTGGGGTGCACTCCCGCCTCGTCGAACTTGCGCTTATACAGCGGCACCCGGTCATAGGCGTAAGCCAGAGTGTGCTGCAGCCGCGTGAGCTGCAGGGCTTCCAACTCGTCGCGGCTCATCAGCTCGGCGGCATCCAGCTGGGAAGGGTCGGCCGGGGCGGTTTCGATCATGATGGCACAGACCTTTCAAAACTTGTGCGGGTGTTCGTGTGAGAGCCGTTCACGTGTAGGGCGGGGATGGTCCGGCTGCGGCCACGGAATTCGGCCACCACGGCGGGCTCGCCGCCGTTTTCGGCGACGACCTGCACGTCGTACAGGCCGCTTCGGCCCTGCTGTTGGCGCCGGTTGGCCACCGCAATGAGCCGCTGACCGGCGCTCGTTGGTGCCAGGAAATTAATGTCCACGCCGGACGCCACTGTCACGCTGTCCCCGTCGCCGCCGGTGGAATTGCAGGCCAGGGCAAAGGCGGAATCCGCGAAGGCGAAGATCATGCCGCCGTGTGTGACGCCAAAGCCGTTCATCATTTCCGTGCGCAGCGTCATGGCGATGGTTGCGCGGCCTTCGCCGAAACTGAGCACCTCGATGCCCAGCCATTCGGAGGCGCTGTCATTGAGCAGGAGCGGGTGCTGTGCCCCGGCTTCGTTGGACGCCATGTGCGCTCCCTGTTCTTTACTGAATGTTCATTAGGTAATTCACTCCAGTATTGCCGTGCCGGAACTCGCAGGCAAGACTGAATTGCATGCAACATAGCGGGCGGATCAAAGACCGAGGGCCTTTGCAGGGGAGATGTTTGTCGTGACGATCAACGCGGGGGGTCGGGAAATGCTGGAGGCGGAGGCCGCCTGCCACCAGTTCTTTCTGGCCCGGATTGACGCCACCCCGGTTTACGGCAAATACAGGCTCACCTCACCCCCAGTCGAGCACTACTTGATCCAAATCTGGCCCGAGACCGGCATTCGCCCACGAGAGACGGTGCGGGACGACGGGTTCGGCGTGGGCGCATAACCCCGGGCCGCATTGTTTGCCGAGTCCTGCCGTTCGTTCGTTGACTGGCCATGAACCGGGCTATATCCTGAACGAACGGTCGGTAATTAGTTTTCGGCCGTGCTGAATTGCACAGAACCGTGTTGACGGGGACAGCGTCGAAGGAGAAGCCATGGCCAACGAGCAACAACTTCAAGATGCCGCCGGAGAAGCCAACTTCGCGACGGTCATCGCCAAGGACTCCCGGATTGAGCCAAAGGACTGGATGCCCGGGGACTACCGCCATGCGTTGGTGCGGCAAATGTCCCAGCACGCGCACTCGGAGATTATCGGCATGCAGCCGGAAGTAAACTGGATCACGCGCGCCCCGAGCCTGAAGCGCAAGGCCATCCTCATGGCGAAGGTGCAGGACGAAGCCGGGCATGGCTTGTATCTGTATTCGGCCACGGAAACGCTGGGCACCACCCGCGACACCATGACGGAACAACTACTGGCCGGCAAGGCCCGGTATTCGTCCATTTTCAACTACCCGGCCGTGAGCTGGGCAGACATGGGCGCCATCGGTTGGATGGTGGACGGTGCCGCGATCACCAACCAAGTTCCGCTGTGCCGGGCATCGTACGGGCCGTATGCCCGGGCCATGGTGCGCATCTGCAAGGAGGAATCCTTCCACCAGCGGCAGGGTTTTGAAATCCTGTTGGAGCTCTCGCACGGCACCCCGGCGCAAAAGGCGATGGCGCAGGATGCGGTGAATCGCTGGTACGCCCCGTCGCTGATGATGTTCGGCCCGCCAGACTCGGATTCGCCGAACTCGGGCAAGTCCATGGCGTGGAACATCAAGCGCTTCAGCAACGACGAATTGCGCTCCCGCTTTGTGGGGATGCTTGCCGAACAGGTCAAGGTGCTTGAGCTGGACCTGCCCGACCCCGAGGTTCGATTCAACGAGGACGCCGGGAAATGGGAGCACGGGCCCCTCGACTGGGAGGAGTTCAAGGAGGTCTTGGCCGGCCGCGGCCCTTGCAACACCCAGCGCATGGAACGCCGTCGCGCCGCGCACGACGACGGTGCCTGGGTTCGTGAGGCCGCCGCAGCCTACGCCGCGAAACAGTCCGCCGCACATGAGACGGCCGCCCGGAAAGCTGCCTAGCCATGTGTCCGGAAACTGAAAGCGCGACGCCGGTCCCCGCCCCGGGTGCCACGCATTGGCCCTTGTGGGAGGTCTTCGTCCGCTCGAACAGGGGATTGAGCCACGTCCATGCAGGGTCGCTGCACGCGCCCGACGCAACCATGGCGCTGCGCAACGCCCGCGACCTCTACACCCGGCGCAATGAAGGCGTGTCTATTTGGGTTGTCCCCTCCGATGCCATCGCCGCCTCCGACCCCGATGCGAAGGGCTCCTTTTTCGAATCCCCGCAGGGCAAGGACTACCGGCATGCAACGTACTACACGAAGAGCGAAGGGGTGAAGCACCTGTGATCCCCACCGGCTCCCCTCACTCGCAAGTCCCCGGCAGCTCCCCTCACTCGCAAGCTCGTGACGGGTCCCGCGCTGCTGTGGGCCCCCGCGACGGGTCCCGCGCCGGCGTGGGCCCATCCACCGGCTCCGAGTCAGACACGGCACACCACCGCAACCCGACGCCCTATTCGCAGGGTGAGAGCTCGGCGTCGGCCACCCGGATCACGCCGGGGAACGCGCTGCGCCCGGAGGACATTGCGCTGGCAGCCGCGGCCGGCACGGCCAAGCCCAGCGAAGGAGTGGCCGAATACGCGCTCCGCCTGGGGGACGACGCGCTGATCCTGGCCCAGCGACTGGGCCATTGGATCTCCCGCGGCCCCGAACTGGAGGAAGACGTGGCGCTGGGCAATATCGCGCTGGACCAACTGGGCCATGCACGCTCATTCCTGAGCTACGCCGGCGCGGCCTGGGGCAAGACCGAGGACGACTTGGCTTACTACCGCAGCGAATCCGAATTCCGCTCGGCACATCTTTTTGAACAACCCAATGGCGACTTTGCGGCCACCATTGCCCGCCAGTTCATCGCCGCCAGCTACCAATATCCTCTCTACCGCGAATTGAGCGGTTCGAGCGACCCCATGCTGGCGGCCATCGCTGCAAAGGCCGTGAAGGAAGTGGATTACCACCTGGACCACAGCACGCAGTGGGTGCTGCGCTTGGGCGGCGGGACAGAGGAATCGCGGCGCCGCATGATCGCCGGGCTGGAGAACATGTGGCCGTATGTCGGCGAGCTGTTCGAGGACGATCCGCTGGCAGCGCACGTGGGGGACGCCGTCGTGGTGCCAACAAGTTTGAAGGATGAATTTGACCGGGCCACAGGGGCGGTCCTGGCGCAAGCAGAACTGGAGGTGCCTGCGCACCCCATGGCCACCGGCGGTGGACGGCGCGGGCGGCACTCGGAGCATTTGGGGTACCTGCTGGCGGAAATGCAGGTCCTGGCACGTGAATTTCCCGGGGCAAGCTGGTGAGCGTCGTGAGAGAAGCGAACACCGCAGGCATCGAAGTCTCGCAGCAGGAGGCGTGGGACATCGCCGCGGCCGTGTGTGATCCCGAGCTGCCCGTCCTGACCATCGCGGATCTGGGCATTCTGCGCGGGGTTGACGTGCGCCCGGCACAGCCTGGCAGCGAAGTGGCCGTGCGGGTGACCATCACGCCGACGTACTCGGGCTGCCCCGCCATGGACACCATCCGCAGCGACGTGCGCGCCGCTTTCGAGAAGGCGGGCCTGCCGGGTGTGGAGGTGGTGACGGTCCTGTCGCCGGCGTGGACCACCGACTGGATGAGCGCCGAGGGCCGGGCAAAGTTGGCGGCGTTTGGGATCGCGCCGCCCACCGGGAAGTCGTCGGCGGGCGGGCACAGCGGCCCGGTGCGGCTGGCCCTGCAGGTCAAGTGTCCGCAGTGCCAGTCGCTGAACACGCGCGAGCTGACGCGATTCGGTTCAACATCCTGCAAGGCGCTCTACGTCTGCGGGGATTGCAAGGAACCGTTCGACTACTTCAAGGTGCTCTGATGAGTGTTCCCGCAAATGCAGCGGCCCGGCGCAGGGTGTCGTTCCACAAACTGACAGTCTCCGAGGTGCGGCGGCTGACGGAGGACGCCATCGAGGTCGCCTTTGCCGTGCCCGCCCGGCTGGCCGGCTTCTACGACTACCTGCCCGGGCAATACGTGGCGCTGCGCCTGCAAATGCCGGACGCCGCCGGGGTGTTCCGCGAGCTGCGGCGCAGCTACTCGATCTGCGCCGTACCTGTGCAATTTCCCGACGGCAGCTCGGAACTGCGGGTCGCCATCAAGCGCGACATCGGCGGCGAGTTCTCCACCTGGGCCAATGCGGAGCTGGCAGTGGGGGCCGCCATGGAAGTCATGAGCCCGCAGGGCGCGTTCATCTCCCGGCACTCCGGGTTCGTGCCGGGCAGTGGAATGTCCGACGGCGCGTCCCCGGCCGACGCTGGAAACCCACCTAACAAGGGTGGTCCCGCCCAGGCAGGCGATCCAGCGGACGGAGACGGTTCAGCGGATGGCGGCGATGCTCCGGCGGCCGCTGCCGGCCATGTGCCCGGGAGCCTCTCCGCAGCTGCAGATGCCGTGAACGTGCTCAACAGCATGAACCACCCGGAGGAGGTGGCCCGCCGTGCCGGAACGTATGTGGCCATCGCGGCGGGCTCCGGCATCACCCCCGTCATGGCGCTGGCAAAATCGCTGCTGGCAGGCAATGACGGCACCCGCCTTGACCTGGTCTACGCGAACAAGGCCGCCATGGATGTCATGTTCCTGGAGGAGCTGGCGGACCTGAAGGACAAGTACCCGCGGCGCTTCGCCCTCCACCACGTGCTCTCGCGGGAGCAACGCATTGCCCCGTTGCTCAGCGGCCGGCTGGACGCGGAAAAGCTGGAGGCGCTGCTGGGGAAGGCCATCCACGCCGACGACGTCGACGAATGGTTTTTGTGCGGGCCGTTTGAGCTGGTCCAGCTGTGCCGCGACGTGCTGGAAGCACGCGGCGTGCCGCACGATGTGGTCCGCTTTGAACTTTTCACCACCGGCCGCCCCGATCACCCCGAAGGGCAGCGCGGGCGCCCCGTCCTGATCGATTCCTCCGAAGAAACCTGCAAGATCACCTTCACCCTCGACGGGCTCACCGCGGATATTCTCAGCCCCGTCCACGCCCGCGAAACCGTCCTCAACGCCGCCCTGCGCGTACGTCCCGACGTGCCGTTCGCCTGCGCCGGCGGCGTGTGCGGCACATGCCGGGCCAAGCTCGTTGCGGGCAACGTCCACATGGATGAAAATTACGCCCTCGAACCGGAGGAACTGGAAGCCGGCTACATCCTCACCTGCCAGTCCCACCCCACCACGCCGGAGGTCAGCGTTGACTACGACGGCTAGTCCCACCCGTCCCAACCAGCCGCTCCCACTCATCCCAAGGAGTCACCGTGATTGAACTTTCCATCAACGATGGCGTTGCCGAGATCGTGCTGAACGCCCCCGAGAAGCTGAACGCGCTCAACGAGGATGCGCTGACTGAGCTGGATGCCGCGTACGACGACGCAGCTGCCGCCGCCACCCTGCCCTTCGGCGCGGAAGGTGCCGTCCGGGCGCTGCTCATCAGGGGAGAGGGACGGGCGTTTTGCGCGGGCCGCGACATTGCCGGAGTGGACGGCGCCAACGACGACGCCCGTGGCTACCTTGAAGGCCTGCTGGCACCCTTGTTGCAAAAGATGGCAGCGTTTCCGGCTCCGACGTTTGCCGCAGCACAGGGCGCCTGCCTGGGCGTGGGGTTGGGGCTACTGATCGCCATGGACGTGGTGTATGTGGCCGAGAATGCCAAGTTTGGTTCGCCGTTTGGCAACCTTGGCGCCACGCTGGATTCCGGCGGGCACTGGCTGTTCACCGAAACGCTCGGTGCACACCGCACGCTTGACCTTGTTTACACCTCGGATTTGATCAGCGGCTCGGAAGCCGTGGCTGCCGGGCTGTTCAGCCGGGCCATGCCGGCCGAAGGCCTGGTGGACTTCACCCGCGCCGCAGCAATCAAGGCTGCCGCCGGACCCACTCTGGCCTTCAACGCCAGCAAAACCCTCGTGGCAGCGATTCGCAGGGAAAGGCTGGGACTGTGGGACGCCGTCGTGCTTGAAAATGAAGCGCAGGTGGCACTCTCGGCAACAGCCGACTATGCGGAGGGGTTTGCCGCCTTCACCGCCAAGCGAAAGCCTGGATTCACCGGGAAGTGACGGTGCCGGCGGGGCGGCGGCTGGCGATGAACGACCAGGCGACCGTCAGGGCGCCGAGAACAAGAAGAATGAACGCTTCGCCGGGGAAGTCGAAGACGCGCAGTGCGATGGCGGCGGCCAGGTAGGGCAGTGCCGCCCATTTTAGCGGCGTGTGCTTGAGTCGGCTGCCCCAAGCGAAGAGCATAAGGGCGAAGTACAAGCTCAATTCAAAGCGTGCGGACCACTCTACAAAGAAGAACATCGCGGCCACGACGACAAGAACCCCTGCAGCTGCGATGGTTTGACGGCGGGCTTCCGTCCCCTTCGTGAAGGACAACGGCAACCAGAGCAGTATGGAGCAGATGACGGGGATCAGCGGTGTCAGCACAAAAACGGGCATGCTGATGGTGGCGGGATCCCCTGAACCGAGCAACAACAGCAATCCCGAGAGCAGCGCCCCCAGACCGGCAGCCATGAAGACCAGTCGGTTCACCGCGGGTGCCTCCTGGGCCGCAACGGCGGATGGGTCGGCAACAGGCTGGTCGGCGGGGAGAGACGTCATGGTTCAATCGTCGCAGGTTAAAGCTGTACCGGATTGCAGTCCGCCGGGTCGCCAGCTGCAGGCTGTCCGGTGCCGGGGGTGCCGTTACGCGGACTTTCTGCGGGCTGGGCGTCTGTTGCCGTTTCTGAGCTGGCTGATGCGTCCGCTGGAAATGCCCAGAAGGGCTGCTGCGTCGTTGGCTGTGATGTGCTCAGCCAGGAGCAGGTTGACCACTTCGCGAGTTTCCTTCGCTGCTTGTTCCTGTGCTCGCTGTGCGGCGACCGTGGCGGTGCGGGAATTGTGAACGCGGACCGCAATTTCCTGGGAGGAGAGTTCTAGATTAATCTCCCAGTCAGAGTGGTCTTCTTCGGGATGCCGGGAGTCGAGGTAGTCACGAACCTGCGCAGGTGCTTTGGCGAGATTGCGCACCTGCGTGATGTTGTCCGGATCAATTTCGAGTTCCCACCCGCCGTCCCAGCGGGTAACGATGACAGTGATGCTGTTCACGAGTTCCGTCTTTTCACTTCCGCGATTGCTTACAGGGCGTTCCGAGGGACGCCCGGCGACACTTCGCGACTTTGGGTAATGATCACTGGTCGAATGAGGGCGGGGTGCGACCACTTCTCATGGTCGCCTTTGCCTTCGACAAGCCGTGAACCCTGCTGCAACCAAAAGCTGGGCCAGCTCTCGATACTTCATCGGCTTCGTCAGAGTTGCTAGTTTAGACCCCCTGAAGTTATTTGAATAGAGGAGGGGATATACGCGGTATGGCTTTCAAGCCTAACCGCTGATCCATGGTGGTGGTTTGCCTTCCAGATGGGTGAGCAGCCGCCAGCTCAGCGGTTGTCCACGTCTTCAAAGATCAGGAACGTCTGGGTATCCAGCACGCCGGCCATGGATTGCAGTTGGTCGAAGACCACCCGCCGCAGTCCCTGGTTGTCTGCGGCACGCACCAACAAAATCACGTCGAAGTCGCCGCCAACCAGCGCAATGTGTTCCACCTCGGGGATGGCACGCAATTCCTCACGCAGCTCCCGCCAGGCGTGCTGGCTGACCTTCAATGTCACGTAGGCGGACGACTTCAGCCCAGCCTTCACCGGATCCACCAGCGCCGTGAACTTCGTCAGCACGCCGCTGGAGGTGAGCTTGGAAATCCGCGCGTAGGCGTGGGCGCGGGAGATGTGGACGGTTTCGGCAACGACGCTGACAGACATCCGGCCGTCGCGGGTGAGCTCGGCAATGATCCGCCTGTCCACGTCGTCCAGCGGATCGGTGGCGTGCCCTTCCATGTGGCTCCTTTGGTGTCAGGTCTTGGGGCTGTGGCCTTCGGAGGCCGGGATTGCCAGCGTCTGGGATGCCCGACGCCGAGAACAACTTGGCGGGCCAACGCGGCATCCGCAGTGCTTGTGTCTTCCAGACTATGGAAAATGAGCGCAAAGTTCCAGAGTTTCCGAGAGTTATGGCGACGTTCCGCTAGAAAACACATACTGAAGTCAACGGAACATCTTTGTTGCTGTGGGGGATCGGCGGGCATGGTTCACACTTGGCCGTCCTGCCACCCGTTGGAAGGAATGAGTGTTCAATGACGAACCATCCGGAATTCTTGGAGCACCCGGGAAACGCTGCACTGTTGGCCGGACGCCAGGGCGAGTACCTGCTTCCATCCGCCATGCCCGTCCAGCTGATAACCGCGGACGGCACTGCCCACACGGGCGGAAAGTACAAGCAAAATTACCCTCTGCCGGACGCCGCAACCCTGCTGGAGGGGTACGGTCAGCTGGTGCTGGGCCGGCGAATCAATGAACAGGCCGGTGCTTTGGTGCGGCAAGGGCGGATGGCGGTGTATCCGTCGTCGTTCGGGCAGGAAGCCTGCCAGGCGGCGGCATACATGGCTTTGCGCCGCAACGACTGGCTGTTCGGCACGTACCGGGACACCGTGGCCATCATGGGCCGCGGCGTGTTGCCCATGGAGGTCTTTGAATCGCTGCGCGGGGACTGGCACAGTGGCTTCGACCCGTATCAGTACAACACGGCACTTCCCGCCACCTCGCTGGCCACGCAGTTGCCGCACGCCGTCGGTGTGGCGCACGCGGCCAAGCTGCGCGGTGAGGACACCGTGGTGCTGGCGCTGTGCGGCGATGGTGCCACGAGCGAAGGCGATTTCCACGTTGCGTTGAACTTCGCTGCAGTCTTCCACGTGCCGGTGGTCTTCCTGATCCAAAACAACCAATACGCCATCTCGGTTCCCCTCATCCACCAGTCCGTGGCGCCGTCGCTGGCACACAAGGCGATTGGCTACGGCATGCCGGGGGAGCGCGTGGACGGCAACGACCTGGCCGCGCTGCTTTCGGTGCTGGGCAGTGCCGTGGAGCGGGCGCGCAACGGCGGTGGCCCAGCGCTCGTTGAGGCGCACACGTATCGGATGGAATCGCACACCAACGCCGATGACGCCACGCGCTACCGCTCCTCGGAGGAAGTGGCCCAATGGGCGCCCAAGGATCCCCTGCTGCGCCTGAAGAAATACCTGCACGACGCCGGACACTTGGGTTCCGCCGAGGCCGAACGTTTCGCCGTGGCTGCCGATGCCGTGGCCAAGACACTGCGCGACGGGATGAACACGCAGAGCACTCCGGAGCCGTTGGACATGTTCAGGTTTGTGTATAGCGAGCCGACGCCGCAACTGCGCGAGCAAAGCAGCCTGTTGGCCGCCGAGCTTGCCGCAGCACAGGAAGGAAGCGTGTCATGACTGCCATGGCGGTGAACCATGCGGAGCTTGCCGGAGTCCAGCAGCTGACCTTCGCCAAGGCCCTGACGCTGGCCATGTCCGATTCCATGGCCGCAGATGCCTCGGTGATTGTCTTTGGCGAAGATGTGGGAACGCTCGGCGGGGTGTTTCGCGTGACGGACGGGCTGCAGGCAAGGTTCGGCGAGGAACGCTGCTTTGACACGCCGCTGGCCGAATCAGGCATTGTTGGCATGGCCACCGGCATGGCGATCAACGGCATGCGCCCGGTGGTGGAGTTGCAGTTCGATGCGTTCGCCTTCCCTGGGTTTGAACAAATCGTCAGCCATGTGGCCAAGATGGGCAACCGCACGCGTGGAAACATCCGCCTGCCACTGGTCATCCGCATCCCCTACGCCGGAGGCATCGGCGGGGTGGAGCACCACTGCGATTCCTCGGAAGGCTACTACGTCCACACCCCGGGACTGACGGTGCTCACGCCGTCGACCGTTGAAGACGCCTACGTCCTGCTCCGAGACTCCATCTCCAGCCCTGACCCGGTGGTGTTCATGGAACCGAAAAAACTGTACTTCTCCAAAGCCACGCTCGACCTTGACGCACTGCGCGCCCGGTACACCCCCGCTTCGGAGCGCGGGGGAGCCAATGCCGTTCCGTCCAGCATCGGGCACGCCGCCGTCGTCCGTGCAGGCACCGACGCCACACTCATCGCCTACGGCCCGTCCGTGGCCCCCGCGCTCGCAGCCGCAGAAACTGCCGCCACCGAGGGCAGGTCCCTGCAGGTTATCGACGTCAGGTCGCTCGTCCCGTTCGACGACGAAACCATCTGTGCCGCGGTCAGGTCCACCGGTCGGGCGGTGGTCATCGCGGAGGCGCCGGGCTTTGCCTCCATGGCTGCCGAAATTGCCGCGCGCATCCAGGAACGCTGCTTCCATTCGCTGGCAGCACCCGTGCTGCGGGTGACAGGGTTCGACATTCCCTACCCAGCCCCCAAACTGGAACAGCACTACCTGCCAGGCGTCGACCGGATTCTGGACGCCGTGGACAAACTTCAATGGGAGGAATCATGAGCAGCCAGGGGCAGGTACAGGCAAACGGACAGGTGTTCCTGTTGCCGGATCTTGGCGAAGGACTCGTCGAAGCCGAGCTCGTCTCGTGGCTGGTGGCTGTGGGAGACCCCGTGCACATTGACCAGCCCATCGCCGAAGTTGAAACCGCCAAGTCTGTGGTGGAGGTGCCTTCGCCCTATGAAGGCACAGTCACCTTATTGCACGGTGCCGAGGGCGACGCCTTGGAAGTCGGCAAGCCGTTGATCACTATCGCAACTGGAGAGACGACGGCAGCTGCGGAGCTTGGCGAAGACGCGCAGACTGGGGAGCCCGCGAAAGACGCGGCGTCCGAGTTGGCTGAGATGGCGCCGGCCTCCGCGGGCTCCCCAGCCGCTGAAACTTCATCGGATGCAGCGGAACCTTCCCTCCCTGCCGCGTCCGGCGGATCCGGAAACGTGCTGGTCGGCTACGGGTCAACAGGGCCCTCGGGGCCCGGTCGCAGCAGGCCGGCTGTCAGGCAGGCACCCCTGGTGGTCTCGCCGCTGGTGCGCAAGCTGGCCCAGGATCATGGAATCGCGCTGCCGGAAATACACGGCTCTGGAAGTGACGGTTTGATTCTGCGGTCGGACGTGGAAGCAGCCATGGCAGCGGAACCACTGGCAGTGCAGGAGCCGGAATCGGAGCCAAATAAGCAGCAGCAGCAACAGCCGAAACAGCCGCAGCCCGAGCCAGTTCCGGCTTCCGCACCCGACGCGAAGCTTCCGACGCAACCACGGCGGCAGGCAGGGGCACGAGCGGGGGAGGAATCCGGCGTCGTGGATCAACGCACGGGCTTGCCAGTGGTGGCCCGGACTCCGTTGACGGGGATGAAGAAAGTGGCCGCGGCAGCGCTGGTGCGCAGCCGCCGGGAGATTCCCGACGCCACTGTCTGGGTGGATGTTGACGCGACCGCCCTGGTGGAACTGCGCCGCGGGATGAAGGCGAAGGGTGCGGCGCCGGGCCTGCTGGCCTTTGTTGCACGGTTCGCGGTTGCAGGGCTGGGCAGGTTCCCGGAACTGAACATGCAGCTGGAGAGCCGCGACGGGCAGGACTCGCTGGTGGAATTTGCCGGCATCAACGTGGGCTTTGCCACGCAGACCGAACGCGGTCTGGTGGTGCCGGTGCTCCGCAATGCCCAGGGGCGAACTGCCAGGGAGTTGGACGATGCCATCGGGGTATTGACGGAGCGGGCGCTGGCGGGGCACTCCGGGACGGCGGAACTGGCGGGCGGCACGTTCACCATCAACAACTACGGCGTGCTGGGCGTGGACGGCTCGGCGGCCATTATCAACCACCCGGAGGCGGCGATGCTGGGACTGGGGCGCATCATGGACAAACCGTGGGTAGTGGACGGTCAATTGTGCGTGCGGAAAATGACGGAGCTGACGCTCGCGTTCGACCACCGCGTCTGCGACGGCGCCGTGGCAGCAGGGTTCCTGCGTTTTGTGGCCGACGCCATGGAAAACCCGGCGGGAGTGCTGGCCGAGCTCTAGGCGGGGTGTGGTCCTTGATGATGGGCTTGTTGTGCGTATAGGCTGTACATACACCCCCAGATGCTTAGGCTACTGGTTAGAAGGCTCCGCTGATGTGGGGCCTTCGGAATTTAACGTCCATTGTTTGGTCGGTGAACCACACCATGAGCATCCGCGATGGATGGTGGCAGCTGGCAGGCACGCAAGTCATCGCCAGTGATGCGTCGAATAAGCATGGGTCCGGTTTGTCGGAGCTCGTTGCTGGTGCGCTTGGAATCCATTGGGCTCAGGAGAATCGTCTTTGCGTTCAGTTTCTCTTGGATCTTGCGCATGGGTGTGACCAGGTCTGAATCGTTGGACAGTATGGCGTAGGCGCTCGCGTCACACCTGAAGGCATCAAGCAGGGCATGGCTGGCCAGATTGACATCGGAACCCTTCTCTTCAGTCTTTTTGACTTTCACATAGATCGGCATTCCGTCTGAGCCCAGCTTGGTGGGATGTAGCGGCATGACACGGGGATCAATCCGAAACTTTCCGAGGTAGATTTTTGTCCGCGGCAATGTTGCAAGGGCACGAAGATACGCTTGCTGCCGCTGTGGAGACTGAACATCAGAACCAGGGCCTACTTTGATCGAATTTGCTCCGCGCAGACCTCTTCCGTGAGGGAGGGGTTAGCGGGTTTTGGGTCGTCCAACTTTCTTACTGGGCTCTCGCTGGTTTTGGATGTAGGTCTGGATGGTTTCAACGGTTGCCCCACCACTGGAAAGGGCCATGTAGGACGGTGACCAGAAGTGGTCTCCCCAGAGAACTTGCTGTACTTCAGGGTATTGCTTGGCCCGAATTTCTCGGGAGGTGTTGGTCTTTATGGCGCCGATCAGCTTCGAGAGTTGCACCTTGGGTGGGTAGTCGATCAACAGATGCAGGTGGTCACTTTCTCCGTGAGCCTCAACGAGGGTGCTTTCAAACCTTTTGCATGATTCGTGGGCCACCGCAATGAGGTGCTCTCGCACTCTGTCGGTGATGGGTCCGCGCCGGTATTTGGTGACCAAGATGATGTGGACAGATAATTTATAAACCACATGTCTACCAGTACGGTAGTCTTCTTTATTTGCAGTCATGCTGATATTATAGACCCATGAGTTTGAAGCAGCGACTGTACCCCAGTGAAGAGCAGGTAGCTCTTATGGCGATGCACGCTGATCATGCCCGTTTCATTTACAACATTGCTCTTGAACAACGCTCGCTGTGGACACCGGCTAAGCGCTATTCACCTCACAAAATCACGTACAACACCCAGGCTAGGGAATTAACTGAGCTCCGCAAGGACACTGATTGGCTGCGTGCTGGTTCTACGGTGGTGCAGCAAGGTGCTTTACGTGATCTGGACATCGCCTTCAAGCGTTTCTTTGCCCGGCAAGGCAGCTACCCTCAGTTCAAATCAGCCATGTCCGGCAAGGACGGGTTCGCTATCCGTGATGTGTCCCTGCGGAGAATCAACCGGAAATGGGCCCTGATCCTGATTCCTAAGGTCGGTTGGGTTCGTTTCAGGCTCAGCTACCCGTGGGCTGAGGCGAAGGCAGCTACTAGCGCGAGGGCTACTTTTCGTGCTGGTCTATGGCATGTTTCCCTCACAACGCCGCCGCGTGCGAAGGTGTTCGCCAATACTGGCCGCGTGGTGGGAATTGATCGTGGCGTAAAGAACACGGTCGCCACCAATGAAGGGAATCTGGATACCATCCCTGGGTTCAGCACAGGGGAGCAAGCACGATTCCTGGCGTTGGAGCGAAAACTCGCAACCCAGACTAAAGGCTCCAACCGTCGCCAGGGGACCCTGAAAGCTCTAGCAACATTGCGGGGCAAGCTAAGTAATCGACGTACTGATTGGGTGGAGCAGAACACCACATCCCTGGCACGTAGCTACGATCTGGCGGTGCTGGAGAACCTTCAAATCAGCAACATGACTCGCAAACCAAAGCCTAAGAAAGACCCAGAAAAAGCTGGGGCTTATTTGCCGAACGGGGCTGCGGCTAAGGCTGGGCTGAACCGGGTCATTCTCGCCTCCTGCTGGGGAATGTTTGCGACCCGGCTGGAACAGAAAATGAACGTGATCAAGGTAAGCCCGGTCAACACTTCTCGTGAATGTCGTCTCTGCCACCATGTCTCGCCAAAGAACCGCAAGAGCCAAGCGGTTTTTGAATGCGAAAGCTGTGGACACGAAGAGCACGCAGACATCAACGCGGCCAAGAACATTCTGAACCGCGCACTCAGCACCCCAACCCGAGGACATTCGGGGGCTCGGGCGAAGAAGCCAGCTTCAACGCCAATCAAACACCTACAAGCCGCGCAAGCGGCCTAAGGAATCCCCTTCCGAAAGGGAGGGGAGGATGTCAAAATCGCCGTGAAGTACCGAACCCGAGCGATCTCATATTCGGGTAGCAAGCGCTGAGCCAAGCCTTCAATGTCCAACCATCTGCATTCTGGATGTTTCGAGAGTTTCCGGCGGAACAGATTGAGGCCATCAATATAGACATTGGCCAGTGGCTTGCTGCCGGTCGCTACAAGTGGATCGTCTGGGCCATCATGAAGCCAGCCTACAGACCCCCATAAATAGTCCAAGGTGAATGGACCCTTAGGCTGGGGGCACGCGGCCAGACCGGCCGGGCAGAATCGGAGGACCCGTGGTGCAACAGGACGCTGGGCCCTGGGAGGCGCTGGGCCGAGGAAGCTTTGTGCTGCGCAGCAGTGCGGCACGGGCGCTTGTGAACATTGGGCTGGTGGTGGGTTCCGAGCGGGCACTCGTCATCGACACAGGTTGCGGCCCCCGCCACGCTGCAGAGATCCTGACCGCCGTGCGGGCCGTGACCACCCTGCCGCTGGTGGTCGCCAACACGCACGCGCACTGGGATCACTTCTTCGGCAACGCGGTCTTTCGAGCTGAGGGTGCCACTCGTGATGGCGCCAAGTACAACAGTTCCAAGCACGACGGCGGCCCGGACTTTTGGGCGCACGCAGCCGCCGCGCGAGCCATGGCCGAGACGGCGGAGTCGCAGCGGGTTTTTGTGGACGGTCCGGAGCCGGAAATGGCTGCCGGAGACGGGGTGGGAACGGAGATTGTGGCTCCCACCCACCTGCTTGGCTCCGAAGGTTCAGCCGGGGTGGCACAAACGGGGACGCCTGTGGTGCTGGACCTTGGCGGCATCAGCGTGGAACTTTTTACGCTGGGGCGCGGGCACACCGACGGCGATCTCATGGTGGGCGCGCCTGGCGTTCTCTTCACCGGGGACGTTGTGGAGGAAGGTGCCGAGCCGTCCTTTGAAGACTCCCACCCCGCCGAGTGGATTGCCGTGCTGCGACGCCTGGCCGGCATGGGCGCACAGTACCCGGTCATGATTCCAGGCCACGGACGCCCCGTGGACGCTGCGTTTGCCGCAGCGATGGCGGACACCATGGAGAGGGGCGGTCCGCACAGGCACCCGCGGTGAGGGAGACTGGTGAACTGCGGGCGTAGTGTTGAGACAGTGAGCAAAACAGCGAATCCCGGCGACTTTAGCCTGTGGTCCATCGCCATTCCGGCGTTTGGGCCATCCTTGCTGTTTGGCATTGGCGAAGGTGCCATCCTGCCGATCATTCCGCTCAGTGCCCGCGAGATGGGCTCCTCCCTGGCCGGCGCCGCCCTTGTGGTGGCGCTGATTGGCATTGGTTCGCTGGTCAGCAACATTCCTGCCTCCATCGTCACGGACAAATTCGGTGAACGTCGGGGCATGATGGGCGCAGCAGGATTGAGCCTGGTGGCCTTGCTGCTGTGTGTTTTCTCAACGAACCTGGGGCAGTTTGCCGCCGGGGTGTTCTTGATCGGCGCAGCAGCAGCCGTCTTCAACCTGGCCCGGCAAAGCTATCTGACCGAGGCGGTTCCGGCGTTCCTGCGAGCCCGGGCCATGTCCACGCTGGGCGGTGTCGGGAGGATCGGGCTTTTCGCCGGACCGTTCATCGGTGCCCTCGTGATCCACCTGGTGGGCCTGTCCGGTGCCTACTGGGTGGCCGCCGTGGCCATGGCAGCCGCCGGATCGTTGGCCTGGTGGCTGCCGGACCTTGTCGGCGACACCACCACTGGCCCTAAGGGGCCCGCCCCCACGATTCGTTCACTGGTCCAGGCCCACCGCAGAGTGTTTTTGACCGTGGGAATCGGGGTGCTGCTCGTCAGTGCCGTGAGGTCCTCGCGGCAAGTGGTGGTGCCGTTGTGGGCCGACAACCTGGGACTGAGCCCTGCGACGACGTCGCTGATTTACGGGCTGTCCGGGGCCATCGACATGCTGGTCTTTTATCCGGCCGGACGGGTCATGGACAAGAAGGGCCGCAGCGCGGTGGCCGTGCCGTCCATGGTCCTCATGGGGATCGCACTGTTGCTCACTCCGCTGACAAACGGTGCCGCATCGCTGCTGCTGGTGGCCTTGCTCATTGGCTTTGGCAACGGCATTGGCTCCGGGCTCATCATGACCCTGGGTGCAGACTATGCACCCCGCCGCGGCCGGCCCCAGTTCCTGGGTGTCTGGCGCTTCTTCTCCGACATTGGCGGTTCCGGCGGCCCGGCCGTTTTGGCTGGGCTGACCGCCGTGGCCACCTTGTCCTTTGGCATTGCCGCCACTGGACTCCTGGGCCTGGCGGCTGCCGCCATGCTGGGGTATTGGATTCCGCGCAACAACGCTGCCGCCCACTGAACACCGCTCCCCACTGAACGCTGCCGCCCACTGAAGGCAGCTGCAAAAAGTTGTTGACGCGCAGGCCGGGGCCGCGAATCATTGAAACATGAACTCCCAATTTGATGCCGTGTGGCAAGCCTTGGAAGCAAAGGTGGAGTCGGGATGGGCACCCGGAATGGTCGCCGGGATCCGCTACCGGGGAAGCACGGAGTATTTTGCCACGGGAGTGCGCACCCTGGGCCAGCCGGCGAAGATGCGCAAGGACACGCCGTTCCGGATTGCGTCCCTCAGCAAGCCGCTGGCCGGAGCGGTGGCCGTGTCAATGATTGCCGACGGCACCTTGGCGCTTGACGACCCGGCAGACATTTGGCTGCCTGAACTGGCGTATCCCCGGGTGCTGAGCCGCCCGGACGCCGCTTTGTCGAGCACCGTTGCCGCGGAGCACGAGATCACAGTGCGGCAGCTGCTGAGCCTCACCCACGGCCTGGGCGCCATCTTTGATGACACCCCGCTGGCACAAGCCATGGACGCGGCCGGCCTGTCTCCGGGCCCGCTCCCACCGGCGATGACCGCCGACGAGTACATGTCCCGTGTGGCCGAGTTGCCGCTGGCACACCAGCCCGGCACCAGGTGGAGCTACCACGTGGGCAGCGAAATTCTCTCCGTCCTGCTGGCCCGCGCCGGCCAGGCCTCGCTGCAACAGATCCTGCGGGAACGCATCACCGGCCCCCTCGGCATGGAATCAACCGGGTTCACCGCCGACCCCGACAGGCTGCCCACCGCCTATCAGCCCAGGGCCGGCGGGCTTGGCGTTTTTGACGAACCCGGCGGGGTGTTTTCGCAGCCGCCACCGTTCGAATCGCTGGCGGCGGGCCTGGTTTCCACCGTGCCCGACTACCTGAACTTTCTCGCAGCCCTTGCGGGCGACACCCTGCTTCCTGCCGGTCTCCGCGCGCAAATGACAAGCGACCAGCTCACTCCCCGGCAGAAGGTTGGCTTGGCGGGGATGGTGGGGCCGGGGGAGTCCTGGGGTTGGCAGCTGTCGGTGGAGACCGGGCCGCTGGAAACCGGGGGCGGCACGGCAGCGCCCGCGAAACCGTGGCATGCCGCCGGCCGCTACGGATGGACGGGCGGACTCGGGACCACCGCCTATGTGGACCCCTCCCGGGACCTCATTGGCGTCTTGTTCACCCAGCGGCTGATGGACGGCCCCAACGAGGACTTTTCCTATTTTTGGGAGCCGCTGGCAGGCTCGCTCGAGCCCGCCACGGACTGCGGCGGGCCAAAGGACTAACGCCGGGAACGCCGTCGTACCGGGAACGTCAAGAGCAGCGTGCCGGCAATCGTCAGCCCGGACCCGGCCGCCACGATCTGGGCGACTCCCACCAGAAAATAGCTGATGGTGCTGGTCCCACCGGTGGCCGTGACATGGCGCAGCAGCAAAGCTGCAGCGACCCCGGCCAGCACGGCAGCCAGCGCCGACCAGCCCGTCCACCAGCGCGAGGAGGCCCAATGGCTGCCCGAGCCCAGCCACACATTCCACCGAGGGCCGGAGCGCAGGATGAAAAGTGCGGCCAGAGCCGTCCAAAACGACACGATGAAGAAGGCCGCCACGACGTCGGACGGTCGGTGCCACTGGTTGATGAGCGTGGAAATCCCGGCCATGATGGCGTAGCTTCCACCCACAAAAGCCGCGGCAGGGCGCAACCGTGGCGAGACCACAAGGAACACCGCGGCCGCCGCACTGGCTGCCAGCGTGCTGTGTCCCGACGGCAGCGAGTTCAACGCCAGCGTGTTCACGCCAAGGTCCGGCCGATCGGGCAGCCCGGCCTTGATGAGCTGGGTTGAAAGGTTCGCGGCGGCCATGGCGGCAAGCGCGATGCCGGCCGCTTTCCACCGCCTTCGTGCCAGGGTGACGAACAGCACCACCACCACGGCAAGAACCACCGAGGTCACCGGCAAAAGATCGAGCACCTGCGCGCTCTGCACGCCAATCCGCCGGCGGACCACGGCGGCCTCGACCAGGGCGGACTCGTCGATGAACTGGCCCGTGGTGGTTTTGATGTAAAAGCGGTAGCTCAGCAGCAGTCCGGCCAGGCAGATGCTGGCCGCGCCCACAAACGGCCAGGCTGCAATGCGCACTGTTGTGCGGCCGCGCTGGCCGGGACTGTGGTGTGCTGCAGGGGTTTTCATCGCTTTTAGGTTCCCACAGATTCATGGGAGCTTGCTGACGCGGGGCTACAGTGAAGGCATGTTTTCACTTCCGCCGCTCGAAGAGCTCGTTGCTGCCGCCCACGTCGTCGCCCTGCCCATGCGCGTGAAGTTCCGCGGCGTGATGGTCCGCGAAGTGATGGTCCTTGAGGGTCCGGCCGGGTGGGGCGAGTTTGGCCCCTTCCTGGAGTACGACGACGAGGAGTCCTCCCGCTGGCTGGCCTCGGCCCTGGAGGCCGGTTGGCTGGGGCACCCGGAACCGGTGCGCAGCCGGGTTCCGGTGAACGCGACCGTTCCAGCGGTGTCCGCCGAACAGATCCCCGCCGTGTTGGCGTCCTATGACGGTTTGCAGACGGTCAAGATCAAGGTGGCGGAGGCCGGGCAGTCGTTGTCCGAGGATGCGGCCCGGGTGGGTGCCGTGCGCCATTTGCTTCCCGACGCCAATATCCGGGTGGACGCCAACGGGGGCTGGAGTGTTGGGCAGGCCGTTGCCGCACTGCGCATGTTGAATGTGTTTGGCCTTGAATATGCCGAACAGCCCGTGGCAAGCATTGGCGAAATGGCGGAGGTGCGCCGGGCACTGGACGGCGCGGTGCTCATTGCCGCCGATGAAAGCGTCCGCAAGGCCAGCGATCCCTTGGCTGTGGCCCGGGCCGGGGCTGCTGACCTGCTGGTCATCAAGGCCGCGCCGCTGGGGGGAGTGCGGCGGGCCCTGGAGATCGTGGCCGAAGCGGGGCTTCCGGCCGTGGTCAGCTCGGCCCTGGACTCTTCGGTGGGGATCGGCACTGGATTGGCACTGGCCGCCGCGCTGCCGGAACTGCCCTATGCCTGCGGGCTGGGCACGGTGTCCCTCATGGCTGGTGACGTGGCCGCGCCCAGCCTGGTGGCCGTGAACGGCGGCATGGACGTGCGTGACGTGGTGGCCGATGCCGATCTGTTGGCCCGTTTTGCCGTCCCCGCCGAACGCCGCGACTGGTGGCTGGGGCGGCTGCGCCGCTGCCATGCCCTGCTCCGCTGATCATTGGAGATGATGGCGACTCCCGGACCCGCTGCTCGGCCCCGGTGCGGTTGGAAACAATCCGGTGCGGTTGGAGACGCGGCCGGATCTTCGGCATGCTGCCTTCCGGATCGGGTGACTAGAGTAGTGGCGTGACTTTACTTAGTTCGATGGACGCTGCCCGCTACGTTGTCGATGCCTTGGAACGGGCAGGGGTTGACCACGTGGTGGTGGCCCCTGGTTCCCGAAGCGCCCCCTTGGTGTATGCCCTGGCCGAGGCCGAAGCGGACGGCAGGCTCAACTGCCATGTGCGCATTGACGAACGCGTGGCGGGTTTCACGGCGCTGGGAATCGCCTTGGGTGGCGACGCCCCCGTTGCCGTGGTGACAACCTCCGGAACGGCCGTGGGCAACCTGATGCCGGCGGTGATGGAGGCCAATCATTCCGGCACGCCCTTGATTGTCCTCTCCGCTGACAGGCCCGAAGAGCTTCGTGGCACCGGGGCCAACCAGACAACGCAGCAACTGGACCTCTTCGGCGACCACGTGCGCTTCGCCACCGATGTGCCGGCCGGCACCGATCCCACCAGCGCCATCTCTACCGCGTTGAGTGCCGCGCGTGGCCGGCTTGAGGGCATTCCTGCGGGACCGGCGCAGGTCAACTTGGCCTTCCGCGACCCCTTGACGCCTGCCCTGGACGGTTCCGAGTGGGAACGTTTGCTACCGGTCGTCAAGGATCCAGTGGTTGAAGGGCGGGGGGTTGAAGGGCGGGGGGTTGAAGAGCCGGAGGTTGAAGAGCCGAGGGGTGAACGGTGCGAACCCCCCGGGTCCGGGGTGCCCGGATCACCGGGAGCGCTTCGCCCGGTGGATGCAGTTCCACCACCGGAAGAGCACGGATCACCGGAGGTGCTGCCGTCCACGAGCCACAGGACAGTGGTGGTGGCCGGGCACGGCGCAGGACCCGAGGCAGAGTACTTTGCCCGGATGCTGGGCCTGCCACTGCTTGCCGAACCTTCCTCCAACGCGCGCTTCGGACCGAACGCAGTGGGCCCCTACCGGCTGCTGCTGGACCAGTTCGGTCCGGACAGCTCGCAGCCGATCCAGCGGGTGGTGCTCTTTGGGCGCCCCACCCTGTCCCGGCAAATCAGCGGGTTGTTGGCCGATGCATCGTTGGAACGTGCACTGTTCCTCCCCGCCGCTGTGTCCTGGTTTGAAGCTGGCCGTCGCACCGAGCTGATCTTGACCCAGTGGGACCAGCTGGCGGGGTTTGCAGGTCGCGGGCCCGATGGTTGGCTGCAGGCCTGGCTGGCTGCGTCCGCGCGGGCCGAGGCTGCGCTGGATGAAGTGCTGGAGGAGACCGGCCACATGGCAGCTGGCGGGATGCTGACGGGTCCCCGGGTGGCGCGTGCCATCTGGGCCCGGGCACAGCAGGATCCCGGCAGCAATCTCATGCTGGGGTCCTCCAACCCCGTCCGCGACGTGGATCTGGCCGGACAGCCCACAGCTGAAAATCAGGTCACTGTCCACGCCAACCGCGGGCTGTCCGGCATTGACGGGACGATTTCCACAGCAAGCGGGGTGGCATTGGCCACGGGGCGGGCAACGCGCGTGCTGCTTGGCGATGTGACATTCCTGCACGATTCCGGCGCCCTCGCCATCGGCCCCACTGAACAGCCGGTGCAGCTGCAGGTCGTGGTGCTCAACGACGCCGGCGGCGGGATCTTTTCAGTGTTGGAACACGGCAAGTTGGCGCAGGCACCCAACTACGCCTCCGCCGTCGAACGCTTCTTTGGCACGCCGCACACCGTGCAGCTGGCTGCCCTCGCCGCCGCCTACGGGTGGGAACACAGGCTGGTGCACACCGCTGCGGAACTCGACCAAACGCTGGCCACCCCGGTCCGAGGTCGGAGCATCATCGAAGTGGCGGCAAGCCGTGCCGGGCTGCGCGAACTTCACGCGCGCATCAGCAAGGCACTGGAAGTCTAGGAGACTCACCAAGAACTGGCGGAAGGGCTGATGATTCTGTAGGCGACGCCAGGGAGGCCGAGGCCGCCCACGGCCGATTGGCCGGAAAGTCGCCGAGGAAATATCGTCCCCCTCCGCCCATCGCCACTAGAGGACGCGGCTGAGGAACTCCTGCGTCCTGCGGTGCTGCGGGTTGGCGATGATCTCGCGTGGATTTCCCGATTCCACCACCATGCCGTCGTCCATGAACGTCAGGGTGTCTCCCACTTCACGGGCAAAGCCGATCTCGTGGGTCACCACAATCATGGTCATGCCCGACTTGGCCAGGCTCTTCATGACTTCCAAAACATCGCCCACCAGTTCAGGGTCCAAGGCGGAAGTGGGCTCGTCAAAGAGCATGAGTTCCGGCTCCATGGCCAGGGCCCGGGCAATAGCCACACGCTGCTGCTGCCCTCCGGAAAGCTGCGCTGGGTAGTAGTTGGCGCGGTCGGACAGGCCAACCATTTCCAGCAGTTCGTGCGCCTTTAATTTGGCGGCCGTCTTGGACTGGTGCTTGACCTGGGTGGGTGCCTCAATGACGTTCTGCAGTGCTGTCTTGTGCGGGAACAGGTTGAAGCGTTGGAACACCATGCCAATTTCCCGGCGCTGGTTGGCAATTTGCTTGCTGCTCAGGTCATGGAGGCGGCCATTGCGCTCACGGTAGCCAATGAGTGCATCATGGACGTAGATCCGCCCCGCGCTGATGGTCTCCAACAGATTGATGCAGCGCAGCAGCGTCGACTTGCCCGAACCGGACGGGCCGATGATGACGGATACTTCGCCGGGGTTGACCTGCAGGTCTATGCCCTGCAGGACGTGGTGGTCGCCGAAGAACTTGTGCACGTTCTCAATCGAGACCAACGGCTTGACGTCAGCGCCTTGTTTCCGGGGATTTGCCGAAGTTTCTGTCATGGCTGCTGGCCTTTCACGGTCCCGCTGGAATTGGGTGTGCCCCCGGCATGCGCGGCCGCCGCAGCGGCGGTTGCCTTGACGGGTTTGTGCGTGACGTTGTCAACGCCCTTGCCGTAGTACCGCTCGATGTAAAACTGCCCCACCATCAACAACGAGGTGATTACCAGGTACCAGATGGCGGCCACGATCAGCAGCGGGATGGGCAGGTAAGTGCGGTTGGCAATGGTGTTGGTGACGAAGGTCAGGTCCAGGGTGAAGGGGATGGCCAAAACCAGGGAAGTTGTTTTGAGCATGCCGATGGTTTCATTCCCGGTGGGCGGGACAATAACCCTCATGGCCTGGGGGAGGACGATGCGCCACATGATCTTGGAGCGGCGCATGCCCAACGCTTCAGCGGCTTCCATCTGACCACTGTCAACGGATTTCAGGCCGGCCCGGAAAATCTCGGCCAAATAAGCCGACTCGTTCAGGCCCAGCCCAACCATGGCGGCCACCAGCGCGGTGATGATGTCCTGGGTGTTGAAGGAGAACCATTCGGGCCCGAACGGAACGCCAAAGATGATCTTTGGATACAGCACCGAGACCAAGCCCCAAAAGACCAATTGCGTGTAGACAGGCGTGCCGCGGAAAAACCAGACCCACACCCACGACACGTACCGGAACAGCGGATTCTCGGATTGGCGCATGAAAGCCAGCAAAATTGCCAGCGTGATGGCAAGAACCATGGCGGCAACTGTCAACAGCAGCGTCCAGCCGATGCTCTGCAACACCAGAACGTCGAACAGGTACTTCCCGACAGTGTCCCAGCGGAAGTTTTTGTTGGTGACAAGGCTTTGGGCAGCCAACGCCACGAACAGCAATATGACTGCCCCGCCAATCCAACGGCCCGGATGGCGAACCGGAATTGCCTTGATCAGGTCAAGCTCGCCATCCGTGCCGGCTTGCGCCCCGTGCACGGTGCGAGAGCTCACTTGCTTGCCGTCGGATTCAGCACGGCCTTGGAGATGGCACCTTCGTCGTTGTTCCAGTCCTTGAGGATCTGGGTGTAGGTGCCGTCCTCCATGAGCTTGTTCATGACCTGCTCGATGACTTTGGCAAACGCGGTGTCGTCCTTGGCGATGGCGATGCCCTGTTCTGCGGCGTCGTACACGTCGCCAAGGGTCTCAAGCGAGTCGCCGGTCTTTTGCAGGGAGTTCTTGATGATGGGTGAATCGGCGCTCATGGCATCGATGCTGCCGCTGACAAGGCGAGTAGTGACGTCCGTCTGGTTCTTCAAGGAGATGACTTCGATGGCCGGCTTGCCTTCGTCGAGGCACTTTTGGTTGCGGTCCTTGACGTCCGGGTCTTCTTCAATGGTTCCGGTCTGCACGCCAACCTTCTTGCCGCAGATGTCATCGAGGCTGAAGTTGTTTGGGTTGCCCTTCTGCACGGCCCACAGCACCCCGGCATTGAAGTAGCTGACGAAGTTCACGGCCTTGGACCGCTCTGGATTGATGGTGAAGGAGGAAATGCCCAAGTCGTACTTGGAGCCCAGGCTCGGCAGGATCGTGGAGAACTCTGAAGTGTGCACGTCCACCTTCTTGCCCAGAACGGCTCCAATGGCCTTGGCAAGGTCAACGTCGTAGCCAATGGGAGTCTGGCCGTCCGAAGCCAAGAACTCGGCCGGTTCATACGATGTGTCGGAGCCAACGTCCAAGGTGGCCTTGTCCTTGAGCGCGGCTGGCAGCATGGCAATCAGCGCATCGTCCTTGGCAACGCTGGAGGGGTCAAAGGTGGAGCTGTCGCTGCCGTTGTTGGGGGATTCTTCGGCGTTGCTGCAACCGGTTAGTGCCAAGGCTGTGGCAGCGAGAACAGCTGCAAACTGCAGCCCCAATTTCGATTGATTACGCATTTTTTACCCTTTGGTTCGGTGTGAGGTGCCAGCGCTAGAAAACTAGTCTAACCCGGCGTGATGTGCATCACGGTAAACAATATTTTGCTATTGAACAACCTTATTGGGTCTGAGGCAAGGGCTCGTCAAGGGCTCATGTCTGCAACCCCGTACAAGGGGGATGTTTCTCGAGGGTGGTCGCGCAGGTTCAGGGCCTGGAGCATGGGGCGAAATTTCGCCCACGTTTCGGCCAGCTCGGCCTCCGGGTCGGAGGCTTCGACAATGCCGGCCCCTGCAAACAGGCGCGCATGGAGGGAGTCTTCCAAGACGGCGCCGCGCAGGGCTATTCCCCACTCCCCGTTGCCCACCCCGTCCAGCCAGCCAACTGGGCCGGCATAGGGACCGCGATCCATTTTCTCCAGCTTCAAGATGAGCTTTCCGGCTTCGTCGCGCGGGGTTCCGCAGACGGCAGCCGTGGGATGCAAGGCTTCAACCAAGGCCAAGGAGCTGGGCAGATGGCCGTTGGCGCTTGCCAGCTCAGCTGTGACATCGGAGGCCAGATGCCACACATTGGGCAGCTCCAGGATGAACGGTTCAGCGGGAAAAGAAAGGTCGGAAGCAAACGGGGCCAGCTGGCGGACGAGGGAGCGCACGGCAAAGTCGTGCTCCTGTCGCTGCTTGATCGAGCCTCCCAAAACAGTGTCTGCAAAGCCCGTGGAACCGACCGGTTCGTCCTCTCGGTCAAGTGTCCCGGCCAGCACCCGAGCCTGGGCCGTGGAGCCGTCCACCTTGATCAAAATTTCAGGCGTTGCACCCACCAATCCACCCACCCCATAGGTCCAACACTGGGCATAAAGGCGCGCCAATCGTTGCAGAATCGAAACTCTGCGGACAGGTTCAGTGAACGTTGCCACCACATCACGGGCCAAAACCACCTTTTCCAGGCCGCCGCGGGCTATGGCAGCCACTCCGGCAGTCACCGTGTCCTTCCACTGTGCCTCGGTGAGGGCCCCGGGCCGGACAGTGCCGTCAGAGATAATGCCGTCGGAAACAGTGGCGTCGGCGTCAGCGCCGGTGCCCGCGGAGGGGAACTTCGGCGTCGTGCTTGCCGAGGGAGCCGCCAGGTACCGGAGCAGAAGGGCAAGTGCGGAATCGGCAGTGGGGGTTGTGCCTTCAAGGACCAGCTGGGTGAGCCAAACGGTGCCGCCGAAGAAGCCGACCACGAGCTCGGGCACAATCAGCACCGATTCGAAAGCGCTGGTCTTGGAGAAGGCGAAGGAGCCAAACGCCATGGGGCCCGTGCCTGGCATGCGCACGGAATCGTTGACATCGGAGCCGGCCAGAAGCTTCCGCCACCACTGTTCGGCGTCGGAAAAGCGGCTGGGTCCCGTGCCTTGGAAACGTGCGATCTCGCCCAGGCCCACGAGGCCTTCGCCGCGGCGCAGCCAGCACAAGGGGTCGTCGGTGGACAGGGCGCCCAACAAGCCATCCGGGGTGGACATGTTGAGGCTAGACAGTGAGGCCGGGTCCAGGGCCGTGGTCAGGGTGCGCAGCGAATGGGTGCCCAAGGAAGCAGTCATGATGAGTCAAGATTACTCGCCCGGGCGCCCAAGTCCGGCCCCAGCACGGTGTGATCACCCACAAGTCGGGCGTTGGCGTGCGCGAAGTTCGGCAAAGTTTGAGAGACTATGGGGGTGAAACGTGCATCCTTGGAGAAGCGTCCGGAAGAAATGGCCGCCATGTTTGACGACGTGGCCCCAAAATACGATCTCGTCAATGACATTCTGTCCATGGGGCAGACGCGCCGCTGGCGCCGCATTGTGGTTGACGCGGTTGGCGCCGTGCCCGGCCAAAGAGTCCTTGACCTGGCCGCCGGCACCGGCACCTCAAGCGAGCCGTACGCCGACGCGGGCATCAACGTGGTGGCCTGCGACTTCTCTGTGGGCATGCTCAAGGTGGGCAAGCGCCGCCGTCCCGACATTGATTTTGTCGCCGGGGACGCCATGAATCTGCCTTTCGCAGACAACTCATTTGACGCCGCGACCATCTCCTTTGGCCTGCGCAACGTCATGGACCCCAAGAAGGCACTGCGCGAGATGCTGCGCGTGACCAAGCCCGGCGGCAAGGTGGTGGTGGCGGAATTCTCGCACCCCACCCTGGCTCCGTTCCGCACTGTTTACACCGAATACTTGATGCGTGCACTGCCGCCCATCGCCCGGAAGGTCGCGTCCAACCCCGACGCCTACGTGTATCTGGCCGAGTCCATCCGCGTGTGGCCCAACCAGGACACCTTGTCCGCCTGGCTCAGCGAAGCCGGTTGGCAGGACGTCGCCTACCGGAACCTGAGCGGCGGGATTGTGGCCGTCCATCGCGCCACCAAACCCACTAGCGCCAGCCCCACCAACTAAAGGAAATCCACCCACTGTGAAGGTACTGATCGTGGGGGCCGGCCCCGCCGGATCCACCGCTGCCTACCACCTGGCCACGGCCGGGATCGACGTGACCGTGCTGGAAAAGACCCGTTTCCCGCGCGAAAAGGTATGCGGCGACGGACTGACCCCGCGCGCCGTGCGTGAAATGCAGCTCATGGGCCTTCCGCACGACCCCGCAGAAGGCTGGCGCCGCAACAAGGGCCTGCGCCTGATCGCCGGCGGCCGCCAAATCGAGGTGCCCTGGCCCGAGCTGAGCAACTTCCCCGACTACGGCCTGATCCGCACCCGCCTGGGCTTCGATGAGGCGCTTGCCGCGCACGCCCGGGCTGCGGGCGCCGTCATTCTTGAGGGGCACTCCGTCTCCACCGCGCTAACGGACGACGCCGGAACCGTGGTGGGTGCCAGGGCGTCACTTTTGGATGACGCGGGCAGGAAGACGGGTGATTCCCGGGACTTCTTTGCCGACGTGGTGCTGGCCGCCGACGGAAACTCCACCCGCACAGCCGTCTCCCTGGGGTTGCAAAAGCGCGACGACAGGCCCATGGGGGTGGCCTACCGGACCTACTTCACTTCGCCGCGCCACGACGACGACTGGATGGAGGGCTGGCTGGAGCTGAACTCGCCCGAGGGCAAGATACTTCCCGGCTACGGCTGGGTGTTCGGCGTTGGCGACGGCACCTCCAATGTGGGCCTGGGCATTTTGAACTCCTCCAAGGAATTCGGAAAATTGGACTACCGCCAAGTGCTGCGAGATTGGACGGCCGCAATGCCGGCCGAGTGGGGGTTCACGCCTGAAAACCAGGTGGGCCCCATCCGCGGGGCAGCCCTCCCGATGGGCTTCAACCGAACACCGCACTATTCCGAGGGCCTGATGCTGCTGGGCGACTCCGGCGGCATGGTCAGCCCGTTCAACGGTGAAGGCATCTCCTATGCCATGGAATCGGCCAGGTTCGCGGCCGAATTCATTGTCCGGGCGGCAGGGACCAACTCGGCGCTGGCCGCCAACCATGCGCTCTCCGGCTACAGCGACTTTGTCCGCGACCAGTGGGGAAGCCACTTCACCCTGGGGCGTGCGTTCGCCTTCCTGATCGGCAAGCCAAGCATCATGAAACTGGCACTGCGCACGGGCATGCCGTTGCCGGTGCTGATGCGGTTCGTGGTGCGCCTGATGGCCAATCTCACGGACAAGGACGAACGCGGTTTTCAGGATAGAGTGATTCATCTACTGGAGAAGATGGTCCCCGCCACGGGGAATCAGGACATGTCCCGCACATCCAAGCAACAATCCCTTCCAATAGTTAGTGTTGAGCAGTGACTACTTCCGCGAACCACAGCTGGGCCCCTGCCGGTCAAGGGCGCCCTGAATCGCACGACCCCGATCCCAGCACCATGGCCATCGCCACGGGCATGGCGTTGCCGTCCGGTTTTTCAGCCGTCGCGGACGACCCGGATCTGGGGCCCTCCGTTGCCATGAGTTTGGCCCGGGTGGAGAAGAGGCTGCGGGAAGCGATTGCCCATTCCGACCCGCTGGCCGACGCCACCAGCCGCCACCTCGTTGAAGCTGGCGGCAAGCGGATCCGGCCGTTGTTGGTGCTCCTTGCCGCCCACCTCGGCGACCCAAACCGGTCGGAAGTGGTGCAGGCCGCCGTCGTGGTGGAACTGACGCACCTGGCCACTTTGTACCACGACGACGTCATGGACTCCGCTCCGTATCGTCGTGGCGCCCCCACAGCCCACGAGGTCTGGGGCAACACCGTGGCGATCCTGACCGGCGACCTCCTCTTTGCGCGAGCCTCCATTCTGGTCTCGGAGCTCGGCGGCAAGGCGCTGGGCATCCAGGCCCGCACCTTCGAACGGCTGTGCCTGGGCCAGCTGCATGAAACGGTGGGGCCGCACGACGACGAAGACCCCATTGAGCACTATCTCTCCGTCATTGCAGACAAGACCGGATCTCTCGTTGCCGCGTCGGGGCAGCTTGGAGCCATCTTTGCCGGAGTAGACGAGGACGTCGAGGACATTTTGCTGGAGTACGGCGAGAAGGTGGGTGTGGCCTTCCAGCTGGCCGACGACGTCATTGACGTCACGGGGTTGAAGCAGGTTTCCGGGAAGTCGCCCGGCACGGATCTGCGCGAAGGAGTGCCCACCCTGCCTGTTCTGCTGCTGCGCAAGGCCGCGGCCGCCGGCGACGCGGAGGCCGCTGCCGTGCTGGAACTCGTTGACGGGGACCTGAGCAGCGACGAGGCCCTGGCTGCCGCGGTGACGGCGCTGCGCGAGCATCCTGTCACCGCAGCATCGTGGGCTGTCGCCCGGGAATGGTCGGACGCAGCCGTTGCTTCGCTGGCAGCCATGCCCGAGGGCATTGTGAAGACCGCCCTCGCCACGTTTGCTGAAGCAGTGGTTGACCGAGAAGTCTAAGTAGCTGCAACGACGGCATGGCCCGCCGGCCGCCTTGCTGGGATTCGAATGTGCAGTAGTCGGCAATGTCTTCGAAAAACATTGCCGACTACTCCCGTTTCGATTCAGGGGTGGAGGAGTGCGGGCACTTTCAGCGCGGCGCAGGCCCCGGCAGGACGGCCGGCGGAGATGCGGACCATCATGGAAGCCCGGTGTTCCGGCGGTGAAGTCGGCCACCAGCTGCAGGCCGTCTGCGGCCCATATCTGCCGCGCACCATTTTGTCCATGCCAGGGCATGACCGGCTCGCCATAAAGTGTGGTGAAGCTGGCCATAATCGCAACAAGGCACCGGGTGGCTTCCGGGTTGTGCGGCGCGGCCAAGGCACGGAACTGGAAATAGACGGCAACAACAGCGTTGCGGACACAGGCGTCTCCAGACCTAAGGGTCCTTCGGAGGAGTTGCCGCACCAAGGCCACCACGACATCCGGATCGGGCAGGATTTCGGGTTGTCCCCCCGGAACCGCGGCCCTCATCCGGCCCTAGCCACGCATCCTCGGGAGCAGGAACGGGCTGGCACCTTGGGCACTGTTGTTCCAGTGGGCGGGAGTGTTGCGACGACGCACTTCAGCTTCCGCAGCGCTGGCCAGGCCAGCGTCTTCAACACTGACCATCATGCTGCTGTGCTGGAGGTTGAAGAAGCGGATGACGATGCGGCGGCCGTTCTCATGCCAAACGCAGGCAGGCAGAACAGGGTCGTGCCACGGGGTCTCCGGCTCGCCGTAGAGAGCCGTCAGCTGGCGGTGGAAGTCTTCAAAGCCTTGGCGGGTGGCCGGGTTGTCCGTGCTCATTGATGAATAGAGGTGGACGGCAATGCCCACGAAGCCCCCGCGGTGTGAGGTCCAAGAAGCCATGATTTCACCCGGCTTCCCGATGCCCAGTGAGTAGCGCCCCGTCACCGAGTTGCTGGTGTCATCGTCCCAGCTGGCACCCGAGGTGAGGCCGAGTTTCATGAACAGCGTTTTTCTGTTGAACTCGGAGCGCGGCCACCTGCCCTCGACCAACTTTTCGACGAGGCCCACAATCTCGGCGGGATCCGGAACCAACGATGACAAAGGCTGCTGTGCGTCCATAACGCAACGCTACCTCCGCCGGATGAATATTCCCATAGCCGCAACCCTATAGTTACCGAGGATCAGTCCTCGTCGGTGAAGACCCAGTCGAGCATGTCGAAGACGAATTCACTGAACGTGCCTTCTTCATTGACCCATGCGCCAGTAGAGTTGTTTCGCCGCCACACGATGGGATCCGGAACATCGGCCTGGTCGGCCAGCATGCCCCAGGTGTAGGACTCGTCTTCGTCCTCGAGGAACAGCAGGTAGCCGTCCTCAATTTCAAGTTCTTCGGGGTCCCAAAAGTAGTAGTACGCCTCCATGAGGTCTTCGCAATTGCCCAGGGCGTGCAGAAATTCCCGGAGGGCCAGCGGTACCGTGATCTGCAATTCCGCAAAGACGGCATCAAGGTCGGCTACGGTGATGCCGTCGGCTTCCTGCCAAGGCTCCTCCAGGTACAAGGGCACCAGGCCGCGGAACTTCTCTACGAACATGTCAGACATTCAAATCTCCGAAAATTGGCGTGCACTGCTCCATGGACAATTCTAGCCGCGACGAGGCCGCCTCGCCGCCCAGCTGCGGGCAGCGAGGGGAGCGTGCCAGCCGTACCTCAGGCTGAGCATTCGGAACGTGAAAACGATGACGGCTGCAACGGTTCCGGTCGCGAGGTTCAGCCACCCCACATGCCACAGCGCAGTGGCCAGGGCGGCACCGGCGAAAGCCGGAATGGCATACAGGTCCTTGGGATCAAAAACCTTGGGGACGTCATTGGCGGTGATGTCGCGCAAGATGCCGCCGCCCACGGCCGTGGTGACGCCCAGCAGAATCGAGGAGACGGGGTTCATGCCGGCCTCCAGCGCCTTCAGCGAACCGGTGACGCAAAACAACGCCAGCCCGCCGGCGTCGAACATGAACAGCAGCCGGCCGCTGCGCTTGACGTTCTTCACCGTGAAATACACCAAGGAGGCCGCGACCAGGGGAGGAACCAAATACAACTGGTTTGTAAACGCAGCCGGCGGGCCTTGGTTCAGGATGATGTCCCTGACCACTCCGCCGCCCAAGCCCACCATGGAGCCCAGCAATACCGAGCCCACAAGGTCGAAACCCTTGCGGGCGGCGAGCAAACTGCCGGAAACGGCAAAGAAGAAGACGCCCAAAAGGTCCAGAATCAGCGCAAGGTCAAAGGTCATGGGTGCATTCGATAGTTGGTGGGGGAAAGGCCGAAGCCGCGTCAAGCCTACGGGGCGGCGCGGAAGTGCGGCGAATTCTCGCTGCGACAGGGTCGATTTGTGACTAGTGTGGCCATATGAATTCTGCGCCGCCGCTTATCCACGTCCACGATTTCCACATGCACTTTGGCTCCAAGAAGGTCATTGAGGGATTGAGCTTCGACGTTGCCCGCGGAGAGACCTTCGGCTTCCTGGGCAGCAACGGCAGCGGAAAAACGACGACGATCCGGGCGCTGCTGGGCATCTACCGTCCCACCTCGGGAACCCTTGAGATCAACGGGAAGGTGTTCGGCGACGACTTCGGCTCCCGGCTCGGGTACCTGCCGGAGGAGCGCGGACTGTACAAAAAAGAGTCGGTGCTCGACGTCATGACGTACTTTGGCCGGCTCAAGGGACTCTCGAAACACGAGGCGCAGCGCTTTTCCCGGCAATACCTGGACCGGGTGGACTTGGCGGGGAAGGCCGATGTGCGCCTGGACAAGCTTTCCGGCGGGGAGCAGCAAAAGATCCAGCTGGGCGTGACCATCATGAATGAACCCGAACTACTGATTCTCGATGAGCCCACCAAGGGCTTCGACCCCGTCAACAGGCGGCTGCTGATGGACATCATCGAGGAACGCAAGGCGGCCGGGGCCACGGTCCTAATGGTCACCCACCAAATGGAGGAGGTGGAGCGGCTGTGCGATCGCATCATCCTGCTCAAGGACGGCAGGGCCGAGGCCTACGGCACCATCGACGAGGTGCAAAACCAATTCGGCGGGCGAACCATCCGGCTCAAATATTCTGGCAAGCTGCCGGAGTCCCCGCACTACAGGGTGGCCGTGCACGAAACCAACTATGCGGAACTGTCCGTGGACGAGAGCATCGATGAGTCACAGATACTGAAGGAACTGGTGCTTGCCGGCGTGGTGGTGCGCGGATTCACGGCAGCCAAACGCAGCCTGGATGACATCTTCATTCAGATCTACGGGGAGGACGAGGCCGCCGAAAACGCAACCGCGTCGAACATCGAAGGGCAGGTGAAGCGACATGGCACGGCACAACTTGGGCACGGTAGTGCAATTTGAGTTCACCCGGACCGTGAAGAAGCGCCGCTTCTGGATTGCCACCCTGGCCATTCCGGTGCTGCTGGCCATTGTCTTTGGACTGGTCTTTGCCAGTGGTTCCTCCACACAGGAAAGCACGGAGCAGCAGAAGAACCAAAGCCTTGACTTCAGCTACTCCGACGCCTCGAAGCTCATTGATCCTTCCATTGCCACGGCCCTGGGCGGGACCCTCGAGGCCAACCCGGACACCGCCGTCGAACGTGTGAAGGAAGGCAAGCTCAACGCCTTTTTCAGCTTTCCGGCCAACATGATGAAAGAACCTGTTCTGGTCTATGGCACGGACCATGGCATCTTCAAGAACGGCACGTACGACGCCGTGGCCAAGCAGCTTGTCATTCTTTCGGCCCAGGAAAAGGTGGGGTCGGAGGAATTGACGGTCGCAGTGCAAGGAGATTTCAGCACCGAGTCGCAAACGTTCAAGGACGGCCGGCCCTCCGGAGGGTTGGAAACTGTGGTGCCGCCACTGCTGTTCCTGGTGCTGTTCTACGTGGTGATCATCCTGCTGGCCAATCAAATGCTGGCGTCCACGCTGGAGGAGAAGGAGAACCGGGTCACCGAGATGATCCTGACAACGCTGGACCCGACAACGCTGGTGGTGGGCAAGGTGATTTCGCTCTTCATGGTCGGCGCCGTGCAGTCGCTGGTGTTTACCGCCCCCATGGTGCTGGGCTATGTGTTTTTCCGGGATCAACTGGCCATGCCGGACTTTGACCTGTCCGCATTGCAATTCCAGTTCCTGCCCATGCTGGTGGGGGCGCTGCTGTTTATTGGCGGTTTCATCCTCTTTACCGGCGTGCTGGTGGGCATTGGGGCGGTCATGCCCACGGCCAAGGACGCCGGCACGGTGTTTGCTCCCGTCATGATCTCGATGTTCATCCCGTTTTACATTGTGACGATGGTGGTCAGTGACCCCGGATCCATGATCGTGCAGATCTTCACGTTCTTTCCGTTCACGGCGCCCATCACGGCCATGCTGCGCAACGCTTTTGGCTCGCTTGGCACCGTCTCGGCCGCCATTGTGATTGCGGAGCTGTTCGTTTTCGGATTCCTGGCCCTGCGCGTTGCCGTGCACTTGTTCCGCTATGGATCCATCGAGTACTCCCGCAAGCTCTCGTTTCGGAGGGCATTCGCCAGAAAATCCTGAGCCCGGGTCAATCCTTCTTTTCGAAGGTCTCCAGAAAAGCTCGGCGGGGGTGTTCGATGCCCGGCAGTGCGCTGAGATCGCGCTTTGCGAGAGCACCGGCAAACCACGCAGCAAACACGTGCCATTTTCGGTTGAAGGTGGGCACGGCCATCCCGTGGTACAGCCGGTCCGCAAACCAGGCGGGCCTATTTTTCAGTTCAAGGCCCAGCACGACGGCGGCGCCTCGGCCCACCCCGTAGCTCGCCAAGGTGCCCAGCGACTTGTGCCTGAATTCGGCAGGGGGCAAGCCGTCCAGGTCGGCGGCAATGTTCCGGGCCAGCACCTTTGCCTGGCGCATGGCGTTTTGTGCGTTCGGTGCGTAGTAGGCTGGCTGCTTTTCGGCATTCAGGTCCGGTACCTGGGCGTTGTCGCCGGCCGCCCACACTCCGGGCACCGGAACGCCGTCGTCGTTGATGACTTGCAACTTGGCATTTGCACTGACATGTCCCTTGGGGCCGCGGGGCACATCGGTGCCGTCCAACACGGGGTTGGGCTTGACCCCCGCCGTCCACACAATGGTGTTTGCGGCGAAGGTGCCGCCGTCGCTGAGGACCACCTGCGAATCGACACACGATTTCATGGTGGTCTCCAGTCGAACGTCGATGCCGCGCTCACGCAGTTGTGCAAGGGTGAACTTTGACAGGGTGGGCCCCACTTCCGGTGCCACCCTGTCCAGTGCTTCCACCAACACCCAACGAAGTTCGCTGCGGTTCAACGAGGGGGTGTCGTCCACCGCAAGCTTGGCCAGGTCGCTGAGTTCGCACAGGGCTTCCACGCCGGTGTAGCCGCCGCCCACGAAAACGAACGTCAGGGCCTTTGCGCGTATTTCCGGGTCGGTGGCGGCCGCCGCGATTGCAATGTTTCCCAACACCTGATTGCGCACATGAACGGCTTCCGCCAGGGTCTTGAAGCCGATCCCGTGGTCGGCCAGTCCCGGGGTGGGAAAGGTCCTGGTGACGGCGCCCATGGCCAGCACCACGTGGTCAAAGGCCATGGTGGAGGTGGTGCCTGTAAGGGATTCAAGTCGGGCGGTGTGCCCGGCAGTATCCAGCGAGATGAGCTTCCCGCGGAACAGGTCCATGCCCTTCAACGCACGAGTCAGGTCCACGGCAACGCTGCGGGCGTCGAGCTCGCCTCCGGCCACCTCCGGCAGCAGGGGCTGATAGGTCATGTAGGGATTTGGCTCTACCACCGTGACCCGGGCCCTGCCCGGGGGCAGCGCCCGGCGCAGCCCCCACGCGGTGTAGAGACCGACGTACCCGCCGCCGAGGATGAGGATGTGGGGGGATTGCATGGGGGTCATGACTGCTCCTGGATTGCTGACGCTTTCAACGGAATCATTCGGCTACCTTGCCCTCCACAATTGTCCTGTTGGCCCCGGACGTCAATGACTGGAGGTCCAATCAATGAGTCTGTTCGGGGCTGCGCGCATCGGCAAGGGGCCCGGGAGCATACTTTTTTCGGTACTGAGTCCGCCACGGCAGGGACATGCAATGAGGTGGCGCAGGCAACCCTTGACGGGCTGGCGTCAAAAGGCCTCTAATAGCCACATGGGGAGGCAGCTGAGGGGTGGCGGTCCGTCGCACCAGCCGCGCAGGGGCGGATCGGCCCGCGCGGACTCCGGCATGCCGCCTTCAGCTCCAGCCGTCGGAGTTCCCATGACACCGTTGCAAGGCCTGGTTCTGTGGGTGGCCATCCTTGCCTCGTTTGTGGCGTTTCTCGACGGCGCCATCGTCAATGTGGCGCTTCCGGCCATCAAAGATGATCTGGGTGGTGGTCTGGCCACGCAGCAGTGGGTGGTTGACGCCTATCTGCTGACCTTGGGCGCACTGATCCTCATTGCCGGTTCCCTCTCGGACACTTTCGGCCGGGTTCGCATACTTCGCGTGGGGCTTGCCCTTTTTGGCATGGCGTCGTTGGCCTGCGCGGTGGCCCCCACCGGGGCCGTGCTCATTGCTGCCCGTGCCGTCCAGGGAGCCGGGGCAGCCCTGTTGGTGCCCAGCTCGCTGGCCCTGATCACCTCGGTCTTCAGTGGCCCGGGGCGGGCAAAGGCCATTGGCTCATGGACTGCCTGGACGGGTACCGCCTTCGTCGCGGGACCCTTGCTGGGAGGGGTGCTGGTGGAGTATGTCAGCTGGAGGCTCGTGTTTGCCATCAATGTCCTTCCCATCGCCTGCACGCTGGTGCTTTTGGTCGGGCTGGCGCGGGCGCAAAGCGATGCGCAACAGCCTGCCGGGGCACCGTCCACCTCTGGACAGTCCGCCGGCTCTCGACCGGCCACCGCAGGGAAGGGCCGGCCACGGGTCGACGTGGTTGGAGCAGTGCTGGCTGCCGTTGGCTTGGCCGGAACGGTGTTCGGGTTGATCGAGCAGCAGCGATTGGGCTGGCAGAACCTTGCCGTCATGGTCCCATTCGTGGCCGGGATCGTGCTGCTGGCGGCCTTCCTGTTGTGGGAGGCCAGGACCAGGCACCCCATGATGCCGCTGGAGCTGTTCCGAGCCCGCAATTTTGCCGTCGGGAACGTGGCCACGGCCTTCGTCTACGCGGGCGTGTCCCTCGGACCGCTGATGGTGGTGATCTTCCTGCAGGAAGTTGCCGGATTCACCGCAGCGCAGGCCGGACTGGCAACACTGCCGGTGGCGGTGCTTTCACTATTCCTCGCCGGTGTGTTCGGAGGGCTGGCCGGACGCTTTGGCCCGCGCCTGTTCATGGCGGTGGGCCCGGCTGTGGCGGGCGTCGGCTTTTTGCTGATGATGACGGCGACCCAGCCATTCAACTTCTGGCTCCAGATGCTTCCGGGGCTGGTCCTGTATGGCCTTGGGCTTGCCGTGACGGTGGCACCGCTGACATCGGCCATTCTCAGTGCCGTCCCTCCGCTGCAAAGCGGCATCGGTTCGGCAGTGAACAACGCCGTCTCCCGAGTGGCCGGCCTGATCGCCATCGCCTTGGCCGGGACCATCGTTGGAACAGCGCTGGACCTTGACTCGTTCCGGCGCATCATGGCAGTGGTTGCGGTCCTGCTGGTCGTGGGCGGGGCCGTCTCCGCCGTCGGCATCGCCAACAAGGATGCAGGGGCCCTTGTCCCCGACGTCGCCGCTGCCGCCTGCCAGGACAGGGTCGCCCCAGGAGCAGTTGCCGCCGGATCAGGGCAGCGGGCCGCCGGGAAACCGCACATAGACCACTATGCCGCGAGGCTTGGACCGGCCGGACACGGGTCCGGCCCCCACGGACCGTTACACGCACCCTAGGAGAAACCATGGACGCAAGAATCCCCGCCACGGCGGCAGACATCATGAGCAGCCCTGTGCTCGCCATCCCGGCGGACACAGCGGTGGCTGAAATTGCTGAACTGCTGCGCACCAACCGGATCAGCGGCGTGCCCGTCGTGGGCGACTCCGGCTACGTGCTGGGACTGGTCAGCGAATTCGACCTGCTCGCCAAGGAGGGCACAACGGCCGCCGACCTGATGACAACAGCCGTGATTTCCGTCAGTGCGGCCACCAAGATCGCAGACCTGCGGCACCTCCTGATCGAAAAACGTGTCCGCCGACTCCCTGTCATAGAAGACGGCCGCCTGGTGGGAATCGTCAGCCGGGGCGACATCGTCTCCCTGCTCGCAACCGAATGGGTGTGCGAGGTTTGCGGGGAACCGGTGCGCGGAGCCACCCCGCCGGACAAATGCCCCCGCTGCCAGGCGGACGGCAGCCGGTTTGAGCTGCACGAACAGCCGCCCGGGACCTGACCGAACGCCAAGCCAAGCCCGGCCAGCCGGGCCCCAACAGCCACTGCAAGAGATACGCAGGTTTGAAGGAGAAGCACAATGAACGAGTCGAGGACGGCGAAAGCCAGCCCGCGTGCCGCCACCAAAGCAGCCCGCCAACCGGCCAAGGGGAGCGCAGCCACGCCCGGGGCAGAAGCGGCAGAGCCCGGTCAGCTGGTGGAGTTTTACCGACGGATGGTGCTCATTCGAAAGTTTGAATTGACCGCAGACCAGATGTACAAACGGGCCAAGATCGGCGGCTATTGCCACTTGAACCTCGGCGAAGAGGCGTCCGTGGTGGGGCTGATGGATGCCCTGCGGCCCACCGACTACCTGTTCACCAACTACCGGGACCACGGCTACGCCCTGATGCGCGGCATGGACACGGGCAAGGTCATGGCGGAACTGTTTGGCAAGACCACCGGCGTCTCAAAGGGCCGGGGCGGTTCCATGCACATGTTTGACACGGAGAAGAGGATGCTGGGCGGTTACGGCATTGTGGGGGGTCAGATTCCCCCGGCGACGGGGGCGGCCCTGGCGCTGACGTACCGCGGTGCGGCGGGTCCGGATGCAGAAGCAGTCATGTGCCAGATGGGTGACGGGACCACCAACATCGGTGCGTTCCACGAGTCGCTGAACCTGGCCGCAGTGTGGTCGCTGCCCATTGTCTACGTTGTCATCAACAACAGGCTCGGCATGGGCACCACCGTGGAGAAGGCGGCAGGGGAGCCGGAACTGTACAAGCGCGGCTCCTCCTACCGGATCCCCGGTGTCAGGGCCGACGGCGGGGACGTCCTCGCCGTGCGGGAGGCGGCCACTGAGGCGTTGGACCAGGCCCGGACCCAGCGACAGCCTGCCCTGCTGGAGTTGATGAGCTACCGGCTGCGCGGCCACTCGGTGGTGGACCCGGCCCGCTACCGTTCCGCAGCGGACCTTGAAACAGCCCAGGAAGCTGACCCGGTGCCTGCCTTGCGCGCCCAGCTGATTGCCGACGGCACCCTCGATGAGAAGCAGGCAGCCGCGATTGAAACTCAAGTGGAGGACCAGGTGGCGGCCGCAGTTGCGTTTGCGGATGCCAGTCCGGACTCCACCCCGGACCAACTCTTTGACTACGCGTACGCGACTCCGGTGCCCAATGCGCCCACGGCACTTCCCGGCGAAAGGATGGTGGTGCTGCCATGAGCGCAGACGCAGACAAGACGACCCTTGTCACTTACCGGCAGGCCTTGAACGACGCCATCCGCAGCGAGATGAACCGTGACGAAAAGGTGATCCTGCTCGGTGAGGAAATTGGAATCTTTGAGGGCTCCTACAAGATCACGGCCGGGCTGCTGAAGGAGTTCGGACCGGAACGCGTCCGGGACACGCCCATCGCCGAGGAAGGTTTTGTGGGCGCCGCGATCGGCGCCGCCATGCTGGGCATGCGACCGGTGGTGGAGATCATGACCTTGAACTTCAGCCTGATCGCCATCGACCAGATCGTGAACCACGCAGCCAAGATCTACGGCATGTTTGGCGGCCAGCAAAGCGTGCCGATGGTGATCAGGATGCCAGGCGGCGGCGGGCAGCAGCTGGCGGCCACGCACTCACAAAACCTGGAGGTCTGGTACGCGCATGTGCCGGGACTCAAGGTGGTTGCACCGTCAACGCCGGCCGATGCCAAGGCATTGCTGCTGGCGGCCATCCGGGACGACGACCCTGTCATCTTCCTGGAAAACCTGGCCCTGTACAACACCAAGGGCGAGGTCCCGGCGGGCGATGAACCAGCCGAGATTGGCCGGGCCGCCGTCGTCAAGGATGGCACGGACCTGACCGTGATCTCGTACTCGCGCGCCACGACCATCGCCGTGGAGGTGGCTCGCCAAATGGCGGAGGAAGGCATCTCCGTGGAGGTCGTGGACCTGCGCAGCCTGCGCCCGCTTGACCGGTCCACCATCTGCGCCTCAGTGCGCAAGACGGGCCGGGCCGTGGTGCTCGAGGACGACTGGCTCAGCTACGGGATCGGTGCGGAAATCTCCGCCACCCTGATGGAGGGCGCCTTCGACTACTTGGATGCGCCGGTGCGCAGGGTGGCGGCGGCCGAAGTCCCATTGCCGTACGCGAAACCCCTTGAGCGACGCGCCCTGCCCGATGCGGGGGACCTGCGCCGCGTGATCCTTGAACTGCTCGATGACACAAGTTTCGAAAGCTAGGAGGACCCCATGCCAGAGGTAATCATGCCCCGCCTTTCCGACACCATGGAAGAAGGCATCCTGGGCCGTTGGCTCAAGCACGAAGGTGATCCAGTCAAGGCTGGCGACGTCATCGGCGAGATTGAAACCGACAAGGCCACGATGGACTTGGAGGCGTTTGACGACGGCGTGCTGGAGCGCCTACTGGTGGCCGAAGGCGCCACCGTGGCCATCGGCCAGCCGGTCGCATTCATCGGCGACGGCACCGGCTCCGGACCCGATTCCGATCAAGACGCCGGCAGTGAGGCTGGCGCGGGCTCGGGAAAGAAGACCGACGACG
Organism: Arthrobacter sp. H35-D1; assembly: GCF_030063185.1. Taxonomy (GTDB): domain Bacteria; phylum Actinomycetota; class Actinomycetes; order Actinomycetales; family Micrococcaceae; genus Specibacter. The sequence goes on from NZ_JASISP010000003.1 coordinate 181,692, forward strand.
GCGCAGCGTCGTCGGTTGATGTGGAAGCGCAGGACGCGGAGGCTTCGGCAGAGGTGGGTGCGCCCTCAAGTGGAGGTCCTTCGGCAGGTGAAGACGCGCCTGCCGATGGAGACGCCCACGCCGATACAGATGCTCATGGGCTCGACGGCGGCCGGGTCTTTGCGTCGCCGCTGGCACGCAAAATGGCGGTGGAACGGGGCCTGGATCCCGCGGACATCAAGGGCACCGGTCCGGGCGGACGGGTGGTCAGGGCGGATGTTTTGGCCGCAGGTGAGCACGCCTCGGGTGAGGACACCTCCGGTGAGCACGCGGCTGCCGCCAGCCGGGACGGGAAGGCCCCCTCGTCGTCGTCCAAGTCTGTACCCGCTCCTGCTTCTGCACCTGCCGCACAGCAGGATTCGCTGGAGATCCCGTTGACACAGATGCGCAAGGTTGTGGCAAAACGGCTCACCGAGAGCGCCGCCGTGCCGCACTTCTTCCTGACGGCAGTGGTTCAGATGGACGCCCTGCTTGAGTTCCGGGCCGGAATCAATAAGCGGTTCGCGGACTCCGGGGTCAAGGCCAGCGTCACTGACTTGCTGGTGCGCGCCTGCGCGGTTGCATTGCGGGCACACCCGGTGGTCAACTCGTCGTGGGCCGGTGACAAGATCTACCAGCACCGCCACGTCAACGTGGGTCTTGCAGTCGCCGTGCCGGACGGCCTGATCGTGCCGGTGGTGCGGGATGCGGACCGGAAAGGCCTGGCGGAGATCGCCACCGAAGCCCGCGACCTGGCTGGCAAGGCACGGGAGGGGACGTTGTCGCTGCAGGAATTCAGCGGAGGAACATTCACTGTCAGCAACTTGGGCATGTTTGGGATCGACAACTTCACCGCCATCATCAACCCGCCCGAGGCGGCCATTCTCGCCGTGGGAGCGGCCGCAGACGAGCCCGTGGTGCGCGACGGCGAACTCACCACGCGCAAGGTCCTCAAACTCACCCTGACCGTGGACCACCGCGTGCTCGACGGTGCCACGGCCGCCGCCTTCCTGCAGGACCTCAAGCAGATATTGGAGGACCCAATGAGGATTGTGCTCTGACGGTTTCATGGGGAAAAGACAACCTGGCGTGTCACCGGCGCAGCTTGTTCCCAACTCGCTGCGGGCAGGCTCCTGACGTACATTGGCAGCAGGGTCGCCCCGCGCGTCCGCGCACAGGTGAGAAGGAGTTTGCCCATGAGCATGACAAGTAGCGAAGCCACGGCGTCGAGTCCCGGGACAGTCCTGATCGCCTGCGCCCATGGCACGAACAACGCCGAGGGTCGGCAGCGCATCAACGAGGTCAGGGCAGAAATCGCCGCTCTTCGTCCCGGGGTGAAAGTGCTTGAGGCCTACGTGGATGTTCAGGAGCCGGCGCTGCCCGAGGTGGTCGCGGGGCTGGCCGCCGGGGTGCGGGCCGTCGTCGTTCCGCTGCTCCTGACGGTGGGCTTCCACGTGCAGGTGGACATTGCCGAGGCAGTTGCCAGCCGCCCGGACACGGTTGCCGCCGCGCCGCTGGGGCCGGACCCTCGCTTGGCGAAGCTGCTGGATGAGCGGCTCGGGAAACTGCCGCAGGGTTGGGGGATCGTGCTTGCCGCAGCCGGTTCGTCGCGGCCCGAGGCTGCCGAGCAGATTGAAGTATTGGCTGCCGACTTGGCTGTGCGCCGCCCGGAGCGAATTGTGGCCGCCTATGGTGCAAGCGCCCGTCCCTCGATCCCCGAGGCTGTGGCGCAGCTGCGTGCCGACGGGGTGGCAGGGGTTGCCGTTGCGTCCTACCTGCTGGCGCCGGGCTATTTTCACGACCAGCTGGCGAAGACTGGCGCTGATGTGGTGGCGGCGCCGCTGCTGCCTTCCGTGTTGCTGGCTGAACTTGCCGTGGAACACTTTGACGCAGCCGTTTCCGCCGCGCCTGATGCCTGATTGCCGGGGAACCGTTGGCTTCTGCGCGGCGTTCTCCTCCAACCATGCGCCCGGGGGTTCATGCGCATGGTTGGAGCTGGCTCGTGCGCAGAAGTGGTCAGGTCTGCGCACAGGGTGATGCCCGGCGTCGTGCGTGGCAGGGAAAAGCTGAACGAATGAGCAAGCACAAACCTCCTGAAAATGGCGCGTGTGACGAAATATTGCCCAAGGTGAACGCGCGTTGCAATCGTGATTGTCGCGAACACAGGAGCAACTTACGCTCGTTTCATGACACAGACAGCTCTAGCCGGAGCGAATGCCTCTGGCACCGAAACCGCCACGGCATCCGCCGATGCCCCCGCCAAACGACCGGCCCGCCCGCGTCCGGCAACTAAACCGCACGGACAGTGGAAAGTGGACGGCAAGGCGCCGCTGAACCCGGTTGAAGCCTGGAAGCAGGACGACGACGGCTTGTCCGTGCGCCGCCGCATCGAGGAGATCTACGCGCTGGAGGGTTTTGACTCCATCACCGACGACGACCTGCACGGCCGCTTCCGCTGGTGGGGGCTGTACACGCAGCGCAAGCAGGGGATCGACGGCGGCAAGACGGCCTCGCTTGAACCGCACGAGCTCGAGGACAGCTACTTCATGATGCGGGTGCGGACCGACGGCGGAAAGCTCAGCACTGAGCAGCTGCGCGTGGTGGGTCAGATTTCCATTGATTTTGCGCGCAACACGGCGGACCTGACCAACCGCCAGAACATCCAGTTCCACTGGATCGAGGTTGAGAACGTTCCGGAGATCTGGCGCCGCCTCGAAGCTGCTGGCTTGCAAACCACCGAGGCCTGCGGCGATGTGCCCCGCGGCATGCTTGGTTCCCCCGTGGCGGGCATCGCCAAAGCGGAGATCATTGACCCCACCGATTTCCTGCAGGAACTTCGGGAGCGGTTCATTGGCAACCCGCAGTTTTCCAACTTGCCGCGCAAGTACAAGACTTCCATCACCGGCTACCCGGACCACGACACCATCCACGAAATCAATGACATTTCCTTTGTTGGCGTGCGGCACCCTGAACTGGGTTCCGGTTACGACCTGTGGGTGGGTGGCGGGCTCTCCACCGCACCTCGTCTGGCCCAGCGCGTTGGCGTGTTTGTTCGGCCTGAGGAAGGCCCCGCAGTGTGGGAGGGCGTCACCAGCATCTTCCGCGATTATGGTTACCGGCGCATGCGCAACAAGGCCCGCCTGAAGTTCCTGATGGAGGACTGGGGTGCGGAGAAGTTCCGCCAGATCCTCGAGGATGAATATCTGGGCCACCAGCTGCCCGACGGTGTGGTCCCGCCCAAGGCGAAGGTCAACGGTGACCATGTTGGGGTCCACGAGCAAAAGGACGGCAACTTCTTTATTGGCGCTGCACCGTGCGTGGGCCGTTTCTCCGGCACCGGAATGCTGGCTCTGGCGGACCTCCTGGAAGCCCATGGCTCCCACCGTGTGCGCACCACCCCGCTGCAGAAGATCATCGCTTTGGACATTCCCAAGGACCACGTAGAGGCAGTGATTACCGGGCTGGATGAGATTGGGTTGTCCGCCCGGCCGTCCGTCTTCCGGCGCAACACCATGGCGTGCACCGGGGTCGAGTTTTGCAAGTTGGCCATCGTGAACACGAAAGACACCGCCATCAACATCGTTTCCGAACTCGAGGAGCGTCTGGCTGATCTGGTGGATGCCGGGGAACTTGATGAGCCGCTCACCCTGTACCTCAACGGCTGCCCGAATTCCTGCGCCCGCATCCAGACGGCGGACATTGGCTTGAAAGGCATCATTGTCCCCACGGCCGACGGCGGCACAACGGGAGGTTTTCAGGTCCACCTTGGTGGTGGCTTGTCCTCGCACAACCGTGAGGAGGCCGGCCTGGGCCGCACAGTTCGCGGTTTGAAGGTGGCCATCCCGGACCTGCCCGACTACGTGGAGCGGGTCATTCGCAGCTACGTGGCCAACAAGCTGGCGGAAGAGACCTTTGCCGAGTTCGCGCACCGGGTTGACGAGGAGTTGCTGAAATGACGGTGACCACGCTTCGCTCGCATTCCGAGCTCCAAGCCCTGGCCGCGGCCGGGGAAGCGGAACTGCCGTGGGACGCGTCCGCCCAGGAAGTCATCGCCTGGGTGGCGAAGAACTTCGCAACCGGTGCGGCCGCCGTCGCCTGTTCCATGGCCGACGCCGTGCTGCCGGCCTTGGTTGCCGAGCAGCTGCCAGGGGTGGACGTCTTGTTCCTGGACACCGGTTACCACTTCGAAGAAACCTACGCCACGCGCAACGAGGTGGCGGAAAACCTGCGGGTCAACGTGGTGGACGTGATGCCGGTGCACTCGGTGGCCGAGCAGGATTCATTGCTGGGCAAGGACCTTTTTGCCCGGGATCCTGCCACCTGCTGTGCGCTGCGCAAGGTCGAACCGCTGCACCGCTCGCTTCAGGATTACGAATTGTGGTTCACGGGAGTGCGCCGGGACGAAGCGCCCACGCGCACCGACACGCCTTTGGTTGTGTGGGATGAAAAAAACGGGCTGATCAAGGTCAACCCCGTCGCGACCTGGAGTTATGAAGAGCTGCTGCGCTACTCCGATGACAACCTTTTGCCCGTGAACCCTTTGCTCAGCCAGGGCTACCCGTCCATTGGCTGTGCACCGTGCACCAACAAAGTGGCCCCCGGCGCCGACCCCAGGTCCGGACGCTGGGCCGGAACCTCCAAGACAGAATGCGGACTACACGTATGAGCACCCAAATTACTGAAACCCCTCCAGCCCTCGATCCCCAGCCGCTCCCCGACCTCGCAAGCTCGGCCGGGGACCCCTCGCGCCCGGGGCCCCATGTCGAGACCCTGAACTCCCTCGACATCCTTGAATCCGAGGCCATCCACATTATTCGCGAGGTGGTGGCCGAGTTTGAGCGCCCGGCGCTGCTGTTCTCCGGCGGCAAGGACTCCGTGCTGATGCTGCACCTCGCCACCAAGGCGTTCTGGCCGGGCAAGGTCCCGTTCCCGGTGTTGCACGTGGACACCGGGCACAACTTCCCGGAGGTCATCGAATTCCGCGACCGGACGGTGGAGAAGCTGGGCCTGCGCCTGGAGGTGGGCTCCGTGCAGGATTTTATCGACAGCGGCGAACTGACCGAACGGGCTGATGGAACCCGCAACCCGTTGCAGACGGTGCCGTTGCTGGATGCCATTGCCCGGAACCGCTTTGACGCCGTGTTTGGCGGCGGCCGCCGCGACGAGGACAAGGCCCGGGCCAAGGAGCGCATCCTCTCGCTGCGCGACGAGTTTGGCCAGTGGGATCCGCGCAACCAGCGCCCCGAACTGTGGAACCTGTACAACGGCCGCCACACCGTGGGCCAGCACGTGCGCGCGTTCCCCATCAGCAACTGGACCGAGCTGGATGTGTGGCGCTACATCGCCCGCGAGAACATCGAGCTGCCGCACCTGTACTACGCCCATGAGCGTGAGGTGTTTGAGCGCGACGGCATGTGGCGGGCCGTGGGCGAAGTGTCAAAGCCTCGCCCGGATGAGAAAGTCATCATCAAGCAGGTCCGCTACCGCACGGTGGGGGACATGTCCTGCACCGGCGCCGTGGCTTCGGACGCAACCACCGTCCACGACGTGGTGCGCGAAGTTGCCGCCTCCACCCTGACCGAACGTGGCGCCACCCGGGCCGATGACCGCATCTCCGAGGCAGCCATGGAAGACCGCAAGAAAGACGGCTATTTCTAATGAGCACCATCACCGAAGCGCCCCTCGCGCAGTCAACACTTTTCCGCTTCGCCACGGCGGGTTCCGTGGACGACGGCAAATCAACGCTCGTGGGGCGCCTGCTCCACGACTCCAAGGCCATCCTGGCGGACACGCTGGACGCCGTCACCCGCACCTCGGCCGACAGGGGCTTTGGCGGCGAAAACGGCAGCACGCAAAAGATCGACCTGGCGCTGCTCACCGACGGCCTGCGCGCCGAACGCGAACAAGGCATCACCATCGACGTCGCCTACCGCTACTTCGCCACCGACCGCCGCAGCTTCATCCTGGCCGACTGCCCCGGGCACGTGCAGTACACCAAGAACACGGTGACGGGCGCGTCCACTGCGGATGCCGTGGTCGTGCTGATCGACGCCCGCAAAGGGGTCCTCGAGCAGACCCGCCGGCACTTGTCGGTGCTGCGCCTGCTGCGCGTGCCCAACGTGCTGGTGGCCGTGAACAAGATCGACCTTGTCGACTACAGCGAAGACGTCTTCCGCACCATTGAGGCCGATCTGCAAAAGGTGGCCGCCGAAGTTGGCCTCAACGACGTGGTGGTGGTGCCGGTTTCCGCGCTCGAGGGCGACAACGTGGTGGATCCGTCCACGCACACGCCCTGGTACACCGGGCCCAGCCTGCTGGCCATCCTGGAAACCCTGCCCACCACCGACGACCTCGAGCGCGGCCTTGAACCATTCCGCTTCCCCGTGCAGCTGGTGGTTCGTCCGCAGGGTGCGTTGGCTCCAGAGCTCAAGGAAGCGGACGACGCCGGAGCCTCCTTCCGCGACTACCGCGCCTATGCGGGGCAAGTGGCTTCGGGTGCGGTGTCGGTGGGGGAGAGCATTACGGTGTTGCCTTCCGGTCGCACTGCAACAGTGGTGGGCATTGACTTTGCCGGGCGATCCCTGGAGCGGGCCGTTGCGCCACAGTCGGTGTCGCTGCGCCTGAGCGAGGAGATCGACATTGCCCGAGGCGACGTCATTGCCGCCACGGGAACGTTTGGCGAGGTTGGCCAAGACGTTTATGCGGAGCTGTGCTGGTTGTCCGCGAAGCCGCTGCGCGAGGGCGCCAAGGTGCTCATCAAACACGGCAGCAAGACGGTTCAAGGGCTTGTCCGCGCCGTGAGCGGCAAGCTGAACCTTGACACTTTTGCGCTGGAGCCCGCCTCCAGCTTGGCACTGAACGACATTGGTGCAGCCCAAATCCGGCTGGCGTCCCCGCTTCCGGTGGAGTCCTACGCCCGGCACCGCCGGACAGGGGCGTTTTTGGTTATTGACGCGCAGGACGGGAACACCCTCGCCGCCGGGCTTGTCAACGACCACCCGGGCGACCACGAAGACGAGCGCTATGTGATCTAGCCGTTCCGGCACACGGTGATCGAGCCTGTCGAGATCCAGGTTTCAACAGACTCGATCATCGGGAGCCTTGAGTCTTCAGCGAGCTACGCCCCACAAGGTTAAATACTCGCGAGTCCTGAACCGGTTCCGCACGGGTTAAGCTGTCACTTTTTTGATGAATGACTGCAAGCGGCCGTAGACCTCCTGCGATTCCGGATACCGAAAGTTCTGCTGCCATGCGTGCTGGGTGTTGATGCTCTCCCAGCCGTAGATCAGCGAGTCCACGGGAACTCCATGTTGATCGAGCTTGTGGATGAAGTTCATATTGGATGAATAAAAAAAGTCTCGCTCCGATGTTGTAATGAAAACGGGTGGGCACCGGGAGTCGAGCCACTCGATGGGCGACATGTAATGGGACTCCTCCCGCAGCATGTGTTTCTGATTCCCGCCGCTCCTTCGCCCACCGCGGGAGGGCAGGAGCATGCGGACGAAGTTCAGGCTCAGTACAAAACCCCTGTCGAAGAACACGGAAAAGTCGACGATGCTGCAGTGCTGCACCAGACCCTTGACGGAGGTGGCCAGCGTGACAGGGTGCAGCGCATAGTGCTCGGCAAGCTCCGGACGGAACATGGCGGCCGCCGTGAGCGCGGAAATCTGCCCACCGGCAGAGTCCCCGCCAAGGACAATCCGATGGGCGTCCCCGCCAAATTCACGAATGTGGGCGTCAACCCAGACCAGTGCTTCATTGGCGTCCTCCAGGACGTGGCCCAGGTGAAAATGCGGCGCCATGCGGTAGTTCACGTTGACCACCACCAGACCATACGATGCTTGGCTGGCGCAGTACTTCGTCAGCGAGGCCTTGTCGCCGGAAGTCCACCCGCCACCGTGAAAATAGACATACACCGGCAGCCAGCTCCCCGCCGGGTCACTGCCGTCCGGAGCGATGACGTCCAGCCGGTGCGAGCGGATATGGTCACCGACGAAGTCAATGTCATACCAGTGCTGCACCCCGGCAATGGGATCCATGTTGAGGCTCCGGAGATCGCCCTTGCTTACCGAATGCATGAAGACGCGCCAAGCCCACACTGGAACCCGACGCAGCGCGTGCCGACCACCGCGTCCGGAGGCGTTTGTGCCACGTGATTCACCATGAACCCGTTCACTCATGCTCCAACGTTAGGCCTGCAGACTGGTATGCAGCTGTGAAATAGGGTCACCCCTTTGGCCGTGAATTCCTTCTGATTCATCGTTTGTTCCACCATGCGCGCTGCAACGGCCCTTGCGGCGGTCCGCCACGTGGTGGATATTGCGCGCCGGGGCTGCAGACGCACCGTCGTCCCGGACAACAATGCTGGCCCGGCCCCAAGTGCCCCGACCATCCTGTCCCATCTGGATGAGCACCATGACTGTAATCATCGCGCAAATATGCCGTGAACAACCTGAGTGCGGTGGTGAGCGGGGAACTCTTAGGAGAGCAACATCGGCCTCTGTCTGTTGCGCGTGCTGTCGTTGCAACTGATTTTGGCGGCCCTGAGAGCAGGTGGCCGAGGTTGGAACGCTGGCCTTCCGTCATAAAGTCGAGGTGCGGGACTGCGGAATTCGTGTTGGCAGAAACCAGTGTGATAGAGGATACGATCGCCCTGTGCAACTAAAACAACTGCCGGTTCACCGGTCCGGCCGGAACGTCCTTTACGATGCCACGGTCACGTTGTTGCGGGGAATTTCCCAGATTTTCTTCCAAGCAAAGGCCATCCCCGGGTTGCTTATCCTCATCGCCTTTGTTGTTGCCGACTGGCAGATGGCGCTGATCGTTGTGCTGGGTTGCATCAGCTCCACTGTCGCCGGCGTGCTGATGCGCTTCCCTGCCAGCAAGGTGCGCGCAGGCCATCACGGATTTTGCGGTGCCTTGGTTGGTGCTGCGGCCTTTGCCGCCATGGACAGTGGATGGTTGGCCTTCCTTGTGTCAGTCCTCGGTGGCCTGCTGTGCGGGCCGGTGACGTGGTTGCTGGTGCAAGCCTTCAACTCGCCACCGTTGAAAGCCCTGCAGTTGCCCTACTTGACGGGGCCCTTCTGCGTGGTGGCCAGCTTGATGTACTTTGCCACCTCCGGCAACCACGTTTCACAGGTGCCGGTGGTCTTGGATGAAAGCCTGACTGCGCTGTTCTTCCGCTCCATTGTGAGCAATGTGTCCCAGGTGGTGCTTGTGGACAGCGTCCTTGTGGGACTTCTGATCCTGCTGGCCCTGTTCCTGTCCCACTGGAAAGTGGGTTTGGCCGCCCTGCTGGGCAGCACGATGCTCAGTGTCGTGGCCGTCACCACCGGGCAGGACCGGCTGCTGCTGGGGCACGGCATGCTTGGCTACTCGGAAGTCCTAGTGTCCATTGCGCTGGCTGCAGTGTTCCTGAAAGGAACGTGGCAGCCCTGGGTCATGGCCGTCGTCGGAACCTTGCTGGTGGGCGTGGTGCGGATACCACTCCAGCATTTGTACGGCGTCTATACCTGGCCCTTTGTGATCACCACTTGGGTGCTGTTGGCCGCGGTCCACTTCCTCCCCGGCATCAAGCGCCGCTGAAACACTGCCGAAGTTGTGCCTGTCCACGACGCGGCCCCGCAGCCAAACTCCCGGCTGGGCGAAATATAGCTGGACAAGCACTGTGAAGGTGGGAGAATTTGAGGCAAGGACCGGGTGCTCAACCCGGCCGGCAGTGGCGAGGGGGACACCATCGAAAGCATGGCCGTGGAGGACATGGGGATTGCATTGGAGCAGGAACGACACCGGGCGCAGGCCTTGAATGATGCTGCAGAGGCAATACGCAACACGATTGTGAGCCGGCTCCATGACGACGGGCTCAACCACCACGATGTGCAGTTCCGGGTCAAGTCATCCGTCTCGACGGCGGAGAAGCTCAGCCGCCGCTGCGACGACGGACGGCTGAAGTATCCTGGCGGCCTCGACGACCTGATCGGCGTGCGGGTCATTTTGTTCGTGGAATCGGACATTGAGGCCGTCGCCATCGCGCTCTCGAACCAGTTCCTCTGCCACGACGACGAAGACAAGACCGCAATGATGCGCAAAAACGGCGGTATTGGCTATGCCGGGCGGCATCTGACCCTTGAAGTCCCGGCAGTCAACCCGCCGCGCGACTGCAACGACTTTACCGGCCAGCGCTTCGAGGTGCAGATCCGCACGGTCCTCCAACATGCTTGGGCGGAATTTGAACACGACGTCCGCTTCAAGGGCTCAAGCGGCGACAACGCTGAAATCAGCCGCGCCTTCACCATGGCCTCCACTCTCATTGAGCTTGCCGACCAACAGTTTGTGAACATCAGCGACATTTTGAAACGGCTCCAGAGCGAAGGTTCCATTGAGCCTGAAACACAAAAACTCGACGCCGGGACCCTCCAGGGCGTGCTGACCCGCGCCTTCCCTGGATACCCCAGCAGCAAGGAAAACCAATACGCTTGGATGGTGAAAATTCTTGCCGCCAACGGCATTGACACTGTCAGCGCCGCCGAGGATTGGTTCAAGTCCTTGGATTCGGAACAGGTGGCAAAATCCATGCAATACAGGTTCTCACCGGGTCAAGTCCGTCTGGCGGACGACTTGTTGCTGCAATCTCTCGGGGAGTCCTATGTGGAGGCGACGAAGGCGCTGAGCAGCGACAACAATCGTGAAACAACACTGCGCTCACGGTTGCACAAGCTCCGCGTTGTCCGGGACGACGGATAACGCGCGCCAACCACCCCCACCGGTCCATGTGACGCTGCGTGTCTCCTCGTGACCTTGGGCGTCCCCGCCATTGAACAGGCCCGGGCGGATTCCCTACCGTTTAACCATGACTACAAGGGGAACCGCGGCCGATCCGCAGCCGACACCGCAGGCAGCAGCCCAACCACCGCTGAAGCGTATTCGCATCGTGGCCGGAGAGAAGCCCAAACACAAGTGGCGCGGCATGGAAATCATGGTTGCCACGGCACTCGTCGCCCTCATCGGAGCAGGCGCGGCCGTGGCCAGCATGAGCGCCAAAAGCGCAGACGAAGCGGCAGCCCCGGCTGCAGCAACCGCCCCGGCTGCCGTCCTGAAGCTTGGCTACTTTGGCAACATCACCCACGGCCCCGCGCTCGCGGGAGTGGAGAAGGGCATCTTCGCCAAAGACCTTGGAGCCACCGCACTGGAAACCCAGGTCTTCACCACGGGCCCGGCAACTGTTGAAGCACTCAACGCCGGCGCGATCGACGCCGCCTACCTGGGCCCCAACCCGGCGCTGAACTCCTTTGTGCAAAGCGGAGGCGAATCCATCCGCATCATTGCCGGAGTTGCCTCCGGTGGTGCCCAATTCGTGGTCAGGCCGTCCATCACCGACGTTGAACAGCTCCGTGGAAAGGCCATCGCCACCCCGCAATTAGGCGGCACGCAGGACGTGGCATTGCGCACTTGGCTGGGAGAGCGCGGGCTGCACACCGACACCTCCGGGGGCGGGGACGTCACGATCACACCCACCACCAACGCCCAAACGCTGCGTCTGTTCCAGGATGGAAAGATTGACGGCGCCTGGGTCGCCGAGCCGTGGACCTCCCGCCTGGTGCTCCAAGCCGGGGCGAAAGTCCTTGTCGACGAGGCCGATCTTTGGGACAAGGGCGAGTTCAGCACAACAGTGCTGGCCGTCAACAAGTCCTTCCTCGAAGCCCACCCGCAAACGGTCCAGGCCCTGTTGGAAGGGCACGTCGACTCGATTGCGTGGCTGGATGAACACCCCGACGATGCCGGGGCGGTCATCAATGACGCGCTCACGGTGGCCATTGGGCAGCCGCTGGAAGACGACGTGATTGCCCGGTCCTTGTCCAAACTGAAATTCACCTCCGACCCGCTGGCGGCCACCTTCGACACACTGCTCGACCACGGTGTCAGCGCCGGTGTTTCCAAACCGGCGGATCTCAACGGTCTCTTTGACCTGACGTTGCTGAACAAAGTGCTCACAGCGGCCGGCGAAAAACCCGTCACGGCCGCAGGATTGGGTGCAGAATGACCGAGCTGCTGACTGCCGAGCCTGCAATTGAAAGCGCAAGCGCTCTGGAAGCCGACGACGGCGGCCGGGCACCCGCCGTCGTCCTTGAAAACCTGGGCAAGCGCTTTGGCGACGGGGCCCCGGTGTTGGAGAACGTGAACGCCGTGATCCACCAAGGCGAGTTTGTGGCGCTGCTGGGCGCCTCGGGCTGCGGGAAATCAACGCTGTTGAACATCATTTCGGGCCTTGACGTGCCCACATCCGGAGCACTCGAAGTCCCTGCCGACGGGGCGGCATTCATGTTCCAGGATTCCTCGCTGTTCCCTTGGCTCAGTGCGCGCGGGAACATTGAGTTGGCGCTGAAGCTGCGCGGTGTTGGACGGGTTGAACGCAAGCTGCGCGCCACGGAACTGCTGGAGTTGGTGAATCTGGGGCAGGCTGCGGCCAAACGCCCACACGAGCTGTCCGGGGGAATGCGCCAGCGCGTGGCCCTGGCCAGGGCGCTGGCGCAAGAGCGGCCGCTGCTGCTGATGGACGAGCCGTTTGCCGCACTGGACGCCATCACCAGGGACCTGCTGCACAACGAACTGGAAAGAGTCTGGCGGGAAACCGGGCGGACCATAATTTTTGTCACCCACAATGTGCGCGAGGCCGTGCGGCTGGGGCAGCGCGTGTTGCTGCTCTCCTCCAAGCCGGGGCGAGTGGTGGCCGAATGGGACGTTTCCGAGGAACACAGGACGAACGCCGGGGCCGCCGGAAAACTCACCGGCGACATCACCGACCGATTGCGCGAGGAGATCCGCCGACATGCCTGAAACAATAACGTCGCCGCTGCTAAAAAACGGCAGTGCCGATGAAATGCGCTCCCTGGAAGCGGGGCTGGATTCGCTGCAGTCCGAGGCTGTGGAGCGTCGTGGTGTTGATTGGTCCCGGCTGCTGCTGCCGCTTGCCGCATTCGTCGTGCTGCTGCTTGCGTGGCAGTTCTATGTTTCACTGGGGCTGCGCCGCCGCGACCTGGTGCCCGGCCCGCTGGATGTGTTGGGATCACTGGGTACGCTCTGGCAGGAAGGCAACGCCCAGGAAGCCGTGTGGACCTCGCTGCAGCGCGGCATCACGGGGTTCACCATCAGCATCGTGGTGGCCACACCGATCGGCCTGCTGTTCTCCCAAGTGCGGTTGCTGCGCAGGGCATTTGGTCCACTCATTTCAGGTTTGCAGGTGCTGCCCTCCGTGGCATGGGTGCCGGCAGCCATCATCTGGTTTGGCCTGACGGATGCCACGGTGTACTTCGTCATGTTTATGGGGGCCATCCCCTCCATCATCAACGGGCTCATCGCCGGTGTGGACCAGATCCCGCCGCAGTACCGCCGGATGGGGCAGATCCTGGGCGCATCGCGCTGGGAAATGGCCGTCAACGTGGTGCTTCCAGCCGCGCTGCCTGGTTACGTTGGCGGATTGAAGCAGGGCTGGGCGTTTTCGTGGCGCTCACTGATGGCCGCTGAAATCATTGCCATGGGCGGCAGCCTCGGCTTCGGCCTGGGCTCGCTGCTGGAGCAGGGCCGGCAGCTCTCTGACATGGGCATCGTGATGTCGGCGATCCTGATCATCTTGTTCGTTGGCATCGCCGTTGAACTGCTTGTCTTTGCACCCGTGGAAAAGCGTCTGTTGCGCGGACGCGGCCTCCTCGCCGGAAGCACCCGCTAGCGGCGGCGACACCCCCGCAACCTTCGGCGCTGGCAAAAAAATGGGGGTGCGGAAAGTATATTTTCCGCACCCCAGTCCCAGCTGCAGCCGGGATAACAACTCACGTGGCTAGTAGGTCATTTGGCTCATCGCGCCGGCCGTGCCGACCATGGCGATGATCGCGATGATCGCCACCACGATGCCAACCACGCCCAAAATGGCCCCAATCCAGCCGGTGACCTTGCCAACGGTTGCAGCGGTGTGCAGCTGCTCAGCCTTCTTGGCCTTGGAGATGGCGATCGGGCCCAGAATGATGCCGATGAAGAACAAGGACAGAATGCCCAGGATCATGGAAGTCTGAGCGTGCTGGGCGCCCTGCAGCTGCTCCACCGAGTTCTGGGTGTAGACATTGGCCTGCTGCTGCTGTGCCGGCGGCGGAGTGTATGAATCTTGTGACATGGTTGTCCCCTTATTGGTCACGAGTGAGATGAGCGTACCTAAGAAACTTAGCAACAAGCCGGGCGTTGTCTGGCCTTCCACCGCATATGTGACGGTGGAGGTGCTTTCGCTCCACAATCCGGGCGCCACAATTATGTGTCCCCGCGTGACGTTGCGTGAACTGGTGTAACGCGCCCCTTGAACACGAATATCCCCTTTATCTAAAGTCATCTCATGGCAATTGTGGATCTTTACCCAACCTCACTGCGGCTGCTGGGCCGCCCAGTCCTCGTGGTCGGCGGCGGCACCGTGGCAGCACGCCGCGCCAAGGCCCTGCTCGACGCCGGAGCGCACGTCACGCTGGTGGCTCCCGTTCTCAGCGCGCCGGCACGGGCACTCGCCGACGCCGGCCTGCTCACGTGGCACGCCCGCGGCTACGAAAGCGCAGACATGGCCAACTCCTGGTACGCAGTGGCCGCCAGCAATGACATTGAGCTCGACGCCCAAGTGGCCAGCGACGCCGAAGACAACCGCACCTGGTGCGTGAACCACTCCAACGCCCAAGACTCGGCAGCATGGACGCCTGCAGTCGCCACGGTGGAGGACATCAAGGTGGCCGTCAACGCCGGGGGAGACCCGCTGCGCGCCGCGGCCGTCCGCAATGCCATTGCCGCAGCCCTTGAAAGCGGCGACCTTCCTTTGCGCCCCTACCGCAGGGGAGCGGACCGGTTTGAGAACCGCGGGCCGGACTCAGCGATGCCCCACCAGCTTTCGACAGGCCGGGTCGCCCTCGTCGGCGGCGGACCCGGTGCCGAGGACCTCATCACAGTGCGGGGGCGCCGGCTGTTGGCCGAGGCCGACGTCGTCGTGGCTGACAGGCTGGGCCCGCGCGGCCTGCTGGAAACACTCGGCGAGGACGTGTTGATCATCGAGGTCGGCAAAACCCCTGGCCACCACCCTGTGCCGCAAACGGAAATCAACGCCATCCTTGTCCGTGAAGCGCTGGCGGGAAACCGGGTGGTTCGGCTCAAGGGCGGGGACCCGTACGTGCTGGGCCGCGGCGGCGAGGAAGCCATCGCCTGCCGCGAAAACGGTGTTGACGTCGAAGTGGTCCCGGGGGTCACCAGTGCCGTGAGCGTCCCGGCAGCCGCCGGCATTCCCGTCACCCACCGTGGCCTGGCCAAGGCCTTCACCATGATCAGCGGCCACGAAGACTTGGAAAACGTGCCCCCCGGCAGCGACCACACAGTGGTGTTGCTGATGGGCGTCGGCACGCTGAACCGCTCGGTCCCCATTTTGACGGCCGCCGGCCGCGGCAGCGACTGCCCAGTGGCCATCATTGAAAACGGCTTCGCCCAGGACCAGCGCACCACCATCGGAACCCTCGGTACCATTGTGGCCCTCGCCCAGGCGGGCAAGGTCCGCAACCCGGCCGTCGTCGTCGTCGGTGACGTGGTGCGCGTCAGCCCGCTGGCACCGGCGGAACTCGCTACCGCCCATTACGGTGCGCGGGAAACTATCAGGACTTTCTCCTAAACTTGTCAACAAGCCCCTTGAACATCGACGAAATGAGCACAGCCGTGTCCTCAAACTCCCCAGCAGCGCCCGGAACCCAAGAGCGCCCGTTGCGCATCGCCGTCATTGGCTCAGGCCCGGCCGGCGTTTATGCGGCAGACATGCTGACCAAAAGCGAGGAAGTGCGTTCCGGACTGGTGGTCAGCATCGACCTCTTTGACCGTTACCCTTCCCCCTATGGACTGATCCGCTATGGCGTTGCCCCGGATCACCCGCGCATCAAGGGCATCGTCAACGCGCTGTACAAGGTCCTGGACCGGGGAGACATTCGCTTCTTCGGCAACGTCGAGTACGGCACGGACTTGGTGCTGGAAGACCTGCAAAAGCACTACGACGCCGTCATCTTCGCGACCGGCGCCATCAAGGACGCAGACCTGAACATCCCCGGCATCGAGTTGGAGGGCTCCTACGGCGGGGCCGACTTCGTGTCCTGGTACGACGGGCACCCGGATGTGTCGCGCGAATGGCCGCTGACCGCCAAGGAGATCGCCGTCATTGGCAACGGCAACGTGGCACTGGATGTGGCGCGGGTGCTGTCCAAGCACGCCGACGACATGCTTGTCACCGAGATCCCCGACAACGTCTACCAAGGGCTGAAGTCCTCGCCCGTCACCGACGTGCACATCTTTGGTCGCCGCGGCCCCGCCCAGGTGAAGTTCACCCCGATGGAACTGCGCGAGCTCAGCCACTCCCGCGACGTGGACATTGTCCTTTACGAGGAGGACTTCGACTTTGACGAGGCCTCCGACGTTGCCGTGAAGAGCAACAACCAGGTCAAGACCATGGTCAACACCCTGACCAACTGGCTGGTGGAGCAGGAAGACGACGCCGCCGACCCCTCCACGGGCGCCTCCCGCCGCCTCCACCTGCACTTCCTGCACAACCCGGTGGAGATCACCGGCGCCGACGGCAAGGTCACCGGCATCAAGTTTGAGCGCACCGAACTGGACGGCACCGGCAATGCGCGCGGGACCGGGGATTTCATCGACTACCCGGTCCAGGCCGTGTACCGTTCCGTGGGCTACTTTGGTTCGGCCCTGCCGGAGGTTGAGTTCGACCACCAGCGCGGTGTCGTCACGAACGCCGCCGGCCGCGTGCTGGATGTGGACGGCGCCCATGTGCCTGGCATGTATGCAACGGGATGGATCAAGCGCGGCCCCGTTGGCTTGATCGGCAGCACCAAGGGCGACGCCCTGGAAACCATCACCCACTTGTTGGCAGATCGCGACCAGCTGCCCTTGGCCGTCGAGGCTGCGCCGGATGCAGTGATCGAGCTGCTCGATTCCCGTGGCGTTGAATTCACCCCCTGGGAAGGCTGGCTGGAACTGGACGCCCATGAAAAGGCGTTGGGTGCTGCCGCATCCGGGACCGGTCCCGTCAAGCGCGAACGCGTGAAGGTTGTCTCCCGCGAAGACATGGTCAACGTCTCTCGCGGAGTAGCGGTCGGAGCCTGATTCCGCTTTACCTGATTTAGCTCCACGGCAGGGCCACCACATCAATGGAATGCGGTGGCCCTGGCGTCATAAAAACACAAACATTGTTTTTACTATGGAAAAGTATGTGCCAGGCAGTAGTGTGAATGAAAATGCTGGCTACCAACGCGCATTGTTCGCAATGGGTGGCTGACAGGTCTCTTGCAGGACGTTCACGGGGGTGAGTGCGGTGCGTGGTGGCGAAAAGTCATTGCCGTTGAGCAGCTCCCTCATGTGTGCCCTTCGATTGGGAGTCGGAGCGGCATTTTTTATTGCCCTCTTCATGGTGCTTAGTGCCTCGGGAGCCCTTGCCGCCTCCGACGCAGACCCTGTAGCGGCCAATCCGTCGGAGACCACGAACTCAAAACAGTCTGCAAACAAGGGGCTGCTGTCCGGGATTTTGAACCCAGTGGTCGGCGTGGTGGACCAGACAGTTTCCAAGATCCCTGTCGTCGGGGACATCACCGGCAACAACACAGTTGCCAAGGTGGCAGCGCCGGTCTCCGCTGTCACGGACCGGGTGGAAACGAGTGTCACTTCCGTGCCCGTTGTCGGGGAAGTTGTGGCCCCGGTAGGCAACCTCAGCAATGCGGTCGTTCCGCCGGTGGTCAACATCGTTGACACGGTGACGACGCCGGTGCTGAAGACGGCGGACAAGGTGTCCTCTCCGGTCGTGCAGATTGTTGATCCAGTCGTCGTTCCTGTCACGGAGGCCCTGAAGCCCATCGTTGATGGCGCCGTCGGCACCGTATCCGGCAGTGTTGCGTCTGTTGTCGACGAGGTCTTGCCACCCATGAGACCCAGTGCCCCCGAAATTCCAGCGAAGCCTGCAGTGCCCAGCACGCCAGAAACGCCGGGGAATTTGGGTACGCCTCCAACAGCCGAGGTGCCTGAGGTGTCTGGAGCACAGAGTGTGCCTGACGGCGGAAACGGCCCATCTGACTCGCCTGAACTCTTGGGAGATCCTGGCAACAAAGAGAGTGCCAGCAGCGACGTCACCCTTGAAACAGCCGATGCGGTCGAAAACGCCGGACATGGCAAGGCCAAGAACGTTGGAACCTCCGGCAAGGTGCGCACACTGGCGGACTATCTTGCAGCACGCACTTTCCCCGGCCTGATGGCACACGAAAAGACTGCAGGCGGGGGCGCAGCGGTGGCAATCACCACCATGGCAACGCCTGGCGGGAGCCAAGCAGCTTGCGGCGCAGACTCCAACATGCCCGGCGTGGGGCCATGCGCTCCGGCCATCAGCACCAGTCCAGCCTCAAGCGGGTCGTTCGGTGCAGGAGCCAGCGGCGCGGGCGGATCCACCGGTTCTGCAGCGGCCCACGAAAATTACGCTGATTGGTTTAGCGTCCTCCTTGAAGGATCGGCCGTGCACAGCGCCGACTGGCAACTTCCTGCCTCCACGCCCTCCGTTCCGGGCTCAACACCTGGCTAGATGACCGTCCTGCTTTTCCTGCGCGCAGGAAAAGCCACGGTCTTTCCTTGAATTGCTGTCGCGATCAAGGCCAAAAAATCTTAGTCAGGAGTTGGACATCATGCATGTCATTATTCGTCGATCGCTGTGCGCAGCGGTCTTTGCCGGAGGGCTTCTTGCCCTTGGCACAGGGGCGGCAAATGCCGCCGATCAGTCGAGCACAGACACCTCTGAAGCGGTTTCCGCCGTGCAGGCTGTGGTCTCCCAGGCTGCAGCAAACCCCTCAGCAGAGCACAAATCCAATGGATTGTTGGATGGTTTGGTTGGGGGCTTGGTGGCTGATGTTGTGGACAGTGTTCAGGTTGCTGTTCCGGTCACGGTGCCGGTGAATGTTTCCGGTAATGCTGTGGGTGTTCTGGGCAATGCTGTCTCGAATGGTTCGCAGGCCAACAACAGCACGGTTGTTCCGGCTGTTGAGCAGGGTGCCGGTTCGGGTGCGTCTGTTTCGGGGCCGTCGAACAATGGCGGTTCGGGCAGTGGTGGGTTGCTGGATGGTGTGGTGGCTGATGTTGTGGACAGTGTTCAGGTTGCTGTTCCGGTCACGGTGCCGGTGAATGTTTCCGGTAATGCTGTGGGTGTTCTGGGCAATGCTGTCTCGAATGGTTCGCAGGCCAGCAACAGCGTGGTTGTTCCGGATGTTGAGCAGG
>NZ_JASISP010000003.1:201123-349778 GCF_030063185.1 Arthrobacter sp. H35-D1
GTTCAGGTTGCTGTTCCGGTCACGGTGCCGGTGAATGTTTCCGGTAATGCTGTGGGTGTTCTGGGCAATGCTGTCTCGAATGGTTCGCAGGCCAGCAACAGCGTGGTTGTTCCGGATGTTGAGCAGGATGCCGGTTCGGGTGCGTCTGTTTCGGGGCCGTCGAGCAATGGCGGTTCGGGCGGTGGTGTGGTGGCTGATGTTGTGGACAGTGTTCAGGCTGCTGTTCCGGTCACGGTGCCGGTGAATGTTTCCGGTAATGCTGTGGGTGTTCTGGGCAATGCTGTCTCGAATGGTTCGCAGGCCAGCAACAGCGTGGTTGTTCCGGATGTTGAGCAGGGTGCCGGTTCGGGTGCGGTTGTTTCGGGGCCGTCGAGCAATGGCGGTTCGGGCGGTGGTGTGGTGGCTGATGTTGTGGACAGTGTTCAGGTTGCTGTTCCGGTCGCGGTGCCGGTGAATGTTTCCGGTAATGCTGTGGGTGTTCTGGGCAATGCTGTCTCGAATGGTTCGCAGGCCAGCAACAGCACGCTTGTTCCGGCTGTTGAGCAGGGTGCCGGTTCGGGTGCGGTTGTTTCGGGGCCATCGAACAATGGTGGTTTGGGCAGTGGTGGGTTGCTGGATGGTGTGGTGGCTGATGTTGTGGACAGTGTTCAGGTTGCTGTTCCGGTCGCGGTGCCGGTGAATGTTTCCGGTAATGCTGTGGGTGTTTTGGGCAATGCTGTCTCGAATGGTTCGCAGGCCAGCAACACTGGCTCGTCGACAACGCCTGTCACGCCTGCAGAACCGGGAATCCCGGCGACACCGCTGTTCCCGGCCTCGCCCGTCACACCGGCGACACCGCTGGTCCCGGCCGTGCCTGCGACCCCAAGCGTTCCTGTCGTTCGGGTCGCGACGGCCACGCCCGTATCAACGGCAACATCAGTCACGCCTGCCATTCCAGCCGCGCCAGCAGCCTCGGGTGTTCAAATTGCACCGGCAGCCATTGACGGTGCTTCGAGCGACGTGCGTTCCATGGGCACAGGCATCCAGGTCCGTGTCGCTTCGGCACCCAACCAGTTGGCTTACACAGGCAGCGGTTTGTGGCCGGTCTACTGGTCGGTCATGGCGCTCATCGCCGGGTTGGGACTACTCTTGATGCTGCGCACATTCAACCGTCGCAGTATTTCAGCGGTTCGAGCATAACGCAACGAAGCTTGGGTGGGCGTTTTCTGCGCGGAAGTTCGGGCAAGCCCGCCCCAGCAACAAAGCTGGTGTCCCCGCCCTTCTGTTTCAGTGCCCTACAGGTACCGGATCAGGCAGGCGGGGACAACCTGCGCACTGCCAAAGCCAGCCACAATTGCACGCGGTCGGGCGTCAAGGAAGGATCGTAGCCGGTGAGTTCGGTGATTTGGGTGAGCCGGTAACGGACAGTGTTCCTGTGCAGGGCAAGAACCTCGGCCACGGCCGCCACTGAACCGTTGAGGCGCAAGTATGTCTCCAAGGTATCGACCAGATCGGAGCCGTGGGCCGCATCGAAGGCAGTCAGCGGGCCCAAGGCCTCGGCAGCCATGTCAGCCATGGGCACGTCTTCGCTGGCCAAAAGCAAGGATGTCAGGCTGAGCCGTTCCGGAACATTGACGTCCAAGCCCCTCGTGGCTGCTTCCCGTGCCTCAAAGTAACTCCAGCGCAACCCGTTGGCCTGTGAATATGATCCGCCAATTCCCACCGGCGCTAGGATGCCAACGTTGTGCATTTGGTGGCTCAAGTCCCTGCCCAACCTGGCCGGGTCCCCCGCATGGGTTGGCACCACAAGCAGCAGCTCCTGTTTGCCTTCCGTGCGGATCGTGGCTGCCACTGCTGATTCGAGCGCGGCTGGCAGCGACATGGTGGAGATGGTGGCGAACTTTCCTTCGTCGGCTCCCACCAGCAGGACAAAATTCTTTGCGGTCGGTGCAACGCCGAGGTTTTCCAGGCGTGCGGCGGCATCGGGGGCCTCCAATGTGCCTCGAAGTATGTCGGAAATGGTCTGGCCTGCGATCTGCCTCGCACTCTGCCTGCGTTGCACCAGGTTGTTCAGTTCAATGCTGATGAGTCCGCGTGCATAGTCAACAATTCCATCGTCATGGAAGGGCTTGCGGAGCCACAATTTGCTGGAGTCCCGCTTGCCCGTCGACAGCGCAACCGCGTGCCATCCGCCGTCGTCCGGGGCAGCACCAGGGGAGGTAGCAGCAACTTCGGCGCCGTACTGGGTGAGAACAAGGTCCGACGCCACCATGGCGGCGAGCTTTTTCAGCAGGGCGTCAAGGCCGCCGCCTGTTAGCAGGGCCCGGGCCAGCACTTGGTGCTCGCGCAGCAGCCGCTCCAGTTTGGTGAAGTGGTCCGCTGCCCGGGCATCGGCAACGAGCTTGCCAATGGCGATGAAGGGGGTGCTGTAGGGGACCTCCACCACCGGAACTGCCCAACGGTTCGCCTCGGCCAAGAGGGCCGGGGGGACTGAATCGTGTTCAAATCCAATGCCAAAACCGATCCCGACGGCGCCTGCGCGCTTGATCTGCCGGACGAAGGAACGCTGTGCGTCGGCAGTGCCCTGCCGTGCGCCGGTGGTCAGCACCAGCTCTCCTCCGCTGAGGAACGCTTGCGGATTTTCCAGCTCGGTGACGGCAACCCAGTCGATGGCCGCGGTCAGGGGAGTCCGCACCGAGCCCATGTTTTTCAGGGACAAGCCGGGTGTGACAAGCAGGTCAGCCAAGGAAAGTGCCATGCCCTAACTATACAAACGCACTAAGCACACATATGCCATGGTGCACTTGGCCATTCTCCCGAGCTTGCCCTCGGGCTTAGGCTTTCGCATATGCGGCGTTGATTCCGCAGCGTCCACATCGAGCTAAAGAGGTTGAACACCGTGGTCCAAACCTTGCAGAACTTCATCAATGGTGAATTCGTTTCCGTCACAGGGACAGATTCCCTTGACATCGTCAATCCCAGCAACGGGGAGATTGTGGCCAAGGCGCCCATCTCCAGCCAAGCGGACGTGGATGCTGCCATGAATGCCGCTGCCGCTGCGTTCAAGACCTGGAAGCATGCGACGCCCGCCCAGCGCCAGAGCGTCCTGCTCAAACTTGCCGACGCCATTGAGGCCCGCAGCGACGAACTCGTCGAAGCCCAGCACCGCAACACCGGTCAGGTCAAGGCCATGATCGCTGCGGAGGAAGTGGCCGCAGGTGCCGACCAGCTGCGCTTCTTTGCCGGTGCAGCCCGCGTGCTGGAGGGCCGCTCCGCCGGGGAATACATGGAGAACTTCACCTCGTTTGTGCGCCGTGAACCTGTGGGTGTGATTGCCCAAGTGACACCGTGGAACTACCCGTTCCTGATGCTGATCTGGAAGATCGGCCCGGCCCTCGCAGCCGGCAACGCGGTGGTGCTCAAGCCCAGCGACACCACCCCGGAAAGCACTCTGGTGTTTGCCGACATCGCCAAGGACATTGTCCCTGCCGGCGTGTTGAACTTTGTGTTGGGAAATGGTGCCACAGGTGCCGCGCTGGTTGATCACAAAATCCCTGCCATGGTCTCCATCACCGGATCGGTCCGGGCCGGCATTGCCGTGGCCACCGGCGCCGCCAAGGGTCTCAAGCGCGCACATTTGGAACTGGGCGGCAAGGCTCCCGCCATAGTTTTTGCCGATGCCAACTTGGGGAAGACTGCCCAGGAAATTGCTGAGTATTCCTTCTTCAACGCCGGCCAGGACTGCACAGCTATCACCAGGGTGCTCGTGGAGGAGTCGGCCCACGACGAGTTCGTGTCCGCCCTGGCCACGGCAACCAAGGGGCTGGAGACCGGTCTCGAGGACGACTCCAAGAACTATTTCGGACCGCTCAACAATGTCAACCACTTCAATCAGGTGGTGAAGGTTGTTGCGAACATTCCGGACTATGCAACCGTTGTGACCGGCGGCAAGCGTGTTGGAGAGAAGGGCTTCTTCTTTGAGGCCACAGTGGTTGACGGCGTCAAGCAGTCCGATGACATTGTGCAACAGGAAACGTTCGGACCGGTCATTACAGTCCAGAGCTTCAAGACCGAGGAAGAAGCCGTCGAGATGGCCAACGACGTCGACTATGCCCTTGCCTCCAGCGTCTGGACCACAAACCATGGTGTTGCCATGCGCGTGTCCCGCGACCTGGATTTTGGTGCCGTGTGGATCAACACCCACATCATGCTCACGGCCGAAATGCCGCACGGCGGGTTCAAGCAGTCCGGCTATGGCAAGGACTTGTCCATCTACGGCGTCGAGGATTACACCCGCATCAAGCACGTCATGAGCAACCTCGACTCCTGACATGCTCGGGGACGCCGCGCGTCGCGACCGAGCCCCGGACGAATCCGAAACACTTCACCTTGTTGGCCACGTTGAAAGGAATGTCATGACAGATATTCAGTACCGCCTTGCCCAAAAGCGCCAGATATTGGGGACATTCCCCGGCCCGAAGTCCGTGGAACTGGATGCCCGCCGCAAGGCAGTGGTGGCCGGCGGGGTCGCATCCAGTGTTCCCGTCTACGTGGCCGACGCCGACGGTGGCATCATCACCGACGTGGACGGCAACTCCTTCATCGATCTGGGCTCCGGCATCGCGGTGACCTCCGTGGGCGCCTCGGATTCGAACGTGGTGGAAGCCGTCCGTGAGCAGGTGGGCCACTTCACCCACACCTGCTTCATGGTCACCCCCTACGAAAGCTACGTGGCAGTCGCCGAGGAACTTAACGCACTTACCCCCGGCACGCACCAGAAGCGCACCGTGCTGTTCAACTCCGGTGCCGAGGCCGTGGAAAACGCCGTGAAGGTGGCACGACTGGCCACCGGCCGCGACGCCATCGTTGCCTTCGACCACGCCTACCACGGCCGCACCAACCTGACCATGGCGCTAACAGCCAAGGCCATGCCGTACAAAAGGAACTTTGGCCCGTTCGCGCCGGAGATCTACCGCGTGCCCATGAGCTACCCTTACCGCGAGGAATCCGAGCTCAAGGGCCAGGATGCCGCCCGCCGCGCCATCAGCATGATTGAAAAGCAGATTGGTGCCGACGCCGTGGCCGGCATCCTCATTGAACCAATTCAGGGCGAAGGAGGCTTCATTGTCCCGGCGGACGGCTTTCTGCCGACCCTGGCCGCCTGGGCCAAGGAGAACGGCGTCGTCTTCATCGCCGACGAAGTTCAATCCGGTTTCTGCAGGACAGGCGAATGGTTCGCCTCCGAGCACGAAGGCGTTGTCCCGGACATCGTCACCATGGCCAAGGGCATCGGCGGTGGCTTGCCGCTGTCCGCCATCACCGGCCGTGCCGACCTCATGGACGCCGTGCACCCCGGCGGCCTCGGCGGGACCTACGGCGGCAACCCGATCGCCTGCGCGGCATCGTTGGCCGCCATCAAAACCATGAAGGAACACGACCTCAACGGCCGCGCCCGGAACATCGAGCGCATCGTCACCGCCCGCCTCACGGCACTGGCGGAGGAAATGGGCGACGCCGGCATCATTGGCGACATTCGCGGCCGCGGCGCCATGATGGCTGTTGAGCTGGTCAAGCCCGGCACCGCCAACACCACCAAGGAGATCAACGCCGAGGCGACCAAGGCCATCGCCGCCGCTTGCCTGCAGGCCGGTGTTGTGATTTTGACCTGTGGCACTTACGGCAACGTGATCCGTCTGCTCCCGCCGCTTGTCATCAGCGAGGAACTGCTGACCGACGGCCTCGACGTGCTGTGCGAAGCCATCCGGAAGGCGGCCTGACGAGCCAGAGTCGGTGCGCGAGCCTTTTGTGGTCTCGTCTCCACTCGAGGCGTCGCGACCCCAAGTACGACGGCGATTGGCGGGCTTCCTTGTGCAGCCCACCAATCGGCGCTGTGTATTAAGGAGCCGGCGAAGTCCCCGGTGTCATGCATGCCCCGACCGGCTGCCGTGCTGGGTAGGCTGGAGGCACTTTCTTCCCACACTGAACCGCACCTTGAGGTGGCATGGGCAATCCAGATTTTGACACGCGGTACCCGGCAATGTTCCAGCAAGGGGGCGAGGCAGACCTCGATGCGGGGCGGGTCTCGGAGCCGGAGCAGGACGAGGCCACGGAGTCGGCCGTTCCCCTACAGTCTCCTGCGCCGAAAGCTGTGTCCACGCGTCTTGCACAACCGAACGCTGAAAGAACCCCTGAGCCGTTTCCCGGCACAGCTTCGGAGGAGGATCTCCGTGGGGCACAGGATGTACCGGAGCCAGTGCCGGAGTCTGGCCGGCACTGGAATGGGAGGGCATGGCTGCAGGGGCTTGGCGTATCCGTGTTGGTCGTGGCAGTTGGCCTGTTTTGTTGGACGGCGCAGTTCCTGCTGCCCACGGCAAGGACGACTGCTCCGGATGATTTCCATGGACTGATGGTGGTGCCGTGGGGCTCCGCCTTGGTGGACGTCGGCGTGTGGCTGCTGGTGCCGGGAGTGGCCGCGTTTGTGCTTCTTCTGCTGATGGGTGCCCGGCACTACGCACGGTTCTCACGGTGGTTGCATACTGCGGTCCTTGTCTTGGGGCTTGCCGCCGCGGCGGTGGCGTGGATCTCACTGGCATCCATCCGCCTCTTTGTGGAACAGTTCCACACGTACGGCCAGCAGCAGGTCAACGAAGGTGAAGCTGTCATTGACTGGCCATACATTCTCAGCATGTCCACCTACCCGCTGATCATCCTGGCCCTGGGCATCCTCGCTGCCTGGGTGATCGTGCGGCCGAACGGAACAATTTCGGGTGCGGCTGCAGCGGGCGTGGCCGCAGTGTTGCTGGTCGCGGGGTTTCTTGGCACATTTTCCGTGCAGCTGTTTCCGATCGCCAGCCGGCCGGAGTCTCTCATGCTGGGAGATAGTTCCATAGATGTGCCGTCGTGGACCTATCTTTGGAGTCAGGCGTCCCCGCAGATCCTGGCGGTGGCTGCTGCTGCCCTGTTGTGCGCCATGGTGGTGCGGGTTATCGGTAAGCCGCAGATTTTTACGGCGGTCGAAGGCGAGCTCGAGCCCGAGCCTGCCAAGAAGCCCGACGCGTAGTCCGGGCTTGGCAAAAGAGCAGCCATCGTGCCCTGTCCGGCAGCCATCCGGCCCTGTCCGGCAGCATCGGCTGCCTGTACAGTCAGTGCTACAAGCTGCCAGCCGGTGGGTCCGGAGCGGTGTGCCACCCAACGAAGGGTTTAAAGCATGAAATACGTTGTTGGATACCGCCCCGATGAGAGAGGCGCCGACGCCGTCGCCCTTGCAAGTGTTGCAGCCAGGACCCAAGGCGCTGAACTCCATCTTGTCCATGTGGTGCACGGCAGCAAGTCGTCGGACCCGGAGATGGAAAAGCGGGCACTGCTGATGGTGCCCGACGATGTGCCAGCCACCTTTTCCACGAAGGTTGCCGACTCCTTTGTCCATGGCCTCATTGCTGCCGCCCAGGAGGACGATGCGGCTCTGATCGTTGTGGGCGCTGCCAGCAACGGCCTGTTCAAGCGGTTCACCGTGGGCTCGGTGGCCAATGGGCTGTTGCACGCCTCTCCGGTTCCTGTGGCACTGGCCCCCCGTGGCTACAACCGCAAGGATCCGCTCACCAGGCTCACTGTCATGACAGGCGTGCGGGAAGGATGGCAGGCCGTGCTCAACGTGGGCACCACCGCAGCCGGCAGGCGCCACGTGCCGCTGCGGCTGGTTTCGGTGGTTGAGATCGACCAGACAGAACAGTCCGACTTCGATCTGGGCAACGCCCTGAGCCCCGCCAAGCAGCACGTCAACACGGTCTTGGCAGAGGCTGCGGCGAAGCTGCCTGACACAAAGGTCACCGTCACCTTGGCTCACGGGCGCAATATTGAGGAAGCCATCGACGGGATTGGCTGGAAATCCGGTGAACTTGTTGTTGTGGGCTCAAGCAGGCTGGCGGAGAACAGGAAAATCTTCCTGGGCTCCACAGCCAACAAGATCCTGCGTGCGCTGCCGGTGCCCATGGTGGTAGTCCCACGAGACTTCCGACGGCAGGGGATCTAGGCCGCACCGTCCGGACTGGCCTAAGCCTGAAGAACGGCGAATTTCCGCAACCGTGCGTTGCGTCGGTAATTCATCAGCATGTCGGTGATCAGGATGGCCAGCGCCACCCAGACGATGGCGAATCCTATCCAACGCTCCGTGCCCATGTGCTCGCCCAGGACGGCGACGGCCACGATGAACTGGATGAGAGGGGTCATGAACTGCAACAGCCCGATCCCCGTCATGGACAACCTGCTGGCAGACGCGCCAAAGAACAGCAGGGGGACGGCAGTGATGATGCCGGTGGAGGCCAGCAGCCAAAAGTGTCCGGCCCCCATGTCTGTCAACGTTGCCTGACCGATTGCTGCCAGCATCAGCATGCCTGCAATGGCAAAGGGGGTCAACACGGCTGTCTCAATGCTCAGACTGGTGATGGCGTCAACCCTGCCGCCCATCCGGTTCTTGACGAATCCGTAGCTGCCGAAGCTAAACGCCAGCACCAACGCAATCCATGGCGGCTTGCCGTAGCTGAACGTCAACACCACAACGGCCACGAATCCCACACCCACGGCCAGCCACTGCAGGGGTCGGAGCCTTTCCTTCAGGACCACAACACCGATGAGCACGGAAACCAGCGGGTTGATGAAGTAGCCAAGGGCTGCCTCGATGACGTTGCCGCTGGTCACGGCAAAGACATAAGTCAACCAGTTGATGACAATCAGGAACCCAGCGACCGCCAGCGTGGCCACGATCCGCCGGCTTCGCACAGCGGTGGCCAGCTTTCCCCAGCCCCGGCCAACGGTGATGATGCCGGCGCAGAAAATCACCGACCACACCACGCGGTTGGCAACAATCTCAAAGCTGTTCGCTGGCGCAAGCAAGATGAAGTAGATGGGCAGCATTCCCCAAATGCCATAGGCCCCCACCCCATAAAGCGCACCGGAGGCGGCGGTGGAACGCGCCGGTTTGACGGCCTTCGTCCGATTGCCGGAGGCACTGCCTGTCCGGGGTTTGCGAATTGTCACAAACCCAATAACAACACTGATGTATGTTAAAAGCCATGGCTGTGCCACCGTCCAACCAGGTTGAGTGATTTGTCACTTTTAGTCACGGCCCCTTACGGGCACGGCGCGTTGGCAATTAGACTAGGAAAACAGTGCTTAATTCGCGTACCGCACGCAACAGTCATTCCCTGATGTTGCGGTTCACCGTTCGGAAGGACCTCTTTCTTGGCTAACTCGAGCGTTGCCCGCCCATTCCGCGTTGCCATCATTGGTTCCGGCCCGGCGGGCATCTATGCAGCAGACATACTGACGAAGTCCCAGGAAGTTGCCGACGGCGAGGTTCAAGTCAGCATTGACATCTTCGAGTCCCAGCCGGCACCCTATGGCCTGATCCGCTATGGCGTGGCACCTGACCATCCGCGGATCAAGGGGATCATGAATGCCCTTCACAAGGTGCTGGACCGCGGCGATATCCGCTTCTTTGGCAATGTCACCTATGGACGGGACCTCGCCCTCGCCGAGCTCCGTTCCTTCTACGACGCCGTCATCTTTGCCACGGGTGCCACGAAGGACGCAGAGCTGAATATTCCCGGCATCGAGCTTGACGGGTCCTACGGCGGCGCCGACTTTGTCTCTTGGTATGACGGTCACCCGGACGTTGCCCGGGAATGGCCGCTGCACGCCAAGGAAGTCGCCGTCATCGGCAACGGAAACGTGGCGCTGGATGTGGCTCGCGTATTGTCCAAGCATGCAGACGACCTGTTGACGACCGAGATTCCGGACAACGTCTATGCGGGCCTGAAGTCCTCGCCGGTGACCGATGTGCACATTTTTGGCCGCCGCGGCCCCGCGCAGGTCAAGTTCACGCCGCTTGAATTGCGGGAATTAAGCCAGTCGCGCGATGTGGACATCGTGCTGTACGAAGAGGACTTCGACTTTGACGAGGCCTCGGATGCTGCCATGAAAAGCAACAATCAGGTCAAGATCATGGTCAAGACGCTCACCAACTGGCTGGTGGAAGAGCACGAGGAAGGCAGGGTTGCGGCATCACGCCGCCTCCACCTGCATTTCCTCCACACACCGGTGGAAATTGCCGGGACCGACGGTCACGTCTCAGGCATCCGCTTTGAACGCAATGAACTTGACGGCACCGGCAATGCGCGCGGCACCGGCGAGTTCATCGACTATCCAGTCCAGGCTGTCTACCGTGCTGTCGGCTATTTGGGCTCCGAGCTGCCAGAAGTACACTTTGATGCCCGCCGAGGTGTCATCCCGAACGACGGCGGACGCGTGCTGGGGGTCGATGGCACCCAAGTGGCGGGCCTCTATGCGACTGGCTGGATCAAGCGTGGACCGGTTGGTTTGATTGGAAGCACCAAGGGGGATGCGTTGGAAACCATCGGCTGCCTGCTCGAGGACAGGCTCAGCCTGCCCATTGCGGAGCATCCGGGCGAAGAGGAAATCCTTGAGCTGTTGGAATCCCGTGGCATTGAATTCACCACCTGGGAAGGGTGGAACAAACTCGATGCCCATGAGAAGCACCTGGGTGCCAGCTATGAGCCGCAACCCGGAGTTGAGGTTAGCCGCGAACGCATCAAGATCGTGGAACGCGAGCAGATGGTAAACATCTCCAAAAAGTAGCCCCTGCTGCTCGACGAAAAACAACGGATGCCCAGCCTTAATGTGGGAGGCGGCGGGCATTGCCAGCACGCAGATTCTCGGCTTTTTGATTCTGCGCTGCAAGCCTCCCAACCTCAAGCTCGGCTTCCGGGTCCCCTTCGGTCCTGTCTTTCCCATTGTGGCGGCACTACTGTGCGGCTGCCAGATGTTGAACCTGGGGACACCCGCCCGGGCCCTTTTCGCCGTCTGGCTGGTCCTGGAACTCGTACCTGCGAAAGGAAGAAACTGTTGGCCTTCCCGAAAAGACACTCGGCAGCATTCACTGGGATGCGGCCGCAACGTCCCGGACATGCCACGCTTGAGAACATGACGGTAATAGAAACAGCCCCCATGACCTTGGCTGAGGTGGCACCGGAATCCGTGCTGCTGGCGGGTGCCGGCCGCGCCATCTTGTTGCAGCTGGCTCACCCCTCCGTGGGTTACGGCGTGGCGCGGCACTCAAGTTTCGCCGTTGATCCACTCAAACGGTTTCATGGCACGCTGGCCTACATCTATGCGCTGAGCAACGGCACTCCGGGACAACGGAAGACGGTGCAGAGGCAGGTTCAGCGAGCCCACCTGCCCGTCAAGGCGACTGCTTCCGGGCAGGTGCCCGCCTACAATGCCGCCGACCCGGAACTGCAATTGTGGGTGGCTGCCACGCTTTACGAGTCAGCCTGCCAAACATATGACGCCGTGTTCCCGGCCCTAACTGCCTCCGACGCAGAATCCGTGTACCAAAGCTATGCCGTGCTGGGCACTGCGCTGGGCATGCCTGCCGGTCTTTGGCCCAAAACGCGTGCCGACTTTACGGTGTACTGGGAGCAGCAATTGGGGCGGCTGCAAGTGGATGACACAGTCAGGGCGGCGGCGGCCGAACTTCTGGCAGCCACGAATGCCCCGTGGTGGGTGAAAGCGGCCATGCCACTGGCACGGTTCCTGACTGCCGGCATGCTCCCTCCGCCGGTGCGACAAATGTATGCCCTGCCGTGGTCCCTGCGCAGTGACAAGCTCCTGCAGCTCCTCTTCTCGGCAGCTGCCAAGTTGGTTCCCCTCACGCCCAAGAAAATGCGCCGCGCCCCCATGTATTTTTATCTCAAGCGCATCCCCGGCTAATCACGGCCAACGCATCCACTGGGGCGCCTCTGACCGGCCTGCGATGGCAACTGGTCCGGTTGGGGGATGGCGGCTACGGGGCGGCATAGCGGAGCACCCAATCAACGAGAGGGCGCAGCATTTCCCATTGCCCGGAGATCCGCTCGAGCGCCCCAGCCGTATGAAGCCATTCCGGCCGACCCAACCGGGTTGAGGCACTGAGTGTCTTGTGCTTCAAGAGTTCGGCACGGGGGTGATCCCGGGGAAACTCGCGCGGCACTGTCTTCAATACCCTTCCCTCAACCGTGAAGCCGGCGCCGGCCAGCTCCGTCACGATGCCCGCCAAAGCCTTGCCGCTCGCTGCGGCATCCACGGCTGCACGATACCGGGAAAGCTGCGCGGGAGGAAAGGAATGGCAGCCGCCGCCCAGCAGCAGCCCAGCGGCATCGATCTGCAGGTAAAAACCCACCTCCCCATAGTTCGAGGTGAACATGCCTTGAGCGGTTTTGTACGGTTCCTTGGCACGGGAAAAGCGCACATCCCGGTAGGGGCGAAACAGCTTGCCGGGCCCAAATTTGCTCGACAAGCCACCTTGGAGGGCCAACAGCGGCTGGCGCACATCGGCGTCGTACGCGTCTTTGTGTTCCAGCCACCACGTCTTGTTGTTGTGCTGTTCCAAAGCCGCATAAAACTCAAGGGCCGCTGTCGGAATTCCAGTAAACGTGTTCATGGTTCGAGCCTAGGGATGCGTCGAAAATGCTGCCATGGCCGCCACCGCATCTGTGGGCCGGCGGCCATCGTGCACCACCTGTGGAGGAGGGAATGCACCATCTTAGGAGGGCCTAACTGGACTGAGTCCAGAAGAAAAGGGATAGTTGACACATGGTCACCAAACAGCAGTCGGAAGAGATGTTGCGGGCAGTATCACTGCGCGTGACTCGACCCCGCCTCGCCGTTTTGGAAGCAGTCAGCTCCAATCCACATGCCGATGCCGACACCATTATTGGTGAGGTGCGGAATGACTTGGGCAGTGTTTCCAAACAGGCCGTCTACGACGTCTTGGCGGTCCTTGTCGAGTCAAACCTGGTGCATCGCATTGAACCGGCAGGGTCACCGGCACGCTTTGAAACGCGGGTGGGAGACAACCACCACCACGTTGTGTGCCGAACCTGTGGGGACATTGCCGATGTCGACTGCGCTGTCGGCCACGCACCATGTTTGCATGCCTCCAACAGCCACGGTTTCAGCATTGATGAAGCCGAGGTCATCTACTGGGGCACTTGCCCGGACTGTGCAAGCAAGAGACTTCTGAACGAACACGATCTCACGAGTACTAGGAGCGATAAATAAAGATGACTATCGAGAACACCGCGCCGCTGACCACAGCCGCAGGCGCGCCAGTTGCCAACAACCAAGACAGCCTCACTGCGGGACCCCGCGGGCCGCTGCTGCTGCAGGACGTTTGGTTCCTTGAGAAGCTGGCCCACTTCAGCCGCGAGGTCATCCCCGAGCGCCGCATGCACGCCAAGGGCTCAGGTGCCTTCGGAACCTTCACCGTCACCAATGACATCTCCAAGTACACCAAGGCGAACATTTTCGCCGAAGTGGGCAAGAAGACGGAAATGTTTGCCCGCTTCTCCACCGTTGCCGGAGAGCGCGGCGCTGCCGACGCCGAGCGCGACATCCGCGGCTTCTCGCTGAAGTTCTACACCGATGAAGGAAACTGGGACCTGGTGGGCAACAACACCCCCGTGTTCTTCTTCCGCGATCCGTTGAAGTTCCCGGACCTGAACCGCGCCGTCAAGCGCGACCCGCGCACCAACCTGCGCAGCGCCGAGAACAACTGGGACTTCTGGACCAACCTGCCCGAGTCCCTGCACCAGGTCACCATTGTCATGTCCGACCGCGGCGTCCCGGCCAGCTACCGCCACATGCACGGCTTCGGCTCACACACCTTCTCCCTGATCAACGCCGAAGGCGAGCGTTTCTGGGTCAAGTTCCACCACCGCACCCAGCAGGGCATCAAGAACCTGACCGACGCAGAGTCGGCCGCACTGGTTGGTTCCGACCGCGAATCCCACCAGCGCGACCTGTTCGACTCGATCGAGAACGGCGACTTCCCCAAGTGGAAGCTCATGGTGCAGATCATGCCCGAAGCCGACGCAGAGACGTACAAGTACCACCCGTTCGACCTCACCAAGGTCTGGAGCAAGGAAGACTACCCGCTGATCGAGGTTGGCGAGTGGGAACTGAACCGCAACGCGGAGAACTACCACGCAGACGTTGAGCAGGCAGCATTTGCGCCGGCCAACGTGGTCCCGGGCATCAGCTTCTCCCCTGACCGCATGCTTCAGGGCCGCTTGTTCTCCTACGGTGATGCACAGCGCTACCGCCTCGGTGTGAACCACCACCAGATCCCGGTGAACGCGCCGAAGAACCCCACGGCCAACACGTACCACCGTGACGGCCAGGGTCGCGTTGACGGCAACCAGGGCCGCACCCCCGGCATCGAGCCGAACTCCTACGGCCGCTGGGCCGAGCAGCCGGCCTACGCCGATCCGGCACAGGCTATTGGTGCCACAGCTGACCGTTTCAACTTCCGCGAAGATGATGCCAACTACTTTGAGCAGCCCGGCATCCTGTTCCGCGAGAAGATGGACGACGCTCAGCGCCAGGTGCTGTTCGAGAACACCGCGCGTGCCATTGACGGTGCCTCCGAGGCCACCGTCGAGCGCCACATCTTCAACTGCACGCAGGCCGATCCGGCCTACGGCGAAGGTGTTCGCAAGGCCATCGAAGCTTTGCAGGCGTCCAAGGCCTAGTCCCTAGGCAAGTACGACAGCCAAGCACGACGGCGGCACCCGTCCCACGCGTTCAGCGTGGGCCGGGTGCCGCCGTCGTTATGCCCCGAAACGACATCGAGTTTGCACTTGTTGGCAATGTTTCGTGCGAACATTGCCAACAAGTGCAAACTCGAATGTGGTTCAGGGGAGTGGGGCGGAAAGCGGGAACTATCCCAACAGGTGTTCGCGGCCAAACATGGCCGCTGCGGCGCGGGCGGAGGGGGTGCCGGCGTCGAGATCGGCGCCTGCGGCGATGAGCAGGCCCACCACGGCGTCCTCGCCCTTGAACAAGGCGCCTGCCAGCGGCGACTGGTCGCGGCCGTTGCGGATGTCGACATTGGCGCCGCGCTCCAACAGCTGGGCCACAGTATCCGTCTGCCCCTTGTACGCGGCAAGCATTAGCAAGGTGTTGCCTTCGGGATCCAAGACGTCGATCGCCAGCCCGTGGTCGAGAAATTCGGCCAGCTCCGTGCTTTTGCCGTCGCGGGCAAGGTCCATGGCCAGGGCGACGACCTTGGCAGTCTGCTCGTCATTGAGGGATGCGTTATTGGTCATTTCTCCACAATAGGCGATGGCCCGTCGCTTTTGCCGCGCCAGAGTGCCGGCAGCGGCACATCCAGCCCGCCGCCCGTCACGAAACCTGCGAGCTGCTGCGGTGCATCGCCGTGCCGGCGGCCGAAAATGTGGAAGGTTGGGGGCGCCGGCGAAGCCCAGTCGTCGCAGACCCACACCGTCACACCGGCAAAGGCGGGCTGCGCGTGGGTGGCGAGAATGTTCATCCCCTGGGCCAGTTCCAACAGCGCGGACGGATTGGTTCGCTCAAGGCTTGCAACGGGTTGCCGCGGGACACCGGTCCAGTGCCCGCCGCGGAACGGCATGCCGGGTGCCGGAGTTGCCGGTTCGATGTGGAAGGCACGGGACTCCCAGCCAACCTGCTGCCCGGGCAACTCTGACATCCCGGACTGCCCGGGTTCGGTGGCTGAAGGCTGTTCGAGTGCGTGGTCCGGGCCAGTCTGGGTGGTGACAGCGACCCTGCCGCCGTGCCAACGGCGAAGCCGCTCATCGAGTTCTTCGGTGTTTGTCTCCGGGACGCGTTGGTGTGCGGGCAGCGCAAGGACGGATGCCGCAGTCCGGCTTCCCGGCATCGTGAAGAAGGCGTGCAGTGTGGGGGTGGATGTTTCGGCGGTCGGTTCACCCAGGGCGTCGCCGATGGGCTGCCAGTTCAATGCACAGTAGAGATGGGCAGCGGTGGCGCCGCCCAACTCGAGCAGGGCACCGCGCAAATGGCCGTAGCAGCGCAGCAGGTCGGCCGCCGAGTCGGGGCCGAAGGCGAGGGAAGGATCGTTGAGGCGGAGCACAAAGTGGCCTTCGGTCAAGGTCGAGTTGGGGCGGCGAACAGTCCAAAACGTGGAGGAGCACAGCTGGGTGCGCGGCGTTGGCATCGTATGTTTTTCCCCGATTCATGTTTGCCCAATGAGTCCGTTGCCAGCATAACGGAGAAGAATTCCGCACGGAGCGGAAGCTGCCTGCGCCGGGGCGCGCCACCTGCAGGCTTGGCACGGGAACAAGGACTCGAGCAGACACGTTTTAACCTTTGCAAGCAACCGGTGAAGGGACACGAAAGTGCGCAGGCATTACAACGGACTCAAGACAGCAGCACTCTTTGGCGTGTTGTGGGCGGTGCTGCTGGGGATCGGCGCCCTTATTGCGGCCGGGACCGGCAGTGCTGCGCCGCTGTGGATCTTTGCCGTCCTGGGCGTTGCCACCACGGCGTACGGATATTGGAACAGCGGCAAGATCGCCATCCGATCCATGCAGGCCTACCCGGCCACCGAAACACAGGCGCCCGGCCTCTACAGGATCGTGCGTGAGCTCTCCGTCAAGGCGAACCAGCCCATGCCTGCCATTTACATCTCACCCACCCAATCGCCCAATGCCTTTGCCACCGGCCGGAACCCCAAAAATGCTGCCGTTTGCTGCACCGAGGGCATCTTGAACATCCTTGATGAGCGGGAACTGCGCGGGGTGCTGGGGCATGAACTCATGCACGTCTACAACCGGGACATCTTGACCTCCTCCGTGGCGGCTGCCGTGGCCGGCATTATCACATCCGTGGCCCAAATGATGCTGTTCTTCGGAGGGGACCGCCGCAACGCCAACCCGCTGGCAATGATCGCTATGGCGCTCCTGGCGCCGATGGCTGCGTCCTTGATCCAGCTGGCCATCAGCCGCACCCGGGAATACGACGCCGACGAGGATGGCGCCCACCTGAGCGACGACCCCCTGGCCTTGGCCTCGGCACTGCGAAAACTGGAGCTGGGCGTGCAACGGGCGCCGTTGCCGCAAGATCAAAACCTTGTCAACACCAGCCACTTGATGATCGCCAACCCCTTCAAGAGCGGTGGAGCAGCCAAGCTTTTTGCCACCCACCCGCCGATGGCGCAGCGCATTGCGCGGCTGGAAAAGATGGCGGGCCGACCGCTAGCCTGACTGTTCTGTCGAGCGACGTCGGCCCTTGAAGGCGTCGCCTCCGGGAAACCGACACCCAGCCACCGGCAGAGTAGGACAGAATGGGGATATGCGACTGATTTTGATTCGGCACGGCCAGACTCCCAACAATGTCCGCAGTCTCTTGGACACCGCGGTCCCGGGGCCGGGACTGACGCGTTTGGGGGAATTGCAGGCTGCTGCTGTTCCGGGTGCCGTGGCTGATCAAAGCATCGAGGCGCTGTATATCTCAAACCTCACGCGCACGGCCCTGACAGCGGCGCCGCTGGCTGCCGAGCGACGCCTTGATCCGGTAGTGCGCGAGGGACTGCGCGAGATCAGCGCCGGCGAGCTGGAGATGAAAGGGGATGTGCCTTCCATTGAGGCATACCTCGACGCGTTGAAGTCCTGGTTGACAGGCGACCTGTCGGCCCGGATGCCAGGGGCCGACACCGGATATGAAGTGCTTGAACGCTTTGACGCCGTCGTGGAAGAGGCTGCCGGTGCCCACCAAGCAGTGGCCATGGTCAGCCACGGGGCGATGATCCGCTTCTGGGCCGGTCACAGGGGCATAAACATCGACTGGGCCTCCAATAAATACCATGACCTGTCAAACACCGGAATTGTGGTGCTCGACGGAGAACCCAAGGGCAGCACGGCCCCCGGCGGTTGGCAGATCCAACAGTGGAACGGTGCACCGGCCGGCGGCCTGAGCGGACTGGACGAGGACGGGCCCACGGCCGAACTGACAACGGAAGCACTAGACGACCGACATGAAAATGGCTAAGGGCGCGGGAACGGACAGGACGGGCGGATCCGCCTCGGCAGGGACCGGGGCGGCTTCGGTAACGGGGACCGGCGCCGAAACACAAATGCCCTTTAGCACTGTGCATTTGTGGCGGTTGAAAGGGATTAGCTGGGTCTGGCTGGGCACAGCCGTGGTTTGCATTGCGCTCCTTGCCGTCGGCGCGCCGCTGAACATGGCTTTGTATAATATGGCCCTGCCGTTTGCGCTGGGCATGTCGATTCTGCATTCAGCTTCGTTGGGGTTGACTGCTGCCCGCCCGGTGGCAGGGGCGCTTGTCTCGCTGGTTCCGTTAGCCGTCTTGCCTCTTGTCTCGGATCCCATAGGCGGAGCCCCCATGCCTTTCAGCGTCGTTGCCATGATCACCCAGGTGCTTGTCATCTGCGTGGCCGGGCTGCGCTCGCACTGGATGGTTCCGGCCGTCGCTTGGCTGGGCAGCGTTATCGTGGGTGTAGTGGCGAACTACTTGACCATGCCGGGCGGGCAGTCGACGGGCGCCCAAACCAATGTTGTTATTTTTGCCGCAGTGGCTGGCGGGCTCATGATGGCGTCCGTTGTGGCCCAGCAATGGCAGCATTTGCGCGTTGAACTGGCCGCCGAACGAACAGTCAGTGCGGAGGAACAGTCGCGGCGCCGTTTGGCCGAGGAACGCACGCGCATAGCGCGTGAACTTCACGACGTCGTTGCCCATGGCATGTCGGTGGTGGTGGTTCAGGCAACCACGGCCAGCTACCGCCACTCTGGTCTGAGTCCTGAGCTGAAACAAGAGTTCGATGACATTGCCGCGAGCTCCCGGAGGGCCATGATGGAGATGCGCAGCATGCTGGGATCCCTGCGCAATGCCGAAGTGGGACGCGAATTGGGTCCCCAGCCCACTCTTGCAGACCTGCCGCAGCTCTTTGCTTCGGCGCGCTCCACCGGAGTGCGCATCGAGGACCCGGCGCTACCCGATGGTGAGCGCTACGAGATTGGCGAGGTCATAGCCCTGACCACCTACAGAATTGTCCAAGAGGCACTGAGCAACGTCATCCGGCATGCCCCGGGGGCAAGCGTGCAGGTGGAGTTCACTGTTGAAGCAGGCATGTTGGCCGTGTCGGTGGTCAACTCCAGCTCAGCCGTGGGTGCGATCATGGCACAGCTGGACAAGGGCCCGCACTTGGGGCAGGGCCTGATAGGAATGCGCGAGCGGGCCGACATTGTGGGCGGTTCGGTGGTCTGCACATCCACGGCTGATGGCGGCTTTTCCGTCACTGCACGGCTTCCCATGAGTACCAGCACGGCAAATCCAAAAAATAACAAGGAAAACAGCAAGGGAAGTGCCCTGCCATGAGCATTAAAGTACTTGTTGTCGATGACCAGGCGATGGTCCGCGAAGGATTTGCCGCCCTGTTGGGTGCCCAGGAAGACATTGTTGTGGTGGGGCAGGCGGAGAACGGCGCCCGGGCAGTTGAGCTGGCAGCCTCCTGTCGTCCCAACGTGGTGCTGATGGACGTTCGCATGCCGGTCATGGACGGGTTGGAAGCCGCACGGCAAATTCTCGCGAGCACGCCGGACCCCGAGGAGGACGCACCCCACGTCCTCATGCTGACGACCTTCGACGTCGATGACTACATCTATGATGCGCTGCGCCTGGGCGCCAGCGGGTTCCTGCTCAAGGATGCACTGGCGGAAGAACTGGTGGCAGCGGTGCGGATCGTGGCATCCGGGGAAGGGCTGCTTGCCCCTTCAGTCACCAAGCGGCTGATTGAACAGTTCGCCGTGTCGGCGGTCCGTCCGGTGCTTTCCCGCGACCGGCTTGCCTGTCTCACCGACCGGGAACTTGAAGTGATGAGGCTCGTTGGCAGGGGCTTCTCGAACCAGGAGATTGCCGCGCAGCTGTTCATCGCACAACAGACAGTCAAGACACACGTCAGCAAAATTTTGACGAAACTTGGCCTGCGGGACAGGGTGCAGGCCGTGGTCCTGTCCTATGAGACGGGTTTGGTTGAGCCCGGCGCTTGAAAAATGTACCAAACCTTCCTGACGGAGGGGGAATCGTCGGCGGCGTTGACAATGGCGGCACCCAGGGTGAGGGACTTCGCGATGGTGGCATCGACGCCGTGCGTCTGGAAATACACATGCCAGCTGGAAGGTGTCCCGTGGGGCAGGAAGGCGGCTGCACCCATGATGCCGGCCAGTTCCCTCTCGCCGTCGCCGGGGTTGGTGTCGCGGGACTTGGGAGTGCAGCTCATGCCGCGCAGCCGCACCGTCTTCTTCATGGGCCTGGAACCCAGCATGGGCGCCAGATCCCCACAGCCCCGTCGAAGCCTCGCCGGGGTCACCAACATGGCTATTTTGCCCTGTTCGGGGACGTCCAGGGGCTGCAAATAGACGATGGAGCCGGCGTTCTTGGCAGCTTCGATGGGCTTGACAATGTTGTCCACGCCCAGGTGGGTGCTCCACCCAAACAGGGCGGCGTAAAACTCATGCGACTTCTTCAAATCAGAGGTCGTCAGATCAATCCAGTACGGGGCTCCGGCGGGAGTTCGCTGGGGGTTCATGGCCGCTCCAGACGATGTCATGGGATTGGTGCACGCAAAGGGAAGATTATGCTGCGTGCGGGGGCCCGGCAAGAGCAAAAAAAGCGCCTGCCGGCTGAATTGCCCATGAAAATGGCAGAAATCAGCAGCAGGCGCTTTTTGGTTCGTGCGGGGGCTTCGCGGCCCAGTGGCGTTGCGTTTTAGCGCATGTTCACGAACTGCAGGTCGGCGTCCTCAAACTTGCGCAGCATGGCCATAACGTCCTGAAGGTCGTCACGGCTCTTGGAGCTCACGCGCAGTTCATCGCCCTGAATGGTGGACTTGACACCCTTGGGGCCTTCATCGCGGATGAGCTTGTTGATCTTCTTGGCCACGTCCTGGGCAATGCCTTCCACGATCTCGGCCTCGATGCGGTACTCCTTGCCTGACGCGAAGGGCTCCCCGGCATCCAGGGACTTCAAGGAAATGCCGCGCTTGATCA
Source organism: Arthrobacter sp. H35-D1 (assembly GCF_030063185.1). GTDB lineage: Bacteria > Actinomycetota > Actinomycetes > Actinomycetales > Micrococcaceae > Specibacter. Next base: position 222,004 of record NZ_JASISP010000003.1, read on the forward strand.
GTTTGGACTCAAAAACGTCCATGACAGCCAAGACGCGCTCTTCGGAGTTGGCCTTGAGCAGGATCTTCTCGCCACTGAAGTCGATCTCGGCGCCAATGCCCTTGAAGTCGTAGCGCTGGGCCACTTCCTTCTGGGCTTGGTGCAAGGCGTTGGCTACCTCCTGCTTATCCACTTTGCTGACGACGTCGAACGTTGACTCACTAGCCATGGTTCCTCCACTTGCTTGGAAATTCGGGCGGTTGATTTGCCTCCTAGCCTAGCTGGCCCCGGGCCCGTGGTGTTTTTTCATCCGGTGGCGTGCCGCTCACAGTCACCTCCAAGGATTTCTCCGGCGCCCGCACATTTGTACCGGGCATAGTAGTGGATGTGAGACAGACTGCATCAGGAGGACCAAAGACGATGGCCGAAAGCACCGATCCTGCACTTGCCGCCTTGCCGGCAATGCCACACGACGGGGCCGCGACGCTCGGCTCCGCAAGCTCCCGGTCAGGTCGAGGACGGAAAACCGTGGGAACAGCCGTCGCGGCCGTGACCTTGGCTGCCATGACAGCGTTGGGCGGGCCCACCTTGGTGGGCGGGCCGGCAGCCAGTCTTGACCCGGGCAGCATCATCGGCTCACCGCCTAATTCCGCGTCCTCGCGCATCGCGGGTGTCGACGACGACATGGCCAGGGCCGTGGCGTTGGAACAGATCACTCCCGAACAGGCTGCGTTCCTGAAAAACCAGCTGGTCAGGCGGATTCAAACGGACGTCTAGCGACTGCACAAGCCGCAGCCGGGCAAAGCAATTTTGGTGCGACCGAGCCCTCGATTCGATTCTTGGACAAATTCCTTGTATTGTTTTACTGCTTCCACTTGTTGGGTGCGAAAGCCGAATCCGTTGTTTGGGGTTTGGTGGCCATGGCAGATTACCCGAGTGGCCAAAGGGGGCTGACTGTAAATCAGCTGGCAACGCCTTCACTGGTTCGAATCCAGTATCTGCCACCAAAACGGGACAGCCCGGAACCTCGCGTGAAAGCGCAGGTTCCGGGCTTTTTCGTGCTTGGACAGTTCCGCTGCAGCTCTGGGGGTTAGCGGCCAAAATGTGTGTACAGCCCGGGCGTGTCAACGACTGCTGCAGCTGTGGTGATTCGCTGCAGGTATTTCCGGGCGCGGATCACCACACCTGTGTCAACTTTGGCAATGGACCCGCTTTGGCAGGCCGGCTTCATTGTGCGCCGCGCAGCCGGTGATCCGGCATGCGGGCCACGACCGGATTGCTCCCACCAGAAACCTTGGCCAAAGCGAACTACAGTTAAGGCATGGAATACCTGGTGCCGCTGCTGATCGTGCTCGTTGTTGTCGTAGTCGTTGTGGTGGGATCACGGATCATGGGCAAGCGAAACCGGAACGCGGCGGAACCCGTGAAGGACGGTTCGGCACCCCCGAAACCCCTCCGCAGGGGCAAGGGCCGTGAAATTACCCGGGAAGTCGCAGTAGAAGCCGGGGCACGGCTCACTCCCGAATCCCACCAGCTGGTCTATTCGCTCATTGCCCAGCGCCAGATTCTCAATGCGGTGAAGGAATATCGTAAGGCCACTCGCTTGGGCTTGGGTGATTCGGCCGCAGCCGTGGCGGCGTTGGCACAGTTCCCACAGCCCACGGCAGAACCGGCGCAGCCCACGGCAGAGCCTGCCCAGCCCACGACAAATGAGGCCGCGCTGACGGTGGAGGACATCATCAAGGCGGCACCGGAAGCAGGGACGAAGCCGGCCGGGGTACCCAATGCTTACCGGTACAGGGCCATAGTCTCCCAAGGCGAAGAGATTCGAGAAGTTGCCAGCACCCGCCTGAACGAAGAGGTCTTCCGCCACATCCGCGAACTGGCACAGTCGGGGGACCACGAAAGCGCAGCCCGCTTGCTGCGCGACCATTCCGATATTGGCGAGACCGAAGCCAACGAATTTGTCTCCATGATCGGGACCGAAGAGCAGTAGTTGTCGATTCACACGACGCTATAGGTGGTCTTTGAATTATCCACTGTTGGCTTGGCCTTGCTCCTTGGGGGAGAAATGAACTCAATTCTGCGTACGCCCTGTGCCGCCAGCTCATGCCCGGAATCACCGCTCCGGCGCTTGTGGCTCCGCTTGCCGGCATCCCGGCTCCGGCCCAAGCGCAGCGCCACTCCGGCAAGGCTTGGAGCAAGACCGGCACGCTGACGGCAACTGTGTATTTCGATGCCGACGGAGCAGCCCCCAACAAGGCGGTCCGAACGTTCAAGAGCGGCTCCACCGGGTACTTGAAGACGACATTCCCCGCGACGACCTCCGAAAATGGTCGATCCGATGGGCCAAGCAGGGCAGTATTGCAGCAGCGTCCAGTGGACAGAAATACGTGAAAGTTGTGCCAGCACCAAAACCCGCCACGTCAAAGCCCTCCAGCAAATGGAACTGCCCCTCGTGGGCTCCCATCAAGGGCTACGCCCCGAGCAAGATTTACCATCTCAAGGGCCAGCGGTTCTGCACCAGGACAACTCCGAAAATTTGTTTCAGCACCGAAGCCGCAGCCAGGAAAGCCGGCTACCGGAAATCCAAGGTCTGATTCCCGGCAGCTCCGAACAAAAAAGTTGCCCGAACCCTGCAAGGGATCGGGCAACTTTTTTCAACAGCTCGGATCAGCCAGCCTGTTCTTCGCTTTCCAGCACAAAGCCGTCCTGGTGGTGGATGAGCTGGCGGCCCAAACCGGAGTCGAGCTGAATCCACAAGCATTGGCGATCGCGGGACAGCGTCTCAACTCGGCCGGATAGGCGCCAGCCGCGCTCGTTGACAAGCGCAACGGGCTCGTTCTTGGCCAAAACGGGCCAAACGTCATGCGTGGCGGGATTGGTGAAGGTCTGGTTGTGCGTGGGACGGGTCATGGTTTCTCCTGGTGTGAAAGTCATCGCTGCTTCCTTTTCTGTAGTCAATACTGCCAGTATGCACGCTCCGGGTGAACTGCCTGTGAACTGCATGTGTCTATGTGGGGACTGCGGGTTAAAGCCCGACGGCGGAACCTGGGCGGGTGCCTCGCCAACCCGGGTGCCGCCGTCGTCCATGATTCTCATGTTGCTGCCACTCATCCGCGATGGAATGGCGGCGCCCAGCAGCGTTGCGCCCAGTCCGGTTGCGAGGGTGGACCGGGCCGGAATTCGCATTTCACCCGGTCCGTCGCACGTGAGCGCAACGGGTTCTGATGGCGGGCCGGTCAACCCCGAATGGAGGCAATGTCAACGGTGGATGACCGGAGTCCGCACTAATTCCCACTCACGCGGTAAGCGAAATATCCGGCGGGGAACTGTACCCTGACGTACCGTGGAGACATGGCTACAGTTGAAATCACCACGGAAAATTTCGGTCCCACCATCGAAGGCAACGACATTGTGTTCGTTGATTTTTGGGCAACCTGGTGCCAGCCCTGCGTAGGGTTTGCGCCCACCTTTGAAGCTGCTTCGGAAAAGCACGACGACGTCGTGTTCGCCAAGGTGGACACCGAGGCCCAGCAGGCGCTCGCGGCCGAGGCAAACATCACCTCGATCCCCACCCTGATGGCCTTCAGGGAAAAGGTGCTGGTGTTTGCCCAGCCGGGTGCCCTGAACGGAACACAGCTCGATTCCGTCATCGACGCGGTCAAGGCACTTGACATGGCAGAAGTGCATGCGGCAGTGGCTGCCAAGGAAAACGAAGGCGACACCGCCAGCGAAGGCGACACCGCCAGCGAAGGCGACACCGCAAAGTAGCATTCCCGCTCCGTTGGAGCTGGTGAAGCCCCACGGGCATCACCAGCTCCAACGTGTTTAACGGGCTGGGGCTTAACGGGCGGGGCTAGCTGCGCACCAGCTTGACCGGTTCGGCCAGCAAGGCGCTCAGGGACTCGTTCAAGTCCTGCACGGCGATGCCGTTGCCGTGCTTGGCAAGGTCCGCCGCCGAGGCCCACTGCTCGGTCAAGACAATCTTTTCTTCCGCTTCTTCGGTGATTTCGTATTGGATGCAGCCGGCCTCTTCCACGACCTGCTCGATGGCAATCTCGAGGGCGAGCTTCACACGGAAGAATTCGCCCTCGTTGGGGATGAAAGTGGCCTGTAGGTTGATGATGTCGCTCATGGAGCCAGCCTAGGCGATGTGGCCGCGGGGTGGGGAAGCCGTTCCGCTCTGTGAACGCCTGCGGCAAGCCGGTTAGTGCCCGCGGTGGTCTTGGATGGTCATGCGCGGCCCAAAGGCAGGTTTCCGGAATCCGCTCAAATACAGCATTCGCACCACGCGCTGCCGGTGTCCGTGCCACGGCTCGAGCAGCTCGAGCATGCCGGCATCATCCACGGGTTTCCCCGCCAGGGCCCAGCCCACATAGGCGGCCAGGTGATAGTCGCCCACGGCCACCTGGTCGGCGTCGCCATGCGTGCGCTGGGTGGTTTCCGCCGCCGTCCACACACCAATGCCGGGGATGCTCTGCATCTTTGCTGCCGCCTGAGTTGCCGGCAGCTTGGCCAGCCGTTCCAAGCCCGACGCCGAACCGGCCACCCGCATGACCGTTGCCGAACGCTGTGGCCCAACACCTGCCTGATGCCACGCCCAGGAGGGAATCATGGCCCATTGCCGGGGAGTGGGGGCCACCATCAGGTCTACCGGGATGGCCGGATCCGTGCCGATCCCCGGGGCCGGGGTGCCGAACTTCTGCACCAGTGTTGCGTACCCGCGGCGAGCCTCCGCCGACGTGACCTTTTGTTCCAGCACGGCAGGGATGAGGGCATCAACCACGCGCCGGGTGGAGGGCAGGCGCACTGCCGGGTGCCGGCGTCGTGCTTCCTTGACGCAGTGGGGGAGGGAATCCGCGAATCCGGGGGAGTCGAAGTGGGACCAGTCGTCGTGCGCTCCGAGCAGCCCGGGGGCGCCGGTGAGGGCATGGTCCGCGCCGGGGCCCCAGGCGCGGGCGTGCAGTTCGCTGCCTCGTTGGGAGATCCCCAGCGTTGCGGGGCCGTCCGGGGTGTTGAAGGCGAGCCAAGCGGTGCCGGATGCGACCATGACTGTCTTGTCGGCGGGGCCCCGGCCGATGATGTCCAATGTCTGCGGCAGGGAATAGGGGCCCTCCGCGTCCCAGACCAGAGTGCGGCCGGTGAGTGCTGTGGCGGTCATGACTCCATGGTCGCACGCGCAGCTGACAGTGGGCGCGGGCTCGGACCACCCGGGAGCAGCGCCGCCTGCTGGGTCCCATCGCGCGGGAACTGGCGGACTAAACCCGGCCATCCGGCGTCGTGCGTGGGAAAGGAACGCCGGAAAGGCAGCGTCGCTAGCCCGGCATCCCGGCAGAAAGCCACAATGCCAGCACCGACAGTGGCAGCAAGACAACCACGACGGCGGCCCCGGCCAGCATGTAGCCGCGCCACGAGATGTTGATGCCCATGGCGCGCAGCCGGCTGTGCCACAACAAGGTGGCCAAGGATGCCCACGGGGACACCAGCGGCCCGAGATTCACGCCGATGAGCAGCGCCGCCAGCCGGAGCGGGGAGCCTGCGGCAGGTTCAAGCGCCAAATAAGCCGGCAGGTTGTTGACGGCATTTGCGCTCAGCGCGCCGAGCCCCGCCAGCTGGAGCAGCGCGGTGAAACTCTCGCCGGTGCCGGAAGCGCGGGCAAGGGCGGTGCCCAAGCCGTGGTCATGCAGCGTTTGGATGATCAGGAACAGTCCCATCGCCAACAGCAGCGGCTGGACGGGGAGCATCCTCCACGCTGCTGCCCACCCCGGGGACGATTGGCGGCGGAGCACGAACACCGCCAGCAAAAACACCGCCGCGACGCTCGTCGGGATCCAGACGGGCAGCCCGGACACCAGCAGGGGCAGCAGCACGGCCACCGTGACGGCGCTGAAGGCCAGCAGGCCCCTGTCCTTGACGTGCGGCACCGCAGGGCGGGGAAAGCTGCCGTGCAGTTCGGTCCGGAAAATCAACAGCAGGAACACCACCGGAACCGCGACTCCCACAGCGGCCGGCGCCCACAGCAGTTGCGCGAAGCCCCACGGGGACAGGCCCAGGCGGTGCTGGGCCAGCAGGTTTGTCAGGTTGGAAACCGGCAGCAGCAGGGAGGCTGTGTTCGCCAGCCACACGGTGGTCAAGGCAAACGGCAGCGGCGGGATCCGTGCGTGCCGTGCCAGGGAGACCACCACCGGCGTGACCAGCACGGCGGTGGTGTCCAGCGACAGGGACACCGTGCTCACCGTGGCAAGGGCCACCGCCAGCAGCCACAACAGCCAGACCCGGCCCGACGGCGTCGGGCCGGGATCTGCAGAACGGCGGGCACCGGCCAGCCTGGCCGTAACAGCCGTGAACAGCCCGGCCGAGTCCGCCAGCCCCGTCACCACTGTCATCGCCACCACAAACACCAGGATCGGCACGGTGCGCGAGGCCAGCTCCAGCGCTGATGCCGGGGTCAGCAGCCCCGAGGCGAGCAGTGCCAGACCCGCCGCAAAGAGCGCCGCGGGAACGGAGGCGGCCAGAGCTTTTGCCGCGGCCGGGGCGGTGGTCATGGCAGGGGCGTCGGGACGGCCAATTCCTGCGCCGTCAGCTCCAGAATTTCCCGGCAGGCCAAAAGGGCCGGACGGCTGCGGCTGGCGCGGCGGACAGAGGTGAAGACTGTGCGTTGGGGCAGGCCCGGCAGGTCAATCAGGCGAAGCTGGGGCGGGCGTCCCGTCCACATGAGATCCGGCATCAGGCCCACGGCGTTGCCTGACTCGATGAGCCGGATTTGGGCCTGCAGATCGGCAGTTTCGAAACGAACGTCGGGTTCAAAGCCTGCCTGCCGGCATCTTTGCTCGGCCCAATGGCGGGACGCCGCACCCCGCGGTTCCATGACCCAAGGTAGTTCGGCCGTGTCCTCCAGTTCTGTGATGGGTGAGCTGAGGAGCTTGGCCATGCCGCCGGCCACATCGTGGAAGGGGACGGCGAGCCGAATGGCGTCGGTGGTCAGCGTGACCCTGTCCAGCTCGGGGAGCATGGGTGCAGCGTGGCCCGGATATTGCTCGGCCACCACCAGGTCAAAGTCGCGGGCCCACGTCTCATGGAGGGCGCTTTCGGGTTCGCGCTGGATCATTTCAATGCGCACATCAGGATAGGCCTGTGCCATGGCCGTGAGCAGATTCGGCAGCAGGGCCAGGGCCGCCGACTGGAACATGGCCAGTTTTACGGTCCCCGTGGGGACAGTCAGCGAGGCGGCCAGGTCTGCTTCGGCCCGTTCCAGGGTTTCCAGCAGCTCCGCCGTGTGGGCCACGAGGATCTCCGCTTGGGGCGTGAGCTGGACTCTGCGCCCCACTTTCAGCAGCAGCGGGACCCCGACTTCCCTCTCCAGCAGGGCCAGCTGCTGCGACACGGCCGAGGGGCTGTATTGCAGCGTTGCGGCAACGTCGGCCAAGGTGCCGCGGAGGTGCAATTCACGCAGCAGGCGCAGGCGTTTGACGTCAAGCATGGGTGCTCCAGAGAGTGTAGTAATACTGACTTATATTGATTATAAATCAGCACTTTTTCTTATTGAAGAAGAGTCTCATACTGGTGGCAGGCAAGCCGCCAAAACAAGCGCTTTGAGCACCAACAGAAATGAACCAGGCAAGGACCATGACAAGCACCACTTCCGCGGCTACAGCCGCAAGCATTCCGGTTCCCGGCGACGATCTCGTCGAGGAGACGATCGCCCTTGTAAGACACTGGCTCAGCGAGGCGGGAAAGTTCCCCGCCGACGTCTCCGCCCAACGCCTGGCCGGGGTTTTGAAGGATCCCAACGGCCTGGCTTTCACCGTGGGTTTTGTTGACGGCGTGGTCCGTCCCGAAGACGTGGCCGTGGCCGGGCGCAATCTGGCCGCACTGGCCTCCAAGGTGCCGGCCTTCCTGCCTTGGTACATGCGCGGGGCTGTTCGGCTCGGCGGCATCATGGCCCCTCGCCTGCCGCGGCTGGTGATCCCCATTGCCCGCAGGGTTCTCCGGGAGATGGTGGGCCACTTGATTGTGGATGCCACCTCCGCCAAGCTGGGCCCGGCCATCGCCAAGATCCGCAAGGACAGCGTGGACCTGAATATCAACCTCCTCGGCGAGGCGGTGTTGGGCGAGCACGAAGCCGCCCGCCGCCTTGAGGGCACCTTGGCGCTGCTGGCGCGGGAGGACGTGAACTACGTCTCGATCAAGGAATCCTCCACCGTGGCACCCCACACGCCGTGGGCCTTCGATGACGCCGTGGCGGAGGTGGTGGAAAAACTCAGCCCGCTGTACTCGCTGGCGGCCTCCTTCGACAAGCCGAAATTCATCAACTTGGACATGGAGGAGTACAAGGACCTCACCATGACCCTCGCCGTGTTCAAGCAGATTTTGGACAAGCCGGAGTTCAAGCACGTCGAGGCCGGCATCGTGCTCCAGGCCTACCTGCCGGACACGCTCGGGGCCCTGATGGAGCTGCAGGAGTGGGCGGCCCGGCGTACAGCCGACGGCGGGGCGCCGGTAAAGGTCCGCCTCGTCAAGGGTGCCAATCTGCCCATGGAAGAGGTGCAGGCCTCCGTCTACAACTGGCCGCTGGCAACGTGGGGAAGCAAGCAGGACTCCGACACGAACTACAAGCGCCTGGTGAATTATGCGCTCACACCCGAACACCTGGCCAACGTCCACATCGGCGTGGCCGGGCACAACCTCTTCGACGTGGCCCACGCTTGGCTCCTGGCCAAGCAGCGCGGCATCGACACGGCCAGCCGCGCCCTTGAATTCGAAATGCTGCTGGGCATGGCCACAGGTCAGGCCGAGGCCGTCCGCCAGGACATCGGCTCCCTGCTGCTGTACACGCCCGTGGTGCACCCGGGAGAGTTTGACGTCGCCATCTCCTACCTGGTCCGGCGCCTTGAAGAGGGCGCCAGCCAGGAAAACTTCATGTCCGCCGTTTTTGAGCTCACCGACAGCGATGCCTTGTTTGAGCGCGAGAAGGAACGCTTCCTGGCCTCCCTGCAGGGCGTGGACGCCGAAGTGCCGTCCAGCAACCGTGTCCAGGACCGCAATGTGCCCTCCTCCCCGGCGCCCGTGGACCGCTTCGTCAACACCGCCGACACCGACCCGGCGCTGCCGGCCAACCAAGCCTGGGGCCGGGACATCCTGGCCCGCATCCCCGGCTCCAAGCTGGGCGTCGACCTCGTCGCGGCCACCACCATCACCGAACTGGACCGGCTGAACAGCGTCGTGGACACCGCCGTCGAGCATGGAAAAGCCTGGGGTGAGCTGGGCGGGGCCGGGCGCGCCGCCATCCTGCACCGTGCCGGGGACATCCTGGAATCGCGCCGTGCCGAGCTCATGGAGGTCATGGCCGCCGAGACCGGCAAGACCCTTGACCAGGGGGACCCGGAAGTCAGCGAGGCCGTGGACTTCGCCCACTTCTACGCCGAGCGCGCCAAGGACTTGGAAACGGTCGACGGCGCCACGTTCGTCCCGGCGAAGCTCACCGTGGTGACCCCGCCGTGGAACTTCCCGCTCGCCATCCCGGCAGGATCCACGCTGGCAGCGCTGGCCGCGGGCTCCGCCGTGGTCATCAAGCCCGCACGGCAGGCACAGCGTACCGGTTCCGTCATGGTCCAGGCCCTGTGGGATGCCGGAGTGCCGCGCGAGGTGCTGGCCCTTGTCCAGCTGGGCGAGCGCGACCTGGGCCGGGCGCTGGTGTCCCATCCCGCCGTCGACCGTGTCATCCTGACAGGCGGGTACGAGACCGCCGAACTGTTCCGCAGCTTCCGCACCGACCTGCCGCTGCTGGCCGAGACGTCGGGCAAGAATGCCATCATCGTCACCCCCAGCGCCGATCTGGACCTGGCGGCCAAGGACGTTGTGCAGTCGGCTTTCGGGCACGCCGGGCAGAAGTGCTCCGCGGCGTCCCTTGTCATCATGGTGGGGGCGGTGGCCACCTCCGCGCGCTTCCACAAGCAGCTGCTTGACGCCGCCGCCAGCCTGCGCGTCGGCTACCCGGAGACCGCCACCTCGCAGATGGGTCCCATCATCGAGCCGGCTGCCGGCAAGCTGCACACGGCGCTTACCACCCTCGACGACGGCGAGGCCTGGGCCCTTGAACCCCGGCAGCTCGACGAGACCGGGCGCCTCTGGTCCCCGGGCGTGCGCACCGGCGTTGCGGCCGGTTCTGCCTTCCACCTGACCGAGTACTTTGGCCCCGTCCTGGGCGTCATGCAGGCCGAGACGCTCGAGGAGGCCATCGCCATGGTCAACCGCACCGAGTACGGGCTGACCAGCGGGTTGCATTCCCTCGACTCGGCGGAGATCGGCGTGTGGATGGACACCGTCCAGGCCGGAAACCTGTACGTCAACCGCGGCATCACCGGCGCCATTGTGCAGCGCCAGCCGTTCGGCGGCTGGAAGAAATCCGCAGTGGGGGCCGGAACGAAGGCCGGCGGGCCCAACTACCTCGTGGGACTGGGCAACTGGCGTGCTGCGCCGTCCTCGGCCACGGCGCCATTGGGCGATGCGGCCACCAAAATGCTCCATGCGGACGCGAACCTGTCAGATGACGAGCATGCCTTCCTGAAGCGGGCGCTGCACAGCGACGCGGTGGCCTGGGCAACGGAATTTGGCAACGCCAAGGACGTCTCGGCGCTGTCCGCCGAACGCAATGTGTTCCGCTACCGTCCCCTGCATCCGTTGGTGCGTTTGAGCGAAGGCGAACCCGTGGCGAAGCTGCTGCGCGTGCTTGCGGCAGGCATCCGGGCCGGGGCCGCCCCGGAAGTCTCCAGCGCCGTCGTTCTCCCACAGGCAGTGCAGGCACTGTTGCTCAGCGAACACCTCACTGTCACCGTGGAGGGCGACGCTGCCTGGTTGGCGCGCAGCTTCGGGGCCGGGCGCATTCGGCTCATCGGCGGCGACGCTTCAGCCCTGTATGCAGCCAGCGAAGGGCGTCCGGACCTGGCGATTTACGCCGGCGAGGTGACGGAGGCCGGTCGCGTGGAGATGCTGCCGTTCCTGCATGAGCAGGCCATCAGCATCACCGCGCACCGCTTTGGCACGCCCAACCACCTCACGGACGGGCTGATCTAGCGCCAGCCCGCTCCGAAACCATTCGAAAGCGCAGTAGATTGCAATGTTCGTGGCGAACATTGCAATCTACTGCGCTTTCGATGTGTGTGGGGGCGTGGGGAATGTGATTGGACCGCGCAGTAGCCCGGCTCAGGCCTGGCTGACGCGGACCATGTTTCCGGATGGATCGCGGAATGCGCAGTCGCGCGGGCCCCATGGTTGGTCCGTTGGTTCCTGGAGCACTTCGGCGCCGGACACCACGGCCTGCTCGAAGAGGGACTGAAGGTTGTCGCTACTGAAGACGAGCATGGGTAGCAATCCCTTGGTGAGCAGGGCGGCCATCGCGTCGCCGTCGTCCTTGGAACGGCCCGCATGGGGTTCGGAAATGACAATGCCCAGGCCTGGCTGGGTGTCCGTGCCCAGGGTGACCCAGCGGAATTCGCCGGATTTCACGTCATTGCTGACGTTCAGGCCGAGGGCATCACGGTAAAACGCGATGGATGCCTCGGCATCGTGGACGGTGACATGTGTGTACTGAAGTGAAATAGCCATGGAAAAAAACTAACGTGGACCCGGCCGTTGCGCTTCTTCATTTCTGCTCTGCTGGTTGGACGAGCCCGTGAGCTGCGCCTATGACTGGGAAACGAGGCCCGGATTATTGGTTGCCATTTGTGGCGGCGCCACGCGTGGGCCGCGTGGTGGCCTTGGCAAAGCACGGGGGCATGGCCTCGATGGCACTGTGCTCCCGGGAGCTGTAGGCGCTGGGAGTTTCGCCCATAATTTCGGTGAAGCGGGTGCTGAAGGAACCCAGCGACGTCGAGCCCACGGCCATGCATGCCTCCGTCACCGACGACCCCGCCCGCAGCAGTGCCGCTGCGCGTTCAATGCGTCTGGTCATGAGATAACTGTGGGGTGTTTCGCCGTAAGCCGCACGGAATTTGCGCGAGAAGTGAGCGGTGGACATCAGCGCCCGGGCGGCCATGGTTGGCACGTTGAGCGGCAAAGCGTAATCCCTGTCGATCATGTCCCGCGCGCGTCGCAGGTGGGCCAGGTCGGCCAGCTCATCCGGTGTCATGGCCCGAGGTTACCAGCTCCTGGTTGCGCGGCGGCAGCATCAGGAAGCGGGAGTGCGGGCGGTGCATGGCAGCCAAAGGATCGCGTGCCCGCGTCAGCGGACGTAACGATCGGTGGTCACTTTCCCGGCCGGGAGGATACCTTGGGAGCTATGAAGTACGCGAACTCCGTCCTGGACCTGATTGGCAACACTCCGCTGGTGAAATTGCACAAGGTCACCGAGGGTCTCCAAGCTACAGTGCTTGTCAAGCTTGAGTACATGAACCCCGGCGGCTCCGCCAAGGACCGCATTGCCGTGAAAATGCTCGACGAGGCTGCCAAGGAAGGAAAAATCCTCCCGGGTGGCACCGTGGTGGAACCCACCAGCGGAAACACCGGGGTCGCCATGGCCATGGTGGCCCAGCAGCGCGGCTACAAGTGCGTGTTCGTGGTGCCCGACAAGGTGGGCGAGGACAAGCGTTCGGTCCTACGGGCCTACGGTGCCGAGGTGGTGGTCACGCCGTCGGCAGTGTCCGCCAGCAGCCCGCAGTCCTACTACGGGGTCTCCGACCGGCTGACCCAGGAAATTCCGGGTGCCTACAAACCCGACCAATTCTCCAACCAAAACGGCCCGCTGAGCCACTACGAAACCACTGGCCCGGAAATCTGGGCGGACACCGACGGGCGCATCACGCACTTTGTGGCAGGCGTGGGAACCGGCGGCACCATTACCGGCGCCGGCCGTTTCCTGCGCGAAGCATCCCGGGACCGCCCGGCAGCCGACGGCGGGGAGGTGCAGATCATCGGCGCGGACCCGGAAGGTTCCGTGTACTCGGGCGGAACCGGCCGCCCCTACCTCATCGAAGGCGTGGGCGAGGACGTCTGGCCCCGCTCCTACGATCCCTCCGTCCCGCACAAGGTCATCGCCGTCAGCGACAACGACTCCTTTGCCATGACCCGCCGCCTGGCCCGGGAGGAAGGGCTGCTGGTGGGTGGTTCCTCCGGCATGGCGGTGGTGGCTGCGCTGGAAGCCGCCAAGGGGCTGGGACCGGAGGCAGTCGTCGTCGTGCTTCTGCCTGACAGCGGGCGCGGCTACCTGGGCAAGATCTTTAGCGACTTGTGGATGCAGTCCTACGGTTTCCTGAAACTGAGCGACGAGCCGGCCATTGGCGACGTGCTCAAGGCCAAGACGGGCGGGCTGCCGGACCTTGTGCACATCCACCCGAACGAGACGGTGCGCGACGTCATCAACCTGATGGCCGAGTACGGGGTGTCCCAGATTCCCGTGCTCAGCGCGGAACCGCCGGTGGTCATGGGGGAGGTGCTCGGCTCGGTGGATGAACGCACGCTGACAGGCATGCTGTTCCGGCACGAGGCGAAACTGACCGACAAGATCACCGACCACATGCAGCCGCTGTTGCCGATCATCGGCTCGCTGGAGCCCATTTCGGCCGCGCGCGCCAAGCTGCAGGACGTGGATGCGCTGATGGTGACATTCGTCGGATCGCCCGTCGGGGTGCTGACCCGCCTGGACCTGCTGAACTATCTCAACCACTGACTTGGCACTACTGATTTAACACGACCGTCCTAAAAGGAGAACATCATGACTGAAGGCTTCAACACCCGCGCCGTCCATGCCGGCCAGACACCGGACCCCACCACCGGTGCCGTCATCCCCGCGCTGTACCAAACCACCACGTTCGCGCAGGACGGGATCGGCAAGCTGCGCAACGGCTACGAGTACGGCCGCGGCACCAACCCCACCCGCGACGCGCTCCAGGCACAGCTGGCCGGCGTCGAGGGCGGGCAGTTCGCGTTCAGCTTCGCCTCCGGGCTGGCTGCCGAGGACGCACTGATCCGAGCCCTGCTGGTCCCCGGCGACCACATCGTCATGGGCAACGACGTCTACGGCGGCACCTACCGGCTCCTGAACCGCATCCTGTCGGTCTGGGGCATCACCAACGCCGCCGTTGACATGTTCGACGCCGGGGCGCTGGCTGCCGCTGTTGCCGCAGGTGGACCCGATGGCGGGACAAAGATGCTGTGGGTCGAGACGCCGTCGAACCCGATGATGAAAATTACCGACATTGCCGCGCTCGCAGACGTGGCCCATGCCGCTGGAGCGCTGTTGGTGGTGGACAACACCTTTGCCTCTCCGTACCTGCAAAATCCGCTGGCGCTCGGTGCCGACGTGGTGGTCCACTCCACCACGAAGTACATTGGCGGGCACTCGGATGCTTCCGGCGGCGCGATCATTCTCAACGACGCCGAGGCGGCCGAGAAGATCGGGTTTGTGCAGTTTGCCGTCGGTGCCGTGTCCGCGCCGATGGAGGCGTGGTTGACCACCCGCGGGCTCAAGACGCTGGGCGTGCGCATGGACAGGCACTGCTTCAACGCCCAGGCGATTGCTGAATGGCTGCTGCAGCGTCCCGAAGTGGAGCGTGTGCTGTACCCGGGCCTGCCCAGCCACCCCGGCCACGAACTGGCTGCCCGGCAGATGCGCGGCTTTGGCGGCATGATTTCCGTGCAGTTCAAGGGCGGCGAGGAAGCCGCACGCAAGGTGGCCGAGTCCACCGCGCTGTTTACGCTGGCCGAGTCGCTGGGCGGCATCGAATCGCTGATGAACTACCCCTCGGAGATGACGCACGCCTCCGTCAAGGGCACCGAGCTGGCCGTTCCCGTCAACCTGATCCGGCTCTCGGTGGGCATCGAAGACATCGAGGACCTGCTCGCGGACCTGGAGCAAGCGCTAGACGCCCTTTAGAACCGGCGAGCCGTCGTGTGTGCGAGCCGGCAGCGCACCCTCCGCAGCCTGCCTTCCCACCCTCCCCTCCCCACTGACCCTCCTGCACTTTCGGGGGTGATTTTACGAACGCTTCCGCAGCAACTGCATGAGTGATCCGGTAAAACCGCCCAAAACTGCAGGAGCGTCGGTGGATGGGGTGTCCGTTGTGGCCTGTTCGTCGGGCCTATTCGTCGGGGACAGTGTCGGTGACCCAGTCGATGTAGCGGCGCAGGGATCGCTCGGTAATGTCCTTCGCACCGCCGTCGATGGTGGCGAAAGCACCGTAGATTCGTTCGAAGGCCAGCGGCGCAGAGGTGTCAAGGATTCGTCGGATGGCACGGGCCGGCAGCGGGATGTTGTTGACGTAGCTGCGCATGGCGTTCACGGACTTCCTGTCCCGGCCGATACCGACGGTGTCGCCGGCCAGCAGTGCACCGTGCCCTTGTGCGCCAGCAAGCCAATGGACCATGCTGCTGCCGGCAAAGTGACCCCCGAACTGGTGCATAGCCAGGCCCGGCAAAAGCTCCTCCACGTCCTCCCACAACCGGATTGCGGGGTCCGGGCGGCGAATCCACTGCCGGTCGGCAGCGGCAACGTAGACGGGTGCGCGACCAAAAGCGTGGCTCCACTGGATTGAGGAGCCGGTCAGGTGCGGATGGCTGGCTGCGACGACGGCGACCCCTCCCAAGGCGCGAACCGCCTCAATGCCAGCGTTGTCAAGGAATCCCGGGGGCTCCCACAGCAAGTTTCCGTGCTCCGTTTGCACGAGCAGGCCGCGTTGGCCTATTCCCAGTTCCGGCATGGTCTCCACGGCGTGGAGACCGGGTTCCAGCTCCACCACAGTGATGCGAAATCCCTCCGCCTCGAGTTCATCGCGGGTGGTCCAGCGCTGGCCAGTGGCGGGGACGTACTGGCGTTCATCGGAGCAGATTTCACACACCTGCGGGGGGTCGGTGGTGTCGGTATGTTCGATGGCGCATGTGGCGCACGTCCAGATGGTCATGGTGTTCCTTCGCGTAGTGCCTCGGCCGGCGAAACTGCATGGAGGGGAAGTGGCATATAAGACAGTCAACCAGTCAACTCTTGCGGCGAACAGGTGTGCGGGAAGTTGGTCTGCTGGCAGCGATTTGCTTAAATACACCATGAACCTGTCAAATACTATGACAATAAGGTCACAGTTTGCCGACTTGCATATCGATTTGGTTTCGCTTTACTCTTGGTATTGTCCGTTTGGACAGGTCGCATTTCTTGGCGGCCACGATTGCCCGGATCTACCCACACCAACACCGTCATGTGGTAGATCACGGAAACAACCTCCATATTTACAGGTTGGACGGTGGTGCACAGATGTCCGGGGACGGATGGAGCGCGAGGTGGCCTTTGGGAGAGCGCATCGATGAAGAATACTAAAATGGTTCGTAATTTTGGCCGCGTTTTGGCAGTTGGTGCCCTCGTCGGAGGCGGACTGGCAGTTGCCGGAACTGGCGCCAACGCAGCAAGCGGCGGCACCTGGGACGCACTGGCACAGTGTGAAAGCGGCGGCGACTGGGGCATCAGCACCGGCAACGGTTTCTCTGGTGGACTGCAGTTCACCCCCAGCACCTGGGCAGCCTTTGGCGGCGCAGGAGCACCGCAGAACGCATCGAGGGCAGAGCAGATCGCCGTGGCCGAGCGAGTCCAGGCCGGCCAGGGATGGGGCGCATGGCCGTCCTGTTCAGCACAGTTGGGACTTTCCGGCGGAGGCGGCCAGGCCTACTCGCCTGCAGCTGTTCCGGCACCGGCCCCCGTAGTTGCGCAGTCCTCACAGGTTGTCCCCGTGCAGCAGGCTCCTGTGCAGCAAGCACCGGTCCAGCAGGCTCCTGTGCAGCAAGCACCGGTCCAGCAGGCTCCCGTGCAGCAGGCACCGGTCCAGCAGGCTCCTGTGCAGCAGGCACCCGCGACCGTTGCACTCAGCGGCGAGACCTACACCATCCAGTCCGGCGACACACTGTCGACCATCGCTGACAAGCTGGGCATCCAGGGAGGATGGCAGGCGCTTTACCAGGCCAACGCCGACACTGTCATCCACGCCGACCTCATCTTCACCGGCGCGGTCCTGCAGCTCCCGGCCTAATCCCCACGCCCTCCCACTGCTCGCAAGCTCGCAGCGGGACCCTCGGGCGCGTGGCCCCAATCACGCCCTCCCACTGCTCGCAAGCTCGCAGCGGGACCCTCGGGCGCGTGGCCCCATCCACATAAACCCATAGGGTCAGCAGCTCGCGACCAGCACGCCGAAGGGCGGCCCGCCATCGTGGCGGGCCGCCCTTCGGCGTGCTGGTGCACGTCCGGCCGTCGAATACGGAGAGACGTGGACGGAGGTGGCAGCAGGTGCGACGCTTGGCTGTCCGGCCTCTACCCGCGGGAGGCTGCGGCACCCACCCGGGTCTCGGCGTCGTGCGTGTAAACCTGCTTGCCGCCGATGAAGACTTTCATCGCCCGTGACATGACGTCGAGGGGATCCCCACTCCACAGCACCAGATCCGCGTCCTTGCCCGCCTTCAGCGAGCCGATCCGGTCCGCCAAACCCAGCACCTTGGCCGGGTTGATGGTGATGGCGCGCAGTGCGGTGTCCGCATCCAGCCCCTCCTTGACGGCCAAGGCCGCCTGGTGGACGAGGAAGTTGATGGGCACCACGGGGTGGTCGGTGATAATGGAAATTTCGACGCCGGCCGCGGTCAGCTTGCCCGGGTTGGCCAGGGACCGCCCGCGCAATTCAGGCTTGGACTTGGTGGTGAAAAGCGGTCCGATCAGCACCGGGATGCCCCGATCGGCGATGACGTCTGCGATCAGGTGCGCTTCCGTGCCGTGGTCAATGACGAGCTCGTAGCCAAACTCGTCGGCCAGGCGGAGGGCCGTGGCGACGTCGTCGGTGCGGTGGCAGTGCTGGCGCCAGGGAATCTCGCGGCGCAGCACCATGGCCAGCGCCTCCATGTGGGCGTCGCGCGGTCGCGGCTCCGGCTGGGCCATCCAATTTTGTGCGTCCATGAACGCCTGGCGGATCACCAGCGCCGTGCCCAAGCGGGTGGAAGGGGTCTTCTTTTTCTCCCCATACACGGTTTTCGGGTTCTCACCCAGGGCCGACTTCAGCCCGCTGGGGGAGCGCAGCACCATCTCTTCGATGTAGCGCCCGTGCGTGTGCATGGCCACTGCCTGTCCGCCAATGGGGTTGCCGGAACCGGGGTTGACGTTGACGGCGGTGATGCCGCCAGCCAGGGCGTCGTCGAAGCCGGGATCAAAGGGGTCCACGGCGTCGATGGCGCGCACGCCGGCCATGACGGGATTCGTCATCTCATTGACGTCGCTGGTGGAGCCCAGTTCGCCTTCGGGGTCCATGCCCAGATGCACATGTGCGTCGATGAAGCCGGGCAGTAGCCACTGCCCCTTGGCATCGAGGACGTCGGCACCCTCGGGAATCTCCAGCGATGCGCCCAAACCCAGAATTTTTCCGCCTTCCACCAGCACGGTTCCGTCAAAAGGTGCGCCTTCCACCGGCACCACATGGGCGTTCGTGATGGCCACAACACGCCGCTTTGCCGCGGCTGCGGCCTCGTGGATGGCGGCGCTGATGGAGGTCGTGTTGGCAGCAGGCTTCACCGGCGCACCTTTCCCACCAGCCTTGCCAACCTTTTTGGCGGTGGTCGGCCCGCCCGGCTTCACGGGGACGGAGCCGGGCTTTCCTGCGGGGGCGGCAGCCCGGCGCGTGACCCTTCCAGGGATGAATCCGGGGTTGGGGGTGGGCTGTGAGTTGCTCATGACTGCCTTTCGCGTGCCATCGGGGACCTTTCCAAGCTACCGCGTTTATTCCCCCACAGGATGCTTTTGGACGCGGCTTGCCCGGCATAGTCTTGGACGATGCATATGAAAACAGCCTTGATCACTGGGGTGGGCCGCACGGTTGGGCTGGGTGCCGGTGTTGCCCGCGCCTTGGCCGCAGACGACTGGGACCTGGTCCTGAACTATTGGCATCCCTACGACGAGCGCATGTTCGGCGGCGCAAAAACTCGTGACATGGCCCGGGACATTGCCACGCTCACCGCCGAGCTTGTTGCGGCCGGCTCCAGGGTGTGGGCCGTGCCCGCAGACCTGGCCGACTCCTCCGCCGTCGAGCATCTTTTCGCGCAGGTCGCCCAGGAGGCCGGCCCGCTGCAGGGGATGGTGCTCTCGCACTGCGAGTCGGTGGACTCGGCGATCCTCGACACCTCCCTGGAAAGCTTCGAGCGGCACTTCGCCGTCAACAGCCGGGCCAGTTGGCAGCTGATTGCGGCGTTTGCCCGCCAGGCCACGGACGACGGCGGCGCGGTCGTTGCGCTGACAAGCGACCACACGGCGTTCAACCTGCCCTACGGCGCGTCGAAGGGAGCGCTGGACAGGATTGTCATTGCGGCTGCGCGGGAATTGGCTGGGCAGCACATCAGCGCGAACGTCCTGAACCCCGGCCCCGTGGACACCGGCTGGATGGACGATGCCGTGCGGGCCGAGCTGACGGCGTTGCAGCCGGGCGGACGGCTCGGCACGCCCGAGGACGTGGCGCCGACCGTCGGGTTCCTGCTGTCCCCGGCCGGGCGCTGGGTCAGTGGGCAGTTGATCAAGGCCGACGGCGGCTTCTCGGCCTGACTTTTGCTCACGTATGCGCATAACTCGGGGGTGAACCCTGCGCATAAGTGAAGTGCCGCTAGTTATGCGTTGGGTTGGGGGTTGAACCTGGCGCATAAGCGGTTGTGCGCGTCACTCGGGGGTGAACCCTGCGCATAAGTGAAGTGCCGCTAGTTATGCGTTGGGTTGGGGGTTGAACCTGGCGCATAAGCGGTTGTGCGCGTCACTCGGGGGTGAACCCTGCGCATAAGTGAAGTGCCGCTAGTTATGCGTGCAATGCGGGGGTGAACCCTGCGCATAAGTGAACAGCCACAGCAGACACAAAGCGAGAACTCTCAGGTAGCACGTCAGGAAGGTGTCAAGAACGGCGGCCAGCGCGTTAAGAACGCGTAAAAACGGGCGGCAGCGCCCCCGCACGGATGTGTGATTGAGAAAGACATCAACGCACATTGTGAAAGGGAGCTGGTTGTGGAATTGGTTACGTGGTTAATTTTGGTGTTGGTGGGGCTGGGATTGCTGGTGTACCTGCTTACGGCCCTCATTCGACCCGAGAAGTGGTGAACGCGGCCATGGAACTCCATGCATTCGCGCTAACCACCCAGCTGGTCATCCTCATAGTGACCCTCGGGGCACTGCACCAACCGATGGGCAAATATCTGGCGGCAACGTTCAGCAGCCACAAACACTTGGCGGTGGAACGTGGCCTGTACAAACTCTCCGGAGTGGAACCGCGTGCCGACCAGCATTGGAAGGTTTATCTGCGCTCGCTGGTGGCCTTTAGCCTCGTCTCCATCGTGGCGTTGATCGCCTTCCAACTGCTCCAAGGAGTGCTCCCGTTCAACCAGGGCCTGGGCTCCGTTGATCCGTGGGTTGCCATGAACACGGCCATCTCCTTTGTGACCAACACCAACTGGCAGACGTACGCACCTGAAACCACACTGGGCTTCGGCGTGCAGATGCTGGGACTGGCCGTGCAGAACTTTCTCTCCGCCGCCGTCGGACTGGCCGTGGTGGTTGCGCTCATCCGCGGACTTGTGCGGTCCCAAACTTCCAATCTAGGCAACTTTTGGGTGGACTTGACCCGCGGCGCCCTCCGGGTGCTACTGCCCATCAGCATCATTGGCGCAGTGGTGCTGATCATCACCGGGGTTGTGCAAAACTGGGGCGGGACGGACATTCACACCCTTGTCACCGGCGCACAGCAAACCGTCCCGGGCGGGCCCGTGGCCTCCCAGGAAGTCATCAAGTTGCTGGGCACCAACGGCGGCGGCTACTTCAACGCCAACTCCGCCCACCCTTTTGAAAACCCCAACGCTCTCAGCAACCTCTTTGAGGTGTTCTTGATTCTGCTGATCCCCTTCTCCTTACCGGCCATGTACGGGCGCATGGTGGGCGATAAACGCCAGGGGTACACACTGCTCACCGTCATGTCCGCATTCTGGCTTATTTCAACAGCACTGATGGGCTGGGCGCTTGCCGCTTTCGCAGGCACCGGAACCAGCGTGGGTGAAGGCCTTGAGCAACGTTTCGGCGCCAACGGCACCGCACTGTTTGCCACCGCCACCACACTGACCTCAACCGGGGCCGTCAATGCCGCCCACGATTCCCTACCACCCCTGGCTGGCGGACTCGCCATGGTGAACATGATGCTAGGAGAAGTTGCTCCCGGCGGCGTGGGATCAGGGCTGTACGGGCTGCTGGTGCTGTCCGTAGTGGCCGTCTTCATTGGCGGACTCATGGTGGGACGCACCCCGGAAATGTTGGGCAAGAAGGTGGGCGCCGGGCAAATGAAACTGGTCGCCGTGTACATTCTGGTGACACCAACCCTGGTGCTGCTCGGCACGGCCATCACCGTCTCCATTCCCGCGCTCGCCGCCGCCGCCCCGGCGCAAGGACCGCACGGATTCAGCGAAGTCCTCTACGCCTTCACCTCGGCCGCGAACAACAACGGCTCCGCCTTTGGTGGCATCACCAGCTCCGGACCGGCATTGGCCACCATGTTGGCACTGGCCATGTTCTTCGGCCGGTTCCTGCCGATCGCCCTGGTGCTTGCCCTGGCCGGTTCCTTCGCGAAACAACGCAAGATACCGAACACCGCCGGCACCCTCGCCACGCACGGCCCCCTCTTTGCGGTGCTGCTTGGCGGGATCGTACTGATCCTCACCGCACTCACCTACTTCCCGGCGCTCGCCTTGGGCCCGGCTGCTGAAGGACTGCTGAAATGAACCTGACCACCCTCCGCGCGGCACTGCCCTTGGCGTTGTCCAAACTCAACCCCCGCCTCATGATCCATTCTCCTGTCATGTTCACAGTGCTCATCGGTTCGATCCTGTGCACCGCAGTGAGCATCCAACAGCTCATCCTGGGCTCCTCGACGGCAGTGTTTTCCTTCAGTGTCACGGTCTGGTTGTGGCTGACTGTGCTGTTCGGGAACCTGGCAGAGTCCATCGCCGAGGGCCGTGGTAAAGCGCAGGCAGACAGTCTGCGTTCAGCCCGCACCTCGGTCATGGCACGACGGCGGAGCTCGGCTTTGGTGCCCGCCGGCCAGCTAGCCGGGGGAGAGCCGGACTACGAGGAAGAAATGGTTCCTGGCACCGACCTGGTGGTGGGAGACATGGTGATTGTTGTGGCCGGGGAACTGATCCCCAGCGACGGTGACGTCATCGAAGGCCTGGCCAGTGTTGACGAATCCGCCATCACGGGCGAATCAGCACCTGTCATCCGTGAATCTGGCGGGGACAGGAGCTCGGTCACCGGCGGCACCATGGTGCTCTCGGACCGGATTGTGGTGCGCATTACCGCAGCCAGCGGCAAAACGTTCCTGGACCGCATGATCTCCCTCGTCGAGGGTGCCACCCGTCAAAAAACACCCAACGAGATCGCCCTGAACGTGCTGTTGGCCTCGCTGACCATCGTGTTTGTTGTGGCCATTATGACCTTGGCGCCCATGGCGGCATTCGCCAATGCGCTGCCGAGCCCGGTGGTCTTGGTAGCCCTGGTGGTCTGCCTGATTCCCACCACGATTGGTGCGCTGGTCCCAGCGATTGGTATTGCCGGCATGGACCGGCTCATCCAACGCAATGTGCTGGCCACCTCCGGACGGGCCGTGGAAACAGCCGGCGATGTGACCACCTTGTTGCTGGATAAGACCGGCACCATCACGTACGGAAACCGCCGGGCCGTGGCATTTATTGCAGCCGACGGCGTCAGCGAAGAAGAGCTGATCGAAACCGCACGGCTATCCTCACTCGCCGATGAAACACCCGAGGGCCGATCCATCGTGGAACTGGCCGACGAGAGGACTGAAGGAGTTGAAGCTGGGGGACTCGGCGCCACGCAGACACTGAGTGCTGATGTTGAGATCATTGAGTTCAGCGCCACCACCCGCATGAGCGGGCTCAACCTGCCCGTGGGTCATCCCGCCAACCCGGGTACCACCATCCGGGAGGTCCGCAAAGGGGCCGGATCCGCCGTCGAGCGTTATGTCAGCGAGCGCGGCGGGATGCTGCCAGCTGAAGTGCAGCAGGCTGTGGAGACTATTTCCGGAACCGGTGGCACCCCGCTGCTGGTGGCCAGCCACAACGGCGAGCGCGCCCAGATTTTGGGTGTCATTCACCTAGCTGATGTGGTTAAACCCGGCATGAAGGAGCGGTTCGCGGAGCTGCGGGCCATGGGCATCAAGACCATCATGATCACCGGCGACAACAAGATCACGGCGGCGGCTATTGCGGCCGAGGCTGGCGTGGATGACTTTGTTGCCGAGGCTACGCCGGAGGACAAGCTGGCCGTGATCAAGGCCGAGCAGGAGTCCGGGCGTTTGGTGGCGATGACAGGCGATGGCACTAACGACGCCCCGGCGCTGGCCGCGGCGGATGTGGGGGTGGCCATGAATTCAGGCACGAGTGCGGCCAAGGAAGCGGCCAACATGGTGGATCTGGATTCCGATCCCACCAAGCTGATCGACATTGTGGGCATTGGCAAGCAGCTATTGATCACCCGTGGTTCGTTGACCACGTTCTCGGTGGCCAACGATGTGGCGAAGTATTTTGCGATTGTGCCGGCCTTGTTCGCGGCCACGTTCCCGGGACTGGGGCTTTTGAACATTATGGGCTTGTCCTCGCCGGAGAGCGCCATTCTCTCCGCCGTGATTTTCAATGCCCTGATCATTGTCCTCCTGGTGCCGCTGGCGTTGCGCGGGGTGAAATACCGGGCAGTGTCCGCCGCTCAGGCGCTGTCCAGGAACCTGTTGGTGTATGGCTTGGGCGGCATGATCGCCCCGTTCGTAGGCATCAAAGCCATTGACCTTGTTCTTTCTCTCTTCCCAACGATTGGTTAGCACTATGAACGCCTATGGACGCCAACTATTAACCGCATTGCGATTCCTGCTGTGCACCACACTCATTCTGGGACTGGCCTACCCGGCACTGGTCTTTGGGCTGGGACAGCTCATTGCTCCCGCTCAAGCCAACGGTTCACTGGTCAGCGTGGATGGGAAAGCTGCCGGTTCTTCGCTGCTTGCCCAGCCCGTCACAGGAGAAGAGTTCTTCTACCCCCGGCCCTCAGCTGTGCAGTGGGATGCGGCCGGCTCCTCACCCAGTAACTTGGGACCGAATCAACCATCCCTGATCGAGGCCATGACTACTAATAAGGCAGAAGTTGCTACACGGGAAAACGTAGTGCCGGGAAGCATTCCAATTGATGCACTCACCGCTAGCGGCTCCGGACTAGATCCGGACATCTCTTTGGCCAACGCACGCATGCAGCTGCCACGGGTAGCTAAAGCAACAGGACTGGGGGAAGCCACAGTGAATGAGCTGATCCGCGAAAACACCAACAATGCAGTGTTGGGTTTTCTGGGCCAGCCCTCGGTCAACACCACCACCTTGAACGCCGCGCTGCTCCAGGCGCGGACCAACCCTTAAGGTACTGCGAGAATAAGCATTATGGCACGGGGCATCTTAAGGATTTTCTTGGGCGCGGCACCCGGTGTGGGCAAAACCTACACCATGCTGGAGGAAGGCCGCGCCCAAGCTGCAGCAGGGGTCGATGTGGTGGCGGGCATCATCCTGGACCATGGCCGGGCCCAAACCCGAGCCCAGGTGGGGGAGTTGGAGATGTTGCCCACCGTGTGCATCCCTTACCGGGACGCCGATTTCCAGGAGCTCGACGTCTTGGCCCTGCTGGCCCGGAGGCCGACCCTGGCGCTGGTGGATGAGTATGCGCACACCAATGTGCCCGGATCCGGCAACGCCAAACGCTGGCAAGATGTTGAGCAGTTGCTGGCTGCCGGCATCGACGTCTACTCCACCCTGAACGTCCAGCACCTTGCCTCCCTGGCGGATGTGGTGGAGGCCATCACCGGTGTGCGGCAGCAGGAGACCGTGCCCGATGAGGTTGTGCGCCGGGCCGAGCAGATCGAGCTTGTGGACATTCCGCCGGAACTGCTGCGCCAACGCTTGAGCGTGGGCAATGTCTATGCCAGGGATAAAATTGATGCAGCCCTGGCGAACTACTTCCGGCTGGGCAACTTGACGGCGTTGCGTGAACTGGCGCTGCTGTGGTTGGCGGACCGGGTGGAGGAAGGTGTGGCGCAGTACCGCCAGAGCCACGGCATCGCTGCCAGCTGGCCCACCCGGGAACGCGTGGTGGTGGGGTTGACCGGCGGACCGGAAGGGGAATACCTGTTGCGCCGCGCGGCTAGGATCTTGAGCAGGGTCAGTGGAGGGGAACTGCTGGCAGTGCACGTGCCACGTTCCGACGGAGTGAGCGGCAGTGCCCCGGCCGCCTTGGAGACCCAACGCCAACTCGTCACTGACTTGGGCGGCACCTACCACTCCGTGGGTGGCGACGACCCTGGGCAAGCCCTGCTGGAATTCGCTCGCAACGTCGGGGCAACCCAAATTGTCATCGGCACCTCCCGCCGCAAGCCGCTGTTGGGCCTTTTGGCCCGGCCAGGTGTCGGAGCGATGGTGGTGCGCAATGCCGGCGACATTGACGTTCACATGGTTCCGCACCCGCTGGGTGCCGCCACCGCCCGCATGCGCAACCGCGGTGAGCTGAACAAGAAGCGCGTGGTGGTCGGCTTTGTGTTGGCAGCAATGCTGCCCATTTTGGTGCAACTGGGCACAGGATCACTGAACCTGCAAACCACCATGGTCATCCAACTGGCTGCCGCCATTGCTGTTGCCCTGGTTGGCGGGCTGTGGCCAGCGGTCTCGGCAGCGATCTGGGGCACATTGTTGCTGAACTACTTTTCGGCACCACCGGTGCGAACGCTGACTATCAGCGACCCCGAAAACCTGCTCGCACTGGCAATCTTCTTGCTGGTTGCCGTGGCCGTGGCGCTCGCCGTCGACCAATCAGCCCGGCGCTCGCGGGAAGCCGCCCGCGCCGGATCCGAGGCAGCCACCTTGAGTGAATTGGCCCGCGGCATCTTGGCTTCCCAAGACACCGTTCAGGTGTTCTTGGAGCAGGTCCGTGACCACTTTGCCATGACGTCCGTGGTGCTCTTCAGCGGCAGCGGCAGCGACCTGTCCACTTGGCGTGCCGACGCCTCGGTGGGAGAAAACCCTCCAGTCACCCCGGAAGGGGCCGAGAATGTCGAGGAAATCTCCGAGCGCTGGATGCTCGGGCTCAACGGGCGGGTGCTGCCAGCCAGCGACCGCAGGCTGCTCACTGCCTTTGGTGCCCACTTGATGGCACTGGAGCAACGGGAAGCGTTGACTGTGACGCAGCGGGAAAACCAGCAGCTGTCCCAAGACAACAAGATCCGCACCTCCGTGCTGCGGGCTGTCTCCCACGACCTGCGCACCCCGCTGGCCGGGATCAAGCTGTCCGTGAGCAGTCTGCGCCAAACCGAGGTGGAGTTCAGCCCCGAGGACGAGGCCGAACTGTTGGCTACCATTGAGCACTACACGGACAGGATGGATGCGCTCGTGGGCAATCTTTTGGACATGTCCCGGCTCAGCGCTGACATGGTTAGCCCCGTCATGGGACCCATCACGTGGCTGGAGGTGCTGCCGGCGGCGCTGCACGGTGTCCCGGCAGGGCGGATCCGCAACGAAGTTCCCGCGAACATGCCGCCTATCGAGGCCGATCCGGGGCTGCTGGAACGGATCATCGCCAACATTGTTGAAAACGCCGTCAAGTACGCGCCGGGTTCGGACATCACGGTTCTCGCATCCATTGGTGGCAGCGGCAGTGCCACCATCGACGGCTACCCGGCCAGCGAACTGCGGGTGGTTGATCATGGCAAGGGTGTCCCCGCCGCCAATGTCATGGCCATGTTCAAACCCTTCCAACGGCTCGACGACGTCTCCTTCGGTCCGCAGGGCGGCACCGGGGTGGGCCTGGGGCTGGCAGTTGCCAAGGGATTCACCGAAATCATGGGAGGAATTTTGGAAGCGGAACAAACACCCGGTGGTGGATTGACCATGATCATCCGCATCCCGCTCTCCACCGGAATTGTGCGGAACCTGCCATGACCACCGTCTTGATCGTCGATGACGAACCCCAAATCTTGCGGGCCCTGCAAATCAACCTGCACGCGCACGGGTACACGGTGGTGCTGGCAGTCAACGGAACCGCAGCGCTGGCGGCGGCACAAACCCAGGCCATTGACGTCGTCGTGCTTGATCTGGGGTTGCCCGACATGGACGGGCTGGAGGTGATCGCCGGGCTGCGCGGATGGAGCGAGGTGCCCATCATCGTGCTTTCGGCCAGGCACGGCTCGCATGACAAGGTGGAGGCGCTCGACGCCGGCGCGGACGACTACGTGACGAAGCCGTTCGGACTGGACGAGTTGCTGGCCAGGCTGCGGGCGGCGACGAGAAGGGCCGGTCCGCAGAGTGCTGAACCGCTGGTTGAAACAGCCGAATTCACGGTGGATCTGGCCAACAGGCTGGTGCTGCGCGGCGGGGAAGCCGTGCGCATGACGCCCACCGAATGGAGTCTGCTTGAGCTGCTGGTGCGCAACCCGGGCCGCCTTGTCAGCCAGCAGCAGCTCCTCTCCGAAGTGTGGGGGCCGGCGTACGCGAAAGAAACCCACTACCTGCGGGTCTACATGGGTCAGCTGCGGCGGAAGCTGGAGGCCGACCCGGCGAATCCGGCCCACCTGCTCACCGAAGCCGGCATGGGCTACCGTTTCGTGCCATAGAAAATCCGACGCCTAGGCAGCATCGAATTCCCAGGTGGTGCTGGTGCGACAGCGGCGCCACCTATGGATGAAACCCCGCTTACCCGCTGCAGTTGTGACGGATTCCACAGTGATTTTCTCACCATGGAGAACCATCTGGCCATAAAGCCAATAGTAAAATTATGACTATGACAAAACGCTCCCCCCTTGCCTTGGCCGTGCTGGCATTGCTGGAGGAAGCACCCATGCACCCGTACCGGATCCAGCAATTGATAGCCCTGCGCGGCAAGGACAAAGTCATCAATGTCAGCCAGCGGGCCAGCCTTTACAGCACCGTGGACCGTTTGGCGCGCGACGGCTTGATTCGCGTGCTGGAGACTGAACGAGACGGGCAGCGGCCGGAACGCTCCATCTATGAAATATCCGACGCCGGACGCGTCACCGCCCGCGGTTGGCTCAGGGAAATGCTCTCTGTTCCCAAGAACGGTTTTCCGGACTTCCATGCAGCCCTGGCCCACGCCCCGATGCTTGAACCAGCAGAATTGGCCGCCCTGCTGCGCACCCGTTGCGACACCGTGGCATGCGAGGTGGCAGAACTGGAAAAGGAGCTGGAGCTCGCCAGTGCATACCTGCCGCGCGTCGTGCTTTTGGATGCTGAATTGATTGCACGGACCCGTTCCATCGAACTTGGTTTTCTCCGCGACGCGCTGGCAGGGTTGGACTCCGGGGGCATGACGTGGACCCGGCAGTCGTTGGCCGCGCTTGCCCTGCGCCAGGACGCCCCAAGCCAGGACTCCGTCAGCCAAGACGCAAAGCACTGACCGGCACATCGCAGGGGCGCGTGCCACTGATGCACCTACGCAACTTCCACTTGCCCCTCGTTTTTCTCACTTTCCCAAGGAAGCCATTTGAAACCCTCCGCCCCACCCGTTGGCAAGGCACGCAGCATTGCCTTGGTCTGCCTGTTCATGGCCTCCTTCATGGAATTGCTTGACGCCACCATTGTCAACGTCGCCCTGCCCGACATCGAACGTGCCCTCGGCGCCCAGAATGCCGAGCTGCAGTGGATGGTGGCCTCCTACACGCTGGCTTTGGCCGTTGGCTTGATCACCGGTTCCCGCCTGGGGGACATCTACGGCCGCAAAAAGGTCTTCATCATCGGCCTGGTGGTGTTCACCGTGGCGTCCGTGCTCTGCGGGGCGGCCATGAACCCGGAGATGCTCATCGCTTCACGGGCTCTGCAAGGGTTCGCCTCCGCGGCCATGATTCCCCAGGTGCTCTCCAGCCTGCAGGTCATGTACAAGCCGTCCGAACGGGCCGGTGCCATGGCCGGCTTCTCCGCGCTGGCAGGTGTTGCGGCAGTCTCCGGGCCCATCGTCGGTGCCGTCCTGACCGACGCGGACCTCTTCGGCTGGGGCTGGCGCACCATCTTCTTCGTCAACATCCCCGTCGGCATTTTCGCCGTGGTCTGTGCCGTGAAGTACGTTCCCGAGTCCAAGGCACCGGTGCGGCACAAACTTGACCTGTCCGGCGTCGTGGTTCTGGCGGTTGGCATGCTGGCGATCCTCTATCCCCTCACCATGGGACGGGAAGAAGGTTGGCCGGCGTGGACGTTCGCGTCCATGGCATTCGGCGTGCTGGTGCTGACAGGCTTTGTGCTGCTGCAGCACCGCCAGGAAAAGCGCGGGGGCGAGCCGTTGGTGGCCGTCTCACTTTTCAAGAGCCGCGCGTTCGCCGCCGGCATCGCCCTGATGTTCCTGTTCTTCATCCCGATGAACGGATTCTTCCTGATCCAGACCCTGTTCCTGCAGTTGGGCCTTGACTATCCGATCCTGAAGGCCGGGCTGACCATGGTGCCGTTCTCGCTCATGGTGCCGATTCTGGCGGGCATCTCAGCGGCAATCCTGGCCCGCAAGTTTGGCCGCGTGGTGTTGCAGCTGGGCCCGCTGGTGGTGGCCGCCGGATTCGTGGTGCTGATCTTCACGGTGCAGGCGGTCGGCGGCACCGTCACCCCGTGGCAACTGTTGGCCGGGCTTGCCCTGAGCGGCGCCGGGTTCGGCATGGTCGTGGCACCCGTGGGCATCTTCGTGCTCTCGGAAGTCCCCGCCAAGCTCGCCGGCAGCGCCTCGGGCCTTTTCAACACCACCAGCCAGCTCGCCGGCGCGTTCGGCGTGGCCATCATCGGCACCATCTTCTTCGACGCACTTGAGGGGAGCACGGCAACGAGCAAGCCGGAAGTGTTCATCGAGGGCTTCACCTCCACCATGTGGATCATGGCCGCCGGCATGGTGCTGGCCGCCGTTGCGGCGTCGTTCCTGCCGCGCCATGCCTCCGAGGCCGACGTTGCCGACGACGCAGCGGCAGACCTCGTCGAAGCCTGAGCCTGTTGCACGACGCCGGGTCCCGGCTTCGCGTGGACCGGCCGCCGCGGGTTGCGGCTCGGACTGGATTTCTCCGCAGAACCCGCCTCGAGCAAGGCGCGGAAGCACTTGCCCGCATGACCAGGGCGGAGTTCTGCGGACAAGTGAACCCCAGCGCCCGAACGGCGCGCAACTCGGACTGGGCTTTGCGTACAGGTCAAGGAATTTCGCACCGCGCGCGGGGCACGTCCCACCCTGCCCTAAAGTTGAGGCATGACTGACATTGTGCACCCGTCCGGTTCGGTGCTTGCCATCTGCCGGGTCCACCAGCTGATCGCCACAACCACGGGTTTTGGCGTCACGGCCATCGACAAGCGCGCTGTTGAAGGACTCGTCAGCTTGCGCAAGTTTGGCGTGTTCGGCGACGTGCAGGGCGACTCCGAACATCACGGCGGGCCGGACCAGGCAGTGTATGCCTATTCACAGGAGGACGCCGACTACTGGAGCGCCGAACTCGGGCGTCCGATCCCACCGGGATTGTTTGGGGAAAACCTGCGCACCCTGGGTGTGGAGACCAGCCATGCCGTGATCGGCACGCGTTGGCGGATTGGCACGGCGCTGCTGGAAGTCACGTCGCCCCGCGTGCCGTGCGCCACCTTTGGGGAGCGCATGGACGAGCCGCAATGGGTCAAGCGCTTCACGCAGGCAGGCCGCGTGGGCAGCTACCTGAGGGTGTTGGAACACGGCAAGGCCAAGGCGGGGGACGCCGTCGTGGTTGAGCATGTTCCCGGGCACGGGATCACGGTGGGGAAATTCTTTAGTGATCCCACGCCTGCGGACGTGCTGACATTGCAGCGGCTTGTTGCCTGCGGGGAACTGACACTGTCCCGCCACTTCCACACCAGGTTCGCGAGGATCTTGGCGCGGGCCAGCTGAAATCCCGGCCATGTGCCGAAACTCACGGGCCGCCGTCGGCTTTCCCTGTATCGCAGCGCCAACGTATGGCCTACAATTTAAACATCCCCCACTCCGGTATCTCCTTTTTTATTTTCTGCCCAATTTTTGAGGCAGGAGCCTGAAGTGTATGGGGCCCGCAAGCTTTCTGGGCGGGCAAGTAGCGTTCATAGGGGATTGCCGGCAAAGAAACGCCATGCAGTGTTGGTTTGCGTCAACACTGGCGGCCGTATCCACGGCGTGCACATGGCGCGAGATCCTGCCCGGGATGCCGAGTAGCGGCTGGATCTCGTCCGAAGCGGCAACACCGCCGCCTGGCCCTATGAATGAGGACATTCACCACCATGCCCGAAAACTTGACTGAAAATTCCCCCGCCGTGGAGGAAGAAAACGAAATGACTTTCGCTGACATGGGCATCGACGGCCGCGTGCTGTCTGCCCTGAGCGACGTTGGCTACGAGAAGCCCTCACCCATCCAGGCCGCAACCATTCCGCTGCTGCTTGAAGGCCGCGACGTGGTTGGCCTGGCCCAGACCGGTACCGGCAAGACGGCAGCATTCGCCGTTCCGGCACTGTCCCGCATGGCTGAGCTGATGGACCTCAACGGGCCCACCAAGGACACCCAGATCCTGGTGCTGGCACCGACCCGCGAATTGGCCCTGCAGGTTGCAGAGGCATTTGCCTCCTACGCCAAGCACATGGACAACTTCTCCGTGCTTCCCGTTTACGGCGGCTCGGCCTACGGCCCGCAGCTGGCCGGCTTGCGTCGCGGGGCACAGGTTGTTGTCGGAACCCCCGGCCGCGTTATCGACCACCTCTCCAAGGGCTCCTTGGACCTGTCGAACCTGCAGTACCTTGTACTGGATGAGGCCGACGAGATGCTGCGCATGGGCTTCGCCGAAGATGTCGAGCAGATCCTGTCCAAGACACCGGCCGAGAAGCAGGTTGCCCTGTTCTCCGCCACCATGCCCAGCCAGATCCGCCGCATCTCCAAGCAGTACCTGAACAATCCGGCCGAGGTCACGGTCAAGTCCAAGACCACCACCGCTGCCAACACCCGCCAGCGCTACCTGCAGGTCATGGGCCCGCACAAGCTGGACGCACTGACCCGCGTGCTCGAAGTTGAAGAATTTGAAGGCGTCATCGCGTTCGTGCGCACCAAGATGGCCACCGAGGACCTTGCCGACAAGCTCCGTTCACGCGGTTTCCTGGCTGCCGCCATCAACGGCGACATCCCGCAGCAGCAGCGCGAGCGCACCATTGAAGCCCTCCGCGCCGGCAAGATCGACGTCCTGGTTGCCACGGACGTTGCAGCCCGCGGACTTGACGTGGAGCGCATCACCCACGTCATCAACTACGACATCCCGCATGACACCGAGTCCTACGTGCACCGCATTGGCCGCACGGGCCGCGCCGGCCGCTCCGGGGACGCGATCCTCTTCATGACCCCGCGCGAGAAGTACCTGCTGCGCGCCATTGAAAAGGCCACCCGCCAGCCGGTGGACCAGATGCACCTGCCGTCCGCAGAAACCATCAACACCCTGCGGCTTGGCAAGTTCGCCGAAAAGATCACCGAGACCCTTGCCAGCAAGGACGTCTCCAAGTTCCGCGACCTGATCTCCTCCTACGAGCAGGAACACGACGTTCCGGCCGCGGAGATTGCCGCAGCCTTGGCCGTCATGGCCCAGGGTGGCCAGCCGATGCTTGTCAACGACCTGCCGGCGGCTCCGGAATACCAGAAGAAGGATCGCGCCAAGGACGGCTTCGGCTCCCGCGGCCCGACCCGGACCCTGACCGAAGGCAACGCCACCTACCGCATCTCGGTGGGCCGCCGCCAGCGCGTCATGCCAGGCTCCATCGTTGGCGCCATTGCCAACGAAGGCGGCCTGTCCTCCTCGCAAATCGGCGGCATCGACATTCGCTCCGACCACACCCTGGTGGAACTGCCGGCAGACCTGAGCAAGGACCAGTGGCGCGCCCTGAGCAAGACCCGCATCAGCGGTGAGCTCATCAACCTCGAGTTGGACAAGGGGCGCCGTCCCTCCGGTGGCGCCACGGGTGCTCCCTACAAGGGCCGTGAAGACCGCGGCGACCGAGGCCAGGGCGGCTTCAAGAAGAAGTTCGACGGCGAGCGTGGCGGAAGCCGTGGAGGCGACCGCGGCTTCAGCAACGATCGCGGCCAGGGCCATGACGGCCACGGCGGCGGAGACCGCCGCCCCCGCCATGAAGGCGGACAGAGCTTCAACAGCAAGGGCAAGTGGTAAATACCACGCCCTGAGGCGCTAAAAGAAGGGCCGGTTGCCGCGTGCAGCCGGTCCCTTTTTAGACCGAAAACGTGGTGTGACACAATTCATTTCCAATGCGTCAAAGGTGTTTGTTGCCTCGAATTTCGGTGGCAGTATTTCACGTTTTACCCCGAATAAACGCCAAAAAGGTGGCAAAAAGTAGAGATTGCCGGCAGGCAGGAATGCTTCGGATATCCTCGATTTCGCATCCGGCAAATGCACTGGTAAAGTATTCTCTCGTTGCCCCCCTAGCTCAGTGGTAGAGCGCGTTCTTGGTAAGAACGAGGTCACCGGATCGATTCCGGTGGGGGGCTCGGAAATGAGAAGGCTCGTGCCAAGACGGTTTGTCCGGGACGGCACGGGCCAGACTCATTTATGGCGGCATAGCTCAGTTGGTTAGAGCGCACGACTCATAATCGTGAGGTCCCGGGATCGAGTCCCGGTGCCGCTACATCAAATAAGAACCCGTATTTCCATGCCTTCGGCCGGAAATGCGGGTTTTTTGTTGTCCCTGCCACGTGAGTGTGGGTTGACTCGGGCGGCAATGACCCAACGTTCATCTTGTGCGCCCGGTTTATCCGGGAGCACAAGTGAATAACTGCAGCATTTTCGCTCTGGGCGTCAGCGGCCCCGGCGGACGAAGCTCTAATGCCGGCCGTGGCGTAGGCTGCGAATAACAGGCTGCGTCTCAGCGGCAAGCACCCATCGGAAGGAACAGCGATGCTCAAGAAGACATTGATTATTGGCGGACATGGGAAAGTGGCACTTTTACTGGCGCCGTTGTTGAAGCAAGCCGGGACCGAGGTGACGGCCGTGATCCGCAATGCAGAACACATTGACGATGTGGTGGCCGCCGGGGCCACACCGGTAATGCACGACGTCGCTTCCTCCTCGGTTGCCGAGCTCACCGACCTGTTCGCCGGCCAGGACGCCGTCATCTGGTCCGCAGGGTCGGGGGGTGGAAGCGACGAGACCACTTACGCTGTGGACCGCGACGCAGCCATCGCCTCGATGGAGGCCGCCGTGGCGGCAGGCGTGCAGCGCTATGTCATGGTCTCCTACCTGGGCGCCGGGCCGGACCACGGTGTGCCGCCGGAGAACAGCTTCTTTGCCTACGCCGAGGCAAAAGCGGCAGCGGATGCACACCTGCGCTCAAGCCAGCTGGCGTGGACCATCCTCGCCCCCGGCTCCTTGACGCTGGATGCCCCCACCGCCTTGATCAATCCGACGGCTGCCAGCGAGCGGGACGAAGCGGACTCCGGGCACACCTCGCGGGCCAATGTGGCCCTGGTTGCCGCTGCGGTCCTGGAACGGCCGGACACCATCATGCGCACCATCGAGTTCACCGACGGAACCGTGCCCATTGCGGAGGCGCTGAACCCCTAAAGGCTGAGCCCCTAAAGGCTGAACCCGTAAAGTAGGCCCTGTGGAACAGCTGATATTGATCATTGGACTCCTTTTCGCCACCGTGATTGCGGTGGGTCTGGGGGACAGGCTGAAGCTGCCATATCCGGTGCTCATGCTCATCATGGCCGGCGCGCTGACCTTCATTCCAGGGTTCCCCGACCTGCGGATCGACCCTGAGCTGATCCTGCCGATCTTTTTGCCGCCGCTGCTTTTCGCCACCGCACAAAAGAGCTCCTGGGCCGTGTTCCGGATCCGCTGGCGCACCATCTTGTTGCTGGCTGTGGCGCTGGTGGCCGTATCCACGGCCGCGGTGGCCGGTACCGCGTGGCTGCTGATTCCCAGCATTGGCATTCCTGCAGCGGTGGCGCTGGGAGCCATGTGTGCCCCGCCGGACCCGGTGGCCGTGGAATCGGTGGCCGGGCGCGTTCACATGCCGCGACGGCTCAGGTCCGTGCTTCAAAGCGAGGGCTTGTTCAACGATGCGGCCGCCATCGTGATTTTCCAGACAGCAGTGGCCAGTGCCACCAGCGGACAGCCCTTTGGGTTGGGCGTCATTGGAAGTTTCCTGTTGGGTGCCGCCGTCGCCGTCCTGGTGGGTATGCTCATGGGCCGCGTCACTGGTCTGATCGCCACTTTTATCACCTCATCGGTAGCCCGCAGCGCCGTGACGCTAGTGGTGCCTTTTGCCGCCTACATCCTGGCCGATGAACTGCATGCCTCAGGCGTCATTGCCGTGGTGGTCACAGCACTGGAAATAAAACGCCATGCCCGCGCCGAAGACGCCAGTGAACGCCTCACCCGAGCCGCTTTTTGGGATGTGGTGGAGCTGCTTGTGACAGGACTTGCCTTTGGCCTCGTGGGCCTGGAGGTCAGGGAAGTCATCAAGGTGGAAGGCGCGGCCATTTGGGGCATGTTGCCCTTGGCTGTGGCAATCAGCGTGCTTGTTATCCTCGTCAGGTTCCTCTGGTTTGGCCTGCTTGCGCTCTTGTCCAGGAAGAACGACGACGCGCTGCCGCCCACCGGCCTCAAGGACGTGGTGATATTGACGTGGTGCGGCATGCGCGGGCTGGCGACGCTGGCACTGGCACTGGCCCTGCCGACAGCACTCCCGACGGGTGAGGCGTTCCCTGGGCGGCACGAGATCATTGTGGTGGCTTGCGCCGTGCTGCTGGCAACCCTTGTGCTGCCCGGCCTGACACTTCCTTGGCTCATGCGTGTGCTGAAGGCCACCGACGACGGCTCCGGGGAACGCGAAGCAACCAAGGTTCTGGCCATGCGCGCCCAGGACGCGGCGGTCTCCGCTTTGCGCAGCAACGGGCTGATCAAGAACCTGCCGCCGGAAAAGCACACACTTGTGAAGAAAAAAATGCAGCGACTGTATGCTGAACTTCTGGACGGGACCCTGAGCGACGAGCCCCCGGAGGAACGCCGACGCCGGGGACGGGAACTGACCATTGCCGTGCAAACCATCGCCCTCAATGCCGCGCGGTCCGAAGTGATCAGTGCCCGGAACGAGCCTGGAGCTGATCCTGAAGTTGTGGACAGGGTGCTGCAGCAGCTCGACTTGCGTACCATGATCATGCCTGAGGCATAAAATGATATATAAATATCGCATGGTGAAAACATGGTGTATTCGTCCAGTGTATGGGGCAAAGCATTGTGGAATGGCACAGGGCATCGCCAGCCATTGGAGTATACGGTAGAAGCATGTCTACCACTGTTGGCGATGACGCCGCCTCCGCACCCGTCCGTCCCCGCAACATCCCTGCGGAAATCGCCCGTTCATGGCTGCTTGTTCCGGCAACCCGTCCGGAGATCTTTGACGAGTCCGCCGCATCGCGCGCCGACGCCGTCGTGCTGGACATTGAAGACGCCGTGGACCCGAAGAAGAAGGACGGCGCGCGAAACGACGTCATCGACTGGCTGCGCAACGGTGGCGAGGCATGGGTGCGCATCAACGACGTCCACTCGCAGTTCTGGGCCGACGACGTCGCCAACCTGCGCAACGTCCCCGGACTGTTGGGCGTAATGCTCGCCAAGACCGAGAACGCCGAGCAGGTCAAGGAGACCTACCACCGCCTCGATGGCAAGACCCGCGTCCTGGCCCTGGTGGAATCCGCCTTGGGCATCGAGGAAGCCAACAACATTGCCCGGGCTGAAGGCGCCTTCCGCCTGGCCTTCGGCTCCGGCGACTTCCGCCGCGACACAGGCATGGCCGCCGACCGCGAGGCCATGGCCTACCCGCGTGCCAAGCTCGTTGTCGCCAGCCGCGTTGGCAACCTGCCGGGCCCCATCGACGGGCCCACTGTGGGCACCAACCACCCGATCCTGCGCGAGCAGTCGGCCATCACGGTCTCCATGGGCATGACCGGCAAGCTGTGCCTGGCCATCGACCAGACCACCATCATCAACGAGGTCATCAGCCCCACCCCCACCGACGTTGCCTGGGCCACTGACTTCATGAACGACTTCGATGCCCGCGGCGGCGTCATTCGCGACGGTTCGGACCTGCCCCGCTTGGGCCGCGCGGAAAAGATCATGAAGTTGGCCGTAGCCTACGGAGTCCAGCCGGCGCTCTAAGCACCAGCGCTTCTGCTTTAGCGAAGATTGTGGGGCATTCCGGTTCGCCGGAGTGCCCCACACCTGTCTCCACTGTTCCCAACGGCTCGGCACTGCCGACTGTCCTGCATTTCCGGCTGCGCCGGGGATGCATGCTTCACGGCTAGACTGGGGCTGTGCTTAACGACTTTTGGGAAACCGCTCCGGCCGGCTACAAATACGCGGTCTTTGCCGGTATGGGCCTCACCTTCATCGGCATCGTCATTATTGTCCTCGGTGCCGTGACCACCACTCCCGCGATGACCTACATCGGTCTGCCGTTGATCGGCGTCGGGCTGCTGGCGCACATGGCGTCCCTGGGGTTGCGCGGACGCAACATCCGCAAGGAAATGAAAGCTGCCGAGAAGCGCAGTGCGGAGAAAGAAGCCCTGAAACACCGCAAGGCCTAAGACTCGCGGCAAACGCCTCTGCTGCGTGGACCCCACTGCTTGTACGCCGCCAGCGTTGGTGGCTTAGCGGCCGGCGGAACGCAGCGTGCGCAGGCACATGACTGCTGCACCGAGCATGAGCACAACGCCCACCATGGCGACAATGCCGGAGCCGGAATCGAAGGCATGCTTGGCCGATGCCAAAAGTGCAGCGCCCTGTTGCGGAGGCAGGGAACTGGCCACATCGATGGCGCCACCCAGGGTTTGCCCTGCGGAATCCTTGCTCGCCATGGACAGGCCGGCAGGGAGCACAACATTCATCTTGTACGCGGCCGCCAAAACACTGCCCAAAATTGCGGTTCCCAGCACCGACCCCACTTCATAGGCGGTTTCCGAGATGGCGGAGGCGGCGCCGGCCTTGGCCGGGGGAGCGGCGGAGAGGATCAGGTCGTTGGAAATGGTTTCCGCCATGCCCACGCCCGCACCAAGAACCGCGAAGGCGGCGATGATGCCTGCCACCGAGCCGTCGGTGTTCAACCACACGATCAGGAATCCGGCGGCGTTCAGCAACAGCCCCCCAGCCACCAGCCGAGAGGGCTTGACGTGGTTGGCCAGCTTGGCCACCACCAGGCCCGAGACGATCGTGATGGCGAGCCCGGGGACCAGCACAAATGCTGCGTGGGTGGGGGAGAGCCCAACCACCAGTTGCAAGTGCTGGGTGACGAAGTAGAGGAAGCCGACAAGGGAAAAAATGCTCAGCAGATTTGCCAGCACGCCGCCGCTGAAAACCGGGTTCCTGAACAAGCTCATGTCCATCATGGGGTGTGCACGGCGCAGCTGGCGCCGCACAAAGACCACTCCCAGGGCGATGCCTGCAAGGATGAACGCCATGTTCACGGCGGAGACGCCGGACTGCGCAATTTCCTTGATGCCAATCAGGGTGGGCACCATGGCGCCAAAAGAGAGCAGGATGCTGACGGGATCGATCCTTCCCGGCGACGGGTCCTTGGATTCAGTCACAAAGATCGGAGCCATGATCAGCAACGGAATGAGAACCGGCACTGAGAGCAGGAACACTGCACCCCACCAGAAGTGTTCCAAGATAAAGCCGCCAATGATGGGCCCCAGGGCGGCGCCTCCCGAGAAGCCGGCGGCCCAAACAGCGATGGCCGTTCGGCGCTGGGCAGGATCCAGGAACAAGTTGCGGATCAGCGACAGTGTTGACGGCATCAGCATGGCGCCAAAGAATCCGAGCAAGGCGCGGTAGCCAATCAGGGCACCTGCGGACGGGGCGAAGGCAGCCATGACGGAAACCACGGCAAAGCCGGTGCTGCCAATCAGCAGCAGCCTCCGCCGACCGAACCTGTCTGCCATGCTGCCCATGGGCACCAGCAGCGCGGCAAGCACCAGCGGGTAAACGTCAATGATCCACAGCAGTTCCGCGGCCGAGGGGATCAGTGCCAGCGAGATGGAGGGGATGGCAAAACTGAGCACCGTGTTGTCAACGGAGACAAGCAACACGGGCAGCATCAAGACAGCCAAGGCGATCCATGAACGGATGCCCGCCCGGGGCGGGGACTTGGAAGAGTCGATGCTGAGGGTGCGGGTTGTCAGTGCCATCCAACAATTCTAAACCGTCCAGCCGGTACAGTAAACCGACTGGACGGTGCAGTTCATCACTTCTTGTAGTGTGGACTAATGACTAATCAACCCCCGGCACGCGATCGGGTTCTTGCTGCCTATGCGGACCTGCTCATCAGCGACGGCCCCCGGGCAGCAACCCTGGATGCCGTGGCCGCCTCGGCGGGCGTGTCCAAGGGCGGTCTGTTGTACCACTTCAAGAGCAAGGAAACGCTGACCGAGGGCCTCCTGAGCAAACTGCGGGAATACGCCGAGCAGGACTGTGCCGCCATGGCACAGGACCCGGAAGGCTGCGCCAGCTATTACATTCGCA
This sequence comes from Arthrobacter sp. H35-D1, assembly GCF_030063185.1. Classification (GTDB taxonomy): domain Bacteria; phylum Actinomycetota; class Actinomycetes; order Actinomycetales; family Micrococcaceae; genus Specibacter. Next base: position 261,589 of record NZ_JASISP010000003.1, read on the forward strand.
CCAGCGTCTTTGGCGGCACTCCCTTCGACCGGGCCATCGTTGCCGCCTCGCGCCTCATTCAAAGCGACGATGGCGCCGTTCGGAACACCCTCTCCGAGCTCCATGCCCGCTGGCTTGAACTGATTCTGAGCGATGTGGGGGATCCAACCGTGGCCCGTGCGGTCATGCTGCTTGGCGACGGCATGTACTACAACGCAGCACTTTTCGGCTTCCCCGCAGGTGCCGAACAGCAGCAAGACCCGCAGGAAAACATGGATGTGGCGTCGCTGTTGGACATCGTGGCGAAAATGCGGTCCGGAACGCGGGCCTAGTGCGCGCCGCACAGGGTCCGGACGATAGGCTTTAGCCCATGACCATCAATCCCGAGCTGCAGGGGCGCAGCTACCCATCAAACGAAATCTACAGCGTCGGCAGGGAATCCATTCGTGACTTCGCCCGCGCCGTCAAGGCCGGCAATTCTGCGCACTTTGACGTGGCGGCGGCCCGGGAATTGGGCCATGCCGATTTGGTGGCTCCCCCCACGTACGCCATCATCGTCGCCCAACGTGCCGATGCCTTACTGATCAACGACCCCGACTCCGGCATCGACTTCACCCGGGTTGTGCACGCTGAACAGCGTTTCACCCACCACCGCGCCATTGTTGCCGGAGACGAGCTCGTCGCCGAACTCCACGTTGACGGCGTGCGCGGCATGGGAGGCGGCGCCATGATCACCACCCGTGCCGAAATCTCAACTGTGGCCGGAGAATCCGTTGCCACCACCGTGTCCGCCATTTTGGTGCGCGGGGAAGGGCAGTAATGACCAAGTCAGCGTTGAACATTGCAGATTTGTCCGTCGGCACCGAGATCGGAACGCGAACCATCGAGATTACTCGTGCCGACCTGGTCAAGTACGCTGGCGCATCGGGGGATTTCAACCCCATTCACTGGAACGAGCGCTTCGCCCGCGAGGTGGAACTGCCCGGCGTCATTGCCCACGGCATGTTCACCATGGGCGCGGCTGTCCAACTGGTCACCGACTGGGCCGGGGACCCCTCCGCCGTCGTGTCTTATGGCACGCGCTTTACCAAGCCGGTCCCCGTCGCGGACCTTGACGGGGAGCCGGGCGCCGTGGTTGAAGTGACAGGGGTGGTGGGTGCACTGGATTCCGACGCCCGGACCGCCAGGATCGATTTGACCGTCACCTTGGAAGGACAAAAGGTTCTGGTCAAGGCGCAAGCCCTGGTCCGCATGGCGTGAGCACTGCAACCTCCGCGAACACTGCAACTTCCGCGAAAATTGTGGCCTTGTGGCGCAACGGTGTATTCGTTGCGTACGCCGGTTCCGGGCTGGTCTTTGCCACGTGGGTTTCGCGCATTCCCGCCATCCGCGACGACCTCGGACTGACTCCCGGCCAAGTGGGCCTCATGCTGCTGTGCATGTCGCTGGGCTCCTTTGTCTCGGTGGCGGCCTCCGGGCTGGTCGTGCTGCGGTTGGGGTCGAAACTGACAACCCGGCTGGGCATCCTCATTCAAACCGTTGGCTTTGTCGTCATGGGTTTGGGAGCCACGGTGTTTTCAGAAACGCTGGTCGTCGGGACCGGCCTGATTTTGGTTGGTCTGGGCACTGGCAGCTACAACACCGCCTGCAACATTGAGGGCGCTGCCGTGGAGCGGGCCTTGCGGCGGCACATCATGCCGCGCCTGCACGGGTCTTTCAGCATTGGCACGGTGGTTGGCGCCGGTCTGGGTGCGCTGGCCGCATCCATGCACGTTCCCGTACTCATCCATCTGGGCGTGATTGCGGTTGCCGTGTTCATTGCAGTGCTGATAGGCACCGGCTACTACCAGGCCGACAAACTCACAAACGCCGCAGCGATGGTGGATGTGAGCGATTCAAGTGCCGTCGCTGGCACGGGGCCCATCCCCATCGTGCCGGCGGGCAGCCGCGGCAGCCGCGGCAGCGCAGAGAAAAACAACGCTGCCGCGGCCAAACGTTCAGGCAAGGCCAAGATTGCCGCTGCGTGGCGTGACCCGCGGACCCTCATGCTCGGCGCCCTGGTGCTGGGACTTGGTCTGGCCGAAGGTGCGGCAGGGGACTGGGTGGCCCTGGCCATGGTTGACGGCTACCAAACAACACCGGCCATCGGCGCCGTCGGCTACGGCATCTTCGTCTCCGCCATGACCATTGGCCGCTTCGCCGGAACCGTGGTCCTGGACCGTTACGGACGCGTTATTGTGCTGCGGGTTGGCGCGGCACTGGCAGTGGTGGGCTTGGGACTCTTTGTATTTGCGCCCAACCAGGAAATTGCCTTGGTCGCGCTCATCTTCTGGGGCCTGGGGTCGGCATTGGGCTTCCCCGTGGCCATGTCGGCGGCTTCCGACGACCCCGAACACGCCGCCGCCCGCGTTTCAGTGGTTTCCACCGTGGGCTACGGCGCCTTCCTGGGCGGTCCGCCGCTGTTGGGGCTGCTGGCAGAGCACGTTGGCGTGTTGCATTCATTGCTCGCCGTGCTTGGCATGCTGGTCGTGGCTTTCATCCTCACCCCCGTGGTGCGCAAGCCGAAATACCTGGAGAACGACGACGTGGCGCGCCCACAAGATAGTGTGGAACGGTGAATGCGCAAAAGGCCTTGAGCTCCCTGACAACCCTTGCAGTGGGCGGCCCCGCCAAAAAGTATGTTGTAGCCACCTCGGAGGCGGAGATCATCGCCGCAATCAAGGCAGCCGACGACGTCGGCGAGCCGTTGTTGATTCTTGGCGGCGGCTCCAACCTGGTGGTTGCCGACGAAGGCTTCGACGGCACCGTGCTGAAAATTGCCAGCCAGGGCTTCACGGTAAATTCGGAAAACACCTGCGCCGGCGCCTCCGTGGTGGTCCAGGCCGGCCACGACTGGGACGACTTTGTGCACCACACCGTCCTGCATGCCTGGTCAGGCGTGGAGGCGCTGTCGGGGATCCCCGGCAGCACGGGCGCAACACCGGTGCAGAACGTGGGCGCCTATGGCTGCGAAGTCGCCCAGACCATTGCCTCCGTGCGCACCTGGGACCGCGAGAAAAGCGCCGTCCGCACTTTCACGAACCACGAGCTGAAGTTCGGCTACCGCGACTCCATGCTCAAGGCCTCCACCGTCAACGGCTCCCCGCGCTATGTGGTGCTGACGGTGGAATTCCAGCTCCTGCTGGGCCGCATGAGCGCGCCAGTCAAATATGCAGAACTGGCTCGCAGGCTCCACGTTGAAATCGGCAAGCGCGCCAATTCCCTCGAGCTGCGTCGTGCCGTCCTAGCCCTCCGTGCCGCCAAAGGGATGGTCCTTGACCCGGGGGACCGTGACACCTTCTCCACGGGTTCCTTCTTCACCAACCCCATGGTCAGCCCCGCCGAGGCTGCCACCCTGCCCGACGACGCACCGCGCTACCCGGCCGGGGACAAGGTCAAGCTCAGCGCCGCCTGGCTGATTGAGCGGGCGGGCTTCACCAAGGGCTACGGCTTGTTGGGGGAAGCCACGGAAAACACGTACGACGCCGGAACCCCGCCGCGCGCTGCACTGTCCACCAAGCACACCCTCGCCATCACGAATCGTGGCGAGGCACGCACCGAGGACATCCTGGCGATTGCCCGGTTGGTGTGTGCCGGCGTCGAACGTCAATTTGGGATTTCCCTGGTTCCGGAACCTGTTTTGGTGGGCTGCGCGCTCTAGCCGGCGGGCCCGGTAGGGGTGCCTCGGCGAGCACCCCTACCGGGGTAGGGGGTCAAGACGGTTCCCGGGTGTGATGTTTCACGACGTGTCTGTTCATAGTCTTAATGGAAAGCTTTGACCTTTCTATTAGCGTGGTGCTTCCTTTTGCGGAGTCCAGCACGAGGAGAACGCATGTCGTCGGCAACACTTGACAGCCCGGATGTACTCGAAGAACCCGCAGCGCCGGCCGTGCCCGCCGCCGCCCGGAAGCGTCCGGCCCGCGACCGCCACGTCACGGACTTCATTCAACTGACGGAGCAGGTGCGAGCCACCGGTCTCATGGATCGTGACGTCAACTGGTACGTGGTGCGCTTTGTGCGCCAGAGCCTGGGCTACCTAGCCGTCCTTGCCTTGTTCCTGACGCTGGGACAGAGCTGGTGGCAGCTGGTTACCGCGGTACTGTTCGCTTTCATGTGCACGCAGACCGCTTTTATCTCGCACGACGCCGCGCACCGCCAAGTCTTCGCCTCGGCCAAGAAGAACGCGTGGCTGGCCCGCATTGCCGGGAACTTGTTCGTTGGATTGAGCTACGGCTGGTGGATGAACAAGCACGGCAAGCACCACCTGAACCCGAACAAGGTCGGCGTAGATGGCGACATCGACCCCGGCGCGCTCGTCTTTGACCCGGAGAACGCAGCCAAGCGCAAGGGTTTCGCCAAGTGGTTTGCCCGCCGCCAAGGCTATTTCTTCTTCCCGCTGCTGACACTGGCCGCCTTGGACCTGCACATCTCCGCGCTGGGCCGTGTACTGGACCGCAAGCAGATTGTGCCCGAGCGCAAGGCCGAGATCGCTCTGCTGTTCGTGCGCCTCGTGCTGCTGCCGGCCTTCACCGTTTGGTACCTGGGATGGGCCATCGGATTGGCGTTCATCGTCGTGCAGGTCATGGCGCTTGGACTTTACATGGGCGGTTCCTTTGCCCCGAACCACAAGGGCATGCCGCTGGTGCCCAAGGACGTCAAGATCGACTTCATGCGCCGCCAGACCCTCATGAGCCGCAACATCACCGGCGGCAAGTGGGTTGATGCCGCCATGGGCGGGCTGAACTACCAGATCGAGCACCACCTGTTCCCGACCATGTCCTCGAGGAACCTCCGGGCCGTCCAGCCCATGGTCCGTGCATACTGCGCCGAACGGAACATCACATACACGGAGACCACCTTGGGCCAGTCCTACATGATCGTCATGAAGTACCTGAACCGGGTTGGTTTGGGTCAGCGCGATCCCTTCGAGTGCCCCATCACGGCAAACATGCGCACCGCCCGCTAGTCCCCACGTCGCCCCGACACTAGCAAGCCCGTGTCGGGGCGATCATGTTGGGGCCTTCGGGCGCGTGGCTCGATCCTCGGCCTCCCTTGGCCCGATCCTCGGCCTCGTTCACCAGTTGGCTCCGTTCGGCCCGCGAACCCGCCGGCAGTTGCGTTCATTCTGCAGCTCCTGCGGGTGTCTGCCACCGGTTTGAATCCATACTGCAGCTCCTGCGGGTGACGCGGCCGCGGACCCGCAGGAGCTGCAGTATGAAGGCGGCGCCCTAGTTTGGACCCGCAGGAGCTGCAGAACGAATCCTCACGCAGTGCCGTGGCGCCCTGTCCGCTAGATTGGCTGTATGAGCCACAGCGTCACACCTGCCACACTTGCCCGGCTGCGGCTTGCCGCGCAAGGAATTCTACCAACGTCCACCAGTCCCGCACAGGGACCGGTGGACGTTGTGCGTTCCTTGACGGCACTGCAGGGCCAAGACTTCCCCGGCGCGCTGTGGTCGATCGGCCTGCGGCTTCCAAGCAGCACCCGCCCCGAGGTGGAAGGCGCCTTCAACCGTGGAGAGATTGTCCGCTCCTGGCCCCTGCGCGGCACTCTGCACGTGACCGCGGCAGAGGACCTTGGCTGGATTCTGGCACTGACCGGGCCTAGGATACTCTCCGGCATGGCCACGCGCCACCGCCAGCTGGAAATTGGGACGCCGGACATTGCCAACGTGCGCGAGCTTGCCTTGGGGATGCTGGAGGAGTTTGGCGGCAGGGCTTCGCGCGATGACTTGTTCGCCGTGTTTGAGCAGGCTGGGCAGGGGACACGGATGCAACGTGGAACCCATCTGCTGTGGTTGCTGTGTGTGGAGGGAACACTTGTGCAGGGCCCCGTCAACTCAGCCGCTGGCAAAGGCAACACACAGTCCTTTGTGAACGCCGAGAAATGGATCAAAAACCCCAGGCACTTGGCCCGGGAAGAATCCTTGGCCGAGCTGCCCCTGAGGTATTTTCGCAGCCACGGGCCTGCCACCGTCAAGGACTTCCAGTGGTGGACAAAATTGACGCTCAAGGACATCGACACGGGGCTGGCGCAGGTCAAGGACCAGCTTGCCGTGATCGAATGCGACGGAGCGCAGTATTGGCTTGCCCCGGAAACTGCCGAGCTGCTCGATGGCGCCGGGTCAAAGCGGGTGGCGCCCGGTGCCCCGCCCGAGGCCCTGTCCGGTGCACGTTCTGTGCTATTACTGCCAGGCTTTGACGAATATCTGCTCGGCTACACTGACCGCAGCGCAGCGCTGGCCCCGCACCACGCCCCGCTAACGGTGCCAGGCAACAACGGCATGTTCAAAGCAACGGTGGTTTCCGGCGGGCAGGTGGCCGGGACCTGGCGCAAGGCCCAAGGTGCGGCTGAAAAGCAAAGGCAGGTGGCCGGCGTCGTGCTTCCAGAGCTTTTTGCCGAACTCGGCCCTGCGCGGCACAAGGAGCTTGAAAAGTCTGCGGGAGCCTACGCGAGGTTCCTGAACGCGAAAAGGCCGGGCCTGCCGTAATTCGGCGGGTCCGGCCTTCGAAGCGGTTGCGCTACTTGAAGAGCGCCGACTTCACGCCCATGATGATGCGGTCTCCCGGGGTTGCCTTGCGGAGGAAGTCCACCATGGCCCAGTCGTCGACGGAAATGCAGCCCGCCGTCGGGACCTTGTTTTCATGCAGGAAGATGGCAAATCCGGCATTCTGGACGATGTTGGGCCGGTTGTAGTTGATGACGGCGCCCTGCCGATAGTCGTGCTGGGCGCGGGTGGCGAAATACCACATGTTCTCGTCCCAGCCGACCCACGAATTGGACTCGTGGTACTTGTTGTACGTGGGTGTCCAAGGGTTGCCGCCCCAGCGAGAACGGGGGTTCAGGGTCCTGTAGGGCAGCTTCGTGCCTGGGTTGCCGAGGCCAAACGCCTCTGTGACGGTGAAAGATCCGGTGGGGGAGAACAAGTTGCGAGTGGGGCCCGAGGGTACGCCCGGCGGCTTGAAGCCAGTGGCGCCGACGTAGCCGTCGCTCTTCCAGTCGGTGACGTAGATGCCGGCTATTCGCTTGCAATAGATCACCGTGGCGTGCGCTTGATTGTAGCCGTTGGTGAACGTCATGAGCACTCGTTTGACTCCGCCCGTGGTGTAGCGGGACTTTCCGTTGTTGAGGTTTTGGCACTCGCTCATCTTGTAGTAGCCGCCCGCGGCGTCGTTGCCCCAGCCGATGTAGCCGCCCACAAACGTCTGCACGCACTGGCCGCCGGAGCAGCGTTCATCGGAGATCGGGTAGCCAAGGTAGCTTCTGGGCCCGCCCTTGGCTGTGTAGGAGGAACCGATGCCGCCCCGTGTCATGTATGACAGCGCGTGGCCCCTGCTTGACCAGAGTCTGCCGTTCCTGAAGTCCTGGTAACAGCCGCTGTTCGGCTGGCCGCAGACTTCTTGGCCCTTGGGGAGGCCCAGGATACCCGTGTGCCATGACCGGCGCTTGTAGCCTTCCATGAGCTTGCCGTTGTGTACGCTCGCGGCCCCCGTGGACTTGGCGTTGTAGGCGACTCCACCCTGGAAATTCTGGTAGCAGCCGTTGTCCGGCTGCCCGCAGACCTGTTCGCCCCGGGGGAACTTCAGGAAGCTTCTGGTGCTGCCCAAGCTGGAGAAGTGGTTCCTGATGGCACCGTTGACAACGCTAAAGGCGCCCGTTCCGCCAGCCCAGTAGATCAGGCCAGTCTGGAAATTCTGGGCGCAGCCCCTTTGCGGAAGGTTGCACGTTTCCGGACCTGTGGGGGAGCCCAGCGGGCTGGCCTGCATTCCGTTAGCCTTGTAGCGCGTCAGGATCCCTCCGTGCACCGCCTGGGCACCAGCCTTGGGGGACCAGAAAATTGTGGTCTTCTTGAAGATCTGGAAGCACCCGCCGTCGCGCTGGCCGCACTTTTCATTGGTGGTGGGTGCACCCAATGCCTTGAGACCTCCGTTGGCAAGCCATCTGCTGCCGATGCCTGCCGTGCTGCCGACCGTCAGGCCGGTGGTAAAGATCCACTTGCCGCTGGAGAATTTTTGGTAGCTGCCGTCCGCGGAGGATATTACGTCCGAAACCGGGATCCCGTAGCCCGCGGCAGCATCCTTGCCACCGCTGTACCAAGTTTTCCCAATGGCTGACGAGGCCAGAATATGGTGGGTTCCAGTGGCGGAGTCGACATAGATGAAACCGCCCTTGAATTCTTGGACGATGTAGCCGGGATGCGACTTTTCGTTCGACAGCGGAACACCCAGAGCGCCGTTCTTTCCCTTGAGCGAATCCCACCGAACCTTGATGGCGCCCTTGACTACAATCTCGGCCATGGCGGGCTTTTTCGGCGAGGCGGGATCTGGAGTGTCGGAGAGTTTCGACGCCGGGGCTGGTGCGGTTGTTTCTGGGGCCGTTGTTTCCGGTGCGGCTGGAACCGGCTGCGGGGGAGCTGGCGCTTGGGTCACCGGCGCTGGTGCCGGAGCCGAAGGTGAAGCTGCGGGCGTGCTCGCTGCAGGCAGCGTCACCTCACTTCCGACAGCGTCGGTGCCAGCAGTGCCGTTCCCGTCGACAGCTTCCAGCGAAGTCGTTGCGGGGGTCGTTTCGGACTGTGTGGAGACTGGCATGTCGGTGGCAAATGCCGGTGTGGTGGAGAGCATGGAGCCAAGCAGGCTCAGCGCAAGGGTACCGATGATGAGTCGATTCTTCATGATGTCCTAATCTTCTACCGACATGACGGGTTCGCAGACGGCACCGGGCTCGGCTGTGGTTGCGAAGTCTTTTGCCACGACGGGCTTGGTGCCTTTTGCGGGCACTTCCACCGCGATCATGGCGTGCCCTTGGACGACTGCATTGACAATGACGGCGACAGCCACGGTATACCGGCGTGGGGTATCGCCAGGATTGTTTACGGTGGCCTCGAACGTCCACGATCCCGCTTGGTCTGCCGAGCAAGTGACATCGCTCAGGTCCGCGGTGGCCGCAGCGGACGGCGGTATGTGAGTGACAGCGGCGTGCGTTTCCGGTTCTTCGCTTGGCGCGCTTGCCGCGGTGGCAGCTGCAGCGGTGGCGGATTCCACTGCGGTGGCCGAAGGGCTGGCCAAAGTCTCATCCGGCTGGTCCTTTGCGGCGGACGAGCACCCTGCTAAAGCCATGGAGGCAATCGCTGGCACCAAAAGCCATTTCCTTTTCATGCGTTCCCCCGACATGAGTGATTGGATTACTAATCCGGATCACATGAGAGTATCAGTGTTTGTATTGATTAGATACGGCCTTTTCGGCCTAAATGTCGGCATAAAAAGCCGGTGGGACGCACTTTCGCAAAGAAAGTGCGTCCCACCGGCGTTCCACGCCTGTTGCGGTCCGGGTTTAGAGCGTGCCTACGGCGATCTTGAGCATGCGGCGCAGCGGCTCGGCGGCACCCCACAGGAGTTGGTCGCCCACTGTGAATGCGCTGATGTATTCCGGGCCCATGTCCATCTTGCGGATGCGGCCCACCGGGACTTCCAGCGTGCCGGAGGCGGCCACGGGGGTGAGGTCGGCCATGGAGGCTTCCTTGGTGTTGGGCACCACCTTCGCCCACTGGTTGTCGTTGGCCAGCAGGGACTCGATTTCGGCGACGGGGAGGTCTTCGCGCAGCTTCAAGGTCAGTGCCTGGGAGTGGGAGCGCATGGCGCCGATGCGCACGCACAGCCCGTCCATGATGATCTGGTTCTCGGCGGAGTTGCCCAGGATCTTGTTGGTCTCCACCCCGGCCTTCCACTCCTCCTTGGACTGGCCGTTGCCCAAATCCGCATCGATCCAGGGGATCAGGGAACCGGCCAGAGGCACGCCGAACTGGCTGGAGTCTATGCCTTCGCGCTGGTGGGCCAGGACCTTGCGGTCAATTTCAAGGATGGCCGACGCCGGGTTGTCCAGTTCGGAGGAAACCTCGGAGTTGAGCGTGCCGAACTGATTCAGCAGTTCGCGCATGTGGCGGGCGCCGCCGCCGGAGGCAGCCTGGTAGGTCATGGAGGTGCCCCACTCGACGAGGCCGTTCTTGAACAAGCCGCCTAGGCCCATGAGCATGCATGAGACGGTGCAGTTGCCGCCCACAAAGTCGCGGGTGCCGTTGGCCAAGCCGGCGTCGATGGCCGCGCGGTTGATGGGGTCCAGGACAATGATCGAGTCGTTGTTCATGCGCAGCGTGGAGGCGGCATCGAGCCAGAGGCCGTCCCAGCCCCGGCCGCGCAGCTCGCTGTGCACTCGGCTGGTGTAGTCCCCGCCCTGGGCGGTGACGATGATCGGGAGTTTGGCCAACGTGTCAATGTCAAAAGCGTCTTCAAGTTTGCCGGCATCGCCGGCGCCCGTAATCACCGGGGCGCTGCCCCCCGCGTTTGAGGTGGAAAAAAAGACAGGGTTGATATCGCCAAAGTCGCCCTCGTCCTGCATGCGCTGCAGCAGAACGGAACCGACCATGCCGCGCCAACCAACCAGGCCGACGGAAGGAACATTGTTATTGGTCATGCAACCAGTTTAGTGGGTGGGGCAAATCGGCCGAAGTTGGTGTCACTGGGTGAACAGGCACGACGGCGTTGCCCGCCATCGCGCGAAGGCTTGGGTTGGGTGCCGGGTCGGGGGCCTGCCCGATGGGGGTGCGGGATGCCTCGCTGCTTGCACAGTCTGGAGGCGCGGGATTCCTTGACAAGATCCTTGGTGTCGGCCGTCTTGGCCCTGTTTGGCAGTGGGAGAGAATCCGCATGTTTCGCGGAGTGCACGCAGAAGAGGCTGTTGTGGTGTGGCTCGTCGGGAACCGGGCACTTGTCGGAGACAGGTGCCCCATGGTTATTCCGCGGGAGTGGGAAGCCGGCGCTTGCGCGGCAGCCCGGTGGGGACATCGGCGTTCCCCGCGCCAATCACCACATTGAGGGCTGAGACGAAGAAGCCCAGGGCGACTATTTCACTGGAAACCATAAACGCGTGTCGGCATACGGTGTGAGCCTGCGGTCCGATGCCGCTGCGACCGACCCCGCACTCTTCAGGGAGGTAGCTGACGAGTTTGCTCGTGGTGGCCCGTCGCAGGAGCCGCATCTGACCACAAGCAACTCTCTGGTCATGCCAGGCCTTCGCCTGCCGATCGCTTGGCCTGTTGTTCTCCCACAGCTCTTGGCGGTGTCATATCCTCGAAGCAACAAGTTGGTTGCGCTGCGAGCACTGTTTTTTGGCGTTCATTGGCTGTTCCTGCTCGCGTGGAGTAGCGAAACCAACAAACGTCAGTAGTCGATATTTTTGGCAAGATCAGGGTTCTCATGTTCCCACTTCGCCCGGAGCCGAGCTGCCCGAAAACCGATCCAACTAAGTAAAAGCATGAAGGCTGCGAATCCGAACATTACCGGCCCTCCGACAGGGTACTCGCTGGCTGCCAAGAACCAGATGCCGCCGGCTATGGCCGCCGCTGCAAAGATGATCGGGATGGAGCTCTGCATCCGAATATTGCGCGGTTTGAGAGGAGTTTTGGATCCGTTGACGTACATGCCGCGCGTGTAGGAATGGGGCCCGTACTGGTTCCGCATTCTTTTTCGGTCGCGGATGAGATTGAGGTGATGTGGCTCGTAAGGTTCGGGCGGGCTGTCCGGTGATTCATCGGGCATGGCGTTTTCCCAGCTCAACAATTTCTCAGTCAGTAGTGCGTGGACCTCTTGGTCGTTGAAGACGCCGGGAATCTGGACGGTTTGATCGCTGCCTGTGCCTGAAGCAGCTTCCCATCCGCCCACACGTGTCCGCAGTGCAATGTTGCTTAGATTGCTCTTGTTATCAGCGGCGGGGCGGGCGACGACACCGCGGTGCTGGCCGCGCCATTGGGCGGCGAAACGCTGCGCATCCGGGCCCTGCCAGTAGCGCGGGAGTTGGTTTACGGCGCCGTCAAGCACTTTTTGCGCTTGGAAAAGCTTTTGTGAGTTGCCAGAGAAGTCCCTGGCCAGTGCGCGGAGTTCTTCAACGTCAGCGCCCAACATTTCAGACATGGCAGCTCCGGAGGACTGGAGGAAAGGACATGCGGTGGTATGGCTAAACCGAGCCTAGCGGCGCCAATGCGCGGCCGCGATGGGGTGCGCTCCCCAACGCCGCCAATTCCTACTCGGGCGCCGCAAACTCGGTTTCGCCCCGGGCCCACATGGTGATCCTGTACTCGGTGCCGTTCTTGGATGTGTGCCAGCCCTCAAGCGGCGACGCCCCGCGAAACATCCATTCCGAACCCAGCACGGGCGCTTGCGTGTCTCCTGGCACGTCCGTGTTAATAACGGTCACGACGGCCACATTGCAGTGCTCGATCGCCTGCTCAAAGATCTGCCCGCCGCCAATGACCCACACCTCGTTGCCGCCGGGGGAGAACTGGGCCTCCACCAGGGCCTCGTCCACTGAATCAAGCACGACGGCGCCGAGCGCCTCGGGCGTGCCGGCCCACCCTTGTTGGCGGGTCACCACGAGGTTGGTACGCTCAGGCAACGGACGGAACTTCTCCGGGAAGGAATCCCAGGTTTTGCGGCCCATCAAAACAGGATGGCCCAGCGTGACCTTTTTGAAATGGGCCAGGTCCTCGGGCAGGTGCCAGGGCATGCCCCCCTCGGCGCCGATGACGCCGTGGTTGGTCTGGGCCCAGATCATGCCGATGACGGGTTGGCTGAAATGGTAGTACTTGCGGGGTTCGGGTGCGTCGTTCATACGGCAATCGGGGCCTTAATCGCGGGGTGGTGCTGGTAGTCGACCAGCTCGAAGTCGTCAAAGGTGTAGTCGAAGATGGACTCGGGCTTCCGGGCGAAACGCAGTTGCGGATAAGGATATGGCTCGCGGCCAAGCTGCTCGGCGACTTGGCGGAGGTGGTCCTCGTAAATGTGCACGTCGCCGCCTGTCCAGATGAATTCACCGGCTTCCATGTCCAATTGATGTGCCACCATCAGCGTCAACAGGGCGTAGGAGGCGATGTTGAACGGTACTCCGAGAAAGGTGTCCGCGGAGCGCTGGTAGAGCTGGCAACTGAGCCTGCCACGGCCATCCTCGGTGGGGGCAACATAAAACTGGAAGAGGGCGTGGCACGGAGGCAGCGCCATGTTCTTCAGCTCCGCAACATTCCAGGCCGAGACAATGTGTCGGCGGGAATCCGGATTGTCCGCCAGCGACTCCATCACTTGGGCAATCTGGTCGATGTGCTCCCCGTCCGGTGTGGGCCACGAGCGCCACTGGACGCCATAGACGGGACCCAGCTCACCGGCGTCGTCCGCCCATTCGTTCCAGATCTTGACACCATTTTCCTGGAGCCAGCGCACATTGGAATCACCGCGCAAAAACCACAGCAACTCCATGGCCACCGACTTGAAATGCACCCGCTTGGTGGTGATGAGCGGGAAGCTCTCGGCGAGGTCGAAGCGCAGCTGGCGGCCAAAAACGCTCCTCGTCCCGGTGCCTGTGCGGTCCGGTTTCGCGGTGCCGTTGGCAAGCACGTCGCGGAGCATGTCTTCGTAGGGCGTTTCGATCGTGGCAGTCACGCCAACTAGTCTACTTGCTCCGTTTGGCTGCCTATGATGGCCCGTCTGGTTGAGGCTCGGCGAGACTTGCCCGCTGACTGAGCCGGCCTTTAAGGAGAGAAACAAGCGTTTTTTCGTCCAGTCCGGCCTGGTCGCCCGCATCCAGCAAATGGTCGACGGCGGCCATCACCTCCAATGCGTTGTTCACCGGCGACAGCTTGATTATGTTCTTCTGCGGGGGTGGTGGACTCGGTTGCGCAGTGTCCGGGGTTCTGCTTGGCGAGCTGGGCGCCGCCGGGGAGCGGCGCCCAGCCACTACGGTCCCCTGCCTGCGGTTGCTGGCGACATGCCCGGCTGCTTCAAGTTCCTTGTAGGCCCGGGCCACAGTTCCCGCAGCGACACCGAGGTCGCCGGCCAGGCTGCGGATGGTGGGCAGGCGGGTGCCGGGCTGCAGCTCGCCGACGGCAATGAGCGAGGTGATTTGGGTCTTTACTTGTTCGTACGGCGGGGTGGCCGTGCCCAAGTCGATGACAATGCGCGCTTCCATGGGTTATCTGCCCGAGCCCGTGGTCCGGCGTGCTTTCGCGCCGGCTGGGGGCATGAAGGCTGCCGGAGTGAGGTCCTTGAGCGGGTAGAAGCACAGAATGACTGCGGCCAGCATGCAGACCGCGCCCACCAGGCCCAGCCCGGAACCCGGACTCGAACGTGGCGCGGTGGCCAGATTCAACAGGACCCCTGCCAGCACCGCAAACAAGCCGCCGACCACCGTGCGAAGAATGCGGAAAAGTGTCCTCCGACGCAGTGTCCTGTCCAGCAACGGATCAACCGAAGTGAGGCCCGGCAGGCTGAAAACAGTGGCGGCAGCCGCAGAGCCAACGCACAGGATTGCCGCAGCACAGAGCAGGGGAACCAAAGCATGCGGGGATGCACCGCCAAATCCGGGCCAGTCGTACATGCCGCCTTGGCTGATGGAGTTCACTGCCACGAGGGCCGGTGCAAGGCCCAAACAGGCCGCCAAAATTGCAACGGGCAGCGTTGTTGGCACTGCGGCCTTGAGCGGAGTGCGTGGTGTGCCCGGGGTGGCGTAGTTGCGGCGGAGCAACCACTCCATGCCCCAGTGCGCGAGCAGAACAAAAACGAGTGCCGCGGCAAGGGGGCCCAGCCAGCCAAACCAAGGCGTCAACAGCAGGCCGGCCAGTCCGCCAAGGATACCGGCGATTGCGGCCGCCAATGGCGTTGAATTTGTTAGCCTGGCGGCGGCCGGACCGTCACCGAGCAGCAAGCTTGTGGCAGGCCCGGGGCCGGTGTCTTGGTGGCCATCGACGCCGGGAGCCGTGCTTTCCTTCAGTGCCGGCGGCTTCCAGTAGAGCATGACAAGCAGCACCGCCACGTTGGCGACGCCCAGCCAATTGGTCCAGGATGCTGTCTGCGAGCCGGGCACCGGCTGGAACAAGAAGTTGCCCGCAACGGCCACGAATCCGGAGGCCACCGTTGCAGAAACTCGCAACAGCCGGTTCATGCCAATGATCCGCAGGGTTGTGTTTTGCTCGGCCGACAAGCTCGCCAAGGACCTGCGCGAGGCAATGAGCCGCATGACGAGCAACGTCCCACCAGCAAGAACTGCCAGCCCAGTGGCCAGTGCTGTTGCCAACACGTACCCGGGGACACGCCCTTTGTGGATCATGCCCGGAACTCCGGCATCGGTGATGATGCCTGCGGGTGAAGCTGAAAATCCCGGGACGAAGAACAGGAAGGCAAGGACTCCTGCCGTCAGCGCAAAGACCCCCAGTACCGTCCAGCCCAATGCCGGTTCCACATAGTCGCGGATCCGGCGGTATTGCAGGACGGCAGTTCGCCGGGCGGATTTTGGTGCCGGCCAGGTGGCCTGGCCAATGGCGTGGACAACAAGAGCTGCCACAGCTGGGGCCACAATGGCGAACCAGGGCAAGATATCCCACGGGTTGCCCAAAACGTCTGACAGCGCCGGGGTGACGATACCGGCTTGGGCCGCGCCGGCCAAGCTGCTCAGTGCCCACGCGATGATTCCCGTCCACAAGGCATGCTTTCGAATGTGCCCCAGGGATCTGTCTTGGGATTTGTTCCAGAAGAACAGCCGCTGGATTACGTACGCGGCAATGGCGGCAATGACTCCGAACATGCCCAGCAAG
Source organism: Arthrobacter sp. H35-D1 (assembly GCF_030063185.1). Lineage (GTDB taxonomy): Bacteria > Actinomycetota > Actinomycetes > Actinomycetales > Micrococcaceae > Specibacter. The sequence continues at coordinate 277,236 of NZ_JASISP010000003.1, forward strand.
ATGAGAACTTCCATCCAATTTGGCTTAAACATCGTTTCCCCAACGTATCGACAATCTTTGTATCAAAGGTACGGTACAAAGAGGGTGCTGTACAAGCAAGGGCCCGTCATGCTGTATTCCGCATAAACGGGGTCTGGCTGCTTATAAGGGCAATGTGCACACCCCATAAGCGGCGAAGGTGCGAACAAGCGGCCAAAGCACGTTTACGACGGCGTTGGGCGGGGGCAGCGGCAGCCGGAAGTCAGTCCTCGTAGGGCTTGTGCTGCTCCAGCGCCACGATCCTGCCGGGTTCGGTGATGGACACGTGCGCCACCAAAACCTCGCCGGGGGAGAGGTACGGATCCACCGTGGGCAGTAATTCGCCCAGCTCGTCCGTCATGTGTCCTGCCAGCGTGGCCAGGATGGTGGGCAGTACGGGGCGGTGGGTGCACACCGCCGTGGCGCTTGTCCTGGTGAGCCACTTTTCAATGCTTGCCCCGACCTTGGCCGGATTGCGCTTGTGGTCGGCCTCGGTTAGCCACGGCACCACTTTGACCTTGGCCTTGGTGGCTTGGGCGTAAGGGGAAATCGTTGCGATGCAACGCATCCAGCCGCTGGTGTTGATGCGCCCGGGGTGCCATGACATCAGCAGGCGCTGCAGGTACAAGGCTTGGCGCTTTCCTGTCGCAGCCAGTGGGCGTTCACCTTCGGCCCGCGTCCAGGCTGCTCGGGGTTTGGCTTTGGCGTGCCTGATGATCAGCAGCGGCCATGTGTCAAGGGACCCATTCTCATGAGCGGCCACCAAGGCTTCAAGGGGTTCCACATCCGAGGGGTTGGACAGCAGGCCGCGGGCCTTGTTGGGGCTGCACCAAACAGCCGTGTCGACTTCCTTCCCGTCGGGGACGGGAGGCATGTCATCAACCGACGCAGCCCAGTAGTGGACTTCCTTGAGCCCGGGCTTGACGGGGTAGCGGATGGCCGGCAGTGGAATGCCCAAGTTGATGGGCAGCCCCACTTCCTCATGCACCTCACGCACTGCACATTCGGCGAGGGTTTCGCCCGCATCGAGCTTGCCCTTCGGCCAGGACCAGTCGTCGTAGCGCTGGCGGTGGATAAGGAGAAGCTCAAGCTTCTTTTTCTTCAGCCGCCAAAGCAATGCGCCTGCCGCGTAAATGGAGGGGCCGGTGAAATCGTCCACCGGCTCTTCGAGATGTTCGGTGTTGCGCATTACGGATGCTGTGCTGACCGTGAGCGGGAACGGCTGGCCAGCAGCCATGACTGGACGTCGAGCAAAGGCTCTCCCTCGCCGTCCTGATGGTGGCGCTTCCACTCACCGTCGCTCTCCAAGTGCCAGCTGGACGTGGCTGGATCAAGGTAGCGCGTCAGGAGCGAGTCCACCTCGGCAATGTCTTCACGGTTGGAAAGCCGCACGAGTGCTTCCACCCGGCGGTCAAGGTTGCGGTGCATCATGTCGGCGGAGCCTATGTACACAACGGGTTCCCCGGCATTTGCGAAGGTAAAGACGCGCGAGTGCTCAAGGAAACGGCCCAGGATTGAACGGACCGTGATGTTCTCGCTGAGCCCGGGAACGCCGGGGCGCAGGGAACAAATGCCGCGCACAATCACGCCAACTTCCACTCCTGCCTGGGAAGCGCGGTAGAGGGAGTCGATGATGGTCTCGTCAACTATGGAGTTGACCTTGATGCGCACCTGGGCCGGCAGGCCCGCCTTTTTGTTGGCGATTTCTGCGTCAATGCGCTCAACGAGGCCTGAACGCACCGAGCGCGGTGCCACCAGCAGACGGTCAAAGGAGGTCTTGGGCGCGTAACCGGAAAGCTGGTTGAACAGCTTCGAGAGATCCTCGCCCACTTGGTTGTCGGCTGTCAGCAAGCCCAGGTCTTCGTAGTAGCGGGCAGTGCGGGGATGGTAGTTGCCGGTGCCGATGTGGCAGTAGCGGCGCAACCCGTCCTGTTCCTGGCGGACCACCAGGGACAACTTGCAGTGGGTTTTCAAACCGACAATGCCGTACACCACGTGCACGCCTGCTTGTTCCAGCTTGCGCGCCCAGGAAATATTGGCTTGCTCGTCAAAGCGGGCCTTGATTTCCACCAGTGCCAAAACTTGCTTGCCGGCTTCGGCGGCATCCACCAAGGCATCAACGATGGGGGAGTCGCCGGAGGTCCTGTACAAGGTCTGTTTGATGGCGCGGACCTTGGGGTCCGCGGCGGCCTGTTCCAGGAAGGCCTGCACCGAGGTGGAGAAGGCGTCGTAGGGGTGGTGCAGGAGAATGTCGCGGCGGCGCATGGCCGCGAACACGTTGGCGGCCTTGGACGTTTCGGACGGGTTTAAATCCCGGGACGTGTGGGCCACGTGCTTGGAGTAGCGCAGGTCGCTGCGGTCTATGGATCCAATGACGGACAGTCCGCGCAGGTCCAGCGGTGCGGGCAGCTTGTAAACCTCCGACTTCTCGACGTCCAGCTCACGCACCAGCAGTTCCAGAATGCTGGGGTTGATGTCAGTTGCCACCTCAAGGCGCACGGGCGGACCGAACTTGCGGCGCAGCAGTTCCTTCTCCAACGCCTGCAGAAGGTTCTCGGCGTCGTCCTCTTCAACTTCCAGGTCCTCGTTGCGGGTCACCCGGAAGGTGTGGTGCTCCACAATGTCCATCCCCGGGAACAGCTGGTCCAGGAACTGGGCGATCACTTCCTCGAGCGGGATAAACCGAGCCACGCGGCCGGGCACAGTGCCGGCCCGTGCGCCGTCAAGGGCAATCAGCCGCGGCAGCAGGTCGGGGACCTTGACGCGGGCAAACAGTTCCTTGTCGCTGACAGGGTTGCGGACCACAACAGCGAGGTTCAAGGACAGGCCGGAGATGTAGGGGAAGGGGTGTGCCGGATCGACAGCCAACGGGGTGAGGATGGGGAAGATCTTCTTGGCGAACATCGCTGCCATCTGCACCTTGGACGGGTCGTCCAGTTCCTCCCAATGCACCAGGTGGATGTGTTCGTAGGCCAAGGCGGGCCGGATCTGGTTGGCGAAAACGTGGGAATGCCGTGCCTGGAGCTCGTGGGCGGCCTCGCTGATTTGCTCCAGCACTTCCAGCGGGCTCAGGCCGGCGGGCGAAGGCACGGCAAGGCCGGTGGCAATGCGGCGCTTCAATCCGGCCACGCGCACCATGAAGAACTCGTCCAGGTTGGAGGCGAAGATTGACAAGAAGTTCACTCGCTCCAACAGCTGCACGTCGGGGTCTTCCGCCAGTTCCAGCACCCGGGCGTTGAAAGCCAGCCAGCTCAGTTCGCGGTCAAGGAACCTGTCGGGGCTGATGTCGCCTGCGGGAATGAGCGTGGGTTCAAACTCGGGGATCTCAATCCTGTCCTGGGTGGCCCGTGAAGCGGGTACTTCGCCGGAAACAAAACGTTCCCGGCCGTTGGCTGCCGCCATGTTCAGGTTCCCCTTGTATTCGCGCTTCATTCAGTGGTCCTCAGAGTTGGTACTGCCTTGAATCTAACGTGCAAGCGGGCCCGATGCCGGACCGAAAGGCCCACGCCTAGGCAGACATTGGTCCGTACATGACATCCGAATCCCACTTGGTAAAGCCCAGCTGGCGGTACAGCGAAACTGCCGCCTCATTGTCTGCATCAACGTAAAGCATAATGGCACGAAGACCGGCATTTTGCAGGTGGTCGATGCCCTGCCTGGTCAATGTCCGGCCCAGTCCCAGGCCTTGCGCTGCGGGAGCAACCCCCACCACGTACACCTCGCCCATGGCTGCCTGGCCGGCGCGAGCGGGGTGGACCTTCGTCCAGTGGAAGCCCAAAATCTCATCGGAGGTGTTCACGGCGAGGAAGAACCCGGCCGGATCAAACCATGGCTCGGCGATGCGGGCCTGCAGGTCCGGGAGCGTCAATGCACCCTGCTCGGGATGGTGGGCGAACGCGGCCGCATTGGCTGCCAGCCATGCCTGCTCGTCTTGGTGCGGGACAAATGTCCGCAACGTCACGCCGTCGGGCGCCGGGTAGTCAAGCGCGGACTGCACCGGCAGATCCGGGGACGACGGCGCCTGCCGGACCAAGCGCATGCGCCACAGTTCGCGGATGGCGCGGTAGCCGTAGCTGGCGGCAAGATCCGCGGCAGCCTCATGGCCGCCGTGGGACCAGGCCTTGATGCCCTGAAGTCCGCGGACCTCAATGAGTTTGTCAACCAGCATGGCGCCGACGCCTTCATTGCGATAGGACGGGTGCACCACGATCTCCAGCACACCTTCGCTGCCATCGAGAACCGCCACCGCCACACCGGCAAGGTCCTCGCCCGCTGTGGGGGAGGCATCCTCGGGGGCGTAGGTCAGCATGGTCAGGACACTGTGCGGGCCAGCTTGGGCGGATTTGAGTTCAACAAGGGTTTGTTCGGAAAAGGGCGGATTGCCGTCGGCGTCCTCAGCTGCATCAATCACAGTCTGAATCTCACACAGAAGCTCGGGGCCGGGCGCGCCCGGAACCACCGTCACCGGCCAGTTGTCAGTCTTTGCGGGGGTCATAACCACAGCCTAGTGGGAGTGTCCAAGTGAATGCGAGATTCTGCGCCTGCGATTGTGCCGCAGCAGGCCGGCGAGTGCGTTGTACGGAGGCTGGTTTGCGCGTTGGCACGGCGGTGGCATACAGTTTGAGGGCAGCACAGCCGGGCGACCGGAGTGCGAAGGCAAATGCGGGAGCAAGCAGTTTCCTGTGGTTTGCGCTGGGGGGATGCACCAGTGGGGTGCCCTCGATACGTTCGACCCGTATGTCCTCCACCCATCCAGAAAGGCCCATTTCCGCATTGGAAATGGGCCTTTTGCTGTCCCGGACCAAATTCGGGACTAAACCTGCGGTTAAACAGTGGGTTGGATGGGGTGCACCAATTCAGCTGTTCAGGCGCTCAAGCCCAGATCGGCTGCATGGACTTGGGCATCCAGCGGTTCATTGTTGAGGTAGTGGGCCAAGTCGTTGAGCGCCATGTCGGACATCCTGCGCGTTTCCGTCCCCAACGATCCGGCGACGTGCGGGGTCAAAACTACGTTGGGAAGCTCATACAGGATGGAATCGGCGTTGAGCGGTTCGGGGTCGGTCACATCCAAGATGGCTGTGATGCGGCCACTCCTGCACGCTTCTTCCAGCGCAACCGTGTCAATGAGCGAACCGCGGCCGGTGTTGATCAAGGTGGCGTCGTCCGCCAAGGCGGCAAGCTCCGAGGCTCCGATCATGTGCCGCGTGCTGGGCAGTTCGGGTGCATGCAGGGAGAGTATGTCCACCGCCGGGATGAGCTCCTCCAGCGGGAGCAGTGTGGCGCCGGCTGCGGCAACCTCGGCCGGGTCGGCGTAGGGGTCCGCCACGAGAACGCGCACATCCTGCAACATCTGCAGCAGCTCAACAACGCGCCGGCCAATCCTGGAATAGCCCACCACCCCAACGGTCCTGCCCACGTTGCCGAGCTCCCCGCGCAGATGTCCGTAGTTGTTTGATCCCTTGTGGGTGCGTGCGTCGTTGGCCAGCACCTGCGCGCGCTTGCCGGCGAGGATGATCGTTGCCAAAGTAAATTCGGCCACGGGAATGGCGTTGGCATCGGCACCGTTGGAAACAATAATTCCGCGGTTCCAAAGGGCTGCGCTGACAAAGGGGCGCACAGTGCCTGCGCAGTGGAAGACGGCCTTGAGCTTGGGCAGCCGGGCCAGCTGTGCCTCGTCAAGCATGGGCACGCCCCAACTGGTGACAAGAATTTCAACGTCGGCCAGCCGCCCGGCAACTGCGGGGTCCGCAAGGGAGTCTGTTGACACGGGAGTGCCCACCCGGACCAATGACCTCAACCGTTCAAGGCGCTGGGCGTCAAACTGCGTTTCGAAGGTGCCGTGGTCCATGACCAGGAGTGTTTCGGGGCCGGGAGCGTGTGTCGATTGAGCCAAGGTGCGGGTTCCTCTCGTTGGTCATCCCAGGTTGCGGTGGGGCAAAGTGCTTGAAGGCCGAGGCAGCTACGCGTCCGTGAGAGCGTCGTCGGGAGTCTTGGACACGCTGAGAAGGTAGCCCACGTTCCTGACGGTGCTGATCAGTTTTTCATTCTCGGGACCCAGCTTTGCACGCAGGCGCCGAACATGGACATCTACCGTGCGGGTGCCGCCGTAGTAGTCGTAGCCCCACACCTCGTTCAGCAACTGGGATCTGGTGAAAACACGTCCCGGATGCTGTGCAAGGTATTTCAGCAGCTCGAATTCCTTGTATGTCAGGTTCAGCGCCGATCCGTGCACCCGGGCCGTGTAGCTGTCCTCGTCAATAACAATGCCTGCGGCTTGGATTTCCTGGTGTGTGCTGTCTTCCACGCTGCTTGCACGGGTCAAGGCCAGCCGGATGCGCCCTTCCACCTCTGCCGGTCCGGCAGAGTCAAGAACAACGTCGTCTGCCGCCCACGATGCTGTGACTGCCGCCATGCCGCCTTCCGTCAAGACCAGCAGCAAGGGGACGCTGATGCCGGTGGCGCGCAGCAGCTGGCTCAGCGACCGGGAACCGGCCAAATCCTTGCGGGCGTCCACCATGATGAGGTCGGCGGGCTTGGCGTCCAGCAGCGCGGTGGGCACTGCCGGAAGAATGCGGACGTTGTGGCTGAGGAATTCCAGTGCCGGCAGAACCTCCACGGAACTGCCGCGGTGGTTGGTCAACAATAAAATCTGCGACATGACTTCCTAACAAAGTGCATCAAACACGCATCTTTCAGCGACGAACAAGCCGCAGGCCCCTGGATGACAGGGGTCAATGAATCAAGACGCCCCGCCCGCGGGGGTTGTTCCACAGTGTACCGGCAGAATAAGGCAGGATTGGTGTGTGAAGTCATCAATTGCCGGACTTATTTCAATCATTGCGCTGGTGCTGCTGGTGGCAGCGCACTATCTGGGCCTGGGCTGGACGGTGGGTGTGGGGATAGCCCTTGCCGCTGCTTTTGGTTACGGCTGGCCGTATTATTTGGGTATCCCGGCCAAGAAAACACTGGGCACCGTCATCGCGCTGACCGGTGCGGGCTCCGCCCTGACTGCCGGCTTGGATGCCGGCGGCGACTACCTTGTCTGGACGCCCATCATGATCGCGGTGGGTTTCGCTGCCGTGATGGTGGTTCAACTCATTCGGGGCACTGGGCAAAAGTATCGTTTGGAATCCACGCTCGGGGCAGGAACAGGCGTGGCCATAGCCGGTTTTGCCAGTGGATGGGTGGCCTCCATCCGGTTCCTGGGCGAACCGGGCATGACCCTGATCGTGGCCATCAGCGCCGTCGTGGCCATTGCCGTGGGCATGCTGTCGTGGCCTGATCGGGTGCTTGCCCCGCTGGCGATCGTCCTGGCAGCGTTGGCCGGCCCCCTTGCCGCTTTGATCTTCTCCGATGTGCGCGTTCTGCAGGCTGCCGTCCTGGGCGTTCTGGTGGGGGCTGTCATGGCCGCCTTCCGCCAGTTGAGGACGCTGTCCAGGGAGCCGGGGCACCTGATTGGGGTTGTGTCGTCGGCACTGGCGCCCATTCTGTCCCTGGGCGCCCTTGTGTACTTTGTGGAAAAATTGGTCTTGCACTAGGCTCGCATCCACCCCGTCATGGAGCGGCCTGTCAGGAAGCACGGGAGAACATTGTAGGATGGAATTATGAGCGTACTTGCCTTGGAAATCTTCTACATCTGTCTTTTGGTGGTGGCCAGCGTGGTCATGGCCTGGTTTGCCGGACTGGTGGTGTGGCGCTTGTACAAGGGTCAGCAGTAACCTGCCATGCCCATTGAGATTCCCACCGACCTGACCCCGGAATTGGTTCCGCTGTCCTGGCTGCTTGGCACTTGGAGTGGTGCCGGCCGCCTTGGCGCCGGAGAAGCCGACGACGAGCACTTCCTCCAAACGGCCACTTTCAAAGCCAATGGACTGCCCTATCTGCAGTACTCGGCGGAATCGTGGCTGACGGATGAAGAGGGTGCCATTCTGCGCCCGTTGTCCGTGGAAACGGGCTTTTGGCAGCTTGACCGGCCCATGAACGACGCCGACGGCGGTCCGGGCCTGATCCCTGCCGACACGGTTCCGGCCCTGCGGACGGCAGACGATGTGGAAGCCCTGCGCAATGCCGACGGGGGCTTTGACCTCATGGCCAACATTGTCCATCCTGGGGGCATCTCCGAACTGTACTACGGCACTATCAAGGGCCCGCAGATCCAGCTTTCCACCGACGCAGTCATGCGCGGTGCCGGAGCCAAGGACTACACCGCAGCAACCCGTATTTTTGGGCTCGTGAACGGCGACCTTTATTGGCGCTGGGACGTGGCCGCACAGGGGAAATCCCTTGACGCGCATGCTTCGGCAGCGCTGCACAAGATCAACTCCTAGCCGCCGCCCGCCCCGGGTGGCGGAATAGGCCGCTGAGGGAAGGCGTTGCAAGCGTTATGAGCTATTTGAGTCCTTTGTTGAACCGTCACGGAGCCGTGCAGGCAGGCGGGCTGGACGCCGGCGTCGCAGCCCACTATGGGGATCCCAACCGCGAACAACGCCTGCTGGCCGGATATTTGGGCAAACCAGGGACCGCCGTCGTGGATCTTTCCCACCGCGGAGTGGTGAGCGTGGCAGGCCCGGATCGGCTGAGCTGGCTCAATACCTTGTCCAGCCAAGAGTTGACGGCCTTGGCGCCCAACACTGGAACCGAGCTGTTGTTGCTCACCGTCCAAGGCCGCATCGAGTTTGACGCGAGGGTGGTGGACGACGGCGGCACCACCTGGTTGATTGTCGAAGCCGAGGAAGCTGCACCCTTGGCCCAGTGGCTTGCCTCCATGAAGTTCATGTTGCGCGTTGAAGTTGCCGATGTTTCGGCCGAGTGGGCCGTGGTCGGCTCGGTTTCAGAGGTTCCCGAATGGGACGAGTACTTGGCTTGGGTTGACCCGTGGCCGCACCTTGGTGCCGGCGGCTACAGCTACGCGGCTGTTCCCGAGGCCGAACATCCCGGCCTTGAACGTCCGTGGCGCGAATACCTCATCCCGGCAGGCGAGCTTGAATCAGCTGTGGGACAGCGCCCCCTGGCGGGTGTCTGGGCGGCAGAAGCCCTGCGCCTTGCCGCATGGCGCCCCCGTCGCGGAGCCGAAACCGACAGTAAAACCATTCCCCATGAACTTGATCTGCTGCGCACCGCCGTCCACTTGTCCAAGGGTTGTTACAAGGGGCAGGAAACAGTCGCCCGGGTTCACAATTTGGGCCGCCCGCCGCGCCGGCTGGTGTTCTTGCAGCTTGACGGATCCTTGCACACACTCCCGGCTCCAGGCAGCGAGGTCATCCTCGAGGACCGTGTGGTGGGAACGGTCACCTCCGTGGCCCAGCACTTTGAAATGGGTCCCATCGCCTTGGCCGTGGTGAAGCGCTCAGTGGACCCCGACGCTGTTTTGAGCGTTGACGACGCCGGTGAAAGGTATCCTGCCAACCAGGAAATCATTGTTGCCACCGACGCCGGACAGGTAGTGGGCAGGCAGACAGGGTTCTTGCGCGTCCCCAAGTGAGCGACGGAACCGCGTGGTCCTCGCCGCACGGGAAGCTCACCCGCATGGCCGTTGCCCTGTATGGAACCTGTCCTGCATGACCCTCGTCCCGTGACGACGAGGGTGGTGCTGCATGGCGGGTTGTTGTGGGTGAAACGGGCCACGCTATTCCATCTGGAATACTTCTTGTGGAACAATGGCAAATGCGTGCAAGCCCGCATTCCATCGCGGGTTGCAAGCCGAGTGAACAACCAGCAGGGAAACGTTGCGGAAAGGGCCGGACATGCCGTCAGGACAACAACTCTCGCCGTTGGCCATGGCCGCATTGGGCCTGCTGGCGGAACGGGCCATGCATCCGTATGAGATGTACCAGCTGCTGATGCATCGCCATGAAGACCGCCTGCTCAAGGTCAGGCCGGGCACGTTGTACCACGCCGTTGGCCGGTTGGCCGGGGCGGCACTGGTGGAGACCATTGGAACCACCCGGGACGGAAACCGCCCTGAACGCACCGTGTACGCCATCCTTCCTGCAGGTCGGGAGCGTCTGGCCGCGAACCTGCGCACCTTGCTGGCACAACCTGTCAAGGAATACCCCCGCTTCACGCAGGCACTTTCCGAAGCACACAACCTGCCGGCTGCGGAAGTCATTGAACTCTTGGAAACCCGCAGTGAGACGCTGGAGAAAGAGCTTGCCGTCCTTGAAGCCGACAGGAAATTGGCCCTTGCCCGAGAGGCGCCACGCCAGTACTGGATTGATGTGGGCTACAGGGAACACCAGCTCACCGCTGAACTCGACTGGTTGCAGCGTTTCTGCGGCGATCTTGACAGCGGTTCATTGCCCTGGCGAGACGAAACCCCGCCTGTCCGACCGGGGATTTAGAGCCACAGCTGGCACAACAAGCACGCACACCTTGAACAACAGTTCCCAACACTAAGGATCAGCCCATGGAAATCGTGGCAAAGCCGTGGCCCGCTCTGTGGGCACTCGTTCTGGGGTTCTTCATGATCCTGGTGGATTCCACCATAGTCTCGGTGGCCAACCCCAAGATCATGGAAGGGCTCAATACCGACATCAACTCCGTCATCTGGGTAACGAGTGCCTACCTTCTGGCTTATGCCGTGCCGCTGCTGGTGACCGGCAGGCTCGGTGACAAGTACGGGCCCAAAAAGCTCTATCTGACGGGATTGACGGTCTTCACCCTGGCCTCTCTGTGGTGCGGATTGTCAGGGGACATCGGCATGCTGATCCTTGCCCGTGCGGTGCAGGGCTTGGGTGCTGCCATGATGACGCCACAAACCATGGCAGTCATCACGCGCATCTTTGCACCCGACAAGCGTGGCCCGGCCATGGGCCTCTGGGGTGCCACGGCCGGGGTTGCCATGTTGGTGGGCCCCATCCTCGGCGGCGTTTTGGTGGATGGCTTGGGCTGGGAATGGATCTTCTTCGTCAACGTTCCGGTGGGCGTGGTGGCTTTCGCCATGGCATGGCGGCTGGTGCCGAAATTGCAGACCCACGACCACAAGTTCGACCTGCTGGGAGTCCTGCTCAGCTCCGCCGGGCTGTTGCTGCTTGTCTTTGGTATTCAGGAAGGCGAGACCTACAACTGGGGCACCATCACCGGTCCTCTTACGGTCTGGAGCCTGATCATTGCCGGAATTCTCTTCCTGCTGCTCTTTGTCGGTTGGCAAGCCATCAACAAGGGCGAACCGCTGGTGCGCCTGCACTTGTTCAAGGTGCGGAATTTTTCCCTGGCCAACATAGCCATTACCACCATGGGGTTCAGCATCACGGCCATGAGCCTGCCGCTGTTCTTCTATTACCAGCTGGTGCGGGGCCTGACCCCCACCCAGTCCGCGCTCATGCTGGTTCCCATGGCGCTGTTTTCCGGGATCCTGGCACCCTTCATCGGCAAGCTTGTGGACATTGTGAACCCGCGTTATGTGGCTTTCACCGGCTTTATCCTGATGTCCGTCTCCTTGGCCTGGACGTCTTTCTTGATGACCCCGGAGACGCCCATCTGGCTGTTCCTGCTCCCCAGCGGACTGTTGGGCATAGCCAGCTCCGGCATCTGGGCGCCGCTTTCGACAACGGCCACCCGGAACCTGGGACCACGCGAAGCCGGCGCCGGGGCCGGGGTTTACAACACGACCCGGCAAATTGGTTCAGTGCTGGGAAGCGCCGCAATTGCTGCGCTCATCGCGGCACGGCTGGCCGCTGAAATGCCGGCAGGTTCGGCAGCACAGGCTGCCGGGATGGCAGGGCCCCTGCCGGAGTCCCTGCATGCGGGCTTCGCCACGGCCATGTCCCAGTCGACCCTGCTCCCGGCAGCGGCCGTCCTGCTGGGGGCGGCCATGGTCATCATGTTTGCCAAACCGCGGCCTGTATCCGCGATTTATGCGGAATTTAGCGAGCCTGAAGGGCAACCTGAGTCTGCAAGCCGGCAACATTAAAACCCATTGACGTGGCCAGCGCGTGGGCTGCGGAATTGTTGATGTCGGCCCGCCACTGCACAATGAGGCCCGCGGCCAGGGCCTCCTGGGCGGCGATGCTTGTGGCCAGCCGCCCCGCGCCTTGGCGCCGGAACTCGGGGACCACCAGCGTGCCCATCTGGGCCAGCAGCCCCTGGTACTCGGTGTAGGCACTGCAGGCGACGGGTCCGGCGTCGGGCGTGCCCGAATCCATGACCGTGAACTTGTGTTCCAGCACGGAGAGCGCAACATCATTGATGTCATCCGGCGGGCAGAGGGATTCCAGTGCGGCGGCAGGTTCGGGCCCCGTGGCGACGTGGACGGTGTGAACCGGTTGGAGCACGTCGAGGTCGTCGGCGTAGTAGAGGCCCTGCGTGCCCAGACCGCGGCCGCCGTCGTACCGGGTGATGCGGAGCATTGTCGAGTGGTCGCTGAGTTCGTCGTCGTCGTAGGCTTCGGCGGCGTCAAGCAAGTGCTGGGGGCCCACCAGAATCGACTGTTCCCACAGACGGATGAACGTCAGTTCCGGCGAGTCCACGGCGTGGGTGATCCTGCCCTTCGCCGTCCCCACCAAGAGGGAGTTGGCAGGCAGGCCCAGGCCGCGTTCCCAGGCCAGCAGAACAATGGGGGCGGAGGCGAGGTCGAAGGTCATGGCTTAAACGTTAGCGCCCCCGACGCCAACGCACGGCCGCGCCGGCGGATTTCACTAGCCGAACAGAATGGCGGCTTCGTCGTAGCGGTGCTGCGGAACCGTCTTCAGGTTGCCCAAGGCGGCCTCGAATGGCACGTGCTCAATTTCGGTCCCCTTGAGCGAAACCATGGTGCCCCAGCGTTCCTCCACGACAGAGTCGACGGCGGCCATGCCCAGCCGAGTGGCAAGGACGCGGTCGAAGCTGGAAGGCACGCCGCCGCGCTGGATGTGGCCCAAAATAGTCGCGCGGGTTTCAATGCCGGTGCGGGCCTCAATCTCCGGTGCCAGCTGGTCGCCGATGCCGCCGAGGCGGGGACGGCCAAAGGTGTCCAGTCCGCGCTCGGAATGGGCCGAGTCCTGATGGTTCGGGACAAAGCCCTCGGCAACCACCACCAGCGGCGCGCGGCCGCGGTCGTGGGCTTCCTGAACCCATTCAACGATCTGCTCCATGCTGGTGCTTTGCTCCGGGATCAACACGGCGTGGGCCCCGGTGGCCATGCCTGCATGCAAGGCAATCCAGCCCACGTGGCGTCCCATGACTTCGGCAATCATGCAGCGGTGGTGGGATTCGCCGGTGGTGCGCAAACGGTCGATCGCCTCGGTGGCAATCTGCACTGCCGTGTCAAAGCCAAAAGTGTAGTCGGTGGCGTCAAGGTCGTTGTCCACGGTCTTGGGGACACCAACAATTTTCAACCCTGCGTCGGTCAGGCGGCGGGCCGCGGCCAGCGTGCCTTCGCCGCCAATGGCGATCAGTGCATCGATGCCGAGGCGGTCCATGTGGGCCTTGATGACTTCCGGGCCGCCATTGCCTTCAAAGGGGTTGGTGCGGGAAGTACCCAAAATGGTGCCGCCCTGCTTGGAAATGCCGCGCACCATCTGGCGGGGCAAATCCATGACGTCGCCCTCGACGACGCCACGCCAGCCGTCGCGGAAACCAACAAATTCATGGCCGTGGACCTTGATGCCTTTCAGGACGATTCCGCGGATTACAGCATTCAGGCCAGGGCAGTCTCCGCCGCTGGTGAGAATTCCAATCTTCATGTGTATTTAGGCCCTTCGAGGGGTGGAGTCAATGTGGTTTTGAGCGCACCGTTGAGCTCCTCTCATAGTATTCTAGACGCTCATGTGATCCGGGCAACTTGGCGTTCGTACGGTGGACGGCCCCGGCTGCCACTACTTTCGGCGCAAGAGGTGCACGATCCCGCCGGCAACCATGGCCACACCCGTGCCCAGCAGCAGCCACATGGCAGTTTGCCCGGCATCCAGCACCAGCCCCGATTGCCTGGCGATAATGAGCAAAACACCAAGGACAAGAACGACGGCGCCCCACACCATGGTGCCCACCCGCATCGAATACTCCGGGGCCGTTGGGCTGCTGCTGCCGTGGGGGCTGCCGATGTCCTCAGCGGGGTTGGTTTCTGTGGGGGTGTTCATGGCGTGCTCCTTTGGGTGTGGGGTGCCGGGCGCGGCGCTGCTTGGGTGTGGGGTGCCGGGCGCGGCGCTGCTTGGGTGTGGGGTGCCGATCATGGCGTTGCTCCCACGGGAACGGCGGAGGCAGCGGATACTACTGCGATGTCGCTGGCCGCCCCCTGCAAGGTGATGACCAAGCGATGGCCTTTCGCCTGCGGGTTGAGGTCGGTGGTCGAGGTCGCGGCCAAGGAGCCGTCCTTGGTGGCGCCGTCAACGATCAAATTTGAAGCCGCCAATTCAGTCTTGAGCCGGACTGGAATGTCCTTGGGCACCTTGATGGTGACGGAGGATGCGACCACGTTGACGGGGACCTGAACATCGGTGGTGAGGGCGGCCGCAGTGAACTGCGTCAGGTCGAGTGTGGCGTCGCCAAAGACCATGGAGCGGCCCGCTTCCGCGGAGCTGACACTGGCCGGTGCCCAATTTATGTTGTTCAAGGCGGTGAGCTGCCCGCTATACGGCGGGATGCTCAGCAAGCCGGCCAGCACCAGCATGACAACGGCAAATGTGCCAACCCCGCCTGCCGCTCGGCCCCTGGCGCCTGCGGCGACAATGGCGAGGCCGACGGTGATGGCAGCGGCGGCCGCCGCCGTGGCCACTTGGTAGCCCTCGAGGTCAAGGATGTTGGCGCTGTCAAGGATCAGTACAACGGCGCCGACCACCACAGCCAGACCCATGGCCAACAGGCTCGCCGCAGCACCCAATCGCGGCGTGACCTTGACAGGCTTCCGTTTCACGTACGTCCGCGGATCTGGTGTGACGTACCCGGTCGAAGGGTATGCAAGTGGTGGTTCCTGCCACGGGGCCTGGGCTGGGCCTGCGTACGGTGACGGGGCGGACGGCTTGGACTTTTTCCGAGTGGCGGCCCAGTAAATGATGGCCGCGATTCCGGCGATCCAAAAGAGCGGCCAGGGGAACCAGGAGTCGTCCCGGCCCCAAACGAAGCCGGGCCCTTGACCGAGCAAGCCAAGGATCGCCAGCGCCACGGCTCCGCTCATACCCGTGGACCAGTGGCCGCGGCCGGCCTCTTGGGCGTGGATCCGGCCGTCGGGTTCAGGCAGCAGCGCCCAAGCGACACCGTAGACCAGTAGGCCAACACCGAAAAACAGTGTCAGGACCACCGTCAGGCCGCGGATGATGACAGGATCGATGCCCCACCGATCGGCCAAGCCGCTGCACACCCCTCCCATCCAGCGGTTGGGGGCGCGACGCACACCAAGGCCGCGAACCCACTGAAAGAACTTGCCGGACGCCGGCGGCGGTTCGGGCGTGCCCGGTCCGGGATGGTGGCCATCCGGCCCGGATGAAGGCTGTGATTCGGGGAGGTCCGGTCCGGGCTGTGGCCCTTCCGGCTGCTCGGGGGTGCTGTGTGTGGTGTCCATGCTTCAATGGTTCCTCGTGGAGACGTCCCAGAACTATCGGGGGAGAGCCTGAAAGAACCCTGAACCAACCCCGGGAAGCACTCCGGGAGTCCCCTGCCATGCTTGGATTGAGTCATGAGCGCAAAGATGTACCGTTCCCAGAAGCGCATTGTCGCCGGGGTTTGCGGCGGACTGGCCCAACACCTGGGGATCAAGGTGGGACTTGTGCGCGCGATCCTGATCGGTACGAGCTTCTTCTTTGGGGCGGGCCTGATTTTTTACGCGTGGCTGTGGCTTTTGGTTCCCATGGCGGGGGAAGTCGCCGGCGCCGATGCCCCCGTGGTTGAGTTGGACGGAAACCCGCGCTTGAAGCTCTTCCGGCCCGCAGTAGGAGCCCCTGTGGCGGAACGCCCGAACGCCGGACGCCAAAAACCTCCCGTCGGCTTCAAGGAAATACTCATTGGCGGGATACTCTTTGCCGCTGCTTTCATCTTGTTCGGCCGTCAAATGGGTTGGAACCTGCAGCTGGGCACGTTGGTCCCGCTGTCCATCATTGTTCTGGGCGCCGTCTTGGCCTGGATGCAGTTGGACAACACCCGTCGCATCGGCTTGTTGAGCGCGGCAAAAGCAGACACACCCATGGCCTTGCTGCGGCTGGGCGGAGGCATCGCGCTGGTCATTGCCGGTGTCATCGTGATTGTGGCCGGTTCCGGGTCGTGGACGCTGGTGTGGGCCTCAATAGTGGCCTCCCTCGCCGTTCTGGCCGGTGTGGCGCTGGTGCTGGCCCCGTGGGCGCTGAAGTTTTGGCGGGAGTTCCAATGTGAACGGGCCGGGCGCATCCGCGAAACGGAACGGGCCGAAATTGCAGCCCACCTGCACGACTCCGTGCTGCAAACCCTTGCGCTCATCCAAAAAAATGCCCAGTCGCCCAGCGACGTGACCCGGCTGGCCCGCGCTCAGGAACGCGAGCTGCGCGAATGGATATACCAGGACGCCGAGCACAATTCCGGGGCCCTGGTTGAGCGGGTCAAGGCCGTGTGCGCCGAAGTCGAGGACCTGTACGGCCAAGCCGTGGAAGTCGTGGCCGTGGGCGATGCCGAGCTGACCGAGCGCGGGAACGCGCTGGTGCAGGCAGTGCGCGAGGCCGTGCTAAATGGTGCACGGCACGGTGGAACCACTGTTTCCGTGTACGTCGAAGCAGCGGAAAAAGGTGTTGACGTGTTCGTGAAGGATCGCGGGGCGGGCTTTGACCTGACAGGGGTGCCGCCGGACAGGCTGGGAGTCCGGGAGTCCGTCGTCGGACGCATGCAACGCAACGGCGGCACCGCTGAGATCATTAGTTCAGCGGAAGGCACTGAAGTCCGGTTGCATCTGCCCAGCGAAACATCAGCAAACGAGGAAGCCAAATGACTGTGCCTGCAACACCCATCAGGGTAGTGATCGTCGATGACCACGCAATTTTTCGTTCCGGCCTCAAAGCAGATCTGGCGGCGGACGTTGACGTCCAGGCCGAGGCGGCAACTGTGGAGGAGGCGATTGCGGCAGTCCATGCGGTGCAGCCTGATGTGGTGTTGCTTGATGTGCACCTGCCCGGTGGACGGGGACAGGGCGGGCGCGAGGTCATCGCCGGCTGCACGGCGTTGCTGCCAGGCACGAAGTTCTTGGCATTGAGTGTTTCCGACTCCGCCGAAGATGTGGTGTCGGTGATTCGGGCCGGTGCGCGCGGCTACGTGACCAAAACAATTTCCGGCAGCGAAATTTCCGCCGCGATCCGCCGTGTGGCGGGCGGCGATGCCGTGTTTTCGCCCAGGCTTGCCGGTTTCGTGCTTGATGCCTTCGGCACGGCCGAGGTGGCCGTGGAGGACGAACTGGACAAGCTCTCGGCACGGGAACTGGAAGTCATGCGCCTGATCGCGCGCGGCTACTCGTACAAGGAAGTGGCCAAGGCACTGTTCATCTCCATCAAGACCGTGGAAACCCATGTTTCGGCGGTCTTGCGCAAGTTGCAGCTTTCCTCCCGCCACGAACTCACCCGCTGGGCAGTGGACCGCCGCCTGCTCTAAGCCAGCAGCTGCTGCGGGAAGCCCCTCGCGGGCAGTAAGATTTTCTCGGTCGCTGGGCGACCTCAAAAATCCATCCCCGCTCCGGCGCCTCCCGTTGCGGCGTCCGCTGGCTGGTCACGCTCTGCATTCGCGCACAGATTTGGCCCCGGGAGCTGGCTCAGCGTTCGTGGCTGCGGCTATGCGCTGAACTGCAGGTGGAGTCCTGTGCCACTGCATCACTGGAGCAGGATTGGAGGGCAAATTCTGCGCATAATGCCAGCCCAGGCGCCCCGTTAAGCACGAAGGTACCGCCACTGTCACAGTGGCGGCACCTTCGTGCTTAACGTTGCGCGGTCGCGGCAGAAAAGTAGCCCGCAACAGGGCGGTTATGCCTTGGCGGAGCCGAGGAACTCCTGCAGGCGGCCAACACCTGTGGCGAGGTCGTCGTCGCCGAGGGCGTAGGACAGGCGCATGAATCCGCTGGGACCAAACGCTTCGCCGGGAACTACTGCAACTTCGGCCTTGTCCAAGATCAGTGCGGCAAGTTCAGCGGATGTGGCAGGACGTATTCCGCCAATTTCACGTCCCAGCAGGCCGCGGACGTCGGGGTAGGCGTAAAAGGCGCCGTGCGGGGTGGGGCACTCAACGCCGTCGATGGCGTTCAGTGCGGCGACCATGGTCTTGCGGCGGCGGTCAAAAGCCACCTTCATCTCGTCCACTGCCGTCAGCGGGCCGGCGACGGCGGCAAGTGCTGCCATCTGCGAGACGTTGGCTACGTTGGAGGTTGCGTGGGACTGCATGTTGGTCGCTGCCTTGGTGACATCAAGGGGTGCGATCATCCAGCCCACGCGCCAGCCGGTCATAGCGTAGGTTTTGGCCACTCCGTTGAGGATGACCACGCGGTCGCCCAGCTCGGGGGTGGTTGTGGCAATCGAGGTGAAGGGGACGCCGTCGTAGGTCAGGTGCTCGTAGATTTCATCCGTGATCACCCAGAGACCCTTGGAAGCGGCCCACAAACCGATCTCGCGGGTCTGTTCGGGGGAGTAGACGGCACCTGTCGGATTGGACGGGGACACAAACAGCAACACCTTGGTGCGAGGGGTCAGGGCTGCTTCCAACTGCTCCACCGTGACGAGGTAGTCCTGTTCGGGGCCGGCGAAAACTTCCACCGGCACTCCGCCGGCCAAACGGATGGCCTCCGGATAGGTGGTCCAGTACGGGGCCGGCACAATGACTTCATCGCCCGGATCCAGAAGCGTGGCGAAGGATTCGTAGACGGCCTGCTTGCCGCCGTTTGTGACCAGTACCTGGGCGGAATCAACGCCATAGCCGGAGTCGCGAAGCGTCTTTTCAGCAATGGCGCTGCGCAGTTCAGGCAATCCGGCGGCGGGGGAGTAGCGGTGGTATTTGGGCTGGCGGGCGGCGGCGATGGCCGCCTCGACAATGTAGTCGGGGGTGGGGAAATCGGGTTCACCGGCACCAAAGCCAATGACTGGGCGGCCGGCAGCCTTCAAGGCCTTGGCCTTGGCATCTACGGCCAGGGTGGCGGACTCTGCAATGGCGGCAATCCGGGCGGAAACGCGGCGCCCGGAGGCTTGGTCAGCTGTCAATTCGGCAGACATCAGGACTCTTTCTTCGGTGGGAGGCTCAAAATGCACACATCGTCACTGTCTACTTTAGGCGCATCTGCTGCCCGGTTCGACGTACAGCGCGAAGATGCGTAGAATGGTTTACCGGTGTTCAAGCGCCATGATGATTCACGCCTGCAAGTCGGTTTGGAAAGCCGGCTTTCAGACGGTAAGTTGTTCATGGTTATTAGCACTGAATGGATTTCTCTGACACAGCTGGCAACACCAGCATTTGAATTCCAAAGGGTAGTGGCGCAATTGGTAGCGCAGCGGTCTCCAAAACCGCAGGTTGCAGGTTCGAGTCCTGTCTGCCCTGCGCATGAGCACAGCGGGTGTGCCGCACGAACATTTCGTGCAGGTTAGCCAGTGTTCGGGCGAATATTTTGTATAGCGTGCAGTCCGAATTCACGGACTTGCGGGTAATCCAACAAATGATGAGTGAGGCACTGGTGACCGAAACTGCTGCAAGCAGCTCCAAGGGCCCTGCCAAAAAGGCAACTAAGCCCGTCAAACCGGGGTTCTTTAGCCGGATGGCTCTCTTCCTCCGCCAAGTCATTGGCGAACTGAAGAAAGTTGTCACCCCCACTCGCAAAGAGTTGCTCAACATGACCGCCGTTGTACTGGTATTTGTTGTCATCGTGATGGGCATCGTTACCGTCTTGGATCTGGGCTTCGGCAAGGCCGTGCTGTGGATCTTCGGCGGCAACATAAACATCGAGCAGTAAAACGCTCAACTTGGCCGACCTCGCCGAAACACTTCGGCATGGGGTCGGTTTGAGCCATTTAAGAAACGCACAAGGAAAGCAGGAAATTCGTGTCTGAGCTGGAGCCCGAGGCAACGTACAGTGAGCAGGACCAGGACACTGTGGTTGCTAATGCTGCAATCAATGCCGACCTTGATGCTGTTGCAGAAGACGCTGCAGGGGCCGCAGAGCCTGCTGCCGCAGACGACGTTGCTGCCGCAGAGCCTGCTGCCGCAGAGCCTGCTGCCGCAGACGACGTTGCTGCCGCAGAGCCTGCTGTCGCGGAAGATGCCGTGGATGCGGAAGATTCCGACGCTGAGGATGCCGACGCAGAAGTCGCAACAGAGCCCGAGGTTGACCCCGCGGACGAGTTCAAGGCCATGCTTCGCCGCCAAGAGGGTGACTGGTACGTCATTCACTCCTACGCAGGGTATGAAAACCGCGTCAAGGTCAACCTTGAGTCGCGCAGCCTGTCGCTGAACATGGAAGATTTCATCTTCGAAATTCAGGTCCCCATGGAAGAAGTGGTGGAGATCAAGAACGCGCAGCGCAAGGTTGTCAACCGCGTTCGCATCCCCGGCTACGTGCTGGTGCGCATGGACCTCACCGACGCATCGTGGGGCGTTGTCCGCCACACTCCCGGCGTTACCGGCTTTGTGGGCAACGCCCACAATCCCGTGCCGCTGCGCTTGGACGAAGTTTTCTCGATGCTTGCTCCGGTCTTTGAGGAGCAGCAAGCCGAAGAGACGGGCGTCCCGCTGCGTCACGACCCGATTGACGCGGTCATCGACTTCGAAGTCGGCGAAGCCGTCATCGTCAAGGATGGCCCGTTTGAAGGCCTCTCGGCTTCGATCTCCGAGATCAAGCCCGAAGCCCATCAGCTGGTCGTGTTGGTATCCATCTTTGAGCGTGAAACCCCCGTCACCCTTGCCTTCAACCAGGTCACCAAGATCTAGTTGCCCACAATTTTCGTTCCGCGGGAGTTTGCTTAGCTCTTCGTGAAACGTTCGGCCGGACGCCATTCGGCCACCCACCTGGACGCGCTCCGTCGTCCCAGGAAAGTTATTGAGAGAAGAGGACCCTACAGTGGCTCCCAAGAAAAAGGTCACCGGCCTTATCAAGCTGCAGATCCAGGCAGGCGCCGCCAACCCGGCACCTCCCATCGGTCCCGCGCTTGGTCAGCACGGCGTCAACATCATGGAATTCTGCAAGGCGTACAACGCTGCCACGGAATCCCAGCGCGGAAATGTCATCCCCGTTGAAATCACGGTTTACGAAGACCGTTCTTTCACCTTCATCACCAAGACCCCGCCGGCTGCACAGCTCATCAAGAAGGCTGCAGGCGTCGCCAAGGGTTCAGCTACCCCGCACACCGTCAAGGTTGCCCAGCTGACCAAGGCACAGGTCACCGAGATCGCCACCCAGAAGATGGTTGACCTCAACGCAACAAACATCGAAGGCGCCGAGAAGATCATCGCCGGCACCGCCCGTTCCATGGGTATCACCGTCGAGGCTTAAGCCCCTCCAATCGGAGTTGAGATTCTCGAGACCCCGACGCACCACCCAATTCATCAAGAACGACGTCGTCCAGCCCACCTTGGGTGGATGGCGACGGACGTAGTGGCAGGGCCCGCGCGGTCCTAATGACCACAACTGCACAAGGAGAAACGCAGCATGGCAAAGCGCAGTAAAGCATATGAGGCAGCTCAGGCGAAGATCGATGTGGACAACACATACGCACCCTTCGACGCCATCAAGCTCGCCAAGGAGACAAACCCGTCCAAGTTCGACGCCACCGTTGAGGTTGCCTTCCGCTTGGGTGTAGACCCTCGCAAGGCGGACCAGATGATCCGTGGCACGGTCAACCTGCCCCACGGTACCGGCAAGACCGCACGCGTTCTGGTTTTCGCAACCGGTGAGCGTGCCGAGGCTGCTATCGCAGCCGGCGCCGACTTCGTTGGCACCGACGACCTGATCGAAAAGATCCAGGGCGGCTGGACCGACTTCGACGCAGCCGTTGCCACCCCTGACCTCATGGGCAAGGTTGGCCGTTTGGGCAAGGTCCTCGGGCCGCGCAACCTGATGCCGAACCCAAAGACCGGCACCGTCACCAACGACGTCGCCAAGGCTGTCAACGACATCAAGGGCGGCAAGATCGACTTCCGCGTCGACAAGCACTCCAACCTGCACTTCATCATCGGCAAGGTATCCTTCGACGCCGTGAAGCTGGGCGAGAACTACGCAGCCGCTTTGGAAGAGGTGCTGCGCTTGAAGCCGTCCGCTTCCAAGGGCCGCTACCTGCAGAAGGCTACCGTCTCAACGACGTTTGGCCCCGGCATCGCCGTGGATCCCCAAGCGACAAAGGTAGTCATCGAAGACTAAGTTTCACTACTTGAAAAGGAAGGGCGTTGCAGCACGTGGCTGCAATGTCCTTCCTTTTTTTGTAAACTGGTGGGAAGCAGCGGTCGCCACACGTTTTCAATTGGGGAATGGGCGGGCATGGCACAGCCATTGTTCGCCCGCATAGACGGATAGCTACGGGGTAATGAAGCCATGACAGTCATCAGCATCGAACAGTTGCGGATTCCAGAGACGCTCGACGGCGACTCCGCCACTGATTTTCGGCAAGCCGTTGAAGTCTCCCGGCAAGTCCGCGTCAAAACCTGGGGCAACGACAAGCTGGCTTACACGGCAGAGGAGCTCTTTGCCCAGTGTCACGATCCCTATGAGTGGTATGTGGTGCTGATTGCCCGTAGGGGAGCGGAGATCATTGGCAGGGTCGGCATCGCCTTGCCCTTGGACGACAACACTGAAATGGCCCATGTCACCCTTGACGTGCTGCCTGCGGCCGAGGGGCTTGGACTGGGCCGGAAGCTACTCGAAGCAGCCGAACTGTTTGTGAAGGGTGAGAACCGCAAAGTTGTCATGGTTGAGACAAGCCACCAGGCGTCGGCGTTGGACGGCGGAGGCACTGAGCTGATCCCTGCATCCCAGGGCAGTGGCTCGCTGCCGCTGAGCAGCAGGGAGGCCCGCTTTGCCTACAGCGCCGGCTATGACTTGGAGCGGGTGGAACAATTTAGCGTCTGCGCGCTGCCCCTGCAGACCGGACTGATCGAAGAGTTGGTCGAACGCGCGGTGGCCGTGCACCAAGGCGCCTACCAGGTGCATGGGTGGATGGACAGCTGCCCGGAGCAATGGGCACAGGACTTTGTGCGTCTGGAGCAGGAGACCGGGGACGACGGCGGCCATCCCGAGGAGGCGTGGGACGTCGCCAGGTTGCGTGAAGCCGAGGAGATGTCCGCGCTCACCGGAAGGCGCACCTTGGTCAGCGCCGCGGAATGCCTGGAAACGGGCGCCTTGGTGGGGTTCACCTCCATTTCCATTTTGGGCAGCCGCAAGGATGTGGCTTTTCAGGACGACACCTTCGTTGAGGAATCCCACCATGGCAGGGATATCGGGCTGCACATCAAGGTGGCCAACCTGGAACAGCTCATGCGCCTGTTGCCGCAGTTGGAAACGATCTACACGTGGAACGCTCCGGAAAAGGACTACATGCGCTCCGTGAATGCCGAGCTGGGATTCGTCAACGCCGGCGTCACGGGGCTGTGGCGCAAGGACTTCAACGCCAGTGACTAACGCGATTGAATGACGCCATTGGCCAAGGGACGGTGACCAATTCAAGCGCCGGTGACCAATGGTGTTTGGCTCGATTTGGAATCCTTGCGGGCGCTCCTGTATTCTTGGGAAACCAAAGACCGTCGGTCGATGTCAATCTCCCCCAGCCAAGCCATGCAGCATGCATGGGATTGCGCTGGAACTGGGCCGGGTTGTCATCCTAAAGTCCTTATATGGACGGCCAGCGCAGGTGCACAAAGCTTATTGAGCAGTGTAGAACCGGAAGTAATTCCTGGAACTGCTGCAAAAACGCCCCGTACACCTGTGCGGGGCGTTTTTATTTGCCCAAGGCCCAGCTTGCTGGGGCAGGGCAGGGCTGGAACAGACTGGCATATATTCCCGGAAGGAGGGTTATGGCAACGCCAACAAAGGTGGCTGCAGTTGCAGAAATCGCACAAGATTTCAATGATTCAACTGCAGCAGTCCTAACCGAATACCGTGGGCTCACCGTAGCTCAGCTCAAGGAGCTGCGCGTTTCTCTCGGCCAGGACACCAAGTTCTCGGTTGTTAAGAACACCCTGACGGCCATTGCGGCGAAGGAAGCTGGTGTTGGCGCTTTCGAGGGTCAGCTGAGCGGCCCCACCGCCATTGCCTTCATCAAGGGTGACGCCATTGCAGCAGCAAAGAGCCTCACGGATTTTGCAAAAGTCAACAAGCAGCTGATCATCAAGACCGGCTTCTTCGAAGGCAAGGCTCTCAACGCCTCGGAGGTAGCCGCACTGGCTGCCCTCGAGTCTCGTGAACTGCAGCTGGCCCGTGTTGCCGGCGTCCTCAAGGCTCCGATGGCCGCCGCAGCGCGCACCCTCGATGCCCTGCGTTCGAAGCTGGCCGAAGGCGCTCCCGTTGAAGAGGCTCCGGCCGCTGAGGAAGCACCCGCCGCTGAAGAAACGCCTGCAGCTGAGACCACCGAGGCCTAAGGCCCCACGCCAGCCCAAGATGCCGCTGACGCGTCATCATGGGCGCCGGGCGCGTGGGCTCATCGTGGCCCAATAGATTTTCCCTGGATCCATGAGGATTTGGGTTTTAAGATTCGGCCTTCGGGCCTTGTACATAGAAGGAGCGCCACCCATGGCTAAGCTCACCAACGACGAGCTCATTGCAGCTTTCAAGGAACTGTCCATCATCGAGCTCTCCGAGTTCGTTACGCTCTTCGAAGAGACCTTTGAAGTTACTGCAGCTGCCGTTGCAGTTTCAGGCCCCGCCGGTGGCGGTGCAGCTGAAGAAGAAGCAGAGCAGACTGAATTCGACGTTATCCTCGAAGCAGCCGGCGACAAGAAGATCGCAGTGATCAAGGAAGTCCGCGCGCTGACTTCCCTCGGCCTGAAGGAAGCCAAGGAGGTCGTTGACGCGGCTCCCAAGGCTGTTCTCGAAGGTGCAACCAAGGAAGCTGCCGAGAAGGCCAAGGACGCTCTCGAAGCTGCCGGCGCCACGGTTACCGTCAAGTAATCACCTCGCGTTTCTCGAAAAGCCCCGCACCGGTTGGTGCGGGGCTTTTCTGCGTCCAGGGGCTTCCTCGCCGCGGTACCGGCATTCCCTCGGCCGCTTTCCGACCGCCGGCCACGGACGGCCTTGCGGTCTCCCCGACGCGGCCTACGGAAACACCGGCCCCGCGCCCAGACTGCAGGCTGGCCGCAAGGCAGCGGAGCCGACATTTTTTGTAGGCGACGTAAAGGAGACGCCAAAGGCCGCTCGCGGCCGACGCGTCGGATAGTCCCCAAGCGCTCCCGCCGCTCGCAAGCTCGCAGCGGGTCCCTCGCGCTCGTGGGCCCAACCGAGGGAATGCCAGCTCCGCCGAAGATCGCAAGCGCTGGTGTGTTATTCGGGGACGGAGATGTCTGCGACGGTGGCGTTCAATGCCAGGATGAGGGCGTCGGCGTCGACGAACAGGCTGAAGCCGTGCTCACCGGCGCCCATGGAAACGCGGCGGCCCCGGACTGATTCGTCAACGAAGACCGGCCAGGCCGTGGTGCTTCCCAACGGCGTGATGGTGCCGCGTTCGTAACCGGTGGCGGCGAGTGCCACGTCGGCGGCAGGCATCTGCAGCTTGTTCACGCCCACGGCGGCGCGCAGTTTGGGCCAGGAGATGGAGCGTCCACCCGGCACAAGGGCAAAGAGGAAGGCTCCGTCGCTGCGCTTGAGGACAAGGGACTTCACGATGTCCGCGGTCTCAATGCCCAGGAGGACGGCAGCCTCAGCCAGCGAGCTTGCGGCGGCTCTGGCAACGATGTCCACCGCCAAACCGCGGTCAGCCGCATCCGCAGCAACCCTGGCACGGCCAGTGGGTCCGGGGGCTGGACTCACTCAGCGTCCAGGAACAAGAGCAGTGCCTCGCCCTGGCCGCCGCCTCCGCAGAGCGAAACTGCAGCCTTGCCGGAGCCTCGGCGGCTTAGTTCAAGGGCGGCGTGGAGTGCCAAGCGGGCGCCGGAAGCGCCAATGGGGTGGCCCAGGGCAATGGCACCGCCGTGGATGTTGCATTTTTCCGGCGGAAGCTGAAGGTCGCGCATCGACTGGACGGCGACTGAAGCAAAAGCCTCGTTGATCTCGACAAAGTCAAGATCCGCAACGCTCCAGTTGGTCTTTGCCAAGGCACTTTCGATGGCATGGGAGGGCTGGGAATGAAGCGTATTGTCGGGCCCGGCCACCTGCCCGGATGCGCCGACGACAGCAAGCCACGCGAGCCCGTGCGCCTCGGCGTAGCTGCGGGAAGCCAGCACCAGGGCACTGGCCCCGTCCGAAAGCGGGGATGAGTTCCCGGCCGTGATGGCGCCGTCGGCCGTGAAGGCCGGACGCAGGCCAGCCAGGGACTCCACGGTGCTCTGGGGGCGGATGCCTTCATCCTTGTCGAGCACCAACGGTTCACCTTTGCGCCGGCGCAGCGTGACGGGCACAATTTCACTCTCGAAGACGCCGGCGTCAGCGGCGGCCGCTGCGCGCTGGTGGGAAGCGGCGGCAATCTCGTCCTGTGCGGTGCGGGAGATGCCCAAGAGAATATTGCCCCGCTCGGTGGAAAGGCCCATGGAATCGTTGTCGAAGGCGTCGGTCAAACCGTCATGGGCCGCGACATCGAGCGCTTGTACGGCCCCGTAGCTCCAGCCCCTGCGCGAACCGGGAAGGATGTGCGGCGCCTGGGTCATCGACTCCTGCCCGCCTGCCACAACAACATTTGCCTCGCCGCTGCGGATCATTCGTGCGGCATCGATAACGGCCGTCAGGCCGGACAGGCACACCTTGTTGATGGTCACTGCGGGCACATTCCAACCAATGCCGGCGCCAACCGCGCTCTGCCGCGCAGGATTCTGACCGGCGCCGGCCTGCAACACCTGCCCCATGACCACGAAATTGATGCAGGAGACGTCCACTCCGGAGCGCGACACGGCTGCTGCAATGGCCTTGGAGCCAAGCTCGACGGCGGTAAAGGGCGCCAATTGCCCGTTGAGCTTGCCCTGCGGGGTGCGGGCTCCTGCAAGAATTACCACATCGTTTGATAGTGCAGTCATGGCCGCAGTGCTCCTTGAAACTCGTTCCGTGCGCATCCTCATTGATCCACACTTGTTCTCCATAGAATGTAACAGCATCACCCGGCAGGTTATTTCGGGCAACGGCAAGGGGCAGCAAGTTGCTGTGTGATGGGGCTAATAGTGGGCCCGGAAGTACCCGAAAACCCGCCAAAAATCAGGCATCTGGGTGGCACACAAGGTTGATACTTGCCATTTATTTGATACTGGGGTAGACACGCGGGCATAAAATACTGTAATGTAGATCTTTGCGTATCCCTCTTAACCTTCAGCCTTCATATAGCGGTGGGCTTTGTTTCGGTCAGGAGTCAAGGACGGCATGCAACATGAGGCATTTTACGCCAATATGTTGCGCTTTCCAAGACTGTTCTGGCCAGCGTTCCACCGGGTTTGATGACCAGGTGTGAATCGGGTGAGGGTCGTAAGAACAAGCCTGCAGGTCTGTGGAAGGATCCCTCTTGGTCGCCTCGAGCACCTCTAATGTAAATAACGCTGCAACCGCTATCGATTCAAACAGCACCGATGGTGCAAAGAGTCGCCTCTCATTCGCAAAGATTCACGAGCCGCTTGACGTGCCGAATCTGCTTGCCCTCCAGACCGAGAGCTTTGACTGGCTCGTAGGAAATGGGCGCTGGCAGGACCGCATGCAGTCAGCCGTGAATGCCGGCGATGACAGCGTGGCCGTCACCTCCGGACTATCCGACATTTTCGAAGAAATTTCACCCATTGAGGATTTCCAGGGCACCATGTCCCTGTCCTTCACTGAGCCGGAATTCTCTGACCCCAAGTTTACCGTTGACGAGTGCAAGGACCGCGACGCCACGTACGCCGCGCCGTTGTACGTCAAGGCCGAGTTCATGAACAACTTGACCGGTGAAATCAAGCAACAGACTGTCTTCATGGGTGATTTCCCGCTCATGACCAACAAGGGCACGTTCGTCATCAACGGCACCGAGCGTGTTGTTGTGTCGCAGTTGGTCCGCTCCCCGGGTGCTTACTTTGAGCGCACTGCGGACAAGACCAGCGACAAGGAAATCTTCACCGCCAAGATCATCCCCTCACGCGGTGCATGGTTCGAGCTGGAGATTGACAAGCGCGACCAGGTTGGCGTTCGCCTCGACCGCAAGCGCAAGCAGTCAGTCACCGTACTGCTGAAGGCCCTCGGTTGGACCGAAGGCCAGATCCTGGAAGAGTTCGGCGAGTTTGACTCCATCCGCGCCACCTTGGAAAAGGATGCCACCACCGGCCGCGAAGATGCCCTCCTGGACATCTACCGCAAGCTCCGCCCGGGCGAGCCGCCGACCGTTGACGCCGCCGATGCGCTGCTGCACAACCTGTACTTCAACCCCAAGCGCTACGATCTGGCCAAGGTTGGCCGCTACAAGATCAACCGCAAGCTTGGCATCGACATGCCGTTGAGCGACCCCGAGGCTTCGGTGCTGAGCGTGGACGACATCGTTGCCATGATCAAGTACCTTGTCGCCTTGCACGCAGGAAAAAAGACCACCAAGGGCCATCGCGATGGCGCTGAAGTGGATCTGCGCGTTGATGTTGATGACATCGACCACTTCGGCAACCGTCGTATCCGCGCCGTGGGTGAGCTCATCGAGAACCAGGTCCGTACGGGTCTTTCCCGCATGGAGCGCGTTGTCCGTGAACGCATGACCACCCAAGACGTCGAAGCGATCACGCCGCAGACCCTGATCAACATCCGTCCAGTTGTGGCAGCCATCAAGGAGTTCTTTGGAACTTCCCAGCTCTCGCAGTTCATGGACCAGAACAACCCGCTGGCCGGTCTGACGCACAAGCGTCGCCTGTCCGCGCTGGGCCCGGGCGGTTTGTCCCGTGACCGTGCAGGGATGGAAGTTCGAGACGTTCACCCGTCGCACTACGGCCGCATGTGCCCCATTGAAACTCCTGAAGGCCCCAACATTGGGCTGATCGGTTCCTTGGCGTCCTATGGTCGCATCAACCCGTTTGGCTTCATCGAGACCCCTTACCGTCGTGTCAAGGAAGGCTTCGTTTCCGACGAAGTTGACTACCTGACGGCAGACGACGAGATGGAAGTTGTCATCGCCCAGGCCAACGCGCCGCTCGATGCCAACAACCACTTCGAGGAAGACTCCGTGCTGGTCCGCCAGCGCGGCGGTGGCGGCGAGCCTGTCCTGATCCCGGCTGATGATGTCGAGTACATGGATGTTTCCCCGCGCCAGATGGTATCTGTGGCAACCGCCCTGATCCCGTTCCTCGAGCACGACGACGCCAACCGCGCCTTGATGGGTGCGAACATGCAGCGTCAAGCAGTGCCGCTGGTCCGTTCCGAGTCCCCGTTCGTGGGCACCGGCATGGAGCGCGCCACGGCAGTCGACGCCGGTGACGTTGTCATTGCGAAGAAGGCCGGTGTGGTTTCGGAAGTGTCCGCCGACGTCGTTGTCATGTTGAACGACGACGGCACGGAGATCAGCTACCCGATCGCCAAATACCAGCGTTCAAACCAGGGAACGGCCTACAACCAGCGTGTTCTGGCCTCAGAGGGCCAGCGCCTGGAAGTTGGCGGAATCATCGCCGACGGCCCGGCAACGGACATGGGCGAGCTTGCCTTGGGCAAGAACCTGCTGGTTGCCTTCATGTCTTGGGAAGGCCACAACTACGAGGATGCCATTATCCTTTCGCAGCGCATTGTTGCTGAAGATGTGCTTTCCTCCATCCACATCGAAGAGCATGAGATCGACGCCCGCGACACGAAGCTTGGTGCCGAGGAAATCACCCGGGACATCCCGAACGTTTCCGAGGAAATCCTGGCTGGCCTGGACGAGCGCGGCATCATCCACATTGGTGCAGAGGTTGAAGCCGGCGACATCCTGGTTGGGAAGGTCACGCCCAAGGGTGAAACCGAGTTGACTCCGGAAGAGCGCCTGCTCCGTGCCATCTTCGGTGAGAAGAGCCGTGAAGTTCGCGACACTTCCTTGAAGGTTCCCCACGGCGAGTCCGGCACAGTCATTGGCGTCCGCGTCTTTGACCGCGACTCCGAAGACGACCTGCCTCCCGGCGTGAACCAGCTGGTCCGCGTCTACGTTGCCAACAAGCGCAAGATCACCGACGGTGACAAGCTTGCCGGCCGCCACGGCAACAAGGGTGTTATTTCCAAGATCCTCCCGATCGAAGACATGCCCTTCCTTGCAGACGGCACGCCCGTTGACATCGTGTTGAACCCGTTGGGTGTTCCTGGCCGCATGAACGTGGGCCAGGTGTTGGAAATCCACCTCGGGTGGGTTGCCAAGACCGGCTGGAAGGTTGAAGGCGAGCCGGACTGGATCAAGGACCTGCCCAACCTGCCGCGTGAAACCGGTCAGACCAAGGTTGCCACCCCCGTGTTCGACGGTGCTCGTGATTCTGAAATCACCGGGTTGCTCGATTCCACCAACGTAACTCGCGACGGCGACCGCCTGATCGATTCCAGCGGCAAGACCATGCTCTTCGACGGCCGCTCCGGCGAGCCGTTCCCGGACCCGGTCTCGGTGGGCTACATGTACATCTTGAAGCTCCACCACTTGGTGGACGACAAGATTCACGCCCGCTCCACCGGACCGTACTCCATGATCACCCAGCAGCCCTTGGGCGGCAAGGCCCAGTTCGGTGGCCAGCGCTTTGGCGAGATGGAAGTTTGGGCGCTGGAAGCATACGGTGCGGCGTACACGCTGCAGGAATTGCTGACCATCAAGAGCGATGACATCCATGGCCGCGTGAAGGTCTACGAAGCCATCGTCAAGGGCGAGAACATCCCGGAGCCGGGCATTCCGGAATCCTTCAAGGTTCTGATCAAGGAAATGCAGTCGCTGTGCCTGAACGTGGAAGTCCTTTCCACCGACGGCGCCACGATTGAGATGCGTGACTCGGATGAAGAAGTCTTCCGGGCCGCGGAGGAGCTGGGCATCGACCTGTCACGGGCCGAGCCGAACTCTGTCGAAGAAGTTTAGCGGGAAATTTCGGCGGCGCGCAGCTGCGTCGCCGAAAGAACCTTCACTTCCTCCCGTACCCGCCAAGACATTCAGACTTTAGAGAATTAGAGAGAACAGGACCCATATGTCCAGCGAATCCTCCTTCGGCACTATGCAGATTGGCCTGGCCACCGCGCAAGATATCCGCGACTGGAGCCACGGCGAAGTCAAGAAGCCGGAAACTATCAACTACCGCACGCTCAAGCCGGAAAAAGACGGCCTGTTCTGCGAGAAGATCTTCGGACCTTCACGCGACTGGGAATGCTACTGCGGCAAGTACAAGCGCGTGCGCTTCAAGGGCATCATCTGCGAGCGTTGTGGCGTTGAAGTCACCCGCGCAAAGGTGCGCCGCGAGCGCATGGGCCACATTGAGCTGGCGGCACCCGTCACGCACATCTGGTACTTCAAGGGCGTTCCCTCGCGCTTGGGCTACCTCTTGGACCTTGCACCGAAGGACCTTGAAAAGGTCATTTACTTCGCCGCCTACATGATCACCAGCGTCGACGACGAAGCCCGCCATGCTGAACTGCCGAACCTCCAGGTTGAGCACGACCTGGAGAAGAAGCAGATGGTGGACACTCGTGACAGCGACATCGCCACGATCGCCCGCAATCTTGAAGGTGAGATTGCACGCCTCGAAGGCGAAGGCGCCAAGGCCAGCGACAAGAAGAAGGCCCGCGATTCTGCGGACCGTCAGATGGCCAACGTGCGCAAGCGCGCCGACGCTGACATCGACCGCCTCGAGCAGGTGTGGGACCGTTTCAAGGCGCTCAAGGTTGCCGACCTCGAAGGCGACGAAGCCCTGTACCGCGAATTGCGTGATCGTTACGGCATGTTCTTCGAAGGTGCCATGGGTGCCGAAGCCATCAAGAGCCGTCTTGAGACCTTTGACATGGCCGGTGAAGCGGAGATCCTGCGCGACATCATCGCCAACGGCAAGGGCCAGCGCAAGACGCGTGCCTTGAAGCGCCTGAAGGTTGTCAACGCGTTCCTGACCACCAACAACAGCCCGCTGGGCATGGTCCTGGACGCCGTCCCGGTCATCCCGCCGGAACTGCGCCCCATGGTTCAGCTCGACGGTGGCCGTTTCGCCACCTCGGACTTGAACGACTTGTACCGTCGAGTGATCAACCGCAACAACCGTCTCAAGCGACTGCTTGATCTGGGTGCTCCGGAGATCATCGTCAACAACGAAAAGCGCATGCTGCAGGAAGCTGTTGACTCGCTCTTCGACAACGGCCGCCGAGGCCGTCCCGTCACCGGGCCGGGCAACCGACCGTTGAAGTCGCTCTCCGACATGCTCAAGGGCAAGCAGGGACGCTTCCGCCAGAACCTCCTGGGCAAGCGCGTGGACTACTCGGGCCGTTCGGTTATTGTTGTTGGTCCGCAGCTGAAGCTGCACCAGTGTGGTCTGCCCAAGCAGATGGCGCTGGAGCTCTTCAAGCCTTTCGTGATGAAGCGCCTGGTTGATCTAAACCATGCACAGAACATCAAGAGCGCCAAACGCATGGTGGAACGTTTCCGTCCCCAGGTGTGGGATGTTCTCGAAGAGATCATCACCGAACACCCGGTGTTGCTGAACCGTGCACCAACCCTGCACCGTTTGGGTATCCAGGCGTTCGAGCCGCAGCTTGTTGAAGGCAAGGCAATCCAGCTTCACCCGCTGGTTTGTGGTGCTTTCAATGCTGACTTCGACGGTGACCAGATGGCAGTGCACCTGCCGTTGAGCCCCGAAGCACAGGCTGAGGCGCGCATCCTGATGTTGTCCTCGAACAACATCTTGAAGCCCTCTGATGGACGCCCCGTGACCTTGCCGTCACAGGATATGATCATCGGCCTGTACCACTTGACCACCAAGCGCGAGGGTTCAGTCGGCGAAGGCCGTGTGTTCTCCACGTCTGCAGAGGCCGTCATGGCCTACGACGCCGGTGAGTTGCACTTGAACTCACAGGTCAAGATTCGTTTGAAGAACTTCGTTCCGGGTCCCGAGCGGAAAGGACCGGTTGACTTCGAAGCCGGCGAGTCGGCAATCATCGACACGTCGCTGGGACAGGTCATCTTCAATGACACACTGCCTGCCGACTACCCGTGGGTTGAGTCCGTGGCGGACAAGGGCCAGCTCTCCGAGATCGTCAACGACCTCGCCGAGCGGTACCCCAAGGTTGTTGTGGCAGCCACACTGGACAACCTGAAGGATGCCGGTTTCTACTGGGCAACCCGTTCAGGGATCACAGTTGCCATCTCCGACATTGCGGTGCCTGTCTCCAAGCCGGCAATCCTTGAAAGCTACGAGGTCAAGGCCGCCAAGGTCCAGGCCCAGTACGACAAGGGTTTGATCGCCGACGACGAGCGCCGACAGGAGCTCATCGACATCTGGAACCAGGCAACGAATGAGATCGCCGAGTCGATGCGGGCCTCGTTTGCCGCCACGAACACGATCAACCGGATGGTTTCCTCGGGTGCTCGAGGCAACTGGATGCAGGTTCGTCAGATCGCCGGTATCCGCGGCCTTGTGGCAAACCCGAAGGGTGAAATTATTCCTCGCCCGATCAAGTCTTCCTACCGTGAAGGCCTGTCGGTCCTTGAGTACTTCATTGCCACCCACGGTGCTCGAAAGGGTCTTGCCGATACTGCTTTGCGTACGGCTAACTCCGGTTACCTGACCCGTCGTTTGGTTGACGTCTCGCAGGATGTCATTGTTCGTGAAGACGACTGTGGCACCGAGCGCGGCTTGACGTTGCCGATCGCCGTGGTCAACTCCACGGGTGAGATCGTGCTGCACGAGGAAGTCGAGAACAGCGTTTACGCCCGTACCTTGGCTTCTGAGGTTCTCGACTCCGACGGCACTGTGCTCGCGGCCGGCGGCGACGACGTCGGAGATGTCCTCATTGCCAAGCTGTTCGCGGCCGGCATTGAAGAGATCAAGGTACGGTCTGTGCTCACCTGTGAGTCAACGGTTGGTACTTGTGCCCTGTGCTATGGCCGGTCCTTGGCCACCGGCAAGACCGTGGACATCGGTGAGGCCGTGGGCATTATTGCCGCACAGTCCATTGGTGAGCCTGGCACGCAGCTGACCATGCGCACCTTCCACACGGGTGGTGCTGTTTCGGCCAGCCGTGGCGAGGACATCACCCAGGGTCTGCCCCGTATCCAGGAGCTCTTCGAAGCACGTACCCCCAAGGGCGTTGCTCCGATCGCGGAAGCTGCCGGTCGCATCAACATTGATGAGTCCGAGAAGACGATGCGTTTGGTTCTCACCCCGGACGACGGCACCGAAGAGATCGCGTATCCGGTACTCCGACGCGCACGCCTCCAGGTAGCTGACGGCGAGCATGTTGAAGTAGGCCAGAAGCTCATTGTGGGTGCTGTTGACCCCAAGCAGGTTCTGCGTATCCTGGGCCCGCGTGCCGCACAGAAGCACCTCGTTGAGGAAGTTCAGCGCGTTTACCGCAGCCAGGGCGTGGGTATCCACGACAAGCACGTGGAGGTTATTGTCCGCCAGATGCTCCGTCGCGTCACAGTCATCGAGTCCGGCGACTCGAAGCTGCTCCCGGGCGAGCTTGCCGAGCGCGGTCGCTTCGAGACGGAAAACCGTCGCGTCGTGTCCGAAGGCAAGAAGCCTGCTTCGGGCCGTAACGAGCTGATGGGTATCACCAAGGCTTCCTTGGCTACCGAATCATGGCTCTCCGCGGCTTCCTTCCAGGAAACCACCCGCGTTCTGACGCAGGCGGCCATGGAAGGCAAGTCGGACCCGCTGTTGGGTCTGAAGGAGAACGTGATCATCGGCAAGTTGATCCCTGCCGGCACCGGCCTTCCGCGCTACACCGACGTTACGGTGGAGCCCACGGAAGAAGCCAAAGCGAACCTGTTCACCGGTCCGAGCGCTTTCAGCGACTTTGACTATGTGGGCGGCGTGGGAGAACTAGGCGCCGAGTTCCGAGCCATCCCCCTGGATGACTACGACCTGGGCACCAACTTCTCCGGCTAGCAGCAAGATAGTGCGATAAGAGAGTTGCCGAAGGGCCCGAACCGAGCGTGCGAGGTTTGGGAGGCAACGATCGGGCGGGTGGCCGGCTTCCTGAGGGAGGCCAGCTGCCCGCCGTCGTCCGTTAAGCAAACGCTCCCGCAGATTTGGGGCGTTTGTTGGGAACGCTCCAGCACCTTCCGGCCGCACTGCGCGGGTCCTGTGCGGCACGGGAGGGTCCGATTTCAGGTCAGGGCTTATCCCGTGATAACGTAGTGAGTAATTGTTAGTGTGGCAGTGGATAAGAGTGTCAATTTTCTTCGTTGAGGCGTGGAAAGTGGATGCGGGTCCGGGTTGTACGGTTCTTGTACAGCGAATGCCACATTTTTGCATGCCTAGGCGCTGTGAAGTCGCCCAGTCTGCGACTACCAGTAAACGGCTTATCCCCACCGACTGATTCATGCAATCGGCGGGGCCAGCAACACGAGAAAACTCTCGAGAAAACAACGGAGAACACGAAAGTGCCTACGATTAACCAGCTGGTCCGAAAGGGCCGGACACCCAAGGTCACCAAGACCAAGGCTCCCGCATTGAAGGGCAGCCCCATGCGTCGCGGCGTTTGCACGCGCGTCTACACAACCACCCCCAAGAAGCCGAACTCGGCTTTGCGCAAGGTTGCACGTGTGCGCCTCAACGGTGGCGTGGAAGTTACCGCTTACATCCCCGGCGTAGGCCACAACCTCCAGGAGCACTCCATCGTGCTCGTTCGTGGAGGCCGTGTTAAGGACCTTCCCGGTGTTCGTTACAAGATCGTCCGCGGCGCATTGGATACCCAGGGCGTCAAGAACCGCAAGCAGGCACGCAGCCGCTACGGTGCAAAGATGGAGAAGAAGTAATATGCCTCGCAAGGGTCCGGCCCCCAAGCGGCCGCTAGTTGTAGATCCCGTATACGGTTCCCCCTTGGTCACTCAGCTGATCAACAAGGTTCTCGTCGACGGCAAGAAGTCAACCGCAGAGCGCATCGTTTACGGTGCACTTGAGGGTGTTCGTGAAAAGACCGGTGCTGATCCCGTAGTTGCCTTGAAGAAGGCCATGGAGAACATCAAGCCGAGCCTCGAGGTCAAGTCCCGCCGTGTTGGTGGCGCCACCTACCAGGTTCCGGTTGAAGTCAAGCCGGGTCGTCAGACCGCTCTTGCCCTTCGCTGGTTGGTTGGTTACTCGAAGGCTCGCCGCGAGAAGACCATGACCGAGCGTCTGCGCAACGAAGTTCTGGATGCCTCCAATGGTCTTGGTGCCGCTGTCAAGCGTCGCGAGGACACCCACAAGATGGCAGAGTCCAACAAGGCTTTCGCCCATTACCGCTGGTAACTAGAGCCATGAGAATGCTGGCGGCAACCCCGCCGGCATCCCTCCAGCTCATCTCTAGAAAAGGGAGAAACCGTGGCACAGGACGTGCTTACAGACCTCAACAAGGTCCGCAACATCGGCATCATGGCTCACATCGATGCCGGCAAGACCACCACCACTGAGCGCATCCTGTTCTACACGGGTGTGAACCACAAGCTCGGCGAGACACACGATGGTGCTTCAACGACTGACTGGATGGAACAGGAAAAGGAACGCGGCATCACCATCACGAGCGCCGCCGTGACTTGCTTCTGGAACGAGAACCAGATCAACATCATTGACACGCCCGGCCACGTTGACTTCACAGTTGAGGTCGAGCGCTCATTGCGTGTGCTTGACGGCGCCGTTGCCGTTTTCGATGGCAAGGAAGGCGTGGAGCCGCAGTCCGAGACTGTTTGGCGTCAGGCCGACAAGTACAATGTTCCGCGTATTTGCTTCGTCAACAAGATGGACAAATTGGGTGCTGACTTCTACTTCACCGTAGACACCATCATCAACCGTTTGGGCGCCAAACCCCTCGTGATGCAGCTGCCGATCGGTGCTGAAAGCGAATTCACTGGCGTCGTCGACCTGTTGACCATGAAGGCCTTCGTTTGGGCTGGCGACTCCAAGGGTGACGTCACCATGGGTGCCGCTTATGAAATTCAGGAGATCCCCGCGGATCTGCAGGACCGCGCTGAAGAGTACCGTGCTGCACTCGTTGAGGCAGCTGCCGAGGCTTCCGAAGAGCTCATGGAGAAGTACCTTGAAGGCATTGAGCCCTCCATCGAGGAGCTGAAGGCTGGCATTCGCAAGCTGACCGTGAATTCGGAGATCTACCCCGTGTTCTGTGGTTCGGCATTCAAGAACCGCGGCGTTCAGCCCATGCTCGATGCTGTCATCGAGTACTTGCCGAACCCGTTGGACGTCGGCGCCATGATCGGTCACGATCCCCGCAACGAGGAAATTGAGCTCACCCGTGAGCCCAGTGAGGAAGCGCCGTTCTCGGCTCTTGCCTTCAAGATCGCAACGCACCCGTTCTTCGGCCAGTTGAACTTCATCCGCGTGTACTCCGGCAAGGCAACTCCCGGTACTCAGCTGCTGAACTCGACCAAGCAGAAGAAGGAACGCATCGGCAAGCTCTTCCAGATGCATGCCAACAAGGAAATGCCGGTAGCCGAGGTTCACGCAGGTCACATCTACGCTGTGATCGGCCTCAAGGACACCACTACAGGCGACACCTTGTGCGATCCTGCGAACCCGATCGTGCTTGAATCGATGACCTTCCCCGCTCCCGTGATCTTCGTGGCCATTGAGCCGAAGACCAAGGGTGACCAGGAGAAGCTGTCCACGGCTATCCAGAAGCTCTCCGCCGAGGACCCGACGTTCACCGTCAACCTCAACGAAGACACCGGCCAGACTGAAATTGGCGGCATGGGCGAGCTCCACTTGGATATCCTGGTGGACCGCATGCGTCGCGAATTCAACGTGGAAGCCAACGTTGGCAAGCCGCAGGTTGCTTACCGTGAAACCATCAAGCGCGCTGTGCCCAAGTACGACTACACGCACAAGAAGCAGACCGGTGGTTCAGGTCAGTTCGCCAAGATCCAGATCTCCATTGAGCCGCTGGATACGCACGACGGCGAAATGTACTCATTCGAGAACAAGGTCACTGGTGGCCGCGTTCCGCGCGAATACATCCCCAGCGTTGACCAGGGCATCCAGTCCGCATTGCCTGACGGCGTGCTGGCCGGCTACCCGATGGTTGGCATCAAGGCCCAGCTGCTCGACGGCGCGTCCCACGATGTTGACTCCTCCGAAATGGCCTTCAAGATCGCCGGTCGTATGGCGTTCAAGGAAGCCGCTCGGCAGGCCAACCCGGTTCTGCTCGAACCGTTGATGGAAGTTGAAGTCCGCACCCCTGAGGAATACATGGGTGAAGTAATTGGTGACATCAACTCACGTCGCGGCCAGATGCAGTCCATGGAGGACGCAAGCGGTGTCAAGGTCATTACGGCTCTTGTTCCCTTGTCCGGCATGTTCGGTTACATCGGCGATCTACGGTCCAAGACCCAGGGCCGCGCAGTGTACTCGATGAAGTTTGACAGCTATTCTGAGGTTCCGAAGGCAGTAGCCGACGAGATCATCCAGAAGGCCCGCGGCGAGTAGTCGCACCTTGCTTGGGCCTGTTCCTGCACCTTATGCTGTGGCAGGCCCAAGCAGCAGTAATTTCTTAAATATCAAAAGCCCCCAGTAGACTTACTTTGGATTTCGGTGACGAATAGCGTCGCTGAGAGTAAGTCAACAGCAAACGTTCTAGGAGGAACCCGTGGCGAAGGCAAAGTTCGAGCGGACTAAGCCGCACGTTAACATCGGCACCATCGGTCACGTTGACCATGGTAAGACCACGTTGACGGCTGCCATTTCCAAGGTACTTTATGACAAGTACCCCGATCTCAACGAGGCGCGTGATTTCAGCACCATCGACTCGGCTCCCGAGGAGAAGCAGCGTGGAATCACGATCAACATCTCCCACGTTGAGTACCAGACCGAGAAGCGCCACTACGCACACGTAGACGCTCCCGGCCACGCTGACTACATCAAGAACATGATCACCGGTGCTGCCCAGATGGACGGCGCTATCCTGGTGGTTGCTGCGACTGACGGCCCGATGGCGCAGACTCGCGAGCACGTTCTGTTGGCCCGCCAGGTTGGCGTTCCCTACCTGCTGGTCGCACTGAACAAGTCCGACATGGTTGACGACGAAGAACTTCTCGACTTGGTCGAGATGGAAGTTCGTGAACTGCTCTCCTCACAGGGCTTCGACGGCGACGAGGCACCTGTTGTCCGCGTTTCCGGCCTGAAGGCCCTGGAAGGCGACCCGGTATGGGTCAAGTCCGTTCAGGACTTGATGGATGCCGTTGACGAGCACGTCCCGAACCCGGTTCGCGACAAGGACAAGCCGTTCCTGATGCCGGTTGAAGACGTCTTCACCATCACCGGTCGAGGAACTGTTGTGACGGGCCGCGCCGAGCGTGGAACCCTGAAGATCAACTCTGAAATTGAGATTGTCGGCATCCGCCCGGTCCAGAAGACCACGGTTACCGGTATCGAAATGTTCCACAAGCAGCTCGACGAGGCTTGGGCCGGCGAGAACTGTGGACTGCTGCTCCGCGGCATCAAGCGCGAAGATGTTGAGCGTGGCCAGGTCATCGTGAAGCCGGGTTCCATTACCCCGCACACCGATTTCGAAGCCAACGTCTACATCTTGGCCAAGGATGAGGGCGGGCGTCACAACCCGTTTTACTCCAACTACCGCCCGCAGTTCTACTTCCGCACCACGGATGTTACCGGCGTCATCACCTTGCCTGAGGGCACGGAAATGGTTATGCCTGGCGACAACACCGAAATGTCGGTCGTGCTGATCCAGCCGATCGCCATGGAAGAAGGCCTCGGCTTCGCTATCCGCGAAGGCGGCCGCACCGTTGGTTCAGGTCGTGTCACCAAGATCCTCAAGTAGTCTTTAGACATACTTGTAGTTCTGCGGAAGGGTCCCAGCTCCGGCTGGGGCCCTTCCTTGTTGTTTCATGCTTAAAGTACGACGGCGGGAGCCCACCTTTTTGTGAAAGGTGGGCTCCCGCCGTCGTAAGCTCTGCGAAAGAAAGCGGGCGCGCCACAGGAAGCTGCAGTGGTCAGGAAGCTGCAGTGGTCAAGGTGATGCCGTCAACCAGCTGCTGCAGCAATGTGGTGTCCACGCCTGCATCGGGGTCTGTGACTATGCTCAGCAGGGTCAGCCCATAGAAGGCTGAGCCGGGGAAGTGCATGCCCACCACGGACGCGATGCGCGGCACGGAGCCGCTGTCCTTGAAGTTCACGGCGACGGCGTAGAGCTCCTTGCCATCGCCGGGCAGGCTTCCTTCTGAAACTACTTGGCCGGCAAATTCACTTTGGTAGTAGGCAGCCATTTTCTGGGTCCACTCGATGGTCTGCGCGTAGTTGCCAACCTGCTCGTCATCGCGCACCACCGAGAGGAGCGTGCCGCCGGGCAGGCTGAATTGTTCGGTGCCCGGGCCTGCACTGGACTCAGCCACGGTGGCGGACCCTTCCGGCAGGGTGGCAGTGAAGCCGATGGTTGACTCAAATTGTGTGCTCATGTGTGTTGGGCCTTTCGCCGTTGGACAAGATTGTGTGTCACGGAATTTCCTGGCTTCTTGGTCGATCAGCCTTCGTCCCTGGTGATTTGCTCAAAGCCTGCACCGTGCGGAGGTTTGTATCCGGTGCTGATATTGCTTGTCACCTCGCGCTCGGTGCCAACCTTGAGGCTGGCCACGCCGGTGTCAACATCCACCAAATTGTCTTCCGTGTGGGCGACCGCATTTACCTGGAGCGTCACGCCGGAGGCTTCGTAGATGTCCTTCAAGTCACTGGCAGCCGCCAAGTCGTTTCCGGAGGCTTGGTTGGTCAAGTAGCTGCTGATCAGGTCCTTATTCTCTTCGGTGTTGTATATTTCCATTTTGACAGAGCCCTGTCCGCCGACCCCACTGGTGGCGGACAGGCCATCCTTTTGGCCAATGGGGGTGCCCGGAGTGTCGACGCGGAGTTCTTGGTCCATGGCAAGGGTGCCTTGAACCGTCAACGTTAGCCGCTCAATGCTGTGGTCCTCGTTCATGTTGATATGGATTCTCGCGGAGCCGTCGCCGCTGAGTGACTGCCCGGCGCCCAGGTCCAGGTCGGCCTTGGCGCTGACAGTCAGTCCGGCAGTGGAGGTCCCCGTGGAGAGGTTCTGTTCGTAGTCCATCTCCAGGCGAGCTGAAACCGAGGCGTCGTCATTGAGCCCGCCGTGCCCTCCCACAGAGATGCTACCCAGTGCACTGTCAGTGGATCTCAGCGAGCCATTCTCCTTGGCGGCGTTGTCCAGAGTGCCCATGACGTAATCGGCGGGATTGGACACGGCATCTTTGGCGTTGCCGAATCCGTCCGGCGGCAGGTCGTCCACCATTTGATCCAAAGCGGCTTCAGCCTCCTTGCGGGAGGAAAACTCGTAGGTTCTGCTGATCTCGCCCGAGAGGGTGGCGTCCACCCCTGCCTTGGTTCCGGGGGTGTTCACGCCGCCGCCGGCGCCGCCGGAAACCTTGACCGTGGCCGAGCCATCGGCGTTCTCAGTAATGGTGGCACCAATGTGGGCTTCTCCATGGACCCATGCAACTTGGCCCTCCACCCGGAACTTGCCGTCGTCGGTGTACATGGGAATGGACTCTTTGCCCTTTTCC
Source organism: Arthrobacter sp. H35-D1 (assembly GCF_030063185.1). GTDB lineage: Bacteria > Actinomycetota > Actinomycetes > Actinomycetales > Micrococcaceae > Specibacter. Next base: position 318,926 of record NZ_JASISP010000003.1, read on the forward strand.
ACAAGGTAGTCGTTGACTGCCCGGCGCACATCCGGTGGGAGGCTGCCTTTCAAGGCGGCCAGTTCCACGGCGAGCGGCACATTGTTGGGGCCGGTGCCCTCAATAATGTATTTCTGCTCTTCTTCGGACAAGCCTTCCCACCAGGCGCGAACCTCTGCTTCCGAGGCATCGCGCATCGAGTGCAGCTCATCCTTCAGCTCATTATGTCGTTCAACGCGCTCCAGATGTTCCTTGGCGCCGTCTTTGATCCGCTGCAGGGTACGATCCCAGAAACCGGGTTCGCTTCCGCCATCGCCGCCATCGCCGCCATCGCCGCTATCGCTGCTGGAAGCCTTTTCCTGTTCGGCGGCCTGTGCCACCAAGGTCTTGGCAGTGGTGGTGAGGAGGTCCTGGGCCGAGTTGAGCTGCGGGCGCATCCGGCCCTGCCAGTCCGAGCGCATCCGTGCGGCGTCGGGTCCTTGCCAGCGGCTGTGCAGGATCACCGGATGCAGCATTGCAACTGTTCGCCTCAGCTTCTGGGACGACTGGTTGAACAGGGTGGCCAGCTCACGCAATTGCGCGGGATCCGCTCCCAGCATGTTCTCGTTCATGGGGTTCCTTTGCATGGGCCCAAACACTCTTGGTCCCGCGTTTCAATTGTTCGAGTTGTGGCAGTGGTACTCACCGCAGGCTATCGTCATCCCGAGACCGGCACCATGGGGATCGCTGCCCATGGCGCGGAGGCGTGTGGCCACTATGCTTTTGAAATGACGTTTTCGCATGCCAATCCGTATTCGCAAAGGCCGGCAGGTCGCAGAAAGTCCACGAAGGGGTCCTTGGCCGTTGCCATCGTCGTTGTTTTTTTTGGGCTGGCGCTGCTCGGTGTGGGGTCCTCCATCTTCCAGGCCGCGGGGGAGGGCCAAGCCACGGCCAGGGACCTGCAGGTGAACGGACTCCCCGGCACCGTCACCGACGCCAAGGTCATGGTGGGGCGCGGACAGGGCGGGACCAGGACCGTGTCTGAAATGGAGCTGACGTTCATGGATGAGCAGGGCATGGAACATACTGCCGGCACGACGCATATTCCCAGGCACTACCCGCCGTCGAACGCCGAGTCTGGATGGACGTCGGAATTTCCGGCGAAGGATCAGCTGCTGGGACAAGCCGTCAAATACAGGCTCGGCGACGATGCCGCCGTGGAACTGGTGGAGCAGTTGCCCGCCGCCGCGTCTGCACCTTGGACCATACCGCGCTACATCGGGCTGGTTCTCGGGATCTTTGGAATCTTCGTGCTCGTTGGGGCACTTGCCATGGGCGCCAAGAGCTTTCGCAAGCGGAGCTGAACACTTCAACGGATACGCTGGGTCCGCAGCCGCCCAGGATGTCCGTCCCTAGTGGTGCCGGCAGACGTTGGTGGTCGAGACTGTCGGCGACGTGCAGGTTCCACGCCAAGTTGTGTTCATCTACAGTCGATGGTCTAAATGATCGTCCGTCCTGAGACTTGTCCTAAACTGAGAGTTCACCGTGAGTAGGGGGAAGCGCATGAGTCAGCAGCAGCCCGATTTGCCGATAGGCAAACAAGGGTCCAACATGCCCGGTGAGGCATACCACCAGGGCTACCTGGACGGGCACCTTGCCGGTTGGAAGGCTGCCCTCGCCGCCCAGGGCTCCACCATGGCGGGGGACCGGACTTCTGAAGCTGCACCACCAAGAATGCCTTCCCGGCCGCCCCAAGGGGAGTCAAGCGTCGCGCTGCGGGGCTCTGCGCTCCACCAAGAACCTGTGCTCGACGAGGGCGCTGCGCTCTTCCAAGGCCCTGTGGTGCATGAAGATCCTCCCAAGGTCCTGCAACAGGTGCAGCAGCCCGCAATGCCGCAGGCTCCGACCCCGCAGGCTCCGACCCAGCAGGCTCCGACCCAGCAGGCTCCGACCCAGCAGCCCGCAACACCGCAGGCGCCCCAGCAGCAGATGTCGATGCCTCGCTACCCACAGGGGCAGCCTGAAAAACAGCAATTGCCGCGCCTTGCCAAGCCGGCTCCGCTCGATCCCGCTGCCGCTGCCGAAAAAAAGACTAAGCGTGAAACGCAAAACATCAACATCACCTTGTATGTGGCGAGCCTGCTCATGGTGGCCGCTGCAGCACTGTTTGTCGGCAGCAGCCTTCCAGTGGCTGCCCGACTCGTGGGTGTTTGGCTGGGCACGGCGCTGTTCTACTCCACTGGACTGCTGCTCCACGGCAAGGCAGCCAAACTTAAGCCGGCAGCCGTTGCCTTTACCGGCACGGCACTGGCCATTATCCCCTTTGCCGGAGTGGCCACCTACAATTTGGGCTTTCCGGATGCACCGGCTGTATGGCTGGCCACCTCCCTTATAGGAACTGTGGCCTACATCTACGCTGCAGTGCGCTTGCGCAGCCGCCTGGTGGTCTATGTTTCCATGGCGTTCCTGCTGTCCACGGCGTGGTCGTCGGTGGCCATCATGGGGGCGGCACTTGCCTGGTATTTCACCGCCTTGATCATCTTCGCTGCCGTGCTGGCTTTGATGGGATTCCTGCTCCAGCGCCGCGCCTCGATTGCCGGCAGCGCGAGCAGCTTGTATGCAAAGGTATTTGCTGAAATTGGCCCATGGTTTGCCCCTGTTGGCTTGGTCGGTTCACTCGTCCTTGGACTGGCACTGAACGCGGCGGACCATGCCATGGTGCTCATGGCAGGGGCCTTTTATTACGCAGCCATGACGCTCGCCTCGGGAAACGCCCACAAGCGCTACAACTATCTGGGGTTCAGGCTTTCGTTAAGCTTCGCTGCCCCGTTCCTCGGCTGGCTGATTCAGCCTGAGCCCGTATGGGCTGCGGCGGCGTTCACCACAGTGCTGGCAATTCAGCTGCTTGCGGTTGCCTACACCCGGGGGCCGCTGTCCAAGCTTATTTGCCATGAGGCGTGGGTGCGGCGGGATGTCTACGTGAGCGTTCCCGTCATGGCAGTTGGCTCCTTCGTGTGGAGCGTGGCGGCGTTTTTGGCCAACACGGGCACCGCCAACACAGGTACCGCCGGCATGGGCGCTTTTGCCATTTCCGTTGGAGTGGGTGTCGGCTTGATTGCGGCCATGGCCCTTGTCCCGGCGTTTCTGCCTGGCGGGGAGTGGTTGCCTCTGCCGGCTGCAGGTGCCGTGGTCTTGTGTTCGCCGTTCCTTGGAGCCATCGACTGGACTGCCTTGATCGGAGTCGCCCTGATTTATGCGCTAATCAGGTATTTCACCGTTGTCGGTTTTGTGCTCAAGCGGGCCATGCTGGTCATCGCGCGAATCCTCGTGGCAGCGCTCGTGGCTGCCTCCCTGGCAGCATTGCTTCCCGCCAATCCCGGCAAGGCGGAGCTGATCGTCACCGTGATTGCCGTCATTGCAGCCATGCAATTGCTGGCGGACGCCTTGCTGTCCAGATATGGCACTGCCAACCCGGTGACTCGCTACTCGGCAGTGGCCTGGGCCGTCGTTGGCACCGTCCTTGTGATGGCATTGTCGGCGACCCAATGGTTCGCCCAGGGTTCAGGGGCTCGGTTGCTCGGCGCAGAAGCGTTGCTTCCGGCCCAGTTCGTGTTGGCAGCGGCGGCCATGGGCGTTGCGGCAGCCGCATATTCCCTTCCCTTGGCGCCCCGAACGGCAGTCTCCACAGCAAGTTCAGGCACAGCAGGTTCAGGCACAGCAGGTGCACGCTCGGTATCGTCCCGAGCCACGGAGGCGCTGGCGCCGTCGTACTTTATTGTGGCGGCCCTTTGCGCAGGGCCTGTGCTGCACGCCGGTGGTGCAAGCCTGGCTTGGGCCGCCACTGCCGCCTACCTGATCGTGGCAGGGGCACTGTTGCAGCGAGAGAGTGCACCGTTGCACCGCTGGTTGTATTGGTGGACGGCCAGGGTGGTGTCCCTGTTGCTGGCCGTGGCCTTGTTCCAGCTGTGGCTGGAGTTTGATCCGCAAACACAGCTTGCCGGGGCTCAGGTGTCCCTTGGCCACATCATCTTGCTGGCGTTGGTTCCGCAATTGCTGATTCTGCTGTTTGTGCTTCTGCGCGGCAGGGCCGTCACGGGGCTGTCGACGGATGTGTGCGTCACCCTGGCGGTAGTTTTCGGCCTCGCGATCGCCGTGGCCACCGGCGGCGACGGCGAGCGCTGGACAACCATGGTTGCCGTTGGCCTTGCCGCGGCTGCTGTCGCAGGGATTAGCGTTGCCGGGCTTGCCTCCGGCAGGGCAACGAGCCGCGAACCGTTGCTGGTGGTCACGTGGGCGCCGGCAGCGGCGCTGATCGGCATTGCGCTGGCATGCATGGGCTACCGGCCGTTGCTTATTATTGTGGTGGCCATTGCTGTTGTGGCGTGGGCATTCGTTGCTGCTGCAGCCCGGACGCTCATGGCAAGGAGTGGGTACTTCCTGCTCGCCAGGGTGGCTGCGACAGTGCTCGTCGCTGTGGTGGTGCGTGAACTCAGTGACAATCCCACGGTGCTCTCGCTGGCTGTCACGGCAGCGCTTTTGCTGCAAGTGGGACTCCAAGTCCTGGCCACCAGGACTGCGCGAGTCAACGCCGCAGTGGGCGAGTCGGCCCTTCTGCAGCCGAGCCTGTGGCTCCTGCTGGCTGCGCAACTTGCCCTGCCCCTGGCCTACTTTCTTGCCGCGAGCGGATGGGTCCCGACCGGTTCCGCGGCCCGGTGGTTGGTGGCGCTGGAACTGGCGGTGCTGGCCGGTACGGCGCTTGTGGCCCAAGTCTGGCTGAAGGAGCGAGGTGCTTCCTACCTTGCCATTGTGGCAATAATGGGTGCGGCAGCGGTGGTGGCACCGCTGTTGTTGCCCGGCGCCACGGCCCTTCTGCTCTTGGCCTTGTGCCTGGCGGCGATTGCTTGGCGCTGCGTCGGCACGCCCCGGTCGCCGGAAATGTCCTGGTATTGGCTGGTGGCCACGGGCTGCTTCCTGCTCACCGCCCAAGTGGTGGACGGCGACGCGCCCGTGGGCGTCTTTGCGATGATGTGGACGGTGGCGGCGCTGGCCTTGATCTTTGCCGGCCACTTGATCAAGCAGGATTGGGTGGTGCTGCCGGCATCGCTGTTGCTTTTCCTGGCCGCTGTGCTCTTCCGAGCCCAGGTGCTGGAGCTTTCCGGGTGGCCCGGCGTCTCTGCGTTGGCGGGATATGCGGTGGTTGTCGGTGTGCTCTATGTGGTCCGCCTGCTGCTGCTAGACGCCGCTGTTGACAGGCCGGTGGAGCGTTTCAGCCTCGTCGGCACGGCGCTTGGGGGAGGGGCATTTTTCGCATTGTGGACCATGCTCGACCACGACACGGTACTGCTGGGTGCGGCGGCGTACACAGTCGTTGCCGTGCTCGCCTGCATGGAAGCACCTGCAGCCGCCAGTAGGCCCTGCATCGACATGGCCATTGTTTCGGGCGCAGCAGTGTGGTTCTGGGCGTCAAACAGCTATCTGGACCTGGGCCTGTTCTGGGCAATCCAGTGGTGTGCCACGGCCTTGGGAGCTTTGGCGGTCATTCGGTACCTGGGCAATCGGCAGCAGGCTGGCAAGGCGCTGCTCATGGGAGCCGCGGCCTTTGCCAGCCTGGGCGCCTTCACCACGATCTTCAGCGGGGAACCGGTGCAGCAGGTTGTCTCGCTGGTGGTCTTTGTGGCCCTGCTGGCTGTGGGAATGGGTCTTGACGAACGCGTCTTCACCGTTTGGGGCGCCATCGGAGTGGCCACGGCCGTGCTGTGGTATCTGAGGGGATTCACCTATATCCTGCTTGCACTGCTGGCCTTGGCACTCATTGCCTTCGCCATCTGGCGGCTGAACCGAAAGAAGCCCGACGCCGGCCAACCCCAACAGCCCATGGAACCGGCGCAGGCACCGCATCCCGACTGGCGGGAAAATCCTGACTGGCAGGAACAGCCGCTGTACCAGGACCCGCCCCGGCAGCCTTGATCCCGGATTAACGCACGCCCTTCACCTGCGCCACCGCCAAGGCGCCGGCCAGTGCGGTCACACCGGAAATCACGAACAACAAGGTGAACCCGCCAACGGCGCTGACAAGCAAGGCTCCCAGCATGGGGGCGAAAGCCTGCGGCACCGTGAGGGCAATGTTCATGATGCCAAGGTCCTTGCCGCGTGACAACTGGTCGGGGAGCACCTCGGTGGCCAGCGCCTGATCAACTGAGAGGAAGCAGCCGTAGCCCAAGCCCAGGAGGGCGGCGGCCACAGTGGCGGCACCCATGGTGGGGACGAAGGCAAGAATCAAGGCGGCGGAGGCCTGCAGCACCGAAGCGCCGAACACGAAGGCCCGGCGGCGACCCAATCTGTCCGAAAGCCTGCCCAGCCACAGCGACGCCACAATCACAAACAGCATGTACACAAGCGTCAACACGATGAGCGAACCCTCCGCGTCGGGCACCTCGAGGCCGTACATGAGGAAGTACAACAGCAAGCTGGTGCCAAAGGCATTGCCCAGATTGACGAGGATGCGGCTAAGCAGCGTCCAACCAAAGTCGGGGAACCGGCGCGGACTGATCCACAGACTTTCCAGCAGGGTGCCCAAGGTGAGCGGCGGCACCACACCTGGCGGCAGCACGGCGTCGTGCACAAGGAGCAGAAACGGCAGGCCCAGCACCACTAGCAATGCGGCCATGACGGCATAGCCGCCGAAGGTGCTCAATCCCAGCGCCGTGACAAGGACAAGCCCGGCGATGATGCCGATGGCTTGCGGTGCCGAAATCCAGCCCGAAACGTAGCCGCGCTGGTTGACAGGGACCTGATCGGAAATCGCCGCCGTCAGCGCTGCAGTGAGGACGCAGAAGAACGTGCTGGAGGCCACCCAACAAATGCCGATCCCCAGCAGGGACGTCTGCAGGCCCAACAGGAAAAGTGACAGGGCGAAACCTGCTGTGCCTGCCGCGATCCAGGGACGACGGCGACCAAAACGTGAGGTGGTTCGGTCGGACAGGGCGCCTGTGAGGGGGTAGGCAACGAGGGCGAAAGCGCCGGCAATGCCCGAAATGTAGCCAAAACCGAGCACGTTTTGCACCCAGTCCGTGGCGTGAAGGAACTTTTCCACTTGCAAGGGAAGCAGCAGTTGCACGGGTGTCAGCTGCGCAATCCAGACGCCAAACCAGCTCAGCGCAAAGAACAGGATCCAGCGCCCGCCCACCCTGTGCGTGGGGACGGCTGCCAATCCATGCGTGTCCGGAACCGCTGGCATCTCGCCATTCTCGGTGACTTTGCTCACGTGGGTAGCATCTCACGCCCGTCAAGGGCGCGGCGGAAGCGTCGAGCGGGGTTCGCGGTGCTCTGCGCCACGGCAGTCCCGATTGGCGCTCTGGCGCAGAATCCGGCATACTTATTGAGTTGTTCAAGTGCTTTTTCGTGTCCCGGTCGAGATAATGCTCGTCGCAGGGTCCAAGTCAAAGCCCAAACATAACCAATCCTTCGCAATTAGTGCGGGTACGTGCGTGAAATATTTACGACACGCCCGACCGCGGGGGTCGGAGCTTCGGCGGATTGAGGAACCCGGAAATATCCGGATTCAGTTCGTTGGGAGCGTGGCTGTGAGTGCCACATTGAACAGGTAAAAGTAAACAGCGTTTACGTCAACAGCATCGCTCCTTTTAGGATGCTTCGTTACAGGAAAGAGAGTCACGACGCCATGGCGGGACAAAAAATCCGCATCCGGCTGAAGTCATATGACCACGAGGTTATTGATGTTTCAGCTCGGAAGATCGTTGAGACGGTCACGCGCGCAGGCGCAACGGTAGTAGGCCCTGTGCCGCTGCCCACCGAGAAGAACATTTACTGTGTAATTCGTTCACCTCACAAGTACAAAGACAGCCGCGAGCACTTTGAAATGCGCACGCACAAGCGTCTCATCGACATCATTGACCCCACGCCCAAGGCAGTTGATTCGCTCATGCGTCTCGACCTGCCGGCTGACGTGAACATCGAAATCAAACTGTAGGGAGGTGCTGAGAAACTATGACCGCGACCCGAAACACTAAGGGCATCCTGGGCACGAAGCTCGGCATGACCCAGGTCTGGGACGAGAACAACTTGCTTGTTCCCGTAACCGTCGTCCAGGCCGACTCCAATGTCATCACCCAGCTGCGCAACGCAGAGGTGGATGGCTATGTAGCGATCCAGATCGGCTACGGCCGGATCGATCCTCGCAAGGTGACCAAGCCTTTGGCCGGCCACTTCGAAAAAGCTGGTGTCACCCCCCGCCGCCACGTCGTCGAACTGCGCACAGCAGACGCCGACAGCTACACCCTCGGCCAGGAGCTCTCAGTTGAGATCTTCGACGCCGGCCAGAAGGTCGACGTCGTCGGCACTTCAAAGGGCAAGGGCTTCGCCGGTGTCATGAAGCGTCACGGCTTCCATGGTGCCCCGGCTTCGCACGGTGCACACAAGAACCACCGCAAGCCCGGTTCCATCGGTGGCGCGTCCACTCCTGGCCGCGTTTTCAAGGGTATGCGCATGGCAGGCCGTATGGGTGCCGAGCGCGTAACCACCATGAACCTCACGGTTCACGGTGTTGACGCCGAGAAGTCGCTGCTGCTGATCAAGGGTGCCGTCCCCGGCGCCCGCGGCTCGGTCGTACTCGTACGCACCGCCGTGAAGGGAGCATAAGTAAATGGCTACTGTAAAGGTTGACCTGCCTGCAGAGATCTTCGACGTACAGACCAACGTGCCGCTGTTGCACCAGGTTGTCGTCGCTCAGCTTGCTGCCGCCCGCCAGGGTACCCACAAGACCAAGACCCGCGCCGAAGTATCCGGTGCAGGCCGCAAGCCGCATGCACAGAAGGGTACCGGCCGCGCCCGTCAGGGTTCCATCCGCGCCCCTCACATGACCGGCGGTGGCGTTGTCCACGGTCCCACACCTCGCGACTACAGCCAGCGCACCCCCAAGAAGATGAAGGCTGCTGCACTGCGCGGCGCCTTGTCCGACAGGGCACGCAACGGCCGGATCCACGTTGTTGCTGAATTGGCTGCCGGCACCACGCCGTCCACCAAGGCTGCAAAGGCCACTTTGGCTGCCGTGACCACGCGCAAGAACGTGCTCGTTGTCATCGAGCGCGCCAATGATGTTACCGCGCTGAGCGTTCGCAACATCGTGGACCTGCACGTCTTGTACGTTGACCAGCTCAACACCTACGACGTGCTTGTTTCTGACGACATTGTCTTCACCGAGGCCGCGTACGAGGTTTTCATCTCGGGCCGCGCAGGTGTTGAAGCATTCGCTTCCAGCCTGCTGGTTGTTGACGCGTCGGGTTCCGACGATGCTGCCGAAGGCACCATCAAGGGCAACAAGGACTCCATGAAGTACCACGTGCCTGGTTCACGTTGGTACGACGCCACTGCGGCCGAGGTTTGGTTCGCAACCGTTGAGGAAGCCAAGGCCGCAGGCTTTGTTCCCGCCGGCGGCGAAGCTGCCCAGACCATTGAGGAGGACGCCAAGTGAGCGCCGTCACCATCAAGGATCCGCGCGACGTAGTGCTTGCACCCGTCGTCTCGGAAAAGAGCTACGGCTTGATCGACGAAGGCAAATACACCTTCCTGGTCGACCCCCGCTCGAACAAGACCGAGATCAAGCTGGCCGTGGAGAAAATCTTCTCCGTCAAGGTCGACACGATCAACACCATCAACCGTGCCGGTAAGCGCAAGCGCACCAAGTTCGGATGGGGACAGCGCAAGAACACCAAGCGCGCAATTGTCTCCCTCCGCGAGGGCACGATCGACATCTTCGGCGGTCCGCTTTCCTAAGCGGAGACCACTTTAACGAGGAAATAAACTATGGCAATCCGTAAATACAAGCCGACAACCCCGGGCCGTCGCGGCTCGAGCGTTGCCGACTTCGCAGAAATCACGCGGTCGACGCCGGAGAAGTCTCTGGTCCGTCCCCTGCCCAAGAAGGGCGGCCGCAATAACACTGGTCGTATCACGACTCGTCACAAGGGTGGTGGCCACAAGCGCCAGTACCGCCTGATTGACTTCCGTCGTCACGACAAGGATGGCGTCAACGCCCGCGTAGCTGAGATCGAATACGATCCCAACCGCACGGCGCGCATTGCCCTCCTGCACTATGTTGATGGCACCAAGCGTTACATCATCGCACCGAACAAGCTCAAGCAGGGCGACTTTGTCGAAGCCGGCGCGGCTGCCGACATCAAGCCTGGCAACAACCTGCCGTTGCGCAACATCCCCGTGGGTACTGTTATCCACGCAGTGGAGCTGCGTCCCGGCGGAGGTGCCAAGATGGCTCGGTCCGCTGGCGCTTCGGTTCAGCTCGTCGCCAAGGAAGGCAAGTTCGCCCAGCTGCGTCTGCCCTCCGGCGAAATCCGCAACGTTGATGCGCGCTGCCGCGCGACTGTCGGCGAAGTTGGAAATGCTGAGCAGTCGAACATCAACTGGGGCAAGGCTGGCCGCATGCGCTGGAAGGGCGTTCGCCCGACCGTCCGCGGTGTTGTCATGAACCCTGTTGATCACCCGCATGGTGGTGGTGAAGGCAAGACATCCGGTGGACGTCACCCGGTCAACCCGAACGGTAAGCGCGAAGGCCGCACCCGCCGTCCCAACAAAGAGAGCGACAAGCTGATTGTTCGTCGCCGCCGTACTGGCAAGAACAAGCGATAGGAGCCTGGAGACATGCCACGTAGCCTGAAAAAGGGTCCCTTCGTTGACCAGCACCTCTTTGTAAAGGTAGCTAGGGAAAACGATAAGGGCACCAAGAACGTCATCAAGACCTGGTCCCGCCGTTCGATGATCATCCCGGACATGCTGGGTCACACGATCGCCGTACACGATGGTCGCAAGCACATCCCCGTGTTTGTTACCGAGTCGATGGTCGGGCACAAGCTCGGCGAATTCGCCGCCACGCGGACATTCCGCGGCCATGTCAAGGACGACCGTAAGGGCAAGCGCCGCTAAGGCGCTTGACTTTACGGCTAAGACGAGAGAGAGATAGCAATGGAAGCCAAGGCAAGTGCGCGTCATCTGCGCGTCACGCCTATGAAGGCCCGGCGCGTCGTCAACCTGATTCGTGGCAAGCAGGCGAATGAGGCATTGGCGATTTTGAAGTTTGCCCCCCAGGCAGCTTCAGAACCGGTATTCAAGGTAGTCCAGTCCGCAGTGGCCAACGCCCGCGTTCTGGCAGATCGCGACAGCGTCGCGTTCAATGAAAATGATCTGTACATCAGCGAAATCTTCGTTGATGATGGCCCCACGATGAAGCGGTTCCAACCGCGCGCCCAGGGCCGTGCATACCAGATCAAGAAGCGTACAAGCCACGTCACAGTGGTTGTCGCTACACCCGAGAAAGAGGAGGCTCGCTAAGTGGGACAGAAAGTAAACCCGCACGGGTTCCGTCTCGGGATCACCACGGACCACCGTTCACATTGGTTCGCGGACAGCAACAAGCCCGGACAGCGTTACAAGGACTTCGTAAAAGAAGACATCCAGATCCGCGCACTCATGTCCACGGGCATGGACCGCGCCGGTATTTCCAAGGTTGAGATCGAGCGCACCCGCGACCGTGTACGTGTGGATATCCACACCGCACGTCCCGGAATTGTGATCGGCCGCCGTGGAGCTGAAGCAGACCGCATCCGCGGCGAGCTCGAAAAGCTCACCGGCAAGCAGGTTCAGCTCAACATCCTGGAAGTCAAGAACCCGGAAGCAGACGCTCAGCTCGTTGCCCAGGGCATCGCCGAGCAGCTGACTAGCCGTGTGGCCTTCCGCCGCGCGATGAAGAAGGCCATGCAGTCCGCACAGCGCACTGGCAGCGTCAAGGGCATCCGTGTCGCTTGTGCCGGTCGTTTGGGTGGCGCTGAAATGTCACGCACCGAGTTCTACCGCGAAGGTCGTGTGCCCCTGCACACCCTGCGTGCCAACATCGATTACGGCTTCTTCGAAGCCAAGACTGTGTTCGGCCGCATTGGTGTCAAGGTCTGGATCTACAAGGGCGATGTCACGAGCAAGGAACTGGCTGCCCAGGCAGCTGCTGCTCCTGCACGTGGCCGCGGCCCCCGCCGTGACGGTGACGACCGCGGAGCCCGCGGTCCCCGTGCCGGTGGAGACCGTCGTCGCAACGACCGTCCTGAGCGCACCGAGGCAGCTGCCCCGGCTGAGGCTCCTGTAGCTGCAGAGGTTGCGGCTCCGGCAGTAGAAGGAGGACAGGCTTAAATGCTTATCCCACGTCGAGTAAAGCACCGTAAGCAGCACCACCCCGGACGTACGGGTCAGGCTACCGGCGGCACCACGGTTTCGTTCGGTGAGTGGGGCATTCAGGCTCTCTCACCGGCATACGTCACCAACCGCCAGATCGAGTCCGCTCGTATCGCCATGACTCGTCACATCAAGCGTGGCGGCAAGGTGTGGATCAACATCTACCCCGACCGTCCCTTGACTAAGAAGCCTGCTGAAACCCGCATGGGTTCCGGTAAGGGTTCGCCCGAGTGGTGGATCGCGAATGTCAAGCCCGGCCGTGTTCTCTTTGAACTCTCCGGCGTATCAGAAGAGGTAGCACGCGAGGCATTGCGCCTGGCAATCCACAAGCTGCCGTTGAAAGCACGCATTGTGCGTCGCGAAGGTGGTGAGTAGAGATGTCAGTTGGTTCCAAGGAACTTGCCCCTGCACAGCTTGACGGGTTCGACAATGCACGTCTTGTCGAAGAACTCCGCAAGGCAAAGGAAGAACTGTTCAACCTGCGCTTCCAGTCAGCCACCGGCCAGCTGGAAAGCCACGGTCGCTTGCGCGTTGTAAAGCGCGACATCGCCCGTATCTACACAGTGCTGCGTGAGCGCGAGCTGGGCATTCGCCCGGACGTCGTTGCCGCTGCACCCGTGGAGAAGGCCTCCAAGAAGGCTGACAAGGAAGCCAAGAAGGCCTCCAAGAAGGCTGAAACATCTGAGGAGGACGCCAAGTGAGCGATTCTGTAGACAACACTGAAGAAGGCGCCACGGCCGTGGTTCGTGGCGACCGCAAGAAGATGCGCGGCTACGTCGTCTCCGACAAGATGGACAAAACCATCGTTGTCGAGGTCGAAGACCGCGTAAAGCACGCCTTGTACGGCAAGGTTCTGCGCCGCAACAAGAAGGTCAAGGCCCACGACGAAGAGAACAGCGCCGGCATCGGCGACATGGTCCTCATCGCCGAGACCCGCCCGCTGTCCGCCACCAAGCGTTTTCGCCTGGTGGAGATCATCGAGAAGGCCAAGTAAGCATTTTCAACCTTCGCGTTGAGCATGTGAACTAAAACGCAGGACCCGTCACCGTTCGCGGTGGCGGGCCCTGCGTCGTTTAACCCCTGGCCCAGCCATCGCTAGCCATAGCCAGCCAGCCGGCCAGCCGGTCGCGGAAAGCCGCGTGGCCCTGCCTCAGCCTACGAGAACACGAGCCGTGACCACGGTGGTGCGGCGAAGGCAACGGCTTAGGTGGGCCGGCGGCGAAACTGCGGGTTCCGCCGTCGTACCTGGCTCGTCCGGCATGAATGACGCAGGTTTCGTGTTTTGCACCCGGTTAAACCGGTAGCGTTTGAGAATACCTGCAGCAATGTCGGTCGATGGGTTGCCGCGGCGCCGTGGGGAAGGCAACGCCCTGGGTGGGCTGACGGCGTAACGATAGGTTCCGGCGTCGTGCTAGGATTGTCTATTGCTGCGCCTTTTCTGTGCCGCCGTTTTCGGTGGAGGCAGTGGTGCACAATTTCCTCGTAAATGTCTCGTGCCACTACAAACTGCCGTCTGCCCCGTGTTATTCATGCACTGGGCGGGATTGGAAAGTGCGGTTGGCATGAAGCGTTTAGGCGTGTTTTGGCAAAATCCAGGCACGTCGAGAGACATCCCGAACAATACGTTCCGCAAGGCTTGTCCATAGCTGATTTATGGCCAAGAACCGGCGCGACGAACAGGAGATACTAGTGATTCAGCAGGAGTCGCGGCTTAAGATCGCCGACAACACGGGGGCCAAGGAAATCTTGACCATCCGCGTTCTCGGTGGATCCGGACGCCGCTACGCAGGCATTGGCGACACCATTGTCGCCACCGTCAAGGATGCAATTCCCGGCGGTAACGTAAAGAAGGGTGACGTCGTTAGGGCTGTCATCGTTCGCACCAAGAAGGAACGCCGCCGTGCGGATGGTTCCTACATCAAGTTTGATGAGAATGCAGCTGTCATTCTCAAGGCTGACGGGGACCCCCGCGGTACCCGTATCTTCGGCCCGGTTGGCCGTGAACTTCGTGACAAGAAATTCATGAAGATCATCTCGTTGGCTCCGGAGGTGCTGTAACTTATGGCAAAGATCAAAAAGGGTGACCTGGTTCAGGTCATCACAGGCGCCAAGGCTGAACGTGGCGGCGACCGTGGCAAGCAGGGCAAGGTCCTGATGGTTAACAACGAAACCAACCGCGTGTTGGTTGAGGGCGTAAACCGTGTCACCAAGCACACCAAGGCCGGACAGACCGAACGTGGCACCAACACTGGTGGCATTGAGAGCGTCGAGGCACCCATTCACATCTCCAACGTTGCTGTAGTGGACCCGTCCACGAAGAAGCCGACTCGCGTTGGCTACCGCATCGACACCGTTGAGCGCGATGGCCGTGAGCGTCAAGTACGTATCCGCGTTGCCAAGACCTCGGGGAAGGACCTGCCATGAGCGCCGCAGTTGCAGAGAACACACCCAAGATCACACCCCGCCTGAAGGCCCGCTACGCAGCGGAAATCAAGGCCAACCTGATCGAGGAATTCAACTACTCGAACGTCAACCAGGTTCCGCGCCTGGTCAAGGTCGTTGTCAACATGGGTGTTGGAGATGCCGCAAAGGACTCCAAGCTCATTGACGGCGCCGTTCGCGACCTCACAGCCATCACCGGCCAGAAGCCCCAGGTTTCCAAGGCCCGCAAGTCGATCGCACAGTTCAAACTGCGCGAAGGCATGCCGATCGGCTGCCACGCAACTTTGCGTGGAGACCGCATGTGGGAATTCCTTGACCGTTTGGTCACGCTGGCGCTGCCACGTATCCGCGACTTCCGCGGCCTTAGTGGCAAGCAGTTTGATGGCAACGGCAACTACACCTTCGGTTTGACCGAGCAGGTTATGTTCCACGAGATCGACCAGGACTCCATTGACCGCCCCCGCGGCATGGACATCACCGTCGTGACCACCGCCAAGACCGATGACGAAGGCCGTGCGTTCCTCAAAGCACTTGGCTTCCCGTTTAAATCCGAAGATAAATAATCTACGTAAAAGGTCCGTTCTGCGAGTGCGGCGCCCCGGCATTTGATGCCGGCGCGAGTGCGCTACGAGAAGGAAACCGTTACGAGGAAGGGCAAGCGCCCAAATGACAATGACAGATCCTGTCGCAGACATGCTTACTCGTCTGCGCAACGCAAACTCGGCACACCACGACACCGTGTCCATGCCGTTTAGCAAGCTTAAAGGCCATATCGCCGACATCCTCAAGGCACAGGGCTACATTGCTGCCTGGAAGGTCGAAGACGCCGAAGTTGGCAAGAAGATGACCATCGACTTGAAGTACGGCCCCACACGCGAGCGTTCAATCGCTGGCCTGCGCCGCATCTCCAAGCCCGGACTGCGCGTTTACGCCAAGTCCACAAACCTCCCCAGCGTGCTGGGTGGGCTGGGTGTCGCCATCCTGTCGACGTCTTCAGGTCTTTTGACCGACCGTCAGGCTGCCAAGAAGGGCGTGGGTGGGGAAGTCCTCGCCTACGTCTGGTAGTAGAGAGAGAAGGGAAAGAAAAATGTCACGTATTGGACGTCTCCCCATCTCCGTGCCTGCCGGCGTCGAAGTCAAGGTTGAAGACAACCTGGTTTCCGTCAAGGGCCCGAAGGGAACGCTGGAGCACACTGTTGCCAGCCCCATCGCGGTTGCTCTCGAAGAGAACACCATCAGCGTTACCCGCCCCAACGATGAGCGCGACTCGCGTTCACTCCACGGTTTGACTCGCACCCTCATTGACAACCTGATCATCGGTGTCACCAAGGGCTACGAGAAGAAGCTGGAAATTGTTGGTACCGGTTACCGCGTAGTCGCCAAGGGCGCGAACCTTGAGTTCGCTCTGGGCTTCAGCCACCCGGTTGTCGTTGAGGCACCCGAGGGCATCACACTGGCAGTTGAGAGCCCCACTAAGCTCTCCGTGTCAGGTATTGACAAGCAGCAGGTGGGCGAAGTTGCTGCCAACATCCGCAAGCTGCGCAAGCCCGACCCGTACAAGGGTAAGGGCGTACGCTACGCCGGCGAAATCATCCGCCGCAAGGTCGGAAAGGCTGGTAAGTAACCATGGCACTGTCCGTAAGAGGAAAGTCCAAGGCCGCAGCACGCGGCCGTCGTCACCTGCGCGTTCGCAAGCGCGTCAGCGGAAGCACTGTACGTCCGCGTCTGGTGGTCAACCGCTCGGCCCGCCACGTATTTGTGCAGGTCATCGATGACACCCAGGGCCTGACCCTGGCGTCGGCATCGACGCTGGAAGCAGACCTGCGCGCATTTGACGGTGACAAGACCGCCAAAGCCAAGCGCGTTGGCGAGCTTGTTGCAGAGCGCGCCAAGGCTGCAGGCATCGAAGCTGTTGTTTTCGACCGTGGCGGCAACCGCTACCACGGCCGTGTTGCAGCAATTGCTGATGGCGCACGTGAAGGCGGTCTGGCACTGTGACCGAGAACACTAACAAGGAGAACACTGTGTCAGAAGCAACTGCAGCTGACGGTGCACCCGCAAAGACCGAGACAGCAGCAGGCGCCGATAACGCCCGTGGCCGTGGCGGTCGTGACGGTGCTCGTGGGGGCCGCGAAGGCGGTCGCGACGGTGGCCGTGGCCGCGGTGGTCGCGATGGTGGACGCGAGGCTGAGAAGAGCCAGTTCATCGAGCGCGTCGTCAACATCAACCGTGTAGCCAAGGTTGTCAAGGGTGGTCGTCGCTTCAGCTTCACCGCTCTCGTCATCGTCGGCGACGGCAACGGCCTGGTTGGCGTTGGCTACGGCAAGGCCAAGGAAGTTCCGGCCGCAATCGCCAAGGGTGTTGAAGAAGCCAAAAAGACGATGTTCCGCGTCCCCCTAATTGGCAAGACCATTCCGCACCGCGTCCAGGGTGAAGCTGCTGCCGGCGTCGTCCTGTTGCGTCCGGCTGCGGCTGGTACCGGAGTTATTGCCGGTGGTCCGGTTCGCGCCATCCTGGAATGCGTTGGCATCCATGACGTGCTGTCCAAGTCACTGGGTTCTTCCAACGCCATCAACATTGTTCACGCAACCGTTGAGGCACTCAGGAGCCTGGAAGATCCGAAGGCTGTTGCGGCTCGCCGTGGTCTGCCTTTGGACGAGGTCGCTCCGGCCGTGCTGTTGCGCAATATGCAAAAGGCAGGGCTGTAATGACTACACCGAAGAACATTCAGGTTTCTGAGAAGAAGCTTGAAATCACGCAGACCAAGGGCGTCATCGGCGTCAAGCAGAACCAGAAGGATTGCCTTCGCTCACTGGGCCTGAAGCACATCGGCGACTCTGCCGTCCGTGTCGCAGATGCAGTGACTGTTGGCATGATCAACACGGTTCCGCACCTGATCAAGGTCGAGGAGGCTAAGTAAAGTGGCTACTGAGAAGACTGTAGAAACTGCTGAAAAGCAGAATGCGCTCAAGGTCCACCACCTGCGCCCCGCACCCGGTTCCAAGACGGCTAAAACCCGTGTTGGCCGTGGTGAGGGTTCCAAGGGCAAGACCGCCGGTCGCGGTACCAAGGGTACCAAGGCTCGTTACCAGGTCAAGGCTGGCTTTGCCGGCGGCCAGCTGCCGCTGCACATGCGTCTGCCGAAGCTGCGTGGCTTCAAGAACCCGTTCCGCGTCGAGTTCCAGGTTGTAAACCTGGACAAGCTGAACGAGCTCTTCCCCGAAGGTGGCACTGTCACCATCGATGCACTGGTTGAAAAGGGCGCCGTTCGCAAGAACCAGCCCGTGAAGGTGCTCGGCACCGGCGACATCACCGTCAAGGTTGATATTGCCGCCGACGCATTCTCCACCAGCGCGGTTCAGAAGATCACTGCTGCAGGTGGAACCACCACCGAACTGTAAAAAGTTCACAAATGCGCACATCTAGCGACTAGACTCTTGGTGGGCGGAGCTCATGTTCCGCTCACCAGGGGTCTTTCGTTTTATCGGAGCAGCGCTGCGTAGACGGTGTCTCTCGGCCTTGTTGGACTGTCACAGTTTCAATGCGAGCTAGATCACCCATTAGACTCTTTCCTTGGGCTTCAGTTGCGAAGTCACCACCCTTACTACACATCAGGAGGACGCTTGCTTACCGCATTTGGCCGCGCCTTTCGCACGCCTGATCTGCGACGCAAGTTGTTGTTCACGCTGGGAATTATTGCCATCTTCCGCATGGGTGCCTTCATCCCATCGCCTGGAATTGATTACCGAAATGTCCAACAGTGCGTGAATGCTGCTGACACAAGCCAGGGTATCTACCAGCTTGTGAACCTGTTCAGCGGCGGCGCCTTGCTTCAGGTTTCCATCTTTGCTTTGGGAATCATGCCGTATATCACCGCGAGCATCATTGTTCAGCTGCTGCGCGTCGTGATCCCCCGCTTCCAGGAACTTCACCTCGAAGGGGCTCAGGGCCAGGGCCAGCTCACCCAGTACACGCGTTACCTCACCATTGCTTTGGGCCTGCTCAACGCCACCACGCTGGTGACTCTCGCACGCTCCGGGCAGCTGTTTGCCGGATGTGGTGCTGCAGGCTCGCCTGGGGCCCTGATCCCCAACGACAACCTCATCACCATCCTGTTGCTGATTATCACCTTGACGGCAGGCTCAGGCTTGATCATGTGGATGGGTGAGCTCGTTACGGAAAAGGGTGTCGGCAACGGCATGTCCCTGCTGATCTTCGTTGCCATTGCGGCACAGTTCCCCACCGCCCTTGGCGCCATCCTGAAGACCCAGGGCTGGGGCACGTTCCTGATCGTGATGGTCGTTGGCCTGTTGGTGGTTGGTCTGGTTGTCTTTGTGGAACAGTCACAGCGCCGCATTCCAGTTCAGTATGCCAAGCGCATGGTTGGGCGCCGCACCATGGGCGGCACCAGCACCTACATTCCCATCAAGGTCAACATGGCCGGTGTTATCCCCGTCATCTTCGCCTCGTCGATGCTGTACCTGCCGGCACTGATCTCCCAGTTCGCAACACCGACGGATGGCTCCGACGTCCCCGTTTGGATTGAATGGATCAACAACTACCTCACCCGTGGCGATCACCCGATCTACATGCTGCTGTACTTCCTGTTGACCGTTGGTTTCACCTACTTCTACGTCGCGATCACCTTCAACCCTGAAGAGGTCTCCGACAACATGAAGAAGTACGGCGGGTTCATCCCCGGCATCCGTGCCGGCCGACCCACCCAGGACTACCTGCAGTACGTAATTTCACGTATCACGCTGCCAGGCGCGCTCTACTTGGGCTTTGTGGCATTGATCCCCCTCATTGCACTTGTCCTGGTTGGGGCAAACCAAAACTTCCCGTTCGGTGGTACCTCGATCCTGATTGTGGTGGGCGTGGGCTTGGAGACGGTGAAGCAGATTGATGCGCAGCTCCAGCAGCGCCACTACGAAGGATTATTGCGATGACAAGAATGCTGATCATTGGACCTCCCGGGTCGGGCAAGGGCACACAGGCGGAACGAATCTGTGGGGAACTTGGCATTGTTGCCATCTCCACCGGTGACATCTTCCGAGCCAACGTCAAGGGCGAGACTCCCTTGGGCCTGGAAGCCAAGAAGTACATGGACAACGGCGACTTCGTGCCGGACAGCGTCACCAATCGAATGGTTCGCGATCGTCTTGCGCAAAGCGACGTGGCCGAAGGGTTCCTGCTGGACGGGTACCCGCGCACCTCCCCGCAGGTTGATGAACTGGACGTCATTCTTGCCTCTGCCGAGGTAAGCCTTGACGTTGTTGTTCAGCTCACTGCCGCCGACGAGGAACTCGTCAAACGGTTGTTGGGGCGGGCCTTGGAAACCGGGCGCAGCGATGACACCGAAGACGTCATCCGGCACCGTCTGGACCTGTACCGTGAACAGACTGAAGTTGTGGTGTCCCGCTATGCGGAGCGAGGCATTCTGGCCAAGGTCGACGGTTTGGGTGAAATGGACGACGTGGCTGCACGCATCATGGAAGCCATCAAGCAGGTCAAAACCGCCTAAACAGGCAAAGTATTTTCAAGGGGTGCCGCACAGGTGCCCCGTTGTGAAGGAGGGCTCCTTCCCGCAGTACGGGGGAGGAGCCCTTCCACATTTTCTTAGCGAAAGGATTCTTTCATGGCGTTTGGCCAGCAAAGAATTGAGTACAAGACCATCGACCAAATGCGCATCATGCGCCGCAGCGGGCTCATTCTTGACGCCGCACTGAAGACCACTATCGCGGCGGCTGTTCCGGGCACCACGACGGGGGAGTTGGACGCGATCTTCGCGGCCGAGCTGAAGAAGGCAGGCGCCACCTCCAACTTCCTTGGCTACTACGACTTCCCTGCCTCCATCTGCACCTCCGTGAATGAGGAAGTTGTCCACGGTATACCCGGGCCCCGCGTCCTGAAGGCGGGCGACCTTCTCTCGATCGATGGTGGAGCCATCGTTGAAGGCTGGCATTCGGACTCCGCCCGCAGTGTCATTGTTGGCGGACCCGACGACGAAGATCCTGCTGACCGTCGCCTTTCCGACATCACCGAAGAAAGCATGTGGCGCGGTATCGCAGCCATGGCCGGTGCCAAGTATGTTGGTGACATCGGAGATGCCATCGACGACTACGTCACCTCGCAGCCGGGTCCGGAGCTGGGTATCCTGGAAGACTATGTTGGGCACGGCATCGGCTCGGCCATGCACATGCCCCCGGATGTGCTGAACTTCTCCTCCAAGCACCGCGGCCCCAAGCTCAAGCCGGGCATGTGCCTGGCATTGGAGCCCATGCTGGTTCGCGGGGGGATGGAGACGGTCACCCTGCAGGACGACTGGACAGTTGTCACCGCAGACAAGGCCCGTGCCGCCCACTGGGAGCACTCCGTCGCCGTGCACGCGAAGGGCATTTGGGTACTGACCGCGGACGACGGCGGCGCGGAGCGGCTAGCGCCGTGGGGCGTCACACCCGTCGCGCTGGATTAGTCCCCACGCCCTCCCCAATGGCGTCCGCTGGCGCGTACCCCATTGGGGCCCCTCGGGCGCGTGGGCCCACCCAGCTCCTCCCCAATGGCGTCCGCTGGCGCGTACCCCATTGGGGCCCCTCGGGCGCGTGGGCCCATCCACCGCCCATCCACCTGCCGGATATGCCGGATAGGGTGGACACAAGACCGCGACACCCGGACAAGGCACGCAGGAGTGGGACATGATCGAGGGCGCAGTACGCAACGGATCCATTACGGATGTGCCGGGTATTCGGGTGGGACAGGCCCAACGGGCCTCCGCCGGCTGGCTTACCGGCGTGAGTGTCGTTTTGCCTCCCCCCGGCAGCATCGGTTCCGTGGACGTTCGCGGAGGTGGACCGGGCACCCATGAGACGGATGCGCTGGACCCCACCACCCTGGTCGCCACCGTGGATGCCGTGGTCCTGACAGGCGGCAGCGCCTTCGGCCTCGCAGCAGCGGGCGGCGTCCAGCGCTGGTGCGAGGAGAACGGTCGCGGTTTTGCCGTTCCGGGCGGGGTGGTGCCCATAGTGCCGGCGGCGGCGATCTTTGACCTCGGTCGCGGCGGCGACTTTTCGGCCCGGCCGTCAGCGGATATGGGCTACGAAGCGGCACTTGACGCTGCAGGCTCGGCTGCCGGGGCCGACGTCGTACGCGGAAATGTTGGGGCAGGGACTGGAGCCGCCATCGGGGCAGGCCGATTCAAGGGTGGTCTGGGCAGCGCATCCGTGCGCCTCAGCGGCGAAAACTCGCACATTGTGGTGGGTGCCCTTGCCGTGGTCAATGCCGCCGGCATCCCGTGGCAGCCGGGCGCCCCTGCGACGGTGGCGGGGGAGGGCTTGAACACCACCCTGGCAGTGGTGGCAAGCAATGCCACACTGACCGTGGCAGAAGCCAAGCGCACGGCCACGGCCGCCCATGCCGGAATGGCCAGGGCACTGAACCCTGTCCACACCCTGGCCGACGGCGACACCATCTTCGCCCTCTCCACCTGCGCGGACACGCTGGTGTCCAATCCCAAAGTTGCCCTGGCAGCGCTCATTGAACTTCAAAGTGCGGCCGCCGAAGCAGTGCGCTTGGCCATCCTCGACGGCGTGGCACAAGCCTCCGAAGTGGAGACTCCGGCAGGTACCCTGCGCCCGTTTGCCATGGGTGCGCCGCACGAGTCAATTTAACTTAACGGCAAGATTGCACTAGAGTAGGTTGTTGGTTGTCTGTGCCTGCTATTCTGTGGGGTGCGCAGCAGGCTTGGTGTCATGCCATTCTCGCTGAGTGCGTGCGGACGAACAATAATCAGTAGCAAATCGAACGTCGATCTGAAACCAGTTCCCTTCGGGACTGCCTATGTCGGCGCAACAAAGTTAGCGGAGGATATGGCCAAGAAAGACGGGGTCATTGAGATCGAGGGCGTTGTGACTGAAGCACTGCCCAACGCGATGTTTCGCGTTGAGCTGAGCAACAAGCACATCGTTCTTGCCCATATCTCAGGAAAAATGCGCCAGCACTACATTCGTATCCTTCCTGAGGACCGAGTTGTGGTGGAGCTGAGCCCTTACGACCTCACCCGTGGTCGTATCGTCTACCGCTACAAGTAACCACAACTGCAATCACGCAAAGGAACGCCATGAAGGTCAAGCCGAGCGTCAAGCAGATCTGCGATAAGTGCAAGGTGATTCGCCGTAACGGTCGAGTCATGGTGATCTGCGAGAACCCGCGCCACAAGCAGCGCCAGGGCTAATTTTCTCTTTTCGAGGAAATCCCGGGCAATTGCTCACGTAAGTACATTTAATAAGGCAGCACAAGTTGGACGAAGGCGGAGCAATCCGCAACCGTGTCAACGGACCCCTGGTCGGAGGCCAGGGCCGCATCTTTCAAACATGCGGGTGTACTGTCTACGACCTCCGGTATACACAAGGAGCAGCCAAATATGGCACGTCTCGCTGGCGTAGACCTTCCCCGCGAAAAGCGGCTGGAAGTAGCGCTTACATACATCTACGGCGTGGGCAAGACCAGCGCGAAGAAGGTCCTGGCCGACACGGGGATCTCCCCGGACGTCCGCGTGAAGGACCTTTCTGACGCTGAACTCGTTCAGTTGCGTGACAACATCGAGGGCAACTACAAGGTTGAGGGTGACCTTCGACGCGAAGTAGCCGCTGATATTCGCCGCAAGGTTGAAATCGGCAGCTACCAGGGTATCCGCCACCGTCGCGGCATGCCCGTGCATGGCCAGCGCACGAAGACCAACGCACGCACCCGCAAGGGCCCGAAGCGTACCGTCGCAGGCAAGAAGAAGGCCGGCAAGTAGGTCCCGCCGACCAGCATGGGAAAACTGCTGAAGCCGTTTTTCGCGTGCTGGCAAGCGTGGTTGAAACCATGCCGTCACCTCATTAAACTTTCGTAGGAGAATAAAATGCCCCCAAAGACTCGTGGAGCGGTTCGTAAGCCGCGTCGCAAGGATAAAAAGAATATTGCGTTGGGCCAAGCCCACATCAAGAGCACCTTCAACAACACCATTGTTTCCATCACGGATCCCAACGGTGCTGTCATCTCATGGGCATCCGCCGGTGAAGTTGGCTTCAAGGGCTCGCGCAAGTCAACTCCTTACGCTGCACAGATGGCTGCTGAAGCAGCTGCCAAGCGCGCACAGGAGCATGGCCTTCGCAAGGTTGACGTTTTCGTCAAGGGTCCGGGTTCGGGCCGCGAAACGGCTATCCGTTCACTGCAGGCTGCTGGCCTTGAAGTTGGCTCCATCTCGGATGTCACCCCCAGCGCACATAACGGCTGCCGCCCGCCCAAGCGCCGTCGCGTCTAACGAGACAAAAGAGCTGCGCAGTTGGCCCTCACCCTTGGTGAGGGCCAACTGCGCCGCCCGCAGCTTTCGTCAGCCGTCATTTCCACTACCTGTGTTGCGTCATATAGCGGATGCTCGCTGAAAGGAAAACCCAGTGCTCATTGCACAGCGCCCCACCCTATCTGAAGAAGTAGTTTCCGAGAATCGCTCACGGTTCGTTATCGAACCGCTGGAGCCCGGCTTCGGATACACCTTGGGAAATTCACTGCGTCGGACCCTGTTGTCCTCCATCCCAGGCGCTGCTGTCACCAGCATTCGCCTCGATGGTGTGCTGCATGAGTTCACCACTGTTCCCGGTGTCAAGGAAGATGTCACCGAGATCATCCTGAACATCAAGGGACTGTCCGTGTCCTCGGAGCATGACGAGCCTGTCGTCGCCTACCTGCGCAAGCAGGGTCCCGGCGTCGTCACGGCTGCAGACATTGCCCCACCGGCAGGTGTGGAATTCCACAACCCCGACATGCACATTGCCACACTGAACTCGAAGGGCAAGTTCGAACTCGAGCTGACCATCGAGCGCGGTCGCGGCTACGTTTCAGCAGCCCAGAACAAGTACGCGGATCAGGAGATTGGCCGCATTCCGGTTGACTCGATCTACTCGCCCGTTCTGAAGGTGACTTTCCGCGTGGAAGCCACCCGTGTTGAACAGCGCACTGACTTTGACAAGCTGATTGTTGATGTAGAGACCAAGCAGGCCATCTCTCCGCGGGATGCCATTGCCTCTGCCGGAACCACGCTGGTTGAACTGTTCGGATTGGCCCGCGAGCTCAACACCGCGGCTGAGGGCATTGAGATTGGCCCGTCCCCGACGGATGCTGCTCTTGCCGCAGACATGGCCCTGCCGATCGAGGACCTGGACCTGACGGTTCGTTCCTACAACTGCCTCAAGCGTGAGGGCATCCACTCCGTGGGTGAACTCGTTGCTCGCTCCGAGGCTGACCTGATGGACATCCGCAACTTTGGTGCGAAGTCCATCGACGAGGTCAAGGCAAAGCTGGTTGAGCTCGGTCTGTCGCTGAAGGATTCCCCTCCAGGATTTGATCTGGCCGCCCATGCCGCAGCCCTCGATGAGAACGACGACGCGTACAGCGACGACGAGCTCTAATCCGAACAACAAAATTTTAGCCGGCCGGGAGGACACCTAGACGTGTTCGCCACGGTGCGGCTGACACTATAGGAGAAACACCATGCCTACACCCGCAAAGGGTCCCCGCCTCGGAGGCGGAGCGGCTCACGAGCGCTTGATGCTCGCGAACCTTTCCGCCGCTCTGTTTGAGCACAAGCGGATCACCACCACCTTGACCAAGGCCAAGCGCCTGAGCCCCTACGCAGAGCGACTGGTAACTTTCGCCAAGCGTGGGGACCTCTCATCACGCCGCCGCGTTCTCGGCCTGATCAGCGACAAGGGCATTGTCCACGAGCTGTTCACCGACATCGCCAAGGCTGTGGAGAACCGCGACGGCGGCTACACCCGCATCACCAAGATCGGCAACCGCAAGGGCGACAACGCCCCCATGGCCGTCATCGAGCTCGTTCTGGAACCGGTCAGCGCCAAGCAGGCCGTCGTGAAGGAAGCAACCGCTGCCGCCGCCAAGGCTGCTCCGGTTGAAGAAGCACCGAGCGAAGAAGTTGTCGAGACCGAGGTTGTGGCTGCCGAAGCCCCGGCCGAAGGTGAAGAAGCAGCTGCTGAAGAAACCAAGTAATTCACAAGCTTTCGCTTGAGTATTGGCAAAGAATGACCCGTCGTCCCGTTGGGGATGGCGGGTCATTCTGCATTGGGCCAACTCCGCCTGGTGCAGCGCAGTTCGAGTCTGCGCGGGCGCGCCGGTAGAATTGGTCCATGCAAACCCCCCATCCTTCCCCAGAAGAGCTAGGCCTTGTGCGGGTGCGCCTGGACATCGCGTACGACGGCGGGCCCTTCAGCGGGTGGGCCGTGCAACCGGGTCGCTTGACCGTCCAGGGAGCGCTGGAGGAGTCGCTGGCGATGTTCCTGCGTCGGACGGCAAGACTGACCGTGGCAGGGCGCACTGACGCAGGTGTGCACGCCCGCGGCCAGGTCGCCCATGTTGACCTCACACGGGAGGAGTGGGAAGGACTCAAGGCGGGCCACGCCGTCGACCCTTCACTTGCCCTGCAGCGCAGGATCAACGGTGCGCTGGGTCGGGTGCTCGGGGACTTGACCGGCGTCGTGCAAGTACTGGGGGTGTCTGCGGCGCCACCAGGATTCGACGCCCGGTTCTCGGCACTGTGGCGCCGCTACAGTTATCGGATCGCCGACGGATCCAAGGCACGCGATCCGTTGCAGCGTGCCCAAACATTGTGGTTCAACGAGGATCTCGATGTGGACCGCATGAATGCCGGGGCAGCCGAGCTGCTCGGGTTGGGGGACTTCAGGGCCTTTGCCAAACCTCGGGAGCGAACGACAACCATCCGGACTCTGCAACATTTCGACTTCACCCGGTTGACTGATGGTGTGATTAATATCAATATCCAGGCCGATGCGTTCTGCCACAACATGGTGCGTGCCTTGACAGGCGCCGCGCTGCGTGTGGGCACGGGCATGGAAGGGCCGCATTGGATGCGTGAACGCCAGCTTGCGGGGGTCAGGGACGCCAAGTCCGTGCTGGCAGGAGCCCATCCGCTGGTCTTCGAAGAAGTCAGTTACCCGCACGCGGACGATCTCAGGGAACGAGCCTCCCTAACCCGGGCGCGCAGGGTGCCTGCAGTGGCCGCCGGAGCCCCACTTTGACCCGGGGCGCATATTAACGTTATTGTTGGTAGTCGTTGTGCGTGTCCTATCTCGATACCACGCGCCCGTTGCAGGTCCGGTTGCAGGACTACCACTGAGCGGGCGTTTTCGGGAAGTGTAAGGATGACTGGTGTTGGAGCCCTCACCTCTGTTCCGGTAAACGCATAGATAGCAGGTGTCAACCATCTGTGACACCACCTAGAACAAGAAACGAAGGCAAAAACCGTGCGTACGTATACCCCGAAGCCCGGCGATATCAACCGTCAGTGGCACATCATCGATGCCAATGACGTTGTCTTGGGCCGTCTTGCCAGCCAGACCGCAACACTGCTGCGTGGAAAGCACAAGCCGACCTTCGCTCCCCATATGGACATGGGCGATTTCGTCATCATCATCAACGCCGAGAAGGTTGCCCTGACCGGCGCCAAGCTCGAACAGAAGCGTGCATACCGCCACTCGGGTTTCCCGGGCGGTCTGTCCAGTATGAACTATGCCGAACTGTTGGAGAAAAACCCGGTTCGTGCAGTGGAGAAGGCCGTGGCCGGCATGCTCCCCAAGACCAAGCTTGGCAATTCCCAGATCAGCAAGCTGAAGGTCTACCGCGGCGCAGAGCACCCCCACGGTGCGCAGCAGCCCCAGACTTTCGAAATTACCCAGGTCGCCCAGTAGTCCTGGCCACCACCTAAATCATTAACCAAGGAGAATCGTGGCTCAGAACACTGAAGAGCTGAACACCGAGGCCGTTGTGGCCGAGGAAGAAGTTTTGACCAGCTACACCAGCGAAAGCACCGCTGCATCTGATGCAGCACCCAAGAAGGAACGTCCGGCACTGACCGTGGCCGGCGCAGCAGTTGGCCGTCGCAAGCAGGCAATCGCCCGCGTCCGCGTGGTTCCCGGCACCGGCAAGTGGGTTGTCAACGGCCGCGAGTTGTCCGACTACTTCCCGAACAAGCTGCACCAGCAGGAAGTCAACGACCCGTTCACGGTCCTCGACCTTGAGGGCGCCTACGACGTATTGGCTCGCATCCACGGTGGCGGGCCTTCGGGCCAGGCCGGCGCATTGCGTCTCGGCGTTGCTCGTTCCTTGAACGAGATCGACGAGGAGAACAACCGCGCGATCCTGAAGAAGGCAGGCTTCCTGACTCGTGACGCTCGCGTCATCGAGCGCAAGAAGGCCGGTCTCAAGAAGGCTCGCAAGGCTTCGCAGTACTCCAAGCGCTAAATTCAGCGCTCCCACAAAAATCCCCGGTCGCTGTGCGACCGGGGATTTTTTGGGTCCCGGCGCTGAAATTAGCGCTTGGCTCCACAAGCGCTAAATCTTTTGTGGACGGCACGGGTGCTGGAATTGGCGCTTGGCTCCACAAGCGCTAAATTCCTTTCACCCGCTTCAGGGTGCTGCGGACGCTCGAGACCCATCCTCAGCCGCATGCCGGCGCCTCGCCCGCGAGACCGATGCAGGGCGCCAGCGGCCTCGCGGGCGAGACGCGGCCATGTCTGGCTGGGGCGGTTCGCGGGTCTCGCGGCGGGCTGGCGAATGGGATGTGCGGCACGGTATGGGCTGATGTCGCCAATTTTCTCGGTTCCATGATTTAGACTGAAGCTGATGTCAAGATTATTTGGAACAGACGGTGTCCGCGGTTTGGCCAATGGCCTGCTGACGGCTGAATTGGCTCTCTCGCTCGCCCAAGCCGCTGCGGTGGTACTTGGTCACGAACAGATGAGCGAGGGAAAGCGGCCACGGGCCGTCATTGCCCGCGACCCCCGCGCCAGCGGAGAGTTCATCGCTGCTGCCGTGGAGGCAGGCTTGGCCAGTGCAGGTGTCGACGTGTACGACGCCGGGGTGCTGCCCACTCCGGCTGCGGCTTTCCTGATCGCGGACTTGGGCGCGGACTTTGGCGTGATGATCTCCGCCTCCCACAATCCTGCTCCTGACAATGGCATCAAGTTCTTTGCTCGGGGCGGAACTAAGCTTCCCGATGAGGTGGAGGATGCCATTGAGGCACAGCTGGAACACAGTGCATTCCGTCCTGTCGGCGTGGACGTGGGCCGCATCCAGCGCTTCGCCGACGCCGAGGACCGTTATGTTGTCCACCTGTTGGGCACCCTGCCGCACCGACTTGACGGGCTAAAGATTGTCCTCGACTGTGCACATGGGGCGGCCAGCGGCTGTTCGCCCCAAGTCTTTACCAACGCAGGTGCCCAGATCACCGTCATCGGCGCGGACCCGGATGGATTGAACATCAATGACGGAGTGGGCTCCACCCACCTTGAATTGTTGCAGGAAACGGTGCTTGCCACGGGCTCGGACCTGGGCATTGCCCACGACGGCGACGCCGACCGCTGCCTGGCCGTGGACCATGAGGGGACTGTCATTGACGGTGACCAGATCATGGCCGTTCTCGCCCTGGCGCAGAAGGCCGCCGGCGAGCTGAAGGACGATGTCCTGGTGGCCACAGTCATGAGCAACCTCGGCTTGAAGATTGCCCTGCGCAGCGCCGGGATCACCATCCGCGAAACAGGTGTGGGGGACCGCTACGTGCTTGAAGAGATGCGCCGCGGGAACTACACCCTGGGCGGGGAGCAGTCAGGGCACGTGATTTTCTCCAAGTACGCCACAACAGGCGACGGTTTGCTCACGGGCCTGCAGCTCGCAGCCCAGGTGGCCAAGACAGGCAAGACGCTCAAGGAACTGGCAGGAGTTATGACCAAGCTGCCCCAGGTCATGGTCAACGTGCAGAACGTGGACAAGAACCGGGCCTCCTCCGTGCCGGCCATCAACGCAGCCGTCGCCAAGGCAGAGGCTGAGCTGGGTGACACCGGCCGGGTGCTGTTGCGTCCTTCGGGGACAGAAGCGCTTGTCCGTGTCATGGTGGAAGCGGCGGATGTTGAAACGGCCGAACGCATTTGCGGCGATCTTGTGGCAGTGGTCAGAACAGAGTTGGCGCTCTAAGGAATTCTTAAACTTGAAAGGCGGCAACCCTGTGGGTTGCCGCCTTTCTTCGTAGGGTGGGCTAGTGCTGGCCACCTTGGGGTGCGGAGGTCAGCGCATCGCGGATTTCGGTGAGCAATTCGATCTGCGGGTCAACAGCAGGCTCGGCCTCCTTGATGCCAAGCTTTGCATTGCGCCGCGCTATCACGTGGTTCATGGGTACCACCACGATGAAGTAAATAGCGGCGGCAATAATGATGAAGTTAACAAGCGCGGTGATAAAAACGCCGAACTTGATGTCAACACCATTGATGGTCAGGAGCGCAAAGCTGTCGAAGTTGGGGGCATTAGTCAAGGCCGCGATGAGCGGCATGATGATGTTTGCCACCAGGGAGTTTATGACTGCCCCGAAAGCTGCACCAATGACAACGGCTACGGCAAGGTCAACGACGTTGCCCTTCATTATGAAATCCTTGAATCCCTTTAGCATGTCCTCAAAGTACCCCATTAAGGGCCGTATCACACTAACTCATTAATATATTGTTATCTCGCAGGACATCGGTGACAGTTCTCCCTCAACACATCGGTGACACAATGGCGGTTCTTGGTGGTGACACTTCTCGCCGGCGTTACTGGGGTTTGGCCGTCCGGTGCTGGTGGCAAAGAATGATGGGTGAATAACAATGAGCCTGTCGATCCCCGTGTCCGCCTCGCTATCGCCCAGTGGCCCGATGATGCCCCACGCGGTGCCGTTACCACGTTCTGCGCTGAGCATGAGATCAGCCGCAAGACGTTCTATAAGATCAAGGCCAGGGCCCGTGGTGAAGGCCAGGCTGCAGCCCTGGAGCCACGCTCTCGCCGGCCGAAGACCTCGCCCACCCAAGTCTCTGAGGACCGCAAAGACGAAGCGGTAAAAGTGCGCGCCGCGCTAGAGTCCTCCGGGCTGGACCACGGCCCGATCAGCGTCCGCGACAAAATGGTGGCCTTGGGAATGGATGCCCCGTCCGAGGCGTCCCTGGCACGGATCTTCCGGGAGCGGGGCGTGGTAAGCAAGAACCGAAGAAGAAGCCCCGCGCCGCGCACCGCAGGTTTGTCTACCCTGCCCCGAATGCCTGCTGGCAATTGGACGCCACAGAGTACGTGCTCACCGGCGGACGCAAGTGCGTGATCTTCCAGCTCC
>NZ_JASISP010000040.1 GCF_030063185.1 Arthrobacter sp. H35-D1
TAATGGAAGATTGGAACACCTTCGGGGCTCTGCCCTCGGCTTCAGGAATCTCACCAACTACGTCGCCAGATCATTGCTGGAATCCGGAGGCTTCAGACCGAAACTACACTCTGGATTCTGAAGAGCCCCTTTTCCCGCGAAGTGGCGAAGAGGGGAGGGTCGTCGTCTGTTGTTTCCAGTTGGAAGTGTGCCGCGACATCGGCTGAACGGTCCGCAGGAAAGTGTTGTTCGTGGCTCCACCCCAGACGCTTGAACAAGGCGTCGCGTTCGGCCTCGCTTTTGGGCCAGGGGTAGCGGGTCAGTTCTTCAACAAGGGCAATGATGGCGCAGTGGCAGCAGAGGTGCCCCAGATTTCCTGAAGGATCAGGTCGGGGGATTTGGACCGCAGCACGGGCCTGGGTCCGAGTTGGTGGGTTTCGAGCTCGTCGAACGTGCTCTCAATCTCCCATCGTTCCGAGTAGACGGCGGCGAGGTCCTCAGCACTTGCTACACAGGGCTCGAGGATTGTGCTTAGGAGCCGCTAGCTCCCGGGGTTCTCGCGCCCCATCGTCGATCGTGTAGTCAATGACCCGGACGATCAGGGGCTCTGTTGGCGTGCGATTCGGGCCCGACGTCGAAATGATGCGCGCAAGCCACGAACCGTCCGAGAGCGTCTCCACGTATCGGGGTCGAAGATTTGTCTTGACCCGCCAGAGTAGCTCTGCTCCCGTCGCGGCGGCTTGCTGCCACAGGTAAAAATCGTAGAAGCCACGGTCAGCCAGGAGCAACACCCCTGGCGTCGAGTGCTTCACGCGCTCTTTGGATAGTGCTATTTTTGACGTCGTGCACGGCCCGATCTCCGCATCCAGGATAGCGTGGGTGCCTCACTCCGCCAACGCGGCCGCGCGGGCCAGCGGGAACGCTGACTTTTCACCGCGGCTGGACGGCGGACGGCCGAAGAAATCCGCATTTGCCGCGCTGTCGGCCAAGTCCAGGACCGTCCCATCGATCGCGACCAACCATCGGCCCGCCAGTCAAGCTCCCGGGGTCTTCGGGCCAGCCAGAGGGACCGCGACATGTTTGAAGAGATCCCGCACGGGCTCGGACCCCAGCCGGGCCTCGGCCTGGAAAATGCCAGATTTCGACGGTGATGACCATGCCTCGGCCCACTCTAATGACCACAATAAGCTGTGAGTCAGCTGAGCGAAGACGTCCTCATATGAGTCTTCCGAATACAACGCCATCCCCATCGAGAAATACCCCATAACCTGCGCCAGCAATGCACGATGACGCACCTCAGTGTGCCCCGCCGCCGCAATCACCTCATCGACCACACTCGCCGGAAACACCCGCGTCAACACGCCCGCCGACACAAAATCCGACAACCGACGGTCAGAGACCGGCTTTACCCAACCGGAGCGAGCCGTGCCCCAACCACACTAGCAAAACCCTTAAATGAACGGTATTGAGGCTAAGCGTCGGCGGTCCATGATCCGGCGAGCGTCCAGCCTGATGCCCACCGCATCCATGGCATCGGGACTTCCCCTGGGCCCGTGGGGATGTCCTCAGTGGAGGCCGCACATCACACACACTGATCTCAGAGTCCCGGGCAATGTCTGGCGGGCTCGTCGGGAACGTTTCAGTGTTGGCGAACTGTACAGTCGTCGACATAAGCAGGGCGTAGGTGTGGGGGCTGGCATGTGTGTCCACTCCAACGACATGGGCGTATTAGTTGGTCACGATGGTCATCTTGGGCTGTCCCTCCGAACGGGAATCTTCTAGCGCCAATCCGGGAAACAGTCACTGCCGAAGCAGGTCAGAATATGAGTAAGTCATGCCCGGCCGGACTAACACCACTCTGCCAACCAGCCCCGGGCGAGCCACTATCCATCAAAAAAATGGCATCCTCTTCATGGCGCTTTGCGCCGCCGCGTTGCGTCTCAGCAATATGCAGTCTGTGCACTATCCTAAACAGAGCAAGTTTTGGTCTCTGATGACTGTTAGGGGAGCGGGCGTGGGAAGTGTCGGATATGCCATCATCAGCACCCTAAATCAGAACGCGGATCTGCAGCAGGCGGCGTTGACTCCTGCGGGTTGTCATCGGGTTTTGACCAACCATGGCGTGAACGGAACGATGGCCAGGCGGACCGAGCTGGACAAGATGGTCGATCACCTGCGAGACGGTGATGAGGTTGAGGTCTGGAAGGTGGACACCTTTGGGCGCAACACGCGGAACCTGCCAGCCCGAATCGAACACCGGGGCATGGACCGCCGCAGCATCACGGAAGGCATCAACCCCAAAGGTTGGATGGGCAGGGTGATGCTGGCTGTCATGTCCGAGTCAGCCCAGCTCGAACGCGACCTGCTGGCTCGCCCGGGCCGATTGCGGCAAGATCATCGGAGCCAGCCGCGCGGCAGAGCACCGCTACCTGTGCCGGGAGAACAACGAAGTACTCTTGCCATGACCGTCGCCCCGAATGCAAAAGAACGCTTTCTGGAATATCTAATGCAGGCACAATCGAGCAAAATTGCACCCCCGCAGACGCGGCTGGACAATCCACACTCTGACCCGATTAAATCGCGTAGTCCGGACGGCTCAAGAGCCACAAAGTTGGGTTTCACTGCCTCGGGGAGAACCACCGCTGACCCGTCTCTCCGCGTGACGATGTCCAAGATCGGCGGGTGGGAGAGGTCATGCGGGCCGGTCCCATCTCTTGATGCGTAGGCCGTCTGCACGCGGTTCCAAAACCTCTGACGGGGAGCGCGTAATGATCCTCTCCGCTGGGGTTGGATCGGGGCACAACAGCGCCGCAGCGGCGGTACAGCAGGCGTGCGCCGCGCGCGCGGACATCGTCGAGGTGCAGGTGCTGGACGTGCTGCAGGTGAGCAGTGCGCTCTACCGCGACGTGCTGGGGAAGGGTTACTTCGTCCTGGTCAAAGAGTTGCCATGGTTGGTCGAGTGGGGATATGACGCCAGTGACCCGCCGTTTGGACGCCGCGGTCCAATCGACCCCTGGACACGGGTGAATGCGGTTCCGGTCATCCGTGCGATCAAACGATTCCGACCCACCGCTATCGTGTGCACCCACTTCTTGCCAGCCCAGCTGATGGCATCACTTCTACTTCGCGGCGTGATGGATGCCAGGACTGCTGTGGTCACGACGGACTACGACTTCCAGGGCCTGTGGCTTGCGAGCGCATTCCACATGCTCTTTGTGGCCAGGGAGGAGGGGCGCGTGGAGCTGACGGCGCTCGGTCTGCCTCTTGACCGCGTCGCGGCCACGGGGATCCCGATCGCGGCTGCGCCGGACGTTACGCCCGTGCGCGATGCCAGCGAGCCCCCGATGCTGTTGATCTCGGCAGGTGCGAAAGGAGGCGACTACGCCGTCGCGGTCGTGCGGCAGACGCTGCATATGCGCTCCCCCTTCACGGCCACGATTGTGTGTGGATACAACGACGCGCTGCGGCAGCGCATCGAGGCGCTCGTGGCCTCCGCCGGTGATCGCTACCGTGTCCTCGGCTTCACAAAGGAAATGCCGCAGCTGCTGCGCCGCGCTGACCTTTTCGTGGGTAAACCGGGAGGGTTGACGGCATCGGAGTGCATGGCCACAGGGCTGCCCATGGTGCTGGTCAACCCCATCCCGGGGCAGGAGGTCCGCAACGGCGATTATCTGATGGAACAGGGGGCGGCCGTTCGCTGCAACAATACCGCCACCATCGGCTGGAAGATCGACGAGTTGCTGCGCGAGCCGGGCCGTCTGCAACGAATGCAAGCGGCCGCGCAGGGCATCGGCCGCACACACGCGGCGGCGGACGTGCTGAACGGCTTGCTCGACGGGCCGTTCCGTCCTCTGGTGGTTACCCGTGCGGCGCAGAAAACGATCCTTACAGCGAGCGGGGATCACTTCGTCGCGACTGACCTCACTGGTCCATCCTCACTGGTCCGGCTCGTCGAGCAGGCCACGGGCAGTACAGTGGCTCTGCTGCGATCGGAGGAACTGGGCGATCTGCAGAAGCGGTACGCAACTTCGGACGGTGGGCTGGAGCTGCGGCATGACTTGGCACCGCTCTCATTTCGGTGGGAAGCGCGGAGGTTGCTCCGCGCCATGCTGAAAGGCGACGACGTGCTCCCAGTCCGCGTCGAGGCGCTCTCCTCCCCGCCTCGCAGCCTTCCAGGGTGAGGGGGGCGCGACCCATATCGGCCTCAGGTCGGCTGACCGTCCACGGCGTCTTCTTCGTCGATCAAGCCCCCAGGGCGTTGTAGCCGGCGCGCGTCCGTCCAGCTGCTGGGGCTGTGTTGGGCAGCGAGCAGGGCCCAGTCGCCGGCGCGGGGGGCCCAGTGCCTTGTCTCAGGATCGCGCTGCAGAGTGGGCCCCGCATCCAATGTGACCCGGACGGTCGACTCCGCACCTGGCTGCAGCGTGACCTTCTGGAAGCCCAGCAGCTGGGCTACCGGCCTGCGGAGGGAAGTGTCCGCGGCGTAGACCTGCACGACGGTCGATCCCTCGCGATCACCGGTATTCGTCACGAGAACGTCAGCGCTGCCGCCCGTGTCGTCGAACCTGTGGTCGAGGAGCCGCTGCTCGATCGTCGTATAGCCCAGGCCGAACCCGAACGGGAATGCCGGCGCGTGCCCGTCGCCGTCGAGCATGCGTTGACCCCACCTGTCGTCGTAGATGACGGACTTCGCGGCGCTGTCGAATGATGGCAGATGCGCGGCGTCCGTCGGCAGCACAAACGGCAGCCGTCCGCCGGGCTCCGCGGCGCCGGTGAGGACGCTCGCTAGCGCATGGCCACCCTCCATCCCTCCGTACCAGGCGAGGAGGAGCGCCGGCACGCGGTCTCGCCACTCCTCCGTCAGGATCGCGCTGCCTCCGATCAGCACGACGACGGTCCGTGAATTTACTGCTGTGACTGCGCGAATAAGGCGCACATCGGAGGGGCGCAGATCGAGCGAGTCGCGGTCGCCGCCCCGGACGAACCGTGACGCAAGGTGTGCCAGGGCAATGAGCGGCCCTTGGAGTCGCCCAGAGCCAAATGCCCGGCCGAGCACGCCCACGTCCACACCAGCGGTGACGACCGACTCGCCCTCATCGTGCTGGTCCAGGCCGACGACGACGATCACCGTTTCTGCTGCGGCCGCCGCCGCGACTGCGGCACGTACGTTTTTGCCGGAGGTGCTCGTGATCCGTACTTGGGGGAGCGCGTTCCGTAGCCCCTGCAGCGGCGAGACCGTGGAGGGGGGCCGAACGCGTGAGGAACCGTGATCACCTAGGTTCGCCCGCCCCGCGAGGCGCCCGATCACCGCGAGGTGCCCTGTCGTGGGAGCCAATGGTAGCAACGGCGCAGTGCCGGTGATTTCGTTCTTCAGCAATACGATCGACTCTGCGGCTACTTGGTAGGCCAGCTCCCGATGCTCCGGCGAGGCGATGAGGGCCGGGCTCGGCACCGCCTCCTCGCGCGTCGCGGCATGCAGCACGCTGGTGCGCAGGATCCGGCGGGCAGAGCGCAGCACGGTCGCGCGGGCCACCTCACCCCTGTGGAGCGCGGCCGGCAGATCGCGGGCTCGCACCAGCCGCAGCGGCATCTCCACGTCCATCCCCGCCTGAAGGCTGAGGACCGCATCATGGGTACCGAACACCCAGTCGCTCGTCACGAACCCCGAGAAGCCCCACTCGTCCCGCAACACATCGGTGAGCAGTGGACGATTGACGTCCATATACTCGCCCCGCACCCTGTTGTAAGCACTCATCACTGAATCGACGCCCACATCCACAACGGCCTTGAAGTGCGGCAGGTACACCTCGTGGAGGGCGTGCTCGCCGACCGACACATCGACTTCGAAGCGCTCGTTCTCCACCGAGTTAAGCGCGAAGTGCTTCACACACGCCATCACGTTCACACGTACACCTCGGGTCAGGGCCGACCCCATCCGGCCGGTGAGCACCGGATCCTCGCCGTAGCACTCCTGCGACCGTCCCCACGCGGGGTGGCGAAGCAGGTTGACGCAAACGGAGGCAGAGTAGTTGGCGCCCCGCGCCCTGGTCTCCAACCCGATAGCGTGCCCGACCCGCTCCTCCAGTGACGGGTCCCAGGTCGCGGCACGTGCAATAGTCACAGGGAAGGCAGTGGAGCTGCCAATCACAACGCCGCGGGGACCATCACTAAACCGGATTCCCGGGATGCTGAGCCGCGGGACCGCGCCGGCCACGAAAGGCCGCCGATCCAGCAGCACCGGGATGAGCGGCAGCAGCTGCTTGGGGGAGTCGCCGTCAAGCAGTCCAAGGAGCTCCCGATTAGTCATCCTGTCGATCAGCTGGCCTGCCGCCTCATCCGCATCGAGCTCACCAGCCCGGACGGCCCTGACCGCCTTGCCGTACGAGCCTCCCTCAGACGTCAACACTTTCCTCGAAGCGGATCGTGTACCAACACTCCACCGCCTCACTGCTTCAGCACTCGCGCAACCCGACCCGCTCCAACCATCTCCATGCCCTAAATTATGTACCCTCTTGGCCTCAATCTGGTGCTCAGCAACCGGGGTGAGGCCACAGCACGCGATCATCCTGATCTTGATGCCCGGAATACGCCAACGCTTCTTGCTCCACCCGTAGCTCGTCATTCACGTTGGCTTATGTCACCACTACCGCACACTGAGAGGCGACGAGCTCGTCATTGGCCGCGACCCGCACTGGAAATGCCACTGTAGGACCCTCCACCCTGAGACTCCACCGCTGCCCAAGCCCGCGGCGCAAATCGAAGGCATAGCCCGGGGCAACTTCCACCTCCACCAAACGGGGGCAAGACCAAAACGATTAGCTTCTCCATGAGCGCGAAACGCTCCCGGGACAGCTGGCGGGCATGCCGAGTGCGCCCAATCGCCTCAGACCGAATCCGGGAGAGCTGCTCGAATACGGGCTGATGTGTCTACCCGAACCAATTGTCCTGACACGAGGCCTTCCTTTTGTGCTCAGGACCGGGACGGGCGCGCTGGCCGGGACTCTCGGAGCTAAATGTGAGACAGCCCCTGGGCCCCTGTGGGGTTTTCACTCCAACAGGTGAATGAAAGGCCCTGCCCCAGCTCTTTGGCAATTGCTGTTAGTCGGAGCAGTTGTCTTGGTCTGCGAGATCCATCTACGCGGAAGCGGAGAGCCGGGGCGAACAACAGCAGCGTCTTTCGTGCCGCTGAGGAGACTGGCTTGAGGCACCCGCTAACGAATGCGGCCGAGCACCGATCGGCTTTATCGGCATGAACACTCGCCGGGGCAATCCGAACCGTCCACGGCTAC
This sequence comes from Arthrobacter sp. H35-D1, assembly GCF_030063185.1. GTDB lineage: Bacteria > Actinomycetota > Actinomycetes > Actinomycetales > Micrococcaceae > Specibacter. Next base: position 7,266 of record NZ_JASISP010000040.1, read on the forward strand.
GAATAACTTGTGTCCTCGAAAACTGCAGGAGGACGCCACTATTTGAGGTGCTCCACTCCCGGGGCGCCGTGACCGGATCGGCGTAAGCCCATGTCAACGGAGACAATTACAACGAACCACCGCTCGACCATGATCGGTAGTGGGCTGCTTGGCAGGCCGGTCAAAAATCCCCTGCGAGCACTTCCTGTTGCCGCCCTGATAAGTGGCAGAGGCGGCACATATTCCGGCCATTCCTGCCCATCTCCACGAAGCGCCGTACATCGGAATCCTGTTCAAGGTCCTCACCGCGGCCAGCTTCTTCCTGCTGGCGGGCATCGCGGAGGCAACCGCGTGCTTGAGCGCCATCGTGATTGTAGTCAAATCCCGGCATCAGGCCGGCATCCACAGCCTCAGCATGCAGCGGCCTCAACAGCCAAAACACGTACTTCAAAGTTCAAGCACCATATCAAGCCCAGAACTATTCGGGTCCCGCGTCCTGAGCTTCCAGCAAACGGTCTTTCCATAGCTTCCGGTCCCTGAAATGGGGCAAAGTAAGGCATTAGTTTCAAGCCCGTGGAGCTGACGGTTGGGGAGAACTTCGAGAGCCCCGTCATGTACCACTACCTTTCCTCCAGCACCCCGCGTGGGTCTCGCTCTGAGCGTGGTGCCAGAGGGATCTCCGGCATTTGTCGCCAGCAACCATGAAAAGGAAACCCCATGAAACCGAACCAAACCCGTCAACGCTTCGTCCTCGCCCTGATCGGCGCAGCAACCATCCTCGGGGCCAGCGCCTGCGGGACCGCCGCCACGGGGACCGACTCGTCATCTGCCCCTCCAGCTGCGACGTCGTCATCGACCGCGTCGATGGGACCGGATATGAGTGCGTCCCCGACAGTGTCCACGACAGGGTCCGCGACCCCATCCAAGGAGACCGCAGCCAAGTCAACCATCCAGATCAAGTCCTTCGCTTACACCGGCACGGACAGCGTCCAGGCCGGTGCAATGGTTACCGTGACGAACATGGACGCTCAAGCGCATACCGTCACCGCTGACGACGGTTCCTTCAACGCCGTCGTCGACCCTGGAGCCAGCGTGACCTTCACCGCCCCGACGAAACCCGGTGCGTACGCCTACCACTGCGAGTACCACGCCAGCATGCACGGAACGCTGAACGTCAAGTGATCCGGGCCAATAGCTCCAGACAGGATGGCCGCGTGGAACGATCAGAACCGGGCCGCCATCGTGGCCGCACAGCCGCTGCCTTAGTGCTTCGGATTCTGGCAGCGGCCGGCTTGGCCGTGGACGCCGTCGTTCATGCCCGGCTCGCCTCGGGTTACCAGACTGCCGCCCCGGGAGGTTTCGGAGAAGGCAATCTCTTTCTTGCTGAAGCCGTAACTGCCGCGGTGGTCGGGCTGTACGTGCTGGTCCGCGGAAGCCGCCCGGCCTGGGTTCTGGCCCTGCTCACCGCTGGCGGTGGCCTGGCCGTGCTGCTCGTCTACCGTTACATCGAGATCCCTGCATTCGGGCCTTTCCCTGCCATGTACGAGCCCGTGTGGTTCTTTGCCAAAACCCTTACCGCTCTCGCCCAAGCCGCCGTCGTTCTGCTGGCAGCCGCCGCCCTGATCCTCCACCGAAGAACCTGTACTGCCTAACGCCAACGCATGTCAGCCCGGGCAGCAGACTAAAACGCGCGACGGCGGAGAGTCCTCCCAATGCAGGGGGAAACGGTACATGCAAAAACCTAGCTGCATGCCCCTTGCGGCGCACCGCGGCGGGGTTCTGATTGGAAGGCTTCCGCGACACGCCTGAAAGTGGGGCGTTCCGATTTGATGCTGGGGTCATGGATAAGGATTGGGCGGGCTCTCAAACGACACATATTTCCCGGACTGGCCCCTTGAACGCCAGCAAACGTGCCGAAGAGGCCATGATCACGGTCGTTGCGGACTGCTGCCTCGCCGGGTTTTCCACCCGCCGCATGGACAAACTCGTGAAGACCCTGGGCATCCACTCACTCTCGAAATCACAGGTCTCGCGAATGGCCGCCGACACGCTGACGATGAAGGTTCGTGAAGGCGGGCGCGTGAACAACGCGGTCGTCATGGTGGCCACCAAGGAAGGCAAGGGCGCCGACCTGAGCGGTGAGATGAAGTAACAGACGGGCGTGATTAACGCACGACGGCGGCGGCGGTCCCTGGCCGTCGTCGTCGTGCGTTAAGCTGCCACCATGACACAGTTTGCCCCCCGCATTAGCGTTTTGCCCGACTCCCACCCCCTGTTTGCCACGGCCGTCACGGACAGTGGCGGCGTGCTGACCGATCTTGACGACAATCCCGACGGACTGGTGGTCGGCTTCAATCCGGACCGGGCTGCACTCAAAACCATCCTGGACGCGCGGCCCTCGATCCGCTGGGTTCAGCTGCCGTCCGCCGGGATTGAGTCGTACATGGACACAGTTGCGGCGTACCCGGGAAAAATATGGACCAGCGCCAAGGGCGCCTATGCCCCGCCCGTGGGCGAACACGCTCTTGCCCTGACGCTGGCCCTGCTGCGCCGGCTGCCGGAGCGGGTACGGGCCATCTCTTGGGGCCCCCAGGCCGGAACGTCGTTGCACGGGCTGAACGTTCTGGTGGTCGGTGCGGGCGGCATCGGCGTTGAAATTGTGCGGCTGATGAAGGCCTTCAACACCAACGTCACGGTGGTCCGCCGGCAGAATATCGCGGTTCCCGGCGCGGACCGTACCGTCACTACGGAGGCCTTGGCCCAGGTGCTGCCTGATGCGGATGTGGTGGTGCTTGCGGCCGCGCTGACGACCAGCACCCGCGGGCTGTTGGGCGCACCGGAGTTGGCGCTATTGAAGCCAAGCGCAGTGCTGGTGAACATTGCCCGCGGCGGCCTGATCAACACGGATGCACTGTGCGCCGCGCTGGCGGCCGACCGGTTGGCCGGGGCCGGCCTGGACGTCACGTACCCTGAGCCGCTGCCCGACGGCCACCCGCTGTGGGCTGAGCCGAAGGCGTTGATCACCCCGCACACCGCGGACACCATGGAAATGGTGGTCTCGTTGCTCGCCGCCAGGGTGGCGGAAAATGTCCGTCGGCTGGCCCGCGGACAGGAGCTGTCCGGGGTGGTGGACCCGGCCGCGGGGTACTAGTTTCCGGGCTTGTCTTTTGGCCGCCCTGGTGGAGAAGCAGATGCCGCTATGGCCGACTCTTCCCTCGATGGCCAGCGGCACCCCGGGCAGCCCTCGTAGCTGATATCCACCGGCGGGCGCTGGAGCGGCACCGTGTAGCCCAGGCCGCGTGCCACCATGCCGCGCATGGCCTCGAAGCTGATGGATCGCCCGGCAATCCTGGGTCCCAGGCCAGATTCGCGCAGGTTAGACAGCTGATCCTCCTGCGCCGTGGGGATGTCCAGCAGCATGCGCTCGGCGACTGGAAGGAGGGTGTTCACGGGCGCCGGTGTCTTTCCATGGCGGTGTCCAAAGGAGATGCCATCACGTCGCGGCTGTTGCACTGACATCCAGGGGTCAAGAACTCGCGCCCCCTTTACCAGGAGTGGACTGCCTCGCCACTGACGGCGGCGAACTCCGTGAAATTATCCCTGAAGCGGATGGGAGAAGGGAAGAATGGGGGAGCGGACCGTTGCGATCACAGGCTCAACATGGTGGAATCTACAGCCTCACCATGTCCCGAGAAGAAACAGCGTAATTTAGCCACTTTGGCACCAACACGTTGAAAAAAGATGACCGCAAGGGAAGACCTACTTTCACCAAAAAATGACGAAAGAGCAGGCAAATTTTCGATGTAAAAGATGAGCGGGGGTACCTTTGGCCCCTGCTGGCTCTGACCTGCGGGAGATAACCGCAGGTCAGAGCCATATTTGGTGCCCCGGGCGCGAATTGAACCCACGACCAAGAGAATCTCAGGATTCTCTTGCCGTCGGGCATCGTTGGTCGTCAAAACCCGTGTGTTCCCGGGGGAGAGTGGAACGATTGGAGCCCTTTGGCATGCCAAGGATGGCCGTGGGCTTTGGTTGAAAACGTGAGTAAAACGTGACGAGTCTGGGCCAAATAGTGTCAATCCGGGTATGTAGTGATCGTTTGCAGGTGGATCGACACGCCTGATGGCATTTTATCGACTGTGAACAGACCGCCCCGGGCTTCGATGCACATCGTTGTTCAGGGCACGGGTTCAGTCCCTTCAGTGTCCAAGGCCGCCCATATTTTGATTGAAGGTCTTGGTAGACGGTTTGACGGCTGATCCCGATGAAGTACCCACTCGCCTCGGCCGCCATCGCGACGCTCCTCGGGTTTGCCCTCGCCGGGTTCCGGCTGGCAGCCGGGCCGCCGACGGTGGGATCGTCGGCGACGGTGACAAGCCCGCCGTCGTCCTAGCTCGCGGCAATCGTCCAGGGCGGTGTTGAGGATCGCAACGGCCCAGTCCTCGACGCCCCGCCCCGCTCTGTGCCGACGACGTCCGGGGTTCCTACAGAAGGTTCGCCTCAAGGGTCCTGGCGATGAAGGTCCCGTATCGCTCGGCGGACCATCCCCGTTTCATGACGAGGCTCTCATACAGCTCCGCGGTCGTGCACGTGAACATGACATCTGCGGCCTCCTGGGCGCCCAGGCCCGGACGCAGGACCCCCCGGGCCGCGATCCGCTGCACGTTGTGCAGCATTCGCCGGTAGCGGACATCGTCGACCTCGCGCAGCAAGTCCGCCATGTCAGCATCGCCGCTGGCCGCCGCGTCCCGGATGAGCAGGATGATCGGGGCCGCGAGTGGGCTGACCTCGGCCGTGAAGCGACCGAGCTGTTCGATGAGTGCTAATGGGTCCGTTGCCGTCAGCTGTGCGAGGTCGGAACGCTGCTCTGCTGGCGGGACACCCGCGCCGAGGAGGCTTTGTTCTTGGATGGCCCGCACGAGCCCGGGCTTGCCGCCGAAGTTCTTGTAGATCGATTCGGGAGACACCCCTGCTGTCTGCGCGATCTGCGCTATCGTCGTGGGCCCGAACCCGTGCGCGAGGAACAGCTCGCGCGCCCTTGCGAGCACGGTGCGCCGCGACTCCTCGGCGAGCTCCCGCCGCCGTCTTGCATCGTAGGCGCGCCTGGGCGTGGGCGGCTCTGACGCATTGACGTTGTGGGGCATGTTGTCCTAAAATTTAATCAATACAGTTAACCGTATTTAAAATAAATCTAGCAGATATGAGCCTCCTCCACACGCCCGAGGCACCAAGGAGTCATCATCATGGACACGCCTGAGGGCATGGACCGCCTACCCGACGGCACCGTGCGGCGCATGTTCGCCGCCGCCCGCCGGCAGGACCTCGACGCGATGGTCGCCGAGTTCGCCGACGACTACGTCAACATCACCCCCAACCACCCCGACCGCAGCTTCACCGGGAGCGCCCAGGTGCGGTCCAACTGGTCCGCCCTGTTCGCGGGAGTCCCCGATCTCACACTGGAAATACGCGATGCGGCAACTGCTCCCGATGGGAAGGTCTGGGTCGAGTGGGCTTCCCGCGGTACGCGTCGCGACGGCGTTCCCGTCGAGCAGGCCGGAGTTGCGATCTTCACCGTGCGCGAAGGCCTACTCTCCGCCGTCCGGTTCTACCTTGAGCCCGTCGAGCACGAGTCCGGGGACGTCAACACGGCCGTCCGGGACGTCGCAGGCGCCGATTCGAGAGGACCACGGCCATGATTCTCGTTGTCGGCGCCACCGGTAATCTCGGCGGCCGCGTCGCCAGGCTGCTGCGCTCAGAGGGACAGGAGGTTCGCTGCCTAGTGAGGCAAAGCAGCGACGACACCGGGTTGCGGGAACTCGGCACGGAAGTCGTGCGCGGCGACCTCATGGTACCGGCCAGCCTAAAAGCTGCATGTCAGGGCGTCGATACTGTGATCGCCACGGCGACGGCGATCAGCCGACGCATCGCCGGGACCAGCCCTGCGACCATCCGGGCCGTCGACGAACAGGGCATGAGTTTCCTGGTGGATGCGGCCGAGGCCGCGGACGTGCGCCGCTTCGTCTACATTTCCTTCCCTGGAGCCGACGCGGCTATCGGCACGCCCCTGGAACGCGCCAAGCTTGCGATCGAGAGGCAACTGGTCAGCTCGGCGATGCGGACGGTCATCGTCCGCTCGGACGGATTCCAAGAAGTCATCCTCGCCCCCATGGCACGCTTCGACATGGCCGCTGGGAAGGCGGCAGTCATCGGCAAGGGTGAGACAAAGAGGCGCTGGGTGGCCACTGAAGACGTTGCCGCTCTCCTCGCGGCGGTCGCGATCGAGCCCGATCCGCCGTTGCTGATCGAGGTCGGCGGCCCCGAGTCGCTCACGAAGAACGAAGCCCTCGCGATCGCCGCGGAGTTCACCCATCACCGAATGAAAGTGCAGCGCATGCCGCGCACCATAGCCCGCCTCGCGATCCGCCTGCTCGACCGCCGCAACGACGCCCTCGCATCCGTGTTCGGTGCAGGGTTGCTCGAGGACCTCCAGGAGGCCACCTGGGACGATAAGCCCCTGCGCCAGCGGGGAATCATCCCCAGGCCGGCCAGCGACTTCCTCCGCGAGCGGGCGCGCGAACTGACCTGAGCACGCGTGCTACGGGAGCCGTCCGATTGATCAGCCAGAAGGTCATCCAGGCCCGGTGAAGGGTATCCCCGGACACCAAACCGTCGCTGACCTGCTGCTTTGCAAATGGAGACTCGCGAAGTGTACGCAAAGGGTGTCCGATGGGGGCCGCCGGCTTACGGGACTGTCGGGGGTCTGCCCGACCGGAAGGTAATCGCGCTGGAATGGACCCGCCGCAGCTCATCGTTGGGCTGGTGGTTGACGGCGATATCGCCGAATTATGAGAGCGGGAAGGTCGAGACTGCCGGGCAGGGTCGTATGCCGTCTCAAGGGACGTTCTTGGTTAACCGATCGTGCCCAGTGCCGGAAAGGGCGATCGGAGGGCCGATTCCTGCCGGTCGCTGTCTCAAGGTGCCCAGGCTCAGACCTCCTGAAGTACGTGTTTGCTCATTGTTGAGATTGGGGCCTGGGCTATTTGGTAGTTCAGGGGGCGTCGGTCGCCGGGGAGCCGTGTGGGGGTGTTGTTGAGTTCTTCGGTGAGTAGTTG
>NZ_JASISP010000041.1 GCF_030063185.1 Arthrobacter sp. H35-D1
TTGCCCGCCGCACGCGGCAAGGGCCAGCCCGGCCGGTTCCTGCATGCCCTCCAATGTCTCCTGATCCATCCAAACAGCCTATCACATCTCAACTGATTTCTGATCATCTTAAGCAAAGAAAAACCCCACAATCGCGGGCTTCATCCCACGTACTTGCGGAGGTCTGAGCCTGGTAACGACTTTAACGGCGAGAAACTCCATAGGCGGCACCTGCCTCCACATTCATCCTGCCAGCCCAAGGCGATGCTCACTCACAGCAGCATATCCAAACAGGTAGTTCAAACCATCCCGAATCGGCGTTTCCGGCACCCCAAAATGACGGGACGATGGATGACAGGCCCACGAATGGAAGAGGAGTGAATCTTAGCGTCTTGAACGAACCCGCTTCTAGAATGCTAGGGCCAGGCAAGCCGGATATTCGCGACTGATGCCGGCCGCAACGGTTTGGTGTTGAGGGTGATCGCGAAGAGCATGACACATCTTTGCCGGAATGTGTCTGTTGCCGGAGGCACCACCTAGCCTTTCACCGCGAAGATGACCTTCGTCTTATCGCATCCGGTTCGAGCCCAGTAGAAAACCAGATACGACCAAGACGGCGGTGGCCTAGGAGCCCATCAATCGGCTCATCTCCTTGAAAACGACCGGTAGGCAACCTAGGTGATGAGACCTCAAATTCCTGCAGCTCTGGGGTGTCTCAGGAGCTGAAGCTCAAACAGATCTAACTTTTTTTGGAAAGGCAGCTCGATGCTGGATAGCTCAGATTCTTATCTCGATGCGTGGATGGGCCGGGAGGCCCTCGCCGAGGGCATGATTCCGGTGATTGGCCGGCTGTACCGCGAAAGCAACGTGGTCGTCAGTATTCATGGCCGGAACTTGATTAATTTATCCACTATGAACATCCTCAAGGCGCACCGCTTCGCGCGCCGGATCTCTAAGGACGAGTTACCTTTGGAGGAGACTGCCCCGCTGGTGGAAATTTTGGCGCACCTCGAGCTCGGCTCGGCTTCGATCGACATCGCGCGTCTGAACCAGAAGTTCAAGGAAGAGGCCAATGGTGCCACTCTAGAGGAATTCCTTCGTTTCGAGCTTGCTGAGATCGTTGGCAAGCGCGGCGGGGACGACCATACCGGTACCGACGTCGTGCTCTACGGCTTCGGTCGGATTGGTCGGCTACTGGCCCGCCTTCTAATCGAAAAGACCGGTAATGGTCAGGGCCTGCGCCTGCGCGCTATCGTGGTCCGCAGGGGAGCCGACAACGACCTTTCCAAACGTGCCAGCTTGCTGCGCCGCGACTCGGTTCACGGTCCCTTCGTGGGCACCATCCGGATCGATGAAGACGCCAATACCATCACGGCCAACGGGGTCCAGGTGCAAGTCATCTACTCGGATGACCCAGCCACGATTGACTACACCGCCTACGGCATCAACAATGCCCTGGTAGTAGACAACACAGGTCGCTGGCGTGATGCTGAAGGATTGTCCCAGCACCTTCAGAGTGCGGGGGTTGCAAGGGTACTGCTCACCGCTCCGGGCAAGGATGACTTGAAGAACATCGTCCACGGCATCAACCACGGCACTATCGTGGACACGGACCAGATCGTGTCCGCGGCGTCCTGTACCACGAACGCCATTACCCCCGTTTTGAAGGCCATCAATGACAGGTTCGGAGTGATTCACGGCCATGTGGAAACTGTCCACTCGTTCACCAATGACCAGAACCTGATCGACAACTTCCACGCGGGTGAGCGGCGGGGCCGATCCGCCGCGTTGAACATGGTGATTACCGAAACCGGCGCCGCCACGGCAGTAGGCAAAGCGCTGCCTGAATTGCTGGGCAAGCTCACGGGTAGCTCTATCAGGGTCCCCACGCCGGACGTTTCCTTGGCCATCCTCAACCTCAGCCTCGAAACCGGAACCACCAAAAACGAGGTCAACGACTACCTTCGTGAGATGTCGCTGCACTCGGAACTGCGCAAGCAAATCGACTACATGAACTCACCCGAGATGGTATCTACCGACTTCGTCGGTTCTCGTCGAACCGGCACCGTGGACGGCCTTGCCACTATTTCCACAGATAGGAACCTGATCCTCTACCTCTGGTACGACAACGAGTTCGGTTACAGCTGCCAGGTAGTCCGCGTCATGGAGGAAATGGCCGGCATTAACCGGCAGTCCTTCCCAGCGACAGATGTCGTTCAGGAAGCCATGTCGGTGCTCGCCGCCCTAGAATCAGCCTAAACCCGCACACCACTCATGTAACAGGGCGGAACGAATGAAAGACCGGCCAGTCGTCGACCTTTGATTGGAAGTTGTCTAAAACGACCAAGTTTCAGAGCGAATGAGCCCAAAGAAAGTGACTGTATCCATGCCGATAGACGCCACAACCGTTGTGGCGTCATCTGGTTTTTGTCTGCCAAGTTCGATCCGGCGGGCTTCTCCTCGGTGGCCATACGCGCGCAAACTCAGGACTCTGGATATGGGTTCGCGGCGGGTTCGGTGGTTCGTTGATTTTCCGGCGCTCTTGGTCGTCTTTTGGTGTTAATTTTGCCTCATTTGCGATACAACGATTGTATGAATCTCGTATGTTTGCTGTGGGTGGGATGATGGGCTTAATGACCGCACAACTACTACTTTCGATGCCCATGGCAGCCGGCTCCATAGCGCTGGGTGCAGCTGCGTCCCTGGTGGGGGACAGCGACGGGGTCGGGGCTTTTCCGCGGACGGCTTGCCTACTCCCGGGACGCCGAGGACGTGGTGAACCGCCGTTTTGCTGCGGCGACGCTGGCTGACCTCAAGGCTGCCACCCCGGGCACGATTGCCGCCGGGTTCGGTGTTGCAGTGGTGACGTTGTGGCGGTGGCGCCTGCAGCTGGCCGCTGCGGGTGTCGCTGGCCTGATCCCGGAGTCGATGGGCCCGAAGGGCTCATCGCGGGTGAGTGCGGAGGGGAAGGACCGCATTGTCTCGGTGCGTGCATCGGGCCTGTCCTTGCGTGCGGTCGGAACTGCCGTGGGTGTCTCTGAGTTCAGTGTCCCCGGGGCCCTGAAAGTCGCCGATGAGCAGGGCGCCCGGGAAGCGAAGACACCCTCCCCGGCCTTATCGGCAACACCGGATTCAGCGGAGTCCAATAGCGAACCACTGCTGCCAGAATGCCGATGCTACCGTCCGCGGTAGTCAGGTCCGGGGAACGGGCAGCGGCTAGGGCCGGGCTTCTTGCGGCTGCTTCCCCGGTGTTCTTCCCGGCAGCCCGCATCCGGCACGCCGGACTGTTCCTGGCCTTCCCCGCGTTGGAAACCACCGTCCTGCTCAGCTGCGCGAAAGCTGTGTATTCGGCGTTGCCGGAGGGCTTCTACGGTCTGGAAACGATCCTCATCGATGCGGTTCTGCAGGCACTCGCTGGGGAAGCCGGCGCCGAGGGTGCAACCCGGTTCGACCCGAAAGAACTCGGGCGGATGCTGGGCATGGACAGGGCCCCGGAAGTGAAAATCATCCGCCGCAAGTTCAGCCAGCTCGCCGCGAGTGTAGAGGCCGAGGAGCTGATTTCGGCCCTGGCATCCCGCCACCTCACAGCCACTGGTCCCGTTGGGGAGAACTTGGCCGCGATCTTGTATCCAGACGGGCACGTGCGCGCCTACCAGGCACCAAAAAGATCGGAAAACTGCACTGCACTCCACCCGGTTGAAGTTCCCGGTCTCGGCAACCGAGCAAACCTGGGTTAGTGACGCGCACGGTTCACCCGTGTTTGTCGTCATGGTCGAACCCGGGCATCCTTGGCCGCCGAGCTGCGCCGACTCCTGCCAGAACTCCGCAAGACGATAGGGGATGAACGACGGGTGCAGGTCGGCTTTGACCGCGGCGGCTGGTCCCAGCGTTGTTCAAACACATGGACGCCCAAGGCTTTGACGTGCTGACCCGGCGCAAAGGTAACACCTCCGACATCGAGGCGAAGCTGTTCACCGAGGTCTCCCACACCGATGAACATGGTGAAGTCAAGACGAGGTCAGTGGCGGATACCCTCATCGACCTGCCCCTGGACACGACCAAGAATACCGGGGAAGTATTTGGCATCCGCCAGATCAACCGGATCGTTGTGGCGACCGGTGGCGGCACCCGGCAAATCCACGTCCTCACCACCGACAAAGGCTTGAGCGCCGGGGAAGTGGTGTATCGGTTGGGGAAAAGATGGCGACAGGAAAACCAGTTCCGCTACGTCCGCATGAACTTCGAGTTGAACTCCCTCGACTCCTACACCAGCACCGATGACAACGCAGACCGGATGGTACCCAATCCGGCCAAGGCCGAGTCGTACCAAAAAGTCGTGGCCGCCACGAACCATCACGGCGAAGCGGGCGCCGTGGCGGACCACAACCTGTTGGCGCTGAAAACTCCGGCAGAAGGCACAGCGAAGTCACGATCACCAGTGCCATGCACAACAATGCCATGGCGCCGCTCTGAGAGGCAGAGACAGCCCTGACCAAAGCGGAGCAAGCCCACAAAAAGATCCCTGCCAAGGTTCATCTGGGGGTATAGCGCCGGGCCAGCAAATCTTGGACACCGGGATCAAGCTAATCCACACCGGCATACGCATGACCGCCTACAATACCGCGATGGCAATCTCCCGGGGGATCTGTGCCAACACGGGCTACCAGCGCGCCAACTAGGAAGCCCACGCCCTGATGCGCCAAGTGTTCAACCGGTCCGGCGACATCGATCCCACCGACCCCGGCTACCTCACGATCACCCTGGACCCGCTACCCACCCAAGCCAAAACCGCGGCCATCTCCGAACTCTGCGAGCACCTCACCACCACCAATACCCGGTACCAAGGAACCGAGCTCATCCTCAAATACGCCATCAAATAACTGGACACCGCACTGCAAGGAATAAATCGCTAAATCCAGATCCCTGCTGATCCACAACGGGATTCCTTGGACTCCAGCTACCGCCTAAATCAGCTGAGTAGTTGCCACAAAGACAGGAAGATCCCCGGAAACCCGGGGACCTTCCTGTCATAACTAACGTTACTTCGGCCTAGATGATGGGCCTGCCTGCCTTCCGGGCCGCGGACCAGTCCTTGAAAAAGGCCCTACAGATGGTCCAGAGGACACCAGCAACAATAGTCGGCCAGATGAGTACGTACAGAGTGAGAAAGAAGGCTTCCATGATGATTTCCCTACTTTTGCGCGGATGCTGCTAGGTTGTCGAGGTCATCGTCCGGATCCCCGCGTTCGTCATCGGGCTGCGGGTCGTAATCTCCGATCCGCTGCTTGATCAGCGCGAAGTCGAAGTTCTGTTTGCTTCTGACGGACATCAGATAGCAGATGATAGTGCTGACGGCATAAGCCACCAGCGACCCGGTGAGCACAGAGTAATTGTGAAGGAATCCAATTACGAACGGGGCCGAGGCCAAGGCGGCAATGATGCTGGTGATCACGGCCGGTTTCAGCCCGAAGAAGCCGAATGCCATCAGTCCTAGAACAATGCCGATTCCGACGACTGACAAGATGTCGAACAAGATTCCGGTGAGCCCGTCCATCGGGATCCAGGAAAAGCGAACCGGTATGAAGACAGCAAGGGCGACGATCACCGACGTCGTAAAGGCCCTGTTGGTCACCTTGCCCCAGTAGAAGCTCGCGATGACTGGAAAGACCAGTGCACCCCAGAGTGCGCCGACAAATACCAAGAGATCGAGGATGTTCATTTGCTGGCTGGCAAAAATTAGCGCGGCGGCGGTGGCCACGATCATCGTGATCCGGCCGATCAGCAGCATGGTGGTCGGATTAGGCTTCTTCGCCACGTTCGTTCCATAAACGTCTGCCATCATGATCGAGGACAGAGCCGACAAGTCCGAGTCTGCGGTTGATGAAAGCGCTCCGAGGATCATCACGAAGAATAGGCACAGGAGAACAGGCCCGAGGAAAGTCGATGCCATCTGCGGGATCAGGTTGTTGACGTCTCCGCCGGTCGGTGTCATTCCCAGGTAGAGAGCCATCACACCGATCAGGCCAACCCCGATCACGGTGGCGCCGTAGCCAACCGTCGCTGTCACGAAAGTCTTTTTGATCAGATCCTCACGCACGGCGAAGAGGCGCTGTGCAATGGTCTGGTTGCCGACCGCATACGCCAACACTGCAGCGATATAGGGCGCGCCCTGGTTCAGGAAAGCGTCGCTGGAGAAGAAATTGGACTGCTGAGGGGTCAGATTGCCTGCGCCTTGGACGAACATGTCCAGCCCTCCAGCGGCGAAGAACACTGCCGGAATGATGACGATGACGGCGCCCAGCATCGCCACGACCTGAGCAAAGTCTGTCAGTATCGAGGCGCGAAAACCAGACCAGAGTGTGTATAGGAGAACGCCAACGGCAACGGTGAGGACGCCCTGACCGAAGCTGAATGGCGATAGAAGGGCGATCAGGGCGCCACCGGCAATGAAATTGGATGTCAGACTAATAACGCTGCCAACAATGTTGGAGCCGGCGAGCATGAGTTGGCTGGAGCGGCCGTGGCGAGCGTGCATCACCTCGCCTAATGTGTGGGCTTTCGGTGCAACCGCCCGGATACGTTTGCCGAACGGATAGATGAACAGAATCATCAGTGCGCCCCAGAGGCCGTAATGAATGGGCCCCGAGAGGCCGTAGGTGTATCCAGCGGTTGCGGAAGCGTACATTGATGCCGCCCAAATCCAAGTGGCTGTCATGCTGGCCGCGGAAATTCCAAACCCCACATTGTTTCCAGCGGTCATGTAGCCGTCGGCGTTCTCTTTTTTCTTGCTGATATAGGCGGATACCAGCAGGGTCCCCCCATATACCAGAACAAGGAGCAGAATGACCACCCACCCACTTAGTTGATATAAACCAGTCTCATTAGGCACTGTTTTTCCTCTTCCGTTATCAAGTATCACGAGACGCCTTTGCGACTCGACCCAGGCGATCGCGCAGGCCTCCAAAGGGCGACTTAGGCCTCACGATCTTCGAATTGCATCAATGTGATGAAAGTGACTATATTTCCAAACATTGTTACTAGTTAGTGCGCATGTCAATCATTTATATCTATCAGCCATGTAGATAAAAAGAAAAGAAGTTAGAAATTTACTGCATAAAGGAGGAATGAATCCCCCACAATTAACGCCTTTTGCCCAAATGAAACGATAGGAAACTGACCGTGAAGGCACCTTAGCGGGGTAGAAGTGAACTTGTTCCTCAAGCACGGCCCGGCCTCGAGGGTAATCGGCGAAACCGTCACCAGCAGCGTCTCTCTATGCCGTCCGAAAACGCTTCAGGCCGTGTCTCCAAGAGCTATGAACTCCTGCTTCCCGCCGGAGGGGGCATGGGGCCTGCCTGAACGTGCACAAATTCATTTGTTTCCTGGACACCTGTAGGCGTCCTTTCCAGTAGGGGGTATATCTGGGCTCAGATTTCGGAGTATCGGAACGAGTGTGACTCCGCGCCTTCGGGGTTGGGGCCGTAAATGGTGACCATCCGCGCGTAAACGGGAGCACTGTAGCGGCCCAGCCGGCCGGGATTGACCCGTGCCGAGTCGCCCGGTTTCAGGATGACGGTCTTGCCGTCGCTTTCGATGTGGAGTTCGCCTTCCAGTACGTAAGCAGTCTCGCTGTGCGGGTGAAAGTCCTCCCAGGCACAGGCCTCCAGTTCCCACTCCGAGAGGATGAAGTCATCCCATCGGCCGGTGGGGTGGGAATTTATGAACCTGCAGCGCAATTGACCCCACTCGCCCTTCAAGGCCTTCATGGACTCCGCTGGCCACACATCGATCGCTTCCTCCGTCGTCGAGGCCGCGGGCTGAGGGGTGGTTGTAGTCATTAGTCTCTACCGTTTCTGTAGTGGGGAAGCCGCTCTGCGGTATGCGATGGTGCGTCTGAATGACATTGCACCAACGTGATTTGCGCCACTGCAATGTGACTACTTTCACATGGGTGAACGTATGAGTCAAGGGTTCATGATGAATCAATATGCTGGGTCCAAGGGGACAATCAGAGCATTTTCCTATCCGTTGGGGTAGTTTCTACCATCACAAGTTAGCGTTTCCCCTACCCGTTAGGTCGGGGATGATGGATGGCAGACCGTGTTGAAGGAGAGAAGTAAATTTGAGCGTCATGGACGAACCCGCCTCGGAAGTGACGGGAGAAGCGGTCGCCAGCTACGTTCCTTTTGTCCCGGGGATGGGGGTGCCGACGCAGGCGTCGGCAAGAAGCAGTTGGTGGCTGTGTCCAAGCTGCAGGGCAGGGCAATTGGATATTCGTGGTTGGGGCCGCCTGCAGCTCTGGGGTGTCTCAGGAGCTGAAGCTCAAACAGATCTAACTTTTTTTGGAAAGGCAGCTCGATGCTGGATAGCTCAGATTCTTATCTCGATGCGTGGATGGGCCGGGAGGCCCTCGCCGAGGGCATGATTCCGGTGATTGGCCGGCTGTACCGCGAAAGCAACGTGGTCGTCAGTATTCATGGCCGGAACTTGATTAATTTATCCACTATGAACATCCTCAAGGCGCACCGCTTCGCGCGCCGGATCTCTAAGGACGAGTTACCTTTGGAGGAGACTGCCCCGCTGGTGGAAATTTTGGCGCACCTCGAGCTCGGCTCGGCTTCGATCGACATCGCGCGTCTGAACCAGAAGTTCAAGGAAGAGGCCAATGGTGCCACTCTAGAGGAATTCCTTCGTTTCGAGCTTGCTGAGATCGTTGGCAAGCGCGGCGGGGACGACCATACCGGTACCGACGTCGTGCTCTACGGCTTCGGTCGGATTGGTCGGCTACTGGCCCGCCTTCTAATCGAAAAGACCGGTAATGGTCAGGGCCTGCGCCTGCGCGCTATCGTGGTCCGCAGGGGAGCCGACAACGACCTTTCCAAACGTGCCAGCTTGCTGCGCCGCGACTCGGTTCACGGTCCCTTCGTGGGCACCATCCGGATCGATGAAGACGCCAATACCATCACGGCCAACGGGGTCCAGGTGCAAGTCATCTACTCGGATGACCCAGCCACGATTGACTACACCGCCTACGGCATCAACAATGCCCTGGTAGTAGACAACACAGGTCGCTGGCGTGATGCTGAAGGATTGTCCCAGCACCTTCAGAGTGCGGGGGTTGCAAGGGTACTGCTCACCGCTCCGGGCAAGGATGACTTGAAGAACATCGTCCACGGCATCAACCACGGCACTATCGTGGACACGGACCAGATCGTGTCCGCGGCGTCCTGTACCACGAACGCCATTACCCCCGTTTTGAAGGCCATCAATGACAGGTTCGGAGTGATTCACGGCCATGTGGAAACTGTCCACTCGTTCACCAATGACCAGAACCTGATCGACAACTTCCACGCGGGTGAGCGGCGGGGCCGATCCGCCGCGTTGAACATGGTGATTACCGAAACCGGCGCCGCCACGGCAGTAGGCAAAGCGCTGCCTGAATTGCTGGGCAAGCTCACGGGTAGCTCTATCAGGGTCCCCACGCCGGACGTTTCCTTGGCCATCCTCAACCTCAGCCTCGAAACCGGAACCACCAAAAACGAGGTCAACGACTACCTTCGTGAGATGTCGCTGCACTCGGAACTGCGCAAGCAAATCGACTACATGAACTCACCCGAGATGGTATCTACCGACTTCGTCGGTTCTCGTCGAACCGGCACCGTGGACGGCCTTGCCACTATTTCCACAGATAGGAACCTGATCCTCTACCTCTGGTACGACAACGAGTTCGGTTACAGCTGCCAGGTAGTCCGCGTCATGGAGGAAATGGCCGGCATTAACCGGCAGTCCTTCCCAGCGACAGATGTCGTTCAGGAAGCCATGTCGGTGCTCGCCGCCCTAGAATCAGCCTAAACCCGCACACCAGCCACAACTCCCGCGCTGAGGACCAGCGTCGAGGAAGCGCTTGGCTCCAAGGGCGGCGCAGATCCTCCTCACGCCTACGCAACACATCCATGATCGCGCTGCGCGTGGAAGGTGCGAGCAACCTTGGCAAAACCACTAAGCCTGCCCGAAACAACCTAAGGATGAGCGCCCACGTTAGGGCGTGACTGCTAATGCTGCGCTCGAATACTTTGCCATGTTTATAGGGTTCCTTGTCCTGGATGACTGGCTAGCGGTCAGTTGAGCGATTACGTTTGCGGTTGAGTCTCTGGTCATCCTTCCGCGGAATCCGCCGACGCCTCCCCGCTGACAGACGTCGCCATCGCTCGTCAAACGGGCGTAGTCGAGCGGCCAGTCATGCCCGGAGAGCGAACATAAACGGGATGATGGGCTAGGACTTGCGGCTGGGCAAGCTAAGTGACTTGGCAGGTGCCTTGGCTTTCCCATCGGGTCGTGGCTGCTTGTTCGAGAACTCCGATGGTCCGTTCCTTCGCCCGATCGAAGGGGTAGTTTAAACCATCCCGAATGAGCGTTTCCCCAACTTGCAAATAATAGGACGATAAATGCAGGCCCCTCTTACGAGGAGGGTACCTGCATTTAACCGATGTGAACGAGTACTACCCACTCCGGTTGCAGGTTCAATCGTTGC
Organism: Arthrobacter sp. H35-D1; assembly: GCF_030063185.1. GTDB lineage: Bacteria > Actinomycetota > Actinomycetes > Actinomycetales > Micrococcaceae > Specibacter. The sequence goes on from NZ_JASISP010000041.1 coordinate 10,511, forward strand.
TTAAACGAGCCACGGCCATCAACACCTGCCCGTCGGAAATGATACCGGCGAGTAGCATTAGAAAGGTCAGTCCTAATGAGCATAACTTTCAATCCCAGTGAGCTCTTCGCTGGAGAGCTAGACGCGTCGCCGTTGGGTCCCCCGTTGGCTGAAGTGATAGGCAAAGAGATCCCTACAAGGATCGCCATTCCCTTCACCAGCGAGGACTCTCGCATCCTCTCTGGAATTTGGGAAGCCGAGCCAGGCCTCTCGCGGTGGGAATATACAGAGCGCGGTGAGGCGATCTACGTCCTTGAAGGTCGCATGGTTGTCACAGAAGATGGCAAAGAGCCCATCACTGTGAAGGCCGGAGATGCCGCCATCTTCCCCATTGGCTGGAAAGGGACTTGGGAGATCCAGGAACGAATCCGTAAGTTCCTAGTGATCTTCACGAAATAACAGCAAGCAACACAAACTGTCAGGCCTGGAGAGCGCCCCGGGCCTGACAGTTTGCATTTGTGGTCGGGCCTCCTCTGCAGCCCATCCACTTGCGGGCGGCAGTGTGAGAAATGGCTTGGAGAAACCCTGCCTGCAATGTGTAAACTCGTACGGGCCACGGCGAATGACGGGGGACCACCACACCTGGCCTCCCCGTGTATCAGGAGTCCTGAGCCACGGACTGCGGCTGAGAGTTGTATCGCCGCGAAGTGCCTATCCACTCCTAGGTAGTCCTCCTAGTCGGTTGGGGCCTTCCAACGGCAGACCGGTGCCGCAGGACAGCGTCCATCAACGCCGAACATTTTCGAGGGGGCACTAACCTGGCTCCGGCTACTCCCGGTCGAGCTGGCATAAACCCCATGAGCTACCTACCTGAAGGATGAATATGTCTGCACAAAATGGTTCTGCACAGATTGGCGTGACCGGCCTGGCCGTGATGGGCGCCAATCTGGCCCGCAACCTTGCCCGCAATGGATACACCGTGGCGCTGCACAACCGCTCGGTTGAAAAAACCGACGCACTGCTGGAAGCCCACGGCGACGAGGGCAATTTTGTCCGCGCGGAAACGCTGGCAGAGCTCGTTGAGTCTTTGGAGAAGCCGCGCCGGGTACTGATGATGGTCAAGGCCGGCGCCCCCGTCGACTCGG
>NZ_JASISP010000042.1 GCF_030063185.1 Arthrobacter sp. H35-D1
CTTGCTGTAGAGAACGAGATCTTAGACAATCTGATTCTCTACCAAGGCCCTCACCTCTACCCAATCAACGCTGCACCCAGGAATCATCACAGAGCAACCCCGACTACACTCTGCATTCTGAAGAGCCGTGTATGCCCCTCCTTTGAACCATTTCCTAGAGATTGTCGACAATGCCCGCTTGTTCCATGCTCGCTGGGGTGTTTGGCCGATGGAGGGTTGGTTGAAGGCTTTCGCACACCGGGGGTTGATTGCCTGGACCCAGGCGGCGTCTTCTCTGATCGTTCAGCGGATGCCCACCCCTCAGGAAGTCGAATCGGCGCGCAACTGCGCTGCCTACTAAAAGGTACTAGAGGCGTTTCTTCCCGCAGCTGTTGCTTGGATGAGGTCCAAGAGTCCTTGGTTAAAATCGGAAGCTTGCATAAAGAGTGTCTTCGCCAAGGCATGAGGATCGCTGTGCGCTGCGCGTTCCAGGATCTGCGGCCAATTGATCGCTGATGTCCATGTTTCGATCATCTCGATTCCCGCGCGGGTATGTAAGGCGGTCGCGAAGGCGAGTTGCTCTGCGTAGGGACGCTCTTCGGGTACTAAAAGAACGGGTCTGTGGCAGCTCGCGGCAGCAGCTACAGCGTTGTGTCCGGCAGAGCTGATAATCACCGTGGCCGAACGCATGACCGGTAACGGGTCGCAAAGAACACCGTGAAGTCGTAGATTACTGGGCAATGGTGTGCCATCTTCTTCCACGGAACCCACAATGTCCCAGTCCCACTCCGGTGATGCCGCGGCGGCACGGGCCACGTGATCCAGACGAATGGCCGAGGCCAAGGATGTTTGCACCACCACTCGTTGCTGCCCCGCCGGCTGGGCGATGCCGATATCCGGGGGTGAGTAATGATTTGTCGGTTCCGTTGCTGAGAGGTAGTGGCTTTTATGATCAAATTTTTTCAGATGTTCTTCTTCTTCCAGGCCGACAGGAAAATAGCCGAAAATAGTGTCCGCAAGGCTGTAAGCCATGTGGTGGGCGGTGTCTGTTCGATTCCCTGGCATGCGACGGAACGCCACTCGGTAGCCACATAAGCGGGCGAAAAGTGCGACCTCTACTGAGACGTCGACCATTACGACGTCGGGGTTGAATTCTTTCCACGCACGGTTCAGTTCAGAGAATCGTTGTTGGATGAGGGCACCTGTGGGGGCGTAGTGCAAAAAGGAGTTGGAGACTACCTCTGGTTCCGGACTAGCGGAGTCCACGTCGGGGCCTAACTGCACATACTCCAAGGCTCCTTTCAATAAGGTTGTGTCGCGAGGACCGGTGCTGGTGACCTGAAGATCAAATAGATCGCTGGCTGCTATTTTTTGGGCATGGCGCAGGTGCCCGGTACCGAAATGGTGGGCGTAGTAGGAAACCCTGTATCGGGTCATGATTCCTCTGCTGTCAGGGAGAACCTGCGGTGGACCATGGAATGAAGTATTCGCTCATAATCTTCGATCATTCTGGTCAGTGTGAACCCGCTCGCTCGTGCTTGAACCAGCGTCCGATTCATGTCTTTGGCTTGGGTCGCTGCCACTGCCAGAGCATCACTGTCTTGGCGGTCGGCGACAACGCCCCCGGTGGTTCCGATGAGTTCGGTCATGGCGCCGGCGGGTAAGGCGGCTACCGGTGTTCCACAGGCCATTGCTTCAAGGGTGGTGAGTCCGAAGGGTTCCTCCCAAAGTGGGGAGGAGAGAAAGACCTGGGAGGAGGCAATCATGTGCTGTAATTTTTGTTGATCCAGATGACCGAGGTAGTGGATGTCATCATCGAGCTGCGGTTCAATCAGTGTCCGGAAATACTTTTGGTCGTGGATAGGGCCGGCGATCCGTAATTTTAAGGACGCTGCCCGTGCAGCGGCGATGGCTACGTGTGTTCCTTTTTCTGCTGCGATGCGTCCACTCCACGTAGCTACCGCGTGTTCAGGTTCGCCCCGTTCCTCCCAGCGCTCTAGGACAATGCCGTTGTTGATGATGTCAATGGCCGGTATCCACTCGCGCCAGGGCCGTGCGTTGGCTTCAGAGACTGTGACGTAGCGGTGCATCAGGTGTGGTGTCTTGGTCGAATCTTTGAGGATTTCAATCAGCCGGGGCAGGGGAGGGGTATGGAAGACATGAAGGGTGGGCAGCTGCACCAAGACACGGTGCGGTACCGGGCTTAATGAATTGTTCACCACCGCATCAAAGGAACCGTCCCGAATGAGCCTCAGCGCTCGTTCCATCGCTCCATCCAAGACGTCATGCTGTTGATTGATCTGTTCGTCCTCCGGGTAACCGCGCACCACGAACCCGGAGCCGAGCACAGGGACCAACCGGCCGTCAACAACGCTGCCGTCCTTGGCGAAGAGGGTCACCTCATGCCCGCGAGCAACCAGCCCAGAGACTAAATGCGCGGTATGGGACTCCATGCCCCCGGCAAACGGTGAGGTGATCGGGTGATGAAGATGGGCCAAGACTGCAATGCGCAAAGGACGGATCTCGTGATGGACCTGAGGTTTCATAGCAGCATCAACCACACCGGCAGGCTCCTTCAGTTCTCGGAATTCGTGCGAAGATCAACCCAGATTTCGTTATCATTTCATAACACAAGGCGGCAACATATACCAGTTCACTCTTCCTCAGGACGAAGCGGTGTCGAGGGCACAGCTGCCAAAGTCCGCTGCTGGTTCAGGCCCGGCATTCAAGGTTGTCTGAACCAACTCGACGTTGCAAAAACCTGCCGGTATGCCCCACCGGTGTCAGCGACCACGGACATCACCCCTTGAGCTGGACTGCCATGGGTGAGAATCTATTCAGGAATACGCGCTGGAGCTCACAGGGAACAAGAATGAGGTAACGGTGGATGCAAAGTCCTTGCACACAGGAAACACAAATGGCGGGCAGGATGCGGGCACCGGACGCAATGAGACACGCAACGAACAACGCGACCGCAATTGGAACGATCTGCTTCAGGAACTGCGCGTCATGCAAACAGGAACCCAAATTATCGCAGGTTTCCTGCTGACCCTGCCATTCCAACAAAAATTCTCAGAACTGGACGCGCTGGCAGTGGTTCTCTACCTGGTCTTAGTCATCCTGGCTGCCGTAGCGACGTGCCTGATGCTTGTTCCCGTGGCCATGCACCGTCAGCTATTTGGGTTGCAAGTCAAGAATCGTTTGGTGGACGCCGGACATCACGTGGTGGGAATCGTGCTGGCCCTGGTGGGGCTACTCGTCGTGGGAACTACCACATTGATCTTCTATGTCGTTTTAGGCGCCCTGGAGGCAGCAACCGTCGCCTCCCTGCTTGGACTGGCACTGATAGCAGCCTTGATGATCTACCCCTGACTGGCCCGAAACAAAAAACAAGCTGAATAAAAACTACGGTGTCAAGGCCCATCCAGGGTCCTTGTGAGCTCGCTACCGGACGTACGAGAAGAACGTGCAAGGAAAGACTTCAGCGTTCTTCAGGCCTGATGCGTTCAGAGCAGAATCCGATAACTGTGTGGGTGCCATCGCAGTAGGGCATCATTCCAAAAGCTCCACGCCGGCCCAGGGCCAGGGTTGCCGCCGAGACGACACTTCCTCACCGGTCGTGGAGACTATCGTGAACTCTCCCCGAACCAAGATCGACCCGTCGGGCAAGGCACAATTTTTCACGTACACGATCGGTTCGCTTGCCCGATCTTTCAGGACCGTCTTCTCTGTCATAAGAAGGTTCCTTCCGTTAGATTTGACAATAATTTTCCTGATAGCTTCATCCCACAACGTCCCTTGTAGCTGGCTTTTTCCGGGACGCGCAGCCGGCAGGCAAACATCCCAGCGCTCCTGAAGAGCATCGCGTTCCACAGACGAGGGCACATTCCACCAATCATGCCGCGCGGCTGGATACCTGTCGGCGGTCACGGACGATCAGGATTACGACCGGCGCATCCATTCCCGCTCTTGAGTAGGAGCCACTTTCAATCCCGGCACGTTTGCGTGGTCCGCGAGGTTGTGCGAACGACGCCCCGCTGGAGGGAAATCGTCTACAACTAGTAGTCAGTGGCAGGGATGACAGATGCTGAAGCATTGCCCCACGATACGATGGCTCGAGGTTCAGGATCCGAACACCAACCTCAAGCACTCGCAACAGGAGGGCTAGAGGCCTTAGGGTGTCTCATGACAACCGAATTAACCTGTCATCTTCCATTACCCTGTTCTTGACAACAACTTCGTTGCTTGGAGGCTCGCCATGCGTAACCCTGCACTTTTGGACTCTCGCGGCCCAGTCAGTGCCGCCCTGTTCGCCGTCCTGGAAGAAGCTCCTGGCGGCGGCTCAGATCAGGGTGAGGCTTTCCTATCCCAGGTGGCTAATGCGGTCGAGGACGTCAGCGACATCCTCATCGACGAGGACCTGCAGCTGACCCTGACGACCCTCTACGGTCTGCACTACGGAGAAATCGGCGACTGGGATCCGCGGTGGGAATGGCAACCGGAAACCATTCGGGCACGCCTGCGCATAGAAGAAGCGTTCGAAGCTGCCCTGCGGGAGCGGATACCCGTACTGGATCTTCCCCAACCGGAGGCCGAGACCGTAGCGACGAAACTCTTCCACCTCACTGCCGAAGACAGCGGCCCGAGTCTCTCGAAATACCTCGCCCGAGAAGCCACAGACACTCAAGCTGTAGAGTTCATCATCCATAAGTCCATTTACACGCTCAAGGAAGCTGATCCCCACTCCTGGGCGATACCCCGTCTGCGCGGTCGGGCCAAAGCCGCTCTGGTAGAGATCCAAGCCGACGAATATGGCGGAGGCCGACCAGAACATGTCCACGCGACTATTTTTGCCGGTACGATGCGCGCCATGGGGCTCTCGGACCAATATGCTTACTACCTCAATAATGTCCCTGCAGTCACGTTGGCGGCCTTCAACATGATGTCCATGTTCGGCCTTAACCGCCGTCTGCGCGGCGCTATTGTGGGCCACTTGGCCGCATTTGAAATGACCTCTTCCATTCCCAACCGGTTCTACGGCAACGGTTTCCGACGCCTGGGCTACGACGAGAAAGTCACGTGGTATTTTGACGAACACGTCGAGGCCGATGCGGTGCACGAACAGATTGCCGGCCGGGACCTAGCCGGCAGCCTCGCCGAAGATGAGCCCGAGCTGTTTCCAGATATCATTTTCGGGGCCCAAGCCTGCCTCTACCTGGACGGGCTGACCGGATCCCACATGCTCACAGCATGGAACAGTGGCACGAGTTCGCTACGCCACCCCCTTGATCCGGTCGACCCCTTCCGCGACCTTTCCGAAAGCAGAATCACTCATGGATCCAAGTAATGCCCCTTCAGCCAGCATCGTGGCCTGCCCCAACGGCCCGCTATTGGTTCGCGGCGACTTTGAACTCGTCACCGGAACCGGTGAAGAGATCCCCCGAATGAGAAAAACCATCGCCCTGTGCCGCTGCGGAGCCTCGACGATCAAGCCCTTCTGCGACGGTACCCACAAGCTGACGAAATTCAGTACCGAGGGTCCCTCAACCATCCAAGAAGCCTGATCCCAACATCAGGCGAAGCCGGATAAGGGACGGAGTGGTTTGATGGTGGGGAGCTTTTGGCCTTAGTTGGTTCGAGCATGTAAAAGCCATAACTGAGGAACGAACGAAGGCCACCATTTATCTACTGGACCCGCGGATTCCCACCGGCAGATTCAGACCGAAACTACCCACTCGATGCTGAAGAGCCAAAAAAGGGTAGGACTAAACATTTTGTGGTGTGGAACGCAGTTTATGTGAGCTGTCATTAACCGTCTTGGGCGATGCTAGGAAAGTACGTGCTGGACACTACCACCAGCCTTGCGGAGGGCGTCGGTGTCGAAGAACCCGTGAGTTGGCGCGTGCGTCTATGCTGTGGGTCATGGAGATTCCATCTTTTCAAGACGCGCCGGACGCATGCCACACGCGAGGCGATGACATGAGTGATGAAACCGTGAAAGCGCTGGGTAAACTCTCCGAGGCTCTCGAAGTGGTTGAGCATGCCCGTGGCCTTCTCTATGGTTTTCATCGCTTAACCGGCAAAGCCGACCTGGCTTTGGGGGAGGCAGCAACTTTGCTGCAGGACGCGGGCCATGAGGATTTGGCCACCGATATCCGCCAGCAGATGGTGGGTCGAAACGTCATCCATGGACGATGGACGTTCCAACTTATCGAAGAATACGATGACGGCTATTACGCAGACTTCAAGGCCGCAGAGCAACGCGCCCGCAACCTACTCGCCGACGGCAAACGCCACCTATTCGAGGCAGAGATGAAAGAGGAGCGCCGGACACACGGAAAAACCCATCACGAGGCAGTTCCATGGAAAGAACATGGTCCGTGGGCTGCATCCACTGACTAGAATCCGTGGATAGATCGCCTCAGCGCAGGGGTGTCCTCACGATCAACGTATCGACACTCGGACTTATCTGGTGGGAACCGAACAAGAGTTCGGTGTGGGAAACTTACACAACAAAATCCCAACACAGCCACCAGGACGGTGGGGCACGAGAATGTGATAGCCGCCTTCTCCGGTGAAACGTGGTTACTTTCCTAATGGCCTCGGCAGCTGGTCCGAAGTTCCTGTAGAGGGTCTTTACTTTCGACAGCAGGGTTTCAAGTGGCGCCCATTCTGGGTTGTCACGAAGATGGTTTTATGTGTCCTTCTCTGTCTCGTTCTCCAAGCTAATCTGGCGGCGCTCGTATTCTCGCCGGCTGAAAGTTGCCTTGCGTACAGACTCTTCGTCGTCAAAGCTCGAACCTACGGCACCAGCGACGATGCCTAGGGAGGCAGAAAGCCAAGAGAGATTCACGTATTCGCGAAAACCTACATCTCCGTCCAGCTGCATGGCGAGGAACGCCGGGTCAATGATAATTAGCGCACCGGCAAGAATAATAAGAAAAAGAGCCACGTACATCAGCAGCATCGCCAGCAGGAGCGTCAAGAGAGTCGCCAAGTTGTACAGGACGCGTTTTTCTTTTTGTCGCACCCCATGCGGCCTCTCCCAAAGTTTGTTATGGAGAACCAGCCACGAGCCGATAATCATGATGGACAGCAGAGCGATGATGACCAACCGACGTGTCGGCAAGTAGTCGGCCATACTCCAAATGCTGGTATAGAAAATACCGAATGCGCCCGTGGCCAGAGCCGCAGCCATGGCAGAAGAGAGCCGGGGAACCAGCCGCCAAGGGCGGTTGCTGCGAACCATGCCGATCAGCAGCAAAACCCGTCCCCTGAAGCCCTTGACGGTCTCCACGGAATTCCCGCCGCTTTCCTCTGCCTCTATCCGGCGTTCCACAGAAAACGGATCCACCACCAATGGTGAAGTGCCATCGTGGCGGAGGAAAGGGTCATTGACGCCGTGCAGTTTGGCCAGGACCTGCTCCACAGCGCGCTGCAGACGTTTCCTGCGCACGATCCCCAGCGCGGGCACAACGATCACGGCAGAGCCGTTGTCTACATTGAGGCTAGAGGTTAACGGTTCACCGTTTTCGTACTTTGGCAGGTCCGTTAAGTAAACGAGATAGTCCCAGCTACTCTCGTGCCGCAATCTTTCCGAGTGGATATTAAGTTCAAGTTCCCCAAACGTGTCCAACGGAAGAGAGAAAGCCATGACTTGCACTTCCCAAGCTACGCCGGAATCCACATCCCTTGTCAGCAGATTTGGGAGGGAATCCTGCAATTCCATGGCAAGTGAGAGTGGCAGTCCGGGGTCTGCAACTATTCCGACAACTATTTTCCGCTCTGACTCCTGAACGGTAGGGCTGGCTGCTTCCAGCTCCACACCCGGAGGGGCGCTGGCTTCACTGTACGCAGCGTTCTTGCCCGAAGTCTGTCCGGCCGTTCCTTGTGCTGAGATCTCCTCCACTAATTTTTCGGGATCTTCCAGCGGGTTGCTGTCTTCGGGTCTTAGTGGTGTCTGCGACAACTTGCGCCTCCGAGAATATTAATACCGAGTGTTTGAGTACGCCATGTCCCCATAAATTGCGCAGTGTTGTGGTCACCTCTGACACAGTCTTCACCGACAGGGCACTGAAGTCTATTACCCTAGTCCGAGCCCCGCAGTGTCTTTGTTCACCGCCACGCACGCTCACCGCGCAGGACCGACTGGCTGCGCTGCCTCGCCAATGTCGCCCGGTGATGGCCTAAAAATTGCCTTCCCAAGCAGTACGGTGGGCCTCAGTGATGTGAATTTCCTTGACATCACAAATTCTATAGTTTACAACTTAGTCAAATGGCAGTAGGCCAGACTTTCTGGGCAAGTTTATGTTATTGCTAGGAGGTTCCTCATGATATCCAACCACCCCGTCCGCTCTCTAGATGATTCCCTTGCACCCCCGGAGACCGTTTTGGTTTGCGCTACCTGCCATACGGCAAAGCACCTCATCATTGAATCCATCCAGCCTCATACGCCTCGGCTGCCGGGAACGGTTGAGGTGGAGTACAGCTGTGGACGCTGTCAGTCCTACTCCGCCCACGCTTGCAGCGTGCAGGCCGTCGCTACTCTCTTGAGCCACGACGCCGTCATTGACGACGAGACCAACGTGATCAATTTCGGCGGGCAGTACCTTCACTGTGGCGAACCCATGGAGTACGCAGACTCTCTGACGTTCCCGATGAACCAATCAAACACCCCCTCGCGCGAGGACCGCCTTGGTGATAAGCCGTCCGCTGTGCTGCAGTGTCAGTGCGGGTTCCAGCTAGAGCCCGTTCATCCGAGGAGGAACTGAGATGAGCCCAGCACTGGAAAAACAGCCCCTGAAACACGCTGTTGGGCCCGGACTAAGGGTTTGCCAGTAAATTAGCCGGTGTTTCGTGTTGTTGGGCCGTATCGTTGTGTTATGGCGATTGGCGTAGAGGTTGAGGGTAGTTTGCGGGCGAAGTTTGATTCGTTGTTGCCGCATTTGGATGA
>NZ_JASISP010000043.1 GCF_030063185.1 Arthrobacter sp. H35-D1
AATCAGCCAAGCCCGTGCCCGCTTCCGCAGCTCAAGCTAAGGACGCGAAGCGGTACCGATGTCCTGAGACATCAAGTGTCACCAAAGTCCTGAGGCAGAACTGTCACCGATGTCCCGAGAGATCACACATCCTCGAATCACTGGGACGACTATTAAAACGAATTAACAGCGCGGGACACGAGTCTTGCACCGCATCCCAGAACTGAATCAGAATGGCACCAAAGAACAGCCGACGCTCTTTGACACGCACCGCTTCCACGCCTTCTTCACCACCATTAAAATCGAATCCTAGGCACCGTGGAAGCCGATAAAGTCCACCTCACACATGCCCTGATCGAGCAGGTCAACGCCGATCTGAAAGACAGCGCCCTGGCCCACCTGCCCTGCGGCAACTTCGCAGCCAACTCGGCACGGCTGGTAGCCGCAGTTATGGCCTACAACGTCGCCCGCACCGCCGGGATCCTCGCCCAATGCACGTTTCAGAAACCCCGTATGAACGCGATCCGGACCACACTTGTCAACGTCCCAGCCCGGATCGTTTCCAGCGCTCGGCGCATCAAACTACTTCTCCCAGAGTCTTGGCCTTGGCAAACCACCTGAGCCTACCTCTTCACCGCCACCCACGCACCACCACAAACAATATAAAACCCATTAACACAATATAAAACCCATTAACCCAGCCGTGACCGGCGCAACCAAGAAACACCAAACGTGAAACACCGCTGGCAGCAAGGTCGGATAACCAGCCCTGCCCAAAAACCGGAAATCAACCCACCTCCGCATTCATCACGATCGCGACCAGAATCGGTGGATATAGGCTAAGGTGGTCGATACTGGAGGTGGGGTGAGACTTGCGCTCAGGATCAACGAAAGGTGGGCGATGACATGCAGGAGAACGTCGAAGTTCCGACATCAGCGGGGGCACGGGAAATTGTGGTTGGCATTGATGGTTCGCCGCAATCAATTCTTGCCTTGGAATGGGCAGCAACACTGGCGCCAACCCTCGGCGCCACGATCGTTGGGGTTGCCGCATGGCAGCTTGAATCTGCTTACGGGGCCCCCCGAAGGGATGGGTGGGACCCCAAAATCATCGCCGAAGAGAATATCGCCAAGACCCTGACCACGGCTTTCGGGGACAATCCTCCCGCAGGGCTGACGACCGAGTCTTACCGTGGTCAGCCGGCCAAAGTTTTGATGCAACGGAGCAAATCGGCAGCCATGCTCATCCTTGGCTCACGCGGTTATGGCGGGTTCAAGGGACTGTTGCTCGGTTCCGTCAGCACGGCATGTGCCGCTCACGCACACTGTCCAGTTTTGGTCACTCGGGAAGCTCCGGAACCGGCAGCTGAAGACGCCGCGAACGATGATGCTCACGGGACGGGCGTCAACGCCTAAAAAGCCATCAACTATCAAAGGATAGTTGCCTCTGATTCCGAGAATATTTGGATGAAACACGTTGTTGAGACAGAACCGGGCTCTACGCGCTGTACAAGTGAAGGGCAAAGACTTGGGGGCTGGTCTTCCGGTCAATGGTTCGTTTCCGAGAACGTGCCAGCAGACTGCAGGGCATCTTTCCGGCGGATGCCCCCTCGAAGGGATGTACCGGATGTGCAGATGACTTTGGACATTCCGTGCAGTCAGCTTGTGGAGACGACAGGTACCCTCCGAACTCAGATCGACATCGCCTTTGCGATACGTCTCGTTTCCCATCCGTTGTTATATCTTTGAATCACTAGAGCTTGCGTCGGCGCTGACTTTCTCTGTTCTCCGGCGCCCGATAAGGAGAGCCATGAACGCTTACGCAGTCATCAACCCGGCAACCGGCGAGACCGTGAAGACTTATCCCACGATCTGTGACGCCGATCTCGACGCTGCGATCGGCGCCGCTGACGCCGCACACCGCGACTGGTCTCGCACAAGCACTGTCGCAGAGCGGGCCGCGCTCATTCGCCGGGTCAGCGAGCTGTTTGCCGAGCGCCGCCAGGAGCTGTCCGAGATCATCGTCCGGGAGATGGGCAAGCCGATGGATCAGGCACTCGGCGAGGTTGATTTCAGTGCGGACATCTACGCCTATTACGCGAACAATGCCGAGGCACTGCTGCGCGACGAGCCGGTCGCACTCTTGGCCGGGGAAGGCTCAGCGCTGATCCGCCGCTCCTCGCTGGGTGTTCTGCTGGGCATCATGCCGTGGAACTTCCCGTACTACCAGGTCGCCCGCTTCGCCGGTCCGAACCTGGTGATCGGCAACACCATCCTCCTCAAACACGCCGAACAGTGCCCGGAGTCAGCCGAAGCGATCGAGGCGATCTTCCACGACGCGGGTTTCCCCGCCGACGCTTACACAAACATTTACGCATCGCACGAGCAGATCTCGACGATCATCGCCGACAAGCGGCTGCAAGGTGTCTCGCTCACCGGATCGGAGCGCGCCGGTGCCGCCGTCGCGGAGGTTGCTGGTCGCAACCTGAAAAAGATCGTGCTCGAGCTCGGTGGCTCCGACCCGTTCATCCTGCTCTCCACCGATGATTTGGATGCGACGGTGAAGGCCGCGCTAACCGCCCGCCTGGACAACAACGGTCAGGCGTGCAACGCCGCCAAGCGCTTCATCATCGCTGACGACCTGTACGACCAGTTCGTTGAGAAGTTCACGGCGGCCATCTCGGCTGTCAAGATGGGCGACCCGACGGCGGAAGGCATTGATCTGGGCCCACTCTCCTCCGCCAAGGCCACCGAAACCCTCACCAAGCAGGTAGCGCGGGCCGTCGAGCAGGGCGCCACGCTGGTCATCGGTGGCACTGCGGACGGCAACTTCTACCCCGGAACGGTGCTCACCGAAGTAGAGGCCGGCTCGGATGCGTTCCACGAGGAGTTCTTTGGCCCCGTCGCGCAGATCTTCCGCGTCCCCGATGAGGCAGCGGCGATCGCCCTGGCCAACAACACCCCGTTCGGTCTCGGCTCCTACGTCTTCACCACGGACCCCGAGCAGGCGCTTCGGGTTGCCGACGGCATCGAGGCAGGAATGGTCTTCGTCAACCTTGTCGGCGCGGACGGCGCCGAGCTACCCTTCGGCGGTGTCAAGCGCTCCGGCTCAGGACGTGAGCTTGGACGTTTCGGCGCAGACGAGTTCGTCAACAAGAAGATGATCCGCATCGGCTGACACCTCCGCAAGTTCTCGGAATGGGACTGGGCATTGAACGGCGCATGCCTGCTCAGGCGGCGGATTGGTTAGGCAGTTTTCTGGGGGGGGGTGCCCCTATCTTTTTCGCAAGTCCTTTTCGGGGTTTTCTCGGAAAATCTTTGGGAATCTTGGTGTCGGTGTTTTTGGGCGTGGCTTCGCGGTCCGACCCGGCGGTGGTGGGTCGGACTGCGGGGCTATTTTTGGGTCTGTGGTTTAAGCGGCGCGGGCCTTCGGGGCTTCATAGATGCTGCCGTCGCGGAGCATCGCGAACAGCACGTTGCAGCGGCGTCTGGCCAGGGCGATCACGGCTTGGTTGTGTTTCTTGCCCTCGGCGCGTTTTTTGTCGTAGTAGGTCCGTGAGATCCCGTCCTTGCATTGCAGGGAGGCGAATGCCGAGAGGAATAGGGCGCGTTTGAGGACCTTGTTGCCTTTGCGCGAGGAGTGGTCCCCGCGGATCGAGGTGCCGGATCTCCAAGTCACCGGCGCCAAGCCCGCGTAAGAGGCTAAATGGCCCGGGGTGGCGAAGTCCTTGCCGCTGACCTCGGTGAGGATGCGGGCCTCGGTAAGGATTCCGACTCCGGGCATCGTCTCGAGCAAAACGTGCAGCGGATGGTCCTTGACCAGCTCTTCAACCCTTGTCAGCACGGCAGCTCTGGCTGCCCGGGTCTGAGCGAGCATGCGGGCCAGTTCGGGCAGGACAATGCCGGCGGCCTCGGTGCCCGAGACGATCACGGTCTGGGCGGCTAGGGCGGCGGTGATGTCCCCGGCCCAGCGCTTCCAGGCCCGGGGTGCGTGCTTGCGCAGCAGGGCACCGATGCGGGCTTCCCCGGTCCGGCGCAGGGCCGCGGGTGTGGGTTATTTGGCCAGTAGTTCGGCCATCGCCGGGTGGTCCAGGTGCTTGCCGATGACCCGTTCCAGGGCGGGGTGGATCTGGGTGAGCAGCCCGCGGATCCGGTTGGAGGTCGCGGTGGCCTGCTTGGCCAGGTCGTCATCGAATCCGCAGAGCATCGACAGCTCGGCAACCTGGGCCTCGGGGACCTCGACGGTGCGCAGGGTGTGGGGCATGGTGCGTGCCCCGTTAGCGATGATGTACGCGTCTTTCGGATCCGTTTTGGCCTCTCCGGGGTGTAAGTCGGCGATCCGTCGCATGGCCAGTCCGGGCAGGTAGGCGACCTGGATTCCGGTGGCCTGGGCGACGGCGACCGGCAGGGCGCCGATGGTCGCTGGCTGGTCCACCACGAAGAGCAGTGTCCCGTGCTTGGCTAGGGATTTGATGAGGGTTTTGAGCTTGGTCTCGTCCTGTGGCAGGGCCTTGTCCAGGAGCTTCTTGCCGGCCCGGTTCAGGGCCACCGCGTGGTGGTCGGTCTTGCCGACATCGACGCCGATGAACACGTCGATGGTTTCGTGGTTGTCGATCATGGTGCACCTCATTCGTTGGGCCGCCCCGGACGGGGCGGTTTCGGATGAAACGGTGCTGGCTTGTCCTTGCGGCTCCTCGGCTCGGCATCCACGTTACGACCGACAATTGGACGGGTGGTGACTTGTCCTGATCCGGCCCCTATTAGCGATGTCCTTGGTGCCTTTCGGTCCCGGTGACAGCACCCCCCGGATCATGAAATAACAGGGGGAGTGAATCATGCCGGGACCGACAGGCCAGCAACCCCAATCCTTCCTCAAGGAGTCCGGTTCCTCCGGCCGCAGCAGGGGCAGATCACCGATCAGATGCAGACCCGTAGCCCCCGGTGCAAAACTGTTCCCGGCCATCCAAAAACACCCCCTTCCGCAACTTGCATTAGATGAATACATCTTTCATCAGATGCAATCTGTTTGCAAGGGTGCAGGTCAGAAAGCTTTCCGACACCGCACGGAGACAAGGCAGAGAAAATAACCAAGCGGAATCCAGAGCTGAATTAGGGCCCTGACCTGCATAAATGTCGACAAGCCCCGGATTGATGCAACTAACCGCAATAGAGCATTGGATGAAATAGCGGCCATAATGTGAAAAAGTAGAATATCCGACGCTAAGGTTTTGCCGGGCACCGAGTGACCTGTATTTGTCTCGCCTGCTGATGCCGCACTGACGGCGGTTACCCTCATGAAGTGTTCAGCGTGCTCTATCGGGTGACCAACACGCCGATTCTTCCTTCTCGCGAGGGGATAGCTCCTTCGTGCAATATGATCGACATCATCTCGTCGAACTCGAGTTTCAAAGCAAGCAACCTGGGGAAGCAATGAAAAAAAATTCGAAAGCACTTACTGTCATTTGCTGCGATCGCTGCAGTAGCCATGGGGCTCACCTTGAGTGGCGGTATCGCTGCTAACGCCGCAACGTCAGAGCCGTCAAATCAAGCGACCACTAGTACAACTGCATCAGCGTCCCCCCGACTGGGAAGCCCAATTTCCAGACGGCAGCAAGTATGTTTCAGGGATCGGCTTCGTCCCGGCACCAGGTACTATCCAGCCTAGATTACTTACCCCGTTCGATTGGCTCTCGTGTAACAATCCCAATGACCCCTTCCATGTCATCGCCAATTGGCCCGCGCTGTATCAGGGCAATATTACGTTGCAGTGTGGCAAATCTACGTCTTTTGGATACAACCACATCAGTGCCCAACACAAGAAAAATTGGCAAGATCTGATCAATCGTTTCGGTGGTGGATCCTCGTGGGATGACTTCATGGCCTACGTTTCGAAAGCCGCTTTAAATTCACCGTCAGCAATCTACGGGGCCGGGTTCGAGAAAATTTGCTACACAACGCCGATTAACATGATCAATCACAACAACGGTGACAAGGCGACGCTTGCGCCATCAGTCATCATCTCGTCAAACAACAAGACCGTGGTTACCTCATACCCCGGGGGAAATTGTAGAGTGTGAACATGGATACACCATCCGTACGAGTTCGCTTGATGGCTGAATATTCCATGGGCGGAGGGTTCCCGTTATGGCTCGATTCTGGTGTCGGCGTCACTGAATTAGATAGTTGGGATCTACCCGATGAACTAAAGGGTGCTCTCGCTTCCTGGCAGACGGACTTTGACATGGCCTACGATCCTTTTAGGGGCTGGCCATCTTTGGAATTGTTGAACCTACACTTCAAGGAAGCAACGAGGCTAAGAACCTGTTTGCAGCGGGAACTCCCCAGCAATGTCATCGAGCTTGATTATTGGCAAACCATGGTTAATGGTAAGGAAGAGCCACTTCCTCACAGTGTGTAGAAAATCCAGCCTGCCAGCAAGAACCCGCAGAGTATCCATTCTGCGGGTTCTTGCGTTAAACGGATACGGCCTCGCTGGGGAGAAGATAGGGTACGCCAGACTATTTTTGTCCAAGATGGCTGGCATTCTCGTCACTACTGAACCAACATGATGGACATGTTGGCGGCGACGGATGTCGAGTTCGCCTAGTCCGTATGCATTCTCCACTTCGCCCGGCAACGATCGTTCGCGAGACACTTCTTCTCCGGTTTCGTGGCCCGCGGATTCCCGCAACCAATTTTGTAACGCTTGCCGTGTACGCGCCAATGTAACGCTCAACCGGGTTGGTGATACATTTTGGGCATGCGAATTGGATATGGGCGTGTCTCAACACGCGATCAACACCCCGAGGCCCAACACGATGCCCTGCGCGCGGCCGGCTGCGAGCAGGTCTTCCTCGACACCGCCTCGGGGAAAATCGCCCGCCGCCCCGAACTCGACAAGGCGCTACTCTCGGCCAACCGGGCAGGGGATCAGCTCGTTATCACCAAGCTCGACCGGCTCGGGCGGTCGCTGGAAAATCTCATCGAGCTTTCCAAGATGCTGCAGGAGCGTGGCGTGGACCTGGTGGTCTTGGACCAGGGCGTCGACACCTCCACACCCGCCGGGCGGATGTTCTTCCAGATCATCGGCTCGATCGCCGAGTTCGAACACGCGCTGATGTCCGAACGCACCCGCGACGGACTCGCCGCAGCCCGGGCACGGGGACGGACAGGTGGGCAGAAACCAAAGCTCGGTCCGCGTCAGGTCAAACTTGCCCGTGAAATGTATGAGGAAAAGGACGCTGACGGGAAACGCGCCCACACCGTCGAGCACATCGCCCAGGAATTCGGCGTCAGCCGTCCCACCATCTACCGGCACCTGACCAAACCATGACTCGTGGGTACGATGCTTCGCAGCAGCACGAGGACAAGCCCGTAGATCGCGGCCTTCCATCTAACAAGGATTTCTGACATGGCCCTTCGTTCCCTGCTCACGACTGCCGAACGCGGCCAAGTCCTTGAAATCCCCACCGGCACCGAGGACCTCGCTGCCCACTACACACTCAGCGAAGCGGACATGTCGTTGATTCGCCAACGCCGTGCAGATGCCAACCGGTTGGGCTTTGCCATCCAGCTGTGTCTGCTACGGCACCCGGGTATCGCGCTGGCCGACGACACCGCAGTACCCACTGAAATGATCGACTGGGTCGCGGCCCGCCTGGCCATCCCGGCCGAGGCCTGGGATGAATATGGGACACGTGGGGAAACGCGGCAAGAGCATGGACGAGAGATTCGCGCGTATCTGGGCATGTCCGCATTTGGAATCGTGGATTTTCGCCAGCTCGTGGAACACGTGGGCGAGGTGGCCGCGCAAACTGACAAGCACCTTGTCTTGGTCGTGGGTGCGCGGGACTTCCTGCGCTCAAGGAAGGTTGCCTCGCCCGGTGTGGGGATCATTGAAAGGGCCTGTGCGCAGGCGCTGACCCGGGCGAACCGGCGAATCTACGCCACATTATGCGACCACCTCTCCCTGGAGCACAGAGGTCGTCTGGATGGTTTGTTGCTTCGCCGCACCGATAGTTCCTTGACCGAAATCGGCTGGCTGCGGCAGGCACCACTGCGACCCAACGCACGGGCGATGAATGAGCATATCGACCGGCTCACGGCCTGACGTGCGCTTTGCCTGCCCTGGGATGCCGGCAAACTGGTGCACCGGAACAGGTTGCTGAAGTTGGCCCGCGAGGGCGCATCGATGACCGCGGCAGACCTGGCCAAGTTCGAGCCCGGACGCCGGTACGCTACCCTGTTCGCGATGTCCGTGGAAAGCATGGCAACGGTCACCGATGAAATCATCGATCTGCATGATCGGATTATTGGCCGGATCATTCGCACCGCCCGGAATAAACAAAACCAGAACACCCTGGCCTCCCGTGCCACCGTCGCAGCCATGATGCGCTTGCACTCCAAGCTCGGCGATGCCCTGATCGCAGCCAAGGCTAACGGCAATGCCGTTCGGTTAGGCCGTGGTGTTTGATGTCAAGTCGGCGTGTCTAGTGCGGAATGAGGTGTGGCTCCTGTTTGAGTAGTTCGGTCCACCAAGACTGATCTACTCCAACGGGAGCCACTAT
>NZ_JASISP010000044.1 GCF_030063185.1 Arthrobacter sp. H35-D1
TTAGAATCGCCGACACCGCCATGGCAGCCCTGCCCATCACCCGACACGAATTCCACGGCGAATGGAACTACACCCTCAACCCCAACAAAGCACCATAACCCCGTGTTAAAAACTGGCAGTCCCTTAGCAGCGGAATCAGCCATTTTTCCTCTGGATCTTTGGCCTTCAAGAATGCCGGCACCGCCGCCCGGTATGTCCAGACGGCGGCAATGTCATAGGCGAGAGACCCCCGGGGTCTGTCCGGAAATTGAGCAGCCGCTCCTCGCCTCCAATCGCCGTAGGGATCTTACGGGACGGAAGTATTCGCGTGAAGGTTCGAGGATGGTCCTGCACCGGAACCTACTACGTTTTCCTGTCGGCCGCGGCGTCTGTCGGTGAGTCCGGCAGACTCTCCGGTCGCCACGTCTTGGGAGGGGCCATGCAGGTATCGTTCCAAAGTGTCATCCAAAGCGTTGAGCCAGAGTGTGTGGTGCTTGACCGACACTGTCCCGGTAATCACGGAGCGGTGGATGGCGTCGCGGTAGCCCAGGATATCGGTGTGCTTGTTGTACATCCAGTCCTTGAATAGCTGGGAGACGGCGTCCAGGTCGAAGGCGGGGTAATCGGTGGCTTCGATCAGCTCGCGTAGGTAGTCGGTTTGGAAATCGGCCTCAGCGTCGTGGTCTGTCAGTCCGCTTTGGCGCTCGAGCCAGAGCTGGATGTCTGCTTCACGTTGGGCCGGTGAGGGCATCTCGATTGCCCCGGTCATGACGTCGCGGGCGAACCAGGCCTGGGCGTCGAACATGTTGAAGGTGTAGTACTGGTCTTGGGCGCCCAGGTAGAACAGGTTCGTGTTCTGTTGCCACACCACACCCTTGTATAGGTTGCCTGGGTAGAGCACGTTGGGTGATTTCAGCGAGAGCTCGCTGGGCAGGAAGGGGTACTTGTGCTGGTATCCGGTGCATAGTACGACGACGTCAAAGTCATCTTGGGTGCCGTCACTAAAGTGCGCGGTGTTGCCTTCGAAGTGAGTGACGAGGGGGCGCTCCACTGTGTTCCAGGGCCAGTCGTAGCCCATGGGCGCCGTGCGGTAGCTTAGGGTGATGGAGGAGGCACCCATTTTGTGAGCTTGCATGCCGATGTCCTCGGCGGAGTAGCTGCTGCCGATCATGAGTAGGCGCTTGCCGGCAAAACGCTCGGCGCCGCGGAAATCGTGGGCGTGCAGAACCTCACCGGGGAAGGTTTTGATGCCCTTGAACTCGGGTACTGCCGGGACCGAGAAGTGACCGGTGGAGACTACGAGTTTGTCAAACACGTGAGTCTTAGTGAGGTTCGTTTTGAGGTCTTCCACCGTGAGGGTGAATTCCTGGGTTTCCTCGTTGTAGCTGGTGTGG
This sequence comes from Arthrobacter sp. H35-D1, assembly GCF_030063185.1. GTDB lineage: Bacteria > Actinomycetota > Actinomycetes > Actinomycetales > Micrococcaceae > Specibacter. The sequence goes on from NZ_JASISP010000044.1 coordinate 1,374, forward strand.
CGTGCCACGGTGTTGAAACGGACGTATTTGCGGACGTCGGACTTTTCCACACGGCCCTTGATGTAGTCAAAGAGGACCTCCCGGGGCGGGAAAGACGAGATCGCGCGGCCGAAGTGTTCGTCAAAGGAATAGTCCGCGAACTCCAGGCATTCTTTGGGCCCATTAGACCACAGATGCCGGTACATGCTGGAGTGGACGGGTTCACCGTGGGAATCCAGACCGATTCGCCAGCTGTTGTTCCACTGTCCGCCCCAGTCGTCCTGTTTTTCAAAGCACATGATTTCGGGAATGGCGGCTCCTTTTTGGCGTGCCGATTCGAACGCCCTCAGTTGCGCCATGCCGCTGGGGCCCGCACCAATGATTCCAACTCGTAGTCCCATGCTGTTCTCCTTGTGTCATTAGATCTTTGGGCCGCGGATGTGCGACGCCGTGAATTGCGGTACGTGTCCGGCCAACGACTATGCGGATACTGCCTTGTGGTAACGTTTTGCTTCAGGCTCGCCCGCGGCACCTCTGAGTTCGGTCAGTAAGTGACCCAACCGCAAGTTCTCCTGAAGCGTGCCGACACGGCAGGCAAGGTGGCCAGTGATGGCTTTCGAGGTTGCCCGCTAGTGGAGGGATAGGCGGATTGCGTCCCTATCCGGTCGGCCATATCCCGCGGATGCGGCCGACCGTACGTCTGCCAGCGCGCCTGTGAGGACGAATGGGATCCCGACGCACGAACTTGCGATCGCATCCCCTGCCTCCGAGAGGCTTTCAGGTTTTGCGTGTGTGAAGCAGAGGTCCCGCGGCGGGTTTAACGTCGTCGTAATCCACAGCGCCGGGTTTACCCCCTCGTACGATGTCCAGGAATCCTGCGGAAACCTCGTTCGCAGCCGGGGCTTTCTGCCCGCGGCTACGAACCGGCTCTCCTAATGATCTTGGTTAGGACATGGAGCCGTGGGCGGTGAAGAAGCCTAGGCCGTAGTCGGGGGTTTCGAAGGTGATTTGTGATCCGGCGGGGAAGAAGAGGACGTCGCGTTCCTTGGCGTGGGTTACTTCTCCTGTGACTCGGTCGGTGAGTTTGAATTCGCCCTTGATGACGACTTTCATTTCATCGCATTCGTAGGTGTAGATCAGGGGTTCGGAGGCTTTGAGTTCGAAGAATCCCGAGCTCATCACTGATCCGTTGGGGTGGGTGAGGGAGTCACCGATGAAAGCGTCGACGCCGGGGATGTTCATGGAGGGAAGTCCGATGAAGCCGTTTTCCACCTTGTGAATCGCGCCGGTCTTGGTGGGTGTTCCGAGAACAGTTTCCATTGTTTTCTCCTAAGTAAGCGTGTTGCGTTTGTATGATTCATCGTTGGATACATACGACAGACGAGTTTGCCCTAAAGATCGAGCCGAAATCCGGGCTCGAACCCTGGGAAGGAACCACTGGAACCACTGCACCCCCTACATCCTCTAGTTGCCAGAAGCGGGCCGAGTTGCAGCGATATGATCCAGGTCACTTTTCGTCGTTCCACAAACTTTTACATGATCAAGCGTGCAAGTCAACCGTTCAAGAGAGAAATTTTATTTCGTCGGTTTCCTGCTGCGGCAGATGAAATAGATGCAACATTTTCCTCCCAGACCATTGACTTGAACACATGACCTAACGCAGTATTGACCAAACAGTGACTCATGTCACGTTGGCGCAAGGTGACGCAAATACACCAATTCAAACCGCGCCGTAAATTTCCGACTAAGGAAACGGTTAAAGCCATGACGACTGACACCACTCAATCCCTGATAGACACATCGGGGGAAGCGATCGATTTCTGGCCAGCAAAACCATTGAAGCCCCTGGGGAGCGACTACGGGAGCTTGCGCTGCAGATTCATCAATGATCATCCAGAAGACCGCTGGAATGACTTCATTCTCTCCGAGTGGGAACTAAAGGCCTGCGCCTGGGAAGACTTTCACCCCCATAGCGAGACTGCCTACGTACTGGAAGGCGAACTCCATATCGAGAGCGACGGCAAGACTGTCATCCTGAAACCGGGCGACTCAGCGCGTGTCAATCCCGGCCGGCTGGGCCGGTACTGGGCACCTGTCTACGCCCGGATGGTCACCATTTACGGTCCCAACCCTGACGGTCTGGAGTCGCACTCTTTCCGTTACGAAGATCTCTAGACCTCGCTATACTCCACTGCCGTGCGACACGTTATAGGTCTCTCATGATCTGAACGGGCTGTGGCCCCCGAAGCGCACGGCCACCAGCAGAGCACAGCCGCCTCGCCTTCCCGCCCGATGGACGGCGACGCCCGGCGCCCTCTGTACTCAACTTTTCCGTGGCCAGCTCCACCTAATGAACATTGCGTTCCTGCACAGCAGTGGCAACGCAAACCTCTACATCTTGCCGGCAGCAGTTTCGTGATGTTTCGTACTGCCGTTTTGAAAGATCCATGTAATCCAGTCCCAAAGCGGGACAAAATCAGACGACTCCAAAATACTCGAGGGAGAGTGTTATGAGCAGTAAAAATAGTGTTGTGAGTGAAAAGCTTCCGCCTGGAGACGGTCACTTGGAAAGATCGATCAACTGGAAACAAGGCCTGGCCATCGCGCTGGGCGTGCCCCTGCTGATCTTGCCGTCCTTGGGCTACATCCCGCTGTACCTCTCTGCCGCAGCCATTCTTATTTGGGGCTTGTCGGTTCTTCAGGGTTTCATGCAGAACACCGCATACGCTGAAATGGCCACCACTTTCCCGAAGGCTTCTGGTCTGCCAGGATTCGCCCAACATGTCTTTCGCACTGAAAATTATCAGGGTAAGTATGACAAAGGCAAGCTGATCGGCGGCTTCAGCGCCTGGAGTTACTGGTTTGCTTGGAACCCGGTATTGGCTATCTTTGCCATCCTCGTCGGCGGCTACCTCCACGGGCTCTTTCCGGTGCTCGGAGAGACCTTTAGCGAGTTTCAGCTCGCATTCATCTCCGGTGCGGTGATTTTCGGCGGTTTGTTTGTGGTCAATTGGTTCGGCCTGAAAGAAGGTGCGATCCTAGGCTACATTCTGGCGGCTATATCTCTCATTCCGCTGATTGTCCTCGCAGTGGCGCCTTTTGCCACCGGACACGTTGAGCTGGCCAATATCACCGGCAGCTGGTGGCCCTCTGACTGGGCCTGGGATCTGCACCATGTCCTCATTCTCTTTGGCATCTTCGCGATTGCACAGTGGAGCGCCTGTGGCTGGGAAACAGCAGCAATCTACGGCCCCGAGTACAAAAACCCGTCCAAGGATATTCCTAAAGCACTGTATTCCTGCGGCATCATCTGCTTCTTCGCGTACATTCTGGTGCAAGCCGCCGTCATAGGCGTCCTTGGTGTTGACGGTGTGATTGCCGAACCCATATCACCGCTGATTCCCGTCGCCCAGGCTGTCTTCGGCCAAGCCGGATCCATCATCGCCATCATCATGTTGATCGCCGCCATGGTCCTGATCATTCAAACCGCTTACCTAGGTTCTTCCCGCGCCATGCACTCCATGGCCACGGAAGGCAACCTGCCAAGGGTCTTCGGCAAAACCAATCGCCACGGAACACCGTTCGTTGCCATGATCGTCACCGCAGCGTTTAACCTCGTTCTGATTTCCATGGGATCCCTCACGGCAATCCTTGCCGCCGCAGCAATCGGCTACACCTGCGCCAACGGCATCAGCCTGTTCGCCTACGTCAAAGCCAAAAAACACCCCTCCTTCGCGAACCTGGAACGACCCTTCAAAGCACCCAAAGGCTGGAAAAACGTCGCCATCATCTTTGGCCTGTTCAACCTTCCCTTCTGCGTGATCGGTGTGGTCTACCTCAACAGCCTCGAAATCGGCTGGGCACCAACCCTGCTTGGCTTCATCGTCTTGGCGCTCTACATCCCCATCTGGCTCTACTCCCAACACGAATCCCGACGCAACAACAACAACAACAACGACAACGACAACGACAACGCAGACCAGCATAGTTACAGCTAATGAGACGATCGGAAGTGCCGCCTCAACCAAAGTAAAACGCCAGGCCGTCTCCCGGTCACTCGGCGGATCGTTACAAGCGAGTTCTTGGACGAGGGGGGCGATGTTGATCTTTCCCAGCTTGCTATAGGGGCCGGTACCACGGCCCGACTACCCAAGCTGACAGTCCCGGCAATGCATTCATTGCCGGGACTTGGCGTTGACTTTAAAGAGGTGAGTTTTGCGGCCCTTTGCTTCAGACCGCAATCTGGTGAAGCGATCAGATCACTCTTGATAGGGGAACTGGCATCCCTGACAGAAGTGTTCCCAGAATTTTAGTCAGTCCGACATACGAGCAGGAGTAAAAACAATGTTGACGTTAGTAACGGAAAGCAGTAAACAGGCAGGCCCCGCCGAATTAAGGAACGAAGCATGGAGCCGCAGAGACCTCCCTGCTTGGCAGAAGCTGGAACAGCACGCGAGCCAGATGCGCGAGACCACTTTAGGGGAACTCTTCAATACCGACCCGGGCCGTGCCAGCACGTTTGCTATCGAGGACCTCGGGATGTACGCCGACTTCTCCAAGAACCGGATCAACACTGAAACGTTGGCACTACTGGTGAAACTAGCTGAACAATGCGGACTGGAAGAAAAGATTACCGCCATGTTCAACGGACAGAAAATCAACGTCTCCGAGGACCGTGCCGTACTACACACCGCGCTGCGAGCCCCCCGTGAGGTCACCATCGAAGTCGACGGCCAGAACGTGGTGCCAGAAGTCCACGAAGTGCTGGAGAAGATGGCACACTTCGCCACAGCAGTGCGCAGTGGTCAGTGGAGGGGACATACTGGTGATCCCATCCGCAACATCATCAACATCGGCATCGGCGGATCGGATCTCGGCCCGCGGATGGCCTATCATGCTCTACGCCAATTCAGCGACCGCAAACTGCGGCTGGAATTCATTTCCAACATTGACGGGGCCGAATTTGCCGAAGCGACCCACGGTCTGGACCCGGCCGAGACGCTGTTCATAGTCAGCTCGAAAAGTTGGCGCACTCTAGAGGCACTGACCAATGCCACCACCGCGCGGGAATGGACACTAGCAGCGTTCGATGGCGACACCACCGCGATCGCCAGCCATTTCGTCGCCGTATCCACCAACACCGACGGGGTCACGGAGTTTGGCATCGACCCCTCGAACATGTTCGTTTTCTGGGACTGGGTCGGCGGACGGTATTCCCTCGATTCTGCAGTCGGGCTCTCCTTGATGGTCGCGATCGGACCCGAAAACTTCACCGAGATGCTAGGTGGATTCCACGACGTTGACGAGCACTTTCGCACCACGCCGCTGGAACGCAATATTCCGGCCCTCATGGGACTGATCTCCGTGTGGTATAACAATTTTATGGGTGCACAATCCCAGGCCATACTCCCCTACAGCCACTACCTGACCCATCTACCAGCCTATTTACAACAACTGGAGATGGAAAGCAACGGCAAACACGTCACCCTCGGTGGCACCCAAGTGGACTACCAGACCGGTCAAATCATCTGGGGACAACCAGGCACCAACGGCCAGCACGCGTTCTACCAACTCCTCCACCAAGGAACCAAGCTGATCCCGTGTGACTTCATCGCCGTTATCGAGCCGCTCAGCGAACTAGAGCACCAACACGACCTGTTGACGGCTAACATATTTGCCCAAACCGAGGGACTCGCCTTTGGCCGATCCGCGCAGGAACTGCGCGACACCGGCTCGCCCGAAGAACAAATCCCCCACCGCCACTGCAAGGGAAACCAACCCACCACCACCTTGCTACTAGACCGGCTGGATCCACGCAGCCTAGGATCCCTGATCGCCGTTTACGAGCACAAAGTATTCACCCAAGGCGTTATCTGGGACGTGGACTCGTTCGACCAATGGGGTGTGGAACTAGGCAAGCTCCTCGCAGACACCATTATCGATGAACTAACTGCAGATGATGCCCAGCCCATGGACCATGACTGCTCCACCACCGAACTCATCCGCCGCTACCGCACCGGCCGCAGCCGCAAGTAAATCCGCTAGAACTCGCCCATGCCGTTTACTTTGTGATTTTTCGTGTTCGTTTCAGTGGCCAGTTGGACATTCTACGTTCGACGGCGCGGGGGACGGCGCATTGCCGGAGGGGTGGCAGAAGATCATGACGGCTCCGGCGAGTTTATGAGGGGGAAAAGCCGGCCGCCCGGCAATGGATCGCCGAGCGGCCCGGAAAACACGTGTGAAGGAAATACTCAAAGGGATCTTCATCGAAGTCTGCCGAGACCGTGCTGATCGGAGACCGGATCACGTAGTGGGCGCAGAAGTAGCTGCAGATTTCTTGGGGCACCCCGTCGGTCGTTTTAGAAGGCAACACCACACCAGGTCCGCGCTGTTGGGTTGTAGGTTCCGCGAAACTGGACTCTGTTTCCCACCGACGTGTCTAGATGACTAGTTCCAGGGGGGTTAGTGGCAATGCCGTTCGGTTAGGCCGTGGTGTTTGATGTCAAGTCGGCGTGTCTAGTGCGGAATGAGGTGTGGCTCCTGTTTGAGTAGTTCGGTCCACCAAGACTGATCTACTCCAACGGGAGCC
>NZ_JASISP010000045.1 GCF_030063185.1 Arthrobacter sp. H35-D1
AACCCCACGGCTTCTTCGACCAGAACCCCACCCTGAACCTACCCACCTCAGAAACCAAGGCAACCACCACCGCAGCACAATGCTGCACCGGAAACTAACAACAAAGCACTAAAAACACAGCACTAAACAAGCGGTCCCCGATGCTCTCCACAACAGCATCGGGGACCGCACCATTAGGTGCGCCCGTATGGTGAATCGGGACAGTGTTTAGGAGGGACTGTTTCCTATCTGGTGGTGTGTCTCTAAAATAGTTTGCGTTTTGAGTGTTGAGCTGGTTTTATGATGAATCCAGCGCCTGCACTGGAGCTTAGTGATGCCCGGGGTGAGGTCTTGGGGGTCTTGTCCCAGTCTCAGGTTGTTTCTCATCGTCAGGTGCGGCGGGCGCAGGTGTTGCTGATGGCCGTTGAAGGTTTAGCTTATGAGTGGATTGCTCGGGTGGCTGGTGTTTCTCCGGCCACTGTGCGTGCTTGGCGGAAGCGTTTCGCTCAGGAGGGGTTGAAGGAACTCGGAGCAGTCGCGCGGGGGCGGGGGCGTAAGCCGGTGATTCCGGAGTCGAAGATCGCTGAAATCGTGGAGTTGACACGGTTTTCCAAGCCTGCGGGTGCCACGCAGTGGTCGGTGCGGTCGATGGCGGCGAAGTCCGGGGTGTCACCGGCACAGGTGCAGCGGATTTGGGCGGCGCGCGGTTTGAAGCCACACCGGGTGGAGACGTTCAAGCTCTCCACTGACCCGCAAATTGAAACGTCGCTGCCGATGAAGAAGGGGCGTGGGGATACCATGACACACGATTACAGGCGCAAGGGAACGACCACGCTGTTCGCTGCGCTGGAGGTTGCCACGGGAAGAGTTATCGGATCGTGTGTACCCAAACACCGCCATAACGAGTTCCTTGATTTTTTGAAAACCATCGACAAGGAAGTCCCGCCAGGGTTGGCGATACACCTCATCGTCCTGGCTGAACTTGGTCGAGCGCTGGTTCAGGGACCTCACCGAGCGAGCCCTGCGCCGGGGAGTCTTTCTCTCAGTGCCGGAGCTGATCGAAAAAATCGAGGACTACATCCAGATCAACAACGACAACCCGAAGCCCTTCATCTGGACGGCACCCGCCGACTCCATCCTCGAAAAAGTCGCCCGCGGCCGCGTCGCCCTCCAAACCGTCAAGGAAAACTGAGACACTACACTAGCTCCGTGAATCCTTCCCCGCCCTGCCGGTTGCGGGCATGCCACTTCTTGATAAAGCGCTGCACCGGTGAATACGTGGCCGTATATCCATGCTCAGCCACAAACCGGTCAAAGTCCCGCTTGGCCGTGTGCCGCTGATTACGTGGCCGGGGCTGGTCCTCCCAACCACTGCTCAATAATGGGCTTGAACCCGGTCAACACCGACCCTCCCGAGCGGAACAGCGGTGCCGTGGGTGCCGGCGAGTAGTCCAGCTGATCGGCGTACTTCGCCACCGAATCACGACTGACACTGACACCCCAACCTCTGGGCGATTTCTCGCCCCGAGACTCCCTGGGAATCCAAACTTCTGATATTTTCTTGAACGGACATGGGTGTCATCTGCTTTCCAGCCCTTCCGGCGCACTTGCTCTGTCAATAGCAGCGCCGCAAGGAAACTTATCTGTAGGTGGCGGTCCCATGTCTTCAACACGCTGACAAGGAACCCGGGGCCACCGGTGTGATCTCTATCGCTGGGCACCCGAATTCAAGGAATTGAAGGGAAAAGCTTCGGTCTGATTCTTAGCGCCTTTTTGGCTGGAACCTGGCCACTAACTCGGCAGGATATCTCTGCTGAAACGGCTTACAGATAGTTGAACACACACAAGTTGTTATGAGGTGTCCCGTGGACTTGGTTCATGAACGTGCTGTGGGCCTTGATATTTCCAAAGGCGATGCAAAGGTCGCCATCCGGGCCCCGGGCAAGCGCGCCGGGACTTTTTCCACCGAGGTCACCACCTGGGGTTCCACCACCAATCAGATCCTCGCCCTGCGAGACATGCGCCTCGCGGCGAAGGTCACCACTGTGGTCATGCAGGCAACCAGTGATTACTGGAAGCCGTTCTACTACCTGATGGAGGGCGCCCTGCCGGTGATGATGGTCAATGCCAAGTCCGCACGGAACATCCCAGGCCGGAAAGCGGACGTTTCCGATGCTGCATGTTTGGCTCAACTTGGGGCTCACGGGCTCTTGCGAGCATGTTTTGTCCCGCCCGAGCCGATCCGTAAGTTGCGGGATATGACTCGGGCCCGGACCATCGCCGTCCAGGACCGGACCCGCGAGGCCCAGTGGCTGGAGAAGTTTCTGGAATCCACTGGGATCAAGCTCTCGGACAGCGTCTCGAACCTCATGGGAGCCTCCTCACGTGCGATGCTCTCGGCGCTCATCGGTGGTGAGCGTGACCCGCAAAAACTGGCTGACCTGGCCAAGGGAGTCATGCGCAAGCGAATTTCCGAGCTGGTTGAGGCTCTGATGGGCCGGTTCCAGGACCACCGCGCCTTCATTCGTGCCATGGACCTTGCGCGCACTGATTCCCTCACCCAGTGGGTCAATAAACTCACCACGCGGATCGATGAGGCGATGGAACCCTTTCAAACGGCCCGGGAATTCCTTGCCACCATTCCCGGGGTATCCATCGTTGTCGCCGACGTCATCATCGCCGAAACCGGGGCGGACATGGCCCGCTTTGAAACCCCCGGCCGGCTGGCCTCCTGGGCCGGGCTCCAACGAATCCGCCGGCCGGGTCAAGTCCACCAAGACCCGCCCCGGGAACCGCTACCTCAAAGGTGCGCTGGGCATCGCCGCACTGTCCACTGCACGCCACCCCAAGAACAGCTGCCTCGGGGCCCGCTACAAGAGACTCATCGTGCGCCGCGGCAAAATGAAAGCCATCGGCCGCCTCCAAGCCCTCGGCTACAACATCACCCTGAGCAACCGGGAGGCAGCCTGACACACCTTACTTTCGTATTAGGTGGTGTAGATCAATGAGAGCCCCAGATGGGGAGCGTCCAGAGCCATTCGATGCAGATCTGGAGACTCGGATTTAATTCGCTCACCAGCCAAGTACATCCCAGAGTTGCCCAGAACGACGCGGTTGCTGGCGTTGACGAGAGCAGCGTTGCTTGGGATGCTGCGCAGATTTGGCATGAGGAGAGGTTCCAGATCTTTGATCCGTATGTCACATCCTGCCACCCCCATAAAGTTCCCATCGACGGAGAATGGTACTGCGATCGTAACGACGTATTCCTCGAAACCTAGATAGTCCACATAGGGACCCCAAAGAGTCCGCTCACCTGTGGCAGCGGCGGTAGAGAAGAACGGTAGCTTTTCGTAGTCGTAATACCGCTTGCTTCCCGGAGTCAGATCACAATCGAGTCTGCCTATGACACCGGGTTCTTGACGGGTCCACCATTCCACAGCACGGCTGCCTTCCTGAACGTATTTCGTGGCAAAGAAGACTCCGGCGCCGACAGCGAAAGTGTTCCTCTCCAAGAACTCTCGTGAGAATTCTTCCAAGCCGACCAGCGCATTCTTGTCGATTTTGGACTTACCGAGGAGGCTTCCTTCAAGCCGTGTGGCTACATCTCTGGAGAGCGCCTCGACCTCTATATAAACGCTGCCAATCCATGAGGTGAGGGCATTGGCGGCATGTTCGACTTCAGTAGTGAGGTTCATTGGATGCACGACTTCAGTGAGGGGGTCATTGGTGGATCTTCCCAGTTGATGATAGATCGACGTTCGCTTCTTAGTAGGATAGTTGCTTGTGGCCCATGATGATAGGGGTTCGCTAACACTCGCCCCAGATTCAGCGCCACCAGCTTTGATCCCGACTAATGACTTGTGCCTGTTTGCAGACACGATACTCCTCAATTTCTTATACCGGTGGGTAATGTCTGAGTTCAATGACCTTGCCGCCGATATGGTTCGTCATCTCCTGAGAATTCCCCATGGCGTGCCCACGCTGTGGTGTGGTCGCGTCCTTAACTGGGTGTGCCGAATCCAGCGGATTTTTCACGTTCTTGTCGTCGGGCAAGCAGGGCATCGGTGCTCCAAACGCCAGCTCTTCAACAGCTGAGAAGAAACCGGGAGTCCGGAGAACTCTTTACAAATGAACCCACTCATGTGCCGCAGTTCGTCCGGTCCGCGGAACGGTTGAAGGAGTCTTTTAGCGACGTCATGATCTCCTACGACTTGCGGTGTTAGAAAATGCGGGCGCTCAAGTTCTCTTGTTTTCTGGCAAACGCTGCCATTCCGTCAGCGGAATTACTGACGACGACCGTCAAAACGTGGTGGCCTGACTACATGTCAGTGGGTTGGTGATCACCTCGAAACGCGAAGAGCCTCATTGGCCTATGTGAGCTGATTGGGCGTAACCAAGGGTGAGTTTTACATCAATGAGGTGGAAGATGCTTCGTCTGATGTGCTCAATCACCAGTTTCTGTGCCTTGGCGGGTTGGTCTTGGGAAACTGCCCGGACGATCTCCAAGTGTTCGGCGGTCGCCGATTCGGGGTCGAATGCCAAGTCGAGGGGGGTCCACAGCTGTTGGACTGTCTCGTTCTGAAGTCGGATTTCAGCATCGGCAAGCCTCGGTGATTGCGCCGATACTGCCAACTCGATGTGGAAGCGGCTGTCAGCAGGTGAACGCTCTTCGGGGGTCGTGGCTAGAACCAAGGCTCGCGCAAGTTCACGAAGACGGTCGAAGTCGTGTGTCTCCGCGCGTTCACAGGCCAGGCGGACGGTCATGGCCGAGATAGCCGAATGTTCGTCACCGATATCACGTATTTCCGAAATAGACGTGGAGAGGAACCAATCTCGGATGGTGTCGGCCTGAGTTTGAGGTTGATTTACGACAAAGGTCCCTCCGCTTCGGCCTCTGCGAGTCTCGACGACTCCTTGGTTGCGCAGTTCCCCCAAAGCTTCACGTAGGGTCGCGCCGCCGACCCCAAACATCTCCGATAGTGCTGCTTCGGGAGGCAGACGTTGCCCGACTTCGAGTAACCCCAGGGCGATGGCCTTGGTGATTCTGTCGACAATCGCATCGGCCCTCTCGATTTCGGGCAGGGGCCGATATATTTGCGGCTCAAATGAGGTCGGCCAGGCCAAAAGTCTGCGCTCCGAAGTGGGTTGCGAGTCGGGTCAATTCCTAGTGGTGCGAAGGGTGGTTAAGGAACTTTCAGTGCACTTAAGAGTCTATACAAATAAATGCTTCATTTCTCTCGCCTTTAACCCGGCGCCGAGAAATCGTCCTCGTCAGCACTTTCCGTCTCAATGCCACACTGGATGAAGTCATCCCGCCCTTGCAAAGCATGCTTCCGTCGTTGCGCCGTCAGTCACGAACCTCATGCCCCGGACTACGCATTGGCGGTCGTCGACTTCCAAAGATTATGACGCGAGAGCCAAAGCCCCCCTTGAGAAGCTCACACACCTGAACCAGGCTAGTGTGGTTTCTCAGTTTTGCTTTGTGGCTTGGAGTGCTACGCGGCCACGGCGGACTTTTTCGAGGATGGAGTCGGCGGTCGCCGTCCAAATCAGCGGCTTGGGGTTCTCGTTGTTGAGCCGGGTATAGTCTAAGATTTTCTCGATCAGATCCGGCACCGAGTGGAAGACCCCGCTGCCCAGTACCCTTTCCGTGAGGTCCCTGAACCAGTGCTCGACCAAGTTCATCCAGGAAGAGGAAGTAGGGGTGAAATGCAGATGAAACCGCGGGTTCTTCTCCAGCCTGCTTTTACGTTCGAGCGTTTATGGGTCGCCTAGTTATCCACTAAGAGATGGATTTGAAGGCCCTTGGGGACCTCCTTCGCGATGGTTTTCAAGAACCCCAGGAATTCATCGTGCCGTGCTTGGTCACGCTGGATCCCAGGAACTTTCCCGTGGCGACCTCCAAGGCCGCGAAGAGCACGGTGGTTCCGTTGCGCTTGTAGTCGTGCGTCACGGTCTCGGCTCGGCCCCGGACCATCGGCGGGCACGGTAGCGAACGGTCAAGAGCCTGGATCGAGGTCTACTCATCCATGTAGACAACCATCGCGTTCTCCGGCGGGTTCAGGTACAACCCGCATGCATCAATGAGCTTTTCGTCAAAGTTCGGATCGGTGGAGAGCTTGAAGATCTTGATCAGCTGCGGCTTGAGCCCGCGTGCCCCATATCCGCTGCACCTGCGCCAGGGAAAAACGAACCCGTGCGGCATGGTCCTCACCGACCAATGCGTGGCACCCTCAGGTTAGGATTTCTGCGTCAATTCAACGATTTCGACGATTTTCGACTCCGGAATCACCGGTTTGCGTCCCAGACCCTCCTTGACCTTGCCGAACTCCTTCACCCCATCCTCGAGGAACCGGGCACGCCAAGCCCGCATCGTCGCAGCACTCGCACCCGCGAAATCCACTCGTTAGCCAAGCCTTCTGCTGCCATTGTCATCAGGAGAACCTGCACCCGCCGCACCTCCCGATGTGAGGCAACCTGAGTTTTCGACAGTGCCTCCAAGACCTGGTGCTGGGCATCGGTGAGGGTCCATGCGTGAGCTTGACTCGACCTATTCGCACTCGGGTTGTTGGCAAATATCGGAACCCGTCGGGCTTCTGGACACAGCTGACGGAACCCGATCTGGCGAGTTGTACACGCCTAAGCGTCACATGCAGCTGTGCTTATCCGGGTGGTCTGTCGAGGACGAAGAAGGGCGCCCTGTCCGAAAGTGTAGTTAGGACTGTCAGAAAACAGTGTTACCTCTGCTCGTTTGCTTGGCGATGATGGATATCAACCGGAAAGCATCCGAGCGGCC
>NZ_JASISP010000046.1 GCF_030063185.1 Arthrobacter sp. H35-D1
GAGCCCTGGCCCAAAGCAACCCACCCGATCCCGCCTACCGGCGGCGAACACACTCCAAGCCTGGAATTCCCCGCCGTCAGCCGGCCCTGGCGGACATCAAGCTAGGCCGGTCAGCTGAATACCCCAGTGGTTTGTAACGCGCCGGAGTAGGTTGAATTCCTTGTTTGCCGTGGTTCTCCAGCGTTTGTAGAGGACATGAGCTGGTTAGAGTCCCACCACGGGTACACAAACCTCTGGTGACGGGGGGTCGCGTTTATATGTTCCCAAAATGTCCATCTGTTGGCTGGATGGACATCTGTCGCCGCTCATGTTGCATAAGCGCTGGTGGGAAGACCTGCGGCTGAAGCACCTATCGCCTTAGTGTTCTGTTTGAAATTCGCGCAAGCGCAGTGTCATTTCTGGTTCGATTCGTGGTCCGCGCGTGTGCCGATGATCTGGGCGAGAAGGGATCGACGATTGTTGGTCTGGGACTTCGTGAAGATCGACTTGAGGTGATCCTGCACAGTCAATTCTGAGAGGAACATCCGCTGCGCAATGAGCTTCGTGTCGCTCCCGTCTGCGAGCATCCCCAAGAGCTCAGCCTCGCGGACGCTCATCCCGTGTGATAGTGCGAAAACCTCGAGTCGTTCCTCAGGCGAGCTGACCTCAAGGGACACCGCGATCTGCGAACCCATTCTCGCAGCACGAACAGTAATCCAGGTGCCCTCCGCAAGATGCACACGTGCGCGAGCTTCGTGTGAATCGACCTTGTGTTCGAAAGCAAGCAGCTGCGCTGCTGTGTTGTAAACACTCGCCGGGGCCACCGGACGGCCGCAGTCGGTCGGCAGGAGCGTGCGAAGCCACTCCTCCGCAGCGCCCGTTTGGCTGACCACCTCGAGGTTCTCATTGAGAGCGAGGACGACGGGTCCGCCCGCGCGGCGACGAGCCGGCGGTACGGTAGAAAAAGTCACTGACTGACGCAATCGAAGAGCATGTGTCAGCAATGGTGTGAGCTCCCGCAGAAAGACAAGCTCATGGTCATCGAATGGTGTGGACCCACCGCTGCGCCACAGGTCGAGGAACCCCCAGCATCCGTAACGATCGGCCATGACGATGGAGGCGACGTCCCTTACCCCGTGCTCCTGGAGGACCTCCTTCCAGAGGAGGCTCTCCGTCAAATCTGCACCCGTAGCCTCGACAAGCGACGCAACGTCCACTCGACGAGCTGCCAAATCAGTCCATCGATTGACCCGAGTCAAGTATTTGGACTTGATGAGGTGGGGCAGCTGATCGAAAGCAGGGACATCCGCATGCGGGTCAGAGCCGACAAAGGTCACTGGATCGGTGAGCATCCACACGTGGGCGTCAAAGTCAAGCACACGGTGCAGTTCGCGGAGTACGTCAGTGCGCAACGTTCTGGCATCGGACGCTGCGGCAACAATGGTGACGATCCGGTCCCGCACAGTGGTGCGCGTCAGGGCTGTAACCATGTCTCTACACTACTCCCAACAACCCGGGATCGCGCGTCGAGATGGCAGCCACCCAAGCAGATAATATCCCAGAGAACTGGGATATTTACTGTCCGCAACAGCGCCTACACTCAAACCACACCCGTTAGAGAAGGTACGGATCATGGTCATTCTCAGGATTGAACATCCCACCCAAGATTTTGCCACTTGGAAAGCCGCTTTCGACCGAGACCCGGCAGATCGGGGCAAAGCAGGCGTACAGCGGTACTCCATCCATCAACCCACCGGCAACCCGCAATATGTGCTGATCGATCTTGAATTCGAGACGGTCGCCCAAGCAGAGCGACTATTGGCAACGATGAAAAAAGTGTGGAGTACCGGTGCTGCCGGACCCGCGCTCGGCGGTGAACCTCGAACGCAAATCCTCGAGACCAAGGAAGTCGCTGAAATCGAAACGTGACGCTCAACCAAAGCAAGGTGGGCCGTGTCGATCACGGACTGAACGGTAGGAACGAAAACCTAGCGGGACTCGGCAAGTCCAGGACCGCGTGCGGGGCTGGACAACCTTCGCCCTCGCCACACTCTTTCGCCGCGAACACCGGACTCCTGCTGTCCAGCAGCCACAGTTCACTGACAGGACTGCTGCCTGAACGAGGATATCCCCGTGCCAGGCACTAGCCTTCAATGGCTTGTGACGCCACTGCCGCAGATGCTCCTGGGCATGACCGGAAACCGCTCCACCTAGTTGCGCGAGCCCCTTTTCAAAGTCCTTGCCCACCATCTTGTCCATGTTCATAAATAGCAGGAACAACCTGTTGAGGCCTGTGCTTTCCCCTGTCATGGTCCACGTGACACGCGTTCCGGCACCTTCAGCGGCAAAAGTGAACGTTGTGGGGTTGACAGCCTTCATCGGTTTGGTGAATTCCAGCCGAATTCTAATTGTGGTGAGGGTGGTCTCCATGATCTGCATCGTTCCAACACCCGCTTTGCTCTTGCCTTTCCACGCGTACTTGGCCCCAACGCCAGCGATGGGGCCTTCGTATCTGTGCTCCATCGTCGGGTCGATGCTCTCCCACGGCGACCACCTAGTCCATTCACGGAAGTTTT
Organism: Arthrobacter sp. H35-D1; assembly: GCF_030063185.1. Classification (GTDB taxonomy): domain Bacteria; phylum Actinomycetota; class Actinomycetes; order Actinomycetales; family Micrococcaceae; genus Specibacter. The sequence goes on from NZ_JASISP010000046.1 coordinate 2,556, forward strand.
CAACCATGGGGTAGATGCTCTCAACCGGTGCTGAGATTACGGTGCTGCGTTCGACGCTGAAAGTGGACATGCGCCCATACGATAACCGCCGACTGAGACAACTGCAGCAATCAGCGCGCGGGGTAGCCAAGCCGCGTCGTTGGTGCTCCCGTGCTTCACAACTCGTCGACGATGATCTTTTTCATGTTGAGCATCCTTTGAAACGCACCCGGGTGTTGGAGCAGCTCACCCATGTTCCCGGGCACAATCTGCCAACTCACCCCAAACCTGTCAACCAACCAGCCGCACTGTTCGGCCTCAGGCACAGCGCTGAGTGCTCCCCACATCCTGTCGATCTCATCCTGGTTCGCACAGTTCAGCTCGAGCGAGAGCCCCGGCGTGAATGAGTAGTCGTGGCCCATACCGGCATCCATGGCGGAGAACCACTGGCCGGCCAGGGTGAACTCCGCGAAGAGGATGGACCCGTCTTCTCCCGGCTTGGGAACGGTCATCCCAAGGCTCGAATCCGGCACCAGGCCGGTGTAGAGGTCAATGGCTTGTTGTGCTTGGGCGGCTGCTCCAGTGAACAGAAACTGCGGGATTAGCGCAGGTCGCTGCTCCGTGTCAGGGGCGGCAAGCATCAATTGCCAGTTCACCCCAAACTTGTCCTCGACCCAGCCGTAAAGCTTGCTGTGCGGGTACTCACTCAACGGCATGCGGACCTCGCCGCCGTCCGTGAAGGCCTCCCACATGGTGGCGATCCGGGCACGCGCCTCATCCATGCCGCCGCTGAACATCAGGGGGTCCATGTTGACGATGAACGACAACGCCGGTGTGGGCCGGAATTCGCTGCCGGCATTTATCAACCTGATTCGATATCCGCTCACGGTCACATCGACGACCAATGGCTGCCCTGCGAGGTCACGCTGGAAGTCCGGCAGGTCTTCCGATGGATAGGACATTACCAACTCTACGGAAGTGTCCGGAAGGACGGCCGCGTAGAAGCTGCCGACCTCGTCCGCGTTGCCTTGACACCACACGTTGGGCACGATTCGTTGCATGATTCCTCCTAGCGAGATTCGAACAGCATGACATGATGCGCTGGGCGCTGTGAGATTGGCGTTTCAGTCCGGCGGGCGCAGGGAGTAGCGCATGATGACGTTGCCCGATCCCGTGGGAGTGGCCCCCAACAGTTGCAGCCGGGTAGTCGTGACGCTCTCGTCAAACAGGCGCCGACCATCACCTACGACCACCGGATGCGTGGTCACGATGAGTTCGTCGATGAGGCCTTCCAGGAACAGTGAGCGGATTGTAGCGATGCCACCGCTCACAATGACTCCGCCCTCGCCGTGGTTGCAAAGGTTCCTGACGTACTCCAACGGGTCGCCAGGGATGCGTGTGCTGTTCCATGGCAACTCTTCCGGCAAAGTCGCCGAGACAACGTGCTTGCGCACAGGGTTGATCCATTGACCGAAGGGATCATCGGCTTGCGGCCAATACTGGGACCATTCCAGCCACAGTTTTCTACCGATCACAGCATCGGTGACAGGGGTGATCACCTCTGTCATCAGTTGCGCTTCCTCCGGACCGAACGCGTCGAACTGCCAAAGGTTCGGATCTTCAACCACCCCGTTGAGGGAGCTGAACAGGTGTGCTACTACCTTGCGACTCATGGTGCTACCAGCCCTTCAACGTGGACTTCGCTTTTACTATCGTAGAAGCCCACCGGAACCAGTTCAATGACGTTGCTGAATCTCGTGCCGATTTCCTGAGGTGCCGGAACAGTCAGGAGCCAAGTTGCGGGAGGTACATCTCGCCGACGGGAACCGGCACGGCCAAGCGATTGTCGGCGCCGGGCACTGGACACGCCCAGACGGGGTTGTAAGCGCACGAGGGGTTGTAAGCAAAGTTGAAGTCCAGGTTAAAGCGCTCACCCTCGACCCCGAGGTGGGCCCCCTTAATGGTGTCCAGAAGGTAGCGCCCGGCTCCGTAGCTGCCGCCGTCGGCCCCCGAAGTGGCGTCGCGGAAGGGTAGGAAGATGCCGCCACCGTAGCCGGCGTGCCGCCACACGGCGAGTTTGCCGACGTCCGGAATGTCGAAGGTACCCAGCCGCACGAACGCAACTGTGCCGTCGGTGCCCGTGTCCACGGACATTTCCTGTCCCGCACCCTCGGCGCCGATCTTGCAGGAAAACCGCCAGGCCAGATCGTAGGGCTCCACGGCCAGACCCGTGAACCTGGCATTCTGGTCGGAATCCAATGCCGAGGCCGGGTGGCTGGCAAACATTGCATCACGTTCCCGCACCCACAGCTCATGGGCCGCCGCGGCTCCGTCGCGCTCGTCAACAGCGCGCACTTGGGAATACAGTGCGAAGGTGCGCAAGCGCCAGTCTGCGGTGCCGACGGCGGAGGCCATGGCTACCCCACCTCGGGGTAGTGGATGGCGGCCGTCTGTGGGTGGGCGCGAACCCAGCCCTTGAGCACGTTGGACCCGTAGGAGGACAGCATGGCGTTGTTCGGGTCATCGGTGACCCCGCGTGCCTCCGCGGCGAGCTCCGCGGACAGTGGCACGGTGTTGATCACGGCGTCAAGGCGCGGGGACCAGAAGAACGGGACGGAGTAGCGGTCTAGGCCCGGCGATGGCGCGGTGACACGGTGGATGGTGGCCATGAGGTACCCGTTGGTGGCGACTTCGAGCATCTCGCCCAGGTTCACCACGAGCGCGCCAGGGATGGGGTCCACCGGAATCCATTCCGTGTGCCCGTGCGGCTGGACCGCGAGGCCGCCGACGTTGTCCTGCAGTAGCAGGGTGACGAAGCCGTAGTCCGCGTGGGCGCCCACGCCCTGGGTGCCGGCGGCGGTGACTTGCCCTCCGACGTAGTGGACAAGCTTGCCCATCCAGGCGGGGGACCAAGTGAACGGATCGGCAAAGTAGTCTTCGGGCAGGCCCAGGGCCACGCTGATCCCGGCCAGCAATTCGGCGCCGACGCAGGCCATCAGCGCCGCCCAGGCCATGGCCGCGCGTTCCAGTTCGGGGTAGCCTGCCGGCCACTGGTTGTGCCCCTGCAGGCGCAGGAACAGCTGGTCCGCGGGAACGTCGATAAACGGCTCACGGTCGGGACCGTAGTCAATCTGCTCACGCGAGTCGGCCCGGCCTCGAGTGATTTCGGTGCCCAGCCTCGTGTAGCCGCGGAATTGGGCGGATGTGCGATTGTCCAGCTCCAGCCGCTGCACCAGGGGGAGGCGGAAGAATCCGGCCACGGTGTCCAGCAGCGCTTGTGCCTGGCCGTCCGCGGCACCGTAGTTGGTAATCTGGAAGAAGCCGACGTTGTGGGCGGCGTCGCGCAGGGAATCGATGAAGTCGCTGTTGAAGAAGCCGTCCGGGTTGCGGGCTGCCGACAGGTCCAGTACGGGGACTGAGGTGCGTGGTGTACTCATGACTCCAGCGTGGGCGCATTCGGGCAAATAGTGAAGGAATATTTCCCTATGTTGCGTCACAAACTTGCGGTCATCCAAAGGTGTGTGGGCGCAACGTTTGACGGCGGCACCTCCCGGCAGCCGCCGTCGAACTTCCTACGTTTAATTCTGCCGTGGGTGACCCTTAACCTTTAACATCTTTAACAGCAACTGTTATCTCGCAGGACATCGGTGACAGTTCTCCCTCAACACATCGGTGACACAATGGCGGTTCTTGGTGGTGACACTTCTCGCCGGCGTTACTGGGGTTTGGCCGTCCGGTGCTGGTGGCAAAGAAT